>JANSYL010000006.1 GCA_024742455.1 Paracoccaceae bacterium | reverse complement strand
TCTTCGGCGTCGTGGTTGCCTGACTGTGAAGCTTGATCAGCATGTCGCTCTCCCGTCCCGCGCCTCGGTCAGAACCCAGCCTGCCATGAAAAGCGCCGATCGACGAGGGGCTATGTGATCATCCGGGATGGTACACCTAGGGGGATCGAGAAGGGGGCCATGGCGAATGTTCCCCTCGGGAGAGGTACTGTGAACAACAGGTTGAGGCAGGCCGTCATCCCGCGCGATAGACGCGCCGAGCAGAGCGAGGGAAGGTGCGGTCCGCTTATGCACTACCATAGACAAAGCGACATTACGCGAACTCAGCCAACCTGTGACAGAGTCGGACAGTTTGACGCAGTCTACATGCTGTCTACATGCCTTAGACGAACGACCCGTCGGTTGCACCGACAGGGCGCAAGTCATTGAAATTATTCCTGTAATTGGCTCCGGCGGTAGGGATCGAACCTACGACCAATTGATTAACAGTCAACTGCTCTACCGCTGAGCTACGCCGGAACTGGCGGCGGATATAGCAACGGGGGCTGCGGGCGTCCAGAGGGGCGCGCGGGAAAATTGCCCCGTCCGTTCACGCCGGGGCAAAGCGGCTTTCTGCGGTCAGCGGCGCGGCGCAGGTCACGCGATTTCTTTCATGAAGATCAATAAGATGCGCCAGAACGTTCCGGGCAGCGGCAGGCAGGAGCGCCTCGGGCGTGTCGGTGTAGATCGCGCGGGCAAGCGTCGCGGCATCCCCCGGCCCGGCGGTTTCGAGCGCGGCGAGGATCTGCGCCTCGCGCGCGCGGCGATGGGCCAGCAAGGCCTGCGTCCGGGCCTTCGGGTCGGCCACCGGGTCGCCATGGCCGGGGTAATACACCCGGTCGGCCCGCCGCGACAGCCGCGCTACCGAGGCCATGAACGCCCCCATGTCCCCGTCCGGCGGCGACACCAGCGAGGTCGACCAGCCCATCACCAGATCGCCGGTAAAGACCGCGCCGCGCCAGGCGAAACTGAGGTGATTGGCCATGTGACCGGGTGTGGCCAGAACCTCCAGATTGCCCCAGTCCCCCGCAATCCGTTCGCCGTCCTGCAGACGCCGGTCGGGGACGAAGTCGGGATCGACGCCTTCGCCACCGCCCAGCCCCCCCTCCGAAGCCAGCCGCGCCATCAGCGCCGAGCGGCCCCAGTCGGACGGGCCCGCCGCCAGCAGCTCGGCCCCGTGCCGGTCGGCCAGGGGGCGGGCCAGGGGGGAATGATCGAGATGGGAATGGGTGACAAGGATCGCGGCCACCCGCTCGTCCGGCGCCAGCGCCGCTTCGATCGCCGCCAGATGCGCGTCCGAGGCGGGCCCCGGGTCGATCACGCAGACACCGCCATGCCCGAGGATATAGGTATTCGTGCCGGTAAAGGTCATCGGCGACGGGTTCGGCGCCAGAACCCGGCGCAGGTCCGGTTCCAGCAGGGTTGCACATCCGGTTTCCATTGCGCCGCGCGCTCCGCTAGAACCCCGTCATGGGATTTGCCTGGATCAAACGGTTCCTGCCCCGCGGGCTTTACGGGCGCGCCGCGCTGATCCTTCTGGTGCCTATCGTCACGCTGCAGCTTGTGATCTCGACGGCCATTCTGCAACGCTATTTCGAAGGCGTGGCCCGGCAGATGACACAGGCCGCCGTGCAGGAGCTGATCCTGGTGCTGAACCGGCGCGCGGCGGACCCGGCGCAGGCCGCAGCCATCGCCCAGGACCTGTTCATCGACGTCACGCCGGGGGCAACGGTCAGCACGACGCAACGCGACTGGTACGACCTGACGGGCATCGAGGTGCTGCGCGTGCTGGAGGACGACCTGCCCGGGCTGGTCGCCGTCGATCTGACCAGCGACTGGCGCCGCCCCCAGATCGTTGTCGACACGGCCGAGGGGCCGGTGACCCTGTCCATGTCGCGCAACCGGATGTCGGCGTCGAACCCGCATCAATTGCTGGTGCTGATCGTCTTCACCGGCATCTTCATGGCGGCGGTGGCCTATGTGTTCCTGCGCAACCAGTTGCGCCCGATCCGGCGGCTCGCCCGCGCGTCCGAGGCGTTCGGCAAGGGCCAGGTCGTGCCCTTCACCCCGTCCGGCGCCACCGAGGTGCGCAGCGCAGGCCATGCGTTTCTGGCCATGCGGTCAAGGATCGAGACGATGCTGGAACAGCGCACGCTGATGCTGTCAGGGGTCAGCCATGATCTGCGCACACCTCTGACGCGGATGCAGCTGGGCCTGACGATGCTGGAGCAGGGGGCCGAGGTCGAGGCGCTGAAACGCGACGTCGAAGAGATGGAACAGCTTTTGTCGACCTTCCTCGATTTTGCGCGGGGCGAGGCGCTGGACGACCAGGTGGCTGCCGACCCGGTGGACCTTGCCCGGCAGGTTGCCGATGATGCCCGGCGGGGCGGGGGGCAGGTCACGCTTGAGGCGCCCGAGCGCGGCACCGATGTCCTGCTCCGGCCCCAGGCGGTGCGCCGGGCGCTGACCAACCTGGTGTCGAACGCTTTGCGCTACGGGACCGAGGCGCGGATCGCCGTCGCACTGGTGCCCGGCGCGGTGCGGTTTTCGGTCGAAGATGACGGCCCCGGCATCCCGGCCGACCTGCGCGAGGCCGCACTCAGGCCCTTCACCCGGCTCGACATCGCCCGCAACCAGGACCAGGGCAGCGGCGTGGGCCTCGGTCTGGCCATCGCCAGCGACATCGCGCGCCGTCATGGCGGCAGCCTGGCACTGGGCGACAGCACCCGGCTGGGTGGTCTGAAGATCGACCTTGTCCTGCCGCGTTAGGCGCGGTCCCGTCCGGTGTCAGGGTCGCGGAGGCGGCACCAGAACATCCATCGCTTCTTCGCAAAGGCGCCGACGCGCCTCGGCCCGGGCGCGCCGGTGATCGCCGCCGATCCAATCGGCCCCGGCCCGGTCGATGGCGCCCGCCGAATAGTTGTGCAGCGCGAAAAGCGCCAGCTTGATCCTGTTCATCTGCCGTCATCCTCTGCATCGGGATGCGGCCTCCCCGGCGCGGGACGCCCCGCGCCGCCGCATCCGGGTGGCAGGGACAGTTTTGTCGAATTCCTGATAACGCGCGGTAAAGATTTCGTTCCCGCGGCCCGGACCGTGCCGGTTTGCCGAAACGCGCGGCGCAGCCGCGCAGCAGGCGCCCGATTCTCGGGCGGGATGGGTCTGGTAGGCCCGGCAGGACTCGAACCTGCAACCAAAGCGTTATGAGCGCTCTGCTCTAACCAATTGAGCTACAGGCCCGCCTTGCGCTGCAGTATCAGACCGCCCGTCCGGGTCAAGCAACCCCCCAACACGCCCCGTGATGGCCATTGATGCAGCCTGCATCCTGACGTATGCCGCCCGGCAACATCCAGCAATTGCGGAGTATGCGATGCCTGCCTTGTCCGAGATCGTGCTGCGATACGTGATCGGCGTGATCGTGCTGCGCGTCATTTACGTGCTGCTGGTGAACCTGACGGGCCTGCCCGACCTGGAAGCCAGCCAGGTGATCCTGGCCACGCTGCCCGCAACAGATGCCGGGATGCAGATCGCCCGCCGCGCCACGCGGCCCCTGGTGGTCGCCGACTGGGCCAAGGTCTGGGCCGTGCTGATGGTGATCTATGTAGCGCTGATGATCATGCCGGCGCTGTTTTTCGCAGCCTCCGGCCGGGTGGAGGCCGCGCCGGACGCGGTCAGCGCCCTGGGGATGGTGGTTCTTGCCAGCGGCGTGATGATGGCGATCTTCCTGATGATCGGGGCGCGCATTCCCTCCGGCGGCCGGAGCTGACGGGGTGGGTGAGGGCAAGACCCCGCTGACCTACGCAGAGGCTGGCGTCGATATCGATGCCGGCAATGCGCTGGTGGACCGGATCGGCCCCGCCGCAGCGGCCACAAAACGGCCCGGCGTGATGGCCGGGCTTGGCGGGTTCGCGGCGTTGTTCGACCTGAAGGCGGCGGGCTATGCCGATCCGATCCTGGTGGCCGCAACCGATGGCGTGGGCACCAAGCTGAAGATCGCGATGGAGACCGGGCAGATGACGGGCCTGGGCGTCGACCTGGTGGCGATGTGCGTCAATGACCTGATCTGCCAGGGGGCGGAGCCCCTGTTCTTTCTGGACTATTTCGCCACCGGACGGCTGGAGGTCGACACTGCTGCCGAGATCATAGAGGGCATCGCGCGCGGCTGTGCCGAGGCGGGATGTGCCCTGATCGGGGGCGAAACGGCGGAAATGCCCGGCCTCTACCGCGATGGCGAATTCGACCTTGCGGGCTTTGCCATCGGCGCGATGGAGCGCGGAAAAGCGCTGCCGCGCGATGTGGGGCCGGGCGATGTGATCCTGGGGCTTGCCGCCTCGGGCATCCATTCCAACGGCTATTCGCTGGTCCGGCGCGTGGTCGAGCGCACGGGGCTGGGCTGGGACGCGCCCGCGCCCTTTGCCAATGACACTCTGGGCGCTGCGCTTCTGACGCCGACCCGGCTTTACGTGAACGCCACACTGGCCGCCCTGAAGGCCGGTCTGCCCCTGCGGGCGCTGGCCCATATCACCGGCGGCGGGCTGACCGAGAACCTGCCGCGCGTCCTGCCCGAAGGCCTGGGCGCCGAGATCGACCTTGATACCTGGACCCTGCCGCCGGTCTTTACCTGGCTGATGGCGGAAGCCGCGCTGCCCGAGGCCGAGATGCTGCGCACCTTCAATTGCGGGATCGGCATGGCCGTGGTGGTGCCCGACGACGCTGCGGATGCGGCGATGCAGGTGCTGGCCGAGGCCGGGCAGGAGGTGACGCGCATCGGCCGGATCACCGAAGGGCAGGGGGTCCGGTATCGCAGCAGCCTGGCATGAGCCTGCGCGTCGCGATCCTGATTTCCGGGTCCGGGTCCAACATGGTTGCTCTGGCCCGTTCGATGACCGGCGACCATCCGGCGCGGCCCTGTCTCGTGCTGTCGAACCGGCCCGGGGCGGGCGGGCTGCAAAAGGCCGCTGACCTGGGCATTCCCACCGAGGTGCTGGACCACCGCGCCTTTGACAACCGCGCCGATTTCGACGCGGCGCTTGACGCCGTGCTGCGCCGTTATTCGCCTGACCTGATCTGTCTTGCGGGCTTCATGCGCGTGCTGACGCCGGATTTCGTGACCGGCTGGCAGGGCCGGATGCTCAACATCCACCCCTCGCTCCTGCCGAAATACCGCGGCCTCGACACCCATGCCCGGGCGCTGGAGGCGGGCGATGCCGACCATGGCTGCACCGTGCACGAGGTGACCGCCGATCTCGACGATGGCCCGATCCTGGGGCAGGCGCGGCTGGCGATCCGGCCCGGCGATACGCCCGACACGCTGGCCGCGCGGCTTCTGCCGCTGGAACACCGGCTCTACCCCGCCGTCCTGCGCCGCGTGGCCGGGGGCTGCCGCGCGCCCCTGATGCTCGACGACAGCGCCCCCTTTCCTTCGCCACAGGCGTGACTTATCAGGCGATCATGCCCGTGCCCCAACGCCCCTTTCGCCCGTGACCCAGACGTTGACCACAACCGACGCGCTGGCCGCGTTCTGTGCCCGCGCCGCCGATGCGCCCTATGTCACCGTCGATACCGAATTCCTGCGCGAACGCACCTATTTCGCGCAGCTTTGCCTCGTTCAGCTGGCGCTGCCCGGCGAGGATGACAGCGACGCGGTTCTGGTCGACCCTCTGTCGGACAGCCTGTCGCTCGACCCGCTTTACGCGCTTTTCCGCGATCCGGGCGTGGTCAAGGTGTTTCACGCCGCGCGCCAGGACCTGGAGATTTTCCATGTCGAAGGCGGCGTGGTGCCCGCGCCGCTGTTCGACACGCAGGTCGCGGCGATGGTCTGCGGGTTCGGCGACCAGGTGGGTTATGAAACGCTGGTGCGCCGCATCGCGCGTGCCGCGCTCGACAAATCCTCGCGCTTTACCGACTGGTCGCGCAGGCCGCTGAGCGAGGCGCAGAAAACCTATGCGCTGGCCGATGTCACGCATCTGCGCCAGATCTACGAATACCTCAAGGCCGAGCTTGACCGGTCGGGCCGCACCCGGTGGGTGGATGAGGAACTGGCCAGCCTGACCGATGCCTCCAGCTACGTGGTCGACCCCGATACTGCGTGGCTCAGGCTGAAACTACGCACCAGTTCCGGCAAGACGCTGGCCATCGCCCGGGAACTGGCCGCGTTCCGCGAACGCCACGCCCAGGCCAGGAACGTCCCGCGCAACCGGGTGCTGAAGGATGACGCGCTGATGGAGGTCGCCTCGACCAAGCCGAAAACGGTTGCCGATCTGGGCAAGTCCCGCCTGCTGCTGCGCGAGGCGCGCAAGGGCGACATCGCCGAGGGGCTGGTGGCCGCCGTGCAGAAAGGCCTTGCCACCCCGCCCGAGGATCAGCCGAAACTGCCAAAGGGGCGGGACCGGTCGAACCTCAACCCCGCGCTGGCCGATCTGTTGCGGGTGCTTCTGAAAGCCAAGGCCGAAACATCCGGCGTGGCCGCGAAACTGATCGCGTCCTCCTCCGATCTCGACGATATCGCCAGCGGCTATGTCGATGGCATCTGGGCCACCGGCTGGCGGCGCGAGGTGTTCGGCGAGGATGCGCTGAAACTGCTCAACGGTGACATCGCCCTATCGGCCGACGGGCCGCGCGTGGTCACCGTGCCGGTCGCCCGCGACTGATCAGCGCCGCACGGTCAGCTGGTTTGCCGCCCCGCGCACGGTGATGGTGCGGATGCCCTGCAGGTCGAACCGGTTCAGTTCCGCCCCGGCCACGATCTCGCGCGATGTCTGCGGCCCGGCATCGGCGCGGCCCGCCGGCGGGAACACCCGGAACTCATAGACCAGCTGGCCCTCTTCGCCCGGCACCTCGACCAGTTCGGCCTCCCAGAACCCTTGCGTCGGGGCCACGCCCACGGCCCGCAGAATGGCCCCGGAATTGCCCGGCAGCGCGTCGACGTTCAGCGAGGCGACCGTGGCGACAAGGTCACGCGGGTCGTTGGGGTCGCGCACCGCTTCCTGATCCACGACGACCCGTTCTTCCTCGGCGCCACCAAACCAGTTGAGCGGGTTCAGCCGGGTTTCACAGGCCGCTAGGCCGGTCAGCAGAACGAGGAAAAGGCTCAGGCGCAGCATGGGGCGGTCTCCGCTGGTGGACGCCTCGCGGACCTAGCGCATCGCCCGCCCGAAGAAAAGCGCCTCTGGACGGGCGCGGCCCCGGCGCCTAGCTAACGGGGCGCAAAGGGAAAGGATCATGGATGGCCAGCGCCGCCTTCGAAGACATCGCCGAGACGTTCGAATTCCTCGATGACTGGGAAGACCGGTATCGCCATGTGATCGACATGGGCCGTGCCATGCCACCCATGGAGGACGCGGTGAAGGTGCCCGCCACCAAGGTCGATGGCTGCGCCAGCCAGGTCTGGATCCTGCCCCGGATCGACGGCGCGGGGCCGGGGGCCGTGTTCCGGTTCCAGGGCGACAGCGACGCGATGATCGTGCGGGGGCTGATCGCGGTTCTGCATGCGCTTTATGACGGGCTGCGGGTCGAGGATGTGCTGGCCGTGGACGCGGGCGCGGAACTGGGGCGGCTCGGCCTCAACGATCATCTGTCGGCGCAACGCTCGAACGGGGTGCGCGCCATGGTCGAACGGATCCGGGCGCTCGCCGCCGAGGCGGCGGCCTGATCCCACCCCTCAGGCCATCCCCGTCCCCTTCAGCGCCGCATCCAGTCCGCCCAGCCCGGTAAAGCGCCGTTCGAAGGCAAGGCCCAGGGTTCCGGCATGCAGCCGCGCCAGCGCGGTCAGGTCCGGGTCGTCGGTCTGGGCCTGGTAGACCAGCGTCGTGTAACGGGCGAAATAGACATCGCGCAGTTCAGGGTGCCGGTCGAGGCCAAGCGGCCGGGTGACGAAGGCGTCGAACTGGCGGACCAGGAAATCTGTCAGGTAAAAGGCCGTCATCTCGCCCCGGGCGGCAAAGACCTCATTTCCTTCGAAGAAGCTGTAGCAATGCGGGCCTTCGAGCATGTCCACACCAAGCTCGTCACAGCGCGATTGCAGCAATCCCCCGGTTCCGCAATCGGCATAGACCACCTTGATGGCCGCGTAATCGCCGCGGCGGGCGGTGACAGCGGCCTCGACTGCGTCGGGGATTTTCTCGGGCGTGTTATGGAGCTGTGCGGGCAGGCAATGCAGGTCGACATGATCCCACCCGTTCAACCCGATCACCGCCTGCAATTCGCGTGCCAGCGCGCCGCAGGCCAGAAGCAGGGTCCTGTCAGGGGTCGGGGTGATCGGCATCGGGGCGCCCATGCTGTCGCGTGACCTTACACTAGGGGCAGGCGGGCCGTGCCGAAAGCCCCCTCATCGGTCACCGTCGAAACCGCCGCTGCAATTGCGGCCCCAGGACACAAAGGGCGATACCGGCAAGGATCAAAAGGCCCGCCCCCGCCTCGACCCATGTGATCGTCTCTCCCAGGACCACTGCCGCCACGCTCAGCCCCACCACCGGGATCAGCAGCGCAAAGGGGGTGACCAGCGCCGCCGGGTGCCGCGACAACAGCGCCCCCCAGATCGAAAACCCCAGAAGCGTCGAAATGCCGGCCACATAGGCCACGGACAGCCAGCCTTGCAGGCTGAGCGCGGCGATCACCCCGAAGGGATCGGGTGTTTCGAATGCAAAGGCCGCCGCCAGCATCGGCAGGGGCGGGACCAGCGATGCCCAGACGAACAGTGCCATCATGTCCACGCCCGGCGACCGGCGCAGGACCAGGTTGCCGCAAGCCCAGGACAGCGCGCCGCACAGCACAAGGCCAAGACCCGCCAGCGTGACATTGCCGCCGCTCGCCGATCCGATGACCGCCAGCCCGATCACCGCAAGGGTGATCCCTGCGACCTGCACCGCGCTGACCCGTTCACGGTAGAAGATCGCGGCAAGGACGATGGTGATCGGCGCCTGCGACTGCAGCAGAAGACTGGCCAGACCGGCGGTCACATCCGCCTCCATCGCGCTGAACAGGAACCCGAACTGGCCCATGTTGATGAAACAGCCGATGGCGATGATGGGCCACCACCCCGCCGGGCGCGGCAGGACCAGCAGAAGCGGCAGCAGGATGGCAAAGCGCAGCCCCACGAACAGAAGCGGCGGAAGTTCGTCCAGCGCCAGCCGCATGGCAGTGAAATTCGACCCCCAGGCGATGACGACCACGAGGGCCAGAAGGATGTCACGAGGGGGCATTCAGGCGTCCAGCCGGGGCACGGGCACGCGGCCGGCCCCGGTCAGCAGATAGGCGTCGCGCCCCTCGATCACCACCGCCGACAGCGGCCCGCCGAAGGCCGCGCCGGTATCGATGTTCAGGCGGTTGCCGTGATGTTCGACACGATCGGCCGGGGTGTGCCCATGCACGATCAGCGCCCCGTGATCGGCGTGCGAGGTCAGGAATTCGTCGCGGATCCAGATCAGGTCGGCGGGGTCCTGATCGCTCAGCGCCACGCCCGGGCGCAGGCCCGCATGGACGCAGACGCAATCGTCATGTGTGACATGGCGCGGCAATCCTTCCAGAAATGCCAGATGGGTCTCGGGGACCGCCGCCTGCGCGGCGCGGACCATATCCGCGCCCGGCGCCCCGGAATCGACCCCGTAGGAGGCCAGCGTCGTTTGCCCGCCGAACCTGGGGTGCAGATACTCCAGCGCGGTGCGCGAGGACGGGTCGGGCGCGCCCCCATGGCGGACCCAATGGGCAAACATCCGGTCATGATTGCCCATCAGAACCACAAGGCGCGGGTCGCTCGCCTGCTGCGTCACAAGGTGGTCGATCACCCCGCGGCTGTCCGGCCCGCGATCCACGAGATCACCCATATGGATCAGCGGGGCGCCGGTCGCGCCCTCGCGGGCCCGGTCATCCTCGACAAGGGTATGGGCTGCCTGCAGCAGGTCCAGATGGCCGTGGATATCGCCGATGGCATAAACCGTCATGTCCCTGACCAAACGTGCGCCTGCGCGGCTTGGCAAGGGGGCGGGTCACAGATCGCGTGAAAACATTGCCAGCCGATCACCCGTCCGGGTCCAGCCGAGGCTTTGCCAGAACCCCTCGGCCATCTCTGTCGGGTCGGCCACCACCCAGATCTCGCGGCAGGCGCGGCGGCGCGCCTCGTCGACGGAGGCCGCGACCAGACGCGTGGCGATACCCTGCCGCCGCCACGGCTCCGCCACACCCAGTTCGTTGATCCACCAGTGCTCGGGCTTGTCGGGGTGGTGATGGATCACGCCCGAGCACATGCCGACGATCAGGTCCCCGTCCGTCGCCAGGGCGATTTGCAGATGATCGGCGGCCAGGTAGCGGTCCAGAAGCCCCGGATCGACGGGTCCGTCGAAGACGTCGTCATGCAGCGTGGCGAAGCGGGGCGCATCAGCGGGTTCTGCAATGAAGACGCGGATGGTCATGAAACAAGGACCCGGGGCACCGAGCGTCGACCCGGGGCTGTCGCCCCGGGGCCGCGCGGGCGCCGGCGCCTCAGGCGCTGGCCGCCATCTGGTTGTGCTTGCGCGCGACGAATTCCTTGGCCGTCTCAACCGCGACGGCGGCGTCGCGGCAATAGGCGTCGGCGCCAATGGCCTTTCCGAACTCCTCGTTCAGGGGCGCGCCGCCCACCAGCACGATATAGTCGTCGCGGATGCCCTTTTCGGCCATCGTGTCGATGACGACCTTCATATAGGGCATCGTCGTGGTCAGCAGCGCCGACATGCCGAGGATGTCGGGCTCTTCGGTTTCCAGCGCCTCGAGATAGGCCTCGACCGCATTGTTGATGCCCAGGTCCACCACTTCGAACCCGGCCCCCTCCATCATCATGCTGACAAGGTTCTTGCCGATATCGTGGATGTCGCCCTTGACGGTGCCGATCACCATCTTGCCCATTCGCGGCGCACCGGTTTCGGCCAGAAGCGGCTTGAGGATCGCCATGCCGCCCTTCATCGCGTTGGCGGCCATCAGCACCTCGGGCACGAACAGGATGCCGTCGCGGAAATCATTGCCAACGATGGTCATGCCGCCGACCAGCGCCTCGGTCAGGATGCGGTAAGGTTCCCACCCGCGTTCGAGCAGGATGTTGACCGCCTCCTCGATCTCTTCCTTCAGACCGTCGTAAAGGTCGTCGAACATCTGCTGGACGAGTTCATCATCGTCGAGTTCGCTCAGGACGATATCGTCTTCTTGATCGGACATGGCTCAGCTCTCCTGGTCCTGCTGCCCCGTGCGGCGGACGTGCGCAGACGCTAGCGTGCGGGGCGGGTTTGACATGGCGAATTGCGACATTGCCCCGATCCGGCGCGACCCGGGCTTGTCGGTGTTCCGGTTTCGTTCTAATCTCGCAGCATGGATGGACGGGTCACATCGGGTCAGGCGCGCGCGCCGGGGCGGGCGGCAGGCGGCAATGCCGCCGGGCGGTTCGAACGCCTTTCGGTCGAGGCCGTCGATGACGGCTGGGGCACCGATGACGACCTGCCGCCGATCCGCACCGACGTGACCGAGGAATTTCTGCGCCGGGCGATCACGCGCAACACCTCGCCCGATGTGGGGTTCGACCGGTCGGTGAATCCCTATCGCGGCTGCGAACATGGCTGCATCTATTGTTTCGCACGTCCCAGCCACGCCTATCTGGGCCTGTCGCCGGGGCTGGATTTCGAAACCCGGCTGATCGCCCGCCCGAACGCGGCGCAGGCGCTGGAGGCGGAACTGCGCAAGCCCGGTTACCGGCCCGGGACGCTGGCGATCGGCACCAATACCGACCCCTACCAGCCGATCGAACGCGACCGGGGCATCATGCGTGCCCTGTTGCGCGTGTTGTCTGAGTTCCGTCACCCGGTGGGGGTGGTGACCAAGGGCAGCCTTGTCACCCGTGACGCCGATATCCTGGGCGAGATGGGGCAGGCGGGGCTGGCGCGCGTGGGCATTTCGGTCACCACGCTCGACGCGGATCTGGCCCGCAGGATGGAGCCGCGCTGCCCCGCCCCCGCGCATCGGCTGCGCGCGGTCGAGACGCTGGCGAAGGCGGGCGTGCCGGTGCGCATCATGGCCTCGCCGATCATCCCGGGCCTGACCGATCACGAGCTCGAGGCGATCCTGAAGGCCGGGCGCGACGCGGGCGCGGTGGCGGCCAGCACGATCCCCTTGCGCCTGCCGCGCGAGGTTTCGGCGCTGTGGCAGGATTGGCTGGCCGAGCACTATCCCGACCGGCAGGGCCGGGTGATGTCCAAGCTTCGCGACATGCATGGCGGGCGTGACTACGACCCCGAATTCGGCAAGCGGATGACCGGGCAGGGCGTGTGGGCGAACCTGATCCAGGCCCGGTATCGGCAGGCGCTTGCCCGGTTGGGCCTCGCCCGCGACCTGCCGCCGCTGCGCTGTGATCTGTTCCATGTGCCCTTCGCGGTCGGCGATCAACTGGGCCTGTTCTGAGGCAGGCAGGGCAGCCGGGGGCCTTGCCCTGTCCGTCCGCAAGACGGCCGCGCGATCCGGAGCGCGCCCGCCGCAAGCAGCCACGGGCCGGGACGGGGCGGGAAGGCCGGTGTCCGGCGCCGACACCCGGCGGGCGCGGGGCGAACGGCCCGTCCATGCCGCCGGATATGTCGCGCCCGTGGTGACCATCGTGTCAATCGCGCGCCTTCCGGCGGCCCCGACGTTCGCGCGTGGGCCCGGCATCATCGGTCCCGTCCGAGCCCGAGGAAAACCCGCCAAGCGCCGCCGTAATCGCGTCCAGCGTCGGGGCCTCGCCCTTCGGGCGCGTCTCCAGCGCCGCACGCATGTGGCGCAGATGCTCCGGCGTGGTGCCGCAGCACCCGCCGATGATGGTAGCCCCCGCATCCCGCGCCAGCACGGCATATTCGGCCATCAGCTCGGGCGTGCCGTCGTAATGGATATGGCCATCGACATATTTCGGAATGCCCGCATTGCCCTTGGCGATGACCGGGCGCGGGTTGCCCGAGGCGCGGAAGCCCAGAACCGTGCGCAACAGGTCGGACGCGCCGACCCCGCAATTGGCCCCGTAGGCCAGGGGTTTGTGATCGAGCGTCTCGACCATCTCGCTCATCGCCTGCGAGGTCATGCCCATCATCGTCCGTCCGGCGGTGTCGAAACTCATGGTGCCGCACCATGGCATTCCGGCCTTGCCGCAGGCCTCGGCGGCGGCGGCGTATTCCTCGGGCGCGCTGATCGTTTCGACCCACAGCACATCGGCCCCGCCGTCGCGCAGCCCCTCGGCCTGTTCCAGAAACATCTCGACCGCGGCCTCATGGGTCAGCGGGCCCATCGGGGCCATGATCTCACCCGTGGGGCCCATGGACCCGGCCACCAGCACCTTGCGCCCGGCGGCATCGGCCACCTCGCGACCCAGTTCGGCGGCCAGCCTGTTCAGCTCATAGGCCCGGTCCTGCGCGTCATGCAGTTTCAACCGTGCCCGCGTGCCGCCGAAGGAATTGGTCAGGAACAGGTCCGACCCGGCATCGACCGCGCCCTGGTAGAGCGCGCGGATGCGGTCGGGGTGATCGGCATTCCACAATTCGGGCGCATCGCCCGATTGCAGGCCCATGTTGAACAGGGTGGTGCCGGTGGCACCATCGGCCAGAAGCCAGTCACGCTCGGTCAGCAGGGCGGACAATGGGTCGGACATGAAAGATCTTTCAGCTTTGGCGCGCAGCACCGATGTGGCGCGCGCGCGGATCATGAACAAGGCGCAAAATTCACATGAAGATGATGAAGGCGCCTAATGGTCGAAATGAAAACGGCGCCCGTCGGGGCGCCGCCTCGTGAAGGGCCGGGCCCCGAGGGTCAGTGTTCTTCCATCAGCTGGCCCTTGGCCACCGCCAGAAGTTCATCGTATTTCTTGCGCACCTCGGTTTCGGCCACGCGGCCGTCCAGATCGCCCAGAACCTTGCGCATCACGTCCTCATGGCCCGCCTCCTCGAAATCGGCCTTGACGACTTCTCTTGCATAGGCCTCGGCCTCATCGCCCTTCTTCTCGAGGATGTCGGCCACCCACAGCCCCATCAGCTTGTTGCGCCGGGCCTCGGCCTTGAACTGCATTTCCTGGTCATGGGCGAACTTGTTTTCGAACGCGTTTTCGCGGTCGTCGAAGGTGGTCATCTGGGCGGTCCTCTTGCGCTTCGGGGTCGGGGCAGGATAGTCCGGGCGCGCCCCGGGCCGCAAGCCATCCGCCTTGCGACACAGCGCGCTTTGGCCTATAGCGCAGGTCGGTTTTCGGGACGTGAACGCGCCCCTTCCACACCCCCGGGAGTATGCATGGCACGGCGCAAGAAGGTCTATGAAGGCAAGGCCAAGATCCTCTACGAGGGTCCCGAACCCGGCACACTGGTCCAGTATTTCAAGGACGATGCCACCGCCTTCAACGCCGAGAAACATGCCACCATCGACGGCAAGGGCGTTCTGAACAACCGGTTGAGCGAGTTCTTCATGACCGGGCTCAATTCCATCGGCGTGCCCACCCATTTCATCCGCCGCATCAACATGCGCGAGCAACTGATCCGCGCGGTCGAGATCATCCCGCTTGAGGTGGTGGTCCGCAACATCGCCGCAGGGTCGATGTCGAAACGGCTGGGGATCGAGGAGGGCACCGCGCTGCCACGCCCGATCGTGGAATTCTACCTCAAGAACGACGAACTGGGCGATCCGCTGGTCAGCGAGGAACATGTCATCGCCTTCGGCTGGGCAGGCCAGCAGGACCTGGATGACATGGTCAGCCTGGCGCTCAGGGTGAACGATTTCCTGTCGGGCCTGATGCTGGGCGTCGGCATCAGGCTGGTGGATTTCAAGATCGAGATCGGGCGCATCTGGGATGGCGATTACATGCGCCTGATCGTGGCCGACGAAATCAGCCCCGACTCGTGCCGCCTGTGGGATATCGAGACCGGCCAGAAGCTGGACAAGGACGTGTTCCGCCGCGACCTGGGCGATCTGGCCGATGCCTATACCGAAGTGGCGCGCCGGCTGGGCGTGTTGCCGAAATCGGGCATGCAGGTGTCGAAACCCACGCTGATCAACTGAACGGGTCGGAACGGATGTTCGCAAAGACGAAGGGGCAGGGGTGATGAAGGCAGTGGTCACCGTGATGCTGAAGGACGGCGTGCTCGACCCGCAGGGCGAGGCGGTGAAATCGGCCCTGGGCGCGATGGGGTTCGACGGGGTCGAGGCCGTGCGGCAGGGCAAGGTGATCGAGCTTGACCTGGCCCCCGGCACGACTGAGGACCAAGTGACCGAGATGTGCGAGAAGCTGCTCGCCAACACGGTGATCGAAAGCTACGCGGTGGAGATCCGGGCGTGAAGGCTGCGGTCCTGGTCTTTCCCGGCTCCAATTGCGACCGCGATCTTGCCGTGGCGTTCCGCGCCGCCGGGTTCGAGGTGGACATGGTCTGGCACAAGGACACTGACCTGCCCGCAGCCACCGACGTGGTCGGCATTCCGGGCGGGTTTTCCTATGGCGACTACCTGCGCTGCGGTGCCATCGCCGCCGGGTCGCCGATCATGGGGGCGGTGCGGGCGCATGCGGACAAGGGCGGCTATGTCCTGGGCATCTGCAACGGGTTTCAGGTGCTGTGCGAAACTCGTCTGCTGCCCGGGGTGCTGATGCGCAATGCGGGTCTGAAATTCGTCTGCCGCGCACAGGATCTGGCCGTGGCCACGACCGACAGCGCCTTTACCGGCGGCTACAGGGACGGCGCGACGATCACGGTGCCGATCGCTCATCATGACGGCAATTACCAGATCGACCCGGATGGCCTGGCAGGGCTGCAGGCCGAGGACCGCATCGCCTTCACCTATACCGGCAATCCCAACGGATCGGTGGCCGACATCGCCGGGGTTCTGTCGGAAAACCGCCGCGTGCTAGGGATGATGCCGCATCCAGAACGGGCCATCGACCCCGAACAGGGCGGTGCGGATGGCCGGGTGCTGTTCGACGCATTGGCCGGCGCGCTGGTGGCGGCATAGGCGGGTTCCCGCCCGCGCCGCTTGAGCGGGGCGGGTTGCAGGCGTAAATCTGATCCCATGTCGATGGCCGATCCCTCCACGCCGGGTTTGCCGCGCACCTGGCGGTTGCGCGGCCTTCTGGTATTGGTGCTGATGACGGCGGCAGGCACGATCTGGTTCACCAACACGCTGCTGACAGACCGGTTCATCGAAACCACGCGCAACCGTGCCGAGCTGCGCCTGGCCAGCCATTCCGGGACCGTCCTGTCGGAATTGCAGCGCCATTCGGTGGTGCCGCTCCTGCTCAGCCGCGATCCGGTGCTGATCCGGTCGCTGGAAAGCAATGACTACACCAATACCTCGCAGCGCCTGATCTCCTATGTCGAGGAAATCGGCGCGGCCTCGCTGATCCTTCTGGACCGGGCGGGCCGCGTGGTTGCGGCGACCGACCGGCAGCGTCTGGGCGAACTGCGCGCCAATGATCCGTTTTTCGTCGAAGCGACACGGTCGGCCGACACCGTCTTTACCTCGAACGAGCCCGAGACCGGGCGGTTCGATTTCACATTTTCCCGCCGGGTGGAATTCGAGAACCAGCTTTTGGGCGTGATCCTTGTCGAGGTGGACCTGCCGCGCATCGTCGAACGCTGGCGGTCGGGCACCGAAGCGATTTTCGTCACCAACAGCCAGGGCCAGATCATCCTGTCCACCGAACCGCGCTGGCGCGGCCGCACCGAGGCCGAAGCGCTTGAGATGCAGGACCCCCGCAACGCCATCCAGCGCGCCATCGAGGCGACGGGCGATTGGGCCTTCGTCACCGACCTGACCGGCGATTTCTTTGCCGCCGAAACCATCCGGCTTGAAAGCCGCATCGCCTTTCGCGGTTGGCGGATCGTGTCCTACACCGCCTATAACTCGGTGCGCGAACGGGTGAACGCGGTTCTGGCCCTGCAGGTGATGGGCTTTGCGCTGCTGCTGGCGGGGGGGTTCTACCTGCTCAGCCGCCGGGCGCGTCTGCAATCGGTGCGGCTGGCCCGCGAATCGGCGGAACTCAGACGGCTGAATGCCCGCCTGCAGCGCGAGATCGCCGAGCGCCAGAAGGTCGAACGCAACCTCGAAGAGGCCGAGCAGAGCCTCGCCCAATCGCAGAAACTGGCCGCGCTGGGCGAGATGTCGGCGGCGGTCAGCCATGAGCTGAACCAGCCGCTGGCGGCGATGAAGACCTACCTTGCCGGGGCGCGCCTGTTGCTGCAGCGCCGCCGCCACGAGGAAGCCGCCTCGAGCTTTCAGCGCATCGACGATCTGATCGAACGCATGGGCGCGATCACACGCCAGCTGAAATCCTATGCCAGGAAGGGCGGCGAGGCCTTCGAACCGGTGGACCTGCGCGATGCGCTGACCGGGGCGCTGACGATGATGGAGCCGCAGCTCAAGACCATGAGCGTCGAAATCTCGCGCACCCTTCCCCCTGATCCGGTGATGGTCATGGTCGACCGGCTGCGGCTGGAACAGGTGATCATCAACCTGCTCAGGAATGCGCTGGACGCGATGAAAGAGGCCGACACCCGCGAACTGGACCTGCTGATCGCCGAGGGCGAGGAGGCGGTGCTCAGTGTGCGGGATTCAGGCCGGGGGATCGAAAACCTCGATGCGCTTTTCGAACCCTTCTACACCACCAAGAAACCCGGTGACGGCATCGGGTTGGGCCTGGCGATTTCCTCGGGCATCGTGACCGATCTGGGCGGCCGCCTGACCGCCCGCAACGCCGATACCGGCGGCGCCATCTTCGAGGTGCGCCTGCCGCTGATCGACACCACCGCCCGCGCGGCGGAATAACCGAAAGGGACCACGCGACATGCGAATCGCGATCATCGATGACGAGCAGGACATGCGGCAGTCGATCAGCCAGTGGCTGGCACTGTCGGGCTTCGAGACCGAAACCTATGCCAGCGCCGAAGAGGCGCTGAAATCCATCAATGCCGATTTCCCGGGCGTGATCGTCACCGACGTCAAGATGCCCGGCATGGACGGGATGGCCTTCCTGAAACGCCTCATGGCGATCGACAGCGGCCTGCCGGTGATCCTGATCACCGGCCATGGCGATGTGCCGATGGCGGTCGAAGCGATGCGGATCGGCGCCTATGATTTCATGGAGAAGCCGTTCAACCCCGACCGGATGACCGACCTGGCCAAACGCGCCAGCCAGCAGCGCCGCCTGACGCTGGACAACCGCGCGCTGCGCCGCGAACTCAGCGACGGCACCGTCCTGATGCGCAAGCTGATCGGGTCGTCCCCGGTGATGGAGCGGCTGCGCGAGGATATCCTCGACCTGGGGCAGGCGGACGGGCATGTGCTGATCACCGGCGAAACCGGCACCGGCAAGACGCTGGTGGCCCATGCGCTGCACGCGGTGGGTCCGCGGGCGGGCAAGACCTTTGCCACGCTCAGCTGCGCCGCCCATGACGAAGCTGCGCTGGCCGCCATGCTGTTCGGCCCGGTCGAGGCAGGGCAGGACGTGCCGCTGATGGAACAGGCGCGCGGCGGCACCCTGGTGCTGGAAGATATCGAAAGCCTGCCGCACCCTCTGCAGGCCCGGCTTCTGACGGCGATCAATGATCAGGGCACGCCCGCCGAAACGAGGATCGTGGCGATCTGCAACGCGCCCGAGCCCGAGAACTGCGAAAGCGCCCTCAGGCCCGACCTGTTCTATCGCCTGGCGGCGATGCGCATCGACCTGCCGCCCTTGCGCAGCCGGGGCGAGGATATCCTGACGCTCTTCACCCGGTTCGGGGAACAGTTCGCCGAGGAATACGGCACGGACCCCCTGGAAGTGTCGGCGCAGGAGGCCGCTCAGCTGTTGCAGGCGCCCTGGCACGGCAATGTGCGCCAGCTCATCAACATCGCCGAACGCGCGATCCTTCAGCAGCGGCGCGGGTCGGGCTCGATCTCGTCGCTGCTGATGTCTGAGACGGCGGAAATCGCGCCGCAGCAGATCAGCGAGGGCAAGCCGCTCAAGGAATATGTCGAAGCCTTCGAACGCATGCTGATCGACAACACCATGCGCCGCCATCGCGGATCGATCGCCTCGGTGATGGACGAGCTGTGCCTGCCGCGCCGGACCCTGAACGAGAAGATGGCGAAATACGGGCTCAGCCGGTCGGATTACCTGTGATCCGCCCTGGTCGCGGCGGGGCGGGCACATGAAGGCCATTGTCATTCGCCCCTTCGCACCTTTAATGTGGAAGTGTTGGCCTGCATGTCAGGCCGGCTGAACAGGTTTCCTGCACATCCGTTGGCCGCCCTGCAGAAACGGGCACCCCGGCTGGAGCAGGCTATCCGGCCCGACGCGGGTGCCCGGACAGGCGACGCGGACATGGCCGATACGACAAACACCCCGGACACCGGGGCTTCATGGGCACCGCCGTGATGCGGTGCCGGAGACAAACCGCGATGCAACGCGTGTGGACAGACCAATCGATGGGCGCCGGGGTCAGACCCCGGGCGTGCCGGTCGCTGTCCCGTGGGCTCGCCATTCAAAGACATCATGACCGCCAACCCCTTCCCCGCAGGTCGGGGGCGCAGGACCGGTCATGGGCAAGGACATCATGGCAAAGAAAATGCTTATCGATGCCACCCACCCCGAGGAAACCCGGGTTGTCGTGGCTGACGGATCCCGCGTCGAGGAGTTCGATTTCGAGTCGCTGAACAAGCGGCAACTGGCAGGAAACATCTATCTGGCAAAGGTGACACGGGTCGAACCCTCGCTGCAGGCGGCCTTTGTCGACTACGGCGGAAACCGCCACGGCTTTCTCGCCTTCTCGGAAATCCATCCCGATTACTACCAGATCCCCGTCGCCGACCGCGAGGCGCTGCTGGCCGAGGAACGCGCGCTGGCCGAGGAACAGGCCCGCGCCGAGGACGAATCGGCCAAGCCGAAATCATCTCGCAACCGCAACCGGTCGCGTGGCCGGTCGCGGTCAAGATCCGCCGAGACCCAGGCCGAATCCGCCGCCAAGGATGCCGTCACCACCGGCGAGGTCAGCCTGCCCGAGGGCATGGATGTCGTTGATCTGGAGGACGCGGAAACCATTGACGGTGCGGTCGAGGGCTTTGCCCCGGCCGACCGGTCCGATGCGCCCGCAGACCCCGGCACGGATGACGAAACGGCCTTGGATGAAGAAACCGCCGTCATGGAGGCCGACGCGGCAGATGACACCACGGCCGAGGACGATACCGTCGCGGACGACGCTGACACCGACGCCGAAACCGACAGCGACGACGACAATCCGGCGCCCACGGCGGAAACCGTCGCCGATGACGACACCGAGGAAGACATCCGCCCGGTCCGCAAACCCCGCGCGCGCCGCTACAAGATCCAGGAGGTCGTGAAGGTTCGCCAGATCATGCTGGTGCAGGTCGTCAAGGAAGAACGCGGCAACAAGGGCGCGGCGCTGACCACCTATCTCAGCCTCGCGGGCCGCTATTGCGTGCTGATGCCCAACACCGCCCGCGGCGGCGGCATTTCCCGCAAGATCACCAACGCCGCCGACCGCAAGAAGCTGAAGGAAATCGCGACCTCGCTCGACGTGCCGCAGGGCGCCGGGCTGATCGTGCGCACGGCCGGTGCCAACCGCACCAAGACCGAGATCAAGCGGGATTACGAATACCTGCAGCGGCAGTGGGAACAGGTGCGCGAACTGACGCTGAAATCCACCGCGCCCGCCCCGATCTATGAAGAAGGCAACCTGATCCACCGCTCGATCCGCGACCTGTATAATCGCGATATCGGTGAGGTGCTGGTCGAAGGCGAGGCCGGGTACCGCCAGGCCAAGGACTTCATGAAGATGATCATGCCGTCCCATGCCAAGAACGTGAAACACTACCACGACCCGATGCCGCTTTTCGCCAAGCACAAGGTCGAAGGCTACCTTGCCGACATGTTCAACCCGACGGTGCAGCTGAAATCCGGCGGCTATATCGTGATCGGCGTGACCGAGGCGCTGGTGGCCATCGACGTGAACTCGGGCAAGGCCACCAAGGAAGGCTCGATCGAGGAAACTGCGCTGAAGACCAACCTCGAAGCCGCCGATGAGGTGGCGCGCCAGGTGCGCCTGCGCGACCTTGCCGGCCTGATCGTGATCGACTTCATCGACATGGACGAACGGCGCAACAATTCCGCCGTCGAAAAGCGCATGAAAGAGCGGCTGAAATCCGACCGCGCGCGGATCCAGATCGGCCGCATCTCGGCCTTCGGGCTGATGGAGATGAGCCGCCAGCGCCTGCGCCCGGGCATGCTCGAGGCCACGACCCAGGCCTGCCACACCTGCCATGGCACCGGGCTGATCCGCTCCGATGACAGCCTAGCCTTGTCGATCCTGCGCAGCCTCGAGGAAGAGGCCACGAAACGCCGCGCCAAGGAACTGGTGCTGACCGCTCCGGTGGGGATCGTGAACTACCTGATGAACGAAAAGCGCGACTACCTCGCCGCGATCGAGGCGCGCTACGGCATCGCCATCCGCGTGGTCGCCGACCCCGCGATGATACCGCCGGTCTTCGACATCGCCAAATCCAACACGCCCACCAGGCGGGTGCCTGCGGCGGCCCCCATCGTGTCGATGGATGCCGCGCTGATGGAGGAGCTGGACGAAGCGGTCGGCGAAGCCGCCGAAGATGAAGATGACAGCGCCGAGGATGCCGCGCCCGAGCTGGGCGAAGACGGCCAGCCCAAGAAGAAACGCCGCCGCCGCCGGGGCGGACGCGGACGCCGCAAGGGCAACCGGTCCGAAAATGGCGAGACGGAGAACGGCGATGGTGATGCGCAGGATGACCCCGCCGCAGAGGATGCCGAAGCGGGATTGGGGGACGCAACATCCGATGATGCGCCCGCCGCGCCAGAGGTGACAGCCGAGGCCGATGCGGCCGACACGCCACAGGCCGAAAAGCCCAAATCGCCCCGCAGCCGGTCGCGCAAACCCAGAACCCCGAAGCCCGCACCGGAGACAGAGGTCGCATCCGACGCCACGCCGCCCGAGGAGCGGGCGCCGGAGGCCGAAGCGACGACCGAACCCGCACCGGCCCAAGACCCCGGCGGCGACGCCGAGCCGGTGCTTGAAACGGTCGCCACCGATACGTCGGAGCCCGCACCCGAGACCGCGAAAGAAGAAGCCCCGAAGCCGAAGCGTCGGGGCTGGTGGTCGGCGGGCTGATGCGCCAACCGGCGCGGCGGGGTTATTCCGCCGCGCGCAGCTGGGCGATCAGCGTCTCCATGTCCTCGAGTGGCAGGTAGCCGCGCACCAGCTGGCTGTCGAAGACGAAGCTGGGCGTGCCGGTGATGGCCAGACGCTGCGCCAGTTCCCGGTTCGACCGCAGCGTGGCCTCGATGATCGGGTCCTCCATCGCGGCGACGATGGCGGCGCTGTCCAGCCCTGCATCCTCGGCCAGCACCTGCATGGCGGGGACCGTGGCCGGGCCGCGCATCTCGATCAGCGCATTGTGGATCGTTTCATAGGCCGCATCGCCGAGCGCCACGCGGGTGGCAATGGCAAACCGCGAGGACATCACCGAATCCTCGCCGAGGATCGGGAATTCCTTGATCACGAGGCGAATATCATCATCGCCATCGATCAGGGCTTGCACCTCGGGATGGGCACGGCGGCAGAACCCGCAGCGGTAATCGACGAATTCGACCAAGGTGAACGCGCCCTCGGGGTTGCCCCCGACCCAGTCGAAGGCCGAATTGAACAACAGGTCGGCATTGGCGGCGACGGCCATGTCGGCGGCCTCGGCCTCGGCGGCGGCCTGGCGCTGTTCCAGAACGCCGATGGCCTCCATCAGCACCTCGGGATTGTCCAGCAGATAGGCCCGCACCTCGCCGCCGAACGCGGCCCGGTCCTCGGCGCTCAGCTCGGCCAGGTCAAAGGCGGGGGCCGCCTCGACCACCTCGACAACGGGGGCGGGTTCGGGCTCGTCCGGGGCATCCGCCCGGTTCTGCGCCGTGTTCACAGCGCCGACCGTCAACATGAAGGCGGCAAGCGCGCCCACAGCGATCCAACGTTCCATGGTCATCCTCGGAATAGGGTCGCGCGCCATTGACGCGCGCAGGTTGCGGTGATGAAGACAAATCGCACATCCATTACAAGGCCCGCCATGCGACTTTCAACCCGTTCCGCCGTCGATCCTTTCATCGTGATGGACGTGATGGAGGCGGCACGGGCCGCCGAGGCGGCGGGCCGCGACATCGTCCACATGGAGGTGGGACAGCCCGGCACCGGGGCGCCGCAGGCCGCGCGCGACCTGCTGGCCGCCGAAATGGCGAAGGGGCCACTGGGCTATACCGTGGCGCTCGGGCGGCCCGATCTGCGCGAAGGGATCGCAGCCCTTTACGGCGAATGGTATGACATTGATCTGAACCCCGCGCGCGTGGTGGTCACGGCGGGCGCCTCGGGGGCCTTCCTGCTGGCTTTTTCCGCGCTGTTCGATGCAGGCGACAGGGTGGCATTGGGCGAACCCTGCTACCCTTCCTATCGACAGATCCTGACCGCGCTCAGCCTGACGCCCGTTGGTCTGCAAACCACGGCGGAAACCCGGTATCAGCCGGTCCCGGATCAGCTGGGCGCCGATCTGGCCGGGCTGATCGTGGCCAGCCCGGCCAACCCGACCGGCACGATGCTGGATCATTCCGCGCTCTCGGCACTGCACGACACCTGCCGCGACCGGGACATCGCGTTGATTTCCGACGAGATTTACCATGGGCTGCAATATGGCGGCCCTGCCATTTCTGCTCTGCAGGTGGCCGATGACGCGCAGGTTTACTTGATCAATTCCTTCTCGAAATACTTCTCGATGACCGGCTGGCGGCTGGGCTGGATGGTGGTGCCCCAGGACCATGTGCGCGCCATCGAACGGCTGGCCCAGAACATGTTCATCTGCCCGCCCCATGCCGCCCAGATCGCGGCGCTCGGCGCGCTCAGCCCGGACGGACGCGCCGAACTGGACGCGCATCGCGCGGCCTATACCGCCAATCGCAAGGTGCTGCTGGATGGGTTGGCGCAAGCAGGCTGGACGAAAACCGCGCCTGCGGACGGCGCGTTCTACGTCTATGCCGACGTGTCGGAGTATACCGATGACAGCCTCGCCTTCTGCGCCGATATCCTCGAAAAGGCTGGTGTCGCGATCACCCCCGGCCTCGATTTCGACCCGGTGCGCGGCGCCGGCACCGTGCGGCTGAGCTATGCCCAACCCACAGCCGCGATCGAGGACGGCGTGGCGCGGCTGATCGGCTACATGGCC
Organism: Paracoccaceae bacterium; assembly: GCA_024742455.1. Taxonomy (GTDB): domain Bacteria; phylum Pseudomonadota; class Alphaproteobacteria; order Rhodobacterales; family Rhodobacteraceae; genus JANSYL01. The sequence continues at coordinate 164,610 of JANSYL010000006.1, read as the reverse complement.
GGGCGGGGCGGAAAATAGATTACAGAATTTCCGGTTCGGGCGATTTTTTGTAATCTTTTTCATGCCGGCTTGGGGCTTTCCGCGCGCTCTGCTAACCTCTGGCCAAATACCAATCGGGACAAACCCCGTGATCCGAGCAGCCCCCCTGATCGCCGCAATCGTCGCGGCCCTGATCCTTGTCGCCCCCGCCCAGGCGCAGCCCTTCGGCGCGCTGGCGCGTCTGTTGCCAGACCAGACGGGGATGACCGCCGAGGCGCGGGCGGTGGACCTGACCCTCGGCCTCAGCCAGGCGGTACCGTTCCGTGTCTATACCGTTGCCGACCCGATGCGCGTGGTCGTGGATTTCCGCGAGGTTGCCTTTGACGATTTCGACCTTGTCCTGCGCCCCACCGGCCCTGTCACCGCCATCGCGGCCGGGCCTGCGGCCGAACCGGGCTGGTCCCGGCTGGTGCTGACGCTGGCCACGCCGATGCTGCCCGAGATTGTCGCGATGACGGTCGACCCGGCCACCGCCGAGGCGCGGGTGCGTTTGCGATTGGCCGCGTCGTCAGGCAGCGATTTCGTGGCCGCCAGCCGCCCCGCCGACGCCATGGCCGCGCCCGAACCCGCGCTGCCCGAGACACGGCGCGACGTCTCGGCGCCGCTGGTCATCGTGCTTGACCCGGGCCATGGCGGGGTCGACCCCGGCGCGGTGCGGGGCGGCGTGACCGAGGCCGATCTGGTGCTGACCTTCGCGCGCGAATTGCGCGACAGGCTGCGCCGCACCGGCCGGGTCGAGGTGGTACTGACGCGCGAAGTGGATGTGTTCGTTCCGCTGCCCACGCGCCTGACCATCGCCCGCGCGGCGGGCGCGGACGCGCTGATTTCCATCCATGCCGACGCCCTGGCCGAGGGGCGCGCGCGGGGGGCCACCGTCTATACCCTGTCCGACACCGCCAGCGACGCCGCAGCCGCCGCGCTGGCCGAACAGCATGACCGCGCCGATCTTGTGCAGGGCGTTGACCTTGGCGGCACCGATGACGTGGTCGCCGAGGTGCTGATGGACCTTGCCCGGCTGGACGTGGCACCGCAAAGCGCGGCGCTGGCCGATACGCTGGTCGCCCGGATTGATGCCGCCGACATCCGTTTGCACAGCCGCCCGCGCGGCGAGGCCGGGTTCACCGTGCTGCGCGCCGCCGACATCCCCTCGGTTCTGCTGGAGATCGGCTATATCTCGGACGGCGGAGACCTGTCGCAGATCCAGGACCCGGACTGGCGCGGCGCGATGCAGGACGCGATGGTCGAGGCGGTGCTGACCTGGGTCGATGATGTCGAGGCACGGCGCGCGCTTCTCAGGCAGTAGCACGTCACCGGGAACGGGCGCGCTAGCAGCAGCGGGTCGGGGCGGAAAGACGCCGAGACCGTTTTGACGGGTTTCACCGCACCGCGTATAACCGCTCCAACCCTAGCATGAGCAGACCCCATGATCCGATTCATTCTTGGCTTCATCGCGTCGATCTTCACCACCGTGACCCTGGGCATGATCGCGGTGGCCATCGGCGTAGGTGGCATTTTGTTCATGTATTCCCGTGACTTGCCAGATCATGAGGCGCTGTCGAATTACACGCCGCCGACGATCAGCCGGATCTATTCGCGCGAAGGGCTGATCGTGGATGAATTCGCCGCCGAACGGCGGCTGTTCGTCCCGGCCGAGGATATCCCCGACCGCATCGCACACGCTTTCGTGAGTGCGGAGGACCGCAACTTCTACAATCACGGCGGATATGACCCCCGCGCCATCGCGGCGGCCTTTGTCGAGGCGGTGCGATCACGCGGGCAGGGCATTCGCGGCGCCTCGACAATCACACAGCAGGTGATGAAGAATTTCCTTCTGGACGGGTCGCGCACGATCGAGCGGAAGGTGCGGGAAATCATCCTTGCCGCGCGGATCGAAACAGCGCTGTCCAAGGAGCGGATCCTTGAGCTGTATCTCAACGAGATTTTTCTCGGGCAGAATTCCTATGGTGTGGCGGCGGCAGCGCAGGTCTATTTCAACGCCGATCTCGAAGACCTGAACCTGCAGCAGGCGGCCTATCTTGCGGCGCTGCCGCAGGCACCGTCGAATTTCCACCCGGTGCGCGATTACGACCGCGCGTTCAGCCGCCGCAATTACGTGCTGCGCGAGATGTATGAGAACGGATACATCACCGAGGCCGAGATGGAGGAGGCGCAGGCCGCGCCGCTGGAAACCGTGCAGGGCGGCCATATCGAACCCTTCCGCGCCAACCTGCCGCCGCGCAATTATTTTACCGACGAAATCCGCCGCCAGGTCTCGGCCCAGTATGGCGAGGAGGATTTCTTTTCCGGCGGCTACACCGTACGCGCGACGATGGATGAAAGCCTGCAGGAGGTGGCCGAGACCGCGCTGCGCAGGGCGCTGGAACGCTATGACCGCCAGCAGGGGCTGTGGCGCGGGCCGGTCACCACCATCGATCCCGGCCTTCTGGCCGACGAGGAAAGCTGGCGCGAGGCACTGGCCGATGCCGAGATCGCCCGGGATATCGACGGCTGGTATGCCGCCGTGGTTCTGGAGGTCGGCGAAAGCGCCGCGCGGATCGGGATCGAGGGCGTCGAGGAGGACGAGGACGGCCATTTCATCCCCGCCGAAGATGTCATCTGGGCCCGGCCCGTGGACGAAGACGGCAATCGCGGATCGCAGGCACGTGTGGCGGGCGACCTGCTGAATGTGGGCGATGTCGTGCATGTCCGCGAGATGACCAGCGACAGCGACGGGTCCTTCATCCGCTGGACCCTGCGCCAGGTCCCCGAGGTGCAGGGCGGGTTCATGGCAATGGACGTCAATACCGGGCGGGTGCTGGCGATGCAGGGGGGCTTTTCCTACCAGGCGTCGTCCTTCAACCGCGCCACGCAGGCGACACGCCAGCCCGGGTCCTCCTTCAAGCCGCTGGTCTACGCGGCGGCGCTTGATTCCGGCTACAGCCCCAACACCATCGTGATCGACGCCCCCATCGAGGTCGAAACCGGCGCGGGCATCTGGCGGCCCACCAATGCCTCGAACCAGTTCTACGGGCCCTCGCCGCTCAGAACGGGGATCGAACGGTCGCGGAACCTGATGACGGTGCGGCTGGCGCAGGATGTGGGCATGAACACCGTCGCCCGCTATGCCGAGCAATTCGGCGTCTATGATGACATGCAGCCGTTCCTCGCGAATTCGCTGGGTGCGCAGGAGACAACGCTTTACCGGATGGTGGCGGCCTATGCGATGTTTGCCAATGGCGGCGAACGGGTCGAGCCGACCCTGATCGACCGCATCCAGGACCGCTGGGGCAACACCGTCTATCGCCATGATCAGCGGCTTTGCCCCGATTGCCAGCTTGCCTCGCTCGATGCCGGGTTCGCGCCGCGCATCGTGTCGAACCGGGAACGGGTGATCGACCCGATCACCGCCTACCAGCTGACCTCGATGATGCAGGGCGTGGTGCAGCGCGGCACCGCCGCCTCGACCGTGCGCCTTCCGGTGCCCGCCGCGGGCAAGACCGGCACCACCAATGACGCGCGCGATGTCTGGTTCGTGGGCTTCACCTCGAACATCGCGGCGGGCTGCTATATCGGGTTCGACCAGCCCCGCAGCCTGGGGAGCGGCGCCTCGGGCGGGGGCATGTGCGGCCCGGTCTTCAACGAATTCATGCTGGCCGCGATCCAGGAATATGGCGGCGGCGATTTCGAAGTGCCCGAGGGCGGCGTGTTCTACCCGATCGACCGCTATTCCGGTCAGCGGCTGGAAAACGGGGCCAGCGGCGATCACGTGGTCTATGAGCTGTTCCGCGAGGGCGAGGAGCCGTTCTTCGGCATCCTGTCGATCATCGATGGCGGCTGGGGCATGTCCTCGGACCTGCCGATGTTCGGCCCGGGCGAGGGCGACGGCACCGAACCGTCCAATCCGAACAACCCCGCGGACCTGGTGGTGACGGCACCGGGGGGCGAGGATGTGCGCACCTCGACCGGGGAAACCGTGGCGGTGCCCACCGGAACGGGCTTTGGCACGCTGAGCTCGGGCGGGCTGTACTGACCGCAGGGGGCAGGGGATAAGGCCGTTCGGAACCTCTCGGGAACGATTTCGAAATCGCCCCAACCGGCGCGCGGCTTGTGACCGGCCGCCCGGCTGATATATCAGCGGCGAAACCCATCGAGAGACACCCCAGACATGCGCGCCGAGACCCAAGCCAATATCGAGAAAATCCGGAATTCTCTGACCCTGCTCGGCCAGCGTATGGATATCGAGACCGCGCCCCACCGGCTGGAGGAATTCAACGCCCGCGTCGAGGACCCCGATCTGTGGAATGACCAGGAGGGGGCGCAAAAGCTGATGCGCGACCGCCAGATGCTGGTCGACCAGATCGGCACCTACGAGGCGATCAAGACCGGGTTATCTGACAATGTCGAACTGATCGAACTGGGCGAGGCCGAGGGCGATGCCGAAGTGGTGGCCGAGGCCGAACAGGCTCTGGCCGATCTGGTCGAGACGGCCGCGGCCAAGGAGCTGGAGGCGCTGCTGGACGGGGAGGCCGATGGCAATGACACCTTCCTCGAGATCAATTCCGGCGCGGGCGGCACCGAAAGCTGTGACTGGGCGTCGATGCTGGCGCGCATGTATGTGCGCTGGGCCGAAAAGCGCGGATATGACGTGGAATTACAGTCGACCTCGCCGGGCGAGGAGGCGGGGATAAAATCGGCGGTCTACAAGATTTCCGGTCCCAATGCCTATGGCTGGCTGAAATCGGAATCGGGCGTGCACCGGCTGGTGCGGATATCGCCCTATGATTCCAGTGCAAGGCGGCACACGTCGTTTTCATCGGTCTGGGTCTATCCGGTGGTCGACGACAATATCGAGATCGAGGTGAACCCGGCCGATATCCGCATCGACACCTACCGGTCCTCGGGCGCGGGCGGACAGCACGTGAACACGACCGATTCCGCCGTCCGTATCACGCATATGCCCACGGGGATCGTGGTGACCAGTTCGGAAAAATCGCAGCACCAGAACCGCGATATCGCGATGAAGGCGCTGAAATCGCGGCTTTACCAGATGGAGCTGGACCGCCGGAACGCCGCCATCAACGAGGCCCATGAGAACAAGGGCGATGCCGGATGGGGCAACCAGATCCGGTCCTACGTGCTGCAGCCCTACCAGATGGTAAAGGATCTCAGGACGGGGTTCGAAACCTCGGACACGTCCGGCGTGCTCGATGGCGACCTCGACGCGGTGATGGCGAGCGTTTTGGCGATGGATGCCTCGGGCAAGAGCCGGGCGGAAGCCACCGCCGAGGACTGAGCGGGCGTCGCCCGGGCTTTGGGCCCCGTCCGGGGCCGCACGCCCGCGCGATCTGCCTTCGGCGAAGGTATTTATGAAGCAAAGATGGGGAGGGGTTGCCCGTGACCGAGCTGTGGCGCCTTGGGGCAGGGGAATTGGCGGCGCGGATAGCGGCGCGCAAACTCTCGCCGGTCGAGCTGATGCGGGAGACGCTGGCGCGGATCGATGCGGTCAACGGCGCCGTCAATGCGGTGGTGGCATTGCGCGACCGCGAGGCGCTGATGGGCGAGGCGCGACTGGCCGAGGCAATGCCTGCGGCGGGGCCGCTGCACGGGCTGCCGATCGCGATCAAGGACACCGTGGCGGTCAAGGGGGTGCGGTCCACCTGGGGTGTGCCGTTCCTCGCCGATTTCGTGCCCAAAGAGGACGAGGCGATGGTGGCGCGGCTGCGCGCGGCCGGCGCGATCGTGATCGGCAAGACCAACGTGCCGATGTTCGCCGTCGGGTCGCATTCGAAGAACCCCGTCTATGGCGAGACGCGCAATCCCTATGACCTGAGCGTCACGGTCGGCGGGTCCTCGGGCGGGGCAGGGGCGGCGCTGGCCACCGGCATGCTGAGCCTTGCCGACGGGTCCGACATGATGGGCAGTCTGCGCAACCCCGGCGCCTGGAACGGGGTGTACGGGTTTCGGCCCACGGTCGGGCTGATCCCGCCCGAGAAAAGCGATGCGGCGGTAACCGGGCCAATTTCCACGCGCGGGCCGATGGCGCGGTCGGTGGGCGATCTTGAATTGTTGCTGTCTGTCCAGAGCGGCGGGGCCTTCGTCGCCGCTGCGGCTCCGGCGCGGGCGCCACGGGTCGGCTGGCTTGGCGACTGGGGCGGGGCCTTCGCCTTCGAGGACGGGTTGATGATGCAGGCCGAAGGGGTCCTGTCGCTGATGGAGGGGATCGGCTGGCAGGTAGAGCCGCTGGCGCCGCCGATGCCGCGCGAGGCGCTGTGGCAAAGCTGGACCGATCTCAGGAGTTTCCTTCTGGCCCAGGATCACGCGCCCAATTGGGACGACCCCGCCCGCCGCGCGATGCTGAACGCGCATATCCTCTGGGAGATCGAAAGGGGGCGGTCAATGACGGGGGAAACACTGGCTGTGGCCGCCGGCCTGCGCCGGCAATGGCTGGATGTGCTGCGGGCGCTGTTCGACCAGGTCGATCTTCTGGTGCTGCCCTCGGCACAGGTCTGGCCCTTCCCGGTCGAGATCGACTGGCCGACCGAGATCGCAGGGCAGGAGATGGATACCTATCATCGCTGGATGGAGGTGATGGTGCCCGCGTCCCTGGCCGGGGTGCCGGTGATCAACTTGCCCGCGGGACTGGGCACGAACGGCTTGCCGAGCGGGGTGCAGCTGATCGGCAAGGCGGGCAGCGATGCGGAGCTTCTGGCCTGGGCCAGGGAATACGAAGCGGCGATCGGGCCGGTCGCGGTGGTGACCCCCTGACGCCCCCTCAGCGTTCCGGGATCAGGCCGCGCGGGCTGAACCGCAGCACCAGAAGCAGGACCAGCCCCATGGTGAAGAGCCGCATATAGGCCGCGGAATCGAGCAGATGCTCGCGCAGCCAGGACCCGTCGGCCATGCCCGCCGTCACCCCCTGCATCAGCATCAGCCCTAGCGGTTCGACCTGGATCCACAGCCACCAGATCAGGAACCCGCCAAGCACAGCGCCCCAGTTGTTGCCCGATCCCCCGACGATCACCATCACCCAGACAAGAAAGGTGAACCGCAGGGGAATGTAGGTGCCCGGCACCAGCTGGCTGTCGAGGGTGGTCATCATCGCGCCCGCAAGACCGCAGATCGCCGAGGCCAGAACGAAGACCTGCAGGTGGCGCGCCTTGACATCCTTGCCCATCGCCGCCGCCGACACCTCGTTGTCGCGGATCGCGCGCATCATCCGGCCCCAGGGGGAATTCCACGCCTTTTCGACCAGCCAGATCAGGATCGCCAGCACGGTGATGAACAGGGCCGCGTAGCAGAGTTTGACGAAGATCGAGGAAAAGGTGACGTAATCGGCGCCGAGCCGCGTGACAAGATCGAGAAACCAGGGCGCCTCCTGCAGGTCGACCTCGTAGGGGACGGGGCGGGGAATGCCGGTGACGTTCTTGACACCGCGCGCCAGCCAATCCTCGTTCTTCAGGATCGAGATGATGATCTCGGCAATGCCGAGCGTGGCGATGGCCAGGTAGTCCGAGCGCAGGCCGAGTGCGGTCTTCCCGATCAGCCAGGCCGCCCCGGCCGCCAGCAGCCCGCCCACGGGCCAGGCAACGAGGACCGGCAGGCCGAGACCGCCGAGATACCCGGTCGAGGCGGGGTCGATGCTTTCGACGGCTTCCACGCCACCGTCGAAAACAGCACGGAACACGAAGAACCCGCCGATCAGCACGACCAGCATGGTCAGCGTTCGTGCGCGGCCGGGCGGCATCCTGGTATAGATCAGGATCGCCCCGATGATGGTCACCGCCCCGAGCAGCAGGCCGATCAGGATGCGCACACCGCCCGCGGCCCAGGCGGTTTCGACCGGCGGCATGGAGATCAGCACGGCGGCCAGACCGCCCAGTGCCACAAAGCCCATGACGCCAACATTGAACAGGCCCGCATAACCCCATTGCATGTTCACGCCGAGCGCCATGATGGCCGAGATCAGACCCATGTTGAAAATCGTCAGCGCCGTGTTCCAGGACTGGACGAACCCGGTGCCGATGAACAGGGCCGCCACGAAACCGAACAGCAGCACGTGGCGCGTTTCCATGGGGCGCATCATACCGATTTTCCTTTCATGATGCCGGTCGGCTTGAACAATAGCACCAGAAGCAGGATGCCGAAGGAGACGGCGAATTTGTAATCGGTGCTGAGCAATTGCAGCAGCCCCTCGGGCTGCATGTCCTCGGGCAGAAGATACCCCACCACCCGGCGGAAGGCATAGGTGATGCCGACCTCGGAAAACGCGATCACGAACCCGCCCAGGATCGCCCCGATCGGGTTGCCCAGACCGCCAACGATGGCAGCGGCGAAGATCGGCAGCAAAAGCTGGAAATAGGTGAAGGGCTTGAAGGATTTGTCGAGCCCGTAAAGCACCCCCGCGGTCGTCGCCAGCGCGGCCACGATCAGCCAGGTGATCAGCACCACGCGTTCGGGGTTGATCCCCGACAACAGCGCCAGGTCCTCGTTGTCCGAGAAGGCGCGCATCGATTTGCCGGTTCGGGTGCGGCCCAGGAACCAGAACAGAAGGACCACCGCGATCAGCGCCACGACAATGGTCAGGCCCTGGGTGGTGCGGAACGCCAGCCCCTCGTCCAGCCCGGTCAGGTCGCGGAACGTGCGGGCCGAGATGATGAAGCGCTCGCCATCGGCGAAACGCTGATCATCGACGCCGATGATGAACCGCACGATGCCGTTCATGATGAACATCACCCCGAGCGAGGCGATGACGAAGATCACCGGTTTGGCCTTCTGCTGCCGATAGAAGCGGTAGACAAGCCTGTCGGTGCCCACCAGAAGCGCGCCGGTCACCACGATGCCGAGGGGCAGCGCCAGAAGTGCGGTCGGCAGCGGCCCGAGCGACACGCCCGCCGCCTGGAACGCCCAGGTGAACAGGATCGTCACCATCGCGCCAAAGGCCATCGTGTCGCCATGGGCGAAATTGGAAAACCGCAGAATGCCGTAGATCAGCGTCACCCCGAGCGCGCCGAGCGCAAGCTGCGCGCCATAGGCGGTGGCGGGGATGATGACGAAATTCATCAGCACAACGATGGCGTTCAGGAAATCCATCAGCCGAGATCCTCACAGGTTCCGAAATAGGTGGCAGCCTGGGCGGTGCCGTCGAAGATATGCAGGGTGAAAAGCGCGGTGGCGTCTTGTTCGATGGTCAGCATCTCCGCGATGCCGTTGCGCCCCACGGCGGCATAGGTCACGGGCAGAACATCCGGGGCGCTCAGGCGCAGCGCCGGTGTCGCGCCGGAGGCGGTGCGAAAGAAAAGCTGCCCCTCGTGATCGGCGGCGATGACCTCGATCCCGAAGGCCGCGTTGCTACAGGCCCCGCCCGCCACGCATTCCGCGGTGAACCCGCAGGTCCAGGGTTCGGCCTGAACGGCGGGGGCCAGCGCCAGGATCAACGCGGCGATCCCGTATTTCCGGAAAGATGAAGCGGGGGCGGCGTCAGGGTTGACGCGCCCGGGCCCGTGAACTGCATCTTCATCTTTCATCAAATACGGAATTGCGCGATCAGTCATCTGCGCGGTCCTCCGCCGTGCTGCAGAGACCCTGGAAACTGATCGCCTCGACCCGCCCGCCAAGGCCCGGCCCATGTTGCGTCAGCACCGCGTCGCCCGCCGCACCGACCGTCAGAAGCAGCCGGTCGGGCGCATCCTCAAACAGGATCGCCTGCATGCTGTCCTGCAATGGCGGCAGGGCGGCACCCGCCACCGCACGCCCGTCGCGGTCGAAGGCAAAGCCATCCTGGGTCGCGGAAACGTCGAACGGCACCCCGTCATGCGGCTCGCACCCGATCTGCGGCGCGCAGACCAGGGTGAAGGTGCAGGCCAGGGTCTGGGCCGTGGTCGCCAGCGGTTCCATTCAGCCCCCCAGGAAACTGCGGCGTACCTGCGCATCGGCCAGCAGGTCCTTGCCGGTGCCGGTATGGGCGTTGCGGCCCTGCACCAGAACATAGCCCTTGTCGGCGATCTCCAGCGCCTGGCGGGCGTTCTGTTCGACCATAAGGATCGGGATTCCGGTGCGGCTGACCTCGATGATGCGGTCGAACAGCTCATCCATCACGATGGGCGAAACCCCGGCGGTGGGTTCATCAAGCATCAGAACCTTGGGCTTGGTCATCAGGGCACGGCCCACCGCGACCTGCTGGCGCTGCCCGCCCGACAATTCGCCCGCCGCCTGGTGGCGCTTTTCCTTCAGGATCGGGAACAGGGTATAGACCTGGTCCATGGTGTCCTGGATGTCGCCCTTGCGGATGAAGGCGCCCATTTCCAGGTTTTCCTCGACCGTGAGCGAGGCGAAGATGTTCGAGGTCTGGGGCACGAACCCCATGCCCTTTGCCACCCGGGCCTGCGGGGTGAGGTTTGTGATGTCCTCCCCATCCAGCCGGACGGACCCCTGGCGCACGTTCAGCATGCCGAACACGGCCTTCATCGCCGTGGATTTGCCGGCCCCGTTCGGCCCCACGATCACCGCGATCTCACCGGGATTCACCGCGATGGTGCAGTCATGCAGGATGTCGGGGCCGTTGCCGTAGCCGCCCGTCATCGTGTCGCCGATCAGGAAGGCGTTGGCGGTGTTCATCGCCTGGCCCGTGCCGGGTGAGGGGACCATGTCGCCCTCGCCGCCCTTGCGGGTGATCGAGGCGTCCTTGTTGCCGCGGTCGTTCTGATAGGGGTTGGTCGTTCCGCTCACGCCCCGGCCTCCGCCAGCTTGTCCTTGTTCTTCAGGCCGGTGCCCAGATAGGCCTCGATCACCTGTTCGTTGGCCTTGATCTGATCGATCGTGCCCTCGGCCAGAACATGCCCCTCGGCCATCACGATGACCGGGTCGCAGAGGCGGCCGATGAAATCCATGTCATGTTCGATCATGCAGAAAGTGTAGCCGCGGTCCTTGTTCAGCCGCAGGATCGCATCACCGATCGTGTTCAGCAGCGTCCGGTTCACGCCCGCGCCGACCTCGTCGAGGAACACGATCTTGGCGTCGACCATCATCGTGCGGCCAAGCTCCAGCAGTTTCTTCTGACCGCCCGAAACCTGGCCCGCCGGGTGGTCGGCCAGGTGTTCGATGGTCAGGAACTCCAGCACCTCGTCGGCCTTGGCGCGCAGCGCGCGTTCCTCGTCGGCGATGCGGGCGCGCCCGAACCAGGTGTTCCACAGGCTTTCGCCCGATTGCCCCTCGGGCACCATCATCAGGTTTTCCCGGCAGGTCATGGAATGAAATTCATGCGCGATCTGGAAGGTTCTGAGCAGCCCCTTCTGGAACAACACATGCGGCTGCAGGCCTGTAATATCCTCGCCATCCATCATCACGCGGCCCGAGGTCGGCGGCAGCACGCCCGCGATCACGTTGAACAGCGTCGTCTTGCCCGCGCCATTCGGCCCGATCAGCCCGGTGATCGACCCGGTCTCGATGGTCAGCGTCGCGCCGTCCACGGCGCGGAAACCCCCGAAATGCTTATGGACGTCTTCTACGACGATCATGCGCGTCACCCCCCGGATATGAAACAGCCCGGTGGTCCACCGGGCTGTTCCAGTTGTGCAAGACGTGACGGATCAGCGGAAGCCGACGACTGTCAGTTCGCCACCCGAGATCTCGATCTCGCGGTAGTTGCCTGCCGATTCACCGGGTCCGATCAATTCGACGGCAGATGCACCGACGAAATCGACGTCTTCGCCATTGGCGATCATCTCGAGCGCCATGCCCAGCTGACCGGGCAGGATCTCGGTGCCCGGCGCGTTGGCGACGTTGAGGATTTCGCCCATGTAGTCCGCCGGATCGGTCGAGCCCGCGGCCTGCATGGCCAGCATGATCAGGGCTGCCGCGTCATAGCTTTCGGCCGAGAAGGGCGAGGTGCCGTCGAAACCGGCATCCGATGCCATGCCCTGGTAGATGTTGGCGCCTTCGGAGTCGGTGCCCGGGTTCTGGCCGAACGAGCCGTCGATATCCGAGCCGAAATTGTCGACCAGCGCCTGGCTGACCATGCCGTCGGGGAACACGAAGGTGTCGAAGGCACCGGTGTCGAGCGCGGCCTGGATCACGCCGGAACCGCCCTGGTCCACGTAGCCTGCAACGACCAGCGCATCACCGCCGGCTGCTGCCAGCGCGCCCACTTCGGCCGAGTAATCGGCACGGCCGTCTTCATGGGCCGCGACCAGCGTGACGGTGCCGCCCATTTCCTCGAAGGCTGCCGCGAACGCATCGGCAAGGCCGAGGCCGTAGTCGTTGTTGGTGTAGGTCACGGCGACGTTGTCGATGCCGCGTTCCATGATGATTTCGGCCATCACCACACCCTGGCGCGCATCCGACGGCGCGGTGCGGAAGAACAGGCCGTTGTCTTCGGCGGTCGACAGCGCGGGCGAGGTGGCCGAAGGCGAGATCATCACCATGCCGTTCGGCACGGCGACGTTGGCCAGGATCGACCCGGTCACACCCGAACAGTCGGCGCCGACGATGCCGTCGACATTGTCGGCGGTGATCAGACGTTCGGCGGCGGCCTGGGCGGCGGCGCTGTCGATACAGGTCGAATCCGCGCGCACCGGCGTCACGGTCGACCCGCCGAGCAGGGCGCCGCTGTCATTGACTTCGGCGATCGCCAGTTCGGCGCCATCGGCCATGGCCGGGGTGATCGATTCAATCGGCCCCGTGAAGCCGAGAATGATACCCAGCGTGATATCTTCCTGCGCCGACGCCGAGCCTGCGAAGGCGATGGCGGCAGTGGAGGCCAGAAGCATCTTTTTCATATGGGAACTCCCAGGTTGGACAGTCTTGTTATAAGCGGTGACGGTAGCGGGCGCGGCGCGGGAAGAAAAGAGGCTTCCGCGCCGCCCTGGAGCGGGCGGGATCAGGGCGCAGGCGTGCCGAACAGCCTGAGCCGTGACACCCCGCCATCGGGGTGGATGTTGAACCGCACATGGGTCACCGGGCCCAGGTTGGCCAGCTCGTCCCGGAACCGGTGTTCGGTATCGGGGCCCAGTTTCACGGGCGGCAGAAGATCCTTCCAGAACATCGAATCGGTGATCAGCGCGTCGGTCAGACCATCGCCGAAATTGCGCAGGTCTGCGGCCTGAAGCGATGCGGTGTCAGGGTAATTGCCCTTGAAATGCGCGGTGTCGATCAGCGCCTTTTCGACCACCCCGCGCGCACCGAGCGCGATGATCATCCAGTCATAGCCGGGTTCGCGACGGCGGCGGGTTTCCCATCCGTCGCCCATGTTCACCCCGCGGCCGGGTGCCAGAAGGCGGGTGTAGTCGCCGTAATGGGCATCCGAGAACCCCAGGATGCGGCCCCCGTTCAGCGCGGCGGCCAGGTCGATCTCGCCCTTGGCATCGGCTGCGTCCAGTTCGGGCACCCCGAACACCTTCAGCCGCGCGATGCCGCCATCGGGGTAGATATGGATGCGCAGGTGGGTCCAGCTTTCGAAACTGTCGCAGGAATAATAGTGATGCGCCGATGGCCCGAGCGGACGGTGCGGCAGGATGGTGACCCAGGGGTGGTCCTCGGGCGGCATGTCGCCCTTGAAGGTGCAGGCCTCGATCCGGACGGCGGGGGCGTAATTGCCGGTGAAATGGCTGGTGTCGACGTCAAACCCGATGACGCGGCCGGGGCCTGCCAGCCGGATGATCGCCATGTCATGCCCGCCATCGCGGCGGCGCTGGGTTTCCCACCCGTCCATCCATTTGCCGTGATCGTCGAACTTGCCCTCGACAAAGACCGGCGCGGCGTCGCTGAGCATCCGGTCGAGCGGTGCGAAGAACTGGTTCGACGCCCAGATCGCCTTGGCCCCAAGCCCGGCCGAGGCCAGGTTGATGCCGGTCCGCGCGAACAGCGGGATGTCGGGGTTCAGGCTTTCGATACTGGTCATGGGTCCCTCGCGCAGGCGGAGACGGCGCGGATGGCCTGGGGCCGGCGCGCCGAATGCTCTGAAATGCAGCAGATGCCCGTGCATTACGCGCCTTTCGTCGCAACTGGCAAGAGGGGGCGGGGCTGCGGGTTGCACGCCGGCCGGCCAATGCCTCAAATCCGGGCAGTGACCACAAGCCGAGGCCCTTTCCATGGACATGACCCTGTTGCTGCATTGGGCGGAATTCGCGGTGCGCTGGCTGCATGTGATCACGGCGATCGCCTGGATCGGGTCGAGCTTCTATTTCATCGCGCTGGACCTCGGGCTGAACCGCAACATCCCCGGACCTGCCGATGGCGAGGAATGGCAGGTCCATGGCGGCGGGTTCTACCATATCCAGAAATACATGGTGGCCCCCGCCGAGATGCCCGAGCATCTGGTCTGGTTCAAATGGGAAAGCTACGCGACCTGGCTGTCGGGTGTGGCGCTTCTTATCCTGCTCTACTGGGTGGGGGCGGAGCTGTATCTGATCGACTGGACGGTGATGGAGCTTCTGCCCTGGCAGGCGATCACCATGTCCGCCCTGTCCCTGACGCTGGGCTGGATCGCCTATGACCGGCTGTGCAAATCGCGGCTGGCGGACAACCCGCAGGTCCTGATGCTGATCCTGTTCGCGATCATCGTGGTGCTGTCCTGGGGCTATGCGCAGGTGTTTTCGGGCCGCGCCGCGCTTTTGCATCTGGGGGCGCTGACGGCGACCATCATGACGGCGAATGTGGCGATGGTGATCATCCCGAACCAGAAGGTGGTGGTGGCCGACCTCAAGGCCGGGCGCACACCCGACCCGAAATACGGCAAGATCGCCAAGCTGCGCTCGACCCACAACAATTACCTGACGCTGCCGGTGATCTTCCTGATGCTGTCGAACCATTACCCCCTTGCCTTCGCCAGTGAATGGAACTGGCTGATCGCGGCGCTCGTGTTCCTGATGGGGGTCACGATCCGGCATTTCTTCAACACCATGCATGCCAAGCAGGGGATGCCCTGGTGGACCTGGGGGGCGACGGCGGCGATCTTCGCGGCCATCATCTGGCTGTCGGTCCTGCCCCTGATGCAGGAGGATCCCCCGGTGGAGGAGGCGCGGCTGACACCTGCGCAGGCGGTATTCCTGGACCATCCCGAATTCCGCCAGGTGGCCGATGTCATGACTGCGCGCTGCGCCATGTGTCATGCGGCCGAGGTCTACTGGCCCGGCGTTCCCGTCGCCCCGAAGAACGTGATGCTGCATACCGACGGCCATATCGCGCGGCAGGCGCGCGCGATCTATTTGCAATCGGGCGCAAGCCACGCCATGCCTCCGGGCAATATCAGCGCCATCGCCGAGGAGGAGCGCGCGCTGATCCGCCGCTGGTACCGCGAGGTGACCGGCGGCGCGTTCTAAAGGGGGAAAATCGCATGCCGGCACCGGTAAACCATCTGAAATCGCGGCTTGCGCGTGGCGAGATGCTGCGCGGCCTCTGGGTCTGTCTCGGCTCGGACACCGTGACCGAGATTGCCGGGCATGCCGGGTTCGACTGGTGCCTGATCGACGGCGAACATGGCGCCTATGATCCGACGATGATCCGGCGTCAGCTCATGATCCTCGAAGGCACGCCGGCCGAGGCGGTCGTGCGCGTGCCGGTGAACGCCGATTGGGTGCTGAAACAGGTGCTCGACCTCGGCGCGCAATCGGTGATGGTGCCGATGATCAATTCGGCGGCGGAGGCGCGGGCGGCGGTCGCGGCCTGCAAATATCCGCCCGACGGCATTCGCGGCATCGGCGGGGCGACCACACGGGCCAGCGGATTCGGTGCCTTCGACGGCTATACAGGCACCGCCAATGACCAGATCGCCGTGTTCCTGCAGGTCGAAACCCAGGCCGGTCTGGATGACCTGGAGGGCATCGCCTCGACCGAGGGCGTGGATTGCGTGTTCATCGGCCCCTCGGACCTGTCCGCCGATATGGGGTACCGCGATGACCCGGACGCGCCGCAGGTCTGGGCGGCAATCACCGACGCGGTCAAAAAGATCCGGGCGGCGGGCAAACCGGCGGGCATCATCTGCCCAAGGGCGCACCATGCCGCGATGATCGAGGCGGGGGTGACGTTCCTGGGGCTCGGGCATGACACCGGCACCATGACGAGGGCCCTCAGGGCGCTGATCGCTGAGGCATGAGCAGGGCCGCGATCCTGGTCGATGCCGATGCCTGCCCGGTCAAGGATCAGATCTATGCCGCCGCCTACCGCCACAAGATCCCTGTCACGCTTTATGCCGCGACCTGGCTGCGCCATCCCGACCACCCGCTGATCAGCATGCGCGTGGCGGGCGATGGGTTCGATGCCGCCGATGACCTGGTCGTCGCGGATGCGCGCCCCGGCGCGCTGGTCATCACCGCCGATCTGCCGCTGGCCGACCGGGCGCTGAAGGCCGGGGCGATGGTGATGGACCACCGGGGCGCGGCCCTGACCGAGGCCAATATCGGCGCCAAGCTGGCCACCCGCGACCTGATGGCCGATCTGCGCGGCGGGCTGGAAGGGCAGGGCATGGGCGGGCCGAAACCCTTTTCGAAATCCGACCGCAGCGCCTTTGCCAATGCGCTGGAAAACGCCTTGCGAAAACTGCCCCGCTGAGGGGGATTTGCAATGCGCCACGCATCCGCTAGGACGCGCGGCTTAGCGGAGTGTCCCCGATGTCCTTCACCCTCGCCATTGTCGGCCGGCCCAATGTCGGCAAATCGACGCTGTTCAACCGCTTTGTGGGCAAACGCCTGGCGCTGGTCGATGACCAGCCCGGCGTCACCCGCGACCTGCGCGAAGGCGACGCGCGGCTGGGCGATCTGCGGTTTACCGTGATCGACACCGCCGGGCTCGAGGATGCCACTGACGACAGTCTTCAGGGCCGGATGCGGCGGCTGACCGAACGCGCGGTGGCGATGGCCGATGCCTGCCTATTCGTCATCGACGCCCGCGCAGGGATCACGCCCGATGACACGCTGTTCGCGGGCCTGCTGCGCCGGGGTGGCAAGCCCGTGATCCTCGCCGCCAACAAGGCTGAGGGGCGGGCGGCCGAGGCAGGGCTGATCGAGGCCTATGAACTGGGCCTGGGTGAACCCATCGCGGTGTCTGCCGAACATGGTGAGGGGATGGCCGAACTGGCCGTCACGCTGGCCCCGCTTGTCGAAGCGGCGGAAGCGGCGGTGACGCTTGCCCCCGAAGACCTGCCTGACACCGATCAGGATATCGACGGTGCAGCCCGCGTCATCACCGCCGCGCGGCCCCTGCAGGTGGCCGTGGTGGGGCGTCCCAATGCCGGCAAGTCGACCCTGATCAACCGCATCATCGGCGATGACCGCCTGCTGACCGGGCCCGAGGCGGGGATCACCCGCGATGCCATCGCCCTGCCGGTCACCTGGGATGGCACGCCGATGCGGATCTTTGACACCGCCGGCATGCGCCGGAAGGCGCGGGTTCAGGAAAAGCTGGAAAAGCTCAGCGTGGCCGATGGCCTGCGCGCGGTGAAATTTGCCGAGGTCGTGGTGGTCCTGCTCGATGCCGCGATCCCCTTCGAAACTCAGGACCTGCGCATCGCCGACCTGGCCGAGCGCGAGGGGCGCGCGGTGGTGGTCGCGGTCAACAAATGGGACCTCGAACGCGACAAGCAGGAGAAACTGGCAGACCTAAAGGAAGCCTTCGACCGCCTCCTGCCGCAACTCAGGGGCGCGCCTCTGGTGACCGTGTCGGCGGCCACGGGCCGGGGGCTCGACCGGCTCCATGCCGCGATCCTCAAGGCCCATGATGTCTGGAACCGCCGTGTGACCACGGCGCAGCTGAACCGCTGGCTTGCCGATATGACTGCCGCGCACCCGCCCCCCGCACCCGGCGGCCGGCGCATCAAGCTGCGCTACATGACCCAGGCAAAAACCCGTCCCCCGGGCTTCGTGGTGATGTGCTCGCATCCCGACAAGCTGCCCGATGCCTACAAGCGCTACCTCGTGAACGGGCTGCGCGCCGATTTCGACATGCCGGGCACGCCGATCCGCCTGCATCTGCGCAGCCAGGCCGACGACAACCCGTTCAAGAACCGCAAGAAATCAACACCCTCGCGGCTGTCGAAACATGTGCGCAAAGGGGCCACGAAAAAGGGCTGACATCGCCAGCCCCTTCGTCTTGCCGGAAATACCTCTGAGGGGTCCGGGGGTGACCCCCCCGGCGGGTCGGCGCCGCAGGCGTCGAACCCGGATCGGGCCCCCGATCAGACCCAGATCAGGCCATGATCAGGCGTTGGCGTCACGGATCTTGTCGGCAGCGTCCTTGTCGAAAGACACGCCCTTGGCCTCGAACAGCTGGTCCAGTTCCCCCGACAGCGTCATCTCGGTGATGATGTCGCAGCCGCCCACGAACTCGCCCTTCACGTAGAGCTGCGGGATGGTGGGCCAGTCCGAGAAATCCTTGATCCCCTGGCGGATGCCGTCATCGGCCAGCACGTTCACATCGGCAAAGTCCACGCCCATGTAATTCAGCACACCGGCGACCCGGGACGAGAACCCGCATTGCGGCATCATCTTGTTGCCCTTCATGAACAGAACCACGTCATTTGCGTCGATGGTCTGTTTGATCGTCTCTTCTGCGGTCATGATCTCATCCTTCATTCCGGCGCCCGCGTGGTCAGGGCGAGCGCGTGCAATTCCCCATGGTTTCCGTCCATCTTGCCCTTCAGGGCGGCATAGACCGCGCGCTGCTGCTGGACGCGGTTCATGCCCTTGAAACTGGCGTCGATGACCTGCGCCGCGAAATGCGCACCATCATTGCCTTCCACGGTGATCTGGGCCTCGGGGAAGGCGTCCCGGATCATGTCCTCGATCTCGGCGGCGGTGATCGGCATGGCTCGTGTCCTTGTTCGCGTGGCGTCAATCTAGGCCGGGTCTGGATGCGCCGCAAGATCGTGACAGTGTCAATCAAAGATCAGCCGAGGACCTCGGGCAAAGCCCGCGACCAGAGCGCGATCAGCTCGTCCAGCGGGGCTTCGGCGGCGCCGATGCGGATCATGTCACCCCCCACGCGCCCGACCGATACAAGCGGCACGCCTGCCTGGCCCGCGGCGACCATCAGCGCCTCGGCCTTGTCGAAATTCGTGGCGATCAGGTAGCGGCCCTGGTCTTCACCGAAAAGCGTCGGCATGTCGGCGGCATCGAGGCTGAGGCCCACGCCGCCCGCCACCGCCATCTCGAAGGCTGCCAGCGCAAGCCCGCCATCGCCCAGATCGGTGCAGGCGGTGATCCAGTCGCGCTGGTCGCGGATGAAGGCGCCGTTGCGCGCCTCGGCCCCGAGGTCGACCGGGGGCGCATCGCCGTCCTCGCGGTTGAATACCTCGGCCAGCAGCGCCGACTGGCCAAGATGCCCCGCCGTCTCGCCCACCATGAGCAGCACATGCCCGTCGCGCGCGGTTCCCGCGATGATCTGGTCGAGGTCCTCGATCAGCCCCACCGCGCCTATGGTGGGAGTGGGCAGGATCGCCTGACCGTCGGTTTCGTTGTACAGGCTCACATTGCCCGACACGATCGGCATGTCGAGCGCGCGGCAGGCCGCCCCGATGCCCTGGATGGCGCCGACGAACTGGCCCATGATCCGGGGCTTTTCGGGGTTGCCGAAATTCAGGTTGTCGGTGGTGGCGAGCGGTTTCGCCCCGACGGCACAGAGGTTGCGGAACGCCTCGGCCACCGCCTGTTTGCCGCCTTCGACCGGGTTGGCCCTGACATAGCGCGGCGTGACATCAGCGGTGAAGGCCAGCGCCTTTCGCGTGCCATGCACCCGCACGATGCCCGCACCCAGGCCCGGCGCGCGCACCGTGTCGGCCATCACCTGGCTGTCATATTGTTCGTAGACCCAGGCGCGCGAGGCATAGTTGGGCGATGAGATCAGCGCGCGCAGGGCATCGACTGGGTCGAGCTCGGGCACCGGATCCATCTCGGGCGCGGGTTCCGTCGCAACCCAGGGCCGGTCGTATTCCGGCGCGGTCGAGGACAGTTTTGACAGGGGCAGGTCGGCCTTGACCTCATTGCCATGCAGGACGACGAACCGGTCTTCGGCTATCGTTTCGCCCACGATGGCGAAGTCGAGGTCCCATTTCTGGAAGATCGCGCGCGCCTCCGCCTCTTTCTCGGGGCGCAGGACCATCAGCATGCGTTCCTGGCTTTCCGACAGCATCATCTCATAGGCTGTCATCGCCGCCTCGCGCTGCGGCACATGATCGAGCGTCAGCTGGATACCCAGGCCGCCCTTGTCGCCCATTTCGACCGCCGAACAGGTCAGGCCCGCGGCCCCCATGTCCTGGATCGAGATGACCGCGCCCGTCTCCATCAGTTCCAGGCAGGCCTCGAGCAGGCGCTTTTCGGTGAACGGGTCGCCCACCTGCACGGTGGGGCGCTTTTCCTCGATCGTGTCGTCGAATTCGGCACTGGCCATGGTCGCCCCGCCGACACCGTCGCGGCCGGTTTTCGCGCCGAGGTAGACAACCGGCATGCCGACGCCCGAGGCGGCGGAATAGAAGATGCGGTCCGCATCGACCAGGCCCGCGGCGAAGGCATTGACCAGGCAATTGCCATTATAGGCCGGGTGAAACCGCAATTCCCCCCCCACGGTCGGCACACCGAAGCAATTGCCGTAGCCGCCGATGCCCGCCACCACGCCGTTGACCAGCGATCTGGTTTTCGGGTGCGACAATTCCCCGAAGCTCAGCGCGTTCATCGCCGCGATGGGGCGCGCGCCCATGGTGAAGACATCGCGCAGGATGCCGCCAACACCGGTCGCGGCCCCCTGATAGGGTTCGATATAGGAGGGGTGGTTGTGGCTCTCCATCTTGAAGACCACGGCCTGGCCGTCGCCGATATCGACGATGCCTGCATTCTCGCCCGGCCCGCAGATGACCTGCGGACCTTCCGTTGGCAAAGTCCGCAGCCATTTCTTCGAGGATTTGTAGGAACAGTGTTCGTTCCACATCGCCGAGAAGATGCCCAACTCGGTAAAGCTCGGCACCCGCCCGATGATCTCGAGGATGCGGTCGTATTCGTCTGGCGTCAGGCCGTGGGCGGCCACGATCTCGGGGGTAATGTCGGGGTCGGTCATGCGTACTCTGCCGGTTTGCCGCTTGGGTATGTCAGTTTCGCGTGACGTGAAACCCCCTGCCACGCTTCCCCGGGCCGCCGCCGTGCCGCAGCGCAGCAGAGACCGCGATGGACGCCGCGAAAATCGGTATGCTATCGTGTGCAAATAATCCGGGGGAGGGAACCGATGGCCACCAATGTCTTCAGCGATGCGATCTCGGGTATCGGGCGCAGCTGCCGCACCGTGGCGCTGGCGCTGATCGCCGGGGTCAGCCGCAAGACCGGCTTTCACGGGCTGGAGGCGCGGGTTGCCGCCCTGCCGCTGCGCGAACAGGCCATTCTGACGGGCGCCACACTTGCCCTGCTGCTCGGGATCAGCCTGTTCGCCGCGCAATTCGGTCTGGTGGGACTGGCGCTCTACCTGGCGGCGATTGTCCTCATCGTCGGCTGACCCATAGGTAGGTCCGCGCGGTATACCTCAGTATGCCATTGAAAAACTTTGGCTTTTTTCCTTGCCTGCCCTTCAGGGCCTTCTACTTCGCCTGAGAGGAAGACCCAAACCACCTGAGCAGGAAAGGACGACAGCATGGATATCGGACTTGGCATTCTGACCTTTGGCACCCTCGGCTTCGTGGTCGCCTTCGGCTACATCGCGGCGCGGGCGACCGAGAAATACCGTCAATCGAACCCGCCGAAATCGTCGCTGTCGCGCGATGGCATCGAAGAGCGGATGGCGGCCGCAGGGCTTGCGCGGGTCCGCAACGACTGATCCGGCGTATCGAATCGACGAGACACAGGGCGCGTTCCGGAACCCGGGCGCGCCCTTTTTCGTGGCGGGACGGGCCGAGATGGGGATGCTGCGACGCGGCAAATGCCTGCAAACCGGGCACTGACCAAAAAAAAGGCCGAGACGAGTCTCGGCCCAAGTCCAACAGGGAGGTAAGGACAATGGGCGGTTCCGCCACCATCCTTACTGCCCAATTAAGCAGCAGATATTTTCCGATCAAGGCAAAAGACGCTGCGCTGCCGCAAGGCCGCTATGCCTGTGGCGCAGAACACACATCAACGGATAGGGGAAACCTATGGACCGGCGTCGCGCTGGCGGCGGCGATAGGCGATGACCTCTTCGTCGACGAAATCGCGGAACGCCTCGATCCGCTTGGAATGGCGCAGTTCCTCGGGATAGGCGAGGAAGACCGGCACCTCGTTCGACTGCACATCCGGCAGCACCCGCACCAGGGCCGGGAAGTCCTGCGTCAGGTAATCGGGCAGAACGCCGATGCCGAGGTCATGGATCACCCCCTGAAGCACGCCGAAATAGTTGTTGACGGTCAGAACGTTGCCGATGTCCTGCGTCATCAGTTCGCGCACCAGCGTGGCCCCGGCGCTGACCTGCGCCGATGTGGCGTTCTGGCTGATCAGACGGTGGTCGCGAAGATCCTCGATCGATGCGGGCATCCCGCGCTTTTCGACGTAGCGCTGCGACGCGTAAAGCCGCATGTTGATCGTCATCAGACGGCGGCGGATCAGGTCGGCCTGGCTGGGTTCCTTCATGCGGATCGCCACGTCCGCCTCCCGCATCGGCAGGTCGAGCAGGCGTTCCTCGAGCATCAGGTCGATCTTGAGATTGGGATACTTTTCGTAAAGCGCGGGCAGGCGCGGGGCCAGCCACAGCGAACCGAAGCCGATGGTGGTGGTCACGCGCAGATCGCCGAACACCTCTTCCTCGCTGTCGCGGATCCGCGCCGAAGCGGCATCCAGCCGCTTGGTCATGGATTTGGTGGCGTCGAACAGAAGCTCACCCTGTTCGGTCAGAATCAGACCGCGGGCATGGCGGTGGAACAGCGTGGTGTTCAGCCCTTCCTCGAGCGCGCGGATCTGGCGGCTGACGGCCGATTGGCTGAGATGCAGGGTTTCGCCCGCATGGGTCAGGCTGCCCGCATCGGCAACAGCATGGAAAATCCGTAACTTGTCCCAATCCACCGGGCCGCTCCGATTCCGCTGCGCGCCGATCCGGCCCGCCTGTGCTTGATAGAAGCCGAATGTAAAAAAACAACCCAGACACGAAAATATCCTGCGAAAGAGGCGCAAAAGAAAATCGTTTTCAGGTCAACATGCTTGACCTATACTCGTTGGAACAGCAACGGACGCAAGGCAGGGAGGAGCCAATGGGTCTGCAGCAGGTTTCGCTCAACGACCGGTTCGATCTTTCGAAATCGCCCGTCCTGCTGAACGGCACGCAGGCGCTTGTGCGGCTGATGCTGATGCAGAAGGCGCGTGACCGGGCGACGGGTCTGCACACCGCCGGTCACGTCACCGGCTATCGCGGATCGCCCCTGGGCGCGGTCGACATGCAGATGAGCCGGGCGAAGAACCACCTCGAGGCCGCCGATATCCTGTTTCAGCCGGGCCTGAACGAGGACCTGGCCGCCACCGCGCTGTGGGGCAGCCAGCAGGCCGAGCTGCGCGGTGAAGGCAGATATGATGGGGTTTTCGGCCTGTGGTATGGCAAGGGACCGGGCGTCGACCGGTCGGGCGACGTGTTCCGGCATGCCAACATGGCCGGCACCTCGAAACATGGCGGCGTGCTGGTCGCGATGGGCGATGACCATACCGGCGAAAGCTCGACCGTCTGCCACCAGTCCGACTGGGCCCTGATCGACGCGCATATCCCCGTGCTGAACCCTGCCGGCGTGCAGGAAATCCTTGATTACGGACTTTACGGCTATGCCATGAGCCGGTTCGCCGGGGTCTGGGTCGGCGTGAAGACGATGAAGGACACGGTCGAGGCGACATCCGTCGTTGATGGCCGCCCGGACAGGATGCAGTTCGTGACGCCGCAATTCGACATGCCCGAGGGCGGCCTGAACATCCGGCTGGGCGATCACTGGATCCCGCAGGAGGAACGCCTGCTGGAATACAAGCGTTTCGCGGCCGAGGCGTTCTCCCATGCCAACGGAATCGACAAGCGTGTTCACGGCAAGCCGGGCGCGAAGATCGGGCTGGTTGCGGCGGGCAAGAACTGGCTCGATCTGGTGTCGGCGCTCGACACGCTGGGCATCGACGCGGATGAGGCGGAGCGGCTTGGCATCACCACCTACAAGGTGGGCCAGACCTGGCCGCTCGATATGAAGGGGTTCCATGACTGGGCCGAGGGCCTGGACCTGATCGTGGTGGTCGAGGAAAAGCGCAAGCTGATCGAGGTGCAGGTCAAGGAGGCGATCTTTGACGACCGCCGGGGCCGCCGCGTCTATGGCTACAAGGACGGGGCGGGCAATATCCTGTTCCCGAGCCATTTCGCGCTGGACCCGGCCGATATCGCGCTGAAGCTCGGCCGCATCCTGGGCGACGAGGGGCGCGCCACCGACAGGATCAGGGCCGGCATGGCCCGGGTCGAAGAGGCGCGGCGCGCCAACAACGCCCCCGATCTGGCGCAGCGCACCCCGTGGTTCTGTTCCGGGTGCCCGCACAACACCTCGACCAGGGTGCCCGAGGATGCGCGGGCAGGCGCGGGCATCGGGTGCCATTTCATGGCAAAATGGATGGACCGCAACACCGAGGCCTTCACCCATATGGGCGGTGAAGGCGCCAACTGGATCGGTGAGGCGCCGTTTTCGACGCGCGATCACGTGTTCCAGAACCTCGGCGAAGGCACCTATAACCATTCCGGCATCCTTGCCATCCGCGCTGCCGTCGCGGCGGGCACCAACATCACCTACAAGATCCTGTTCAACGATGCCGTCGCCATGACCGGCGGCCAGAGCAATGAGGGCGAACTGGACCCCGCCCGCATCGCCCATGAGATCAAGGCGATGGGCGTGAAGCATATCGCGCTGATCCATGACCCCAAGGAAGAAATCGATTTTTCTGCCTTTCCGCCCGGCCTGGAACGCCATGAACGCGACCAGCTGATGCCGGTGCAGGAACGGTTCCAGAAGATCCCCGGCGTCTCGGCGATCATCTACGTGCAGACCTGCGCGGCCGAGAAACGCCGCCGCCGCAAGCGGGGCAAATTCCCCGATCCCGACAAGCGTGTCTTCATCAACACCGATGTCTGCGAAGGGTGCGGCGATTGCGGGGTGCAGTCGAACTGCGTGTCGATCGTGCCGGTGGAAACGGAACTGGGCCGCAAACGCGCCATCGACCAGTCGACCTGCAACAAGGATTTTTCCTGCGTCAAGGGGTTCTGCCCCTCTTTCGTGACGGTGCAGGGCGCGAAAATCCGCAAGGAAGCCTCGGCCGAGGTGGACCTGTCGGGCCTGCCCGATCCGGTGCTGCCCGCCATCAACGGCACCCATAACGTGCTGGTCACGGGCGTCGGCGGAACCGGCGTGGTGACCATAGGCGCCGTCATGGCTCAGGCCGCGCAGATCGACGGCAAGGGCGCGGGCATGATTGAAATGGCCGGACTGGCGCAAAAGGGCGGCGCGGTCTGGATCCACCTGCGGCTGGCCGAACGGCCCGAGGATATCCACGCGATCCGCGTGGGCCTGGGCGAGGCGGATGCGGTGATCGGCGGTGATCTGGTGGTGACGGGCGGGGCCAAGACGCTTGGCCTGATGTCCACCGGCCGGACCGGGGCGGCGGTCAACAGCCACGAGATCATCACCGGCGATTTCACCCGCGACACCGAGTTCACGATCCCCGGCGGTGACCTGCAACTGGCCCTGCAGGCACGGCTCAGGGACCGGCTGTCGCTTTTCAATGCCACCGAACTGTCCCGTGTGCTGATGGGCGATTCGATCTATTCCAACATGATGACCTTCGGGGCGGCCTGGCAGATGGGGCTGGTGCCGCTCAGCCATGCCGCGATCATGGCCGCGATCGGGCTGAACGGCGCCGCGGTCGAGGCCAACAGGCAGGCATTCGAGATGGGCCGCTGGGCGCAGGTGAACCCGGACGCCGCCGACCGGCTGGTGTCCGGCGAAGTGGTGGAAAAGCCCAGGACGCTGGACGAGAAGATCGCCTTCCGCGAACGCCACCTGACCGCGTATCAGAACGAAGGCCTTGCGCGGCGGTACCGCGCACTGGTCGACAAGGTGTCCGATCCGCGCCTGAAGGAGGCGGTCGCGCTGGGCTATCACAAGCTGCTTGCCTACAAGGACGAATACGAGGTCGCGCGCCTGCATCTGAGCACCGAGGCCAAGGCGCGGGAGCTGTTCGAGGGCGATCTGAAACTGACCTATCACCTGGCCCCCCCGATGCTGCCCGGCAAGGATGCGGCCGGGCGCCCGAAAAAGCGGGAATTCGGGGCGTGGATGGGGCGGATCTATCGCCCGCTGGCCGCATTGAAGGTGCTGCGCGGCACGCCTTTCGACGTTTTCGGTTACACCGCCGAACGGCGGATGGAGCGGGGCCTGATCGCCCAGTACGAGGCCGACATGGCCGAATGGCTGCCAAGGGCGGATGCGGCGAACATGGACATGGTCGTGGCGCTGGCCGAATTGCCGCTGAAGATCCGGGGTTTCGGCCCGGTGAAGGAAAAGAACGCGGCCATCGCAGCGGAAAACCGGGACGCGATCCTGGCCCATCTGCGCGGCGGCCCGACGCTGGCGCAGGCCGCCGAATGATCAGACCGGCTGCCAGCCATCCCCTGTATGGGTGGCGGTCAGGCGGCCCTCACAGATCATGAGCAACCGCGCGGGCTGCCCGGCGGCGACGCGGTTCGGGGCGCCGTGAAGCGCGCGATGGGGCGTGTCGAAGGCATGGGGCAGGGCAGCCTCCAGCGGCAGGCCGCATTCTGATACAAGGTTCTGCACTGCGTCCCAAAGCGTCAGGTCCGCGCCCGCCAGGGTCCCATCCGCCAGCGTCAGCCGCCCCGCCGCGCGCGTTATGCGCCGCCCGTTCAGCAACAAGTCGTCCTCGCCTGTGCCTGCCACCGCCATCGCGTCCGACACCAGACAGATCGCCCCGGGCCGCGCCTTCAGCGCAAGCCGCATCGCGGATGGATGCACGTGATGCCTGTCGGCGATCAGCCCGATCACCCTTGCCCGGTCCAGCGCCGCCCCCACCAGACCCGGCGCGCGGTGATGAAGCCCCGACATCGCGTTGAACAGATGCGTGGTGCCGCGCGCGCCCGCGTCGAAGGCGGCAAGTGCCTCCTCGTAGCTGCACCCGGTATGGCCGAGCGAGACAAGGATACCGGCCCCGGCCAGCCGGGCGATCTGCGCGGTCGTGGCCTGCTCGGGCGCAAGCGTGATCATCAGCCGGGGCAGGCGCCCGGCCGCATCGAGATAAAGCGCGAGATCGGCCTCGGTCATGGGCCTGAGCTGCGAGGGGTCATGCGCCCCTGCGACGGCCAGATGCGGACCCTCCAGATGCAGGCCGAGGATCGCCGGATCGGCCCTTGCGGCGTCGGCTACCAGGTCGATGATCCGCGTGGTCGTCTGGGGTGTGTCCGAGATCAGCGTCGGCAAAAGGCCAAGCGTGCCGCCTTTGAGGTGCGCGCGGGCCAGTCCGGATACATCCCCGACCGTCCGGCACTCCGACAGCATGCGGCCCGCGCCGCCATTGACCTGCAGGTCGATGAAACCCGGACAGATCAGCGCGTCACCGGACAGGTCTTCCCCGGCATCGCCCGCCGCGCGGGGGCGCAGTTCCACCACCATGCCTCCTTCGATCCTGATCGCCATGTCCCGGTGCCGGCCATCGCCGTCCAGAAGGTCGAACCCGGTATACAGCGTCATGGCAGCCCCCGCGCAAGGCGGAGCGCCCCGTCAAGCGGCCGCGCATCGGTCGAGCCGAGACCCTCGGCCAGGTCGGGTGGCAGCATGGGCGCAATCATATTTCCGAGGCCCCCGGTCAGCACCCAGGGCTGACCCTGCTGATGCCCTACATCGCGCAACCCGTCGCGCAGCGCCTGTTCGACCTCTCCGATCAGGCGGGTGGCAAGCGGTGTGTCCCGCATCTCGAACACCGCCCTGGCAAGGTCGGTGAA
This sequence comes from Paracoccaceae bacterium, assembly GCA_024742455.1. GTDB lineage: Bacteria > Pseudomonadota > Alphaproteobacteria > Rhodobacterales > Rhodobacteraceae > JANSYL01. Next base: position 136,623 of record JANSYL010000006.1, on the reverse strand, counting down.
CTGGCCCGGCGTCGCGGCGCGGGCGAACCGCACCGGGTCGGGTGTTGCGATCCTGCGCAGATGATCGGCCAGAGGGTCGGGCGGCAGGCGGCCGTCTGCGACATGAAGAGACAGCGCCAGTGCCCGCCGCCCGAGCCATGCGGCCGAGCCTTCATCGCCCAGATGAAACCCCCACCCGCCGATGTGACGCAGCACGCCATCGCGCCGGGCAATGAAGAAGGACCCGGTGCCGAGGCTGGCCAGCGTGCCGTCCCCGCCTGCGAAGGCGGCCTCGAACCCCGTCACGCTGTCATCGACGACATAGGCGAGAAAGGGCAGGCGGGTGGCAAACGCATCCGCCGCGCCGGGCAGACGCGCCCCGGCCAGGCCTGCGCAGGTCCGCGCGACGGCAAGGTCGTCCCGGGTCAGACCCTGAGCATCCAGCGCCTGATCGAGCACCGCGCAGATCGCGGCCTCGGCCCCTTCCGGATCGGTCACGATATTGGCCGGGCCGCCGCGACACTCGACCGGCTCCGCCCCGTCGACGGACAGTGCCAGACGGCACCCCGTGCCGCCGCCATCGATTCCGATATCGATCCGGTCCGCCATGCCCTCATCCTACGCCGCAGGCGTGCCCTCGGAAAGCCGCCCCGCGTTAACCGGATGTTCATTCACCGCCATAGACTGGAGGCATCGGAACCACTGAGCATGGAGGGCGGGCCATGCAGTCGGTTCGCGATATTGCCGAAGACATCGTCGCCCGCGAAGGCGGCTACGTGAACGACCCCGACGATCCGGGCGGGGCCACCAATTTCGGCGTCACCATTCACACGATGCGACGGCTCGGGCTGGACCTCGACGGCGACGGGGATGTCGATGCGGGCGATGTCCGCGCGCTCGGCCGCGATCAGGCGACCGACATCTTCATCGAACATTACTTCCACGCCCCGCGCATCACGCTGTTGCCCGGCCCGCTCCATGCCAGCGTTTTCGACATGTATGTCAACGCGGGCTCGAACGCGGTGCGTATCCTGCAACGCCTGCTCAGGGACATGGGGCTGGACATCGCGGTGGACGGGGTGATCGGGCCGCAGACGGCGCGCGCCGCCCATGCCGCGTTGGGGCAGGCCCCCGACCACCTGGTCGATGCCTACGGGATCGCGCGGCGCAATTATTACTACCGCATCGGCGACCGGCGCCCGGCCAGCCGGAAATACGCAAGGCGGCGTGATGGCAGCAAAGGCGGCTGGATCCTCAGGGCCGAGGCCTTCATCTCGCCCCGCTTTCACCTGACCGAGGCAGAACATCGCGCACGGGTGGCGGCATGGGGGTGATGGACCGTCTGAACCTTCTGGGCGGGGTCGGGCGCGCAGCCGAGGGGATCGGCGATGCCGCGCGGGACGTGTCGGAGGTGTTCGTCCCCAATGCCACCCGGTCGATGGAATTGCAGACCGGCCTGCACCGCGCGACGCTGGCCACCGCGGCGGCGGAGTTCCAGCATGCCGGGCCGGGCTGGTTCGACCGTGTCATCAACGGGCTGAACCGGCTGCCGCGCCCGATGCTCGCGCTTGGCACGATCGGCCTGTTCGTCTTCGCCATGGTCGACCCGGTGGCGTTTTCGCGCCGGATGATCGGGCTGAACGCGGTGCCCGAACCGCTGTGGTGGCTGCTCGGCGCGATCGTCAGCTTTTATTTCGGCGCGCGGGAGCTGCATTATTTCCGCGCGCCCGGCGCGGCCTTGCCCGGGGCCCTGGGCCTGTTCCGCAGCCGAAGGGCCCGGCCCGTGCCGCGCGATCCGGTCATCGGCAACCCGGCGCTGTCGGCCTGGGTGAACGAACGGCGGGACTAGGCGCGCATCCGTTCGGCATTGGCGTCGAAAAGCGCCACGCGCTGCGGGCGGGCGGCAAGCGGGCGTCCCAGAAGTTCGATCGACCACGGACCATCGGCATCGGCCATGTCCTTGGGCACGTAGCCCTGCGCGACCGACAGGCCGGAATGATGCGCGAAACCGCCCGAGGTGACCCAGCCCACGACATCGCCGTTCAGCGAGATCGGTTCATCGCCGATCACGTCCGCCTCATCCGCCTCGACCACGAAGGACAGAAGCCGCAGCTTGCCGCCGGTTTCGCGTTCCGCCAGCGCGCCGTCGCGGCCGATGAAATCACCCTTTTCATACGCGACGAAGCGGCTGAGCCCGGCCTCGAGCGGGCCATAGACGGGGCGGTATTCCCGCGCCCATCCGCCGAAATTCTTTTCCAGCCGCATCGCGTTCAGCGCCCGCAGGCCGAAAGGCTTGATCCCCAGATCGGCCCCTTCGGCAAGCAGCCGGTCAAAGACCTGCCGCTGGTATTCGGGCTTCATCCAGATCTCGTAGCCCAGATCGCCGGTGAAACTCACCCGGCCCACGAAACAGGGGGCCATCGCGACGTCCATGCGCCGGAACCCCATGAAGCGCAGGCCCGCGTTCGAGACATCCCCGCCGGTAAGGCGTTGAAGCAGGTCACGCGATTTCGGCCCGGCGATGGACAGGCCGCACAGGCCCAGCCCGATCACCTCCAGCCGCACCGACCCGTCGCCCGGCATGTGCTGTTCGAACCAGCGGGCATAGAACACCTCGGCCATGCCCGAGCCGAAGAGCATCCAGTCGTCCTCCACCAGGCAGGCGACCGTCAGATCCCCCTGCAGCTTGCCGTCTTCCTTCAGCATCGGGGCCAGCGTCATGCGCCCCGGTTTCGGCAGTTTGCAGGCCAGCACGCGGTCGAGGAAGGCCGCGCTGCCCGGGCCGGTGACGCGGAACTTGGAAAAGCCCGAGGTTTCCATCACGCCGACGCCCTCGCGGCAGGCGCGCACCTCGGCGCCGACATGGACAAAATCGGTGGACCGCCGCCAGCTGAACACATCCTCGGTACCGTCGGGCGAGAACCAGAGCGGCACTTCGAGGCCCCAACTGTCCCCCATCTGCGCGCCGAGCGACAGCATCCGGTCATAGATCGGGGTTGTCTTGTGGGGGCGGGCGGCCTGCAATTCCTCGTTCGGGAACCGGATCGAGAAGCGGCGGGAATAATTCTCCTGCACCTTGGGGTTGGTGTAGCTGAGCGTCGCCCAATCGCCGTAGCGCGCGATATCCATGGCGAAGACATCAAAGCCCGGATCGCCGTTTATCATCCAGTTCGACAGCGCCAGCCCCACGCCGCCCCCCTGGCTGAACCCCGCCATCACGCCGCAGGCCGACCACATGCCGGGCAGGCCGCGAATGGGGCCGATCAGCGGATTGCCATCGGGGGCGAAGGTGAAGGGGCCGTTGATGATCTGCTTGATGCCCGCGCGTTCGAAGGCGGGGAAATGGCGGAACCCCACCTCGAGCGACGGGGCGATCCGGTCGATATCGGGCTGCAGCAGTTCGTGGCCGAACTCCCACGGGGTTTCGCGTTCCGACCAGGGCACGCAGGCGCGTTCATAGGTGCCCATCAGCATCCCGCCGCGTTCCTGGCGCAGGTAAAGTTCCCCGTCGAAATCCACGGCATGGATGACCTGCTTGCCGGTGCGCGCGTTGACCTCGGCCACTTCGGGCATGTCCTCGGTCAACAGATACATATGCTCCATCGCCAGCACCGGGATTTCGAGGCCGACCATCCGGCCCACTTCCCGTGCCCAGAGGCCACCGGCATTCACGACATGCTCGCAGGCCACGTCGCCCTTGGCGGTCTGCACGATCCAGCCGCCGTCGCGGCCCCGCACGATCCCGTCGACCTTGCAATGGGTTTCGATCCGCGCACCGTAGTGCCTGGCCGATTTCGCATAGGCATAGGTGGTGCCCGAAGGGTCGAGATGACCGTCAACCGTCGACCGCATGGCACCCACGAATTGCGACGGGTCCAGAAGCGGCATCAGCTCATGGGCTTCCTCGGGCGTGATGATCTCGGCCTCGATGCCCTGGTACTTGTTCTTGGCCGCGATGGATTTCAGCCAGTCGAAGCGTTCCGGCGTGGCGGCAAGCATCACGCCGCCGGTGATGTGGTGGCCCACCGCCTGGCCCGACAAAGCCTCGATCTCTTTATACAGGTCGATGGTGTATTTCTGGAGCGCGGCGACATTCGGATCGCCGTTGATCGTGTGGCACCCGCCCGCCGCGTGCCAGGTCGACCCCGAGGTCAGTTCCGAGCGTTCCAGCAGAAGCACATCCGACCAGCCGCCCTTGGCCAGATGATAGAGAACCGAGCATCCGACGACGCCCCCGCCGATGACGACGACGCGGGCGGTGGTGGGGAAATCGGACATCGGGCGGCTCCTGAAGACTTCGATCGTTTGGCCGAGCCTAGGCGCTGCCCCCCCGCCCCGATAGCCGGTTTTCGACATTGCGGGGGGTCGTGGTGACGCGGTTGGACAAATTCGCCGCGTCGCTGCAGTTCAGCCCATCCGCTCGGACGAGTAGGACCCGGGCGAGGCGGGGAAGACCACCGTCTTGGTCCCGTTCAGAAACGCGCGCCGGTTGGCATGGGCATGGACCGCGCGGGCCAGCACCTGCGCCTCGACATCGCGGCCGAGCGAGACGTAATCGGCGGCGCTCTGGGCGTGCGTCACCCGCACGATATCCTGTTCGATGATCGGGCCCTCATCCAGATCGGCGGTGACGTAATGCGACGTCGCCCCGATCATCTTCACCCCCCGCTCATGGGCCTGCTTGTAGGGCGCGGCCCCCTTGAAGGACGGCAGGAAGGAATGGTGGATATTGATGATCCGGCCCGACATCTCCCGGCACATCCGGTCGCTCAGCACCTGCATGTAGCGCGCCAGCACCACCAGTTCGGCGCCGGTGTCCTCGACCACGTCCATGATCCGCGCCTCGGCCTCGGGCTTTGTCTCGGGGGTGATCGGGATATGGTGGAACGGGATGTCATGATCGGTCACCAGCTTGCGGTAATCGGTGTGGTTCGAAATCACCGCCACGATCTCGATCGGCATCGACCCGATCCGCCAGCGATACAGCAGATCGTGCAGGCAATGGCCGAAACGGCTGACCATCACGATGATCTTCATCTTCGTGGCCTCGTCATGGAAGGCGTGCTCCATGTCGAAGGCGCGGGCGGTGTCGGCGAAGGCCGCCTCGAGCGCCGGGATGTCGGCACCGCCCTCGGACTGGAACCGCACGCGCATGAAAAAGCCGCCGGTTTCGGTATCGTCGAACTGGGCACTGTCGGTGATGTTGCAGGTCTGCGCGGCCAGAAAGCCCGAGATCGCGGCGACGATGCCGCGCCGCGACGGGCAGGTGACGGTCAGGACGTATTGGCGGGCGGGGGCAGTCATCTTCGCGGGCTCCGGACACGGGGTTGCCCGCCCTTCTGCCGCGCTGCGGCATGGAATGGCAAGCGCGGGGTCGGGGCGGTGGACCGTTGTGCAATGGACCGAAGGACCGCGCCCGGCCTACCCATCTGCGGCCAATGCGGGGCAGGGAACGACATCGCGCCCGTGCCGGGCGGAATGGCCCGATCATCGGGCCGCCGTATCATCCCCCGGCGGCCCCGCATCCGATGGACCGGGTGTCAGGCCAACAGGTCGTCGGCCAGAACGATCACCCCCAGGTCGAAGCTTTCGAAGGCCGTGCCCGACAGCACGATCCGGTCGCCCTGATCGCCGTATTCGACCAGGGTGCCATTGCCCCAAGCCCGGGCCGAGACATCGCCGGCCGTGACCCCCGACAGCACCATCGCATCGGTCGAGGCGTCGAACCCCTTGACCACGTCCTGCCCGTCGCCGAGGGCGAAGACGAAGGTATCGCCATCGCCGCCGCCATAAAGGACGTCATTGCCGGTGCCGCCGATGAACACATCCGCGCCCGCGCCGCCGATCAGGACATCACGGCCATCGCCGCCCTCGATCCGGTCGTCGCCCGCGCCGCCGTCAAGCTTGTCATCGCCCGCGCCGCCGAGGATGGTGTCATCGCCATCCTCGCCGTCGATGCGGTCATTGCCCGCGCCGCCGTCGGCATGGTCATCCCCGGCGCCGGCAAGGATCATGTCACGCCCGCCCCGGCCGTCGATCAGGTTGGCAAAGCCATTGCCCACGAGCGTGTTGTCGAGATCATTGCCGATGGCGTCGGTCGCGGTCGCGGCCTCGTTCAGCCACAGATCCTCGAACCCCTCGCCGAGCGTGTGGGAGTGGTCGGATTTGACCTTGTCACGGCCCGACCCGCCATCTTCCGAGACCACGTCGCCCAGATCGTCGATGAAATAGACGTCATTGCCGGTGCCCCCGTACATGGTGTCGGCCCCGGTGCCGCCATCGACGAAATCATGCCCGTCGCCCCCGAACAGAAGGTCATCGCCCTCGCCCGCGCGGATATGGTCGTTGCCGCCATAGCCGTGGATCACATCATTCAGACCATCCGCACCGTCGACGATGTTGCCGTCGGCATCGGTGAAGCCCACGAAGATCTTGTCACGCGCATCGGTGCCGTCGACGGGCGAGGTCGTGATGGTGACGAACCCGGTATCCGTCGTGCCATCGGCGCTGGCGATGGTGTAGGACAGGGTACTGGCGCTCTGGCCCGCACCGCCGGTAACCTCGATCCGGCCCTCATCGAGCAGCGGGATCGTCTCGCCGGTTTTCAGCGTGACCTCCTGGCCGACCGTGATCGCGGTGCCGTTGATCGCGGTCACCGCCACGTCCGACAGGCCCAGAACGGTGTCATTGGCCATGAGGTTCAGCGTTGTCGTGCCGCGCGCGGACACCGCGACAATGTCATCCTGCGCGATCAGCGCGGTCTGGATGCTGTCGGCCACGATCAGAAGGTTGCTGTCATAGACGTCGTCGCCCGCATCGGCGATCGCGATGCGGATCGTGTTCTCGGCGCCGGGATTGACCGGGGCCTTGACGGTCAGGACCACCGTGATCCCGTCCATCTGGGTCGCGAAATCGCCCTTGGCATTGTCACGGAACAGGTTGGCGTTCGCGACCGTGTTGATGTTGTCGATCGAAATATGGCCGTCACCGATGCTGAGCTCGGCCATCTTGCCATTGACGGTGATCGCGACGGCATCGTTGAACCCGGCATTGACCCATTCAAGGTATTCCTCCGACCCGAAGGTCAGCTGCATGGTCAGCATGTCGCCCTTGGGCACGAAACTGGCCTCGAAGATCGCCCCGTCATAGGTTCTGACCCCCGCGACCGCATCAAGGATCGCATCGCCGTCAACGCCCTTGGTACGCGTGCTGGTCGAGGGGCTGGTGTTGGGGCCCGCGAAATCCTCGGCCTTGCCGGTCGACAGGATCACGCCGCTGTCGGCGGGCACGACATCGGAAACGGACAGGCCGTTCTCGAAGATGCCCGAGGACCGGTCGTCACCGGTAAAGCGGGCGTCCAGCACCTTTACACCGGCACCGAACATGGTGTCTGCCATCTCGGCGGCGGTGGCCTTGGTGTCGAAGCCAAGTGTTTTCATGCTCATCATGGGTCCTTTCGGTCATGCCCGACCGCCCCCGCGGCCGGGGCAGGGTCAATAGGCGCCGCGCCCGGACAGGACGGCGGGGATGGTCAGGAACAGGATCGCCAGATCGCGGCGAATTCCCGCAGTTCGTGCATAGGCGATGTCCATGTCGATCATGTCGTCAAAGGACACATCGGCCCGGCCCGACACCTGCCAGACGCCGGTCAGGCCCGGTTTCACCCGATGGCGCAGATGCGCATGTTCGGGATAGGCGGCGACCTCTTCGGGCAGCGCGGGGCGCGGCCCGACCAGTGACATCTCGCCCGTCAGCACGTTGAAGAGCTGCGGAAGTTCATCAAGCGACCAGCGCCGGATGAAGCGGCCCACCGGCGTGACGCGGGGGTCATGCCGGAGCTTGAGGCAGATGCCTTCGCGGTCGCTTTGGGCCACAAGCGCGGCCCGGCGCGCCTCGGCATCGGCATACATCGAACGGAACTTGATCATCCGGAACGGCACGCCGTTCAGGCCCACCCGTGTCTGGCAGAAGAACACCGGCCCGCGCGAGGTCATCGCAACGGCAAGGGCCAGGATCAACAGCACGGGCCAGAGGAGAAGAAGCACCGCAAGGGTGACCGCGAGGTCAAGCGCGCGCTTGGCCGACAGCGAGGTAGGGGAGGGACGCGCAAAGGCGATATCGGTCGTGGTGACAGTCATGTTTAAGATCCGGAACGAGGGGTGGAGGAAAAGGGCGGTCAGGTGCGGATGGCGCGCCAGGGATCGCCGGGCAGGGCGCGGCGCAGCACCGCGACCGACCCGTTGCGCGGCAGCGTGTCGAGCCCGTCGACATGGCGCAGCACCTCGGCACGCCGGTCGCCCGGCGTCATAGCCAGCACGCCGACATCAGAGGCCTGCAGCAGGAACTTGGCCGAGAAGCTTTCCGACAGGCTGCCGCCCGAAACGATGATCACGTCGAAGGACGGCACCAGCCGGTCGAGCGCGGCGCGCACCATCGGGGCCGACACGGCCCGGTCATCGACCGCCGCAGCGCTGCCTGCAGGCAGCATCCAGAGGCCGGGGCCGGCATCCTGCTCGCCCAGATCGACGCTGCGGCCCGAAAGAAGGTCGGCCCAGCCGGTTTCGGCCAGCTCGTCACCGGCCTGCGACAGGTCGGCCTCGATCAGCAGGGTCCGCATCCGGGCACGCGCATAGCTTTCGGCAAGCGCCTGCGCGATGTCGGCGGTGCTGCCGGGCACGGCGCGCACCAGCGTGACGACGGGGGCCTTGCCCACCAGCCGGGGACGCCGCAGCGGGTGCAGCTGCAATTCGTTGCGCAGGCGGTCGGCGGCTGCGGGGTCGTCATCGCCCGCGCCCGAGACCTGCAGCACCGGCAGACGGTGTTCGACAGGTGCCAGCGTTTCGGCATGGCGCAGCCGACGGTCCGACAGGCCGAGGGCCAGGGCCAGAAACAGCGCCAGACCCGCGCCGCCGGCCACGCCCATGGCGGCATTCATCTTGCGGGTGTCGTCGGCCGGATCGATCGGTTCGGACGGGGGCGACATCAGCACGGTGTAGCCGGGCAGGGCGCGGCCCGATTCCAGCCGGATCACCTCCAGCGCGCGGCGCGTTTCGACCAGCAGCGCCTCCTGTTCCTCGATCTCCTGTTCGGTGCGGTCCAGCTCGACGCGACGGCGGTTGAGGTCACGGGCCTCCTGCCGCGCGGTTTCAAGCTGCACGGCGATCCGGTCGCGCAGCGACACAAGCTCGGCCATGCTCTGTTCGGCATCCTGCGCGGGCGTGTCGGTCAGCGCGCCGGTCTGCGCCAGGACTCGGATCTGTTCGCGTCGGTCCGACAGGGCCTCTTCCACGACGGCGATCTCGTTGAGCAGCGACCGTTCGCTCTGCTCGAAACGCGGGTTGGTGCGGTCGGCGTAATCGGCCCGCAGACCGGCCAGTTCGATCAGCAGGCGCGCGCGCTGTGCGCCGAGCGCGCCGATCGTGTCATCGAGCAGGGTGGCGCGCATGATCTCCTGGTCGGCGCCATCCACGGACGAGCTCACCTCGCCCGCCTCCAGCGCGGCGATGCTGGCCGTCACCTCGGACAGGCGCAGGGCCAGATCGTCGATCTGGGTGATTTTCTCGTTATGGGCAGCAGAAATCGCGCCAACCCCGAATTCGCCGCCGATCTCCAGCTGCTGCGCGCGCAGGTCATCGAGCCTTGCGACCAGTTCGGCCTCACGTTCATGCAGTTCGGCCAGCCTGACCTGCGTGCGCGCCTCTTCGTTCTCGGCGGTCAGCGCCATGTAGGCCGCGACCACGGCGTCGAGCTTGTCGGTGGCGAATCCCGGGTCCCTGCTGAGCGTGGTCAGCACGATCAGGCTTTCGGACCGGCGGATGTCGACCGACCGCGTCAGATGGGTGACGGTCATGCCATCGGTCAGATCGGGCCAGTCGGCGGCCAGCATGTCGGCGGCACGGCCCATCACCATATGCGACGCCACGAAGCTGGTTTCGGCGCGCACGAAACTGTCGAAGGTCTTCAGCACGGAATCGTCGCCGGTGGCGTAGAGGATGTTCGATTCCTGCGGAAAGACCCGCAGGATCGCCTGGCTTTCATAGAGCTCGGCGCCGCTGAGATAGCCGATCGCCCCGAACAGCCCGCCAAGTGCCAGGCCACCGCCGATGGCGGTTTTCCAGCGCCCGCGCATGGCCCGCAGGACGATGGCCACGGGGTTGGGTTCGGGCGCCTCGGGCGGCAGGGCGGCGGGGACTTCGTCGAACGGCTCGGCGGGCAGGGGCAGGGCGGCTACGGTCATGGGTTCACAGCTCCGGGCGGGTGGTCAGGTCGCGTTCCCAACGGGGGGCGGCGCGCATGGTCAGCAGCGACAGGCGCACCCAGGCCGACACCATCAGGAAGACGGCCACGGGGATCGCATCGGCGGGCACGCGCAGCGCATGGGAAAGCATCGCGCGGGTTCTGCCGCGGTCGGGGGTGGCCTTGCCCATCCGCGTCACCTCGCGCGCGCCGCGCAGGCTGCGGCGGCGCACGCGCACAAGGCTGGACAGGGTGCGGGGCGCACGGGCCAGAAAGCGGCAGCCGGGCACGAAGGCGATGTCGCCGGCGTCGAAACTGCGGCGGATATATTCGTCATCGGCGGTGATCTCGGGCAGCGGAAACACCTGCGCGGCCGCCTCGGCCGACAGGGCGAACAGCCCGCCGAACTTGCCATTGGTGAAATAGGGATGCGCGCGCCAGCCCCGGTAAAAGGCGCGCACCATGCCGCCGACGGCCGAGGTATCGACGTCCATCTGCCCGCAGGCGGCCTGCGCCCTTCCCGCAGCGATCGGCGCAAGAAGTTCGGCAAGCGCCTCGGCCGTGACGTCGAGATCGGCGTCGAGACAGATCACCGGCGCATCCGGCATCGCGGACCGGTAACCAAGGTTCAGCGCGTGGCATTTGCCGGGCGTGGCGGTCTCGATCACCTGGGCCTGGGGCAAGGCGGCGCGGGCGCGCGCGGCGGTGGCGTCATCGCAGCCATTGGCGATCACGATCACCTGCATCGCCCCGAGGTCGAGACCGCGCGACATGTACCACAGCGTGCGGCCGATCACGGCAGCCTCGTTATGGGCGGGGATCAGGATGGTGGCGCGGGTCATGCTGCGGCCCCCCGCTGCGGGGGGCGGTGCCAGACGAAATCGCGGATGCAATCGACCAGCGGCGCACGGCGGTCGGCCCCGGATGCCGGGGCAAGGGGAACCGTCGGAAAGCCCGAGGCGAGTGCGCAATCGAGCGCCTTGTGCAGCGCCTCGCCATCCTCGGCGACGCTGACATGGTCGAGCGCGCCCATCTCGGCGGCGGTGGCCAGCTGGTGGTCGCTGCGGTGTTCGGCGAACTTGGCGCGGCGCGGCATCACGATGACCGGCTTGCCCAGATCTGCAGCGGTCAGGATGGTGCCCATCCCGGCATGCGACACGATCAGCCGCGCCGCGCCGAGCCGGGCCAGAAACGCCGCCTGACCCATCTGTTCGATACAGGCGAGATGCGGAAAGGCCCGGTCGGTCGGCCCGGTCTGGGCGAAGACCGGCACGCCAGGATTGGCGGCGGCCCAGCTGTCAAGCCCGGCCAGAAGACGGTCAAAGGGAAGTTGCGTGCCGACGGTGGCGAAAATCATGGGACGGGCTCCGGTGGGATGAAGGGCGCTCACAGAACGGCGCCGCGGTATTCGGCACCCGACCGGGCGGCGACCTGGGGCCATTGCGACAGCACGCGGTCGGCCACGCCCAGGCTGAGCCGGGCCGAGATCGACAGCTCACGCGCATTGGCGATGGAATCGATGAACATGGTCCGGGCCCCGATCAGCCGGGCCAGCCGGATCGCCAGGAACCCGCCCGCAGCCCCGGTCGAGACCACGACATCGGGGCGCACGCGCAGCACGATCCAGCCGATGCTGCACAGGCAGGCCAGCAGCCTGAGCGGCGTGTCCTTGTTGGCGTCGGGAAAGACGTGAAGACGCGCATCCGGCAGGGCGGGTGCGGCCGTTGGATCGGTGGTGGCGAAATGCACCTCGGCCCCGGCGAAGGCGGCGCTGAGGCGTTGCAGCTGCACCCAGTGGCCGCCGCCCGACGAGACGGCAAGCACGACCGGGCGGGTGCGGCGGGCGGATGGAGAAGGGTGAGGCATCGGGGCAGTCCGGGCGGTTGATCTGTGTGTCACAGAACGGATAACCCGGGCTAAGCCCATGATGTTACTGCGTAAAAAGCTGGTTCAGCGGCGCAATCGGCGGGGGAGTCCTATCCTTTCGGGTAGACGGCGGCGCAGGAGGATCACGCCACGATCCGACCGTAGAGATCGACCATCTTCCGCGCCTTTTCGGTCCACAGACCTTCGCGGGCGACCTTGGCACGTGCGCCCGCGCCCAAACGGGCCCGCAGGTCCGGTGCACCCGCCAGGCGACGCAGCGCAGCGGCGATATCGGCGGCATAGGTGTCGGGGTCGGTGACGGCGATTTTCAGGCCCGACGTCTCGTCCACGATCGAGGCCGGGCCGCCGCGATCGGCGGTGATCACCGGCAGGCCCTGGCGCATCGCCTCGTACAGCACGCCGCCCGCCGGTTCACGGAAGGACGGGAAACAGAACACGTCATGGGTTTCGTAAAGCGCCTCGACCTCATCGCGTGGCACCCGGCCAAGGAACCGGACCCGGCCGGCAACGCCCAGCCGTTCGGCCTCGGCCCGGCAGGGCGCCAGTTCCTCGCCCGCCCCGGCGCTGGTCAGCGTCACATGGGGCAGGTCGGGCAGCAATGCCAAGGCCCGCACCACGTCGCGCAACCCCTTGGTGCGGACGGCGCGGCCGACATGCAGCACCTTCAGGTGGCCCGGCTCCATCAGGCGCGTCCGGTCGGGGGCAACGGCATCGACGCCCAGTTCCAGAACGGGTTCAAACCGTTTGATCGGCACATCGGCCAGCACGTCTTGCATGTAGGGCGCAACACCCAGGATATAGGCGGCACGGGCATAGCTGGCGCGCAGCCACGGGTCGTGCCGGAACCGCAGCGCATCGAGCGACCGCAGCCGGGTGAACATCGGCGCGCTGCCCGCCTCGGCCCGGAACGCCGCGGGCGTGTCGAGCGCACCGCCAAGGGGGCCGATGATGTAGGGCGTGTCGAAATGCCGGAGCGGTGAGGGGTAACGCGCGGCCTGAGGCATCAACTGGTGGGCGATGTCGAACCGGTCGCCCCGCGCCCCGGCCGCCGCGATCCAGCGCCGGACATGGCCCGCAAAGACCGGCCAGGCCGGTTTCAGCATCGCGTTCAGGCGTTCGCGCCTCAGCGCCCAGGCGGGTTCGGGCCAGGTCACGACGCGGGCGCCGGGCAGTTGCGCGGCGATATCGGCCCGGCCGGGGCGCTGGGAACAAAGCACCGTCAGGTCGACATGCGCGGCCAGTGCCTCGGCCCATTTGAAGGCCATCAGCGCCTCGCCCACATCGGTGCCGTCGACATTCGGGGCGATCAGGAGAACCTTCATGCCCGCATCTCCCGCGCGGGCCAGGCCCGGGGCAGGTCGGCAGTGACGGCGCGGAAATGGCGGGCGCGGTCGGCGGCCCCGGGGCGGCGGACCAGCGCCAGCACCGACCACAGCACCGCGCGCGAGGCATTGTGCGCGGCAAGGATCGCGAAACAGGCCAGCGCGGCGGCCAGCCCGCCATGCTTGCGGTGCAGCCGCGTCGTCCCTTGCGTCAGCAGCACGTCGCGCTTGTGGTTCATCTGCCGCACAGCGCCGCCGCCGAAATGGGTGATCGCGGGCAGCGGGACAAAACGCACCTCCCACCCCACGCGGGCGAAGCGGTGGCACCAGTCGGTTTCCTCGCCGTAAAAAAAGAACGCCTCGTCCAGAAGGCCGACCTCATCCATCGCGGCGCGGCGCACGACCATCGCCGCACCGGATATCACCTCGACCCGCGCCTCGGTCGTCCTGTCCCACCCGGTCAGGCGGTAGCTGTCCAGCCGGGCGATCCGCGTCAGGCCCAGTGTCTGCATGGCCAGGTGTTTCAGCGACGGAAAGGCACTGGCCGAGGCCTGTACGCTGCCGTCGGTGTTCAGAACACGCGGCCCCATCACGCCGACCTGCGGGTGCGCATCCATCCAGGCCACGGCACGCACCAGCACGTCGCCATGGACCAGGGTGTCGGTATTCAGAAGCATGACATGCCGCCCCCGCGCATGGCGCAGTGCCACGTTGTTTCCGCCGGCAAAGCCCAGGTTGCGACCGGTCTCGATCAGCCGGACGGCCGGGAATTCCTCCCGCACCATCGCCACCGATCCATCAGAGGAGGCATTGTCGACGACGAGGATCTCGGCCTCAAGCGACCCGAGCCCGGCAAAGACGCTGTGCAGGCAGTCGCGCAGCAGGTCGCTTGTGTTCCAGTTCACGATGACGATGGACAGGTCCATGGGGGAAGCCTTCTGTTCTTCTATCAGAAAAGCCGCGCGACGCGGGCGGGTGGCCGGGCGGCACGGGGGCGCAGGGTGCGGTTTGCACCGGGGCGCGGGGGGCGGGCATCCAGCAACCATGCGCCTGCGCCGATGAGAAACAGGAACAGCACGAAAAGCGCGTTCCACAGGTGAACGGTCGCGGCGGCCACGGTGATGCCGAACAGCGTGAAGGCCCAGGCATGGCGCGCGCGGCGCCATTCGGGCGGCAGGCCCTTTTTCTGGCCCACGGCCCAGACCAGCCCCAGAAGCAGCGCCACCAGCAGGAACAACGCGGGCAGCCCGTAGCGCACCGCCGTCACCAGCCAGAAATTGTCCATGCTGTCCGACATCCAGGCCGGGCGTTCCCAATCGCCGAGGCCGATGCCGAAAACCGGATGGCGCGCCACCTCGGCCGAGCCGAATTCGAAGATCAGGATCCGGTTATAGGCCGATTGCCGCGAGAAGGAGAAATTGTTGACGAAGACATGGAAGGGCGTGCGTTCGGAAAACAGATCGATGGCGATATAGATCAGCGCAAAGAACGAAAACAGCGCCGCCCACCGGCCCTGCACGCGGCCCAGAACCCGCTCCCACGCGGCGACAAAGCCTTGCATGATGAACACGACATAGGGCCCGCCCGAGGCCGACAGGAAGGTGGCCAGCGCCACCCCGGCAACCTGCGCCATGCCGCCGAAATTCATCAGCCGCCGCTCGGCGATCACGAAATAGGCCAGCGAAAACGCCGCCGCCGAGAAGACGCCGTAAAGGATCGGGTGATCGAACGGGCCGAAGGCCCGCTCCAGCCCCATGCGCGGGTCGATATAGGGGGCCATCGCCCCGCCAAGCGCGCCCGAGATCGTGTCATGCAGCACATGCACCCCGGTCAGCGCTTCGGGAATGGTGAAGATCAGCGTGCCGAGCACCAGCATCACGTAAAGCCGGGCAACGGCGGTGAAATCGTCATAGCTGCGGATATAAACCCGTGCGAGCAGGTAGGCGCCCGCGAATTCCACGGCGTAGATGCCACCGGATTCGATGCCTTGCGCGATCCCGCCCCATTTCATCAGCGCCAGAACGACCCAGGCGCAATGGGCAAAGACCAGCACATCGAAGATGTGGATGCGCCCGGCGCGCCCTGACAGAAGCTGGATCAGCATCGGCAGGATCATGACGATCAGAACCATGCGATAGGCCGACAGCCTGAGCCCGCCCAGATGCACCGAGGCGGCGGTGGGCAGCATCATCGCCACCAGAAACATAACGACCGGCACCGGCACGCCGAAGATGCGGCGGCCTTTCGCGGACGGGGCCGCGGCGGGCAGTGCGGCAGCGGTCATGGTTGCGGTGGTCATGGCGTCACCTGCCGGGTGCGGCGCGGCAGTGCGGGGCGTTCGACAAGGTGCCAGCTTGCGATGGCGAAGGGCAGGGTGGCGGCAAGGCTGACGGCGGCCAGCGTGGCAGGGGCGATGCCCGGGGCCAGATTCACGACGGTCTGCGCCACGGGCCAGCCATAGATATAGACACCATAGGAAATGTCGCCGGGCAGCCGCAGCGCGGGCGCGCAAAGCGCCAGCGTCAACACCGCATAGCCGAGCGCAGCGATGGCCAGCGGCCAGGGCGCAAGCGCGGCCAGTGGCAGAACGGCCAGCGCCAGCGCGGGCGACAGGCGCAGCCGGTCGCGGAAGACATGGGCGGCCATCCCGAGGGCGAAGGCCGCGAAAAGCGGCGCGAAGGTGCCGATCCGGCCGGGCAATACTTCGGCAAACAGGGCGGCCAGCACCGACAGCACCAGCAGCGCCGCCACCGCCCCGGGGCGCCGCGCCCCGCCGAGAGAGACGAAGACGAAGCAGACGACGTAGGCCGCGACCTCGTGAAACAGGCTCCAGAGCGGGCCGTTCAGAACCAGCTGGTACGGGTTTGCGGCAAAGGCTCCCGTCAGGCGGTGTTCGATGGAGACAAGGGTGAGGGCACGGAGGAACCAGGACCCGGCCTCGGACGGGCCGGCGACCGCCCCGCTTGCATAGGCAAGGCCAAGCGTGACCAGCAGCGCGACACCCAGGCCCGGCAGGATCCGGCGCGCCCGCGCGGCCCAGAAGGCCCGCGGCCCGCGGCGTTCGGCGCTGGCGGTCACCAGCAGCCCCGACAGGAAAAAGAACAGCCCGACGGCCCATCCGCCGAGCGCGTGCCCGGTCAGCGCCGACAGCGGCTCGGCCGTGCCGGGACCCAGCGCCAGCGGCCAGGCATGGCTGACCACGACGGCGGCCGCCAGCAGCAGCCGGAGCGCGTCGAGGTTGACACTGCGCCCTGAGGCAAAGGCCCGGTCCAGCGTCATCACTCAGCCCCTTCGATCACGACCGGGCGCCAGAGCCGTTCGCGGATGACCCGTTTCCACGTGCCCGCGACCGATTGCAGTTTGGCGCGCAGGCTCAGCCCCCGCCACATCGCAAACAGCGCCAGCCCCCGGTCGCGCGGCGCGGCAAGGCCCATGGCCCGCATCGCGATCCGCCGGCCCCAGACCGCGCCATGCGTGGCCTTCAGGTTCGGCTGCGCCGCCGCGATCACGTCCCGCCCGCGCGCCTGGGCCAACAGCACGCCTGCTGCGATCGCGGCTTCGACAAAGGCCCGACCGCGCGGCGTGCGCGCCACGATCAGCGACCGGCCCGCATTGGTGTTGCCTTCGGGCGGGTTGTGCCACGGGTCGCCCACCGAGATATCGGCAAAGGCACCGGTATGGTCGGCGCAGACCCGGCAGCGCCAGCGGCGTTCGGCCTGAAGGATACGGCCCCAGCCCTCGGCATAGGGGATGCCCTCAGAACGGTGGCGAGCACCGTCGCCGTCAAGCCATTCCGCCTGCATCAGCCCCGGCCAGCCCTGCCCGCGATAGCGCAGATCGACAAGGGTGCCGTCCTTCGGCACGCCCAGCCGGTCGAGCAGCCTGTCGGTGGCGTTGAGGTTCGGCGCCCCGGCGCAGAAGATGGCGATGGTCAGCGGTATCTTGTCGGCCAGCGCCTTGTCCCCGCGCATGGCCTTGTGGGTCGAGGCGACATCGCAGGGCTTGCCGATGAAGGCTATCGGGTGGTCGTCGGCGGCGATGCGGCCAAGGGTTTCTGCCGGGCTCGCCTGTGCGTAACGCGACCCCGCCCCGCGCAGCAGGCCCGCGCGGTCGCGGCTGATGACGGCCTCGTTCAGGCGCGGATCATCGGCACGCGCGGCGATATGGGCAACACCCCCGGCCAGCCCGCTGTCCAGCGCGAAGGCGGCCAGCGCCGTCACCGCCCCGCCGGACGATCCGCGATGGCGGATCTCGGTATCGGCGGCCCATCCTTCCCATGCGGCCAGCACCGGGCCCCAGTCGGCATCGATGGCATCCGTCCGGTCAAGCGTGGTCCAGTCGCTGTCGGCGCCCGCGCAAAGCGCGACCGCGCCCCGGGCCGCGGCACGGCCATTGGGGGTGGCCGCGACCACCGGGCGCCGGCCGTTCACCGGGTCGTCGACCATGCGGATCAGCCCGGGATAGGCCCCGGCACAGGCCCCGCAGCCGGTGCAAAGATTGCAGGCAACCATCTTGGTGATCGGATCTGTGGTCATGCGAAACTCTCCCGGTTGGCAGGGCGGCGGGGCAGGGTCAGACACCAGGCCCGCCATGTCGCCCCCGCCTCGCCCAGGGCGGCGGCAGCGGCGATGGCGGCCAGCGGCAGGCCCAGACCGGCGGCGATCGCGGCAGGGACCAGGGCAAGCGCTCGGATCAGGTTGGCACGGCCGGGATCGCCGGTGCGCCCGGTGGCGACGGCCAGTTGTGAAAACGGGGTGCGCAGCACGCGGAACCCGGCAGCAAGGCCCACCGCCAGCGCCAGCGCGGCATCGGGGCGGAAGTCTGCGCCATAGACCAGCGCGATGACGGGGGCGGCCAGACTCGCGAAACCGAGGCACAGAAGGGCAGCAAGCCCGGCATGGGCGGTAACGAGCCGGGGCCAGACCGCGTGCAATTGCCCCTGCGCCAGCGCGGCCCGCAGGCGCGGCAGCACCAGCGACCCCGCCGCCCGGCCCACGACCTGGGCAGGCAGAAGCGCCAGCTGCAGCACCACGCCGTAGAGCGCCAGCGTCGCCCAGTCATAGGCGGACGCGACGATCAGCCGGTCGGCGTAGAAGGTCACGAACATCAGAAGCGCGTTCAGCATCAGCGGTGCACCGAAACGCCAGACGCGGCTCAGCGACGGGATCGACACGCGCAGGCGGTAGCGGCGCAAGGAAACGGCATGGGACAGACCCACCAGCGCCGCGGCATGGGCGATCAGAACCCAGGCCATCGCCCTGTGATCGCCCAGCATTGCCGCGGCAGGCAGGATCGCCGCGGCCATCGCCAGCGTCGCGCCGCCCTCGACCACCGCCATCGGGCCATAGCGAAAGCCCCGCTCGGCGCGGCGGAAATCAAGATGCGCCAGCCCGCGCAACAGCGGCACCAGCGCCAGAAGCGCGTAGGAGGACGCGGCGGGCCCATCGGCGAAAAGCACCGCCAGCACCGGGGCGAGCGCCAGCAGCACCAGCGCGCCCAGCAGCCCGCGCAGCACGAAAGCCCCCTGCAACTCGGCCTGAAGCGCCGCTGAATTGCCGTCACGCGCCTGAAGCATCAGCCGGTCGGCGCCAAGGTCGCTTGCCATTTCCACCAGCCGCACGGTCAGCGCCAGCATCATCGCGCGGCCCAGTTCATCGGGGCCGATCGCCCAGGCGAAGGCTATCGAACGACCAAGGGCTGCCGCCTCGGCCAGGATCGGCACCCCCCATGCCAGCACGCGGCCCTTCTGAGCGCGGCGGATCATCTACAGGCCCGCCTGATGCGCGATGGCGTCCATCTCGGACGCGGCCCGGGCACGCAGCCCGGCGACGCGGGCGGCAAGATCGGCGGCACGGTCGCTTCGCGCGGTGTAGGAGGCGACGGCACGCCCGGACAGCGCGCGCGCGTCCAGCCTGCGCAGGTCGGCCACATCGCGGGCGATCCCGCATTCGGCAAAAACGCCCTCGGCCTTGTCGGTATACCCGAACCCCAGCGTCGGCGTGCCCGAGGAAAACGCGCCGATCGTGGCATGCATGCGGGCGCCCGCGAACCAGTCGAGCCGCGAGAGCACGCCTTTCAGCTGCATTGCGGGCAGGGGCGTGTCGAGCACCCGCACCCGTCCCCGGGCCTCGGCGCCAAGGCGCTGCAGCAGGGCGCGCGCCGCGCCGAGGTCGCTTTCGGGGTCCCCCTCGGGGCGGTGGACATGGGGCAGAAGCAGCAGGCGCAGGGCCGGATCGGCGGCCAGAAGCGCGCGGGCCACGGCCTCGATCTGTGCATCATGGCCTTCGGCAAGGCCGAACCCGTCCCGCGCCCCCGCCGCGTCATTGCAGAGCAGGCCGGACACGTTCAGACCCGCCAGCGGAAAATCACGCCCGGGCGAAAGCCACGCCATCGTTTCGCGGTCCAGCCCCTGCGGCGCCTCCGCAGGCAGGGCGACGGCCACGTCGACGGCAAGACGGTGCCGCGCGGGGTCGAAACCATCGCCCATGGCCGATTGCAGAAAGGCGAAACTGCCCGCATCGCGGACCCAGACGGCGGCGGCACGGCGCAGGATGCCGGTTGCCACGGCTTCGTTCGCGGGGTCGCGGAACGGCCCCAGCTTCTGCGGCAGAAGGATCAGCGGCACGCCCGAGCTCAGCGCCAGCCGCTTGGTCAGCACCATCGCGTTGAACCGTTTCGGCCCGTAGAGATCGGTGAAACTGTCGCCGCCCGAGATATCGAGCACGGCGCGCGACCGGGCCACCACCCGCGCCGGTGCGGTCAGGCCGAACCGCGCGGTCGCCTGCGACAGGCGCAGGTTGTCGCCGCGCCAGAGCCGCCGGTGATGCGTCAGCCCCATCAGCGTGACCGGTGTGCCGCCCAGATCACCGCGGCGCAGCCCCCGGCCATGATCGGCCACGGCGATATCGTCCGCGCCCCGCTGCCGCAGCCCGGCAACGACGGACTGGCACAGCGCGCTGACGCCCTGGTTGCCGGTATCCGGCGCGGCATTGAGAAGTGTGATCATGGGACAGGCCTCGTTCATCTGGCCTGCAGGATAGGCGGCACACCGCCCGCGCGTCGCCTGCGCAACAGACGAGATCGGGGATCGGTCGGAGGGGGGGACCTACCCGAAAGGATAGGATCGCGCGGGGGGCGCGGTCGGTCAGACCAGGTTGCGGTCGCGGGCGATCATCGCGGCATGGGTGCGATTCTTGGCGGCGAGCTTGCGGCTGAGCGTCTTGACATGCAGCTTCACCGTCGCCTCGTGAAGATCGTGGTCCAGCGCGATCTCCTTGTTGGACTGACCGCGGCAGATGCCGCGCAGCACGTCGGTTTCGCGGGCCGTCAGCAGGCCAGCGGCGGCCTCGTCGCGGTCGCGGACAAGCTGGAACGGGGCATAGACCTCACCTGCCGCCATGAAGCGCGCGGCGCTGACCATAGATTTCGAGGCGAGCGTCTTGGGCACGAACCCGGCCGCGCCCGCGGAAAGAACTTCCTCGGCCAAGGCACGTGTCGCGGTGCCCGACAGGATCGCCACCGGTTTGCCGCCATTGGCGCCGCGCATCTTCGACAGACCGTCGAGGCCGTTCATGCCAGGCATGTTGTAATCGAGCAGCACCAGGTCGAACGCGCCCCTCAGGGCAACCTCGTCAAGCGCATCCCCGAGATTGCCGGCCGTGACCACCTCGGCCTCGGCCTCGGCGGCGAGGAAGGCCGCGATGGTTTCGCGGACGAGGTCGTGATCGTCGGCGACGCGGACGCGCATGGGGATCGACTCCTGCTGGGCCGGCGGGTAACCGGCAGGCCTAGGTTCTGTTAGACGGGGATTCTGGCCGGAATGAAGCCAGATTGCGGCAGTCTGTCGTAACACATCGGTCACGGTCGCGAAATCTAGCGGACAGTGCCCGCTTGCGTCAACGCGGCGGCGGCGGGCATCGGCACAGCGGACCTATCCGAAAGTATAGCCGGTCGCTCCATTTGCGCCGGTGACGAACTGCTGCC
This sequence comes from Paracoccaceae bacterium, assembly GCA_024742455.1. Lineage (GTDB taxonomy): Bacteria > Pseudomonadota > Alphaproteobacteria > Rhodobacterales > Rhodobacteraceae > JANSYL01. The sequence goes on along the minus strand of JANSYL010000006.1, from coordinate 115,216 downwards.
GATATGGCACCACGCGGGAAACCTGATCGCGCCCGCCCGCGCCCGCATCCTGAGGATTATCGCCATGCCTTTCCGCCGCCTGATCATGCTGCTGACCTTTGCCTTCGCCGGACTTGGCGGTCTGGCGACACCCGCTGCCGCGCTCGACCCGGCGCAGGGCGAGGTGCTTCTGACCGTGACCGGGGCGATCACCGAAACCAATGACGGCGACAGCGCGGCCTTCGACCTCGAGATGCTGCAGGGCCTGCCGGCCGTCAGCTTCGAAACCACGACCATCTGGACCGAAGGCGTGCAGACCTTCGAAGGGGTCGCATTGAGCGATCTGCTGGAGGCCGTGGGGGCCGAGGGTGAAACGCTGAGCGCGGTGGCCTTCAACGACTACGCCGTCGACATTCCCGCATCGGACGCGGTCACGGACGGGCCGATCATCGCTTACCTGCGCAACGGCGCGCCGATGAGCCTGCGCAACAACGGGCCGCTCTGGATCGTCTATCCCTATGACGCCAACCCCGATTACCAGAGCGAGACGATCTATGCCCGCAGCATCTGGCAGTTGAACCGGATCGAGGTCCGTCCCTGAGCGGACAACGCGCATCACGGCCCGGCGCCCGGCGGCGCCGGGTGTTCCGCGTCCTGCGCATCGCCGGGGGCGCGGTCGCGGCCTTCGTGGTGGGCCTGTTGCTTCTGGTGCTGGTTCAGACAGGCCAGGACGTCCGCCGCCAGATCGACGCGCTGGCCACCGCGAATTCCGACAACACCCAATGGTCGCTCGCCCAGGCCGATGTCGAGATCCTGACGCTGCAGACCGCAGCCACCGCGGTTCTGGCCGGTGACGGCGCCGTCACGCTGAACGATATCCGCGAACGGTTCGACATCTTCTACAGCCGGGTCCAGATCCTGTCACAAAGCCCGCTTTACGCGCCGCTGCGCGCGGATGCCGATGTCGACGCGGCCCTTGCAAGGATCGACCTGTTCCTGACCGAGATGGTCCCGCTGATCGACGCCCCCGATGCCGTGCTGGCCGGGAGGCTCGACCAACTGGTGCAGCGGACCGGCGCGATCCGCGACGATGTCCGGGTGATCACGCTGAGGGGGGTGGCGATCCTTGCGGGCGATGCCGACCGGCAGCGCAGCGGGGTCGCCGATACGCTGACGCTGGTGTCGGCGCTGACCGTGACGCTGTTCGTCGTGCTGATCCTGCTTCTGGCGCTTCTGGTGCATTTCGTGCGCCTCGAACGGGATCGGACCCGGGCCGAGGCCCATACCAAGGCCCGTCTCGCCGCGATCGTGGCGACATCGCTCGACGCGGTGATCGTGGCCGACCAGCACGGGCGGCTGATCGAATTCAACGGCGCGGCGGAAACCATCTTCGGCCATGCACGCGACGCCGTGATCGGTCGCCGGATGGAAGACCTGATCATCCCCGATCACATGCGCGATGCCCATCGCCGGGGCATGGCGCGGTACCAGCGCACCGGCGAACGCCGGGTGATCGGCAAGGGGCGGGTGCGGCTGGAAGCGCTGCGTGCCTCGGGCGAGGTGTTTCCGATCGAGCTGTCGATCTCGCAGGCCGAAACCCGCGACGGGGAAATCTTCGTGGCCTATGCGCGCGACATCACGCAGCGCGTCGCCGAGGAACGGGAACTGATCGAGGCGCGTGACCGCGCCGTGGCGGGGGAACGCGCCAAGGCCGACCTGATCGCGGTCATGAGCCACGAGATGCGCACGCCGCTCAACGGGATGCTCGGCACGCTCGACCTGCTGCAGCACGACCCCCGCACCCCGCGCGACGCCGAATACCTTGAAATCATCCGCAACTCGGGGCGCCAGCTTCTGCATCATGTCGACACGGTGCTGGAAGTGTCGCGCGCCGAAGCGGGCAAGATCGTGCCGGAAACCGAGGTGTTCTCGCTGTCGGCTCTGACCCGCGAACTGGTCGAGGGCCTGCGCGGCGTGGCCGAACACCGGGGCAATGCGCTGGTGCAACGGGTCGCGCCCGACGGGCCCGACCGGGTTCTGGGCGATCCGACGCGGATCAGGCAGGTGCTGACCAACCTCGTGGGCAACGCGATCAAGTTCACCCGCAACGGCACCGTGGATATCCAGGTCGCCCGGACGGGCACCGGTGACATGGTCAGTTTCAGCGTCCGCGATGACGGCATCGGGATCGACCCCGCGGACCAGGACCGCATTTTCGAGGATTTCGTGACGCTCGACACCTCCTATGCGCGCGCCGCGGGGGGCACCGGGCTGGGGCTTGCCATCGTGCGCCGCCTGGTCACCGCGATGGGCGGCGAGATCGGTGTCGACAGCGCCAAGGGGCAGGGCAGCACCTTTCACGTGCGCCTGCCGCTGCCGGCGGCGCCCGCCGACATGCCCCTGCCGGGCAGCGACGACAGCGATACCCCCGCAGCCCCAGTCGCCCCGATGAAGGTGCTGATCGTCGAGGACAACCGGATCAACCGGCTGGTGCTGCGCGAGCTTCTGGAACGCGACGGCCATAGCGTGGCCGAGGCCCATGACGGGCGCGAGGGCGTGGCGATGGCCAGCCGCAATTCCTATGACATCGTGCTGATGGATATTTCCATGCCTGTGCTCGACGGGGTCGCGGCCACGCGCGAGATCCGGGCGGCCGAGGCGCGCGGCACCCGCCTGCCCATCGTGGCGCTGACCGCCCATGCGGGCGAGGCTGATCGCGAAGGGTTCAAGGTGGCGGGACTGGACGACATCCTCGTCAAACCGATCACCCGCGACGCGCTGCGCCGGATCCTGGCGCGGTCCTCGGGCCGTCCGCAGGTGCCCGCAACACCCGAACCAGTGGCCACGCTGGACATCGCGCAGCTGGACGACCTGGCCGAAACGCTCGGCCGGGACAGGCTGGATGCGCTGCTGGATGATTTCCTGGATGAGACCGAGGCGGCGGTGGCCGATATCGCCGCCCGCCTCGACGCGCCCCCCCATGACCCGGACCTTGCCGACCGTATCCATCACGCCGCCGGGTCGTCGGCCCTGATCGGAGCCACGGACCTGCGGACGGAGCTGGCGACGCTTGAAACGGCGCTGCGCGGCGGGCACCCGGTGGCCGAAGGCAGCGCGGCGCACCTGCGGGCGGTCTGGGCGGCGACAACCGCGGCGATCGCGCGGCACAGGGCAGGGCAGGCGCGGCCGTAGCCGCCGCGCGATCCGTATGACGGCATGCCTGTCGGGCATGTCGCGCCGGACCCGGCGCACCGGTCAGGGATGCAAAGGGACAGTGGCGGAGAGACAGGGATTCGAACCCTGGGTCCCCGTGAAGGGACAACGGTTTTCGAGACCGCCCCGTTCGACCACTCCGGCACCTCTCCGCGCTTGGTCAGGGCTTGTGGGGGTGCCTGTTACCGACGGGCGGGGGCACGTGCAAGGGGCAGGTTTGCAAAACCCGGCCGGCCGGGCGGCGGCGGGCCGCTCACATCCGCGCCAGCGGGCGGACGGCATGGTGGAAATCGCCCACCACCCGACCCATCTCAGCTTCAAACCGTTCAGGAGCCTGCCGATGACCGTTCTGCGCCTTCTCACAGCCATGGCCCTTGCCCTTGCCCCGGTGCCCGCCGCACTTGCCCAGTCGGGCCCGGGCGAGGCGCAGGTGATCGTGCCCGGCAGCATGCTGGCCCAGGAGGCGCCCGAGGTGCACGCCATCGTCGATGCGATGGGGCTCTATGACATCCTGCAGATCATGTCGGTCGAACAGACCGACGCGGCCGCGCAGCTGGAGGGCGACATGTTCCCCGACCGGGGCGGGGCGGCCTGGCAGGCGGTGGCGGCCAGCATCAACTCGGCCGAACGTCTGGTGCGGGATTTCGAAAGCGCCCTGCCGGTTGAGGAATTCGACCCGGCGACCATTGCCGACCTGACCGAGTTCTTCACCTCCGACACCGGCCGGCGCATCGCCGCCGGCGAGGTGGCCGCGCGCCGCGCCTTCCTTGACCCTGGCGTCGAGGAACGGGCGAACGAGATCGTGGCCGCGATGCGTGCCGAGGGCGATCCCCGGCTGGACAGCATCAGCCGGTTCATCGAGGCCAATTCCCTTGTCGAACGCAACGTGCAGGGCGCGCTCAATTCCAATTTCGCCTTCTTTCTGGGTCTCTCGGATGGCGAGGCCTTCGCCGTCGAGATGCCCGAGGACCTGATGATCGCCGAGGTCTGGGGCCAGGAGGCCGAGATCCGCGCAACCACGATCGACTGGCTGTTCGCCTTCCTCGTCACCGCCTATTCCGACCTGTCGCAAGCCGAGATCGACGCCTACACCGCCCTGTCGCAGACCGAGGCCGGCCGGGTGCTGAACCGGGCGCTGTTTTCGGCCTTTGACGTCGTCTTCGAAGAGGTCAGCTATGAGCTGGGCTATGACGCTGGCATTTTCATCGCGGGCGAGGAGACCTGAACCCCGAAACCGCTTGACAGGCGTGGTGCAAATCTCGATACGGGCGCCTCTGGTGTGGCCCCGGGGCCGTGCCACGGCAATGATCGTCCCGACCGGGGCGCGCCGTCCGAGGCGGGGACATCCCCGAAACACGCAATGGGGCCGGGTGCCCCAGGCGGGCCACAGGACGCGGATGAGAAAAAAGGAAGACGCGCATGTTCGCGGTGATGAAAACCGGCGGCAAGCAATACAAGGTCCGTGCAGGCGATACCCTGCGGGTCGAAAAGCTGGCCGCGGAGGCGGGTGAAACCGTCCAGTTCAACGACATTCTGATGCTTGGCGGCGACAAACCCGCCGTGGGTGCGCCGCTGGTCAGTGGCGCCGCCGTGCAGGCGCTGGTCGTCGACCAGGTGAAGGGCGAAAAGCTCATTCATTTCGTCAAGCGCCGCCGCAAGCATTCGTCCAAGCGCACCAAGGGTCACCGCCAGCAGCTGACGCTGCTGGAGATCACCCAGATCCTGACCTCGGGCGCCGACAAGTCCGGCGTGAAGGCCGCGATCGGCGCGGGCAGCGCCCCCGATGCAGTGACCGCCGCCCCTGCGGCAAAAGCCGCGCCGAAAGCCAAGGCCGAGCCCAAGGCGAAAGCGGAACCGAAGACAGAGGCCAAACCGAAGGCCGCACCGAAAGCGAAAGCCGCGCCCAAGGCCAAGGCAGACGCCGCACCGGCTGCTGCCGATGATCTCAAACAGCTGTCCGGCGTGGGTCCGGCGCTGGAAAAGAAACTGCTGGCCGCGGGCATCACCACTTTCGCACAGATCGCCGCATGGACCGAGGCGGATATCGCCGAGTTCGACGAGAAACTCAGCTTCAAGGGCCGGATCGAACGTGAAGGCTGGGTGGAGCAGGCCAAGAAACTGGCAAAAGGCTAAGGAGACCGACCCATGGCACATAAAAAAGCAGGTGGCAGCTCCCGCAACGGCCGCGACAGCGCCGGCCGCCGGTTGGGCGTCAAGAAATTCGGCGGTGAAGCCGTCATTCCCGGCAACATCATCGTGCGCCAGCGCGGCACCCGGTGGTATCCGGGCGCGGGCACCGGCATCGGCAAGGACCACACCATCTTCGCCACCGAAGAAGGCCGCGTGACCTTTTCCAAGGGCTTCAGGGGCCGCACCTTCATTTCGGTACTCCCGGCCCAGGAGGCCGCCGAGTAACGCCAGCGCATCACAGGTTTTTCGAAACCACGGGGCCGGCGGAAACGACCGGCCCCTTTTCGTTTTTCCCGCGCCCCTTGTGGCGGCGCATCCCACGCCCCACCTGATCCGCAGGATCCGGGTGGAGGCGGCATCTGGTTCGGAGGAGAGCCGAGGATGAAACAAGAAACGATCCCGACCCAAGCGGTCATCGAAACGCCGCGGCTGATCCTGCGCCCGCTGCGCCTGTCGGATGCCGGGCTCATGACGCTCTACCTGTCCGACCGGGCCCTGTCGCAGATGACCCGTTCGATCCCGCATCCCTATCCGCGCGGCGCCGCCGAGGCCTATATCCAGTCGGTCACCAAACCCGACCGGACCGAGACCGCCTGGGCGCTCGACGGGACCGAACAGGGGGGATCCGAGCTTTTGGGCGTGATCGCGCTCAAGGAGATGGACCGGGGCCAGTCCGAGATCGGATACTGGACCGCGCCCGCGATCTGGAACACCGGCTTTGCCTCCGAGGCGGTGAAGGCGCTGATCCACGCCAACCCGCTGGACAACAAGACGATTTTCGCCAGCGTGTTCCAGGACAATCCCGGGTCGGCGCGGGTGCTGACCAATGCAGGCTTCGAGTATCTGGGCGATGCCGAAAGCTATTCCGTGGCGCGCGGGGCCAGCCTGCCGACATGGACCTATTTGAAACGGCTGGCCTGACCGCGTAGGGCTGGCGGCGCGGGCGAGGGTCGTCTCTTGTTCGCCATCGGTTCAGGAACAATGGACAACGCCCCTCGCGCTCGCGCAGGTATTTTGAAGCAAAGATGAGGGCCTACGGGCGCCCGGACATGAAATTTCTCGATCTCGCCAAGGTTTACATCCGCTCCGGCGCGGGCGGCGGGGGCTGCGTCAGTTTCCGGCGCGAGAAATACATCGAATATGGCGGGCCCGATGGCGGCGATGGCGGGCGCGGCGGCGATGTCTGGGCCGAGGCGGTCGAGGCGCTGAACACGCTTATCGATTTCCGCTACCAGCAACATTTCTTTGCCAAGAACGGCCAGCCCGGGATGGGCAAGCAACGCACGGGCAAGGACGGCGCCGATATCGTGCTGCGCGTGCCCGTGGGCACCGAGATCCTCGATGAGGACGAGGAAACCGTCATCGCCGACCTGACCGAAGTGGGACAGAGGGTGCGGCTGGCCAGAGGCGGGAACGGGGGGTTCGGCAACCTGCATTTCAAATCGGCCACCAACCAGGCGCCGCGCAACGCCAACCCCGGCCAGCCGGGCGTGGAACGCACGATCTGGCTCAGGCTGAAACTGATCGCCGATGTAGGGCTTCTGGGGCTGCCCAATGCGGGCAAGTCGACCTTTCTGGCCGCCACCTCGAACGCGCGGCCCAAGATCGCCGATTACCCCTTCACCACGCTGCACCCGAACCTGGGCGTCGTCGGCGTCGACAATGCCGAATTCGTGGTCGCCGACATTCCCGGCCTGATCGAGGGCGCGAGCGAGGGCAGGGGGCTGGGTGATACCTTCCTTGGCCATGTGGAACGCTGCGCGGTGCTGTTGCACCTGATCGACGGCACCTCCGCGGATGTGGTGGCCGATTACGAAACCATCATCGGCGAGCTCGAGGCCTATGGCGGCGGGCTGGCCGACAAACCCCGGATCACCGTCCTGAACAAGATCGACGCGATGACCGAGGACGAAGTGGCCGAACGCCGCGCCGCGCTTGAAACGGCCTCGGGCGGCCCGGTCATGACCATGTCGGGCGTCGCGCGCACGGGTCTGATCGAGGTGCTGCGCGCCATGCGGGCCAAAATAGACGCGCGCCGCGCCCGCGACCGCGACGCGCGGGAGGTGCCTGAGCCATGGCGCCCCTGACCGAAACGGATGCACCCGGCCTCGCCTCGGCCAGGTGTCTGGTGGTCAAGATCGGCTCGGCCCTCCTGGTCGATGCGGCGACCGGGGCGCTGAACGCCGCCTGGCTGCGCGGGTTGGCCGAGGATGTCGCGGAGTTCAAGGCGCGGGGGCTGAACGTGATCCTGGTCTCCTCGGGCTCCATCGCGCTAGGGCGCGGGGCGCTCGGCCTGGGCCATGGCAGCCTGTCGCTTGATGAGGCGCAGGCGGCGGCAGCGGTGGGCCAGATCCGGCTCGCCCGCGCCTATGAGGAGGCGCTGGCGCCGCATGGCCTGATCGCCGCGCAGATCCTGCTGACGCTCGATGATTCCGGCGACCGGCGGCGATACCTGAACACCCGGGCCACGCTGGGCGCGCTCCTGTCGCGCGGCGTGGTGCCCATCGTCAATGAAAACGACACCATCGCCACCGATGAGATCCGCTATGGCGACAATGACAGGCTGGCCGCGAACGTGGCCGTGATGGCGGGGGCGGACCGTCTGGTGCTCTTGTCGGATGTCGACGGGTTCTACACCGCCGCGCCCGGCACGGATCCGGGCGCGCGGCACCTGCCCGTAATCGCCGAGATCACGCCCGAGATCGCCGCGATGGCCGGGGACGCGGGCACCGGCCTGTCGAAGGGCGGGATGAAGACCAAGCTGATGGCCGCCCGCACCGCCACCGCCGCGGGCTGCGCGATGGCGATTGCCAGGGGGTCGACCGACCGCCCCCTGACCGCCATCGAAACCGGCGCGCGCGTGACCTGGTTCACCGCGGCGCTTGATCCGCAAACCGCGCGCAAGCGGTGGATTTCGGCGATGAAGCCCAAGGGCAGCCTGACCCTCGACGCCGGCGCGGTCGCCGCGCTTGGCCGGGGCAAGTCGCTTCTGCCCGCAGGGGTCACCCGGGTCACCGGCGATTTCGACCGGGGCGATCCGGTGCGCCTCGACGGCCCCGATGGCGCCGAGCTGGGGCTTGGCCTCTGCCGCTATACCAGCGATGAGGCGGGCGCGATCGCCGGTCACCGCAGCGACGCGATCGCCGACATCCTGGGCTACCCGGGCCGCGCCGCGCTGGTGCATCGCGATGACATGGCGCTGTGATCACCCCCTTCCTCTTTCCCCAAATGCGCCTATGCTGCCGCCGCCCCGAAGGAGGCGTTTCACCATGAACGACATGACCCCCGACATCCCCGCCCTGATGGCCGAGATCGGCGCGCGCGCGAAAACCGCCGCCGCAGCCCTTGCCTTCGCCCCGGCCGATGTCAAACGCGCGGCCCTGATGGCCGCCGCCGACGCGGTGCAGGCGAAGACGCCCGACATCCTGGCGGCCAATGAAAAGGACATGGCCTTCGGGCGCGACAAGGGGTTGAGCGCCGCAATGCTCGACCGTCTGAAGCTCGACGAGCGGCGCATCGCGGGCATCGTCGAAGGGATGCGCGCCGTGGCCGGGCAGGATGATCCCGTGGGACGGGTCATCGCCGAATGGGACATGGACAGCGGGTTGCACATCCAGCGCGTCCGCACGCCGCTGGGCGTGATCGGTGTGATCTACGAATCCCGGCCCAACGTGACCGCGGATGCCGGGGCGCTGTGCCTGAAATCGGGCAATGCCGTGATCCTGCGTGGCGGATCGGAAAGCTTTCATTCCTCGGGCGTGCTGGTGGATGCCCTGCGCGCCGGTCTGGCGGATGCGGGTCTGCCCGGGGATGCGGTGCAGCGCGTGCCGACCCGCGACCGCGCCGCCGTGTCCGAGATGCTGACCATGACCGATGCGATCGACGTGATCGTGCCGCGCGGCGGCAAGGGTCTGGTGGGGCTGGTCCAGCGCGAGGCGCGGGTGCCCGTCTTCGCCCATCTCGAAGGCATCTGTCACATCTATATCGACGCCGCGGCCGACCCGGCCAAGGCGCTGGCCGTCACGCTGAACGCCAAGACGCGGCGCACCGGAATCTGCGGGGCGGCGGAATGCCTGCTGATCCATCGGGCGGCTCTTGATACCGTGGGGCAGGGGGTGGTGCGTGCGCTTCTGAACGCCGGGGTCGAGGTGCGGGGCGACAAGACGTTGCAGGCCATCGAGGGCGTGAGGGCGGCGACCGAGGATGATTGGGGCCGCGAATTCCTCGACATGATCATCGCGGCCCGGGTCGTTGACGATATCGACGCCGCGCTCGATCATATCCGCACCCATGGCTCCAGCCATACCGAAAGCATCCTGACGGAAGATGATGCCGCCGCCGCCCGGTTCTTCGCCGAGCTCGACAGCGCGATCCTGATGCGCAACGCCTCGACCCAGTTCGCCGATGGGGGCGAGTTCGGGATGGGCGCCGAGATCGGGATCGCCACGGGCAAGATGCATGCCCGCGGCCCGGTGGGGGCGGAACAGCTGACCTCGTTCAAATACCTGGTGACCGGCGACGGCACCGTGCGCCCCTGATCAGAGCTTTCTGGAAGGCCCTGCCGCCTCCGGGTTTTCCAGAAAACCCGGTTCCCAAATCATGGAGATATCATGACAGACCGACCGAACGCGCGCGCCAACACGCTGGTCCGCCGCACCCCGTTCCCCGGCAGCGTCAGCCGCGCCGTGGTCACGCCGCTGCAGCCCTCGGTCGTCTATGCCTCGCCCTCGATCGAGACGCTGCATGCGCAATATGAAGGCCGCGCCGATGGCTATACCTATGCCCGCGAAGGCCACCCGAACGCGACGCTTCTGGCGCAGAAGATCGACGCGCTCGAAGGGGCCGGGGGCGGGTTGATCACCGGGTCCGGCATGGCCGCCGTCACCGCCGCGATCATGGGCCTGCTGGGGGCAGGGGACCATATCATCGGGGCCGATCAGCTTTACGGCCGGTCGCTCAGGCTGATGCACCAGGACCTGGCGCGGTTCGGCATCGCCACCACGCTGGTCGACCCGACCGATGCCCATGCCCTGAAGGCCGCGATACGGCCCGAGACGAAGATGATCCTGGTCGAGGTCGTGTCGAACCCCACGCTGCGGGTCGCCGACATGGAGGGCATAGCCCGCGTCGCGGCCGAGGCCCGCGTGCCGCTCGCCGTCGACAATACCTTCACCACGCCGCTCGGCTACCGGCCCTTCGATCATGGCGCCGATATCGTCATCCATTCGGTAACGAAGCTTCTGGCTGGGCATTCCGATGTCACGCTGGGCTATGTGGCGGCGCGCGACCCGGAGCAGGCACGCGCGATCTATGATTTCGCGGTCACAACCGGCCTCACGCCCAGCCCCTATGACTGCTGGCTGGCCGAGCGCGGGCTTTACACCTTCGCGTTGCGCGCCGACCGGGCCGAGGCGAATGCCGCACAGCTGGCCGAGGCGCTGGCGGGTCATTCCAAGGTCGCGCGCGTCCTTTACCCCGCCCGCGCCGACCACCCCGATCATGCGCGCGCCAGGGCGCTTCTGGGCGGCCGGTTCGGCAACATGGTCAGTTTCGAGATCAGGGGTGACGAGGCCGCCGCCGACCGGATGGTGCAGGCGATGCCCGATCTGGCCTTTGCCCCGACGCTCGGCGATGTGGGCACGACGCTCAGCCACCCGGCATCCTCGTCGCATCGCGGTCTGACGCCCGAGGGGCGGGCCGCGCTGGGCATCAGCGACGGGTTCTTCCGCGTGTCCGTCGGGATCGAGGAGGTAGAGCTGATTATCGCCGATTTCGAGGCGGGGCTGGCCGCCGTCTGACCCGTCAGCCGGGGCAGCGCAGCCAGGTATTGGCGAAATCCTGATAGACGAGGGTGACCCCGTCGAAATGGGGCACGATGATCACCGGCCCCGCCTCCCAGGTTTCGCCCTCACCCGAGCAGGTGGTGGTGAAACGCACCGCGTCCATGCCGGGAATAGGAAACGGCTCTTTCAGTTGGCAGGCGCTTTCGACACCGCGGATCTGGTCACCCACGAAGCCGACCGCGCCCCCGTCCGAGCCGAGATCACGGCAGTTCCACGCCCCGGCCATGCCTTGCGGGTAGTAAAGCCCCTGTATCCGGTCCAGCAGCGTCTGGGCGGCGGCGGGCAGGGGCAGGGCAAAGGCGAGGGTCAGGGCCAGAAGGGCGCCGGTCAATCGAGTCGTCATGCGGGATTCATAGCGAATGCAGCGGCGTGGTGCCATCCAGAACGATCAGGTCGAAATTCAGATCGGGCGACTGGGCCTCGACCTCGGCCCGGATCAGTTTCGCACTGGGCAGCGCATCGACCAGCGCAAGATACCGCCCGCGATACCCCGCCTGGCTGAGGTAACGCGCCAGGTCCAGCGCATCGAAAACCGGCGTCAGAAGCGGGGTCAGCACCAGATCGGGCGCGTTGGGACCGCTCAGCACGACCATGTCCAGCCCTTCATAGCTCGACTGCACGATATGGGCCTTGGGGTCGAGAATGTTGCGCGGCAGGACCGAAAGCGCCTCAGGCGACAGCCCAATGGTCACCACCCGGCGCGCCCGTGTTTCAGAGCCGCCCGTTACATCAGGTGGTCGCGCCGTCTGGCGCCTGTCAGGGCCGTCCATCATGGTTCAGCGCCTTGTGGCAGGTCGGGTCGTTCGCGGACGGTGCCGCCCTAAGGGCAACACCTGCCGCGCTACCCTCGATGGGAAATGTAACGCGGATGGGGATTCTCCGCAAAGAAAACTTTGCACGCACAACTATATGGCGCCATGGATTGAAAGCGCATCCGGATTGGGCGAGATGTCGCAGCAGCGCCCGGCTGTTGCGACCGGAACCGGCCGCGCCACAGCACGGAGCCTGACCAAGCCATGACCGATGCGACCCTCCAGGCCCTGATCGATGCGGTGCCGGAACCGATGCTGCATATCGGCTCGGACGGCCTGATCGCGGCCAGCAATGATGCCGCGCGCGCGCTGTTCGGCGACTGGATCGCGCAACGAAGCTATGCTGCGGTGCTGCGCCAGCCGGGCATCCTTGACCGGATCGAGGCGGCGCAGGCGGGCGGGCCGGGCGCGGATGTGCGGTTCCACCGCGCCGATCACGCCGGTGAGACGCAGTACCGGGTGCGCATCACGCCCCTGCCGGGCGAGGGGCAATCCCCGTTCCCGGTGCTGCTGCATTTCAACGACATCACCCATCTGCGCGAGGCCGAGGAAATGCGCCGCGATTTCGTGGCCAATGTCAGCCATGAATTGCGCACGCCGCTGACCGCGGTTCTGGGATTCATCGAAACCCTGCGCGGCCCCGCGCGCGACGACCCCGAGGCGCAGGCCCGGTTCCTTGCGATCATGGAAGACGAGGCACGGCGGATGAACCGGCTTGTCTCCGACCTGTTGTCGCTCAGCCGGGTCGAGGGGCAGGAACGGGTCCGCCCGTCCGAGGATGTCGATCTTCACGCGGTGCTCGACGGGGTGATCGCGGCGCTCAGGCCCAGTGCCGAGGACCGGGGCAACAGTCTCGACCTGGTCATCGCCGCAGATGCGCCCGAGGGGCGGCACCGCGTGAAGGGCGACCGCGATCAGCTGATGCAGGTGTTTCTGAACCTTGTCGAGAACGCCCTGAAATACGGGGGGCCGGACCGGCCCATCACCCTGACGCTGGGCCATGAAGAGGGGACCGGGGGCCTGAAAGGGCCGCTGGTGCGCGTCGATGTCACCGACCGCGGCGAGGGAATCGACAGCCTGCACCTGCCGCGCCTGACCGAACGCTTCTACAGAATCGACACCCACCGGTCGCGGGCGATGGGGGGCACGGGCCTTGGGCTGGCGATCGTGAAGCATATCGTGAACCGCCATCGCGGACGGCTCAGGATCGCATCGGAAAAGGGGGCGGGCAGCACCTTCACCGTCTTGCTCCCTGCGAATTAAGGCAAATTCGGGGCAGGGCGGATGTGCGGCGGGCCCACGCAACGCGGGGGCAACAAGCCCTGTCATAAAACCGTTACACACCTGTCACAAAAGCATAGCACCGCATCGTTACGCGGCGGGTCAGGACGCGCGTGAGAGAGGCGTGTTCCGAAATCTCAGAACCCCAAGGAGAGTCCTTTATGTCGCTCGCAAAACTCACCGTTTCTGCGCTGGCGGTTGCTGCCGTTTCGGCCACCGCCGCTGCCGCGCAAAGCCGTGACACCGTGCAGGTTGCCGGTTCGTCGACCGTTCTGCCCTACGCCAACATCGTGGCCGAAGCGTTCCAGGAAAACTTCGACTTCACCGTCGTCGTCGAATCGGGTGGCTCGTCCACCGGCCTGCGTCGTTTCTGCGAGGGCGTCGGCGAAAACACCACCGACATCGCAAACGCATCGCGTCCGATCCGCGAATCGGAAATCGCCACCTGTGCCGAAAACGGCGTGACCGACATCATCGAGGTCCGCATCGGGTATGACGGCATCGTGTTCGCATCGGACATCAACGGCAACTCGTTCGAATTCGTTCCCTCCGACTGGTACCTGGCCCTGGCCGCCAACCTGCCCGTCGACGGCGCGATGGTTGCCAACCCCAACACCATGTGGAACGAAGTGAACCCCGATCTTCCGGCTCAGGAAATCGCGGCTTACATCCCCGGCACCCGTCACGGCACCCGTGAAGTCTTCGACGAAAACGTGATCCTGCAGGGTTGCGAAGACTCGGGCGCCATGGCTGCCATGATGGAAATGGGCATGGACGAAGATGCCGCCGAAGAGGCGTGCATGGAAATCCGCGCCGATGGCGTGTCGACCGACATCGACGGTGACTACACCGAGACCCTGGCCCGCATCGCGGCCAACCCCGAAGGCATCGGCGTGTTCGGTCTGGCGTTCTACCAGAACAACACCGACTCGCTGCAGGTTGCCACCATGTCGGGTGTGACCCCCTCAACCGAGACCATCGCGTCGGGTGAATACCCGGTGTCGCGTCCGCTGTTCTTCTACATCAAGGCAGCGCATATCGGCGTCATCCCCGGTCTGAAGGAATACGCCGAATTCTTCGTCTCCGACGCAATGGCAGGCCCCGACGGCCCGCTGGCCGCCTACGGCCTGGTTTCCGACCCGGAACTGGCTGCCGTGCAGGCCACCGTCGCCAACGAAGTGACGATGGGCAACTGAGCCTGACCTGATCCCGGCGGGGCCGCCTTCGGGCGGCCCTGTCACCCCCATACGCCTGCCCCCAATTTCCCTGCCGGACTGCCCCTCATGCCCCTGCTCTGGACCGTTTCGATAATCCTGGCCCTCGGGGTCGTAGGCTATGTGATGGGCCGCAAACGCGCGGTCGCCACGGCGGGCGGTAACGCACGCATCCTGCATTCCCTGCCGGGCTATTACGGCACCAATGTCGCGATCATCACCATCGTGCCCGCGCTTCTGGTCATGGCCGTCTGGCTGATCATACAGCCGATCCTCGTCGAAACCCGCGTCACCGAAATGATCCCGGCCTCCGCCATCGAAGAGGCGGGTTCGCGCGGTCTGGTGATGTCGGATGTCCGCCGCGTGGCCGGTGGCCTCGACACCGCGATCGAACAGGGCGCCCTGACCGAGGATGAGGCGCGCAGCATCCGCACCGAATTCACCAATGTCCGCGATACGCTGGCCGGTGTCGGCGTCGCCCTTGGAAGCGACGTGACACCCGAGGTTCTGAGCGCTGCGCAGCGCTACCGGGAACTGTCGCGGTCGGGCAATCTTTTCATGACCATCACGCTGCTGACGCTGGCAGCGCTCGGGTTCCTGTATTCCTATGCCCGCACCAACCGGGATTTCCGCGCCCGCAACTGGGTCGAGGCCTCGGTCCTCGTGATCCTGATGCTGGCCTCGACCATCGCGATCCTGACCACGGTGGGCATCGTGCTGTCGATGCTGTGGGACAGCTGGAATTTCTTCCAGCTCTACCCCTGGCAGCAGTTCTTCTTCGGCCTCGAATGGCGCCCGAGTTTCGAGGGCGGGTCCGAGCTGGGCCTGATACCGCTGTTGTGGGGCACCATGTACATCTCGCTGATCGCGCTGCTGGTGGCGGTGCCGGTGGGCCTGTTCGCCGCCGTCTACATGGCTGAATACGCCTCCAAGAGGGTGCGGTCCTTTGCCAAGCCGCTGATCGAGATCCTCGCCGGGATCCCCACCATCGTCTACGGGCTTTTCGCCCTGATCACCGTGGGCCCGATGCTGCGCGATTACTTCGCCGAACCCCTCGGCCTCGGGTCGTCGTCGTCATCGGTGATGACGGCGGGCATCGTGATGGGCATCATGCTGATCCCCTTCGTCTCGTCGCTCAGCGACGACATAATCAACGCCGTGCCGCAAAGCCTGCGCGACGGGTCCTACGGGCTGGGCGCGACACAGTCCGAAACCGTCAAACAGGTGATCCTGCCCGCCGCGCTGCCCGGTATCGTCGGCGCCATCCTGCTGGCCGCCAGCCGCGCCATCGGCGAGACGATGATCGTGGTGCTCGGGGCAGGGGCAGCGGGCCGGATCGACCTCAACCCGTTCGAGGCGATGACCACGGTCACCGTCAAGATCGTGGGACAGCTGACCGGCGATACCAATTTCTCCAGCCCCGAGGCGTTGGTGGCGTTCGCGCTGGGCCTGACGCTCTTCGTCATCACCCTGGGGCTGAACGTGCTCGCCCTCTACATCGTGCGTAAATACCGGGAGCAATACGAATGAGTGTCACGACCGAAGGCGGCGCGCCCGAGCCACGGCGCACGTCGCTGCTTGAACTCGACGCGCGCACCCGGCGCCGCAACCGGTCCGAGGCGCGGTTCCGCGCCTATGGGCTGGCCGCCGTCACCGTTGCCGTTATGGCGCTGGTGCTGCTTCTGGTGTCGATCCTGTCGAACGGGCTCAGCTCGTTCCGCCAGACCTTCGTGTCGTTCCCGATCACGCTGGATGCCGACGTGCTCGACCCCTCGGGCAACCGCAACCCCGAGGAAATGCAGAGCGTGCTGACCTTCAGCTACGGCCCGCTTGTCCAGCAGGCCTTCGTCGACCATGTCGCCGCCCTGGGGATCGAGACCGATCTGCCGGCCTCGGCCCTGGGCGACATGATCTCGGACCAGGCCCCGGCGCAGCTGCGCGCGGCGGTGCTGTCGAACCCCGCGATGGTGGGCGAAACGATCGATCTGCAGCTTCTGGCCAATGGCCGTGTCGACGGGGTCTTCAAGGGCCGCGTCACGATGGAAAGCGCCGAACGCGACGCGCTGATCAGTCCGGAACAGCTGATCCTGGCCGAACAGCTGCGCGCAGAGGGCAGCATCATCACGCGCTTCAACTGGGATTTCATCACCGCCCCCGACGCTTCCGGCCAGCGCCCCGAGGCGGCGGGCCTGGGCGTGGCGATCATGGGGTCGTTCTACATGATGCTGGTGGTGCTGGCCTTCGCCCTGCCCATCGGGGTGGCGGCATCAATCTATCTTGAGGAATTCGCGCCCAAGAACCGGCTGACCGACCTGATCGAGGTGAATATCTCGAACCTTGCGGCGGTGCCGTCGATCGTCTTCGGCATCCTCGGTCTCGCCATTTTCATCAATTTCGCGGGCCTGCCGCAATCGGCGCCCATCGTCGGCGGCCTCGTGCTGACGCTGATGACGCTGCCCACCATCATCATCGCCACCCGTGCGTCCCTGCGTGCCGTGCCGCCTTCGATCCGTGAGGCGGCCCTGGGCATCGGCGCGTCAAAGATGCAGTCGGTTTTCCACCACGTGCTGCCGCTGGCCGCGCCCGGCATCCTGACCGGCACGATCATCGGGCTGGCGCAGGCGCTTGGCGAAACCGCGCCGCTTCTTCTGATCGGCATGGTGGCCTTCGTGCGCGAATATCCGGCCGCCCCGCTGGACGGGTTGTTCGACCCGGCCTCGGCCCTGCCGGTGCAGGTCTACAGCTGGACGCAGCGATCCGATCCGGCCTTTGTCGAACGGGCCTCGGGCGCGATCATCGTGCTGTTGGTCTTCCTTATTTTCATGAATGCCATGGCGGTTCTGCTGCGCCGCCGTTTCGAACGCCGCTGGTGATCGCTATGGAGGATGGGAACGTGAACGATATGAGTGTGAGCCGCGACGTGGATACAGGTGAAATCAAGATGCGTGCGCGCGGGGTCGAGGTGTTCTACGGCGACACCCACGCGATCAAGTCGGTCGATGTCGATATCGAGGACAAGACCGTCACCGCCTTCATCGGCCCCTCGGGCTGCGGGAAATCGACCTTCCTGCGCTGCCTGAACCGGATGAACGACACCATCGACGTGGCCCGCGTGAAGGGCGAGATCACGCTGGACGGCGAGGATATCTATGACCCCAAGGTCGACCCGGTGCAGCTGCGCGCCAAGGTCGGCATGGTGTTCCAGAAACCCAACCCGTTCCCGAAATCGATCTATGACAACGTGGCCTATGGCCCGCGTATCCACGGGTTGTCGACCTCGAAGGGCGAACTGGACGAGATCGTCGAGAAATCGCTGCGCCGCGCCGCGCTCTGGGACGAGGCAAAGGACCGCCTGCAGGAGCCGGGCACCGGCCTGTCCGGCGGCCAGCAGCAGCGTCTGTGCATCGCGCGCGCCGTGGCCACCAACCCCGAGGTCCTGCTGATGGACGAGCCCTGTTCGGCGCTCGACCCCATCGCCACGGCCCAGGTCGAGGAACTGATTGATGAGTTGCGCACCCGCTATTCCGTGGTCATCGTGACCCACTCGATGCAGCAGGCCGCGCGCGTCAGCCAGAAGACGGCGTTTTTCCACCTCGGCGAACTGGTGGAATACGGCGAGACGGGCAAGATTTTCACCAATCCCGATGACAGCCGCACGGAAAGCTACATCACCGGGCGGATCGGCTAACAGGCCCAGAACAGGGCAGGGGACATCATGGCGAATTCCGAACATATCGTATCGTCCTTCGATCGAGACCTCGAGGCCATCCAGGCGCGGATCATGCGCATGGGCGGTCTGGTCGAGGAAGCGATCGCCAAATCGGCGCGCGCGCTGGACACGCAGGATATCGACCTCGCACGCACCGTGCGGGCCGAGGACAAGGCCATCGACAAGCTCGAGGAACAGGTCAACGAAGAGGCCGCGCGTATCCTGGTGCTGCGTCAGCCCTCGGCCAGCGACCTGCGCACCGTGCTGTCGGTGTTCCGCATCTCGACCAATCTCGAACGCATCGGCGATTACGCGAAAAACATCGCCAAGCGGTCCGAGGCGATCATGGATCACCCGCCCGTCGAAGGCGCGTCCTCCTCGCTGCGCCGGATGGCGCGGCAGGTGGAACTGATGCTGAAGGACGCGCTGGATGCCTATATCCAGCATGATGCTGCGCTTGCCCAGGACGTCCGGTCGCGCGATGTCGAGGTCGATCAGATGTATTCGGCGCTGTTCCGCGAATACCTGACCTTCATGCTGGAAGATCCGCGCAACATCACGCCCTGCATGCATCTGCATTTCATGGCCAAGAACATCGAACGGATGGGCGACCATGTCACCTCGATCTCGGAACAGGTGATCTACCTCGTCACCGGCGAGCTGCCCGATGACGAACGGCCCAAGGAAGATCGCACACCCTATGAACTGGGTGCCTGAGGGATAGGACAAGATGGCAGGGGAACCCCTCGTCCTCGTGGTCGAAGACGAACCGGCACAGCGCGAGGTGCTGGCCTACAACATCAAGGCCGAAGGGTTTCAGGTCGTCACCGCCGAGGCGGGCGACGAGGCGCTGGACCTTGTGCGCGAAACGCCGCCCGATGTGATCGTGCTGGACTGGATGCTGCCGCATGTCTCGGGCATCGAGGTGTGCCGTCAGCTGAAGATGTCAGGCGACACCGCGCGCATCCCGATCATCATGCTCAGCGCCCGGTCCGAGGAAATGGACCGGGTCCGGGGGCTTGAGACAGGGGCCGATGATTACGTCACCAAACCCTATTCGGTGGCCGAGCTTCTGGCACGGCTGCGCACCCAGTTGCGCCGCATCCGCCCGGCGGCGGTGGGCGAGCGGCTGGAGTTCGACGACATCCTGCTCGATATGACCGAACACAGGGTCTACAGGGCAGGGCAGTCGCTGAGCCTGGGGCCGACCGAGTTCCGCCTGCTGACCGCCTTCATGGAACGTCCGGGCCGGGTCTGGAGCCGCGAACAACTGCTCGACCGGGTCTGGGGCCGCGACATCTATGTCGACAGCCGCACGGTCGATGTGCATGTGGGCCGCCTGCGCAAGGCGCTGCGCGTGGATGGCGCTGAGGATCCGATCCGCACCGTGCGCGGCGCGGGATACGCCCTGGGATAGGCCGGCCGTCCGTGCGGCAAGCGGCATCTCCATTTGTCCTATAATCATTATTATGTTAATATTGACGCAGATCCGACCATGGCCGATCCTTTTTCAATACAACAGCCCCTGCCGCTAGCGCCCTGAAACTGCGCGAATTTTCCGGGTCACCAGGGGCCTGTCGCTGTTGCCGAAAAACCCTGTCCCGCTCCGGTCTGTCCGCGCCCGATTGTTTAATGGCCTGCGCCAAGGTCCTATAAGCACGCGGAAAAGGACTTCGCCATGCGCATCCTCGTCTTGAACGGCCCGAACCTGAACCTGCTCGGCCAGCGGGAGCCGTCGGTCTATGGTGCGACCACCCTGGCCGAGATCGAGGCGTCCTGCATCGCCCATGGCAAGACCCTTGGGCTCGACGTGTCCTGCGCGCAATCCAACCACGAAGGCACGCTGGTCGATACGCTGCATGGCACCGATGCCCGCGGCATCGTACTGAATGCCGGGGCCTATACCCATACATCCATCGCGCTGCGCGACGCGATCGCCGCCATCGCGCAACCGGTCGTGGAACTGCACCTGTCCAACACCCATGCGCGCGAGCCGTTTCGCCATGTCTCGATGATCGCCCCGGTCTGCGCAGGCGTGATCCAGGGTTTCGGCGCGGCGGGCTATCCGCTGGCCCTCACCGCGCTCAAGGGCGTGATCGAGGCGCGGGGATGAAGGTTCTGGCGCCCTACCTCGCCATGACCACGGTCGAGGATTTGTGGGCGCATCACACCGCGCTGATGGCGGAATACGGGTTCGACCGGCTGTTCTATGCCTTCAACGCGTTTCGCGGTGCGGGGCTCTATGACAACCCCGAAGACGCGCTTTTGCTGACCAACCTGCCCACCGAATATGTCGAAAGCTATGTCTCGGGCGGCATGTTCCGCGACGGGCCAAGCGTGCGCTGGGCGACCGAGCATACCGGCGCGGCCAGCTGGGCCGACATCCATGCCGCCCTGCCCGGTTATCCCGCCACCCCGGGCGAACGCGCGATGATGGAGATGAACCTGCGTCACGGCATCGTCGCGGGCTACACGATCAGCTTTCCCATGGCGCTGAAGAACGCCAATGCGGGCATTGGGCTGGCGGCGCGCATCGGCCTGACCCAGGCGGATGCCGATGCGATCTGGGCCGAACACGGCGCCGACCTGCAGATCATCAATCACGTGGCGCATCTGTGTATCACGCAATTGCCCGCCACCGGCCAGCGGCGGCTTTTGACCGAACGGCAGGCGCAGGTGCTGGAACTGGTGGCCGATGGCAAGACGATGCAGGATGTTGCGCTGATCCTCGACCGCAACGTGGCCACGATCGAGAAACACCTGCGCGGGGCGCGTGACGCGCTCGGGGTCGAAACCACGGCGCAGGCGGTGCGCAAGGCGTCGATCCTGAACCAGATCTTCCGGCTGGACGATGCCGATGCCAGCGCGGCCTGAGCACCGGTAAGGATTCCCGCAATTTCGCTGCAACGCCCCGGCCTGTCATAAAGGTCGGGTTCCACGAGTGACGGCGTTTGCGCCGGGAACACACGGGCACGCGATGCGGGTATTGATCCCCTCCACCGGCCCCACCCGGGTAACCGGGACGGTGACGGGCGCGGGGATATTGCCCCTCGTCCTGCACCACCATCGATCCGGCGCCTGTCCCAATCCCCTTGCGCCGGATACCAAAAGCGGCGCCTCCCATGTCCCTCGGGTGGCGCCGCTGCTTTTTTCAGGGGACGTGCCCCGGGGCCTCGCGTCGGGCCGTGGGTCTCAGCCCTTGGCGGCCTTGGCAACCTCGGCGGCAAAGTCTTCCTTTTCCACCACGATGCCTTCGCCGACCTCCAGACGAACGAAACCGGTCAGTTCGACGCCGGCCTCTTTCGCGGCGGCCCCCACGGTCAGGTCGGGGTTCACCACGAAGGCCTGGTTCACCAGCGTGACCTCCGACAGGTATTTCTTCATCCGGCCCACGATCATCTTTTCGATGACCTCTTCGGGCTTGCCGCTTTCGCGCGCGATGTCCATCTGGACGGTGCGTTCCTTCTCGATCACGGCAGGGTCCAGGTCATCCTCGTTCAACGACGCCGGGTTGACGGCGGCGACATGCATCGCGACCTGCCGGGCGAACCCCTCGTCCCCGCCCTTGAAGGCGACCAGAACACCGATCTTGCCCATGCCGTCGGCGGCGGCGTTGTGGACATAGCTGACCACGTTTTCACCCGACAGTTTCGCCATCCGGCGCAGCGCCATGTTTTCGCCGATGGTGGCGATCTTGTCGGTGATAACGGTCTCGACCGGCTTGCCGCCCATGTCCGCAGTCTTCAGCGCCTCGACATCGTCGGCGGCCAGCGCGGCCTGTGCGATGCCCGCGACCATCGCCTGGAACTCGGCGTTCTTGGCGACGAAATCGGTTTCCGAGTTTACCTCGACCGCGACACCGGTGCCGCCCGAAACGGCCACGGCCACCAGCCCTTCGGCGGCGGTGCGGCCCGATTTCTTGGCGGCCTTGGCCAGGCCCTTGGTGCGCAGCCAGTCAACCGCGGCTTCCATGTCGCCATCGGTTTCGGTCAGCGCCTTCTTGGCATCCATCATGCCTGCGCCGGTTGCCTCGCGCAGGTCTTTCACCATTGCGGCGGTGATTGCCATGGGGGGTCTCCTCATCGGTTTGAGGGTTGGTCTTGTTGGCTCGGGCCGGGTCATGCCCGGCCCGCGTATCAAACACGTGACAGTCGGGCCGATCAGGCCTTTTCGGCCGGCGCCTCGGCCTCGGCGGGCGCCTCGGCTGCTGCGGCCTCGGTGCCTTCGGCGATCGCCTCTTCCACGCTGCCCTCTTCGAGCGCGCCCAGATCGACACCCGCGGTCTCGAGCTGCGTGCTCATCCCGTCAAGCGCGGCCCGGCTGACCAGGTCGCAGTAAAGCGCGATGGCGCGGGCGGCGTCGTCATTGCCGGGGATGATGTAATCCACGCCTTCAGGCGCGCAGTTGGTGTCGACAACGGCCACGACCGGAATGCCCAGTTTCTTGGCCTCGGCGATCGCCAGGTCTTCCTTGTTGACGTCGATGACGAACAACAGGTCAGGCAGGCCGCCCATGTCGCGGATCCCGCCGAGCGAGGCCTGCAGTTTGGCCTGGTCGCGTTCCATGCCAAGGCGTTCCTTCTTGGTCAGACCTTCCAGCCCCTCGGCCATCTGGTCGTCGATCGCCTTGAGGCGGTTGATCGAATTCGACACGGTTTTCCAGTTGGTCAGCGTGCCGCCCAGCCAGCGGTGGTTCATGTAGAACTGCGCGCAGCGTTCCGCCGCGTCCGCGATCGGCTTTTGTGCCTGCCGCTTGGTGCCCACGAACAGGATGCGCCCGCCCTTGGCGACGGTTTCGCGGACCACGTTCAATGCCACGTCGAGCATTTCATAGGTCTGCGTCAGGTCGATGATGTGGATGCCGTTGCGATCGCCGTAGATGAACTCCGCCATGCGGGGGTTCCAGCGTTGCGTCTGGTGGCCGAAATGCACGCCAGCTTCAAGCAGCTGACGCATGGTGAACTCAGGGAGCGCCATGCCAAATATCCTTTCCGGTTTGCGCCTCGGACGAAGGTTCAGGGTTTCCCCAACCGGTGGACTTCGAGGGATGTCTGTCCCGCAAGCCCGCCTTCGCCTGTGAAGTGAGCCGGGCCTTAGAGCGGTTTGCGCGCAGGCGCAACCCCTTGTCGGCGGCTGTCCCGCAGGCAAAGGGAGGGAGCGCGAGGTTTTGGCCCTGCAAGCTATTTGCAAGGCCAAGCCGCGCAGACGGCTTGCCAG
Source organism: Paracoccaceae bacterium (assembly GCA_024742455.1). GTDB lineage: Bacteria > Pseudomonadota > Alphaproteobacteria > Rhodobacterales > Rhodobacteraceae > JANSYL01. Next base: position 91,759 of record JANSYL010000006.1, on the reverse strand, counting down.
CAGGGGGGCGGCACGCCAAGACAGGGGCCATGAGCGCCATCGACACCCTGCCCCCCTTGCGGGACGTGATCGCCAGGCACGGCCTGAGCGCGCGAAAGGCCCTGGGACAGAATTTCCTTCTGGATCTGAACCTGACCGCCAAGATCGCGCGGGCGGCGGGCGATCTGACCGGATCGGACGTGCTGGAGGTGGGCCCCGGTCCCGGCGGGCTGACGCGGGGCCTGTTGGCCGAAGGCGCGCGGCGGGTCGTGGCGGTGGAAAAGGACGCCCGCTGCCTGCCCGCGCTGGAGGAGATCGCGGCGGCCTATCCGGGACGGCTGGAGGTGGTGCAGGATGACGCACTGGCTGTCGACTGGGCAGCGCGGCTGACGCCACCGGTCAGGATCGTGTCGAACCTGCCCTATAACGTGGGCACCGAACTGCTGGTGCGCTGGCTGACGCCTGCGGTCTGGCCACCCGTCTGGGACAGCCTGACGCTGATGTTCCAGCGCGAAGTGGCAGACCGGATCGTGGCGCAGCCGGGCGGCAAGGCCTATGGGCGGCTGGCGGTTCTGGCGCAATGGCGGGCCGAGGCGCGGATCGTCATGTCGCTGCCGCCCGAGGCCTTCACCCCGCCGCCAAAGGTGCGGTCGGCGGTTGTGCATCTGACCGCCCTGCCCCGGCCCCGGTTCGAGGCGGATGCCGACACGCTCAGCCGGGTGGTCGCGGCGGCCTTCGGCCAGCGGCGCAAAATGCTGCGTGCCGCGCTCAAGGGGCTGGCCCCCGATATCGAGGATCGTCTGCACGCCGCCGGCCTGTCGCCCACCGATCGCGCCGAACAGGTGCCGATCGAGGGGTTCTGCGCGCTGGCGCGGCAGATGGGCTGATTACTCGGCCGCTTCCTGCGGGGAATTGTCGGGACCGCCATCGCCGATATCCGGACCGGACCCGTCTTCGTCGGCGCGCCCCTGGCCGTCATCGGGCTTGCGGCGCGACCGGCTGCGGCTTCGCTGTGGTTTGCCGCCATCCTCGGGCGTGTCGACCGGCCCCGACCCGCCCTCGGGCCCGCCATCCATGACCGCGTCAAAGGGTTTGTCGCCGCCCGAACTGTCGCCGCCCGCCTCACCGTCACCCCGGCCCTGGCCGCCGCGGTTCTGGGGCTGCTGGTTCTGCTGCTGCTCGCGCCGCGCTTCCTGTTCGCGCTGCGCCTCGCCCAGCATGCGCAGGTAATGTTCGGCATGCTGCTGGAAATTTTCCGCCGCAACCCGGTCATTGCCCAGCTGCGCGTCGCGGGCCAGCTGGTTGTACTTGTCGATGATCTGCTGCGGGGTGCCGCGCACCTTGCCCTCGGGGCCGGAACTGTCGAACACGCGGTTGACGACATTGCCGACGGAACGGTTGCGGTTGCCCTTCGACCGCGAGCGGTTTTTCGATGATCTCATGTTATGTTCTTGGTCCAGTTGCCCGGGTTGGTTTCGTCGCCGGTGACGTGCGGGTCATCCGTTGGGCCAAGCCTGGTCAAATCGTCAGGCAAGGGGTGTGCGGCTGAAGCGGGGCGGCGGCATGTTGCGCGGCCTGCCCTGCAGATCCCGTCAAAGCACGAGCGCCCCGTGATGGCAAGTGGGATTTACACCTGCCCTGTCGCGGCGCCAGGCCTGTGACCGCGATGTCTCAGGGTCGGGGCACAGGCCCGTCACGGCGCGCGGGCCGCGATCACGCGGTCCCTTCCATCCATGTCGGGATGGCAGGCAGGATCGACAAGACCCGCGCCCCGAAAGATCGCGGTGACCTGTTCGGCCTGGCCGGGCCCGATCTCCGCCATCACCCGCCCGCCCGGGGCCAGATGGGCGCGAAGCCCGGCCGCGATGGCGCGGTAGGCGTCCAGCCCGTCGCCCCCCGGCGTCAGCGCCATACGGGGTTCGTGGTCGCGCACTCCGGGCACAAGGGCGTCGTATTCCGCGGCGCTGATATAGGGCGGGTTCGACACGATCAGGTCGAATTGGCCCTCGACATCGGCGAACCAGTCCGACGCGCGCAGCACCGCACGGTCCTTGAGGCCCAGGGCCGCCCGGTTCGCCCGGGCCACCTGCAATGCGGATTCGGACAGGTCGACCCCAAGCCCCGTCGCCGCCCTCCGTTCGGCCAGAAGCGTCAGCAGGATGCAGCCGGACCCGGTGCCAAGGTCGAGCACCCGGTCAAACGGTGCGGCAAGGGCCGCCTCTATCAGGGTCTCGGTCTCGGGGCGCGGGTCCAGAACATCCGGCGTCACCTCGAACCAGCGCCCGTAAAACCAGCGCCCGCCCAGGATATGGCTGACCGGGGTGCCGCCGATGCGGGCATGAACGGCGTTGAGGTAGAGAAACTCGGCCTCTTCCTCCATCGCATCGGCCAGATGCAGGATCACGCGGTCGGGTGTCAGGCCCAGGATCGCGGCCAGGATATAACGGGCATCGGTGTCGGCCCCCGTGACGCCCGCCTCGGCCAGCAGGGCGCGGCCCTGGTTCAGGGCGCGCTGAACGGTTCCGGTCATGCGTCCAGATCAGCCAAGCGGCGGGCCTGATCCTCGGCGGTCAGCGCATCGATGATGTCATCCAGATCGCCCTGCATCACCTGGTCGAGCTTGTAGAGCGTCAGGTTGATCCGGTGATCGGTTATCCGGCCCTGCGGAAAGTTGTAGGTGCGGATGCGTTCGGAGCGGTCGCCGGATCCCACCTGCGCGCGCCGGTCGGCGGCGCGGGCATCATCGGCCTTCTGCCGTTCCAGGTCGTACAGCCGGGCGCGCAGCACGGCCATCGCGATCTCGCGGTTGCGGTGCTGCGATTTCTCGGAACTGGTCACCACGAGGCCTGTCGGCAGATGGGTGATGCGCACCGCGCTGTCGGTGGTGTTGACATGCTGCCCCCCTGCCCCGCTGGCGCGCATCGTGTCGATCCGGATGTCCTGTGACGGGATGTCGATATCGACGGCCTCGGCCTCGGGCAGCACGGCGACGGTGGCCGCCGAGGTATGGATACGCCCGCCGGATTCGGTTTCCGGCACACGCTGCACGCGGTGCACCCCGCTTTCGAATTTCATCCGGGCAAAGACATTGTCGCCCTCGATCCGGGCCGTCACCTCCCTGATCCCGCCCAGATCGCTGTCCTGCAGGTCGATGATCTCCAGCCGCCAGCCCCGGCTTTCGGCATAGCGTTCATACATGCGCAAAAGGTCACCGGCGAACAACGCCGCCTCATCCCCGCCTGTGCCGGGGCGGATTTCGATCATCGCGGGGCGGGCATCGGCGGCATCCTTCGGCAGCAGCGCCAGCTGCAACGCGCGCTCGGCCTCGGGCAGCGCGGCCTTGACACGGTCCAGCTCTTCCTCGGCCAGCGCGCGCATGTCCGGGTCGGCCAGCATCGCCTCGGCGTCCGCAAGGTCGGATTGCAGCTGCAAATAGGCGGCGATCTGGTCGGTGACGGGTTTCAGCTCGGCATATTCGCGGCTGATCTCGGCGATCTTGTCGGCCGCGGGTCCGGCATTCAGCTGCGCTTCGAGATATTCGAAGCGTTGGGTGATCTGATGCAGGCGGTCGGCAGGCAACATCGGGGTGATGTGACGGGCGCACCCGCCGCCGTCAAGGCAGGTCGAACCAGCGCGCCACGCGGGCGGCGTTCACGCCCATGTCGGAATAGCCGAAACGCGAGCGGGAAAACACCTCGGCCCGTGTGCCGGTCTCGGTCTCGGTCAGGCGGATCGAGATCGCATCGGGATATCCCATAAGGCGCGACCGCACGACATAGGTGGCAAAGCCGTCCTCCAGCGAACCGGCGATCAGCTGCGCGCCCTCGCCCTCTGCAGTGGCGGCAAGGCGCGCGGCGACAGTGGCGGGCGCGTCCGGCAGCATGATCGCATCCGCGCCCCGGCGCAGGGTGAAATTCGGGCTGTCGGGGGCGGTCGCCGTGGCGGGGTCCACATGCCAGGTTTCGGCGGGCATCGGGGCCAGGCGGAAATAGATCGCGGCCGCGACAACCGCGAGGGCGATGAGGACAAGGACGACCAAGACATATCTCATGGCTTGCAACATGCCCGACGCGGCCCCGGTTTCAAGGGGGATCAGCCGCCATATTTCTCCAGGAACGCCTCGACCGGCAGATGGCGAAAATCCTCCAGCGCGGCGCCGATGGCGTCATGCGGCCAGTCCCACCATGCCAGCGCCTGCAGCCGGGTGGCGATGGGTTCGGGCTGGCGGGCCCGGATCAGCCTGGCGGGCGTGCCGCCCACGATGGTGTAGGGCGCCACATGCCGGGTGACGACCGCCCCCGCCGCGACCACCGCGCCATCGCCGATGATCAGCTCGGGCCGGATGATGGCGCCATGCCCGATCCAGGTGTCATGCCCGATCACCGTGCGGCGGCTTTCGCGATGGGCGAAGAATGCCGCGTCATGGGTCTTGTCCGGCCAGTAATCGGCGGAGCGATACATGAAATGGTGCAGGCTGGCGCGGTCGAGCGGGTGATCGGTCGGCCCGATCCGCGCGAAGGAGGCGATGTTGCAGAACTTGCCGATGGTCGTGTTGGCGATGTCGCAGAACCGCGTGGTGTAGCTGTAGTCGCCAAGGGCCGAATTGAGCAGGATCGTACCCTCGCCCACCTCGGTATAGCGGCCGAGAGTGGTGTTGGTGATGCGGGCGTCGGGGTGGATGAACGGGGTTTCGGAAAGGGTTTTGGTCACATCGGGGTCTTTCGTGGCGGTCCGACGGCGCGAAAGCATGTTTTCATGACAGGCGCGTGACGGGGCATGGCGGCGTGGCTCGGGCCTGCGTCCCCTGCCCAGGACCGCGGTGGCGCCGCGCCATGCACGGCGGCCGGGGGCGTTGCCCCGGCGCCGGCGCGCCGTCCCCCGGGGGTATTCGGGACACAAAAAGGGGCTCAGAGATGGGCATTGGTGGCCCGGGCGATCACGCGTTCCTCGTCGGTGGGGATGACGAGGATGGGCACCGGGCCGCTGTCGATCCGGGGGGCGTTCATGGCGTTGGCGTCCTCATCGACCGTCAGGCCCAGAAAGGCGAGCCGGTCCACCGCGCGGGCGCGGATCGGGGCGGCATGTTCGCCGATGCCGCCGGTGAAGACCAGCGCGTCGATGCCGCCTAGGACAGCGGCCATGGCGCCGATCTCGCGGCCCAGTCGAAAGACGTAGTAGTCGATGGCCTGCGCCGCCTCCGGCGCATCCGAGGCCAAGAGCGTGCGCATGTCATGCGAGAGGCCGGACAGACCCTTGAGCCCGCTTTCTTTGTAAAGCAGCGTCGTGATCTCCTCGCCCGTCATTCCCTGGTCGAGGAAATAGAGAAGGACGCCGGGGTCGAGCTGGCCGGACCGGGTACCCATCGGCATCCCGTCCAGCGCCGAGAACCCCATGGTGGACCCGATCGACCGCCCGCCCTGCGTGGCGCAGAGCGAGGCGCCGTTGCCCAGATGGGCGATGATGACGCGGCCCTGCGCGAGGTCCGGGTGATCGGCGCTGAGTTTTCCCGTGATGTAGTCATAGCTCAGCCCATGAAACCCGTATCGCCGCACGCCCTGGTCATAGAACCGGCGCGGCAGGGCGAAGGTGTCGTTGACCCAGGGGTGACCGCGATGAAAGGCGGTGTCGAAACTGGCGACCTGCACCGCACAGGGAAAGGCCGCGCGGGCGGCAGCGATGGCGGCGAGGTTATGGGGCTGGTGCAGCGGCGCGAGCGGGTTCAGCGCGGCAAGCTGCGCGATCAGCGCATCGTCGATCGCGCGCGGCCCGTCGATATCCGGCCCGCCATGCACCACGCGGTGGCCCACCCCGGCAATCTCCTGCCCCGCCAGATGCGGGCCCAGCGCCTCCATCAGCGCGGCAAGACCGGTCGCATGATCGGCGGCGCCGATCCCTGTGACGGTCCTGCCGCCTTCCGCCTCCACCACCAGGCGCGCGGCGGGGCCAAGCCCGTCGATCTGGCCACGCAGCACCTCGTCGGGCTCTGCCGCCGCCCTGTAAAGGCCGAACTTGATCGAACTGGACCCTGCGTTCAGCGTCAGGATCAGGCTCATCGCGCCATGCTCGCGCCATAGATCGCCGCCACCGCGCAGGAGGCGAGACGCGCCTTTTCATCATCGGCCCGGCTGGTCAGGATCACAGGGACCTGCGCCCCCATGACCACGCCCGCCGCCTCGGCATGGGCCAGGAAGGTCAGCTCCTTCGCGATCATGTTGCCCGCTTCCATGTTGGGCGCGACCAGGATATCGGCGCGCCCCGCCACCGACCCGGTCAGCCCCTTGGTGCGCGCGGCCTCGGGATCGACGGCATTGTCCATCGCCAGCGGCCCGTCGACGAGCCCGCCCGTGATCTGCCCCCGGTCGGCCATTTTCGACAGGATCGCGGCGTCGAGCGTGGAGGGGATCGAGGGTGTGACCGTTTCAACCGCCGACAGGATGCCCACGCGCGGTGTCTCGATCCCCAGCGCCAGTGCCAGGTCGATGGCGTTCTGAACGATGGAGACCTTGCAATCGAGATCGGGGGCGATGTTGATCGCGGCATCGGTGACGAACAACAGCCGGTCCCGCCCCGGCACATCCATCACGAAGACATGGGAAATGCGGCGGTTGCGGCGCAGCCCCCCCTCCTTCTTCAGAACCGCGTGCAGCAACTGATCGGTGTGCAGATGCCCCTTCATCAAGGCCCGCGCCCGCCCCTCATGGATCAGCGCCACGGCCCGCAGGGCGGCGGCGCGGTGGTCGGGGATATCGACGATCTCGATGCCGGTGATATCTGCGCCCGCCTCCTCGGCGGCGGCGCGGATCTTGGCCTCGGCGCCGACGAAGATCGGGTCGATCAGCGTGTGATCACGCCCCAGGATCGCGCCCATCAGCGCATCGGGGGTTTCGGGGGCAACGACCGATGTGGGCATCGGCGGCAGTTTCTCGGCCCGCGCCAGCAGCGCATCGAACAAGGCATGGCTCTGCACCGTCAGGCCCGGCACATGTGCCCCGTCGAAGGCGCTGGCGCGGTCGGGGGCGGTCACATGCGCCTCTCCGGTGGCGACCATACCCCCGGGGCCGTTCACCTGCGTGGCCAGCCGTACCCGCGCCTCGGGCAGTTTCTCGATCACCCTGACCGTCACGGTCAGCGTATCCCCGGCATGCGCGCGGCCCGTGAACTCGAGGTTCTGGCTAAGATATAGCGTGCCGGGTCCCGGCAACTGGTTGCCCAGCACGCCCGAAATCAGCGCCGCGATCCAGGCCGAGGGCGCGACCGCCTCGGCCGCCCCGTCGCCATCGCCGTCTTCCTTGGGCAGGTGCATGGGGTTCAGGTTGCCGCTGGCGTGGGCGAACACATACAGGTCCTCGGCCCGGCAGAGCCGGGTCACCGTCGCCTCCTGCCCGATCGCGATGTCGTCATAGGGGATGCTGGTCAGGATCGTCATCGGGTCCTCGTGGCACGGTCTGCTGCCCGCAGGCTAGCGCCAAAGCATGACCACACCTTGACGGAGATCAGAAAACCCGGCCTTGCCGTGATCCTGTCCGGCCTGCCTGCCCGCACACCGCGCCTGCCCGCGTTTGAGACAGATCAATCCCTGCCGGGTCCGAATCTGCCAAGCACGCGGCAGGAGATGAACGAAATGGTTCAGTTCGTGTTTCGCACCGAGGGTCTGACCAAGGTCTATGACAGTGGAGAAGTGCAGGTGCGCGCCCTCGACGGGGTCGATCTCGAACTTTACGCGGGCGAGCTTGCCGTGCTGCTCGGTGCCTCGGGCTCGGGCAAGTCGACGCTTCTGAACATTCTCGGCGGGCTCGACCACGCGACCTCGGGCCGGGTCTGGTTCCGCGATCTGGACCTGACCGATCTGGGCGACCGCGCCCTGACCCGGTACCGGCGCGACCATGTCGGATTCGTCTTCCAGTTCTACAACCTGGTGCCATCGCTCAGCGCGCGGGAAAACGTGCAACTGGTCACCGATGTCGCCGCCGACCCGATGGACGCCGCCGAAGCGCTGGAGATGGTGGGGCTGGCGCACCGGCTGGACCATTTCCCGGCCGAGATGTCGGGCGGCGAACAACAGCGGGTGGCCATCGCCCGCGCCATCGCCAAACGGCCCGAGGTCTTGCTGTGCGACGAACCCACCGGTGCGCTCGATTCGAAAACCGGGGTCGCGGTGCTGGAGGTGCTGAACACGATCAACGACACGCTGGGCACCTCCACCATCGTCATCACCCATAACGCGGGCATTCAGGCAATGGCCCACCGGGTGATCCGCTTTGCCGACGGGCGCATCGGCGGGGTCAGTGAAAACGCCCGTCGCGTCGCGCCCCATGAAATCAGCTGGTGACGGCGATGCAGGCGCTCGACAAGAAACTCCTGCGCGATTTCCAAAGGCTCTGGGTGCAGGGTGTGGCCATCGCGGCGGTTCTGGCCTGCGGCGTGGCGATCCTTCTGACCGGGATCGGCATGTTCACCGCGCTCAGCGATACCCGCGCGGCCTATTACGAAAGGAACCGCTTCGCCGACCTGTTCGTCGATGTGCGGCGCGCGCCCGACACGATCCTGCCCGCGATCCTCTCCATCGACGGGGTCGCCGCCGTGGCGCCCCGGGTGCAGGGCCTTGCCGTTCTCGATCTGCCGGGCCGGGTCGAAATGGCCACCGGCCAGATCCTCGGCTGGCCCGAGGGCGACGAGCCTGCGCTCAACGCCCCGCTTCTGCGCAGCGGCACCTATCCTGCGCGCGCGGGCGACGTGATGGTCAATGCCGCCTTCGCCGAAGCCAACGGATACGAGATCGGCGATGGGTTCGCGGCCAATATCAACGGCCAAAGGCGCGAGCTTACGATCACCGGCACGGCCCTGACGCCCGAGTTTGTCTACACCATCGGCCCCGGCGCGTTGATGCCCGACAATGCCAATTTCGGCATCCTCTGGATGACCGAGGCCGCGCTTGCCGCCGCTTTCGACATGGAAGGCGCGTTCAACCACCTGGCGCTGTCGCTGGCGCTCGACGCGGTGGAACAGGACGTCACCGAGGCCGTCGACCTGCTGCTCGATCCCTATGGCGGGCTGGGGGCCTACGGGCGTGACCGGCAGGTCTCGGACGCTTTCCTCAGCGCCGAGATCGATCAGCTGGCCGCCATGGCCCGGGTGACGCCGCCGGTCTTTTTCGCCATCGCGGCCTTTCTCGTCAGCATGGTGATGAGCCGGATCGTCACGCTGGACCGGGCCGAGATCGGGCTGTTGAAGGCGCTGGGCTATTCGGATGTGGAAATCAGCATCCATTACCTGCTGCTGGCCGCGATGATCGCGGTGGTCGGCGTGGGGATGGGATGGGCGCTGGGCACATTGCTGGCGCGCACGATGGCCTGGCAATACGCCCGCTTCTTCGACTTTCCCTACCTGCTGTTCCGGGTGCCGCCATGGGTCTATGCCGTGTCGGGGCTTGCGGCGCTTGTGACGACGATGGCCGGGGCGCTCAGGGCGGCGCTTATGGCGGCCCGGCTGGCGCCCGCCGTGGCCATGCAACCCCCTGCCCCGCCGCTGTTCCGGCGCACGATCCTCGACGTCGCGATGGCCGCGCTGCGCCTGCGTCAGACCACCATCATGATCCTGCGCAGCCTGATCCGATGGCCGCTGCGCGCGCTTTTCACGGCACTTGGCCTGGGGGCCGCGACAGCCTCGATCATCTCGGCGGGGTTCATGTGGGATTCGCTCGACCGTGTGATCGACCAGACCTTCGATCAATCCATGCGCCAGGACGCGATGATCCTGTTCACCGAGGATGTCCCGCTCAGCACGCTTGCCACCATCGCCCGGCTGCCCGGCATCCTGCAGGTCGAGCCGCAACAGATGCACGCGGTGATCCTGCGCCACGGCCTGCATGAAAAGCGCGTCGCGCTCGAGGCCCGCCCGCGCGATGCCGATCTCAGCCGGGTGATCACCCCGGACGGGCGCGCGGTCGACGCGCCGCCGGGCGGGCTGATGCTGTCACACCGGCTGGCCCGGCAGATGGATCTTGGCCCGGGCGACACCGTCAGCGTCGAATTCCTCAGCGGGCGGCGCGAAACCCATGACCTTGTCGTGACCGCCCTGGTCGAACTGCATCTGGGCCTCGGCGCCTATGCCGATATGGATTTTCTCGACCGGCTCGAACGGCGCGACGCGCGCGTCTCGGTCGCCAATGTGCTGCTCGACCCGATCCGCACCGACGACCTGCACCTTGCCCTGCGCGACATCCCGGCGCTGTCCGGCCTGATCCTGATCTCCGACAACCGGCGCAGTTTCGAGGCGACGATCGATGCCAATATCTCGGTCGTCAACGGCATCTATGCCGCCATCGCCATCTGTATCACCATCGGCGTGGCCTATAACGCGGCGCGCATCCAGCTGTCGGAACGCGCGCGCGAACTGGCCAGCCTGCGCATTCTCGGATTTTCGCGCGGCGAGGTGTCGGGGGTGCTGGTGGGCGAAACCATGCTTCTGGCGATCCTCGCACAGCCGCCCGGCTGGCTGATGGGGGCAGGCATCGCACGGGCGCTGAGCAATTCCTTTTCCTCCGACCTCTACGCCATCCCCCTCGTTCTGACGCCCTCCACCTTCGCTACCGCCAGCCTGATCGTGCTGGCGGCCAGTTTCGTATCGGTGATGCTGGTCCGGCGCCGGGTGGACCGGATGGACCTGGTCGCCGTCATGAAAACGCGGGAGTAACGGCAATGGTCTGGACCACACGTACAATCGGGCTGACGGCGGCGGGTGTCGCGCTTCTGGGCGGGCTGGCGGTGGTGGCGCTGCGCGACACCCCGGTCCCGGTCGACCTGGTGACGGTCACCGCCGCCCCGATGGAGGTGACGATCGACGCCGATGGCCGCACCCGCATCCGCGACATCTACGAGGTGGCGGCCCCGATCGCGGGCACCGCGCTCAGGTCTCCGTTGTCGGTGGGTGACCCGGTGGTCGCCGGTGAAACCGTGGTGGCGCGGGTCGAACCCCTGCAGCCCTCCCTGCTGGACGCGCGCAGCCGCGCCCAGGCCGAGGCCAGCGTCGCCGAGGCGCGCGCCGCCCTGACCGCCGCCCGCACCGACCGCGCCCGCGCCGAAGAGGAATTGCGCTTCGCCCGGCTGCAATTCGACCGCACCCAAACGCTGGTGGAACGCGGCGTGGCCAGCGTCACGCAGCTTGAAACCGTCACGCAAGCTCTGGCCGTGGCCGAGGCCGTGCTGGCCGCCGCCGATGCCCAGATCGCCATGGCCGAGGGCGTGCTCGACCGCAGCCAGGCAGCGCTGGTGGGCCCCGATACCGGTGTGGCGGCAGCCGGGGCCTGCTGCATCGACCTGACCGCCCCCGCCGATGGCGTGGTGCTCGATATCTCCATGATCTCGGCCCACCCGGTCACGGCGGGCGCACCGCTGGTCAGCATCGGCGATCCGGGCGATCTTGAAATCGTGGCCGATCTGTTGTCCTCGGATGCGGTGCGCATCGCCCCCGGCACAAGCGCGCGCGTGGAACGCTGGGGCGGCGATCCCCCGCTTCAGGCGGTCCTGCGGCGGGTCGAACCGGTGGCCGAAACCATCGTTTCGGCGCTGGGCATCGAGGAACAGCGCGTCGACGCGATCTTCGACATCACCACCCCGCCCGGGGATCGGGCCGCGCTCGGCCACGGGTTTTCCGTTTTCCTTCGGATCGTCGAATGGGACAGCCCCGCCGCGCTTCAGGTCCCGCTCGGCGCGCTTGTGCGGCGGGGCGAGGGCTGGGCCGTCTTCGTGGCCGAGAACGGCATCGCCACCGAACGCCCCGTGACCCTCGGCCGCCGCGGCGCCCGAACGGTCGAGATCACCAGCGGGCTCGAGGAAGGCGCGGTCATCGTCACCCACCCCAGCGACGCCATCACCGACGGTGCCCGCGTCGTGGACCGGCGGAGCCTGTAGGACGCGGGGCGCGTGCGGCCCCGGCGTCTTCTTGTCCAAAACACCTCCCGCCGGAGGCAGTCCGGTTCACGAAAAACGCAGGCTCAGGCGGAAAGGCCCGCCGCGCGGACGGGCCGCAGGCCCCCACGCGCACCGCCGCCCGTCAGGGCAGCCGCGTTAGCACGCCCGGGTCAGGCGAACAGGTCGTGGCACAGCTCCAGCGCCTCGATCAGCACGTCGACCTCGGCCTCGGTGTTGTACATCCCGAAACTGGCCCTGCAGGTCGCGGGCACGCCCATATGGGCCATCAGGGGTTGCGCGCAATGGTGGCCGGCACGCACCGCCACGCCCTTCTTGTCGAGCACGGTCGAGATGTCATGGGCATGGGCCGCGCCTTCCAGCGTGAAGGAAAAGATCGCGCCTTTCGAGGCGCTTTGGCCCTGCACGTTCAGCCAGTTGAGCCCCTCCAGCCGCGCGCGCGCATAATCGCGCAGCTTCGCCTCATGCGCGGCGATATTCTCCATCCCGACGCCCATCATGTAGTCCAGCGCCACGCCCAGCCCGATCTGTTGCACGATGCCGGGGGTCCCGGCTTCGAATTTCATCGGCGGATCGTTCCAGGTGACGTGGTCGCGGTGGACCTCGCGGATCATGTCGCCGCCACCCATGAAGGGCTGCATCTCGTCCATCCGCGACCGCTTGATATGGATCGCGCCCGAGCCTGAAGGCCCGTACAGTTTGTGGCCCGTGATGGCGTAGAAATCCGCGTCCAGATCATCCAGATCCACGGGCATATGCACGGCAGCCTGGCTGCCATCCAGCAGAACCGGCACACCCTTTGCATGGGCCGCCTCGATGATCGGCTTCACGTCGAACACCGTGCCCAGCACGTTCGACATATGGGCCATCGCTACCAGTTTCGTCTTAGGCCCGATCGCGTCGATCACTGCCTGCGGGTCGAGGTCGCCATTGGCGTCGACATCCACCCATTTCAGCACCACGCCCTGCCGTTCCCTCAGCAGATGCCAGGGCACGATATTTGCGTGATGTTCGGCGATGGTCAGAACGATCTCGTCGCCCGCGCCCATCCGGGGCGCGGCCCAGCCATAGGCCACCAGGTTGATCGCCTCGGTGGTGCCGGATGTGAAGACGATCTCGTCCTCGTCGGCCACACCAAGGAACCGCGCGATGATCCCGCGCACGGCCTCGTATTTCTCGGTCGCCAGCGTCGACAGGTAATGCAGGCCGCGGTGGACGTTGGAATATTCCTGCCCATAGGCCTGCGCGACCGCGTCGATCACCACCTGCGGCTTCTGCGCCGAGGCGCCATTGTCCAGATAGGTCAGCGGCTTGCCGTTCACCTCACGCGCGAGGATCGGGAAATCGGCGCGGATGCGGGTTACGTCATAGCTCATGGCGCAGCCCCCGGATCGGGCACCAGACCCAGAAGCGTCAGGGTAAGCGACAGGAAGAACAGGATGGTAAAGCCCCCCATCACCGTCATCACGAAGACCATCCCGAGCGATGTGAACCCGTGCAGCACGGCGATGAAATTCACCAGAAGCCAGACGAACAGCACCAGCGCCAGGATCGTGATCGTGCCCAGAAGCGGCGGCATCAGCGCCACGGCGAACAGCTGGATGACCTGCACCAGAAGGAAAATCGCCTGCAGCCAGATCACCAGAAGGGCGGCCTCCTCGAAGGCACCGGTGCCGCCGAAAAAGCGGCCCACGATGTGGATGGCGTGGATCATCAGGTAAAGAAACATCGCCTGCACCGCGCCCATCGCCATCGGCGATGCCCCGGTCAGCGGCCCCTCGTCGGTGGGCGGGGACACCAGCAGAACCACCTCGCCGATCAGGATCGACAGCACCACCACCAAGGCGAACATCAGCGCCAGCGCCTGGCGCGGCGGCGCGAAGCTCAGCACCGTTTCCGCCCCCTCACGGGGGTTGGCGATGGTATCGCGGGCCAGCCTGAGCAGGCTGCCGAGGCGCATCATCTCGGTCATGGGGTCACGTCCGTCATTCCTTCGGTCTCGGCCACGCGCAGGGTGATGCCCCAGATCGACAGGAATGCAAACAGCAACACCGCGCCGACCACATTCGCCGCAGGCCCCGGCCCGATGAACCCCGTGATCATGCCGTAGAAAAGCCAGCCGGGCGTGGCGGCCAGAAGGCTCCAGAACAGGGCCAGCCGCGCGGTGTACCAGGTGCCGCGCCCGCCAAAGGGCATTGCTGCGATCCGGGTCAGTGCCGCCAGACCGTAAGACAGGATCGGCGCCCAGAAAAGCCACCCGAACAGCGCCCCGCCGATCCGTGCCTGCAAGGGCACCGACGGGTCCTCGAAGGCCTGGCGGCTCAGGGTCGGCCATTGCGCGACGAAGATCAGGAAACAGGCCAGCATCAGGAAGGCCAGCGCCCGGTCCTCGCGCTGGCCCGCCGCCAGAAGGCCGCGCATCACCTGCGCCGGGCGCCGCCAGGATGCGACGATGTCGTTGGCCACGCCCATCCGTCAGCCCTGCCGCCGCCGTTCCAGCCATTCCTGCAGACGGGTGCGGATATCGTCCTGCAGGCGCGCATCCTCGATCTCGTCGATCGCCTCGGCCAGGAAGGCCAGCACCAGAAGATCGGTCGCCTGATCGGCGGGCACCCCGCGCGAGCGCAGGTAGTAAAGCGCGGTCTCGTCGATGGCGCCCGTGGTGGACCCGTGCGAACACACCACGTCATCGGCATAGATCTCCAGCTCGGGCTTGCCCTGAAAGCTCGATTCATCATCCAGCATCAGGGCCTGGCTGATCTGGTAGCCATCGGTTTTCTGCGCGCCGGGTTTGACCAGGATCTTGCCCTGGAACACGCCCTCGGCCCCGTTTCTCAGCACCTTCTTGAACACCTGGCGGCTTTCGCAGCGTTCGGCGTCATGGGTGATGAACACGGTGTCGTCATGGTGAAACTCGGCGCGCGCGCCGTCGCCCATCGCCGCGCCCGCGACATGGGCCACGGCATCATCTCCGGTCAGCTCGATCACGTGTTCATTGCGGGTCAGAACGCCATTGGCCGTCAGGGTAAACGACTTGTAGGTGCTTTCCCGCCCCAGACGCGCGAACATATGCGTCACCGCGCGGCGTTCGTGGTCGCGGCCCTGCGCGCGGACATGGTGAAAGGCTGCGCCATCGGCGACGGATATCTCCATCACCTTGTTGAACCGCGCCGCCGCCGGGCCGTTTTCCAGCACGGTGACATCGCCGCCCGCCTCGACCCGCACCAGGTGATGCAGGATCGCGTCCGAGCTTTCGGAGGCATTGAGGTAAACCAGGCTGATCGGCTTTTCGACCTTGCCGGTCACCCGGATCACCACCCCGTCACGGGCGAAGGCGGTGTTGAGCGTGGCCAGGGGCCGGTCCACCGGGTCCTGGCCCGCGATCTCCAGCTGGCCATAAAGCTCCCTGGCCCAGTGGATATCGGTGGCCGTCACATCGGCCAGATGTTCGATGCTCACATGTTCGAGGCTCAGGTCATCGGATTGATCGGCATCGAACACACCATCGACGAACACGATCTTCAGCCGGTCGATGCCGGCATAAAGCGGGGTCTCGTCGCCGTGGAAAAGGGCTGCGCGGGGGGCATCGGCGCGGGTCAGCGTTTCGGGAGAGGTGAATTTCCAATACTCGTCACGGCGCGTGGGCAGGCCCATCGCCCGCAGCCGCGCCACCGCATCGGCGCGCGCGGCATTCGCCCATCCCGCGCCATCGGGCAGGCTCAGCGCGGCCAGACGCGCCTCGGTCAGGTCCAGCTTGGCTTGCGGCAAAGCCATTACGCCACCTCCCCCAGGATATCGGCATAGCCGTTCTGTTCGACCTCCAGCGCCAGGTCGGGACCGCCGGTTTTCACGATCCGGCCATCGGCCATGATATGGACGACATCGGGTTTGATATGGTCGAGCAGGCGCTGGTAGTGCGTGATCACAAGGAACCCGCGGCCCGCATCGCGCAGCGCGTTCACCCCTTCGGAGACCAGCTTCATCGCGTCCACGTCCAGACCGGAATCCGTCTCGTCCAGGATGCACATCTTCGGCTCCAGCACGGCCATCTGCAGGATCTCGTTGCGTTTCTTCTCGCCGCCCGAGAACCCCACATTGACCGGGCGTTTCAGCATCTCGGCATCGATATTCAGCGCCTTGGCCTTTTCGCGGACCAGTTTCAGGAAATCACCCGCGCTCACCTCGTCTTCGCCGCGCGCCTTGCGTTGCGCGTTCAGCGCGGTCCTGAGGAAGGTCATGTTGCCCACGCCGGGAATCTCGACGGGGTACTGGAACGCAAGGAACAGGCCCGCAGCGGCGCGGTCTTCGGGGTCCATCTCCAGCAGGTCCTCGCCCAAAAGGCTGGCCGATCCGTCCGTCACCTCGTACCCGTCGCGGCCCGACAGGACATAGGACAGGGTCGATTTGCCCGACCCGTTCGGCCCCATGATGGCGTGAACCTTGCCGGCCTCGACGCTCAGGTCGACGCCCTTGAGGATGTCCTTGTCCTCTTCTTCCAGTTTCACATGCAGGTTCTTGATCTCGAGCATTTCGTCCTCCTGTTCGCGGGCCGCTCAAACGACACGGGTCGATGACGTGGCGGCGGCACGCATCTTGTCGGGAAAGGGATTTGAGTGATGAAGCAAAACCCGCGCGCGCGGCGCGGCCGGAGGGGGCGGCGCGATCAGAAGATCGCCAGCGTCCCCGCATCGGTCAGCAGGATCACCCGGTTCACCCAGGCCTCCGAAAACACGACCGAAAACATGGCCGGATAGGCGTGTACCCACATATGCGTTGTGAACAGCGCCGCCACCATCCCGCAGCCCCGCGCCGCCGAATGTTCGGCCGAGTTGAACTGGAACAGCCATCCCAGGATCACGCTGGCCATCATCGCCATCGCCATTTCCACCCCGAGCGCCGAGATATCCACCCCGGTCTCGCCGGGCAGAAGGCCGGTCAGGTGAAACCGCGCATAGCGGGCCATCAGCAGGATCATATACCCCACGCCCACCGCCGCCAGCAGCGACAGCGCATATCCGGGCGTGCCCTGCGCGCGCGCGACGCGCCTGCGCTGGATGCTCTGATGCTGCGCCTCGATCCGCGCGATGCGGTCGGCGAAGTCGGGCGCCACGCTTTGCTCGGTCGGATGTGCCATCATCTGCCTTCGGATTACTCGGGCAGATCAGCAAGGCATTATGGCGGGATTGGGGTGAAAATCGCATGGTTTCGGGGATCGGTTCAGGCCAGGCTCACCGCGGTGCCCGAGGCCGACACCATCAGCATGTTGTTGATCACCTCGTAATCGAGGTCGACACCGACAACCGCATTGGCCCCCAGATCACGCGCGCGGTCCTGCATTTCCTCCAGCGCGACGGTGCGCGCCTTGGCCAGTTCCTCCTCATAGGCGCCCGACCGGCCGCCGATGATATCGGTGATCCCGGCGAAAAGATCGCGGAACACGTTCGCGCCCAGGATCGCCTCGCCCACGACGATGCCGTGATAGGCGGTAATCGATTTGCCTTCGACGGATGGGGTGGTTGTGGTGATCATGGCCTCAGTTCCTCATGATAAGCTTGGCCGACACATGCGCGATGATGATCGAGCTGATCGCCGCGAACGCCGCCAGAACCGGACCGCCGGGGTACCAGACACTGTAGGTCAGCGTCATCAGGATGATCGCCCCCAGCGCCACCAAAAGCGCGTAGCGCGCGCGGGGTTCCGAGGCGGTAAGCCAGAATTTCCAGTTCATAAAGGCCCCATATTCTTGCCTAGCCGTTCAGCTATCGCGCAATTCCAGACGGCGTTCGATGCGCTCAAGCTGCACCTTGATCGACGCGATCTCCTGATCCTGCGACGCCTCCGATCCCATGAACGCCGCCATGTGCTGCTTCATCGCCCGCATATCGGCCCCCATGGTGTCGAGCCGTTCCTCGAACCGGGTCATCTGCGTCTGAAACCGCTTCAGATGTTCAAGGATCAGGTTTTCGGTCTCCCCGGTCACCCCACCGACCCTTCCAGGCTGATCGCCACCAGCTGCTGCGCCTCCATCGCGAATTCCATCGGCAGCGCCTGCAGCACCTCGCGGGCAAAGCCGTTGACGATCAGCGCAACCGCCTCTTCCTCGTCCATGCCGCGCGACTGGCAATAGAACATCTGGTCATCGTCGACCTTCGATGTCGTCGCCTCGTGTTCGACGCGGGACGAATTGTTCTTCACCTCGATATAGGGAACCGTGTGCGCCCCGCATTTGTCGCCGATCAGCAGGCTGTCGCACTGGGTATAGTTGCGCGAATTGGTGGCTTTCCTGTGCATCGACACCAGCCCGCGATAGGTGTTCTGCGCCCGCCCCGCGCTGATCCCTTTCGACACGATCCGGGATTTCGTGTTCTTGCCAAGATGCACCATCTTCGTGCCGGTATCGGCCTGCTGGGCGTTGTTGGTGATGGCGATGGAATAGAACTCACCCTGGCTGTCATCGCCGCGCAGGATGCAGGACGGGTATTTCCACGTCACCGCCGACCCGGTCTCCACCTGCGTCCACATCACCTTCGACCGGTCGCCCCGGCAATCGGCACGCTTGGTGACGAAATTGTAGATGCCGCCCTTGCCGTTCTCGTCGCCCGGGTACCAGTTCTGCACGGTCGAATACTTGATCTCGGCATCGTCGAGCGCCACCAGCTCCACCACCGCCGCGTGCAGCTGATGGGTGTCGCGCATCGGCGCGGTGCAGCCTTCCAGGTAGCTGACATAGCTGCCCTTGTCGGCAATGATCAGCGTGCGTTCGAACTGGCCGGTATTTTCCGCGTTGATCCGGAAATAGGTGCTCAATTCCATCGGGCATTTCACGCCCGGCGGGATGTAGACGAACGAGCCGTCCGAAAAGACCGCGCTGTTCAGCGTGGCAAAGAAATTGTCGGTGATCGGCACCACCGAGCCCAGGTATTTCTTCACCAGCTCGGGATGCTCCTGAATCGCCTCCGAGATCGAACAGAAGATGACGCCCGCCTTCTCCAGCTCCTTCTTGAAGGTCGTGCCGACCGACACGCTGTCGAACACCGCGTCCACGGCCACCTTGCGGCCTTCGGCCGGGGCATCCTCGGCCCCTTCGACGCCCGCGAGGATCATCTGTTCCTTCAGCGGGATGCCCAGTTTCTTGTAGGTCTCCAAAAGGGCCGGGTCGACATCATCCAGCGATTTCGGCTTTTCCGACATACTTTTCGGACGGGCGTAGTAATACTGGTCCTGGTAGTCGATGGGCGGGTAATTCACCATCGCCCATTCCGGCTCGTCCATCTGCTTCCAGCGCTTGAACGCCTGCAGGCGCCAGTCGGTCATCCATTCCGGCTCGCCGTTCTTCTCGCTGATCAGCCGGACGATATCCTCGTTCACGCCCTTGGGCGCGTATTCCATCTCGATGTCGGTGTTCCAGCCGTATTTGTACTTGCCGCCCATCGCCTGGACGGTTTCGACGGTCTCCCGGTCGACGCCGTCGCGCACGTCCAGGGCCTCGGTCTCTGCATCATACGCGGTCATTGGTCACCTCCACCTTTCGGGCGTCGCCGCCCCTTGTCCCCGGGCCCGGCCGGGCCGCTTCGTTTCCTTCGGGGCTGCCCCCGATCCTGTTACGCGGCCCGGGCCAGATGGCGGGTCGCGGCCGCTCCCCAGGCATCGGCAAAGGCGCGCACCTCTGCCTCGGTCGTCTGCGGCCCGAGCGACACCCTGACCGCGCTGGCGGCCTCGGCCTCGTCAAATCCCATCGCACGCAGGCACGCGCTGGCCCTGACCTTGCCGCTGGAACAGGCCGACCCCGCCGAAATGGCGAACCCCGCCAGGTCCATCTGCATCACCTGCGTCTCACCCTTCCATCCCGGCACCATCAGGCAGGAGGTGTTGGGCAGCCGCGCAGAGCCTTTCCCGACAAAAATAGTCGAAGGCACCGCATCTTCCAGAGTCTTTTCTAGAATATTTCTAAGTTTTTCGACCCGGGCCCAGACACCGCCCGCCAAATCCCGTGTCGCGGCCTCGGCAGCGGCTCCGAATCCGGCAATCCCGATGATGTTCTCGGTGCCCGACCGGCGCCCCATCTCCTGCCCGCCGCCCCGGATCTGGGCCGCGACATCCAGACCCCGGCGCAGAATCAGCGCGCCCACCCCCTTGGGCCCGCCCAGCTTGTGCGCGCTGACCAGCGCCATATCCACGCCCGACCAGTCAAAGGCCATCGGCAGTTTACCGAAGGCCTGGCTCCAGTCGCTGACCGCCAGCCCCTCGGGCAGGTCCTGCAGGATCCCCGTCTCGGAATTGGCCGCCTGCAGGGTGGCCTCCGACGGTTCCGTCACCGCCACGCGCCCCGCACCGTCCACGGTCAGGTCCTCCACCATCCAGGCGCGCACCGCGTCATGTTCGACCGCCGCGCCATGCAGGCCGCGCCCGGCCATCGCCAGCGCCGCGGCCTCGGTCGCGCCCGAAACGAAGACGATATCGGCCGCCTCTGCGCCCAGCGCCGTCGCCACCTGCGCGCGTGCCTTTTCCACCAGCGCCTTCGCCGCCCGCCCCTCGGCATGGACCGAGGAGGGGTTGCCCACGACATCCATCGCCGCGACCATCGCCGCGCGCGCTTCGGGGCGCAGCGGCGCGGTGGCGTTGTAATCCAGGTAGACCCGGCTCACCGGCCCGCCCCCTGCGCGCCGGTCCCGTGCCCCCTTTGCATTCCCGATACCTCCGCCGAAGGCGTCCGGCGCCCGCCCTCACCGCGGACGGTCCCGGGACGGGGCGCCGCCTCATGCCTCATCGACGACCTCGAACAGGTTGGGCACCGCCGGGCATGGCGTCAGGTCGTTGCCGACAACATCCGACAGCCGCGTCTGGTGCAGATAGACATAGACATGCGCGCTCAGGCTTTCCCACAACCGGTTGGTCATGCTCTGCGCCCGGCTCCCCGATACGGCCCCCGACGCCCCGGCCCCGGTATGCAGCGCCGATACCGTTTCATCGACCGCCGCGAACACATCGACCACCCTGATGTCGCTGGCCGATTTCGCCAGCCGGTATCCCCCGCCCGGCCCCCGCACCGAAGTCACCAGCCCGGCCCGGCGCAATTTCACGAAAAGCTGTTCCAGATAGGGCAAGGAGATATCCTGCCGCCTCGAAATCTCGGACAAGGGTGTCAGCGCCCCGTCGGCCACGCTGGCAAGATCGGCCATCGCGATCATCGCATAGCGACCCTTGGTGCTGAGCTTCATCGCCGTTCTCCCGACCGGATTCCGCGCCTGTTTCCCGCAGCACGGGGCCCGGGAATGATTGACCTTGCTGACGGGCGCGCTTAACTGCGAGCCACTTCCGCGCGCGCCCCGCGACCGGCCCATAAACTTGGAATTGTTCTAAGTTTCTCCCAAGCCGCCGTCAAGCGTCAGGCCGTCCGCGCAACCCGGAGAGGAGGCGAAATGCCCGAGGTGATTTTTGCCGGCCCCGAGGGCCGGCTCGAAGGCCGCTACCACCCGCAAAAGGCCAAGGACGCCCCGATCGCGATCATCCTGCATCCGCATCCGCAATTCGGCGGCACGATGAACAACAGGGTGGTCTACAACCTGCATTACGCCTTTCACGGGATGGGCTTCACCGTGTTGCGGTTCAATTTCCGCGGCGTCGGCCGCAGCCAGGGCGAATACGACCAGGGCATCGGCGAGTTGTCCGATGCCGCCTCGGCGCTCGATTACCTGCAGGCTCTCAACCCCAATTCCAAGCATTGCTGGGTCGCGGGCTTTTCCTTCGGCGCCTGGATCGGCATGCAGCTTCTGATGCGGCGCCCCGAGATCACCGGGTTCATCTCGGTCAGCCCGCCCGCCAACATGTATGATTTCAGCTTTCTGGCCCCCTGCCCGTCCTCGGGCCTGATCATCAACGGCGCCGCCGACCGCGTGGCCAAACCGCAGGACACCCGGATCCTCGTCGAGAAACTGCACGAGCAGAAGGGCATCACCATCACCCATGAAGAGGTCGAGGGCGCGGGCCATTTCTTCGAAGACCCGCACATGGAGCCGATGATCGAAAGCGTGCAGACCTATGTGCGCCGCCGCCTGACCGAAAACACCCGCTAGGGACGCCCCGCCATGAGCATCTATGCCGAGATGGTCGACAAGCTGGCGGTCGAGGTGCTGGCGGTGTCCGAGGAAATCGGCGATGACCGGTTGCCCGAAACCATCGCCCAGACGATCGGGGCCTCCTCCCCCACCACCGAAGAACTGTTCCGCACCGCGATCCGGGTGCGGATGGCGCTCGCGCGGGCGGAAAAAACGCTGGCCGAGGCGCGGGCCCGGCATGCCGGGGCTGGCAGCTGACCGCGACATCGCGCCGCCGGTATACCACGGCATACAACTAGGCAGCCCGCACAATCTCCGGTAGACCGGCGCCAACGCAGGAACCCGGAGTCCCACCCATGTCCAAGATCAAGGTCGCAAATCCCATCGTCGAAATGGACGGCGACGAGATGACCCGCATCATGTGGGCGTTCATCAAGGACAAGCTGATCCTGCCCTATCTGGACATCGACCTGCTCTATTACGATCTCGGGATCGAGGAGCGCGACCGGACCGAGGACCAGGTCACCATCGACGCCGCCGAAAAGACGCTCGAAGTCGGCGTCGCGGTGAAATGCGCCACCATCACCCCCGACGAGGGCCGGGTCGAGGAATTCGGCCTGAAAAAGATGTGGCGGTCCCCCAATGGCACGATCCGCAACATCCTGGGCGGCGTGGTGTTCCGCGCGCCGATCATCTGCCGCAACGTGCCGCGCCTGGTGCCCGGCTGGACCAAGCCCATCGTCATCGGCCGCCACGCCTTCGGCGACCAGTACCGCGCCACCGACATGAAATTCCCGGGTCCTGGCAAGCTTTCCATGAAATTCGTGGGCCAGGACGGCACGGTGATCGAACACGAGGTGTATGATGCGCCGTCCTCGGGCGTCTATATGGGCATGTACAATCTCGACAAATCCATCGAGGATTTCGCCCGCGCCTCGTTAAACTACGGCCTGAACCTCGGCTGGCCGGTCTATCTCAGCACCAAGAACACCATCCTCAAACAGTATGACGGCCAGTTCATGCTGATCTTCCAGAAGATCTTCGAGGAGGAGTTCAAACAACAGTTCGACGAGGCGGGCATCTGGTATGAACACCGCCTGATCGACGACATGGTGGCCAGCGCCATGAAATGGTCCGGCGGCTTCGTCTGGGCCTGCAAGAATTACGATGGCGACGTCCAGTCCGACACCGTGGCGCAGGGGTTCGGGTCGCTCGGGCTGATGACCAGCCAGCTGATGACCCCCGATGGCAAGATCGTCGAGGCCGAGGCCGCCCACGGCACCGTCACCCGCCATTACCGCCAGCACCAGAAGGGCGAGGCGACCTCGACCAATTCCATCGCCTCGATCTTCGCCTGGACGGGCGCGCTGAAACACCGCGCGAAACTCGATGACAACGCACCGCTCAGGCATTTCGCCGAAACGCTGGAACGGGTGATCGTCGAAACCGTCGAAAGCGGCGACATGACCAAGGACCTGGCGCTGCTGGTCGGCCCCGATCAGAAATGGCTGACCACGATGGGGTTCCTGGAAAAGATCGACGAGAACCTGAACGCCGCGCTGGCGGGCTGAGGCTTGCGCGGCCGCGCGGCGCGGCCTAGGTGCGGGCCATGGCCGAACCCCATACCCCCGCCGCCCACAGCCTGACCGACGATGCGCAGGCTTTCGTGCTCGGCGCGGCGATGACGGCACTCGGCCTGCAATTCCTGACGGCGACGGGGCTCATCACCGGGCAGACGGCGGGGCTGGCGGTGCTGCTCAGCTACCTCACACCGCTCAGCTTCGGGGCGGTGTTCTTCGCGGTCAACCTGCCCTTCTACATCCTGGCCTGGACGCAACTGGGCGCGCGCTTCACGCTGAAAACCGCCATCGCCGTGGCGATGGTGTCGGGGCTGGCCGAACTGTTCCCGCTGCTGATCGTCTTCGACCGGGTCGACCCCGTCACCGCCGCGATCCTTGGCGGGGCCTGCATCGGGCTTGGCCTGATCGTGCTGTTCCGTCACGGGGCCTCGCTCGGCGGCGTCGGCGTGGTGGCTTATTGGGCGCAGGACCGGTTCGGGGTGCAGGCCGGCTGGGTGCAGCTTGGCTTTGATGCGGTTCTGTTCGCGGCAGCCTTTCTGCTGCTCGACCCGGTGATGGTGGGCCTGTCGCTGCTCGGCGCGGTGGTGGTCAACCTGATCATCGCCGTGAACCACCGCCGCGATCGCTATATCGGGCGCTGATCAGTCCAGCGCCTCTACCAGCACCAGGTCGCGCTCCGACGCGCCGGCCGCATGGCTCAGCGCCTCCTGGTAGGTTTCGCTTTCGTAACAGGCATTGGCCGCCTCAAGGCTTGGGAAATGCGCCACCACGTTGCGGGGATGGGCGCGCCCCTCTTTCTGGATGGCCTGCCCCCCGCGCGCCAGGAAGGTGCCGCCATGAGCGGTGATCGCCTCCGTCGCGAGGGCTGCGTATTTCATGTAAGCCGCCTCGTCCGTGACGGTGACATGGGCGATCCAATAGGCTCCGGGCATCGTTTACGCCTCCTTCAACACGGTTTCCGCCGCTGCGATGGCGGCCTCGGCATTGGCGGCATCCTTGCCGCCGCCCTGCGCGAAATCGGGGCGGCCGCCGCCGCCCTTGCCGCCCAGTTTCTCGACGGCCGCCTTCACCAGGTCCACGGCAGATACACGGTCCGTCAGGTCCGCGGTCACGCCTGCCGCCACCGCTGCCTTGCCGCCCGTATCGGCGATCAGAAGCACCGCGCCGGACCCAAGCCGCGATTTGTGTTCGTCGATCAGGCCCGCAAGGTCCTTGCCGGTCACCCCGCCCAAGACCTGGGCATGAAACCCGATCCCGTTCACCGCGCGCGCTTCGGGCGCGGCCTGTCCGCCGCCCCCGGCCATCGCCAGTTCGCGGCGCAGCTGGGCCACCTCGTTTTCCAGCTTGCGCCGGTCCTCCATCAGCGCGCTGACCCGCGCCGCCGCGTCCTGCCCCTGCGCCTTGACGATCTGTTCCACCGCGCTCAGCTGCATGTCGCGCGCGCGCAGCATCTCCAGCGCGGGCGCCCCGGTCAGCGCCTCGATCCGCCGAACGCCCGAGGATGATGCCTGTTCGGACGTGATCGCGAAGACCCCGATCTCGCCGGTGCTGCGCACATGCGTCCCGCCGCAAAGCTCCAGCGAATAGGTCCGCCCATCCAGCCCCTTGCCCGACCCGTCCAGCGTGCCCATCGACACGACCCGCACCTCGTCGCCGTATTTTTCGCCGAACAGCGCCTGTGCGCCCAGATCGCGCGCGGCATCCGGCGTCATGATCCGGGTTTCCACGGGCGCGTTCTGGCGGATGAATTCGTTCACCTCGCGCTCGACCTGTCCGTATTCCTCGGCGCTCAGCGCCTTGGCATGGCTGAAATCGAACCGCAGCCGGTCGGGCGCGTTCAGCGATCCGCGCTGCGCCACGTGATCGCCAAGCGCACGCCTGAGCGCCTCGTGCAAAAGATGCGTCGCGGAATGGTTGGCGCGGATCGTGGACCGGCGCGCATGGTCGACCTCAAGCTCGGCGGCCTGGCCCGCCCTGATCTCGCCGTCGGTCACCTGCGCGACATGCAGGAACACGCCTTCGACCTTTTTCGTATCGGTGATCATGGCCGCGCCGGTATCGGTTTTCACCATGCCGCTGTCGCCGACCTGCCCCCCGGCCTCGGCATAGAACGGGGTCTGGTTCACCACGATGGTGACCGCCTCGCCCGCCTTCGCGCCCTCGACCGCCGCGGCCTCGCGCACCAGCGCCAGAACCTGCCCCTCGGCCTTTTCGGTGTCATAGCCCAGGAACTCGGTCGATCCGTGTTCCTCGGCCAGGTCGAACCAGATCGCGGCATCGGCGGTCTCGCCCGACCCCGCCCATGCGGCGCGCGCCTTGGCCTTCTGTTCGGCCATCGCGGCATCGAACCCGTCGATATCGACGCCCCGCCCCTTTTCGCGCAGCGCGTCCTGCGTCAGGTCCAGCGGGAACCCATAGGTATCATAAAGCTTGAAGGCCGCCGCCCCGGGAAGGTCGGCGCCATCGGCCAGCCCGGCCACTTCCTCGTCCAGAAGCTTGAGGCCCCGGTCCAGCGTGGTGCGGAACCGTTCCTCCTCCAGCTTCAGGGTCTCGGTGATCAGCGCCTGCGCGCGGCCCAGTTCCGGATAGGCCTGGCCCATCTGGCTGACCAGCGCGGGCACCAGCCTATACATCACCGGGTCGGCCGCGCCCAGCAGATGGGCGTGCCGCATCGCGCGCCGCATGATCCGGCGCAGCACGTAACCCCGCCCCTCGTTCGACGGCATCACCCCATCGGCGATCAGGAACGAGGTCGACCGCAGATGGTCCGCGATCACCCGGTGATGGACGTTCTTGTCCCCGAACGGG
Source organism: Paracoccaceae bacterium (assembly GCA_024742455.1). Taxonomy (GTDB): domain Bacteria; phylum Pseudomonadota; class Alphaproteobacteria; order Rhodobacterales; family Rhodobacteraceae; genus JANSYL01. The sequence continues at coordinate 65,410 of JANSYL010000006.1, read as the reverse complement.
TCGACGCTGGTCGCATGGGCCGAGGCCTCGATCAGCGCGCGCATCGTGTCGGTTTCGTAATTGTCATGGCTGCCCTGCAGCAGCGCGCCGATCCGTTCCAGCCCCATGCCGGTATCGATCGACTGCATCTCCAGCGGCACCATCGACCCGTCGGCGAACTGTTCGTTCTGCATGAAGACGATGTTCCAGATCTCGATGAACCGGTCGCCGTCTTCCTCGGGCGATCCCGGCGGGCCGCCCCAGATATGGTCACCGTGATCATAGAAGATCTCGGTACAGGGGCCGCAGGGGCCGGTCGGGCCCATCTGCCAAAAATTGTCCGACGTCGCGATGCGGATGATCCGGTCTTCGGGAACGCCCACCTTTTTCCAGATGCCGAAGGCCTCGTCATCGGTGTGGTAGACGGTCGTGTAAAGCCGCGACTTGTCGATGCCGAAATCGCCGGTGATCAGCTCCCAGGCGAAGGGGATCGCGTCTTCCTTGAAATAATCGCCGAAACTGAAATTGCCGAGCATCTCGAAAAACGTGTGATGGCGCGCGGTATAGCCGACATTGTCCAGGTCGTTATGCTTGCCGCCTGCCCGCACGCATTTCTGCGCCGTCGTGGCGCGCTTGTAGTCGCGGTGTTCCAGGCCGGTGAACACGTTCTTGAACTGCACCATGCCCGAATTGGTGAACATCAGCGTCGGGTCGTTGCGCGGCACAAGCGGCGAGCTTTCGACGATTTCATGCCCCTGCCGGGCAAAATAGCTCAGAAAGGTCGATCGGATGTCGTTGAGGCTGGCCATGGGCGGTAGGTCGGTCCTGGATCACGGGGTCAACGCGCGGTGTAGCGCCCCCCCGCAGCCAAGTCCACCGAGGACGCGCGCCGCACCGGACGCCCCCGACATCCGCCCGTCGCAACGAAAAAGACGGCCCGCGCGGGGCCGTCCGTGACGTCATACGGGGTGTCGTCCCGGGGTGTCGGGCAGCAGGAAGGGCTGCGCGCGGCGGCTCAGCCGTCCTCGACCATCTCGGCGCCGCCCTCGTCCTCGGACATGCCGAATTCCAGCCCGTGCGCGGCGCGGATCTTGTCCTCGATGTCATAGGCGATATCGGCATTGTCCTTGAGGAACTGCTTGGAATTCTCACGCCCCTGGCCGATGCGCTCGTCGCCATAGGAATACCAGGCGCCCGATTTCTCGACCACGCCGGCCTTCACGCCCAGATCGAGCAGCTCACCGGTCTTGGAAATCCCCTCGCCATACATGATGTCGAACTCGACCTGCTTGAAGGGCGGCGCGACCTTGTTCTTGACCACCTTCACGCGGGTGGCGTTGCCCACCACCTCCTCGCGGTCCTTGATCGCGCCGATGCGGCGGATATCCAGCCGGACCGAGGCATAGAATTTCAGCGCGTTGCCCCCGGTCGTCGTCTCGGGGCTGCCGAACATCACGCCGATCTTCATGCGGATCTGGTTGATGAAGATCACCATGCAGTTCGACCTCGCGATCGACCCGGTCAGCTTGCGCATGGCCTGGCTCATCAGGCGGGCATGCACGCCCACGCTCGAATCGCCCATGTCGCCCTCAAGCTCGGATTTCGGCGTCAGGGCGGCGACCGAATCGACCACCACCATGCTCACCGCGCCCGAGCGCACCAGCGTATCGGTGATCTCCAGCGCCTGTTCGCCGGTATCGGGCTGGCTGATCAGCAGCTCATCCAGGTTCACGCCCAGCTTCTTGGCATATTGCGGGTCCAGCGCGTGTTCGGCATCGACGAAGGCGCAGACCCCGCCCTTTTTCTGTTCCTCGGCCACCGCATGCAGCGTCAGCGTGGTCTTGCCGGAACTTTCGGGGCCGTAGATCTCGATGATCCGGCCCTTGGGCAGGCCGCCGATGCCCAGCGCGATATCGAGGCCCAGCGATCCGGTCGAGGTCGCCTCGATATCGGGCAGCTGGTTTTCACCGCCCAGTTTCATGATCGACCCCTTGCCGAACTGGCGTTCGATCTGGGCCAGGGCGCTGTCGAGCGCCTTTTGCTTGTCGGCTTGCTTGCGGTCGGTCATGTCCAGGAGATTTTCGATTGCCATGGCGTTCTGCCCCTTATTCCATACGCTGCCAAGGGCAGCAATGACGTGCTCGTGTTCACCTCTTGTTCTGACAGAGTTGTGCAGACAAACCGTGAACACTTCAAGTAAAAATTTCCACGCCCCGACCCTGCGCGCCGGCGGTTAAGAAAGCGTTACAGGCGCGCGCGGATCGGGTAGGATCAGGCTATGTTGGTGTTCTGGAAGCAAAAACTGGTCCTTCTGGCGGTGCCCAAGACCGGCACGACGGCGCTTGAGGCAGCCCTTCTTGCGCATGCCGACGCGGCCATCGTGAACCCGCCCAGCATGAAACACGTCCCCTACCGGCGCTACCGCAACCAGCTGGCCCGGTTCTTCGAGGACAAGGGCGCGCGCCCGATGGAGGTGATGGCGGTCATCCGCGACCCCGTCGACTGGCTGGGCAGCTGGTACCGGTATCGCGGGCGGGCGGCGGTGGCAGGCACCCCGGTCTCGACCGCGGGCCTCAGCTTCGACACCTTCGTCGAGGGGTGGCTCACCGATCCGCCGCCGGAATATGCGCGCGTCGGCCGGCAGTCGCGCTTTGTCTCCGATGGCGCGGGCGGAACCGGGGTCGATCATCTCTTCGCCTATGAACGGTTCGACCGCGCGATCGCGTTTCTCGAAGACCGGCTCGGGGTCGCGCTTCACCTCGATCGGCAGAATGTCTCGCCCGCCGCAACGCTGGACCTCTCGCCTGCAACACGGGCACGACTGCAGCACGAGGCCGCCGCCGATTTCGCCCTCTGGACCAAGGTTTCGGCCCGTCAGTGAAGCTGGCGCTGCACCGTTTCGGTCAGTTCAGCCAGGGAAAAGGGTTTCGGCAGGAAGACCGAGTTGGGGATCGCGAACCGCCCGTCCTCCAGCGCATCCTCCGTATAGCCCGACACGAACACCACCTTGGTGCCCGGCCGGTCCTCCAGCGCGCGGCGCACCCAGGACGGGCCGTCCATGCCCGGCATCACCACATCGGTCAGGAACAGGTCCACATCCAGCGACCGGTCGGTCAGGCGTTCCAGCGCCTCCTCGGCGTTCTGCGCCTCGATCACGCAGTAGCCGCGCAATTGCAACGCGCGCGACGCGAAGGCACGCACCGGCGCCTCGTCCTCGACCAGAAGAACCACCGCACCATCACCACTGGCCGCCACGGCCTCGGGCGGGGCGGCGGCCTCACCCGCGCGGTCGGGGCCGCCCGCCTCGGCGGCGGCGCAGGCGGTGTCGAAGGCCGGCAGGTAGATCGTGAAGGTCGTGCCGATATCCACCTCGCTGTCGACGAAGATATAGCCACCCGATTGCTTGACGATGCCATAGGCCATGGACAGGCCAAGGCCGGTGCCCTCGCCCGTGCCCTTGGTGGTGAAGAAGGGCTCGAAGATGCGCTCCAGCTTGTCGGGCGGAATGCCGTGGCCCTGGTCGCGCACCCTGAGCGTCACGTAGCGGCCCACCGGCACCTCGGCCCGGTCCCTGAGCAACGGCGCCTCCAGCCGGACCATCCGCGTCTCGATCCTGATCTCGCCGCCCTCGGGCATCGCGTCGCGCGCATTGACCACCAGGTTCATCACCACCTGGTCCAGCTGCCGCCGGTCGGCGCGCACCCGCAGAAGGTCGGGATCATGGCTGAGGCTCAGCGCGATCCGCTCGCCCACCAGCCGGTTCAGCAGATGCGTCAGCTCCCCCATGGTGTCGCGCAGGTCCAGGATCTCGGGTTCCAGCTGCTGCTTGCGCGAGAAAGCCAGCAACTGCCCCACGAGACTGGCCGCGCGATTGACGTTCTGGCTGATCTGGACAAGGTCGGCGTAATCGGGGTCGCCCGCGTCCCGGCGCAGCATCAACAGGTCGCAATGGCCGGTGATCGCGGTCAGCAGGTTGTTGAAATCATGCGCAATGCCCCCGGCCAGTTCACCGATCGCCTGCATTTTCTGGCTCTGGACGAATTGCTGTTCCAGCGTCTTCAGCGCGGTGGCGTCATGCAGCACCGCCAACAGCGACGGGCCGGTGCCATCGGTGATCCGGCTGAGCGTGATCTTCAGGAATGTCTCCCTGTCGCCGCCGCGGGCGCGCGCCACCTCGGACCGGTTGGGGATCCGTTCGGCCAGCGTGTCCATGACCCAGTCATTGACCGGCCGGCCAAGCCCTTCGACAAGGGCCGACAACCGCGTGCCGGCGGCGGTGCCGTCGATGCCCAGCAGCGCCTGCGCATGACGGTTCGACGCCAGCAACCGCCCGTCATTGCCGATATGCAACAGCGCCACCGGCAGCGCCTCGAAGGCGCGGGCGGCGACGCTGGCGGCGGGCGGTTCGGCCAGGCCCGGCACGGCATAGACCTCGCGCCGCCCGTCCTGCGCGGTCAGCACCACCGGGATCACCTCGATCGGGCCCCTTGCGGTGTTCAGCGTCGTGCGCCGCCCGGCCACGACCGGCACCTGCGCGAACACTTCGTCCAGCCCGGTCGCGCGGCGGCCCAGCACATCGCGCATCGCCGCGTTCATCGACAGGATCGTGTCGGACTGGCTGACCACCATCATCGGCAGGCTGACATGGTCCCCCCCCTGCACGGCACCTGCAGGGTCATCATCGATCCGCCAGAACGCACCGCCCGATACCCGGTGCGCCGCGATCCGCAGCGGCCCGCGCGGGCCCTGCACCGTTTCATGGGCCGCCGCACGTTTCTGCAACGCGTCCTCCTGGCGCTGCAGGATGGCGGCAGCCTGCGGCAGGACCGGCCCCAGCACCTGCGCCAGCGCCCGGCCCTGCGGCCGGTCGAACCGGCGGCGCGCGGCGGCATTGGCAGCAAGCACACGACCGGCGGCATCGGTCGCGAAACAGGGATGCGGGTCATGTTCCATTAGCCGGGCCGCGGCCGCCAGGTCCTGGCGCCGCCGCCTGCGGGCCAGCACGATCCGCGCGGTCAAAAGCATGGCGCCCGCAAAACAACCCCCCGCAACCGCCCAAAGCGCGACCTGAACCTGCGGATCGGGGCCCAGCCACAGGCCCGCCCCCGCAACCACGCCGATGCCCAGAACGACCAGGGGTTGCAGCCCGTCGCGCGCCCCGGCGGCAGGGCCGGGCGGGGCGCCGATGCCTGGAGGGCGCCTGTCGTGATCGGTCGTTTCGGCCAAGCCTTGGCTCCGCGCGTTGCCTCGCCACATGATATGGTCCGGCAATCGTTAAGCGAAGCTTAAAATCAGGCCGCCGATCCCTCCGGTGCCTGCCATGCGGCGGCGAAAAACCCGTCCGAGGCGCTCAGCGGCGTGTCGATCCTTTGCACAAGGCGGCGCCAGCCCGGATGCCCGGCCTCGAAGGCAGCGACCTGCCCCTCGTTCTCGGCCTCGAACAGCGAACAGGTCATGTAGGCCAGCATCCCGCCCGGCGCGACCAAAGGCGCGGCGGCGGCAAGGATATCGGCCTGTGTCGCGATCAGACGGTCCAGATCCCTGGGGCTCAGCCGCCATTTCGCCTCCGGGTCGCGCCGCCAGGTGCCCGATCCCGAACAGGGCACATCGCACAGCACCGCCTCATAGGGGGCGTGGCGGGCCAGATCGGCGGTTCCGACCATATCCACCCCGACCCCCGCCCGCGCCGCGCGCGCAGGCAGGTCGGCCATCCGGCGCGGCAGGGCATCATGGGCGAACACCGCCGCCCCCGTCCGGTCGGCAATCGCCAGCGTCTTGCCCCCGCCACCGGCACAGTAATCGAGGATCTTCCCCGTCGCGGGCCAGGGCAGAGCCGCCACGGCCCTCTGCGCCGACAGGTCCTGCAACTCGACCCAACCCTCGCCATAGGCGGCGGACCTGCGCAGGCGCCGCGGCCCCTCCGTCACCTCCAGCGCGGTGTCGCTGCCCGGCACCGCCCGCGCGTTCACCCCGTCCTCCGCCAGCCGCGCCAGCGCCGCCGCACTGTCCGCCTTGCGCCGGTTGACGCGCAGATAGACCGGCGCGCGCGTGCCCATCGCCGCAAGCAGGCGCGGCAGCTCCGCCCCAATGCGCGCCGCAAGCAACGGCAACATCCAGTCCGGAACATCGCGCGCGGGGTCGGGCGTGACATCCCGCGCCCCGTCCTCCGCCGCCGTCAGGGGGGGGGGCGCATGCAGGGCGCCGGTGAACACCGCGCCCGGGTCCGCCCCCCTGAGCCGCATCAGCCCCAGGATCAGCGCGCGCCCATCCGTTCCGCCGCCGAAAGCCGCGCAATTGCCCTTTTGCCGCAACACGCCATAGACAAGGTCACGCACCGCGGCGCGGTCCCCCGACCCGGCATAGCGCGCCCCGCGCGCCCAGCGGGTCAGCGCCTGTTCCGCCGCCACCCCGTCCGCCCAGGCATCCAGCACGCCGATGGCCGCCGCATGCCGCGCCGCGGGTGTCATCGCGGCTCAGCCAAGCCGGTAATTCGGGCTTTCGCGGGTGATCTGCACGTCATGGACATGGCTTTCCTTCAACCCCGACCCGGTGATCCGAACGAAATTGCAGTTCTGCCGCATCTCGTCGATGGTCGCGCAGCCGGTATAGCCCATCGCCGCGCGCAAGCCGCCCACCAGCTGGTGGATCACGGTGCCCGCCGATCCCTTGTAGGGCACCTGCCCCTCGATCCCCTCGGGCACCAGCTTGTCGCTGGCGGCATCCTTCTGGAAATACCGGTCGGCCGATCCGCGCGCCATCGCGCCCAGGCTGCCCATGCCGCGATAGGATTTGAACGACCGCCCCTGGTACAGGATCACCTCGCCGGGGGATTCGTCCGTGCCCGCGATCATGCTGCCCACCATCGCGCAATGCGCGCCCGCCGCGATCGCCTTGGCGAAATCGCCGGAATACTTGATGCCGCCATCGGCGATCACCGGCACGCCCGAGGCCGCCGCCGCGTTCGCGCAATCGGAAATCGCGGTCAGCTGCGGCATCCCCACGCCCGCCACGATCCGCGTGGTGCAGATCGACCCGGGCCCGATCCCCACCTTCACCGCATCCGCGCCCGCATCGATCAGGGCGCGCGTGCCCTCGGCGGTGGCCACATTGCCCGCCACCACCTGCACGTCATTCGACAGCGCCTTGACCCGTTCCACCGCGCGCGCCACCCCTTCGGAATGGCCATGCGCGGTGTCGATCACGATCAGGTCGCATCCCGCATCGACCAGCGCCTCGGAGCGTTCAAACCCCGCATCGCCCACCGTCGTAGCCGCCGCCACGCGCAGCCGCCCCAATTCATCCTTGCAGGCCTGCGGGTTCAGCACCGATTGCTCGGTATCCTTCAGCGTCAGAAGCCCGGTCAGCCGCCCCCCGGCATCGGTCACCAGCAGCTTCTCGATCCGCCGCACCTTCATCAGGCTGATCGCCTCGCCCCGGTCGGCGGGTTCGTGCAGCACCGCCAGGTTTTCGGCGGTCATCATCGCATGGACCGGCGTGTCGTCCCGTTCGGCGAACCGCATGTCGCGATTGGTCACGATCCCCAGAACCCGCCGGTCGGCATCGACCACCGGAAACCCCGAAAACCCGTAGCGTTCGGTCAGGGCCCGCGCATCGGCCAGCGTCTGGTCGGGGCGCAGCGTGACGGGGTTGTAGACGATCCCGCTTTCGAACCGCTTCACGCGCCGCACCTCGCGCGCCTGGGCATCGACATCGAGATTGCGGTGGATGACCCCCATGCCCCCCGCCTGCGCCATGGCGATCGCCATGCGCGCCTCGGTCACCGTGTCCATCGCGGAACTCAGCAGCGGAATGTTCAGCGCGATCCGCCTGGTCACCCGGGTGCGGGTGTCGGCATCACCGGGCAGAACCGCGCTTGCGCCCGGAACCAGCAAAACATCGTCGAAGGTAAGCGCCTCGCGAATCTCCATGGGGGGTCTCCGTGGGAGGTGTGCGTTGGCACGTCCCTATCCCATGGGGGCGGCGGAAAGAAAAGGACGAAATCTGGGTCTGCCGCGCCCCGCCCCCTTCCGTTTCATCTTTCCCGGAACACGGCGCCCCGGGGCGCCGCCCGTTCGCCCCTTGACCGGTCCACCGGACCGGTCATCAGCCTTCGGCTGAACCGGGGCCTTGCCGGGGCGCCGCCCGTTCGCCCCTTGACCGGTCCACCGGACCGGTCATCAGCCTTCGGCTGAACCGGGGCTCACCCCCTTAAATCCCGTTGCCACGACGAATTTCTCGGAACTGTCCGACCGGGACGCCGGGGGTTTCACATTGGCGACCTTGTCAAAGCGCTGTTTCAGCGTGGCCTGCAACCCCGCCTCCGCCCCGCCGGCCAGCACCTTGGCCACGAAAGTGCCCCCCGGTTCCAGCACGTCAAAGGCCAGCTCCGCCGCCGCCTCGCACAGGGCCACGATCCGCAGATGGTCGGTCTGCTTGTGGCCCGAGGCGCTGGCGGCCATGTCGCTCATCACCACGTCCGCGGGCCCGTCGAGCCACGCCTTCACCTTGTCATCGGCGCCCTCTTCCAGGAAATCCAGCACATGCAGATCCGCCCCCGGCACCGGCTCGATCTCCTGCAGATCGATGCCCACGACGCGGCCCACCGGCTTGCCCGCCATCTCACCCAGCGCGTTCACGCGCGCCACGGCCACCTGGCTCCAGCCGCCGGGTGCGGCCCCCAGGTCCACCACCCGCGCACCGGGCTTCAGGAACCCGTATTTGTCATCGAGTTCGAGGATCTTGTAGGCGGCCCGCCCGCGATAGCCCTCGCGCCGCGCCCGCGCCACATACGGGTCGTTCAGCTGCCGCTCCAGCCAGCGCGTGGAACTCAGCTTGCGTCCCTTCGCGGTCTTCACCCGCACCCGCAAATCGCGCTGCCCGCGCCCGCTCGTGCCCTTCGCCATTCCACCCCGGGCGCCTGCCACCAAGGACAAACCCCGCCCCTCTTTGCTTCAAAAATACCTGAACACGCGGTCAGCCGGACATCACCAGCGCCTGCCGATCCGGGCCCGCCCCGCAGCGCCGCGCGACGGGCCGGGACGGCCCCCGCGCCCGCTGCGCCACCGCCGCCGCGACCCGGCGGCACACAAACATCCGCCGCGAACCGGAGGCACCCGGACGGCCGTCGCGCGGCAGCGGCCGCGGAACCCGGCCGCTACTCGGCGGCCTCCACCGTCTCGGCGCGCGCGGCCTCCAGCTCCTCGGCCTTCTTTTCCACCTGTTCGACGATATGGTCGACCATCTGGTCATTGGTCATCTTGTGGCTCTGCTTGCCCGCCAGATACACCATGCCGGCCCCGTTGCCGCCGCCCGTGAACCCCACATCGGTCATCAGCGCCTCACCGGGCCCGTTCACCACGCAGCCGATGATGCTGAGCGACATCGGCGTCTTGATATGCTCCAGCCGCTTCTCCAGCACCTCGACCGTCCGGATCACGTCAAACCCCTGCCGCGCACAGGACGGACAGGAGATGATCTGGACCCCGCGATGCCTGAGCCCGAGCGATTTCAATATCTCGAACCCGATCTTGACCTCTTCGACCGGATCGGCGCTCAGGGACACCCGCATCGTGTCGCCCATCCCCGCCCAAAGCAGGTTGCCCAGCCCGATCGCCGATTTCACCGTGCCGCCGACAAACCCGCCTGCCTCGGTGATGCCCAGGTGAAACGGCGCGTCGGTCTGGTCGGCCAGCATCGTGTAGGCGGCGACCGTCATGAATACGTCGGAGGCCTTCATCGAGATCTTGAATTCGTGGAAATCGTTGTCTTCGAGGATCTTGATGTGATCCATGCCGCTTTCGACCATCGCGTCCGGGCAGGGCTCGCCGTATTTTTCAAGCAGGTGCTTTTCCAGCGACCCCGCATTCACCCCGATCCGGATCGAACAATTGTGATCGCGCGCGGCGCGGATCACCTCCTTCACCCGGTCCTGTGATCCGATATTGCCGGGATTGATCCTGAGACAGGCCGCCCCCGCCTCCGCCGCCTCGATGCCGCGTTTGTAATGGAAATGGATATCGGCGACGATCGGCACCGGGCTCTCGCGGGTGATCTCCTTCAGGGCGCGCGCACTGTCCTGGTCGGGGACGGACACGCGCACGATATCGGCGCCGGCTTCTGCGGCGGCCTGCACCTGTTCGATCGTGCCCTTGATATCCGTGGTCAGCGTGTTGGTCATGGTCTGCACGCTGATCGGGGCATCGCCGCCCACGGGCACGCCTCCCACATGGATCTGACGGCTCTTGCGGCGGTCGATATTGCGCCAGGGACGGATCGGGTTGTGCGACATCGCTCAGACACTCATGCGGACGGGCGCGGGGGCGCGGATAACTTGCAAGCAATGTAAGCGAGCCCGCCCGCGGGCACAATCGCCCTGGCGTCGCGGATCAGCGGCTGGCGGGGTCGAGCACCAGTTCCGCGACGGCGGGCAGGTCGGGGTCGGCACTGGCATCGGCCATCGGAAAGGCCTCGGTGATGGCATCGGCCGACAGCGCGATGTCACGCACCACGATGGCACCGGTTCCCGCGGGGCCCATGGTCAGACCGTTCACCGCGAAATAGAGCGATCCGGCATTGCCCGATTGCAGCACCGGCGGTTCCTCCTCGGCGGCCACGGCATAGCTGTCGCCGGCGTTCAGCGTGCCTTCGAACAGCGTGATGCCCCTTGCCGAGGTCACGCGCACCCAGGTCGGGCGCACGGCGAAGATCAGGACGTCATCGGCGGGCGGTTCGGTGACCTGCACGCTCGGCTCGGCGGTGGCCACCTCGTCGCGCGGCGCGGTCTGCAATCCGCCCAGCGTACCGACCTCGTCGGGGTCCAGCGTTGCCAGCGCCTCGTCGCGCGGCGTCAGAACCGGGGTTTCCAGCGCCTGCGGCCGGTAGAGCCGCGCCACGTCATCGCCGCCCGGCATCTCGATATCGAAGCCCTGCACCGCGTCGAACGTGCCCGCGGCGGCCCCGGCCAGCGGGTCGAGCTGCGCCATTGGCACCGGCGCCTCGTCTATGGGCGCGATCTGCACCCGCTGAATATCGTAGAGCACCACCCAGGCGCCGTAACCGATCACGCCGACCAGCGCAGCCAGCACCGTGAAGGAGCCCAGAACGCCCGGTTCGACACGGTCCCAGAACCGGTCCTTGGGGCGGAAATCATAGCGGGCGCGCGGCAGCACCTCGTCGGGATGGAGCGACACCGGCACCTCCGGCAGCGACCGGCGCCGGGCGGGCGCCGCATTGGCCAGAGGCGCGAAGCGGGACGGGTTGCGCACCGCCTGTCCCGAAATGCCGCCGACCCCGCCGAACCCGGTTTCGTCGCAGAACCGCCGGAAACTCCATTCCGGGTCCATGCCGATATAGCGCGCGTAAGACCGCACATAGCCCGCGATGAAGCCGGGCGAGGAAAACGCGCCGACATCGCCGTTCTCGATCGCGGCGATATAGCTCGCGCTGATCCTGAGTTCGCGTTCGACATCCAGAAGCGATTTGCCCAGCGTCGCGCGTTCGCCGCGCATCAGGTCGCCAAGGGTCACGTCGACCACGTCATACCCCTCGAACCCCGAGGACGGCGCGGACACGGAAGCCGCGGACACCGTCGCCACGGGCTCGGAAGACCCGGACACAGCCGACACGGAAACCCGCGCCCCGGCGCCCGCCGCCCCGGCGACGTCATCGCGGTCATCCTGGTGCATGTCCTGGCCCATCTGGCCGTGCCCCTGCCCTTGCCGGTTTCGAACCACCCCGCATCGCGGGGATAGCCTGTTATCGTTACCGACACATTACCCTAGCTGCGGCAGGTTTCAAAGCCCCGACGCAACTGGCGGGACGCATAACATGACGGGGGCGGCGCTGCACCCCCGAAACGCTCAGGCCGACAGTTCGGCGCGATTCAGCGCACAATGGCTCCAGAGTGCATCCATCGCATGCACCAGCGCATCCATCATGGGCGGCGTGTGAACCGGCGACGGGGTGAACCGCAGGCGTTCGGTGCCGCGCGGCACGGTGGGGAAATTGATCGGCTGCACGTAGATGCCGAAATCATTCAGCAGCATGTCCGAGATCTTCTTGGTATGCACCGGATCGCCCACGATCACCGGCACGATATGCGACCCGTGATCGATGATCGGCAGACCCATCCCCTTCAGCCGAAGCTTCAGCACCTTGGCGCGCTCCTGGTGCAGGTCGCGACGCGCCTGATCGGTCTTCAGATGCGCGACCGAGGCCGCAGCGCCCGCCGCCACGACCGGCGGCAGCGAGGTGGTGAAGATGAAGCCCGGCGCATAGGACCGCACCGCGTCGCACATCCGGCCCGAGGCCGCGATATACCCGCCATGCACCCCGAACGCCTTGCCCAGCGTGCCGTTGATGATGTCGATCCGGTGGGCCAGCCGGTCGCGTTCGGCCACCCCGCCGCCGCGCGGGCCGTACATGCCCACCGCGTGCACCTCATCCAGGTAGGTCAGCGCGCCGAATTCATCGGCGATATCGCAGATCTCGGCGATCAGGCCGAAATCCCCGTCCATCGAATAGATCGATTCAAACGCGATCAGCTTGGGCGCGGCCGGGTCATCGGCGGCCAGCTTGGCGCGCAGGTCGTCCAGGTCGTTATGGGCAAACACCCGTTTCGACCCGCCATTGCGGCGGATGCCCTCGATCATCGAGGCATGGTTCAGACTGTCGGAATAGATGATCAGCCCGGGAAACAGTTTCGGCAGCGTGCTCAGCGTGGCGTCATTGGCGATATAGGCCGAGGTGAACAGAAGCGCGGCTTCCTTGTCATGCAGATCGGCCAGTTCTTCTTCCAGGCGCTTGTGATAGACGGTCGTGCCGGAAATGTTGCGCGTCCCGCCCGAGCCTGCGCCGGTCGCGGCCAGCGCGTCATGCATCGCCTCAAGCACTGCCGGGTGCTGCCCCATGCCCAGGTAATCATTGCCGCACCAGACGGTGATGTCCTGCCGGGTGCCGTCGGGGCGGTTCCAGACCGCGTTCGGGAACTGGCCCTTGATGCGTTCGATGTCGATGAAGGTGCGGTAGCGGCCCTCGTCATGCAGCCGGTCGATCGCGGTCTGCAGCGCGGTTTCGTAATTCACTGGCGTCATCCTCCAAGGGCATCCCGAAGGCCGCCCCCTTTACGCTGGCTTTATGGTCCGTGCGGCGGGGCCGCGCCCCGCACAGGTGTCGCAAACACACCTAGAACCCCGTGAGTATGGGGACCAAGTTACAAAATGCCGCGCGGGCCACTTTGACGTGGATCAAGCCGCAGGCACACCCGTCCGCCGCAGGCACTCAGCCCTCGATGACGATCTCGCAATCCTCGGCGCCACAGGCTTCCAGCGCGGCCTCGCGCCCCTCGCCCACGCCCCATTGTCCTGTCGCCGCACTGGTGGCCAGCGCCCGGTCTGCCCGGTTCAGCCGCCGATACTCGCGCCGCAGCGCCTGCGTGGCCTCCGATGACAATTGCAGCGCGCGGCCTTCCTCATAGCCCTCGGGCCGGATCACCATCACCACCACGCAGGCCGCGCCGCCGCTGCGCGCCGCCTCGCAGGCCGCCAGCGCGGCGGTGCGGGCGTTTTCCTCGTCATGGTAATTGGCCGCCAGCGATGTCGTGGCCGCCTGCAGCCCCGCATCGGGGGCGATGGCCATGGCGGCGTAATAGGGCTGCGGCTGGATCAGGTTCAGCTGTTCCAGCGTGGCGATCTCGATATCCGACAGGCTGTCATGGGGCATCACCTCCCATTCCACCGCGCCGTCCTCGGCAAAGACCAGGTCGCGCGCCTCGCGCAGGTCGGGCAGGTCCTGCGCCATCACGGGCAGGCCCGTTGCGGCCAGCAGGGCGGCGGCAAGAAGATATGGTTTCATCGTCATCCTCATGGGTGGGGGCAGTGGTCCCGGATCGCGGCCCGCATAGCCCAACACAGGCCCTGCCTCAACCGTTCCGCCGCACTGGACACGGACCCGTGACACCATATGGTCGCGGCTGACGAAACCCTGTTTCCGAAAGGCCCGCCCATGACGCTGTCCGCCGTGCTCGACCGTATCGACACCGATCTGCCCGCCGCCCTCGACCGGCTGTTCGACCTGCTGCGCATCCCCTCGATCTCGACCGATCCGGCCTATGATGCCGATGTCGCCCGCGCCGCCGAATGGCTGGCCGCCGATCTGGCCTCCATCGGGCTCGACGCGGCGGTGCGGCCCACTTCGGGGCACCCGATGGTGGTGGCCCATGGCGACGGGCCGGGGCCGCATCTGCTCCTTTACGGCCATTACGACGTGCAGCCGGTCGACCCGCTGGACCTGTGGCACCGCGACCCGTTCGACCCCGAATTGCAGGAGGTGGATGGCCGAAAGGTGATCCGCGCGCGCGGAGCGGTCGATGACAAGGGCCAGCTGATGACGCTGGTCGAGGCGCTGCGCGCCCACAAGGCCGAAACCGGCGCCCTGCCCTGCAGGATCACCGTCTTCTTCGAGGGCGAGGAGGAATCGGGATCCCCCTCCCTCGTGCCGTTCCTGACCGAAAACGCCGACGAACTGCGCGCCGACCTCGCGCTGATCTGCGACACCGGGTTGTTCGCACGCGGCGTGCCCGCGATCACCACCTCGCTGCGCGGCCTGGTGGGCGAGGAGATCACGATCACCGGCCCCCGGATCGACCTGCATTCCGGCCAATATGGCGGCATGGCGATGAACCCCAACCGGGTGCTGACGCGCATCCTCGGGGCCTTGCATGACGATAAGGGCCGGGTGCAGGTGCCGGGCTTTTATGACGACATTATCGACCCGCCCGCCGAAGTGCTGGAGGGCTGGACGGCATTGGGCTTCGATGCCGACGCCTTCCTCGGCGAGGTGGGGCTGAGCCTGCCTTCGGGCGAGGCCGACCGGACACCGCTCGAACGGCTCTGGTCGCGGCCCACGGCGGAAATCAACGGCATGATCGGCGGCTATACCGGCGCGGGGTTCAAGACCGTGATCCCGTCCAAGGCCTCGGCCAAGGTCAGCTTTCGCCTTGTCGCGGGGCAGGACCCGGCAAAGGTGCGCGACGCGTTCCGCGCCTGGGTCCGCGCGCAGCTGCCCGCAGATTGCAGCGTCGAATTCCACGACCATGGCGCCGCGCCCGCCAGCGCCATGGACATCTCCCACCCCGCCTTCGCCATAGCCCTCGACGCGCTCAGCACCGAATGGCCCGGCAAGGCCGCCTATATCGGCAGCGGCGGCTCGATCCCCGTGGCGGGATATTTCAAGGAGGTGCTGGGGGTGGATTCGCTGCTGGCAGGCTTCGGCAATGACGACGACGCGATGCATTCCCCGAACGAGAAATACGATCTCGAAAGCTTTCACCGCGGCACCCGGTCCTGGGCGCGCATCCTGCACGAGGTGGGGCAGGCATAGGGGGGCCGGGGGGCGGGGGTCACCCCGCCATCGCCCTCAGCTCGACCCGGGCCTGCCCGCGCCAGAACCGCGTCATCATCGTGGCCCCGGCCAGCGCCAGCCCGACGACCAGACCCAGCCAGATCCCCTGCCCGCCCCATCCGAGCACGAAACCGAACACATAGGCCGCAGGCACCCCCACGCCCCAATAGCTGACCACCGCATAGATCATCGGCACCCGCGTGTCCTGCACACCGCGGAGCAGACCCAGCGCCATCACCTGCGCCGCATCGGCCAGCTGGAACAGCGCCGCAACCGCCAAAAGCCCCACGCCGATCCCGATGATCACCGGGCGCAGCGGGTCGGCGGGGTCCAGAAACGCACCGATCAGCAGTTCGGGCAGCGCCAGGAACGCCGTCATCGTCGCCACCACCATCGCCCCCGACCAGATCAGCGCCGCGATGCTCGCGCGCCGCAAGGCGAGGGGATCGGCCCCGCCCCGCGCGCGCCCCACCCGCACTGTCGCGGCCTGGCTCAGCCCGATATGCACCATGAAGGTCAGCGACGCGATCTGGATCGCGATACCATGCGCGGCCAGCTCGTTGGGCCCGATCCAGCCCATCATGATATTGGTGGCGATGAACAGCCCCGTCTCCGACAGCAGCGTCAGCGAAATCGGCCAGCCCAGCCGGAACACCTCGCCCATCGCTTCCCGGTCGGGCCGCCAGAACCGCAGGAACAACGTGTCGGCCCGCAGCTCGCGCTGCAGCCCCGAATAGGCCGCAAGGATCGCGCAGATCAGGGCCTGCGTGCCGACCGAGGCGATGGCCGCCCCCCGCACCCCAAGCTCGGGAAAGCCCAGATTGCCGAAGATCAGCACCCAGTTGAGACCCGCGTTCAGCACCACGCCGGCCAGCGTCGCCCACAAAACGATGCGCGTATGCTCCAGCGCCGAAAGGTAGCCCCGGAAGACGCCCAGCAGAACGGCGGGCGCGATCGCCCAACCGGCGATGCGCAGGTAGTCCTGCCCGATCCGGGCGATCTCAGCCTCCTGCCCCAGCGCCAGCAGGATCGCGCCGGAAAACCAGAACAGCGGCATCACGGCGGCCGAAAAGATCAGCGCGATCCACAGCCCCATCCGGGTGACGCGCCGCACCTGCGTCCGGTCGCCATTGGTCGCCGCCGCCGCCACCAGCGGCGTGACGGCAAGGCCAAAGCCCAGCCCGACGATCATGATGGTGTGGAAATAGGCGCTCGCCAGCGCCACGGCGGCCAGCTCGATCACCCCGTACCAGCCCACCATCACCGTATCGGTCAGCTGGATCGCGGCCTGCGCGACCATGCCACCGATCAGCGGCAGACCAAGGGTCAGCGTGGCGCGGAGATGATGCGACAAGGGGGCCATCCGCCCGCCTTAGTCCCGGCCCCGCGCCGCGTCCAGATGCGCCCGTCACCCAACGCGTCAGCCGCCTGTCCGGTCCCCGTCAGATCAGCCGCAGCGCGAACTGGCCCGCAACCACCGCCACCACCAGCCCGATCCCGATCTCCAGCATCGGCTGCACCCGCGCCAGCGTCGCGTTTCCCGACAGCCCCGCCAGCATCCCGCGCCGCAGCCCCACCGCCGAGACCGCCACCGCCACCGTCACGCTGGCCGTGCCCAGCGCCATCGCCACCGTGCCCAGCACCCCCACCCAGAACACGCCCATCTGCGCGGTCAGGATCAACAGGAACAGGGCCCCGGTGCAGGGCCGGATCGCCACCGCCCCGATCAGCGCGGCGATATCCCGCCAGTCGCGGGCGCGGGCGATGGCGGCGGGATCGGGCGCATGGGCATGGCCACAGGTGGCACAGGTCCGGTCCGGCCCGTGATGGGCATGGTCGTGATCGTGATCGTTGCCGTGATCATGACCTGCGGCCGGTTGCCCCCGCAGCCGCCACATCCCCCCCAACCCGCGCAGCACCAGCCACACCCCGATCAGCGCGATCGCCCCGAAACTCAGCGGCGCGAACAGGTCATCGGCCAGGTCGGTCATCCGGGTCCGGCTCCACCCCCAGATCGCAACCCCCGCGCCCACCAGCGCCACCGCCGCCAACCCCTGCGCCAGCGAAGAGGCCAGCGCCACCAGCGACAGTTTCACCGCGCCCACCTCGGCCGCCGCGCCATAGGCGCCGATCAGTAATTTGCCATGCCCCGGCCCCGCCGCGTGAAAGAACCCGTAGCCGAAACAGATCGCCAGAAGCGGCCCCACCGCCGCCAGATCGCCCGCGCGCAGCGCGCGCAGCGCCCCGGCCATCGCGTTCTGCGTCTCGCGCTGGCCCTCCAGCGCCCAGGCCTGCACCGCGCGGTCCGCCCCGCTCAGGTAAAGCGCCGCCAGACCCGCCAAAACCGCGACAACGACGGCAAGGATCACGAGGCGGGGCATGTCACCTCCACCCGGTCGGCGAAATGGGCGCCCACGGGCGGAAAATTATCCTCGGCCGCCACGGCACCGCCGATCTCGTCCAGCGCCGCCTCCAGGATGGCATAGGCGCGGTCCAGATCGGCGCGCACCAGCTCGGCACTGCACTCGGGCGCGCCTGCCACAGCCGCGGGAAGAATCATTTCGAAGGCGATGTAGAATTCGGGATCATGGATCGACACGCTCAATGGCGCTGACGCAACGTCAATCAAAGGGCGCCGGTGGATTGTTTCGATCCGCCCCGATGGCAACAGCGTCAGCGACACGGGCTCGGGCGGACCCAGCCCGACCTCGGCGCCGTCCTGCGTTACCACCAGCCCGCCGGTGAACCCGCCGCTCCAGTTCAGATCAAAGCCAAGCGTCGCCTCGATCTCGGCCTCGGTCAGCACCAGGTCGTAATCCGGGTCGAGACCGTAATCTTCCAGCAAAATCAATGAATAAAGCTCATCATATCGCCATCTTACCTCGATGGCCGAAAACTGCCCACCGGCGTCACGGATCAGCGTGAAGCCCGCATCGATGAAGATATGCGGATGCGCCGCCGCCGGCCCGGACCACGCCAGAACCGCGACGATTGCCGCGATGCCCGATTTTCGCCTCATACCCCAGATATGATGGCTCCGCCCGCCATGGCAATGGCCCCGACGCGCCCCGGCCCGCGGGATTGTTGCCCGATCGGGGCGCAATCCGCCACATTTTCGCCCGGTTCTTTGGTCATATCACCCCAACCAGGGGAAAGATCAGAAGATGTCTGCCGCAATTCTACGATTTCTAGCCGACGAGCGTGGCGCCGTGACGGTCGATTGGACCGTGCTCAGCGCGGCGGCGGTCAGCATGGCCATCGCTTCGGCGGGCGTGATCGATGACGGCATCGATGCGCTGGTGGGCGAAGTCGATGCACAGCTGCGCTCGCAGCAGATGAGCGACAATTTCGTCATCCACCTGTCGGGCCATTTCGAAGACGCCATCGAAGAACAGCTGATGACGATCGAAGACGGCGAATACTACTTCGAATACGCCAACACGCTGATGAACCACGAGATCATCGACGGCCTCGCCATGGGGATCGAGCTTCTCGAAGGCGGCGCTCTCTCCGAGGACGATCTGCCGCTTCTCATCGCGCTGGGCTCGGTCGCCTCGCAGCGCAACATCGTCGATGATGCCACGCTGGACTATTACTTCGGCTTCGACGGGTCCGACCCCGCCTATCTCGCCTATTTCTGACCGCGCCTAGGCGTCCGATGTCACCGGATGCACGCGGCGCGTCTCCGGGTGCAGCGACGTGCCCAGGATGTGGTCGGCCCGGTGGATCACGTGGCTGGCCTGCCCCACGATCAACGGGTCGGGCGCCTTGGCGATCTTGGGGGTCTTGTCGGGGTAATCCAGTGTCGACAGGAAATGGCGCATGCAATTCAGCCGCGCGCGCTTCTTGT
The DNA here is from genome assembly GCA_024742455.1 of Paracoccaceae bacterium. Classification (GTDB taxonomy): domain Bacteria; phylum Pseudomonadota; class Alphaproteobacteria; order Rhodobacterales; family Rhodobacteraceae; genus JANSYL01. The sequence continues at coordinate 46,182 of JANSYL010000006.1, read as the reverse complement.
CGTCGGACTTGATCACCGTCCAGGGCGCATCGGCGGTGTCGGTGTAGAAGAACATCGCCTCCTTCGCCTCGGTGTAATCATCCCATTTGTCCAGGCTCGCCTTGTCGATGGGCGACAGTTTCCACCGCTTCAGCGGGTCGGTTTCGCGGCTGGAAAAGCGCAGGCGTTGTTCCTCCTGCGTGACCGAGAACCAGTATTTGTACAGCTTGATGCCCGACCGGGTCAGCATCCGCTCCAGCTCCGGGGTCTGGCGCATGAATTCAAGGTATTCGCCCGGCTCGCAGAACCCCATCACCCGTTCCACGCCCGCCCGGTTGTACCAGGACCGGTCGTAAAACACGATCTCGCCCGCCGTGGGCAGGTGTTCGACATAACGCTGGAAATACCATTGCCCGCGTTCTAGGTCAGTGGGCTTGTTCAGCGCCACCACCCGTGCCTCGCGGGGGTTCAGATGTTCGGTGAAGCGCTTGATCGTGCCGCCCTTGCCGGCCGCGTCGCGCCCCTCGAACAGCACCACGATCCTCTGCCCGGTCTCGCCCACCCATTTCTGCACCTTCAGAAGCTCGGCCTGCAGCCTGGCCTTCTGCGCCTCGTAGCTGCGCCGCGTCATCTTGGTGTCATAGGGATAGGCGCCGGTCTCGAAGGCGGCCCGGATCTCGGCGGCACTGGGGTGCAGGCGACCACGGGCGGGTTTGACGGGCGCGGGCATGCCTGCGCCCTCCCCGGCGGCCCCGCCGGATTCGAAGTCTTTCATGATGCAAAATTCCTTAACGCGAAGGGCTCGGATCGGTCGACACTGTCACAAATCCGTTGCAATCGCCTTGAGGCAGGTCAAGTCGCGGCCTCAAAACCGCCCTGCACGGCCCTTCCCGCGCGGCCCCAAACCTGCCATGATCCCCCCACCACCACACAAGATAGAGCAGCGCCATGGCCCCCACCGATAGCGGAGACCTCCTGTCCGGCAGCCAGTCCCCGACCGATTACGACGCCTCCTCCATCGAGGTGCTCGAGGGGCTGGAACCCGTCCGCAAACGCCCCGGCATGTATATCGGCGGCACCGATGAACGCGCGCTCCATCACCTCGTGGCCGAGGTTCTGGACAACTCGATGGACGAGGCGGTGGCAGGCCACGCCTCCCGCATCGAGGTGGAGCTGCACGAGGATTTCTCGGTCACCATCCGCGACAACGGCCGCGGCATCCCCGTCGACCCGCATCCGAAATTCCCCGACAAATCCGCGCTCGAGGTGATCCTTTGCACCCTGCATGCGGGCGGCAAGTTCTCCGGCAAGGCCTACCAGACCTCGGGCGGCCTGCACGGCGTGGGCGTCAGCGTCGTCAACGCCCTGTCGGACCATCTGCGCGTCGAGGTCGCCCGCAACCGCGAGCTCTTCGTGCAGGAATTTTCCCGGGGCCTGCCGCAGGGCCCCGTCACCCCGGCGGGCCCCGTGGCCAACCGGCGCGGCACCTCCGTCACCTTCCACGCCGATGACCAGATCTTCGGCGCCCACCGGTTCAAACCCGCCCGCCTGCTCAAGATGGTCCGCTCCAAGGCCTACCTGTTCTCGGGCGTCGAGATCCGCTGGAAATCCGCCATCGATGACGGTGAAACCCCGACGGAGGCCGTCTTTCACTTCCCCGGCGGCCTCGCCGATTACCTTGCCGAAACCCTCGGCTCCGCCGCCACCTATGCCGACACGCCTTTCGCCGGGAAGGTCGAATTTCAGCCCCGCTTCAACGCCCCCGGCTCCGTCGAATGGGCGATCAACTGGACGCCCGCGCGCGACGGCTTCATCCAGTCCTATTGCAACACCGTCCCCACGCCCGAGGGGGGCACCCATGAACAGGGCTTCTGGGCCGCGATCCTCAAGGGCATCCGCGCCTATGGCGAACTTGCGGGCAACCGCAAATCCGCCCAGATCACCCGTGATGACCTGACCTCGGGTGGGGCCGCGCTGGTGTCCTGCTTCATCGCCGAACCCGAATTCGTGGGCCAGACCAAGGACCGCCTCGCCACGACCGAGGCCGCCCGGATGGTCGAGGGCGCGGTGCGCGACCATTTCGACAACTGGCTCGCCGCCAACACGAAATCCGCCGGTGCCATCCTCGATTTCCTCGTCCTGCGCGCCGAGGAACGCCTGCGCCGGAAACAGGAAAAGGAAACCGCCCGCAAATCCGCCACCAAGCGCCTGCGCCTGCCCGGCAAGCTGGTCGATTGTTCGCAATCGGCGCGCGACGGCACCGAATTGTTCATCGTCGAAGGCGACAGCGCGGGCGGATCGGCCAAGATGGCGCGCGACCGGAAAACCCAGGCCCTCCTGCCGCTCCGCGGGAAAATCCTCAACGTCCTCGGGGCCGCGTCCTCGAAACTCGGCCAGAACGCCGAAATCTCGGACCTTTGCCAGGCGCTGGGCACCGGCATGGGCACCAGGTTCAACATCGAGGATCTGCGCTATGACAAGGTCATCATCATGACCGACGCCGATGTCGACGGCGCCCATATCGCGGCGCTCCTGATGACCTTCTTCTTCACCCAGATGCGCCCGCTGATCGACCGCGGCCACCTCTACCTCGCCTGCCCCCCTCTCTTCCGCCTGACGCAAGGCGCGAAACGGGTCTATTGCCTGGACGAGGCCGAGCGGGACGAATGGCTGGCGAAGGGCCTCGGCGGCAAGGGAAAGATCGACGTCAGCCGCTTCAAGGGCCTGGGAGAGATGGACGCCAAGGACCTCAAGGAAACCACGATGGACCCGGCGTCGCGCAAACTGATCCGCGTGTCGGTGGACGAGGACGCCCCGGGCGAGACCGGCGATCTGGTGGAACGGCTGATGGGCAAGAAGCCGGAACTGCGCTTCCAGTATATCCAGGAGAACGCGCGGTTCGTGGAGGAGTTGGATGTTTGAGTGGCTTGCCGATATTTACTCGTCGTATGGTCAGTTTATCAATGGCGTAGCAGCAACCCTTACAATTATTGGTTCTATTTTCGCTATCTTGCAGTGGCGAAAGAGGCGTAAGTCTACTATTTTGATGGATTATAGGCGCACCACATTTATCCGGAATAGTCAGTTCCCAGAAATTGTTCTCTCCGCTGCCGGAGATAAGGGAACGGCGCTGGTAAGAGATTCTGTCTTGTTGATCAATAATTCAGATATCTCACTAGACGACGGTGACTTCTTAGGCGTTCCGTTTCAACTAAAACGAAACGCGGGCACCATTTATTCAGTGAAACAAATCGATTTGAAGGACTCTGGGCGCCTAAACATTAGCTATGATGACAACACAATCGACATTGCTGATCTACACCTGCCACGTCGTAGATTGATATGTATACAAATCCTACATGATGGATGTGTATTGGAAGGCTTGGAGAGTAACCCGAAGGCCCTACCAGAGCTGAGGCCAATAGACGTCACAGACTTCGATAGAGGGCCAATCCCAGATTTTTTCGGATTCATTATTGCGATTGTGCCTATTTCTTTCTTGGGATCACCGGTTATTGACTGGCTGGAATCCATTGAGGGAGGCAGCATTGCAGAAAGAATTGGGTTTTCTCTGATAGTCGTAATTTGTCTTTTTGCCCTCTTGGGGATTTTTTTGTTTTTTCTATGTTTGGCGTAAGTCGCCTTAATAGGCTTATAAATGGACAACCATCCGGCGTATATGACTTTCCCGAGCAACTCAAATAGAAATCGGCGGAAGCTCGGCTGAGGACGGCGCAGCGCCTGCCCGCGGGATGGCGCTGCACCGTCCGGTCTCCGCGCTTTATCCCCGCCAAACCATCGCCCCGACCGACGCACCAAGCCCCACCAAAGCGCCAGCCCGTCGCACCAAAGGTGCGCCGCCTAAAAAGCGGCACGCCTCCGGCGTGACGGGTGGCCTCTCGCACATTGCTTCGCAATGTGCTGTCGGTTCGCCCGCGCAAGCGCAGGCTCAGGCAGGCGCTTGCCGTAGGGCGGGACTTGTCCCGCCGATCCCATTGGATTTGCACCCGACCCATGGCGGGATGAATCCCGCCCTACGCCTCCCGTGTAAAATGGGGTTTCATCCCATGCGGCCCGCCACCTGCCACCCCGCCCTTGCCCCGTCACCCGATTCCCCCGCACCCTGACCGCATCCGCCACCGACAAAGGACGCCGCCGATGCCCCGCCTTCCCCGCGCCCTCGCCGCACTTCTGACCTGTCTCGCCCTCGCCCTGCCTGGCCTGCCCGCCGTGGCGCAGGACAATCCGATCATCGCCCGGATGACCGAATTCACCGCCGCCTATAACGCGGGCGACGCCGCCGCCATCGCGGCGATCTACAGCCCCGATGGGGTGATCCTGCCCCCCGGTCAGCCCGCCATCCAGGGGCGCGAGGCCATTGCCGCCCATTACGCGCAGGCCTTCGCCGCCGGGGCGGGCGACCTGCAATTCCGGGTGATCGAGATCATCGCCTACGAGGCGCGCGCGGTGGAATTCGGTGAAACCATCGTCACCCTGGGCGACCAGCGCATCCTCGGCCGCTACATGCATTACTGGGAAGCGATCGGCGACGAGATCCTGCTGGCGCGCGACATGTATCAGGTTCTGTCGGTGCAGACCCCGTGACCCCCGCCGAGGCCAAGCTCCTTCTTGCCGATCATTTCGCGCCCTGGGTGCTCGACCTCGGGCTGACCGTCCGCCAGATCGGGGCCGAGGCGGTGATCACCCACATGCCGCTGACGCCCCGGCTGATGCGGGTGGGCGGCATCGTGTCGGGGCAGGCGCTGATGGCGCAGGCCGATACCACGATGGTGCTGGCGCTGGCGGGTCATGTGGGCGATTTCGTGCCCGCCGCCACGACCGATCTGCACACGCAATTCCTGCGCCCCGGGACGGGGTCGGCGATCCTGTGCAAGGCGCGGATCGTGCGGGCGGGCCGATCGCTGGCCTTCGCGCGTGCCACGCTGAACGCCGTTGATACCGGCAAACCCGTGGCGCTGGCCTCGGCCACGCTCGCCCTGCCGTGACGCGCGTCTGCACGGGCTGTGTACGGGGTGTGCACGCGCTGAGACCAGTGGGTCCGGGGGGTCTAGGGGCGCTGCCGCGTTTCCAGATAGGCCACGAGGTCCACCACCTCGGGCGCGGTCAGCAGGGTCGGCCCGCCCTCCATCCGCATCACCTGGCTCATCGCGCCGAAGACATAGCCATAGATCGGCATGTCGCCGCCATGGCTCAGAAGCGGGTCGCGCCCGTCGATGATGCGGGCGATCCGGATGCGGGGAAAGCCCTGGTAACGCTCGGAAATCCGGGTCAGATCGGGGGGCGGGACCACCAGCACCCCGGCCATAGGCCCGTCCCCGCTCAGCCCCGATCCGTGGCAGACCGCGCAATGTTGTGCATAGAGCACGCCGCCCCGCGTCGCATCCTCGGCCAGCCCCGGCCCTGCCACGGCCAGCGCCGTGACCATTCCCAACAAGACCCGCATCGCCGTCTCCCTTCCTCACGTCCCCTCCGCCATCACGCCCGCCCGCGCCCCCCGCGTCAATCCCCCTCCGCCGCCGCGCCCCGCCTTGGGCGGGTCCGCGCCGTTCCGACCGGCCTTGCCAGGATCCTGACAGGATGGGTTTTTCAAAGCGTTTCCCGTGGGTTGAACGGAATGCGCAATCGCGATCACCCCCTGATCCCCGCGAAACCCGGCCCTTTGCAACCGGGGCCGAACCCCCTAACCTGCTTCCATGCGTATCGCCCTGATCCTGCTGCTTCTGCTGGCTGCCTGCGGCCGCCCCCTGACCGGGTCCGAGGCGGCCTATATGCAGGCGCTGCAGGGCGACGGTTTCGATGCCACCCGCGCCCGGATCGTGGAAAACCCCATCATCGGGCTGAACGTGCAACGCTATCCCGCCCGCCCCCAGACGACCTGCCGCGAACGCGTCGCCCCGCCGCCCGAGGGACGCGTGGTCGAGGGGCGCACGGCCGGGCTGGTCCTGTTCAACACGCTCCATGTCCGCCCTGATCTGAACGTGCCCGATTACACCGCCATGTCCGACGGGCGGCCGCATCTTTATGCGGTGATGTTCTTCGCCCATGAGATGACCCATATCTGGCAATGGCAGAACCGCGATCTGACGGGATATCATCCGTTCCGCGTCGCGCGCGAACATGTGGTGGTCGAGGACCCGTATCTCTTCGATCTCGACACCGGGCAAAGCTTTCTCGATTACGGCTACGAGGCACAGGCAAGCCTGGTCGAGGAATATGTCTGCTGCCGCGCCGTCGATCCCGCGGGCGCACGCACCGCACGCCTGGAACGCCTGATCGGGCAGGTCATGCCGGTCACCCCCTGGCAACAGCGCGCCGATGCGGCCTCCACATTCCTGCCCTGGCCCGGCACCCCGCGCGGCATCTGCTCATGACGGAGAGACGGAAGATGACCACCCAGGCCCTGATCATGCTGCTGGCAGGCGTCGGCATCCCCGTGCTCGCGGCGCTGAACGCCCGGCTCGGCACCGGCATCGGCTCGCCCGCGGCGGCGGCGCTGATCCTGTTCATCGTGGCCTTCGCCGCGACCGGCCTCACCGTTCTGGCCACCGGTCCCGGTGCGCTGCGTGCCCTTCCGGGCCAGCCCGCGCACCTGTTTCTGGCCGGGGTCCTGGTGGCGTTCTATGTGCTGTCCATCACCTATATCGCGCCCACATTCGGCGTCGGGAACGCGGTGTTCTTCGTGCTGCTCGGGCAATTGATCTCGGCGGCGATCATCGATCATTTCGGCCTTTTCGGGGCGCAGGTCAAACCGCTGGATGCGCTGCGCGCGGCCGGTATCCTGGTGATGGCGGCGGGGGTGGCGCTGACGCAGGTGGCGGGCCGGGGTTAGGGGCCGGTCGCCTTTTCCTCGAGCATCAGCCATTCCTCCTCCGCCGCATGCAGCGCCGCCTGGCGTTCCGTCAACGCCTCGGTGGCCTTGCGGAACTTCACCGGGTTCTCGGTGAACAGCGTGGGGTCGGACAGCAGGTCAGACAGTTTCGCCATCTCCGCCTCCAACCGCGCGATCACGCCGGGCAATTCCTCCAGCCGGTGCTTTTCGGTGAAGCTGAGGCCCGAAGGTTTGCCGGTGGGTTTCGGCCCGGCGGGTTTTGCCGGTTTCGGTTTCGGCACGTCCTCCGGCCCCGCGGCCCTGCGAAACTCCCCCGATCCGCGTTGCGCCACCATATCGGTCCAGCCTCCGGCATAGACGGTGGCACGCCCCTGCCCCTCCAGCGCCACGGTCAGCGTCGCCACCCGATCCAAAAAATCGCGATCATGCGACACCAGCAGGACCGTGCCCGGATAATCGCCCAACACGTCCTGCAACAGGTCGAGCGTTTCGATATCCAGATCATTGGTCGGCTCGTCCAGCACCAGCAGATTGGCCTCGCGCGCAAGGATGCGTGCAAGCAGAAGGCGGGCGCGTTCGCCCCCGGACAATGACCGCACCGGCGCGCGCGCCTGTGCCTCGTCGAACAGGAAATCCTTCAGGTAACCGACCACGTGGCGCGGGGCGCCGCGCACCATCACCTGGTCGGCGCGGCCGCTCACGCCGATCTCGGGATCGGCGGCCAGGCTGTCCCAAAGGGTCGCGTCGGGGTCGAGCTGGGCGCGCGCCTGGTCGAAGACCGCCACCTCCAGCCCGGTGCCGAGCGCGACCTCGCCCGTGTCGGGCGGCAGCGCACCGGTCAGCATGTTCAGAAGCGTGGTCTTGCCGGCACCGTTGGGGCCAACGATGGCTACCCGGTCACCGCGCAGAACACGCAGGTCAAATGGCGCTATCACCGTTTCGCCGCCATAGGATTTCGAGATCCCTTTCGCCTCGATCACCCGCTTGCCCGAGGCCTGCCCCGCCTCCAGCGCCAGCGCCGCCGCCCCCTGCCGCCTGATCTGAGCCGCCCGTTCCGCGCGCAGCCCCTGCAGGGCGCGCACCCGGCCCTGGTTGCGCTTGCGGCGGGCGGAAATCCCTTCGACGGCCCATCGCGCCTCGGCCTTGATCTTGCGGTCGAGCTTGTGACGGGCGAGGTCTTCCTCTTCCCAGGTCTTGTCGCGCCAGGCCTCGAAACCGGCGAACCCCTTGTCCTGCCGCCTGACGACGCCCCGGTCGATCCAGAGCGTTCCCCGGCTGAGCGCGGTCAGAAACGCCCGGTCATGGCTGATCAGGACAAAGGCGGCGCGGCTGGCCTTCAGCGTCTCCTCCAGCCAGGATATCGCGGCGATATCCAGATGGTTGGTCGGCTCGTCCAGCAGCATCAGGTCCGGGGCTTCGGCCAGAAGCCGCGCCAGCGCCGCGCGCCGCCGTTCACCGCCCGAGGCCCGGGCCGGATCGGCCCCGAGCGACAGGTCCAGCCCCTCGGCCGCGGCCTCCACCCGCCAGAGCTCGGAGGAGCCGAGGCTGGCGGTGGCGAAATCGCCCAGGGTCGCGAACCCGGCGAAATCGGGGTCCTGCTCCATGTAGCCCACGCGCACGCCTTCGGGGCTGACCACCTGGCCCGCATCGGGCTCGACCAGCCCGGCCATCACTTTCATAAGGGTGGATTTGCCCGACCCGTTGCGCCCTACCAGTGCCAGCCGGTCGCCGGGCTGCACCACGAGCGACAGCCCGTCGAAGACGGGATCGCCCCCGTAGCCAAGCGAGATATCGGAAACCTGCAGAAGGGGTGCGCGCGCCATGGCGGGCAGCTAGGCAGGACGCCGGGAAAGGTCAACGCCCTGCCCAATCTGCTTCAAAAATACCTGACCCGGACGCAGACCATGGGGCCGCAGGTGAAGGCCCCGGAAACCGGCCCGACAGGGGCGCGTGTTTCGCGCGGAAAACGGCCCGCAGATCGGGCGATCTGCGCCCCCCTATCCGTCCACTTCGGGGATCGGGCTTTCGGGGTCGTAATCCAGCACCCGCAGCGCCACCATCCGGTCGGGCGGGCCGATCACCGCGCCGCCCTGACCGCGCCCGCGCTTGATCGCGTCGACCACGTCCATCCCGTCCACCACCTGGCCAATGATCGTGTACTCGCCATCCAGATGCCGCGCCGGGCGGAACATGATGAAGAACTGCGAATTGGCGCTGTCGGGATCGCCGGCCCGGGCCATGCCGACCATGGCGCGGTCGAAGGACAGGTCTTCCGAAGCCTCCAGCGGCAGGTCGGGCAGGTCCGACCCGCCCCGCCCGGCATAGCGCATATCCATGCCGAACCGGCCGAATTCCACATCGCCGGTCTGCGCCATGAAACGGTCGATCACCCCGTGAAACACCACGTCGTCATAGGCGCCCGATGTTGCCAGCGTCGTGATGCGCTCGACATGGGCGGGGGCGATGTCTTCGAACAGGTCGATGATGATGGTGCCCTGGGCCTCGCCCTCGACATCGATCTCCAGCCCGGTGGCCAGCGCCGGGCCAGCCAGCAGACACAGGGCAAAGGCCAGCTTATGCATCGGCGGCCACCTTCATCGAAATCATCTTGTCGGGGTTTGCCGGCGGCTCGCCGCGGGTGATGGCATCGACATGTTCCATGCCCGAGATCACCCGCCCGTAAACAGTGTACTGACCGTTGAGGAAATGATTGTCCGAGAAGTTGATGAAGAACTGGCTGTTGGCCGAATTGGGGTTCGACGATCGCGCCGCGCCAAGCGTGCCGCGGTCATGGGGCAGTTTCGAAAACTCGGCCGGCACGTCCGGCTTGTCAGAGCCCCCGGTGCCCGCCATCCGCAGGTTGCCGCCGTCACGCCCATGCTGCACATCGCCGGTTTGCGCCATGAACCCGTCGATCACCCGGTGGAACACCACCCCGTCATAGGCGCCTTCCCGCGCCAGTTCCTTCACCCGCGCCACGTGCTGCGGGGCCACGTCGGGCAGCAGCTCGATGGTGACGGTGCCGCCCTTCAGCTCGATCAGCAGCGTGTTCTCGGGATCCTTGATCTCGGCCATGTCTCTCTCCTGTCCTGTCTGCGCCTTCAGCGCGGGAATTTCTCGTATAGCGCGTCGCGCACAAGGGGGGTGACGAAGGGCGAGATATCCCCTTTCAGCCGCGCGATTTCCTTGACCAGCTTCGACGCGATCGCCTGCCGGTCGGCCTCGGCCATCAGGAAGACAGTCGTGATGTCGGCGTCGAGCTTTCGGTTCATGCCCACCATCTGGAACTCGTATTCGAAATCGGCGACCGCACGCAGGCCGCGGATGATCATCTGCGCGCCAACATCGCGGGCGCAGTCGATCAGCAAATTCTCGAAGGGATGCACCACGATCTCGGTGTCATAGGCCGCGCTCAGCTTGGCCGATTCCGCCTCGACCATCGCCACGCGTTCCTCCAGCGTGAACAGCGGACCCTTGTCGCGATTGATCGCCACGCCGATCACCAGCTTGTCGACCAGCGTGCAGGCGCGTTTGATGATGTCGATATGGCCAAGAGTGATGGGATCGAAGGTGCCCGGATAAAGCCCTGTTCGCATCATGGGTTCAGGCCTCCCTGTCGCGCGCCTTTCGCGCGCACCGAACCACCGGGGGCGCCGGGATGCAACCCCACATTCAGGCCGGCCGCGCCCCGCGGTCAGAAGCCTTTGATCATGCCTTCAAGCGCCTCTTTCTCCATCTCGAGCTTGGCCAGCTGCGCCTTGACCACGTCACCGATGGAGATCAGTCCGACCATCTCAGCCCCCTCCATCACCGGCAGGTGACGGAACCGGCCTTCGGTCATCTTGGCCAGCACCTGGTCCGAGCTTTCCGAGCGGGTGCAGGTGATCGTCTCGCGGGTCATGATCGTGTCGACCCGGTCGGTCAGGCAGGCCGCGCCGCGCGCGCTGATCTCGCGCACGATATCGCGTTCGGACACGATGCCCTTGACCGTCTTGGCGTCGGGCGACACCACCACCGCGCCGATCTTGCGCGCCGCCAGCAGCTGCGCCACCGCGCCCACGGTATCGCCCGGTTCGACCGTGACGACACCGTCATCGGATTTCGCTTTCAAGATATTCTGCACCAGCATGTGCAATCCTCCCTGACATGGGCCGCCTCCCTACGTCCCAATGCGCCACCGTCACTCGCTTAGGTTGTGCCTGTCAAGTTTTCCTGTCGTCACGGCAGATGAACGCCGCCCTCGGGCGGCGATCCCCCCTTTTGGACCGCATCGCCGGGGGATAGGGTGCCCGCCAGAACATGGCCAGGCGAGGGAGAGGACCCATGGAAGAGATCGGACACTGGATCAACGGCAAACGCGTGGCGGGCACATCGGGCCGCTTTGCCGATGTGTGGAACCCCGCGACCGGCGAGGTGCAGGCCAAGGTGGCGCTGGCCTCGAAGGCCGAGCTTGATGCCGCCGTCGCCGATGCCGCCGCCGCGCAGCCCGCATGGGCCGCGACCAACCCGCAGCGCCGTGCGCGGGTGATGATGAAATTCGTATCCCTCCTGCAGCGCGACATGGACAAGCTGGCCGAGGCGCTGAGCCGCGAACATGGCAAGACCCTGCCCGATGCGAAGGGCGACGTGCAGCGCGGACTTGAAGTGGTCGAGTTCTGCATCGGCGCACCGCATCACCTGAAGGGTGAGTTCACCGACAGCGCGGGCCCCGGCATCGACATGTATTCGATGCGACAGCCGCTCGGCGTGGCGGCGGGCATCACGCCCTTCAACTTCCCCGCGATGATCCCGATGTGGAAGATGGCGCCGGCACTGGTTTGCGGCAACGCCTTCATCCTGAAGCCGTCCGAACGCGACCCGTCCGTGCCCATGATGCTGGCCGAGCTGATGCAGGAGGCGGGGCTGCCCGACGGCCTGTTGCAGGTCATCAATGGCGACAAGGAAAGCGTCGACGCGATCCTCGACAACACCACGATCGAGGGGGTCGGGTTCGTCGGATCCACGCCGATCGCGCAATACATCTACGAACGCGGCTGCGCGAACGGCAAGCGCGTGCAGTGTTTCGGCGGGGCCAAGAACCACATGATCATCATGCCGGATGCCGATCTGGACCAGGCGGCAGATGCGCTGGTGGGCGCGGGCTATGGCGCGGCGGGCGAACGCTGCATGGCGATCTCCGTGGCGGTTCCGGTGGGTGAGGAAACCGCCGATCGGCTGATCGAGAAACTGGTGCCCAAGATCGAGGCGCTGAAGGTCGGCCCCTATACCTCGGGCGACGATGTGGATTACGGCCCCGTGGTCACCCCGATGGCCAAGGAAAACATCGAACGGCTGGTGCAGTCTGGCGTGGATGCGGGGGCCGAACTGGTCGTCGACGGGCGCGGCTTCAAGCTGCAGGGATATGAGAACGGGTTTTTCGTCGGCCCCCACCTGTTCGACCGGGTGACGCCGGACATGGAAATCTACCGGAAAGAGATTTTCGGCCCCGTCCTCAGCACCGTGCGCGCAGGCAGTTACGAAGAGGCGCTGAAGCTGGCCATGGACCATGAATACGGCAACGGCACCGCGATCTTCACCCGTGACGGCGATGCCGCGCGCGATTTCGCGAACCGGGTCAATGTGGGCATGGTGGGTGTCAACGTCCCGATCCCGGTGCCCTTGGCCTATCACACCTTCGGCGGCTGGAAGAAATCGGTCTTCGGCGATCTGAACCAGCACGGGCCGGACGCGTTCCGCTTCTACACCAAGACCAAGACGGTCACCGCGCGCTGGCCCTCGGGGATCAAGGAAGGCGGCGAGTTCACGATCCCGGTGATGGAGTAGCCGTCGCGCATGCGATTAAATGGCAAGGGGCCCTGCGGGGCCCCTTGTTGTTTTTGATTGCGGGGCAAAGCCCCGGCAGCCCCGTATTTGGAGAAAGATGAAGCGGGCTCCGGGTTTCGGGTTGGCAAACCGCGTCATCAACGGTTTGCTTCCGGGATGCTGCCCCGCATGGAGGCCCCGAGATGAAGACAGACGCCCTGACCATCGGGATCGAGGAGGAATACCTGCTCGTCGATCGCGACAGTTACGATCTGGCCGAAGCGCCTCCGGGATTGATGGAGGCCTGCAAGGCCAAGCTGGAAGGCCAGGTCAGCCCGGAATTCCTGCAATGCCAGATCGAGATCGGAACCCGCGTCTGCGCCAGCATTCCCGAGGCGCGCGAGGACCTCAAACGCCTGCGTGCCTGCGTGTCGGAGGAAGCGGCCCGCTTTGGCCTGACCCCCATCGCAGTGTCCTGCCATCCCTTCGCCGACTGGAAGGACCAGACCCATACCGACAAGGACCGCTACAACGACCTGGCCCGCGATCTGGGCGGCGTGGTGCGGCGGATGCTGATCTGCGGGATGCATGTGCATGTGGCCCTGCCCGATGACGAATTGCGCACCGACCTGATGGGGCAGCTCAGTTACTTCCTGCCGCATATGCTGGCGCTGTCGGCCTCCTCGCCGTTCTGGCAGGGGCAGGAAACTGGGCTCGCCTCCTACCGGCTGACGGTTTTCGACAACCTGCCGCGCACCGGGCTGCCGCCGCTGTTTGCCTCCTATGCCGAATATGAACGCACCACCCATATCCTGATCGATCTCGGCCTGATCGAGGACACCACCAAGATCTGGTGGGACCTGCGCCCGTCGCACCGGTTCCCCACGCTGGAGACGCGCATCTGCGATGTCTGCCCCCGGCTGGAGGATGCGCTGTCGATCGCGGCGATGGTGCAGGGGCTGACGCGGTTCCTGATGCGGCTCAGGCTGAAGAACCAGCGCTGGCGTACCTATGACCGGTTCCTGATCCAGGAAAACCGCTGGCGCGCGCAGCGCTATGGCACGGGCGACGGGCTGATCGATTTCGGGCGCCGGGCGATCGGGGAAATGGAGGCGCTGGTTGCCGATATCCAGGACCTGATCGAGGAGGATGCCGCAGCCCTCGGGTCGGTCGCGGAAATCGAACGGCTGGGCGAGATGGCACGCGCGGGCACCAGCGCCGACCGGCAGCGCGCCGTCCATGCCGAGGCGATTGCCGCGGGGCAATCGCGGCAAGACGCGCTGAAGGCGGTGGTGGCGCATCTGATCGAGGAATTCCACGCCGATCTGTGACCGGGGCGCGGCTTGCCAAACCCGGCCATGCGACGGTAACTAAACGAGCGTTCAATTCCATGCGGCACGGGAGGGGTCATGGATTTTGCCTTGAGCGAGGAACAATCCGCCATTTTCGACATGGCCAGGGGGTTCGGGGCCGACAATATCGCACCCCATGCCCGCGCCTGGGAACAGGCGGGCAGCATCCCGAAAGAGCTGTGGCCGGAACTGGCCGCGCTCGGCTTCGGCGGGCTTTACGTGTCCGAGGACAGCGGCGGATCGGGCCTCAGCCGGTTGGACGCGACGCTGGTTTTCGAGGCGCTGTCGATGGCCTGTCCCTCGGTCGCGGCCTTTCTGTCGATCCACAACATGTGCGCGGCGATGATCGACAAGTTCGGCGACGAAGGGATGAAGGCCCGGTTGCTGCCGCGCGCGATCAGCATGGAGACCTTCATTTCCTATTGCCTGACCGAACCCGGCTCGGGCTCGGACGCGGCGGCGCTGAAGACGCGGGCCGACCGGACCAACGAGGGCTACACCGTCACCGGGACCAAGGCGTTCATCTCGGGCGGCGGGTATTCCGACGGATATATCGTGATGTGCCGCACGGGCGAGGACGGCCCGAGGGGGATTTCGGCTCTTTATGTCGAGGACGGGGCGGATGGCCTCAGCTTCGGCGGGCTGGAGGACAAGATGGGCTGGCGGTCACAGCCGACGCGGCAGGTGCAGCTTGACGGCTGTTTCGTGCCCTCCGCCAACCTGATCGGCGAGGAAGGACATGGCTTCCGCTACGCGATGGCGGGGCTGGATGGCGGACGGCTCAACATCGCGGCCTGTTCCCTGGGCGCGGCGCAGGCGGCGCTGGATGCGACGCTGGCCTATATGGGCGAGCGGAAGGCCTTTGGCAAAACCATCGACCAGTTTCAGGCGCTGCAATTCCGGCTGGCGGATATGGAGATCGAGCTTCAGGCCGCGCGGGTGTTCCTGCGGCAGGCCGCCTGGAAGCTGGACACGGGCGCGCCGGATGCGACGCAGGCCTGCGCGATGGCCAAGAAATTCGTCACCGAGGCCGGATCGCGCGTTGCCGATCAGTGCCTGCAGCTGCATGGCGGATATGGCTACCTGGCCGATTACGGGGTGGAGAAACTGGTGCGCGACCTTCGGGTGCACCAGATCCTGGAAGGCACCAATGAGATCATGCGCTTGATCGTGGCGCGGCAGATGCTGGCGGCGCGGTGAAGCGGGCCTTTGCTGTCCGTATTTCTGGAAAGATGAAGGGGCCGGGGCGTGCCTGAGGACATCCAAATTCGCATCGAAGGCCGTGCCGGGCGGATCACGCTGAACCGGGCGCAGGCGCTGAACGCGCTGACCTATGACATGTGCCTGCAGATCGAGGCGGCGCTTGATGCGTGGCGCGACAAGGATGCAGTGGCGCTGCTGATCCTTGATGCAACAGGCGACAAGGCGTTTTGTGCGGGCGGTGATATCGCCGAGATGTATGCCACCGGGACGGCAGGCGATTTTGCCTATGGGCGCAAATTCTGGGCCGATGAATACCGGATGAATGCCAAGCTGTTCCATTTTCCGAAACCCGTGGTCAGTTTCCTGCAGGGCTTCACCATGGGCGGCGGTGTCGGTGTGGGCTGCCATGCGTCGCACAGGATCGTGGGCGACACGTCGAAGATCGCGATGCCCGAGGTGGGGATCGGACTGGTGCCCGATGTGGGCGGGTCGCTTTTGCTAGCCCAGGCGCCGGGACGGCTTGGCGAATACCTTGGGGCAACCGCAGCACGGATGGGGCCGGGCGATGCGATCCTGGCCGAGTTTGCCGATTACTACATTCCCGAGGCGGAATGGACGGCGCTGAAGACCCGGCTGATCGAGACCGGCGATTTCGAGTTGGTCGACCACGCAGCCCGACCGGCCCCCGAGGCGGCTCTGGCAGCTCACCTTGCCGAAATCGAAGATATCTTTTCCGGCGAAAGCCTGCGCGACATCCTGAACCGCATGCGCCACCTGGGCACCGATTTTGCCAAGGCTGCCGAGGCCGCGATGGCCACGGGAGCGCCGCTGTCGGTGGCCTGCGCGATCGAACTTGTGCACCGGGCGCGCGCGTTGGACACGATCGAATATGCCCTGGGCCAGGAATACCGCTTTACCTGGCGGGCGATGGAGCAAGGCGATTTCCTCGAAGGCATCCGCGCCGCCATCATCGACAAGGACCGCAGCCCGACATGGCGGCATGCGCGGCTTGACGATGTGACCACGCAGGAGGTCAGCGCGATGCTGATGCCGCTTGGCCGCGATGCCTTGAAGCTTTGAGCCGGCGCAGCGCGGCATCGGACCGGGACAAAAGGGAGGGACAGAATGAAAATCGCAGTGATCGGCCTGGGCAACATGGGGGCGCCGATGGCCGCCAACCTGGCGGCGGCGGGCCATGAGGTGACGGGGTTCGACACCGCCGCCCCGATGCCCGACGGCGTGATGGCAGCCGCCAGCGCAGCAGAGGCTGCCAAGGGGGCGGAGGTGGTGATGACCATGCTGCCCAATGGAGCGATCCTGAAATCCGTCGCATCCGAGGTGATCCCCGCGATGTCGCCCGGCGCGGTGCTTCTGGATTGTTCGACCGTCGATGTGGCATCGGCGCGGGAGGTTGCGGCCGAGGCCGAGGCGGCGGGGATCGGGGCGCTGGATGCGCCCGTGTCGGGCGGGGTCGGCGGTGCAGCGGCGGGCACGCTGACCTTCATGGTCGGCGGGTCCGACGCGGCCTTTGCCACCGCGAAACCGCTGTTCGAGATCATGGGCCAGAAGGCCGTGCATTGCGGCCCGGCGGGCAACGGGCAGGCCGCCAAGATCTGCAACAACATGATCCTCGGTGTCACCATGATCGCGACCTGCGAGGCCTTTGCGCTGGCCGACAAGCTGGGCCTCGACCGGCAGGCGATGTTCGATGTCGTGTCGACCTCGTCGGGCTATTCCTGGTCGATGAACGCCTATTGCCCGGCCCCGGGGGTCGGCCCGACAAGCCCCGCCGACAATGGCTACAAACCCGGTTTTGCCGCCGACCTGATGCTCAAGGACCTGCGGCTGAGCCAGCAGGCGGCCGAGGACGTGGATGCCGACACGCCGATGGGCGCGGCAGCTGCGGCACTTTACGCCCGGTTTGTGGAGCAAGAGGACGGCGCGGGCCGCGATTTCTCGGCGATGCTGCCGCGCTTCGAATCACGAAACCGTGAGGGCTAGGGTTGTGGAGGAATTTTCTGGCAACTGTTGCCATTTTGTGGCACAGTGAACCCGACACTCCAAGATATGTCCGCAACAAGCCCGGCGGATCGGTGTTTCAAGGCTAAAGGTGCACCTCGTGCCGATCTGCCGGGCCGCGGACCTTCCCCACCATATCTGATCAGGCAAACACGACGCTGATGCGCCGGTTGTCACGGCCTTTCTTCTCGATCTTGCCCAGGGCCAGTTTCCCGATCTCGCCGGTCCGCGCGACATGGGTGCCGCCACAGGGTTGCAGGTCGACCTGGGTCTTGCCCGCGCCAATCCGGATCAGCCGCACCCGGCCCGCCCCCGTGGGCGGGGCCACTGACATCGTCTTGACCAGCCCGGGATCGGCGGCGAGGTCGGCATCGGTGATCCAGTCTTCGGTGACGGGCAGGTCGCGGGTGACGAGCGCGTTGAGCTGCCCTTCGACCACCGCCTTGTCATCGAGCGGGTCCGGCATCGCGAAATCGAGCCGGCCCTTGTCGGCGCCGACCGCCCCGCCGGTCACCGGGTAGGGCAGCACCACCGACAGAAGGTGCAGCGCGGTGTGCATCCGCATGTGGCCATGGCGCCGCGCCCAGTCGAGCCGCTGATCGACCGCAGCACCCACCGGCGGCAGGGTCTGTGGCTCGGCGGGCAGCAGCACGATCGCGCCGTCCTCACCCTTGACGGCGGTGGCGATCTCGATCCGCCCGCCCTCCCAAACCAGGGCGCCGCTGTCGCCGGGCTGACCGCCGCCGCGAGCATAGAAAATCGTGGCATCGAGGATCAGACCGCCCTCCTCCGTCAGGCCGGTCACGGTACCAGGGGCCGAAGTGCGATAGGGGTCTTCAAGGAAAAGCGGTGTCGTCATGTGTCGGGTCCGGGTTCGGGCGCGCGCAGCGCCTCGGGGTTTCTCAGCCAGATATCACGCTGCGCGAAGGGGATCTCGATCCCTTCTGCGGTGAAGCGTTCGGCGATGCGGTGGTGAAGCTCGGTCTTGACGTCCAGCAGCGCGTTCACGTCGCGCAGGATCGCGCGGATGCGGAAATCGAGGCTGTCGGCCCCGAAGCCCAGGAAATCGACGCCGGGCGGCGGCACCTTGGCGATCATCGGGTGATCGGCGCAGATCTCGTGCAGGATCTTTTCAACCCGGCGGGTATCGGTGCCATAGGCCACGCCCACCGTGACCACTGCGCGCCCTACCGTGTTGCCGCGGGTCCAGTTGGTGACGGTGCCGGAAATGAAATCGGCATTCGGCACGATCACATCGGTGCGGTCGAAGGTTTCGATACGGGTGGACCGGACCGAGATCGATTTCACGATCCCCATATTGCCGCCCACCTCGATCCAGTCGCCCTCGGAAATCGGGCGTTCGATCAGAAGGATGATGCCCGAGACGAAATTCGACACAACGTTCTGAAGGCCGAAGCCGATACCGACCGACAACGCCCCGAGCACGAAGCCGAGTGCCGTCAGATCGATGCCCGCCGCCGTCACCGCGATCACCGAGGCCAGTGCGATGCCGACATAGCCGATGCCCGAGGTCACCGCGTTGCGCGCGCCGGTATCCAGCCGGGTGCGCGGCAGCACGGTGGTTTTCAGCGCCGACTGCAACAGCCGCGTGGCCAGCAGGCCGATCGCGAAGACCAGCACCACCGATACGACCGTGGCGGGGGTGATCCGCACCTCGCCCAGGGTGAAGCCGCCCATGAAATGCGTGTAGAGATCGACCAGCCGTTCGCCCCGCACCCCCCAGATCATCGCCACGACGGGGATCGCGGCGAGCACCAGAAGGAAATTGACCAGCACCGGGATCAGCGCCTCGGAAGCGGCCTCCTCGGTCGATCCGAAGACCAACGCATAAAGATCGCGGATCACCGGTTGCAGCGATACCAGAACGGCGAGCACGCCGAGGGTATGGGCCGTGGGCAGCATCAGCGCCTCGGCGGCGTTGAGATACCCGATCGCCGCCAGAAGCGGGCCGATCGCGGCCACCAGGATCACGGCGCGCGCCAGGAACCGCGTCGCCCTGACCGAGAACCCCGAGGCGCCTTCCTCTTCCTCGGGGGACTCGATGGTCAAGAGCGCGCGCGCCAGCCGCCACAACCCGAAAGACAGGCCCAGGTAAAGCGGCAGAAGGAACACCCCGCGCGCGGGCGGCGAGACCTCGTCGAAGCCTGCAAGGGTCTGGGCCACGGCCACCAGCCCCATAAAGGTCCCGATGGTGATAACGGCCCGGTGTGCGCCCTGCCGCGCCGTCTCGTCGAGATCGAAGGCCACTTCATGGCCGTCATCCAGCGGGAAGAGCCGCCCGGCCAGCCAGACGGCGGCATAGATCGACAACACCAGCCCAAGAATCGCAGAGACAAGCGCGGTCAGATCGGGCCCGGCCAGTTCGGTCCGCGCGAGCGCCACCATCACCAGAACCGCCCCGGCAAACGGCAGCACCAGCTGCCCGAGCGAGACCAGATAGGCCAGAGACCGCAACCCGGGACGGATGCTGTGCCGACGCCCGAGCCGGTCGACCCAGGCCCGCATCGCCGCGCGACCGCGCACGATCAGGAACAGGCCCACCACGGCGATCAGGAGGATACCGCCAAGCCGTTCCAGCGCCGTGCGCCGCGCCTCGGGATCGATGACGCGGTCGCGCAGGTCGACCGTCAGGCTGGACAGCACGTCACGCAGCGATGTCAGGGCCGTGGCCCAGTTCACCGGGTTGAGCGGCGTCGGGTCGAGTTCCAGCAATTCCTCGGCCTGCCTGTCCCGCAGGATCTCGTCGATCTCACCCACCAGCCCGTCGGCGCGGTTGAACGCCTCGCTGGCCTGCACGCGCGGCGCCTCGGCCTCGCTGAGTTGCCGGGTCAGCTGGGCGCGCCGCTCCGAGACCGCGCGCGGCTCGCCCGCCCCGTCCTCGGGCACCGGGCCAAGCGCCTCGATCTGCGCCTCGACGGTGGCGATACGGGCATCGTTTTCATCAAGCGCCGCCAGGAACCGCGCCCGCCAGTCCACCAGGCTTGAACGCAGGTTTTCGAGAAACGCGGTCGACGCGCGCCCGGCCTCGATCAGGCGTTCGGCGCGGGCGGCCTCGTCTTCCCATGCCTGGTAATCGATCCCCTGTTCGGCGGGTGCCGTCGCCTGCGCGGATGCGGGCGTGCCCGATGCGGCAAGCACCGGCAGCGCGAGGCACAGGCAAAGGGCGATCAGGCGGAAAAGCGGCCTCATGGCACGGGGTCGAAGACATCCGGCATGTCGGCGGCGGGGCGGTCTAGCCAGGCCGGAACCGGCAGGCCCTTTTCCCGCAGGAAGCGGGGGTTGTAGACCTTGGACTGATACCGCGTGCCGTAATCGCACAGGATGGTGACGATGGTGTGCCCCGGCCCCATCTCGCGCGCCATGCGCACCGCGCCCGCGATGTTGATGGCCGACGACCCGCCGAGACAGATCCCTTCCTCGGCCAGAAGGTCAAAGATCAGCGGCAGCGCCTCGGCATCGGGGATCTTGTAGGCCATGTCGGGCGTGAAGCCGTCGAGATTGGCGGTGATACGCCCCTGCCCGATCCCTTCGGAGATGGAATCGCCCCCCGCCTCCTGCCCGGTGTAAAGCTTGAACAGCCCCGATCCTTCCGGATCGGCCAGCGCCACCTTCACCCCCTTGGGCTGCAGGTATTGCCCCACCCCGGCGATGGTCCCGCCGGACCCCACGGCGCAGACGAACCCGTCGACCTTGCCGCCGGTATCGGCCCAGATCTCAGGCCCGGTGGTTTCCACGTGGGCCTGCCGGTTGGCCGTGTTGTCGAACTGGTTGGCCCAGATCGCGCCCTCGGGCAACGTTTCGTTCAAAGCGGCAGCCAGGCGGCCGGAATAGCGCACGTAATTGTTGGGGTTGGAATAGGGCACGGCGGGCACCTGGATCAGCTCGGCCCCTGCCAGGCGGATCATGTCTTTCTTTTCCTGGCTCTGGGTCTCGGGGATCACGATCACCGTCTTGAACCCCATCGAGGCGCCCACCAGCGAAAGCCCGATGCCGGTATTGCCCGCCGTGCCTTCGACGATGGTGCCGCCGGGCCGCAACTGCCCCTTCGCCACCGCATCCCTTATGATGTAAAGCGCGGCGCGGTCCTTGACCGACTGGCCGGGATTCAGGAATTCCGCCTTGCCCAGAATTTCGCAGCCCGTCGCCGCGCTGACCTTGTTGAGCCGGAAGAGGGGCGTGTTGCCGATGGCTGCGGCCAAGTCTTTGTGGATCGTCATCGTTCCCCCTCCCGGCGCTGGCGCGTGGTTCATAGAGGCTTAGGCGTCCCGGGCGCGGGCTTCAAGGCTCGGCACGCAGCCGGTCGCGGTGCTGCATCAGCCACTGAAGGCTGATGATCGAGGGGGCATCGACCAGATCACCGGTCTCCAGCAATGCGCGCGCCGTATCGAACGAGACGATATGGGTCAGGATATCCTCATCCTCGGCATCCGACCCATGCGTGCCGGTGACGCCGTCGGGCAGATCGGCGATGCCCACGAAGGAATGCAGCACCTGTGCAATCCCCCCGGGACTCGGATAATAGCTGGCGACCTTGTGCAAGGTACCGATGGTCAGCCCCGCCTCCTCCTCTGCTTCGCGGCGGGCGGCCGCCTCGGGGGTTTCGCCCGCATCGACCATGCCCGCGACAGGTTCCAGCAGCCAGGGTGCCGCATCGCCATGACTGAGCGGGCCGAACCGCGCCTGTTCGACGAACAGCACCCGGTCGCGCAGCGGATCATAGGGCAGCACGGTGGCGGCATCGGCCACCCGGAAACTGCCGCGTTCGACGGGGTCGGACCAGCCGCCATTGAACCGGCGGAACCGGGCGCGTGTTTCTTCGACGGTGAAAAAGCCGGTATAGGGGTGGCGGATGGTTTCGATATCGACATCGGCCCGCGTCATTCCGCGCCCGACCCGGCGGGGCCGGTTCCACTGCCCGGCGCGCAGATGGGACTGCGCCCGGGCGCGGATTATCCAGAAGCGTTGGGCGATTTCTTCGGGGCTGGCCGTGGTTTGCTGGCGCATCACCTCGCGCGCGGCCTCAACGCTGATCGCGCCCCAGTCGCGGGCCCAGTCGTCCAGACACCAATCCGCATCTTCCGCCGTCTCGATACCACGGGGGCGCCAGACCTGGGCCACAACCGGGGTGCCGCCAACCAGCAGATCGACGGGCACGCGCCGATAGCCGAAACAGGATTCGTAGAAATCGAGCCTTGCCAGCGTCCGGTCATCAACCTCGACCAACAGCCCGTCCGCCATCGGCCCCTCGGTCAGCACCGGGTAAGGACCGCCCGCCGCGCGCGCCACCCGTTCGCCGGGAAGCTGCGCCGAGCCCCCCCCGAGCGGCAGGCCCGCGACCACCTCGAACAGGGGGGCATGGCACAGCGTGCCGAAAAGAAAGATCGCCGTCATTTCGTTTTCGCCTTGGCCGCTCTCAGCGCCAGATGCGGGAGACGGTTTCGACGATCAACCCCGCAATCGCGCCCCCGACCAGCAAAATGCCCCAGATCGGCACCGTCAGCGATTGAAGGAAATATTCCAGGAACAGCTCCAGCGTGGCGATCACCGCCTCGCCCGCGCCGTCATAGCGCAAACGCGCCGCGCGCTGGAACATGGTGTAGAGCGAAAACAGCAGCAGCCCGAAAAACGCCAGTTGCACCGATGCCCGGATGCCGTTGGCGAATGCCAGTCCGATGCCCTTGCCCGCGTTGCCGCCCGCAACCATCCACCCCTGCCACGCCCCGATCAGCGCGATGGTCAGCGGGAACCAGGTCAGCACCATGCCCTCGGGGAAGGTGTCGACCACAAAGCCGGCGGCCAGCCAGCCGATCCCGAAATACAGGATCAAACCGAAAAGCTTGGCCGCCGTGGGCATGTCAGGAAGGCCGCGTGACGGTGATCTGCGTCACGTCGCAGATCCCGAAGCGGAAGGCGGCCGCGCAGGATGTCAGGTAGAAATTCCACATCCGGCGGAACCGGTCATCAAACCCCATCGCGGCGACCTCGTCCCATCGGCCGTTGAACGTGTCGTGCCAGCGGCGCAGAGTCTGGCTGTAGCTTTCGCCGAATTCCACCGACCGGGCCACTTCAAGGCCCGCGCGCTCGACCTCGGCGCGCAGCACCTTGGGGGCGGGCAGCATCCCGCCGGGAAAGATGTATTTCTGAATGAAATCGACACCCCTGCGGTAGATGTCCCACCGTTCGTCCTGCACGGTGATGATCTGCAGGGTGGCGTTCTTGCCCGGTTTCAGCCGCGCGCGCAGCATGTCGAAATAGACGGGCCAGTATTTCTGGCCCACCGCCTCGAACATCTCGATCGAGGCGATCCCATCGTAGATCCCCGTCTCGTCGCGGTAATCCTGCAGCTTGATCTCGACCCGGTCGGACAGGCCCGCTTGCGCGATACGGTCCGTTGCATAGTCGAACTGTTCCTTGGAAATCGTCAGCCCGGTGACCTTCAGCCCCCGTTCCTTGGCGGCGTATTCCGCGAACCCGCCCCAACCGCAGCCGATCTCCAGCACGTGATCGCCGGGCCGGGCGCCCATCTGGTCGACCATCGAGGCATATTTCGCGATCTGGCCCGCCTCGGTCGATTCCTGGCCGGTTTCGAAAATCGCCGAGGAATAGGTCATCGTGTCGTCGAGCCAGAGCGCGTAGAATTCATTGCCCAGATCGTAATGGGCCGAGATGTTCTTTTTCGCCTGCCGCATGGTGTTGCGCTGCAGCCAGAACCGGAACCGTTCATAGGCGCGGATCACCTCCATCCCCAGAAACCCGTCATAGATGCCGGGGTTGTCGGCATGGACCAGGTCCATGAAGGCCTGCAGGTCGGGGGTGGACCACATGCCGTCGAGATAACCGTCGCAGAATCCCAGATCGCCCTCGCGGATCAGGCGGGCGAAGATATCGGAGTCATGCACGCGCAGTTCGGCCACCGGCCCGGGATTGGGCGCCTCGGCCCGGAAACACCGACCATCGGGCAGGACGATATCCAGCCTGCCATGGTCCATCTTTTTCAGCGTTTCGAAGGCGGGCGCGAAATAGCGCGGCAAGCCCGCCTCGCCCTTGGTGGTCGTCGTGATCGTCATCTGCGGTTTCAGGTCCTTTTGGGTCATCCATTTGTGCCGCGCTTGGCCGCTTTTCCACAAGGGCGTTCTGCGCAGATCGGGGCCAAGCGGCTCAGAATGCACGGTTTTCATAGGCCTCCAGCGCGCGTTTGCGGCCCTCTGCCGCCCCGATGATGGGCGTGGCGGGATACGGGTCGCGCGCGGTCATGTTCCATGACAACGGGATGGCGTCGAAATAGCTCAGCGCGGTGTCGGGGGGGGTGCGGCTGATCTCGGCCAGCCAGCGGGTGCGATAGGTGCCTTCCCGGTCGAATTTCTCGGCCTGGGTTTCGGGGTTGAAGACCCGGAAATACGGCGTGGCATCCGGGCCCGAACCTGCCGACCATTGCCAGCCCATGGCGTTCGAGGCCGGGTCCCAGTCCACCAGGCAATCGGCGAACCAGTCCATCCCGATCTTCCAATGGCTCAGCAAATGCTTGGTCAGGTAAGACGCCACCAGCATCCGCGCCCGGTTGTGCATCCGACCCGTCACATACATCTCGCGCATCGCGGCATCGACGATCGCCATGCCGGTGCGCCCGCGTTTCCAGTCGCGCACCTCCTTCAGGTGCGCGTCCTCGTTCCAGGCAAACGCCTCCCATTCCTCGCGCCAGTTGCGTCGGGTGATATGAGGCGTGTGGTAGACGAGGTGATAGGCGAAGTCGCGCCAGATCAGTTCCTTCAGGAAGGTCTCGGCGCCGCGGCTTCCGGCCTGCATGGCCGCCCACCCCGCCTGCCAGCAGGTCCGCGCGCTGATCTCGCCATGGGTCAGGTTCTCGCTCAGGCCGGATGTGCCGTCGACGGCCAGCAGATCGCGCGCCGTATCGTATCGGGCGACCTTGTCCGCGATGAAGCTGTCCAGCCGGGCGCGCGCTGCATCCTCGCCCACCACCACGTGCCGCGCCACGATGTCCGCGCCTCGGTCCATCGCCGCGCCCATCTTCCAGCCGTCCAGATCATCACTGCCGGGCCAGGTCTCAGGCGCGTGCAGGCGCGGCACGGCAAGCGGCGCCTCCACGTCCCGGTCGCGCACCGCCTTCCAGAACGGGGAATAGACCTTGTAGAACCCGCCCGACCCGGTTTCGACCGTCCAGGGTTCGTGGATCACATGGCCCGCATGGCTGACCGCGCGGACGCCATCTTCCTTCAGCGCGGCCTTCACGCCTTCGTCGCGCTGCCGCGCATCGGGATCGTAGAGCCTGTTCCAATGCACCGCGCCCGCGCCCGTTTCGGACAGCAGGCCGCGCAGTACCTCCCGCGCGCGCCCGCGCCGCAGGATCAACCGGCTGCCTGCGGCCTCGAGCGACCGGGCCAGCGCCGCGACGCCGAGGCCCAACCGCCATTTCGGGGCCGCACCATGGGTTTCGGCCACCTCATCCAGGATGAAGACCGGGATCACCGCGCCCGAAGCCGCGGCAGCCACCAGCGCCGGATTATCGGCCAGGCGCAGATCGCGCCTTACCCACCAGATCGCCGGTGCCCCCATGCTCGCCTCGCCCGATTGTTCCGTTTCGCAGGCAAGTTAGCGCCCGGCAGACGGGGTCAAGAACCCCTGCCCCGTCTTTGCCCTGAAAATACCTCTGCCGGAGGCGGCGACCGGCCCGCATGGGTCCTGCCGCCCCGGGTGGCAGAGGATCGACAGCCACCGGGCCCGGGACGTTTGCGAACCTCCCGGGCCGTGCGCCGGATCAGCCGGTGACGTCGACGACCACCCGGCCGCGCACGCCGCCCTTCAGGATCGCCGCACCAAGCGCGGGCAGATCGGCCAGCGTGGCGGGTTCGACCATCGCCTCGAGCTTGTCCATCGGCAGATCGGCTGCCACCCGGCCCCAGGCGCGAACCCGATTGTCATAGGGTTGCATCACGCTGTCGATGCCAAGCAGGTTCACACCGCGCAGCAGGAACGGGATGACCGTGGCAGGCAGGCCCGCGCCCCCGGCCAAACCCACCGCCGCGACCGAGCCGCCGTATTTCAACTGCCCCAGAACCCGCGCCAGCATCGCACCGCCCACCGCATCGACACAGCCCGCCCAGGTTTCCGATTCCAGCGGGCGCTTGACCGTCTCGGCCAGATCGGCGCGGGGAACGATGCGGTTGGCCCCGAGGCCCTTCAGATACGCCTCCTGTTCGGGCCGTCCTGTGACGCCGACCACCTCGTAGCCGCGGCTTGCAAGAATGGCGGTCGCCACCGACCCCACACCACCGGCAGCACCCGTCACGAGCACCTCGCCCTGATCGGGGTTCAGCCCGTGATCCTCCAGCGCCATCACCGCCAGCATCGCGGTGAACCCTGCCGTGCCCACGGCCATCGCCTGGCGCGTCGTCAGCCCCTCGGGCAAAGGCACCAGCCAGTCGGCTTTGACCCGGGCCTTTTCGGCATAACCGCCCCAATGCGCCTCGCCCACGCGCCACCCGGTCAGCACGACCTTGTCGCCGGGTTTGTAGCGGGCGTCGTCGCTGGCCTCGACGGTGCCCGCGAAATCGATCCCCGGAACATGGGGGTAGGTGCGCACCAGCCCGCCGCCCGGCCCGATACACAGCCCGTCCTTGTAGTTCAGCGTCGAATACTCGACCGCGACCGTCACCTCCCCCTCGGGCAGGCGATCTTCGCTCAGGTCCTGGACGCTGGCCGAGGTTTTGCCCTCGTCATCCTTCTCCACCACCAAGGCGCGAAATGTCATATCCCTCTCCCTATCTTTCCTGTCGTTCTTTCCGGCCTAAAGCCAGAATGCCTCGCGCACCACCGCGTCCATCGGACCGGCAGGCGTTTCGACACGCAGCGCGGTGCCGTCATCCCAATGGGTCATGCGCACCATGCCGATGGCCACGCCGCAGCCGAAATCGGGGGAATTGGCGGCCGAGGTCACCTGCCCCACCCGTTTGGTTCCCGCCATGACCGGCCAGGCCCGATCGCAGGGCGGCACGCGCCCGTCGATCTCGATCGCGCGGATCTGTTGCACCGGGCCTTCCTTGGCCACGCGCAAGAGCGCATCGCGGCCCACGCAGCCGATGGCGGTGGCGGTGTTGCAGAACCGGCCAAGCCCGCATTCATGGGGCGTGTTGTCGTCGGTCATGTCATTGCCGTAGCTGAGCAGCCCCGCCTCGACCCGTTCGATCCCGTTGGGACAGCCCGCGCGCACGTCCAGCGTGCGGCCCGCCTCCATCAGCGCATTCCACAGCGGCATGCCCAGATCGGACCCTTCGAGGTAAATCTCGAAGCCCCCCTGTTTCGAATAGCCCGACCGTGCCACCACCATCTGACGGCCCATGAAATCGAACATGCCGAAGCGGAAGAACCTTATGTCGCGCACCCCGTCGCCGAAGACGGCGGCCATCAGGTCATCGGCGCGCGGGCCCTGCACGGCCAGGGGCGAGACATCGGGTTCATCGACCAGTACGTCCAGCCGGTAGCCAAAGGCGATCCCCTTGACCCAAAGCAAAAGATCGCTGTCGGCGATCGACACCCACCACCGGTCCTCGGCCAGTTTCACCGCTACGGGGTCGTTCAGCATTCCGCCGGTCTCATCCACGATGGGCACGTAATAGCATTGCCCCGGCAGCATCCCGCGCAGGTCGCGCGGCGTCAGCATCTGCATCAGGCGGCCTGCATCTGGGCCGCGCAATTCCACCTGCCGTTCGCAGGACACGTCCCAGACCTGCACGGCCTCCTTGAGGTGGCGGTAGTCTTCCTCGACCGACCGGAACACGGTGGGCAGCAGCATCCGGTTATAGACGGTATAGGCGGTGACGCCGGCAGCCTCGACGCCATCGGAAAACGGGGTGCGGCGCAACCGCCGGGATGGGGTGATCAGAGCCATTCCGCAACATCCTCGGGCGTCAGGTGCAGGTCGGTGTCGTCGGGGCGCGCACCGGCGGCAGTCAGCATCGCGTGGACCTGGCCCCTGTGATGGGTTTGATGGTTGAACATCTGCATGATGCACAGCGCGCGTGGCCTAGTGACATCATGGCCCTGAAAGCCTGAATACCAGGTCAGATCGCCCTCGATCTCTTCGGGCAACAGCATCCAGGCCCATCCCGCGATGCGCGCATCCAGCTTGGGGCGGGCGGCCCAGAGCGTCGGCCAGTCATAGGCCTCCCGCGCCTCGGCCGCCCCGCAGCCCGGCCCTTCGCCCCCATCGAACCGCGCGATCCAGACCAGGTCGCCCCACATCAGATGCGCCAGTGTCGACCGGATGCCGCCCCAGAACGCAGCGCGATCCGCCTCGCGGTCGGCCTCGGTCAGACCTTGCGCGGCATGGTAGATGGAATGGTTCTGCCAGGCGTTATAGCGGGCCATTTCCTGGCAGTAGGCGGGCGTGATCATCCCTTGCTGCCGCCCCAGTCGATGGCGCAGATCTCGCCCGAGCGGCCCGACAGGTCCCAGACCCGCCCGAAATCGCGGACCTTGGATTTCAGACCGCGCGCGGCGATGACGTCAGGGCCCATCCAGTATTTCGTGTTGGAGATGACGACCGGATGATCCGGCGAGGCGCCTTCGATCATCTCGATCTCGCCCTGGATCTTGCGCCCGACATAAAGGCCGCGCCTGCGCCCCTCGCGCACGATCTCGACCTTTTCGCGTTCTGCGCCGATGATCTCGGACACCAGCATGGTGAACAGACCCGTGGTGCCGCCCGCCGCCCCCGACAGGATCTGCAAAAGCCCGTTATAGGCCTTGCCGCTGGCACGGTCGTCGATATAGGCCGCCACCTTCCAATCGCCCTCCGCCATGCGTCCGGGGATTTCGACCATCAGCCCCACGTTCAGCCCGGTCAGGCTTTCGCCCTCGTAATGGCCCTCGTCGATGGCGATCGCCATCCACGCCTTGCAGTTGCCCTCGGTCGGCGGGTGTTTGCCAAGGCTCACGACGCAGGGACAGAACACCGTGCAGTTGCAGTTCAGGAACAGCTCGCCCCTGATCGCCCAGTCGGTCGGGCGCATCTGCCGCCGCTTGGGGTTTTCCATCCGGCTGTCGATGCGCTGGCTGACCGGCAGTCGGTCGGCCTCGGGTCTGCGTTTCACGGCCATCATTGTCCTCCGTCAGAAAAGGGCGGCGCCGAGCGTCACAAGCCCGCCCGCAATCAGGGCGACCCCGAGCGGCCGGGTGATCCGTTCGCCGATCCAGGTCAGTTTCTCGAGCGCCATCACCAGCGTCGCGAGGCCCATGAAGGCCAGGTTCATCACCCCGCCCACGAAGGCCAGCAGCATCAGCGCCCAACAGCAGCCGACGCAGACCGCACCGAGACGCAGGCCGTTGCGGAACGGCCCCTCCGCCCAGTGCTGCATGAAGAACGCAAGCGGTGCCCGGCATTGGCTGAGGCAGGCCTCTTTCAGCGCGCTGAACTGGTAGAGCCCCGCGAACACCAGCAACGCCCCCGACAGCGCCGCGGACCGGCTGTCGCCGAAAACGGTCAGCGCTCCGGCCCCGGTCAGCGCCATCTGCGCCCCGGCTGCCAGGACCGAAAAGCCGCCCCAGACCAGCAGGTAGCCCCCCAGAAGGGGCGCCAGCTGCAGGCCGGAGCGCGCGCCAAGCTCGTCATAGGTTGCAAAGGCCGGAAGCGCGGTCGGTGCCATCATCGCCGCGCTCATCACCAGCCACATCGCGACAAGGCCCGCGAATCCGGCGGCATCCGGAGTGACGATGCACAGGCTGCGCAGGAACTCCGCGCCGTAGATCGCGCCCGCCTCGCGCAGGTCCGCCGGCAGCGCCATGAGATAAAGCGCAATCCACGCCGCAATCACCGCGCCATAAAGCACCAGCCAATGGGGCCGTGTCATCCTGCGAATGCGGACCGCCACCATGCCGCGCGCCCCCTCCCCTGAAAGCGGATTCCCTCTTGCCGAAAGAATTGTCAGGTTTTTAAATGTCTGACAAATGAAAATCGATCCTGCGAACCCCGCAGACCTTTCCGCCCAGATCGCCGCCGCGATCCGCGATGCGATCGTGGCGGGCAAGCTTATCGTGGGCGACCGGCTGCCCTCGGAGGCCGAGCTGGCAGACCAGTTCGAGGTGTCGCGCTCGACCGTGCGCGAGGCGTTGAAACGGCTGGCCGCGCAATCGCTGATCCGCACGCAGCGCGGCGCCCATGGCGGCGCCTTCATCAACAGGCTCAGCTACGAAGACGCCCATGCACAGCAAATCACAACCTCGACGCTGCTTCTGGGCATGAACGACGTCAGTTTCGACACCGCCTGCGAAGCGCGCTTTGCGATGGAACGGGCCTGTGCCGCGCTGGCAGCCGAACGGCGCAGCCCCGATCACCTTGCCACGATGCGCGCCGAGATCCACCGGCAGGGCCAGCCCGGGCTGACGGATGAGGCGTTCTGCGCCTCGGACGTGGCGTTTCACCGGGCGCTGGTCGACGCGGCCGGCAACCCGGTTCTGTCCTACCAGCTGGCCGGTGCGGTCGAGGCGATGCAGCCGCTGATGAACATGATCACCTTCACCGCCCGGTCGCGCGGAGCGATCGTGGCGCTGCATACGCGCATCGCCGATGCCGCCGAGGCCGGCGATGGCCCGGCCATCGCGACCGCGCTGCAGGAACTGGAAAACCATACCCGGCAGCTTGCCCAATCGGTCTTCGCCGCCCGCGCCCGCCCGGCGCCGCAGGGGTCGTAACATTTCTCTCGTTCTGGTGGTAAATCCCGGTTTTCCGTCGATTTTTCACCGCCGCGTGACAGCGCGTGACGCTCTCTCTCGGGAGTGTATACAAATGTGCACCAGCGCACTGTTCTCACGCATTTCTCCGGGTTTCGTTGATTGAACGAGAGCGGGCAGGCGTCCAGATCAGGTCCATCACCGGCACGACGCCGATGATGCGAACCCTGAAACCCGAGACCTGGAAAGGACCTTACCCATGAAAACCCTCGCATTGACCACCGCCATCGCCCTTGGCCTGTCGGCCCCGGCATTCGCAAGCGATCAGCTGGCCGCATCGGTCGGCGTCGAGCCGGGCACCTTCACCACGGCCGAACTGATCCGCCTGCGCTCGGCGCTGGAAGACAATGACCAGTCGACCGTCAACTTCATCCTCGGCATGGTCGATGGCACGCCATCCGCGAATGGCGCCGGGGCCCAATCCATCGCCGCCTCGATCGGCGTGGATGCCGCCGCGTTCACCTTGAACGAACTGGTCGCCCTGCGCTCTGCGCTGGAAGACAACGACCAGGCGCAGGTCGATTTCATCAAGAACGGCGCGTCGGACGTGACCATGTCCAGCCGCCGTGGCATCAGCCCCGGTCACGCCGCCCTGGCCGCATCGCTCGGTGTCAATGCCGGTGACTTCTCGGTCAACCAGCTGGTCGCGCTGCGCTCGGCGATGGAAGACGACGATCAGGCGCGCGTGAACTTCATCCTGGATCAGGCAAACTGATCCCTGCATGACCATCACCAGCCCCGAAGCGGCGGGTCCGATCCTTCCCCGGATCCGCCGCGCGGGGCCGACCACGGGGTCCGGGCAAGCGCCCGGGCCCCGCGGCTTTTCCGGGGCCGGACAGGGGCTGCCGCGGCGCTGATCTTGACGCCCGGTCTCCGACGGCGCCACGCCCGCCCCGGCAGCAACACGGATGCGGGGCGCCGGTTTTCCCCGAAATCCCGCTTGCGACGGCAATCGGCTGGCCCTACCGTCCGGTGCGTTTTCTAACCCACCCCATCAACAGGGATGCACTGCCCATGACACGCACCGCCCTTCTTGCAGGCACCGCCGCTCTTCTGCTGCCCGCCGCCGCGCTGGCGCAGGACCTGCTGGTCTTCGACTATTCCGGCTTCGAGGACCCGTCGTTTCACCAGCCCTTCATCGACCAGCACGGGGCCAGCCCCGAGTTTGTGTTCTTCGGCGACGAGGACGAGGCGTTCCAGCGCCTGCTGGCAGGCTTCCGCTCGGACGTGACGCATATCTGCGCGGGCTCGGTGCCGCGCTGGGTCGAGTCTGGGCTGATCGAACCGTGGGATCGTGACCGGATCGAGGCCTATGACACGCTGAACGCCGATCTCGTGGGCGAGGATGTGCTGGCAGGCTCGGCCGAACTGTTCTTCCTGCCCTCCGACTACGGGTCGACCGCGATCGCCTACAACACCGAAACCGTTCCCGCCGCAGACGTGGCATCGCTGCAGATCTTCACCAATCCCGATTACGCCGGGCGCCTTTCGATCCCCGACAATGTCGATGATGCCTATGCGCTGGCCTATCTGGCGACGGGCGTGACCGATTGGTCCGACGTGACCGATGACCAGTTCGAGGCCGCCACCGAATGGCTGCGGCAGATCCATCCGAACCTTCTGAACTACTGGGTCGACCCGGCCGAGATCGGGCAGCTGATGGCCTCGGGCCAGGTGCAGGCCGCCTGGGTCTGGAACGAGGTGCCGGTGGCGCTGGCCGATGAAGGGTTCCCGGTCGGTTTCGCCCGCAACACCGAGGAAGGCACGTCGGTCTGGCTGTGCGGCCAGGTCAACATGGCCGAGGGCGAAGGCTCCGAAGATCAAGCCTATGACTATGTCAACGCGCTGTTGTCGGACGCCTCGGCCGGTCCGCTGCTCGACAACGGGTTCGGCTCGGCCAATGACGCCGCGCTTCAGGCGCTTGGCGCGGAAGCGATGGAAGCGGCGGGCCTGGGCGAGGTCACCGTCCCGGTGCTGGCGCAGCTCCCGATTTCGAACGAACAGCGCGACCGCCAGGCCGAAGCCTTCGAACGGATCAAGGCCGGGTTCTGATCCCCTGACGAAACGAAACGAAAGGCGCCCCATGGGGCGCCTTTCATGTTTCTATCAATGACAGTGATAAACCTCCGGCCCCGCATGGCAGCATTCGTCGCCATTGCCGGTGCGGAAACACCCGCCGGGATGGGCGGTTGCAGTCACAGCAAAGGCGAAGATTAGAAGGGCGGAAAGCGGGAACAGACGGGACAGCATGGGCGAGCCTCAGGTTGCGGTCGGGTCCGACGAGACTGCCCGGGACGCATTAACCTGTGGTTGCGGCCACACGACAAAGCCGCGCGCATTTTCGGAGAATGCGCCAGTATCAACCACATGGCAAAAGGCGCAGCCGGTTTCCTGCCCCGCGCAACAGCGCGTTGCATCTGTGCCAAACGTGCTGATCCCTTGAAACACGCCCCCCGCTCTCGTATCTTTCAAACGTTCCCTCGGGGACTATGGACATAAACGCGCTCGTAATAAGCGGATCGGACCCGGGGGCGGTACCCGGCGGCTCCACCACAAACCTTCGTTGGGGGAACATGGGGCCGAAACAGGATCGACGAACGTCTAAAGGGGTTTGCTTTGTCCCGGTGAGATACCACCGTTATCGGTTCACTAAGCATAATTGCCAACGACAATCGTGCTCCGGTTGCTCTGGCTGCGTAAGCAGTTCGAGGAATCGAAATCTAAGCCCTTGCGCCTAGCCGCGTAAGGCGGGGTTCGCAGGCACCTGGCAACAGAAGCCTGCACTTTCTCTTTTTTTTGCGCTACCGCCCTTCGGGCTACTTGAGCGCGGGTTTAGGGCGCGACCGCTGTCCGGGTTGCTTGAGCGCGAGGTTAGTGCGCTATCGCCCTTCGGGCTGCTTGAGCGCGAGTTTGTTGCGCTACCACCCTGCGGGCTGCGTGAGCGCGGGCTTGGCGATGGTGCTCGGCAGGTCCCGCCCTTCACGTCCGCGTGAAAATTTTTTCAAACGCAAATGATCCAATTGCCCCGCCCGTGCGTTTAAGTCGCAAAGGCAAGGACGTATTGGAGACTTCAATGATCGGCGCATTCACCGCCATCGACCTCGTGAACATGGCCGTGGGCCTTCTGACCGTCGTGCTGGGCCTGATGGGATGGCTCTGGCCGCGCTGGACCATGCAGGTCCTCGACATGCAGGCGGGGCCGACCAACATGGCCTATACCGAAGTCTCGGCCGTGTCGGGCTGCCTGTTCGTGGGTCTGGGCCTGGGCGCGATGATGCTGAACGATCCTCTGGCCTGGGTTGTGCTCGGCATCGCCTATGCGGGCGCGGCCGTGGGCCGCGTGACCTCGATCTTCCGCGACGACGCGGCTTCGCGACAGAGCTGGACGTTTTTCGGCTGCGAGGCGGGGCTCGGCGCCTGGCTGATCATCGCCAATATCTGATCCGCTTTCAAAACCCCACGAATCTCTTATGGTGAGCGGGCAACCAGAACGGGTGCCCGTTTTTCATGTCAGATACCTCCCGCCCCATTGCCTATGGCCGCCTGATGCATCACGCGATGCGCGGGCTGATCCGGACGGTTCTGAACGACGTGGCCGAACGCGGCCTGCCCGGTGATCATCATTTCCTGATCACCTTCGACACCACGCATGACGGCGTCGATATGGCCGATTGGCTGCACGACCGTTACCCGTCCGAGATGATCATCGTGATCCAGCACTGGTATGACGGGCTGGAAGTCGACGACCACGGATTCGCGATCACGCTGAATTTCGGCGATACCCCCGAACGGCTGCGCATCCCCTTCGACGCCATCCAAACCTTTGTCGACCCTTCCGTCGAATTCGGGCTGCGCTTCGAGACCACCGAGGCCCCCGATGACCCCGGCGATGGCGCCCCGCCCCCCGAGGATGACGGCGATGATGGCGCCGACACCCCCACCGCCGACGCGGAAATCGTCAGTCTCGACAGGTTTCGCAAAAACCACTGAAGCGCTCTGGATATTCGCGCGCGTCGGTGCAAGTGACCGGGAACGGGGTTTGACGGGGGAGCGGGATGGCCCAGGGCGATCTGAGCATGTTTTTGGGTCAGCTGGTGCGCAAGCCGCACCAGGTAGTGGCGCTAGCCCCGTCCTCGGGCGCACTCTGCGCGGAGATGGCCGCCCAGATCGACCCGGACGCGGGCCCGTTGATCGAGCTTGGCGCGGGCACCGGCACCATCACCCGCGCGATCCTGGCGCGCGGTCTGCCGCCCCAACAGCTCCATTCCATAGAGATGAACCCGGATTTCTGCACCCGGCTGCGAACGGAATTCCCCGGGATCCATGTCCATGAGATGAGCGCGGGCGACATCGGCACCCTGCCCGTCGACGGCTGCCAGGCGGTGGTGTCGGGCCTGCCG
The DNA here is from genome assembly GCA_024742455.1 of Paracoccaceae bacterium. Taxonomy (GTDB): domain Bacteria; phylum Pseudomonadota; class Alphaproteobacteria; order Rhodobacterales; family Rhodobacteraceae; genus JANSYL01. The sequence continues at coordinate 10,813 of JANSYL010000006.1, read as the reverse complement.
CTGCTGTCGATGCCGCTGGATCTGCAACGCGCGATCCTGACCGGCACCATCGCCCGTGCGGCCCCCGGCGCGAGCTTCACCCAGTTCACCTATGGCCCGCAGCCCCCGGTCGCGCGTGCCTTGCGCGATGAGCTGAACCTGAGCTGGCGGGTGAGCCGGAAAATATGGTGGAACCTGCCCCCGGCCCGGGTCTACCGGTTTTCCTGGCCCGGCTGAGCCCTGCGCCAAATCACGCCGTTGCCCCGGCGCATCCCCTTTTGTATCGCGTATGCGACCGCATACCGAAGGGGACACCCATGACCGCCACACGCACCGAAACCGACAGCTTCGGCCCCCTCGAGGTGCCCGCCGACAAATATTGGGGCGCGCAGACGCAGCGTTCGATCCTGAACTTCCCCATCGGCTGGGAGAAACAGCCGGTGGCCATCGTGCGCGCCCTGGGCGTGATCAAGCGTGCCTGCGCCGAGGCCAACATGAAGGCCGGCAAGCTGGACGGGATCGGCGAGGCGATGATCGAGGCCGCGCAGGAGGTGATCGACGGCAAGCTCGATGACAATTTCCCGCTGGTGGTCTGGCAGACCGGGTCCGGCACCCAGTCGAACATGAACGCCAACGAGGTGATCGCGAACCGCGCCATCGAGATCCTGGGGGGCGAGATCGGATCGAAGACGCCCGTGCACCCGAATGACCATTGCAACATGGGGCAATCGTCGAACGACACCTTCCCCACCGCGATGCATATCGCCACGGCGATGACCGCGCGGGACGTGACGCTGCCGGGTCTGCGCAAACTGCACGCCGCGCTGGAGGCGAAGGTCGCGGCCTTCGAGGGCATCATCAAGATCGGCCGCACCCACACGATGGATGCCACGCCCCTGACCCTGGCCCAGGAATTTTCCGGCTATGCCCACCAGGTGAAGAAATCCATCGAGCGCGTCGAGGCGGCACTTGGCGATATCCATGAACTAGCGCAGGGCGGCACCGCAGTGGGCACCGGGCTGAACACCAGCCCGGGTTGGGGGGAGGAGGTCGCGGCCAACATGGCGCGCATCACCGGCCTGCCCTTCGTCACCGCGCCGAACAAGTTCGAGGCCCTGGCCGCCCATGACGCGATGGTGGCGGTGTCGGGCGCTCTGAAGGCGACGGCCGCCGCGCTGTTCAAGATCGCCAACGACATCCGATTGCTCGGTTCCGGCCCCCGCTGCGGGTTGGGTGAGCTGATGCTGCCCGAGAATGAACCCGGGTCCTCGATCATGCCGGGCAAGGTGAACCCCACGCAGTGCGAGGCGCTGACCCAGGTCTGCGCCCATGTGATCGGCAACGATGCCGCCGTGGGCTTTGCCGGGTCCCAGGGGCATTTCGAGCTGAACGTCTACAAACCGATGATGGCCTATAACGTGCTGCAATCCATGCAGCTGCTTGGCGATGCGGCGGTGGCCTTTACCGACAATTGCGTGGTGGGGATCGAGGCCAATACGCAGCGGATCGAGCGCATCATGAACGAATCCCTGATGCTGGTGACCGCGCTGGCCCCGACCATCGGTTATGACAACGCCACCACCGTCGCCAAGACCGCGCACAAGAACGGCACCACCCTCAAGGAAGAAGCGATCAGACTGGGTTTCGTGGATGAGGCGACGTTCGACGCGGTGGTGCGGCCCGAACAGATGATCGGGCCGAAATGACCGGCAAGCTGGTGAACCTGTCGCGTGCGCGCAAGGCCCGGGCGCGGTCGGAAAAGGCGCGGATCGCCACCGCCAACGCTGCACGCCACGGTCGGACGAGGGCGGAGAAACAGGCCGAGGCGGCCGAGCGGGAGCGTGCCGAAAAAGGTCTCGACGCCCATCGGCGCGATCCCGAGTGATGGACGGGCGCCCGCGCAAACGGTCGCTGACCCTGCGCGGCCATCGCACCAGCGTGTCGCTTGAGGATGCGTTCTGGATCGAGCTGCAGCGGCTGGCCACCGCGCGGGGGCTGTCGGTCAATGAACTGGTCGCCCAGATCGATACGGCGCGGGGGTTGTCCTCGGGTCTGGCCGCCGCGATCCGGGTCTTTGTTCTGGAAGAGGTGAAGGCGGGCCGGTAACGGCGCGTTAACCATGCGGCGGCCAGGCTGCGCGCATGGAGACCAAGGCCCCGTCGAATTCATCACCCGAAGCCTTTCTGGCCGATGTGTTCGGCACGCGGTTGGTGCGCGATGGCAAGGTGATCCGGCGCGCCTTGCGGGATATCGAACGGTATTACGGGCGCGATGCCTTCATCGAAGAGGTGTATCGGCGCGGGTTCCGTGCGGTGGACAACGCGGATCAGATCGTGGTGTTCTGCAACCAGGAACCCGTGCGCATCCTGCGACCCAAGTCCCGCCAGCCATCGAAAAACTCCAGTTTTTCGTCAGGGAAATCTGCAGATTTCCCATAGGGTTTTCCCGGGAAAACGCGCCCGAAGATCTCGAGATTTTCGATTTTCTATCGATGCGACACCCGCAGCCATATCCCGTCCTTCGCCCGCACCGTCAGATGCGCCACCGGCACCGGTACCCGGTCCTTCAGAGCGGCGAACCGAAACGCCCGCACCATGAGCGCCAGCAATACCGTCCCCTCCGCCATCGCGAACCCCGCCCCTGTGCAAACCCGGGGGCCTGCCGAAAACGGCATATAGGCCTGCCGCGCCGACGCCTTTCCGGCCTCACTCTGCCAGCGGCCCGGGTCGAACGCATCGGGCGCCTCCCAAAGCCGCGTGTGCCGGTGCAGGTGCCAGGGCGACAGCACGACCTGGCTGCCGATGCGGAGCGCGCGGTTCCGGAACCTCTCGGACCGGGTCGTTTCGCGCACCATCATCGGCACCGGTGGGTAGAGCCTGAGCGCCTCGCGGAACACGTCGCGGGTGACGCGCAGTTTCGACAAGGCCGCGAAATCCGGCGCCTCGGGCAGGCCCGCCGCCTCCTCGGCCACCCGGTCCTGCCAGTCGGGATGGGTGGCCAGCAGGTACAGCGCCCAGGACAGGGCCGAGGCCGAGGTTTCGTGCCCCGCCAGAAAGAAGATCGCCACCTGATCGACCATTTCCGCGGTGGTGAACGTCTCGCCCGTCTCCGGATCACGGGTCGTCATGATCTTGGTGGCAAGATCGTCGGGCGCGGTGCCGGCCCTGATCTCGGCCATGCGCGCGGCGGTCATTCGGGTGATCAGTTCACGGATCCGGCGGGCCGTCGCCCGGGTCCGGGCGCGGTGGCCGCGCGGCATCCAGCGCGGCAGGGGCACGAACGCGCCGGCATTCAGGATGGGTTGCGTGCGCTGATAGGCGCGAAAGGCGTGGAAGACCTCGTTTGCCACGTCATCGTCGATCGGCACCGAGAAAAGCGTGCGGAAGATCACGTCCGCTGCCGCGTGGCTCATCTCGGCCTCAATCTCCACCTCGCCCCCGGGCAGACGCGCCACCGCCGCCAGACCCGCCGCCCACATCGCAGGTAGCGTGTCCTTGAGCCGCCCCCCTTCGAAGGCCGGGTCGATGATGCGGCGCTGCCTGAGCCATGTTTCGCCATTGGTCAGAAACACCGAATTGCCCAGAAGCGGGCGAAGCCCCTCGCCCACGCGGTCGGATTTCGGAAAATCCATCGGGCGTGCCTTCAGCACCGCGTCGATCAGGTCCGGCTGGTTGACCAGGTAGGACCGGAAGAAAGGCGTGCGGTATTCGGCCATCCAGGCGCGGTAGAGCCGCGCGGGCTGCGCCGACAGGATATCCTGCCGGAACAGGCGGATATAGCGCCAGGGCGACACGCGGTCGGGGCGCGCGGCGGGTTTGGGAGGCAGGCCGGTCACGGGCCGACCGAGAGATGGCGGTTCACGGGCCGTTCGATCCGGCCCGGGGACGGGGCGCGCCCCGCATAGCGCGCGGCCAAGGTCGTCGGACCAGCGGTGATCCGGACATAGTCATAGTCGCCGCTGTCGAAGGCGTTGAGGTATTGGAAATGCCGTTCGAAAAGCCGCCAGCGCAGACGGGCGAGACGCTCCGGCGACAGGGTCTGCGTAAAGGCGGCGGAAATCACCAGCGGCCAGCGCTTGCCCTCGGGCGCAACCCCCGTCACCGCCACCGGGTCGCACAGGGCGAAGCTGCATCCATCACCGGGGGCCGTGACATCGACCCAGGTGAGCCGGTCGCAGACAGACAGACAGGCCAGATCGGCCCGCAACCGATGCGCGTCGGGCAGGAAGCTGACCATTGGAACCACATGTCCGAGCGTCAGAAGCGCCAGCGCTGGGCCGCCGTCCGGCACCCGGCCTTCGCGCAGCAGGTCGGCCAGCACCGAGACCGCGATATAGGCACCGGAGGAATGGCCGACGATCAGCACCTCGTCGGCGTCGCTGTACAATGCGTCGGCGATCCGGTCGGCGAAATCTCGCATCCGGTCCTCTTGTGCCGGGGGGTACACACCGTTCAGCTGCGCCGAGAACGCATAGTCATGCATGAGGTACCAGGCCAGCAGGTGATCGCGGCGCTGGCACCAGCGCAGGACCAGCCAGGCCGTTACCGGCCCGATGACCAGCAGTCCGAACCAGACGCGCTCGCCGAAATGGCTTTGCAGGAACCACTGCTCCCCTTCGACCAGCAGCAACAGAACCTCGGTCGCCCAGATGAACGCGGCAAAGGCCGCCACCCCGGCAAGGACGGCGAAGGCCAGTTGCCCGAGCAAGACCACGACCGGGTAAAGCGCCGCGATTACCGGGCCCTTCCTCAGCCGCATCAGCCGGAACAGCGCCCCCGATCCGATATAGGCCCAGGCCGTCCGCACCAGTTGCAGGTAGGTCCCGACGATCCCCTGCTTCATCGAGGCGCGCACGATATCGGCCCAGTAGAGCACCTCGATCTCGGCGGCGCTGTGCTGTCCGTCGATCGCCGCCTCCACGTGCCAGCCGAACCGCGCATCCCCCCGCCTGGGCCCCACCGTGACCGTATAGCCCGAGATCGCAGCCTGCTCGGCAGCGGCCCGGCGGTAGCGTTCGCGGTAGCTGCGCGGAGGCATCGGGTCGAACCCGGGGATGTAGAGCACGCGGCGCAAGGTGACAGGATCGGTGGTCATCGCCGCAGGCTAGCCGGGAAATCCGGCGGCCAGAAGGCGTTATTCAGCCAAGCATCCCGAGCGCCGGGAAGGTTTCCAGAAGCCAGAAGGCAAAGGCCGAAAATGCCCCCGTCATCAAGGCCACGCCGACCCCCAGAAGCAGCACCCCCATCGCCCGTTCGATGGTGCGCATATGGGGTTTCAGCCGCGCCATCACCTCCAGCGCTTTGTGGATATAGGCGCCTGCCAGAAGGAACGGGATGCCGAGGCCAAGGGCATAGACACCAAGCAGCGCCGTGCCGCGCCCGACGCTCGTCTCGGTGGCGGCCATCGACAGGATTGCGCCCAGTTGCGGGCCGATGCAGGGCGTCCATCCGAAGGCAAAAGCCAGCCCCAGGACATAGGCGCCAAAGGCCGACCCGCCCCGGTCGCCCGCATCGAAACGCGCCTCGCGATCCAGAAGGGGGATGCGGAAGACACCCAGAAAATGCAGGCCGAAGACGATGATCACCGCCCCCGCGATCCGCGCCAGCAACACCTGGTTCTGCAGGAAGAACTGCCCGAAGATCGACGCGGTGAAGCCGAGAAACAGGAACACCGTCGACAGACCAAGGACGAAGAACGCCGCCGCCACGGTCGCCTTGCGCCGGGCGGTCGCGGTTTCGCCCTCGATATCGCCCATGGATATGCCGCCCATATAGGCAAGGTAGGGCGGCACAATGGGCAGGACGCAGGGGCTGAGAAAACTCAGGATACCGGCGGTCAGGGCCACCGTCATCGCGGGCAGAAGCGAGGCGTCGAAAATGTCGATCCCGAACATGTCGGCACATCTACCGGGTTGCGCCGAAAACACCAGCCGGGGCCATGTCACATTCGCGTGGACATGGTGTCACGTGCGCCGTAGCCCATGGGCATGGAGTATGACCTGGATATCGACGCCCGCGACCTGCTGTGCCCCCTGCCCGTGCTCAGGCTGCGCAAACGGCTGGGCCGGATCGAGATGGGTCAGGTGGCGCGGCTGGTGGCAACCGACCCGATGGCGGCCGTGGATGTGCCGCATTTCTGCGCCGAGGCGGGACATGTGTTCCTGGGTGAGGAAGCGATGGACGGCGCGACGGCCTATTTCCTGCGCAAGGGCTGAGGGCGGTTTTTCCGCTGACAACGGGTGGGAAATCCGCTGGTCCCCGCGCCCTAGCAGAACAGCACAAGCGAGGATGGATCCCAGGCCAGTGCCACGGTTTCACCCCGGTCGAGCAGCCTGCGCCCCGGCATGTTGCGCGCCGAGACCTGCACCGATTTCGGCGCGCCCTCCAGCGTGATCTCGTAATAGGTCATGTCGCCGTAATAGGTGATCTCGTCCACGCGCCCGGTGGCGCGATGGGCGGCGGGCGTGCCCTCATCGAACAGGACGGTAAGGCTTTCGGGCCTGACCCCGACCTCGGCGGCACCGGGGCGGGCGGCACCGGGGCATTGCGCCGATTGCAGAACGGTGGGCCCGAGCCCCGCCACCTCGACCGCGATGCCGCCTTGCGTGACGCCGGACACGCCGACCTGGGCGGGCAGGAAATTCATCATGCCGATGAATTCGCCGACCTTGCGGCTGGCCGGGCGCCGGTAGAGCGCCTCGGGCGCATCCAGCTGCGCGATCTCGCCTTCGAACATCACCGCGATCCGGTCCGACATGATCAGTGCTTCTTCCTGGTCATGGGTGACCAGCACGAAGGTGATGCCGACCTGCCTCTGCAGCCGCCTGAGCTCGACCTGCATCTGTTCGCGCATCTTCTTGTCCAGCGCTGACAGGGGTTCGTCCAGAAGCAGCACCTTGGGTTTCAGAATCAGCGCGCGCGCCAGTGCCACGCGCTGGCGTTGTCCGCCCGACAGGGCGTGCGCCGCACGGCCCCCGTATTGCCCCAGGCCCACCATCTCCAGCGCCTCGCCCACCGCACGGCGCTTGTCGGCCGTGCTCATCTCGGCGCGGCGCAGGCCGAAGCCCACGTTCTCGGCCACGCTGAGATGCGGAAAGATCGCGTAGGACTGGAACACCAGGTTGGTGGGGCGCCGGTTGGGCGGCACCCCGTCCATGTTGCGCCCGGCGATCAGAATGCGCCCGGCCGAGATATCCTCGAACCCGGCAATCGCGCGCAACAACGTGGTCTTGCCGCAGCCCGAGGGGCCGAGCAGTGAAAAGAACTCTCCGGCCCCGATGCCGGCGGTGATGCCGCGCAGCGCATGGTAATCGCCGTAGTATTTCTCGACCCCCTCGATCTCGATCAGCGGCGCGTCGGTCATAGGAACCCCCCGGTGTCTTTCAGCCCCGCCCGGCGCAGGCCCCGGCGGCGATAGGTCTCGGCGATCATCAACAGGATCACCGACAGCGCCACGAGGATCGTGCCGAGCGCCATGACCACCGGCAACCGTGCCGGAAAACGCAACTGCCCCCAGAGATAGACCGGCAGGGTCGGCGCATTGCCCGACAGGAAGAAGGCGATGATGAATTCGTCGAGCGAGATGGTGAAGCAGATCAGCAGCGAGGCCACGATGCCCGGCGTCACCAGTGGCAGGGTGATCAGCCGGAAGGTGCCCCACCGTGTTTCGCCGAGGTCGATCGCGGCCTCTTCCAGGCTGTTGTCCATGTTTGAAAAACTGCCCTGCAGGATGGCGATGGCAAAGGGCGTGGAAATCAGCGTGTGACCCAGGATGATCGTCCAAAGACCGGGGTCGATGCCGATCTGCATCAGAACCACCAGCAGCGAGATCGCCACGATCACCTCGGGCAGGACGAGCGGCAGCATGATGAAGCCCACGATCCCGCCCTTGAGCGGAAACCGGTACCGCGTGGCCGCGCGCGCGGCAAAAAGGCCGAGCGTGGTGGCGAAAACCGCAGTCGAGACAGCGATGATCAGCGAGTTCAGCGTCGCATCGTGCAGCGCGGGCGTGTCGAGAAGGGCCGCGAACCAGTCAAGCGTGAACCCCTGCAGGGGAAAGGCGATCACTGTGCCATCGTTGAAGGCAAAGAGCGGCAACAGCACGATAGGCGCGTAGAGCACCAGCAGGTAGAGTCCCGCGAAAATGAAAAGCGGCCGCGCCGTCATACCGCGAACCTTCCGCGCGGCACGCTGAACAGGATCGCAGCCGAACTGACCAGCACCGCGCCCGCCAGCGCCAGCAGGGCCGGGATCAGGCCGAAGATGGCGGGGCCCTGCCCGATCACCCACCCGATCAGCGCAATCTCAGCCACGGGTGCGGCCAGCACCAGCAGCCGCGCCCGCCCCGATATCCGCCCGCCGAGCCAGAGCCAAAGCCGCACCCGGCTGATCGCCCATATCAGCGTCAGCGCCACGATCGTCATGGCCAGCACCGCCAGTGTCGCCCCCATAGGCCGATCATTCAGGTCGAAGATCTGCGCATAGATCATGTTGGCGATCATCGTGCCACCCGACCCGCCCACAAGGCGCGGGGTCACGTAATCGCCCACCGTCGGGATGAACACGATCAGCACGGCGGCCAGCACCCCGGGCATGGCAAGCGGCAGCGTGACGCGCAGAAAGGTCATGGCCGGGCTTTCACCCAGATCGCGCGATGCCTCGAGCAGCGCACGGTCGATCTTTTCCAGCGCCACGAAGATCGGCAGGATCGCGAAGGGCGCAAAGGCATGGGCCAGAGTGATCACGACCGCAGTGGCATTGTAGAGCAGCCAGGGCAGCGGCTGGTCGATCACGCCGAACCCCATCAGCGTGCCGTTCACCGGCCCGTCGAAAGCCAGGATCACCCGCCAGAGAAACACCCGGATCAGGTAAGAGGTCCAGAACGGGATGGTGATCAGGAACAACCACAGCGATTTCCGTTCGGGCCGGACATAAAAGCTGATGTAATAGGCGACCGGGAACGCCAGTATCACGGTCACCGCAGTCACCATCCCCGCGATCGAGATCGAGCGTTGCATCAGCGTGGCATAAAGCGGGTCGGTCAGCGCCGTGCGGTAGTTGTCCAGCGTGAACACCCGCTCGATGGTCAGGAAATTCTGGGTCCAGAAGCTGAACAGCACGATCACCGCAAGCGGTGCGGCCAGCAGCAACAGCGCGTAGATCAGGGCCGGGCTGACAAGGGTCAGCCCCCGCCCCGCGTCGCTGCGCAAGGCTTTGGACAGCGCGTTCACCGGCCTGCGATCCCCCATGCTGCAGCTGCGACATTCGTGACGATGAGGCGAAACGCGCGGCGCTGCAAGGCCAATGATGGGATGGGGCAGCCCGGATCAGGTCAGCGCCTGCACGCTGTCGAACATCTCCAGCTCGGGCGGGCCGTCATACATCTCGGACGATGATTTCGCCCCGGCATGGGCCGCGCGGAACGCTTCGGACTTGGTCCAGGCGACGAAGGCTGCCTCGTCGCGCCACATGGTATGGGACGCGTACAGCCGGATGCCGTCCCGTGCAGGGCCCTTCATCAGGTGAAAACTGACGAACCCGTCGACCGATTTCAGATGGCTGTCGCGGCTTTTCCAGACGGTTTCGAACGCGTCTTCCTGACCTTCGCGCACCCGGAACCGGTTCATCGTCAGATACATGGAAACCTCCCTGTTGCCGTGCCGACCATGATGCGCCCGGCTCGGCCCGTCAACGCGCGCGCCTCTTCATCTTTCCCCGAATACGGTCGCCGAAGGCATAGGCGGGCAAAGGGGTTCAAGGCCCCTTTGCCCCCCGCGCTGTGCCGAAAACGAAAAAGGGCCGCCCGAAAGCGGCCCCGAAAATGCTGTGCGAAACGCAATCAGCGCTTGGCTAATCTGGTAGCTTGGATAGGACAATGATTACAATGGCTAAGCGGATGATTAAACTGCACGTAAACTTTTCGTAAAACACCCGCTGCGTACATTGGAAAAAGCCTCAACCTAACTGGAACGTGCTTTCGTCACCAAAGCAACCGCCTTGTCCAGTTCGCCACTCGCAGCTGCAGCACGGAGATACAGCTCATACAAATTACACAAACCCATGCAAGAGCGAAGGCGCTAAAATCACGGTACCAGCCGAAGCACAAGAAACAAGCTCACAAAAAGAGCAAGCATAATAAACATCGTAACACCCGCAATCATTAAACCGTATGCCGCACCAAACACTAGAATTGACGCCCTCGTTATGCTTTTATGCAGACAATCTATCAAGAAAACCACCAGCGCAGTAGCACGTCGCGCGAAATGCTCAAATTCAGGAAAAATCCCATATTCTAGTTTTGCATGACAGACAAAGGCGATCTGCAGCAATACAGCAAGCAAAAACAACTGACCAACAAAAAAATGCCCCTCAACCCATAAGTAAATAAACAAAGCAAAAAACATGATGAAAGGAAAATAAACAAGAAGGGTAAAACATACCGCCCATCGCCGCTCATCTTCGTGAACAAACGGCTGCGGCACTTGTACCCACTTCCGTTTAAAAATCTGCAGTTTTTTCATGCATGCATAAAAGCACCTGCACCAACGGCTGTCCAAAACTTCAGAAAATCTTTTGTCGGAAGAGGCGAAACTTAAGAGATTCTGCGTATGAGCGGGAGCTGAGTTTGAGTTCAGCTCCCGTTGCGCGCAATCGTAAAAGCCTCAAGCTAGCTGGAACGCGCTTTCGTCACCAACGCAACCGCCTTGTCCAGTTCGCCACTCGCAGCAGCGGCTTTGAAGGCCTCCAACACGCCCGCGACGTCTGCCAGCTTCTCTACAAACACCGCGTTGCTCTTGCCGTTAATGTTGAGAATACGACTGCCGTATCTGCACTGC
>JANSYL010000010.1 GCA_024742455.1 Paracoccaceae bacterium | reverse complement strand
GAAAAGGGCGGCCGCGCCGTCCGGGAATGGGTTGCCGCCCGCAATCAGCTGGCCATAATATTCGCCGGGCGCTTCGACGCCTGAACGTATCTGAAAACCGCATGGGCCCGCTCAGATACACAGAGGATCAGACACTCCCCGCGCTTGCGCACCTGGAGCTTCTCTTCGCGGTAGAGCCGCCGCATCTTCTTCTGGTTCACCTGCCAGCCTTGGCGGGCGAGCATCACGTGCACCCGCCGATAGCCGAACCGGCGACGCTCCGCCGCGACCTGCTTCATTGCCTGCCGCAGCTCGCCATCGTCCGGCCGCACGCTGCGATAGCGCACGCTTGATCGGTCGACGCCGAGAACCGAACACGCCCGCCGCTGGCTCACCTCGTGTGCCTCACACAGGTGCGCCACGGCCTCTCGCCTTGCAGCGGGCGTCACCATTTTTTTGACGCGACATCTTTCAGCATCGCGTTGTCCAAGAGTTGCTCCGCCAGCAGCTTCTTCAGCTTCGCGTTCTCGTCCTCAAGCGCCTTCAGCCGGCGCGCGTCCGACACTTCGAGCCCGCGGAACTTCGCCTTCCACTTGTAGAATGTCGCCGAGCTGATCCCGTGTTCCCGGCACACGTCGGCCGTCGAAATGCCGCTCTCGTGCTGCTTCAGGATTCCGATGATCTGCTCTTCGCTGAACCGTGTTCGCTTCATCGTCCGTCCCCTCGGCTGAGCGGACTCTACCTCAAACTGGAGGAGTATACGGGGCTCAGGTCAGATCCTTGGAACTGGCTGGTTCAGTTTCGGTCCTGCGACTTCATAAGAGGTCGTTCGTGCCGCTCTTGAGGCGGATGGTCTCGAGTACGACCCCAACGTCTACTGGCACTACAACCACGGTCACAACCTCTGGACTACCATGCTGATTGAGCGCGGCCTCGTGGGCATTGTGTTCGTGACACTCCTCCTGTTTCTATACTTCAGGGCATTCCTGCCGATTGTTCTCAGCCGTGATCAACACGACCCGGTCGATCGCGGCATAGCCGTGGGCGGTCTGCTAGTGGCGGTTGGATTTGCCGTAGCTGGTCTTGGCAACACGACCATGATGAATGAGCACGGCCAGGCGGGTATGGCCTTTATTGCGGTAGCCTATGGATACATGCGGGGCAGGGGATTTCTGGGGGCGGGCGTAGGCTCAAGCCGTAATCGCGAAACTACCTCTGGTTGAGTGTTAGAAGGTGGGAGGCGTCAGGTTTTGGCAGGCTCTCCGTCTCCCACGCCAAGGCAAATGTCCAGAAGCAACGACTACGCGACCCGTTTCAGCACTCCCAAGAAAACAAGTGATCCTGACAAGAATCGGTAATCCGGACAGGTATCCCAGTGACGTCGCTTCGGGCCCTCTGGTTGGCATCGTGCTCGGGAAACCGCGGGACAAGACGACGACGGCAGCTAAAAAGCTCGAAGCAAAGTTTATCGATCTGCGAAAAGCTCTCGTCGATCCAGTCGTGACCTTTCGCAGATATCTGGGGTATTGCCCTCAAGTTGGATGGAACGGACAACATTACCCTGGTAGCGAAGGTGAGCTACGATGTTTCAGGGCGCTAAACGTAGGATTAAGGCATTGGAATTCATACGAAAAAACGCGGATCGGGAAGGCGCCTCGGCCAGGCTGTCCTTGCGCAGTGTCTCTGCGACAGAGCTGATCATCCTTGCGCTGCTGCTCTTCGCACTGCCTCTCTTCGAGGCGCCGAAGAACATTTTCAGCGGTCTGTTGATCATTGCTTACCTGGTCCGTTCCGCGATGCTGCGGTATTTCGGTCGCGCGTCACCCTTTGAGATCCCGATCTGGGTCTTGCTCGCATTGACGCTGATCGCGCCACTGACCTCGGAATATGCCGGACAGCTGGGTCTGCTCGAATCTTCGCAGTGGTGGCTGGTCATCGGTCTGACCGCCATCGTGGCAGGGCGACTTGACTATACACCTTCACAGTTGCGGATCTTGCTAGCGGCTGTGATCCTTGGTGGGGTGTGGGCGGTGGTCGATAGTTTGTGGGTTTGGTCACTCAACGGCAAGACGTATCCCGAATTTCGGTCGGTCGGTCATGTCAATCCTTCAGCGCTCTACATGCTGAATGTGCTTGCGGCAGGGTTTGCGGCGCTCTTGTCAGACAAGCGCTGGATGCAGGCAATTGGCGTGGCTGGCATCGTTGCGGCCTTTGCCTATTTCGTTCCCTCGCGAAGTCTTGTCGCGATGGCTTCGGGGCTGGTGGTCACGACGCTGGGGCTCATCATTTTCTTGAAAGACCGGTTTTCCACACGCGCGATTTGGGGAAGCGCGTTCGCTGTTCTGATTGCGTTTATGGCGCTTTTGGCAACGCCCCCATCAGCCGAGTTTCGGAATGAACTTGTGACGCGTATCACGACCGGAGGGTTCTTCGGCGAAGGTGACACTTTCCTGTCGCACCGCGACAGCCTCTTCTTCACTGCATTGGAAGTCTATGACCGAAATCCACTGTTCGGCACAGGCTTGCGCAGTTTTCATATCTCAACAGACCCCGAGGTTGTCCGTGCTGAGCTGGAGGCCGATGGTCGCGATTATGACGCCGAGGCGGACCGCTTCTTTTGGTCCAGCCATGGCCACAACTTGTGGACCACGACACTGATTGAACGCGGCCTGGTCGGCGTGGTCACGGTGACGGTGTTCCTCGTGATGGTTTTTGCCGTCTTCACGCGGCCCGCCTTTGCTGGGGCAGGGGTGCCGTCCGACCAGAAACTTGCCGCGACGCTGGGGTTTCTGACCGTGACCTACATCACCTTTGCGGGGCTTGGGCAGACCACCACCTATGTTGAACACGGACAGACAGGGATGATCCTGTTGTCTGTCGCATGGGGCGCATTGGCTGCGTCGCGGGCCGACGCAACAACGCCCTGACACGGGACGCTTGGCGCGCCGGTGCGGACAAATCTGGTGCGGCGCGCCAGCTGATGCTCGGTGATCGTCAATCCCCTCCAGACCCATCCGAAAATGCAGATCGTCGCAGTCTTCTGGCGCGACATCGGCGGTACTGTTAACCGCTGCTTCCGGCCTCCTTGCCAAAGTACCACCTTGGCATTCTGGTCCGCCAGTCGCATCCGATCTGGTCCGCCGCCCGCGTGGCGGCAACTAGGTTTCATTTGCAAGATTGCCGGGATGCTGCTTTTATGCCGCTGCTTACGGGGGTTCGGCTTTTGTGCCGGGCGCCGAAAGGGAGGTAGAGGGGTTTGGAGGACGCATCTCGTCCGGTGACGTCGCCGTGGATGGCGCACGTCCTTTCCGCGCGCTCTGGCATGTCAGGGCGCAGGCACGCGCCCCTTTTGCTTTGCGCCGCGTCCGGTTCCAAGGCCATCCTGGCCATGCCATGTCCGGCTTTCTCACCCGCCTGACCCCAAAAAACACAACCAATCCAGGGAGTACTATAATGACCATGATCAGAGCTCTTGCGGCCGGCGCGCTTGTCGCGTTCGCCATGCCTGCCCTCGCGCAGGAACAGCTGTCGGTCGCCACAGGCGGCACCGGCGGTGTCTATTTCCCGATGGGCGGCGGCCTTGCGGAAGTGATCAACAACCATGTCGAAGGTTACTCGGCCACCGCCGAGGTCACCGGTGCATCGGTCGAGAACATGGGCCTCATCGCCACCGGCGATGCCGACATGGGCCTGGCGCTGGCCGACACCGTGGCACAGGCCTACAGCGGCACCGGCCGTTTCGAGGGCCAGCAGCTGCCGATGATCCGCGGTCTTGCGTCGATGTATGCCAACATGATCCAGATCGTGACCCTGGAAGGGTCGGGCATCACCTCGCTGGAAGACATGCGCGGCATGCGCATCTCGGTCGGCGCGCCCGGCTCGGGCACCGAGGTCAACGCCGAGGTCATCCTGGCCGCCAACGGCATCACCTATGATGATATCGAGGAACAGCGCCTGAACTTCAACGAAACCGCAGATGCGCTGGCCAACGGCGATATCGATGCGGGCTTCTGGTCGGTGGGCGCGCCGACCTCGTCGATCCTCAACCTCGCCACTACCCAGTCGATCGTCGTCATCGAGCTGTCGGAGGCCGAGATGACGGCGGCCCAGGAAGCCGAGCCGCTTTTCGCGCGCACCGTGCTGGCCGATGGCACCTATGAAGGTGTCGGTGAGACCATGGTTCTGGGTGTGCCGAACGTGCTGGCCGTGTCGTCGGAGATGGACGAGGAACTGGCCTACCAGATCACCCGTGCGATGTTCGAAAACATTGACGAGCTGCGCGCGGTTCACCCGGCTGCCAACCAGACCACGGTCGAGTTCACGCTGGCCGCGACCCCGGTGCCGCTGCATCCGGGTGCGATCCGCTACTACGAGGAAATCGGCGCCGAGATCCCGGATCGCCTGCGTCCGTGAGCCTGCGGATTTTCCCAACGATCGGAGGAGGGTGTTCAGCCCTCCTCCTGCTTTTCGGCGCCGGTCCGGCGTTGTCAGAGGACCTCGTCGCGACGCGTATCGGCGACGGGACAGAGATCGCGCGCTTGTCCGTGCCCGAGGGCGGTGAATGGTGTGTGCTCTGGAACCATTCGGTGCAGGGGTTCCCGGTGACCGATTGCTATGAGAACCGCGATGGCCGGATGGTGCTGACCCGGTCGCGCCAACCCGATTTTGCCGCAGGGCTGGGGCATATTCCCGGCCGTGGGCGGCAGGTGTCGGATGGCGAAGGCGGATACTGGATTTTGGAGATCGACGAAGCCGTGCCGGGAGATGCCTATGTGCTGCGCCCCGGGGCAGGGCCTGTCGATCATCGGCTTCAGGTGGGGGACACGGTGGTGTCCCTGTCCGAGGCCGCAGCGCGCCAGAGGGTGCGCATCGCTTTGACAGGGGATTGACGCGCGATGGTGATGGATACGGAGGTGCCCGGCCCGGCGCGCCCGCAAAGCTGGCTCACGCTGAAGCTGATCATGATCGTCGGCATCGCGCTGTCGCTGTTCCAGCTCTGGGCGGCGGGCGTGCAGCCGCTTGGCCTGTTTTTTCAGCGGCCGATCCATCTGGGGTTCATCCTTGTCCTTTGTTTCCTGATCTACCCGGTCTGGGGCCGGGACCATGACCGGGGCGTGCTGGGCTGGATCATCGACGGGGCGCTGATCGCGGCCTCGGTCTTGGTGGGGGCCTGGCTGCCGATCAATATCGACATAATCGCCAACCAGATCTTCCCGCGTGACATCGACGTCTGGATCGGGGTGCTGACAATTTTCGTGGTGCTTGAGGGCGCGCGCCGGGCCGTGGGCCTTGGCATGACGATCATCGGGGCGGTCTTCGTGCTTTACGCCTTCGCGGGCAGCCGGGGGGAATTGCCGTTCCTGGCCGACTGGATGCCCGGTATCCTGAACCACCGGGGCTATTCTCTGGACCGGTTGGCCAGCCAGATGACCCTCGGGGCCGAGGGCATTTTCGGTATTCCACTGGGCGTGGCCGCGACCTTCGTTTTCGTTTTCGTGCTGTTCGGCGCGTTCCTCGAGGTAACCGGCGCGGGCAAGTTCTTCATCGATCTGGCCTATGCTGCCACGGGTCGGCAGCGCGGCGGCCCGGCCAAGGCGGCGGTGATCGCAAGCGCCGGGATGGGATCGATCAGCGGCAGCGCCATCGCCAACGTGGTGACGACGGGGGCCTTCACGATCCCGCTCATGAAGAAACTGGGCTACCGCCCTGCACAGGCAGGCGGCATCGAGGCAGCGGCATCGACCGGCGGGCAGATCATGCCACCGCTGATGGGCGCGGGTGCCTTCCTGATGTCGGAATTCACGCAGGTGCCCTATGTCGACATCGTTCTGGTCTCGATCTTCCCGGCGATCCTGTATTTCGGGGCGGTCTACCTGCTGGTCCATATCGCCGCCGTGAAACAGGGCATGACGGGCCTTGCGTCGGAAGAGCTGCCGAGCGTGCGCCAGGTCCTGGCCGATGGCTGGCATTTCCTGCTGCCGCTGGTGGCCTTGGTCGCGCTGCTGGTGGCGGGGTATTCACCGTTGCGGGTGGGCTTTTATGCCATCGTGTCGATCGTCGCTGCGGCCTCGGCCCGGGCTTTGTGGGTGTATTTCGCCGACAAGCCGACGCTGGCCGGGTTCATCGCGCTTTGCAAACGTGGCTTTGCCCTGACGCTGCAGGCCCTTGAACTGGGCGCGCGCAACGCGGTGGCGGTATCCATGGCCTGTGCCGTGGCCGGGATCATCGTGGGCGTTGTCGGCCTGACCGGGCTGGGCCTGAAATTCTCGGCCATGATGATCGCCTTCTCGGGCGGCAACCTGCTTCTGGCACTGCTTCTGGTGCTGATCGCCAGCCTGATCCTGGGCATGGGTTTGCCGGTGACGGCAGCCTATATCGTGCTCATCATCCTTGTCGGCCCGGCGCTGACGGTCGAATTCGGCATCCCGATCCTGATCGCCCATCTGGTGGTGTTCTGGTATTCGCAGGATTCAAACGTGACGCCGCCCGTGGCCCTGGCAGGGTTTGCAGGTGCCGCGATCGCCGGGTCGAAACCGATGGAGACCAGCGTTCAGGCGTGGAAATACGCCAAGGGGCTGTATCTCGTGCCGCTGTTCATGGTGTTCAACGAATCCATCATTCTGGGCGGTCCGTTCCTGCTGGTGGTCTGGAACGGGTTCATCGCGCTGGTGGCCATGGCCGGGTTCGCCGTCGCGCTGGAAGGGTTCCTGTGGCGGGCAATGCCGCTCTGGCAGCGGGTGCTGATGGTGCTGGCGGTGATCGCGGTGTTCTGGCCGAACCTGACCGCCGAGATCGTGGGCGTGGTCGTGATCCTCGCCCTGCTTGCGCTTAACCGGGCGGGGGGCCGGGGCAGCGGCGCGCCGCAGCCCGCAGAAGGTTGACGCGGGAAGGGCGCTAATGTGCGCCCGTGCCGAACCACATCCGCCGGAACACCCCGTCGCGCAGAATGATGCCATGCAAGAGGGCGGCGCCCACATGCGCGGCGATCAAGGCGGCAAGCAGCAGTCCGCCGACGAAATGCGCTGTTTGTGCGGCATCGGCCAGGGCCTCGGACCGGGGCACCAGGGCCGGAATGCCCATCGCGTCGAGATATTCGATCGGAAAGCCCCCGGCCTTCACCCGCGTGTAGCCGAGGATCGGCATCGCGATCAAAAGCACATAGAGCAGGGCGTGCGAGACATGCGAGATGCGTTTCTGCAGCGGGTTGATGCCAGCAGGCAGGGGTGGCGCCGGGTTGAAGAACCGGTAGGCAAGCCGCGCCAGCACGACCAGCAACACAAGCACGCCCACATTCTTGTGAAAGATGAACAGCATATTCGCAGTTTCGCGCGGCAGCCCTTCCTGCACCATGATGACGCCTGCGGGGATCATTGCGAGAACAAGGGCCGCCACCCCCCAGTGGAACAGGCGGGCGATCAGGGAATAGCGTGGAGCAGCCGAAATTGAAGCGGTCCTTTCAGGGCACGGAGTGGACCTGTGCAACCAAAGGCGCTCACCCGCCCCATGTCAAAAGAATTGCGTCCCGGAACCGCGATCCCGCTCACAATGCCGTGTGGACCGGCGTTTATTCGCCGCGTCGCAGCAAATCCCCTTTGCAAGGCCGAACAGGACGTTAGGGTAGAGGCTGATAACCACTTGGAGGTTGAATGACCCAATTTGGACTCACCCGTCGCCACGTGCTCGGCGCGGGGATCGCGACGGTCGGGGCGTTTGCGGCACTGCCCCGGGCCCGGGCCCAGGCACAGACACCGCTGCGCATGCAATTGTCATGGCTGCATTCCGTGCAGTTCGGCGGCAGCTATATCGCCCAGGACCAGGGGCTTTGGGAGGCAGAGGGGCTTTCGGTGATGCTTGACCCGGGCGGCCCGAACGCCCCGGTCGAACCCCCCGTGGTCTCGGGGCAGGCGCTGGTCGGCATTTCCGCCGCCGATTATACCGCCGCCGCCGTGGCGCAGGGCGCGCCGTTCAAGATCCTCGGCGTGGCGATGCAGAAGAACCCCTTCGTCATCACCTCCTTGCCCGCCAATCCGGTCAACGAACCCGCCGATCTGGTGGGCAAGCGTATCGGCATGGCGCTGGCCAACACGCCCGTCCTGCAGGCGTTGTGCACGCTGAACGGGGTCGATATCGACGGCATCGAAATCGTGCCCACACAGTATTCGGCCGAACCCCTGATCGCGGGTGAGGTCGATTGCCTGCTGAACTGGGAAACCGATCTGCCCGTCGCGATGGCGGTGCAAGGCGTCGACAGCGTGACAATGCTGATGGCCGACCATGGCTATGCCCTGCATTCGCAGACCTATATCGCGACCGAGGACAGCATCGCCAACCGCCGGGCCGAGCTTGTGGGCCTGATGCGCGGCGAGACACGCGGGTGGGACATCTACCGGCAGGACACCGATGCTGCTGCCGACATGACCGTCGCGCGGTTCCCCGATCTGGGTCTCGACCCCGAGGTGCAACGCCTGCAGGCCGCCCGCCAGGTGCCGCTGATGTTCTCGGACCTGACGGACGAACACGGCTTCGGCTGGTTCACCGAAGACACGGTCGCGGCCAATATCGAAACGCTGGCGCTTTTGGGTCAGACGGTCACTGCGGATTTGTGGGACCGGTCGATCCTTGAAGAGGTCCATGCCAGCTGACCCGCGCATAGCGCCCGACATCGTCTGTAAAGGCCTTGCCAAGCGCTTTGGCGATGTCGTGGCGGTGGACCCGCTCGATGTGACCTTTCGGGGCGGTCAGACGACCGCCCTGGTCGGGCCATCGGGATGTGGCAAATCCACCCTGCTGCGGCTTGTGGCGGGGCTGGAAAGGCCCGATGCGGGCAGTATCCGCATCGGCGATGACACCCCGGACGCGGTGCGCGCCCAGGCGGGACTGGCGATCGCGTTCCAGGACCCGTCGCTTTTGCCGTGGCGGACGGCGCGCGGCAACGTGGCGCTCGCGCAAAGACTGGCCGGCCAGCGGGTCGATGCGGCCGCGATCGATGCGATGCTCGACCTCGTGGGGCTGGACGGATTTTTCGATGCCCGCCCCGGCGCGCTTTCGGGGGGCATGCGGCAGCGCGCGGCCATTGCCCGCTGCCTGATCACGCAGCCCCGCCTGTTGCTGCTGGACGAACCCTTCGGCGCGGTCGATGAGCTGACCCGCCGCAAGCTGAGCGAGGATCTGCCGCCGATCTGGCAGGCACGCGGCACCACGACCCTGCTCGTGACCCATTCGGTGACCGAGGCGGTATTGCTGTCGCAAAGGGTGCTTGTCTTCTCGCCCCGCCCGGCACGCATCGTCGCCGATATTGCCATCGACCTGCCGGACCCGCGCCCGGGGCAGGAGACCACGCCGGCCTTTATCGACCTGGCCGAACAGGTCAGCGCGGCGCTGATCGGCGGGGAAGGGCCGTCGCCGCGCCGCCTGGCGGCGCAATGACCCCCACCGCTGCCGCCGGGGCCATGCGCATGCGCGTGCCGCGGCTTGCCCTTGGCCCGATCATGGTTCTGGTGGCGTGGCAGGGTCTGGCCGTCGCGGTACCGGGGGATTTCCTCGTCGCAGGCCCGTGGGAGGTCGCGGGTCACCTGTGGCAGAATGCGGGGCTCTATTTCAGGGCGCTGCAGACAACGCTTGCGGCGGCGGCCACCGGATTTTTGATCGGCAATCTGTTGGCCGTTGCACTGGCCGCGCTGGCGCTGCTGCTTCCGCGCGCCGAGGCGCTGATCGCGGGGCTTGCGCTACTGGTTTTCTGCCTGCCCCTGGTGGCGACGGGGCCGATCCTGCGGGTTCTCTATGGCCCCGGCACAGGCCCCCAGGTCACGCTGGCCGCGCTTGCCGTCTATTACACCACCTTCGTCCCTGTCCTGGTTGGCCTGCGCGCCACGCCTGCCGCGTGGCTCGACCTGGTGCGCAGCTACGGGCGCGGTCGCTTCGCCATGCTCTGGCATATCCGAGCCCGCGCCGCTTTGCCCTATCTGGTGGCCGGTCTGCAGATCGCCGCCCCGGCAGCGTTTCTTGGGGCTATGGTCGGAGAGTTCACCGGCGCCGAACGTGGCATGGGCATCCTGACCCTGCAAGCGATGCGGGGGCTGGATACCGAAGCAACCTGGACGCTTGCCACCGTGGCCGCCGCAGTGTCCATAGCGGCCCATGGCGGGATCGGGTGGCTGGCGCGTCACGCGCTGTCGGAGCCGCCGCCGGTCCTTCTCGCCCCGCCGCAGACAGGGTCGGGGCCCGGCCTTTGGTCAGGTCTGCGCGGCATCTTGGTGGTGGGGGTCGTCGCCATCGCGCTTTGGTGGGCGTTGCTTCAGATCGCCGGGCTGAACCCGTTCTTCGCCAAGGGACCGGGGGATGTCTGGGCCTTCCTCGTCTCCGGCCCCGGCGCGGATGAAAACCGCGCGACGCTGCTGGCGGCCCTGGCCGAGACCACGGGGGCGCTTGGCCCCGGTTACTTTGCCGGTATGGCCATGGGCGCTGCACTGGCGGTCGTGGTGACGCTTGCGCCCGCGTTGTCGGCGGTGGTGATGCCTGTTGCCATCGCGCTGAGGGCGGTGCCGATCGTGACCACGGTGCCGCTTCTGGTTCTGGTGGTCGGGCGCGGGCCGGTGGGCAGCGCCGCGCTGGTCGCTGTCATGGTTTTCTTTCCGACGCTGGTTGCCTGCCTGTACGGGTTGCAGCGCGCGCCGGGGCAGGTGCTGGACGTGATGGCGAGCTACGGCGCGGGGCGGGGCAAGGCGTTGCTTTACGCGCGCCTTCCCGCGATGCTGCCCGCCTTCTTCGCCGCAGCGCGCATGGCAGTGCCGGCGGCGGTTCTTGCGGTAACAGTGGTGGAATGGCTGGCCACGGGTCGCGGTCTCGGCGCCCTGATGGCGGTGTCGGCGTCCCTGTCGGATTACGGCACATTATGGAGCGCGACGGTGCTGACGGCGGTGCTTGCGGCACTGGTCTATGGCATCGTGGCGCGGATCGAACGGCGGGTTCTGGCCGTCTTCGCCAGCGAGCAGGCACAATGAAGGCCGCCTTTGCCATTCCCGGCGATATCGACACGCTGACCGGCGGCTATCGCTACGAAAAACGCTTGCTGGAGGAGCTGCGCGCGGCGGGGCGCGACGTGGCGCATATCGAATTGCCGGGCAGCTTCCCCGACCCAAGCGCGGCGGAGATGGCCGAAAGCGTTGCGGCCCTGACCGCTGTGCCTGCCGATGTGCCCCTGATCCTCGACGGGTTTCTCGTGGGGGCGCTGGACCCGGCGGGCATGGCGGCGATCCGCGCGCCGATCGTGGCAATGGTCCACCATCCTCTGGCGCTGGAATCCGGTCTGCCTGAAGCGCGCCGCAAATACCTGTATGACACCGAGCGCGCCAACCTCGACCATGCCGCGCATGTCCTGGTGCCGAGCCCGCACACGGCAGAGACCTTGCAAGCCCGGTATGGTGTCGCGGCAGAGCGGATTTCCATAGCCTTGCCCGGCACCGACCGGCCGACGCAGCCGGGCGCGCCCGTTGTCCCGCCGCTGATCCTGTCGGTCGGCCTGCACCATCCGCGCAAGGGCCATGACGTGCTTCTGCGCGCGCTGGCGCTGCTGACCGACCTGGACTGGCGCGCGCATATCCTTGGTCGCGTGCATGATGCGGCCTCGTTCGAGATGAACCGGTCTTTGAATGTGGAATTGGGCCTGACGGACCGCGTGACGGTCGACGGAGAGCTGGCGGAAGAGCGGCGCGATGCGCTTTACGCGCAGGCGTCGATCTTTGCGCTGGCCAGCGAATACGAAGGCTATGGCATGGTGTTCGCCGAGGCGCTGGTGCGCGGCCTGCCCATCGTGTCCTGCCGCGCGGGCGCGATCCCCGACACGGTGCCCGAGGATGCCGGGCTGCTGGTGCCGGTGGGCGATTCCGGGGCCTTGGCAACGGCGCTGCGGCGGCTGCTGGCCGAGCCGGGCCTGCGCGACCGGATGGCGGCGGCGGCCGCGAGACATGGTGCGGCGCTGCCCGGCTGGACCGACACGGCACGGGTGGCAGGGCAGGTGCTGGACCGGGTCGCCGGTCAGGCGGTCAGCCGCGCATAGACATCGCAGGGTTTCGATCCCGGGGGCAGCCCGGTCAACCAGTCGACCAACGCTGACCGGCCCAGCCAGTCGTCGAAAAGGAACGCTGCCTCCTCGCCGCGGGCGACGTTGAACCGGTAGGGTCCGAGGACCTGCAGCCTGTCCACCGCAGCCTCGAAGCGGGGCACCAAGCCCGGGATCACCTCGAGCGAGACCAGCGCAACGGGCTGCGAGAGCCCGGCCAGAACCTCGGCCTCGTGCCCCTCGACGTCGATCTTGATGTAGGCGGGCACCCCATGCGCGGCGATCAGCGCGTCGAGGGTCGTCACCTCCACCTCCTGCGTCGCGCTCCAGTCGACATGGCCAAAGCCGGGCAGGGCGGCGGCCTCTTGCCGGAACCCGGTCGACAGGGTGGTGACCGTGGGATGGCGCGGGGCGACCTGCAATCGGGCGGTGCCGGGTGTTGCCCCCACGGCCCTGGGCACCAGCACGACCGCGCGGGGCAGGGTCAGGCGCAACACCCGCAGGCAGATGGTCTGCGGCTCCAGCGCCACGACCCGCGCCCCGGCTTGGACAAGCGCCCGGGAACGGTTGCCCATATGGGCCCCGATATCGAAGGCCAGATCCCCCGGGCGCAGCAGCGTCGCGTAGAACCGCGCCTGCGCCCGCGTCCGGTCGGGACGTCCGAGATAGATGGCAAGCGACCGGACCAGACCGGCAAGAACGGCAAGGCGTGACATGACCCGCTTTTGCCCGGGCCGGGCGGGGCGCACCAGCGAAATCGCCAGGACGGGCGTGGTGCATCGGCTGCCGACTTGACCGGCGCAACCGGCTGCGAAGCGCCCGATAATCCGGCATTCCCGGAATGCATCCCACCTATGCGCGAGATCACGCCGGATTACCAAAGCGTTACTGGACGCGTGATCGGAAACGCGCAATTTGCTGCAGGTGCACTGACGGAGAACCTCGTGACCCACCCAAACCCGTTCGACGCGCGGCTCGGCGATACGAAACGCGTGGCCGTTCCCATCGCGCTGCCGGGCGCGTCGCGCACGCGCTTGCGCCATGACGCGGCGCAGCGCGGCAATGTCCGCCGTCGCCGTCAGCTGGTGCTGGCGCTGAACATCGTCACGGTGCTGGCGCTGGTCGCGGCGATGGTGGGTGTGCTGTCCTATGGCGGTATCCTTGGCGCGGAATGGGTGATGCTGGCCGCCTACACCGTCACGTTGCCATGGCTGTCCATCGGTTTGTGGAACTCCGTCATCGGCTTCTGGCTGGATCGGAAATATGGGGCACGGGCCGCGAAACATGTCGCCCCGGTCATCGGGCGGCCCACCGGGGTGGAACCGATCACGACTCGTGTCGCCATCGTCATGCCGCTGAGAAACGAGGACCCGACCGGCAGCCTTGCCAGCCTGCGCACGCTGCAGGCCGAGCTGTCGCGGAGACCCTATGGGCGGTTTTTCGATTTCCACGTGCTCAGCGATACCGACGATTCCGCGATCGCGCTGCAGGAAGAGGCAGGCATCGCGCGCTGGCAGCATCACGCGCAGGTCTTTTACCGGCGCCGTACCGACAATGCAGGCTACAAGGCCGGCAATATCGCCGAGTTCGTTCATCGCTGCGGGGACGATTACGATTTCTTCCTCCCGCTCGACGCCGACAGCGTGATGGGGGCGGAAACGGTGTTGCGCATGGTGCGTATCATGCAGGCGGCCCCGGAGCTGGGCATTCTTCAAAGCCTCGTCACCGGCCTGCCGTCCAAAACCTTCTTCACCCGCGCCTTCCAGTTCGGGATGCGCCACGGGATGCGGGCCTATACCCTGGGCTCGGCCTGGTGGCAGGCCGATTGCGGGCCGAACTGGGGGCATAACTGCCTGATCCGGACCGCGCCCTTCCGCGCCCATTGCATGCTGCCGGTGCTGGACGGCACCGGGCCCCTGTCGGGTTATATCCTCAGCCACGACCAGCTGGAGGCCGCGCTGATGCGCAGCGCGGGCTACGAGGTGCGGGTGCTGGCCGAGGAAACCGAAAGTCAGGAGGCCAATCCGCCCAGTCTTGCCGATTTCATTCGCCGTGATCTGCGCTGGTGCTACGGCAACATGCAGTACTGGAAGCTGTTGCGCATCGGCGGGCTCGCACCGGTCAGCCGCCTGCAGCTTTACCTTGCAATCCAGATGTACCTGGCGGCGCCGGCCTGGATGGTCTTCATCTTCGGGGGCGCGTGGCTGGCCACGCAAAGCGACCAGGTGGCCGGTGTGCCGCTCTGGGCCGGGCTTGGCCTTTTTGCTTTGTTGATGACGCTGAACCTGTTTCCCAAACTTATGGGGCTGGCGCAGATCCTGGCCGATCCGCACCGGGCGGCCACCTATGGCGGGCGGGGGCGCGTCGCGGCGGGCGGCTTTGCCGAGATCCTGTTTTCCATGCTGGTCACGCCCGTTGTGGCCTTTGCCCTGACGCGGTTCATGATCGGGCTGGCCTTCGGCAAGCGCATCGGCTGGAGCGCGCAGCAACGCAGCCGCGAAAGGCTGGAATGGGGCGAGGCGGCAGCGGTGTTCTGGCCTCAGACGCTGGCCGGGCTGGCGCTGGCCGGATGGCTTGCGGCGATGGCGCCCTGGGCGCTGGTCTTCGGGGCACCGATCCTTGTGTCGCTGATCGCCGCGATCCCGCTGGCGGTGGCGACGACGATGCCATTCGCAAACCGCCTGTCTCTCGACCTTGGGCTTTTCGATATCCCCGAGGATCGTGTCGGCATCGATGCAGCCAATCCCGCCCCCCTGCGCGAGGCCGATATCGCCTGATCCGGCTGGTGGTTGCATCCGGTAAGCAAATTGCGCCATGAGTGCCGGGCGCGGGTGATCCCGTGCGCATGACCTGTCTGCGCGGAGCACCCGATGCTCGACCATCTTCGCCGCTATCTCCCCGTGCTCGACTGGGGGCGGCAATATAACCGCCACGCATTATCGAACGATCTGATCGCGGCGGTGATCGTCACGATCATGCTGATCCCGCAATCGCTGGCCTATGCGCTGCTGGCGGGCCTGCCGCCCGAGGCGGGTATCTATGCCTCGATCGCGCCGATCCTGCTTTACGCCGTCTTCGGCACAAGCCGGGCGCTGGCCGTGGGGCCCGTGGCGGTGGTGTCGCTGCTGACTGCCTCGGCCATCGGGCAGGTGGCCGAACAGGGCACGGCCGGCTACGCGGTGGCGGCGCTGACGCTGGCCATGCTTTCGGGCGGCATCCTTGTGCTGATGGGTCTGTTGCGGCTCGGTTTTCTGGCCAATGTCCTCAGCCACCCGGTGATCGCGGGCTTCATCACCGCCTCGGGCATCCTGATCGCGGCAAGCCAGCTAAAGCACATCCTCGGGGTGGAGGCGCATGGCCACACCCTGCCCGAGATCGTGATGTCGCTTCTGTCCCACCTCGATCAGACGAACTGGATCACGCTGGTCATCGGGGTTGCAGCAACCGGGTTCCTGTTCGCCGTGCGGCGCTATCTGAAGCGCGCCTTGCTGGCCATCGCGCTGCCCCCGCTGCTGGCCGATATCCTGACCAAGGCGGGGCCGGTGCTGGCTGTCGTGGGCACGACGGTGGCGGTCTGGGGCCTGAACCTCGACGATGCGGGTGTGCGGATCGTGGGCGAGGTGCCGCAAAGCCTGCCGCCCCTGACCCTGCCCAGTTTCGCGCCCGACCTGATCGCGGCGCTGATCGTCCCGGCGCTGCTGATATCGATCATCGGTTTCGTCGAATCCGTTTCGGTGGCACAGACGCTGGCCGCCAAGAAACGCCAGAGGATCGACCCCGACCAGGAACTGATCGGGCTTGGCGCGGCCAATCTTGGCGCGGCCTTCACCGGGGGGTACCCGGTGACGGGCGGTTTTGCGCGGTCAGTGGTGAATTTCGACGCGGGCGCGGAAACGCCCGCCGCGGGCGCCTTTACCGCGGTCGGTCTCGCCGTTGCCGCCGTTGCGCTGACGCCGCTGGTCTTCTACCTGCCCAATGCCACGCTGGCGGCCACGATCATCGTCGCGGTGCTCAGCCTCGTGGACCTCACGATCCTGCAGAAGACATGGGCCTATTCGCGTGCCGATTTCGCGGCCGTGGCGGTGACGATCCTGCTGACGCTTGGCCTCGGGGTCGAGATCGGCGTCGCCTCGGGGGTGCTGATCTCGGTCCTTCTGCATCTCTACAAGACCTCCCGCCCCCATGTGGCCGAGGTCGGCCGCGTGCCGGGGACCGAGCATTTCCGCAACATCCACCGCCATGATGTCGAAACCGACCCGGGCCTCGTGACGCTCAGGATCGACGAAAGCCTCTATTTCGCCAATGCGCGGTTTCTGGAAGACCTCGTCCAGAAACGCGTGACCGAGGGATGCGCGATCCGCAACGTGGTGCTGATGTTCTCGGCGGTGAACGCGGTCGATTATTCTGCCCTCGAAAGCCTCGAAGCGGTCAATCACCGGCTCAAGGACATGGGGGTCGGGCTGCATCTTTCCGAGGTGAAGGGCCCGGTGATGGACCGGCTGAAGCGGTCGCATTTTCTGGATGA
The DNA here is from genome assembly GCA_024742455.1 of Paracoccaceae bacterium. Lineage (GTDB taxonomy): Bacteria > Pseudomonadota > Alphaproteobacteria > Rhodobacterales > Rhodobacteraceae > JANSYL01. The sequence goes on along the minus strand of JANSYL010000010.1, from coordinate 79,138 downwards.
GCTGAACGGCCGGGTCTTCCTGTCACAGCACGATGCCTGGGCGGCGCTGGCGGGCAGTGGCGGGGGCGCCTGACCGGGGCACGTTGCGTCAACCCGGCTGCGCCAGCCCCAGGATCGCGCGCGCGGTCCGCCAGTCGGCCACGGGGCGGTCGTATTTCTCGCACAGCGCCACCGCACGGGCCACCAGCGCCGCGTTCGACGGGGCCAGCGTGGTCCGGTCAAGGCGCACATTGTCCTCCAGCCCCGTGCGGGTATGCCCGCCCGCGGCGATGGCCCATTCGTTCAGCACGATCTGGTTGGGTCCGATCCCGGCGGCGCACCATTGGGCGTGCGGCGCGCGGGTTCTGACCGTCTGGACGTAGAAATCGAACACGGCGCGGTCGGCGGGCATCGCGTTCTTCACCCCCATGACGAACTGCACATACATCGGCCCGGGGCCCAGCGCGCCCGCCTGATCCATCTCGATCGCCTTCAGGATATGGCTGAGATCGAAGGCCTCGATCTCGGGTTTGACCCCATGTTCCCGCATCTCGCCGGCCAGCCAATCCACAAGATCGGGCGGGTTTTCGTAGACGCGCGTCGGGAAATTGTTCGACCCCACGCTGAGCGAGGCCATGTCGGGTTTCAAGGGCAGCATCCCGCCGCGTTCCTTGCCCGCCCCCGACCGCCCCCCGGTCGAAAACTGGATGATCATGCCGGGGCAGTGTTTCGTCAGCCCCTCCAGCAGGCGGGCGAACCGGTCCGGGTCCGATGTGGGGGTTTCATCGTCGTTGCGCACATGCGCGTGGACGATGCTGGCCCCGGCCTCGAATGCGGCCTGCGTGCTTTCGACCTGTTCGGCGACACTGATCGGCACGGCGGGGTTGTCCGATTTGCGGGGCAGCGACCCGGTGATCGCCACGCAGATGATGCAGGGCGCCCCCATCAGAACGGCAGCCCGACATAGTTTTCGGCCAGCGACACCTGCGCGGCGCGCGAGGCCATCAGGTAATCGATCTCGGTCTGTTGCATCCGTTGTCCGAAAGCGCCGTTTTCGGGGAAATCATGCAAGAGGGTCGTCATCCACCAGCTGAACCGCTGTGCCTTCCATACCCGCGCCAGCGCCTTGTCGGAATAGGCGGCAAGCCCGCGGTCATCGCCGTCACGGTAATGCTGCATCAGCGCCTCGAACAGGTAATGGATGTCGGCGGCCGCAGAATTCAGGCCCTTTGCCCCCGTGGGCGGCACGATATGAGCAGCGTCGCCCGCCAGGAACAGGTTGCCATAGCGCATCGGCTCGGCCACGAAGGACCGCAGCGGCGCGATGGATTTCTCGATCGAGGGTCCGGTTTCCAGGCGGCCCGCGACCTCCTCCGGCAGGCGGCGTTTCAGTTCGTCCCAGAACCGGTCATCCGGCCAGTCCTCGACCGTGTCGTCCAATGAGCATTGAACGTAGTACCGGCTGAGGACGCGGGAGCGGAGCGAGCAGAGCGCGAAACCGCGCGCGCTGCGGGCATAGATCAGTTCCCCTGATACGGGAGTGGTGCGCGAAAGGATGCCGAGCCAGCCGAACGGATAGACCCGTTCGAAGATACGCAGCTTGTCCTCGGGGATCGACCTGCGCGAGACACCGTGAAACCCGTCGCAGCCGATGATGTAGTCGCAATCGACGCTGTGGGTGACCCCGTCCTTGGCATAGGTCAGATAGGGGGCGTCGCCGGTGATGTCGTGCGGGGTGACATCCAAAGCCTCGTGAATGACGATCCCGCCCATCCGGTCACGGGCTTCGTAGAGGTCCCGGGTCACCTCGGTCTGGCCATAGACGACGACGCTGTCGCCGCCGGTCAGGGCCTCCATGTCGATATTGAACAGCCGTCCGTCCGACGCGATGTCAAAGCCCTTGTGAACCTCTCCCTCGCGCTCCAGCCGGTCGGCGATGCCCGCGCGGCGCATCAGCCCGACCATGCCCTTTTCCAGAACGCCTGCGCGGATACGGCCCAGCACGTAATCGCGGCTGCGTTGTTCCAGAACGACCGTGTCGACGCCTTCCAGATGCAGAAGCTGCGACAGAAGCAGCCCGGACGGACCGCCCCCGATGATGCCGACTTGGGTTTTCATCCCGTCCCCTCCCCGAAACCGGTGTCCCCCGGCCTTTTCCCAGACTTGTCGCGCGCTTGTCTCAAACGTCGAAAAACACCGTCTCGCCCGGACCTTGCAGGCGAATGTCAAAGCGATAGACCGGTTTGCCATCCCGTTCGGACCGGGTGGCGATCAGGGTCTGGCGGCGATCGTCGGGCATGGCGGTCAGCACCGGGTCACCTGCATTCGCCGCTGCCTCGTCGTCGAAATAGGCCCGTGTGTTGAGGCCGAGGTTGATCCCCCGCGCCACGATCCAGAACGCGATATGGGGCGCGCCCTCGCCCGGGGCGGCGCCGGGCTTGATCGTGTCGAAGGTCCATGCCCCGCTGTCGAAATCGCTGACCACACGGCCCCATCCCCGGAAACTGTTGCTCGGGCTGGTGTGATACCGGCCCTCGGCATCGGCCTGCCAGACCTCGATCAGCACGTCCGTGACCGGGTCGCCATTGCCGTCCCATACCACGCCTTCGACGGTGATATGTTCGCCTGCCGCGTCCGGCGTCGCCGGGTCGGGGCCGAGCGTGGTGTCGAAAATGTCGAAGCCCGCCGCTGCGGGGGCCAGCCCGATATGGACGTAGGGCCCCGCGGTCTGTGACGGGGTTTCCTTGAGTTTCGCCATGCTCAGTTCCCCTCCATCCGGTTCTCGAACATCGTCGAGGCGCGCCCGCGCAAGACGATATCGAACCGGTAGGCCATCATGTCATGGGGCAGCGTCGCCTCCATGTCCAAGGGCGCGATCAGGGTGTCGACGGCGGTGGGGTCCGGGATCGCCTGTACGATGGGGCAGAGCCGGATCAGCGGATCCCCTTCGAAATACATCTGGGTGATCAGCCGCTGCGCGAAGGCGTGTCCGAAGACCGAGATATGGATATGCGCGGGCCGCCAGAAATTCACGCCATTGGGCCAGGGATAGGGGGCCGGTTTGATGGTGCGGAATTCGTATCGGCCATCGGCGTCGCTGATCACCCGGCCACAGCCGCCAAAATTGGGGTCGATCGGGGCGAGGTAGGTGTCGTTGCGGTGGCGGTAGCGCCCGCCGGCATTGGCCTGCCAGACCTCGACCAGCGCACCCGGGACCGGGCGGGCATCCTCGTCGATCACCCTTCCATGCACCAGGATGCGGGGGCCGATGGCTGTTTCGCCCGGGGCGGCGTAGTTCACGATCAGGTCGTGGTCGTGGGGGCCGAGCAGGTCATGGCCGAAGACCGGCCCGCAGAGCGTGGACCCCGAGGGCGGCAGCGACAGGAGCTTGTGCCCCGGCGCCCGCGCGCGGGAGGATCTGTAATCGGGCGTCAGGGCAGGGGGGTGCCAGGTCAGGTCGCGCGGGGCGAGGTCGGCCAATCCCGGGCTGTCGGTGCTCATTCCGCTGCCTCCGCCCCGGCCATCTCGGCATACGCATCCTTGGCGACGCGGAACGCCCGGTTGCCTGCGGGTACGCCCGCATAGATCGCCACATGCATCAGCGCAGCCTGCACCTCGGCCTCGGTCGCGCCGGTATTGGCGGTGGCCCGGACATGCATCGCCACCTCGTCCCAATGGCCGAGAGCGGCCAGCAGGGCGATGGTGATCAGGCTGCGGTCCCGATGGGTCAGCGTCTCATCCGACCAGACGCGCGCCCATGCGGCATCGGTGATCAGGTCCTGGAAAGGGGCGTCGAAGGCGGTGGTGGCACGCATCGCCCGGTCGACATGGGCATCCCCCAGGACCTTTCGGCGCGTGCTGGTGCCGGTATCGTGGTCGCGCGGTGGCATCGCGTCGTCCTTCCCTTCACTAAGTGCTGCAGCTTTGCATGGCGGTATGGGTTATGTAAAATGACTTACCGGCCAGTTTGCATAACCAAAAAGAATGACATGCTCGACCGTCGCATCAAGCTGAGGCACCTCGAGGCGTTCCTGTCGATCGCTGAGACCGGCAGCCTGTCGGTCACCGCCGGGCGGCTGTCGCTGACGCAGCCTGCCGTGTCGAAGACGCTGAAGGAGTTCGAGACCATCCTTGGCCTGCGCCTGATCGACCGCGACCGCAGCGGCGCGCGGCTGACGCGTCATGGCCGCACGTTCCTGCCGGCCGCGACCGCTGCCATCCAGCAGCTTCAGTTCGGGCTGACAAGCCTTGCCCAGATGCAGCGCAGCCAGCAGATGGTGCTGAGCCTGGGCGTCTTGCCGACGGCGGCGGGCACGATCCTGCCGCGCGCGATGGCCGTGTTCCAGGACCGCTATCCCGAAAGCGTATTCCGGGTGACCACCGGGCCGTCTGATTTTCTGCTTGGCCAGTTGCGCAGCGGCGCGGTCGATCTCGTGATCGGGCGCATGGCGGACCCCGACAAGCTGCACGGGCTGTCCTTTCAGGTGCTCTATGCCGAGGCGGTGGTGTTTCTTGTGCGCGCCGGGCACCCGCTGGCGGGCAAGGCCGATTTCGCGCCTGCCGACATCCTTGCCTATCCTTTGATCATGCCGGACCAAGGCGCGATCATCCGGCGGCCGGTGGACCAGTTGTTTCGCGCCCTGCAGATCCCGATGCCGCTGGCCACCATCGAAACCGTGGCCCATGCCTTCAGCCGCACCTACGCGATCGATACCGACGCGGTCTGGATCATCTCCGAAGGGGTGGCGGCGCGCGATATCGTGGACGGGACGCTGGTGAAACTGCCGATCAACACCGATATTGCAACCGGGGCCGCAGGCTATACCTCGCGCACGGGCGACCCGGATGCACCCGCGATGCGGCTTTTCATCGATACCCTGGTTGAGGTCACGGGCTAGAGGCCCCCGATCAGGGCTCCGATCCGGGCCACCGCATCATCGACAAGACCCCGGTCTCCCTTCGCTTCCACGTTCAGCCGCAACAGCGGCTCGGTGTTGGATCCGCGCAGGTTGAAACGCCATTCGCCCATATCGAGGCTGACGCCATCGGTGCGATCGATGCCGCGCGCGTCGGGAGCGAACGCACCCTCAACCCCGGCGATCGCCTGCGCCACATCGGTGACCCTGAAATTGATCTCGCCCGAAGACGGGAACGCCGCCTGCCGTGCCGCAACCAGGTTTGCCAGCGGACCCTCGCGACTGACGAGGTCGGCCATCAGCAGCCACGGGATCATCCCGCTGTCGCAGAAGAAGAAATCGCGGAAATAGTGATGCGCCGACATTTCGCCGCCGTAGATCGCGTTCGCTTCGCGCATCGCGCGTTTCAGAAAGGCATGCCCGGTGCGCGCCTGCACGGCATGCCCGCCCGCCCGGGCCACGACGTCCTGCGTGTTCCACACCACCCGGGGGTCATGCACGATGGTGGCCCCGGGGGATTTCGCCAGGAAGGCGGCGGCCAGCAGGCCCACCACATATTCGCCATCCACAAAGCGGCCTTCGTGATCGAAGAAGAAACAGCGGTCGAAATCGCCATCCCATGCGATGCCGAAATCGGCCCCATGCGTGCGCACGGCCCCGGCCGTTACAGGGCGGTTTTCGGGCAGCAGGGGGTTGGGGATACCCGCGGGAAAGGTGGGGTCGGGGGCGTGGTGGATACGGATGAACTCCAGCGCCGCACCGCGTGCTGCAAGTGTTTCGGCCACGGCATCGAAGGTCGGGCCAGCCGCACCGTGGCCTGCATTGACGACGATCTTCAGGGGGCCAAGCGTGGCGGCATCCACAAACCCCGCGACCCGATCCACATAGGCCGCCCGTGCCGCCGCCGAGATATCGCGCCGGGCGCCGCCGGGCTTGGCGTGGCCGAAGCCGTCGGCCTCGGCCAGCCGCCTGATCTCGGCCAGTGCGCCCTGCGGATCAAGTGGGGCCGCGCCCGCGCCCACCAGTTTCATCCCGTTATAGTCCATCGGGTTGTGGGAGGCGGTGATGCAGATCCCACCGGTGGCCCCGGTGTCGCCGGTGGCGGCATAGACCTCCTCCGTGCCGCACAGGCCAAGCTCCAGCACCTCCACCCCCTCGTCGATCAGTGCCTGCGCCACCGCGTCGGCCAGGGCTTCGGATGTGGGGCGGACATCCCGGCCAAGCACCACGGTCTCCGCAGTCAGGACCCGTGCAAAGCCACGCCCGATCCGATAGGCGATGCCCTCGTCAAGTTCGGCACCCAAACGCCCCCGGATGTCATAGGCCTTGAAACAGGTCAGGCTCATCCGCGCGTGCCCTGGCCGCGCGCATAGACATCGTCATATCGGGTGATGTCATCCTCGCCCAGATAGCTGCCGGTCTGCACCTCGATCAGGACCATGGGCACCTTGCCGGGATTTTCCATCCGGTGTTTCGCGCCGACCGGCACATAGATCGACTGGTTCTCGGTCACCAGTTGCACCTCGTCGCCGATGGTGACCTTGGCCGTCCCCTCTACCACGATCCAGTGTTCGGACCGGTGCAGATGCGATTGCAGCGACAGGGACGCGCCGGGATGAACATGGATGCGTTTGACCTGGAACCTGTCGCCGATCACGAGGCTTTCGAACCAACCCCAGGGCCGGTGATCGATAGGAAACTGCGTGGCCTGCGGCGCACCGCGCGCCTTCAGGGCGGCGACGGCGTCCTTGACCTCCTGCGCGCGGGACCGGTCGGCGACCAGCACCGCGTCACTCATCGCGACGGCGATGATGTCCTTCAGGCCGATGCCCACCACCTGCTGGCCCGGGCTGTCGGCGCGCAGCAGGGTGTTTTCGCACCCCATCGCGGTTGCAGCCTCCGACAGGACATTTCCATCGGCATCCCCGGCTCCCTCGCGCCAGACGGCATCCCACCCGCCCAGATCGGACCAGCGGCCGGTGAAGGGCATTACGGACAGGTTCTTCGCCTTCTCCATGATCGCGTAATCGATCGAGATGTCTGCGACCTCGGCCCATGCATCCGCGCCCAATCGGGTGAAACCCAGATCGGTTTGTGCCGTATCCACGGCTGCCTGTACCTGCGCCAGCATGTCGGGTGCATGGGTCTGGTAGGCCTCGAGGATTGCGCGGACGGTGAACAGGAAAATGCCCGCGTTCCACAGGAACCGGCCCGCCGCCAGCATCTCGACCGCGCGGGCGGCATCCGGTTTCTCGACGAAGCCGCGCAGGGGTTGCGGGAGGTCGGCACCGGCATCGGACCCATCGGCAAGTTCAAGGTATCCGTAGCCGGTTTCGGGCCGGTCCGGCGTGATCCCGAAGGTCACGAGATCGCCCGCCGCGACCCGCGGCAGGGCGGCTTCGACCGCCCGGCGGAAAGCATCGGCATCGGGGATCGCGTGGTCGGATGGTGCCACGATCATCGCGGCATCCGGGTCGGTTCCGGATAGCCACAGGGCAGCGGCCAGAACCGCGGCGGCGGTGTTGCGGCCTTCGGGTTCGATCAGGATACCTGCAGCGGCGGTTTCGATGGCGGCCAGTTGCTCGGTCGCGATGAAACGGAAATCATGGCCCGTCACCACGACCGGTGGTGTGAATGCCGGTCCGGTCAGCCGCCGGGCCGAGGCCTGGAACAGGCTTTCGGCGCCCAGAAGCCGCGCGAACTGCTTGGGGTAGGACTGCCGCGACAGTGGCCAGAGCCGGGTGCCCGACCCGCCGCACAGCAGGACTGGAGTGATTTGCATCGCCGCGCCCGTTGCTGTCACCGGTTGCGACGGTGATGCCCCGGAAACGGGTGCAATCGCAAATGCTTATTCGAGGGACCTGCCCGTCAGCGCGGGGCGCCCGATGGGCACATAGGCCTCGAACCCTGCCGCCTCGGCATCCCGGGCGCTGTAGATGTTGCGCAGATCGGCCAGCCGGGCGGTGCGCATCGATTGCCGCAGTCGCGTCAGGTCGAGGGCGCGGAACTCGTTCCATTCGGTCAGGATCACCAGCAGGTCGGCCTCCCGCGCGGCGTCGTACGGGTCGTCCATCCAGGTCACGCCGGGCAGCAGCGCCTCACCCTCGCGCCTGCCCTGCGGGTCCACGACGCGCACCTGTGCCCCGCCCCCGACCAGCGCGGGCACGATGGTCAGCGAAGGTGCATCGCGCATGTCATCGGTGTTGGGCTTGAAGGTGACGCCAAGCACCGCGACCGTCTTGCCGTTGAAGCTGTCATCGCAGAGATCGCGCAGTTTCTCGATCATCCGGCGCTTGACCGCGTCGTTTACCTGGATGACGGTTTCCACGATGCTTTGAGGGGCCGCGAAATCCTGCCCGATCCGGGCCAGCGCCTGCGTATCCTTCGGGAAACACGACCCGCCATAGCCGGGGCCCGCATGCAGGAACTTGTTGCCGATCCGGCCATCCAGCCCGATGCCCTTCGACACTTCCTTGACGTCCGCGCCGACCTTTTCACACAGCGCCGCGATCTCGTTGATGAAGGTGATCTTGGTCGCAAGAAACGCGTTGGCGGCGTATTTGATCATCTCGGCGCTTTCCAGATCGGTGGTCACGATCGGGAAATCACGCAGGAACAGCGGGCGGTAAATCTCGGCCATCACCTCGGCCGCGCGGTCGTTCTCCACGCCCACCACCACGCGGTCGGGGCGCATGAAATCGTCGATCGCGGCGCCTTCGCGCAGAAATTCGGGGTTCGAGGCGACGTCGAACTCGGCATCGGGGTTTGCCTTGGCCACCACCTCGGCCACCTGCCGGTTGGTGCCCACGGGCACCGTCGATTTCGTCACGATCACGGCATACCCGGTCAGGGCACGCGCAACATCCTCGGCCGCGGCCATCACGAAACGCAGATCGGCATGGCCGTCACCGCGGCGGGTGGGGGTGCCGACAGCGATGAATACAGCCTCCGCCCCATCAACGGCCGCCGCCAGATCGGTGGTGAAGCTCAGCCGGCCGGCTGCCACGTTCCTGGCCATCAGCGTGTCGAGGCCGGGTTCGTAGATCGGCACTTCGCCCCGGTTCAGCGTCTCGATCTTGCCGGGGTCCTTGTCGACGCAGATCACGTCATGTCCGAAATCCGAGAAACAGACGCCCGAAACAAGGCCCACATAGCCCGTTCCGATCATCGTGATGCGCATTGTAGGGGTTCCTTGCGACACTGTGGATGCCGCGCCTTTTGGGGCGAGGGCGGGCCGGATGCAAGCGGGGGAAGGGCCCGGCCGTGACGATGCGCGCGCGCCGGTGACCTTGACCTGCCCCCCGATCCGCACCCATCTGGCGGTATATGACCCGTCATCGAAGGCGCGCCCGTGCCTGACCCCACCGCATCCTCCCTGTCGATCCCCGTCACCGGGTTGTCCTGTGCGTCCTGCGTCGGCCGTGCCGAACGCGCCCTGCAGGCCCTCGACGAGGTCGAAACGGTGACCGTGAACCTCGCCACCGAAACGGCCTGGGTGCAGCTGCGCCCCGGCGCTGCACTTGGCCCGGTGCTGGAGGCATTGGCCGGGGCGGGCTATCCTTCTCGTACCGATATCCTCACGCTGAGGATCGCGCAGATGTCCTGCGCGTCCTGCCTGGGGCGGGTGGAACGTGCGCTTGCCGCGGTGCCGGGTGTGGTGTCTGCCAGCGTGAACCTGGCCACCGAAACCGCCCGCGTGACCTTCGTGCCGGGGGCCGCGACGCCTGAGACCATCGCCGCTGCCGCGACCGGGGCGGGTTATCCCGCGACTGCCCTTGCCGCGCGTGGTGAGAGAAATGAACCGGCCGATCCCGCCGCCCCCACCTGGGCGCGCGCGGCGCTGGCCGCCGCGCTGACCCTCCCGGTCTTCGTGCTGGAAATGGGCAGCCACATGGTGCCGGCCTTCCACCACCTGATCCATGCCTCTATCGGCATGACGGGCAGCTGGACCGTGCAGGCGGTGCTGACGACCCTGGTCCTTGCCGGTCCGGGCCGGGCCTTTTTCGGACTTGGGCTGCGGGCGCTGGCCAGGGGCGGGCCCGACATGAACAGCCTTGTCGCACTCGGGACCGGGGCGGCCTATCTTTATTCGTTGGTGGCGCTCCTGGCCCCCGGCCTGCTGCCCGAGGGCGCACGCGCGGTCTATTTCGAACCCGCCGCCCTGATCGTGACCCTGATCCTTGTGGGCCGGGCTTTGGAGGCACGCGCCAAGGGCCGCGCGGGGGCCGCGATCCGCGCGTTGGTCGGGTTGCAAGCACCCACCGCTCGGGTGCGGCGCGGCGACGAGGTGGCCGAGATCGCCGCCGACGATCTGGCCCCCGGCGACGTGATCCTCGTGCGCCCCGGCGACCGGCTGCCCGCCGATGGCACGGTTCTGTCGGGGCAGGGCTTCGTCGATGAAAGCATGCTGACGGGTGAACCGGTTCCGGTCGCGAAATCCCCCGGCGATACGGTCACCGGCGGCACGGTGAACGGCGCGGCGGCGCTGGAGGTTCAGGCCAGCCGCGTCGGCGCGGACACCACGCTGGCCCAGATCGTGCGGCTGGTCGAAGAGGCGCAGGGCGGCAAGCTGCCGATCCAGGCGCTGGTTGACCGGGTGACGTTATGGTTTGTTCCGGCGGTGCTTGTGCTGGCCGCGCTGACCATACTGACCTGGCTGGTCTTCGGCCCCGAACCGGCGCTCAGCCATGCGCTGGTCGCAGGCGTTGCCGTTCTGATCATTGCCTGCCCCTGCGCGATGGGGCTGGCCACGCCGGTATCGATCATGGTCGGCACGGGGCGCGCGGCGCAGATGGGCGTGCTGTTCCGCAAGGGTGACGCGCTGCAACGGCTGGACGGGATCGACGTGATCGCCTTCGACAAGACCGGAACGCTGACCGAGGGGCGCCCCCGCGTGACCGCCCGCGCCACGGCGCGCGGATTTTCCGAGGATGACGTGCTGCGCCTGGCCGCGGCGGTCGAGGCATGGTCGGAACACCCGATCGCGGTTGCCATGCAGGCCGCCGCGCCCGCCGATGTGCCCGAGGCAAGGGGGTTCGTCGCAACCCCCGGCCACGGGGCCGAGGCCGAGGTGCGTGGCCGGACGGTCATTGTCGGGGCGCAGCGGATGATGGATGCGCAGGGCATCGATACGGGCCCCCTCGCCGCGCAGGCGGCGGAGATGGAGGGGGCGGGGCAAACGCTGGTCTTCGTCGCCATCGATGGACAGATCGGGGGGGTGTTCGGCCTTGCCGATCCGGCCAAGGCCTCTGCCGCCTCCGCCATCGCCGCGCTGAAGGCGCGGGGGATCACCGTCGCGATGATTACCGGCGACAGTGCCGCCGCCGCTGAAGGCGTGGCGCGCGCGCTGGGCATCGACACCGTGCGCGCGGGTGTGCTGCCCGCCGGCAAGCAGACCGCCATCGAGGCGCTGCGTGCCGGTGACAGGCGCGTGGCTTTCGTGGGCGACGGGATCAACGATGCCCCTGCGCTGGCCGCGGCCGATGTCGGGCTGGCCATCGGGACCGGCACCGATGTCGCCATCGAGGCGGCGGATGTGGTGCTGATGTCGGGCGATCTGGCCGGTGTCGTGAACGCGGTCGAGGTGTCGCGCCGCACGATGCGCAACATCCGCCAGAACCTCCTTTGGGCCTTCGGCTACAACACCGCGCTGATCCCCGTGGCCGCCGGGGTTCTCTACCCCGTCGCGGGGATCCTGCTGTCCCCGGTGCTGGCGGCGGGAGCAATGGCCCTGTCATCGGTATCGGTGCTGACCAATGCGCTGCGCCTGCGCCTGTTGCGCCCAGTGCTGCGGGAAACGTCCAAGGACGCGCGTGCGCCGGACGCGCTCCCCGCCGCCGCCCCGGCGGAATAGCGCGCACATTGCCCGTCGTGCCTGCCTGGGGTAGGCCCGAAGGCAGGTCAGCCCAAGGAACGCGCCATGCAGGTCAAAACCGTTGTCATCGCCCCCTTCGACGACCAGAAACCCGGCACCTCGGGCCTGCGCAAGACCACCGCGCGGTTTTCCGAGCCGGGGTATCTTGAGGCCTATGTGCAGGCGATCTGGGACGGCATCGGCGGCGTTGCGGGCAAGGCGCTGGTTCTGGGCGGCGATGGGCGGTTTTTCAACGATCACGCGGCACAGGTGGTGTTGAAGGTGGCCGCCGCCGGTGGGGCCGCGCGGATCATTGTGGGAAAAGGGGCGATCCTGTCGACGCCCGCCGCCTCGCACCTCATCCGGCTGCGCAAGGCTGATGGCGGGATCATCCTGTCGGCCAGCCACAACCCGGGCGGCCTGAAGGGCGATGTCGGCGTGAAATACAACGGGGCCAATGGCGGCCCTGCGCCCGAAGCGGTGACCGACCGCATCCATGCCGCGACCAAGACCCTGACCGCCTACACCATCGCGGACGCGCCGGATGTGGATATCGACCGGCTCGGCGAAACCAGGCTCGGCGACATGATTGTCGAGGTCGTCGATCCGGTCACGGATTACGCCGCGCTCATGGAACGCCTGTTCGACTTCGATGCCATCGCCGGTCTGATCGCGGGCGGCTTCCGCCTGCGCTTCGACGCGATGCATGCGGTGACCGGGCCCTATGCGAAGGTTCTTCTGGAGGACCGGCTCGGCGCTGCTCCCGGCAGCGTGGTCAACGCCACGCCCCTGCCTGATTTCGGCGGCGGCCATCCGGACCCCAACCCGATCTGGGCGCGTGAGCTGATGGAGACGATGATGGGGCCGGACGCCCCCGATTTCGGGGCCGCCTCGGACGGTGATGGCGACCGCAACATGATCACCGGGCGCGGCGTTTATGTCACTCCCTCCGACAGCCTGGCCGTGATCGCGGCCAATGCCACCAATATCCCGGCCTTTGCAGGTGGGTTGGCCGGTGTCGCACGGTCCATGCCGACCTCGGCCGCCGTTGACCGGGTGGCCGAAGCGCTTGGGATCGCGTGCCACGAGACGCCCACGGGCTGGAAGTATTTCGGATCGCTGCTGGATGCCGGCCGCGTGACGCTGTGTGGCGAGGAAAGCGCGGGCACCGGGTCCGATCATGTGCGGGAAAAGGACGGGCTGTGGGCAGTGCTGGCCTGGCTCAACATCCTCGCGCGGACGGGCAAATCGGTGGCTGACCTGATGGCGGACCATTGGGCGCGCTTCGGGCGCAACTACTACACCCGCCATGACTACGAGGGGGTGGAGACCGACCGCGCGGCCCTGGTCATGGACGGGTTGCGGGCGCAGCTGAACGATCTGCCGGGGCGCAAGCTGGGCGCGCTGACGGTGAGTGCTGCGGATGACTTCGCCTATACCGACCCGGTCGATGGCAGCAGCGCGACCGGTCAGGGCATCCGCATCCGGTTCGAGGGCGGCGCGCGGGTCGTGTTCCGGCTGTCGGGAACGGGGACCGTGGGCGCGACCCTGCGGGTCTATCTGGAGAGGCTGGAGACCGACCCGGCGGCGCTGGCGCTGGATCCGCAAGAGGCGCTGGCCCCGGTCATCGCGGCAGCGGAGGATCTGGCGCAGATCAGGGCGTTCACCGGGCGCGAGGCGCCGGATGTGATCACCTAGTCGCGTGCCAAAAGATAGGTGTCCATGATCCAGCCATGGGCGGCCCGGGCCTCTGCCCGTGTCGCGATGATACGCGGTCCGGCCTCCGAGAGCGGCCCGGCGTCGAGGATTTCCTCGTCCATGCCCAGATAGGCCCCCCACCAGATGCGCGTGCCTTCGGGCGGCAGGGTCTGGAAGGCACAGCCGCCGTCCAGCATCACCGCAACCCTGTCGGCCGTCTCCGGCCAGCCGTTATCCTTCAGCCGCCGCCCGGTGGTGATGACCACCGGCGCGCCAAGACCGTTGAGCGGGATCGCATGGGCCGCCGTCAGCAGTTGCAGCGAGGTCAGGCCCGGGATCACCCGGACCTTCGGCGCAGGTGTCAGCCGCGCTGCGATGCGCAGCGTGCTGTCGTAAAGCGACGGGTCCCCCCAGACCAGCAGCGCGACCTTCGAAGCCTCCGGATGTTCGGCAACGCGTGCGGCCCACAGGTCGGCGATGGCGTCATGCCAGTGGTCCACGGCCTGAAGATAGGGCAGGCCCGCGTCCCGCTCCGGCATGTCGAAAAACGCGGTCACCGCATCGGGGCGCAGCCGCGACAGCAACGCCACCCGCAGATCGGCAAGGTCGGATTTCGCCGCACCCTTGTGGGGGATGAGGAACAGGTCCGCCTCGGCGATCGCGGCCTCCGCGTCGCGGGTCAGGTGGCCGGGGGTCCCCGACCCGATGCCGATCAGCGTCAGGTCCATCATGTTTCCCAAGAAAAACGGCGCCCCGGACAGGAGCGCCGTTTCATCCGTTTCGCAATGCCTCAGGCGCGCCCCTAGGCGGCGTTGTGCAACCGGTTCACGAAGGCCGGGCTATGCGCGAAGCGACGCCCGGCTTTCGCGGCGGCCAGCACGGCGAGGTCGATGACAGGCTCGATCAGAACCACCAGCATGTAGGCGGCACCGAAGCTAAGGACCGCGTTCAGGTTGTCGGCCCCGACGCCCTGACCGTAGATCGCCCAGAATGCGACCCAGGCCACGATCCCGCCCTGGTAGGCGAGCGACAGCTTCAGAACATCGGCGTATTTCAGGTCCACATACGCGGTGGAGGCCGGGATGATCCGTGCCGCGATGGCGTGGATCGCGAACAGCGGGAACAGCAGCGTGGTCAGGTTGACGAAGAACATCGGCAGGTCGGACGGCGCGAAGAACGCCCCCTGGATCAGCAAACCACCGGCCAGCCCGATTGCCGCGGGGGCTGCGCCAAGCACCAGGAACAGCGTCGTGCCGAGAATGAAATGCACCTCCGACACGCCGACCGCGAAATGCGGGAAGACCTCGAAGAAGATGAACACGCCGACCGTGGCGATCACCGCGCGCAGCAGGAAGGACGGAATCGAATGGATTTTCAGGTCATCGGCCATCAGCTTGACCGAATAGGCCGCGCCTGCGGCCGCCGTGCCATAGGCCAGCGCCATCTTGGCGCCGTCCACGATGCCGGGTTCGATATGCATATCACTGTCTCCGTCTCGCCCGCCCGGCGAGCTTGGGGCCGGTTGCCCGGCGGTTCTTTACTGCGACGGCTGGTCTCCTGACTTGCGGGTCATGGCGGGGTCAGACCTTCCCGGCGATTGGCCAGTGGTTTCGTGCCGACACCGCTCACCGCTTACAGTTGCGGGGGCAGTCCGGGATTTGCACCCGGTTCCCAATGGCCGCCCTAGGGCGGCCACCGTCAACTTACACGTGTAAACGTCCCTAGGCGGAATACAAGCGTATACGCGACACTCAAAGGTCGGCGAGCGGCCCGTAAAGGATGACGGCAGGCGCGTCGCTGACGCCTTGCGCCAGCCTTTCGGCAAGGGCCGACACCGTGGTGCGGGTCAGGGTTTCCGCAGGGGTCGAGACGCCTTCGGCCAGCAGGGCGGGCGTGTCGGCGGGCAGCCCATGTGCGGTCAGCAGCGCCACCAGCGCGGGAAAGGTGCGCTGGCCCATGTAGACCACCGTGATCGCGTCCCGGTCTGCCAGAGCGGAAAGGTTCATGTCTTCGGGCAGGGTGCCGCGCACATCATGGCCGGTGATGAACTGCACCCGCCGCCCGGTCAGCCGCCGGGTCAGCGGGATACCGGCGGCGGCTGCGGCTGCCACGCCCGAGGCCACGCCGGGGATCACCTCATAGGCGATGGCTGCGGCCTTGAGCGCCACCAGCTCCTCCTCCAGCCGACCGAAGGTGCCGCCATCACCCGATTTCAGCCGCACGATCCGCCCCCCGGCCTTCGCATAATCCACCAGCAAGCGGCTGACATGATCCTGTTTCGGCGACGCCCGTCCGGCGCGTTTGCCCACCCCGACCAGGTCCGCGCCCGGCCGCGCATGGTCGAGGATCGGCCCCGCGGACAGGTCGTCATACAGGATCGCATCGGCCCGCTTGATCCGGTCGAGCGCCTTGACCGTCAGCAGGTCCGGGTCACCAGGGCCGGAGCCTACGAAAGAGACGAAGCCGGTCATCCCGCCTCCCCCGCGATCAGGTGGAAGAAGGTGCCGGTCACATGCCCCCGGTGGGATCCGGTTTCGGGCACCGGGTTGCCGTCGGCGTCGAAGACGTCGGCCAGGGGTGCGTCGGGTTCGTCGAGGATGGTTGTGTAATGGAACTCATGCCCGCGCAGCGCCGCGCCTGCCGCAAAGCCCGGCATCGGCGCCTTCAGCACCGCGCGGCGGTAGCCGAGATGGAATTTCCGCTTCTCGAAACTGGTGGTCAGACCCAGAAGCCCCGCCATCGGGTGGGTGACCCCGTCCTTGTCGGTGATGGACTGACCCAGCGCCATGTACCCCCCGCATTCGCCATGCACGGGCCGGGTCTCGGCATGGGCGCGCAAGGCGGTCCGGAACGTCTCCGCCGCCGCCAGCCGCGCACCGTGCAATTCCGGGTAGCCGCCGGGCAGCCAGACGAGGTCGGCTGTGGGGTCGGGGGATTCGTTGGCGAGGGGCGAGAACGGGATGATTTCCGCCCCCGCCGCGCGCCAGCCCGCCAGCTGGTGCGGGTAGGTGAAGGAAAACGCCGCGTCCTGTGCCAGCGCGATCCGCTGCGCGGGCGGTGCGGGCAGGGTTCCGGGCTTCGGTGCGGGGCCTGCGAGGGCGGCGGACTTGATCGCATCAAGGTCGACATTTTCCCGCAGGAATGCCGCATAGCCCGCGATGGCGGCGTCAAGGTCCGGGTGTTCGACCGCCTGGATCAGGCCCAGGTGCCGCTCCGGCAGGGTCAGGTCTCCGCGCCGGGGCAGGGACCCGAGCACCTTGACGCCTGCCCTCTCCATTCCCAGCCGCGTCAGCCGGTCATGCCGGGGGCTGGCCACCCGGTTCAGGATCACCCCCGCGAAGGGCATGTCGGGATGATAGGTCTTGAACCCCAGCGCCGTCGCCGCCGCCGATTGCGCCTGCCCGCCGACATCGATGACCAGCACCACCGGCCAGCCCATCGCCAGCGCGGTTTCCGCGCTGGACCCGAACCCCTGCCGCCCCCGCGTCGCCACCCCGTCGAAAAGGCCCATCGACCCTTCGGCCACACAGATCCCCGCGCCCTCGGCCTGCCCGGCGATGGCCCCGAACAGGCCCGCATCCATCGCCCAGGTGTCGAGGTTGAAGGACGGCCGCCCGGCGGCGGCAAGGTGAAAGGCCGGATCGATGTAGTCGGGGCCGGACTTGAAGGGCTGCACGGTCAGACCGTCCTCGGCCAGTGCGCGCAGCAGACCAAGCATGACCGTCGTCTTGCCGGTGCCCGAGGCCGGGGCCGAGATCATCAGGCCGGGGGGGTTAATCATCGCCCTCCCTCCAGCTGGCCCAGGGGCTGTCAGCGGTTTGCGGGCGATAGCGGCGGTCGTATTCGGCGGCATAAAGCTTGCTGTCATCGAACCCCGATTGCGCCAGCGCGCGCCCCACGAGGATCAGCGCGGTGCGTTCGATCCCGTCCTCCATCGCTGCCTGAAGCGTCGCCAGCGTGGCCCGGATCACCCGCTGGTCGGGCCAGGACGCGCGGTAGACGACCGCGACCGGGCAATCGGCGCCGTAAGCGGGCGTCAGGTCGGCCACTACCCGGGGCAGGTTCTGGATCGAAAGGTGAATGGCCAGCGTCGCCCCGGTGGCGGCGAAATTGGTCAGCGTCTCGCCCCCGGGCATGGTCGAGGCGCGCCCGGGCGTCCGCGTCAGCACCACCGATTGCGCGATGCCCGGCAGGGTCAGCTCCGCGCCAAGCGTCGCGGCGGCGGCGGCGAAGGACGGCACGCCGGGGGTGACTGTGAAGGCGATACCAAGGGCCTTCAGCCGCCGCACCTGTTCCCCCATCGCCGACCAGACCGACAGGTCGCCGGAATGAAGCCGCGCGACATCGTGGCCCGCATCGGTCGCCGCGCGCATCTCGGCGATGATCGTATCGAGGTCCATCGGCGCGGTGTTGATCACCCGCGCGTCCGGCGGGCAATGGTCCAGCACCGCCGCGGGCACCAGCGATCCGGCATAAAGGCAGACCGGGCAGGCGGCGATCAGGTCGCGACCCCTGAGCGTAAGCAGGTCGGGCGCCCCCGGTCCCGCACCGATGAAATGCACGGTCATGGGCGCGCCTCCGCGATCGCGCAGGTGACCATCCGGTCGGCCGAAATCACACGTGGCGCGATCAGTCGGGCGTCGGGGCCAGCCGCGGCCAGCGCCGTTGCCTCGGCCACGCTCGGCAGGGATTTCACGGCAAGGCTGACCTCGGAGGTGCTGAGCGTTTCCATCGCCTCCGCAGCCTCGGGCGAGACCGGGATCACCCGCAGGTTCTGGCGCATGGCGAACCGGGCAAGGTCATGGGCCTTGCCCGCCAGCGTGGCGATGGCGTCGACCGTCCGCCCACCCGAGGCGCGGGCCAGCGCGTCGGCAAAGCTGTCCTCGGTCGCGCCATGGCGGAACCCGAACCCTGCGATGATCATATCGTCACACTCCACTGCACCACCGGCCAGGCCGCCTGCCAGCCCCGCTTCGGGCCAAGGGGCGCGGCGCTGGCCATCTCCAGCCGCATCAGGTCACCGCCGATGCGCGCCTGCCACCCGGCAACCAGCGCCTCGCTTTCCAATGTCACGGCGTTCACGACAAGCCTGAACCCGCCCTGCGCGGTCAAGCTTTCGAGCAAGTCTTCCGACAGCCCGCCGCCCACGAACACGGCGTCGGGCCCGGGCAGACCGGCGAGGGCGCCGGGGGCTGCGCCTTCGATCACCTGCACCCGGTCATCGACCCCGAAGGCGCGCGCGTTTTCGGCGATGCGCGTGGCCCGGTCGGCGCGGGATTCGATGCAGATGGCGCGGGTCGTGGGATGGCTGAGCGCCCATTCGATGGAGATCGACCCCGACCCGCCGCCGATATCCCAGAGCGTTTCGAACGGCCTCGGCGCCAGCGTCGACAGCGTCACCGCGCGCATCGGGCGCTTGGTGATCTGCCCGTCATGGTCAAAGGCAGCATCGGGCAGCCCGGCCGTGCGGGGCAGGGCGGGGCCGTCCGAGGCCTCGATCGCGGCCAGCACGGGATGGGTGAAATCGCCAGTGAGGTTGGCGGCGGTGCCCTTCGTCACCCGTTCTTCCGCCCCGCCGAGGGCCTCCATCACCCAGACGTGGCTGTCCCCGAAACCGGTTTCTGCCAGGTATCCGGTCAGGTCGGCCACCGCCGCCCCGTCGCGCAGGGTGACGATGATCCGTACACCACGCGCCAGATGCGGGCGGAGCCGGGCAATGGGCGCGGCGTGCAGCCCGAGGCAGAGGGTGGTTTCCAAGGGCCAGCCGAGCCGGGCGGCTGCAATCGAAAACGACGACGGCGCGGGGATCGCCACCCAATCGCCCGCCGCGAACGTATCCGCGATGACGCGGCCCGCCCCGAACCAGAAGGGATCGCCCGAGGCCAGAACCACGGTGCGCCGTCCCCTCAGCCCCTGCAAAATCCTTACACCGTCCGTGAAGGGGACGGGCCATGCCAGCCGCTCGGCCGTGGTTTCCCCGACCATCTCCAGATGCCTTGGCGGTGCCAGGATCACTTCGGCTGCTGCCAGCGCCGCTTGACTTGACGCGGACAGTCCGGCAACGCCATCCGCGCCCATCCCGATGATCGTCAGCCAGGGGGTCTCAGCCATCGCACCGAAGCTCCTGATCCTTGGCGGAACCACGGAAGCCACGGCCCTGACCAGGGCGGTCTCGGAGGCTGGTCTGTCCGGCACCATCTCCTTCGCCGGTCGCGTCGAACGCCCCGCGCCGCAGGCCCTGCCGCGCCGGGTGGGGGGCTTTGGCGGGGTTGATGGCCTCAAGGACTACCTGACCACTGAGGCAATCACCCATGTCATCGACGCCACCCATCCCTTCGCCGCACAGATGAGCCGGAATGCGGTCGAAGCCTGCGCCGATCTTGGTGTGCCGCTGGTCGCGCTGACCCGGCCACCCTGGGTGCGGCAGCCGGGCGATACCTGGCAGCGTGTGGCGGATATCGACGCCGCTGTCGCCGCGCTCGACGGTGCGCCGAAACGGGTGATGCTGGCCATCGGTCGCATGCACCTTGCTGCCTTCGGCAGCCAGCCGCAGCACCGTTACCTGCTGCGCCTCGTCGATGCGCCGCGCACGCCACCGCCCTTGCCCGACCACAGGGCGATCATCGACCGGGGCCCGTTCACCGAGGCTGGGGACCGGGCGCTGCTGACCGATCACCGGATCGACCTTGTCGTGTCGAAAAACGCAGGCGGCAGCGCGTCCTATGCCAAGATCGCCGCCGCGCGTGCACTTGGCCTGCCGGTCGTGATGATCGACCGGCCGGTGCTTCCCGCACGCACCGAACTGGCCACCCCGGCCGAGGTTCTGGACTGGATCGCTCATACCCGCACCGACCGCGGGGTGTAGACGATCGGCCCAAGCGGGCGGTCGATCACCCGGGTTTGCGAGGACCCCACGATCACCATCGTCCGCATATCCGCCATCTCCGGTGTCGCCTCGGGCAGGGGGACGGTGCGGATATCTTCCTGGGGCGTCGATACAGCGCGGGCAAAGATCACCGGGCGCGCGTCGCCGCACGCCTCTTGCAGAACGGCCAGCGCCCGCGCGAACCCTTCGGGTCGGGATTTCGAGCGGGGGTTGTAGAAGGCCATCGCGAAATCGGCCTCCACCGCCAATCGCAACCGGCGCTCGATCAGGTCCCAGGGCTTGAGGTTGTCCGACAGGTTGATGGCGCAGAAATCATGCCCCAAAGGCGCGCCCGCCTTCGCCGCCGCCGCCAGCATCGCGGTGATGCCGGGCAGGACGCGGATGTCGATGTCACGCCACGCCTCCGGCCCCGCCTCCAGCGCCTCGAACACCGCCGCGGCCATGGCGAAGACGCCGGGATCGCCCGAGGAAACGACGACCACCTTCCGCCCCTCCGCCGCCATCTCAAGCGCGTGGCGGGACCGGTCGATTTCCACCCGGTTGTCGCTGGCATGTTTCGTCAGCCCGGGCCGGTCGGCGACGCGGGCGACATAAGGAATGTAGCCCACGACATCCGTGGCGCCGGCCAGCGCTGCCGTAACCTCAGGGGTCACAAGGGAATCGCCCCCCGGCCCGAGTCCCGCGATGACCAGCCAGCCCGTCATGGCCGCCGCCCGTGGCCATGGACGATGACGATGGAGAAATAGGGGGTGGGTTTGCCGTCAACGTCTTTCAGGCGCTGCACGGTCTGCCCCGGCATCGCGGCGAATTCGACCAGCCAGGCGGCATCGTATTTCCCTGCCGCCCGCAGCGCCCGGCGCACCTTGTCGATATTGCGCCCGATCTTCATGACGACCAGCGCGTCGGCCTCTTCCATCCGGGCGGTCAGTTCGTCTTCGGGCAGGGTGCCCATCAGCACCACCAGCACGTCATCGCCCCAGGTCACCGGCACGCCCGTCGCCGTCCAGGCTGCCGACATTCCGGTGATCGCGGGCACCACCTGAACGTCGATCTCGCCCTTCAGCCGTTCGTAGAGATGCATGAAGGAGCCGTAGAAGAACGGGTCACCTTCGCACAGAACGATGACGTCCTCGCCCGCCTCGATCAGCGCGCGCAGCCGCGTGGTGCAGTCTTCGTAGAAGGCCGACAGAATCTCATTGTAGCGCGGATCGCCAAGCGGAATCTCGGTCGTCACCGGGTATTCCATCGCGATTTCCTGCGCGCCCTGCGCCAGCATCCCGTCCACGATGCTGCGTGCCTGACCGGGGCGGCCCGCCTTGCGGAAGAACGCCACATGGCGCGCGCCCCGCACCAGCCGGTCGGCCCGCACGCTCAACAGGTCCTGTGCCCCGGGGCCGAGGCCCACACCGTAAAGCGTGCCGCCGGTCATTCCGCACGGCTCGCGATGGCGTTGATGGCGGCGACGGTGATGGCGCTGCCGCCAAGGCGGCCCTGCACGATGCAGGACGGCACCGGATGCGCCGTCCACAGAGCGTCCTTCGATTCCACCGCGCCGACGAAGCCCACCGGGCAGCCGATGATCGCGGCGGGGCGGGGGCAGGCGGGGTCCTCCAGCATGTTCAGAAGGTGAAACAGCGCTGTCGGGGCGTTGCCGATGGCAACCAGCGCGCCGTCCAGATGTGGTCGCCACAGCTCAAGCGCGGCGGCCGAGCGGGTGTTGCCCATCGCCTTCGCCATGTCCGGCACCTGCGGGTCTTGCAGGGTGCAGATCACCTCATTGCCGGCAGGCAGGCGGAACCGCGTCACCCCTTCGCTGACCATCCGCGCATCGCACAGGATCGGTGCGCCGCCTTCCAGCGCCGTTCGGGCGGTTGCGACGAAGCCCTCGGAAAACCGGATATGTGCCTCCAGCCCCACCATCCCGGCGGCATGGATCATGCGGACGGCGACCTGTTCCTCATCGGGGGCGAAACGGTCCAGGTCGGCCTCCGCCCTTATGGTGGCGAAGGATTGGCGGTAGATGGCCGCGCCATCGGTTTCATAGGTGTAGGGCATGGTCGTTCAGGGCATCGCGTCGGTCAGCGCTGTCCCGGTCAGGCCGCGCAGAGACGGCTCATCCCACGGGCGTCCGCCGCGCACAAGATCATGGGCGCCGTCGCGGCCCACGATGGTCAGGTCTGCGGCGCGCGGCAGGGCGCAGCCTTTCTCGCAGCCCGAGACATGCAGGGTGCCATTCACATGCCCCGCCAGGTGGCGGGCCAGCGCCTGCGTTTCAATCTGCGCCTGCGGGCAGAGCGGCGCGCCGGGGCAGGCATGGGTGGTCAGGATCGGATCGCGCGGGTCGGTGACGAAGCCGGGGGCGGGGATGGACAGCGCACCTTCCAGAACGAACAACCGCCAGGGGGTGACGCGGATCGCTGTGGCCCCGCTTGCGCGGATCAGCGCCTCCAGCGCATCGGCCCGCACCTGCCCGAACGCCGCGCCGTAGACCGGGCCAAGCCCGGTGGGTCCGGGGACGAAGGGTGCGCGGGCGGGCAGGGGGGCACTAGTGGTCCAATCCCCCGGCAAGGGGGTGTTGGCGAGATGGCGCGCCATCCGCCCGGCCTCCACCCCGCCGGTGTCAACGAACCACTCCGCCATCTCGATCAGCGCCGGGATCGCGGTGCTTTCGGTAACCGGGCGGCCCAACTCCGCCCCGTCGGCGCGCAGGATCAGGCCAGTTGCACTCCGCTCCAGCCGGAAATCGGCTGAGGCATCGGACAGGATGGGCGCGTCCCCGGTATCAACCGCGACCCCCATTTTCGCGGGCAGTTCCGGAAGGTCCGGCAGCGCCGCCACCAAGGCATGCCACAGCCGGTCGGTCAGGTCCCCCGGGGCCCAATTGGGCGCGACCAGGATGTTGCGTCGACCCTCGACCTCCGGGTCGGGGTCGAGAAGGTCCAGCGCCGCCAACCCGCGCAGCATCGGGGCATGATCGGCCTCTGCCAGCCCGCGCAGCTGCAGGTTCGCGCGGCTCGTCAGGTCGATCACCCCGCTGCCGAAGCGGCGCGCCAGATCACAAAGGCCCAGTGCCTGATCCGCCGTCAGCCGCGCCAGCCGGGGGCGCACCCGCATGATCAATCCGTCACCGGACGCCATCGGGCGGTGCGCGCCGGGGCACCATCCCCTGACCACCCCCGGCCTCATTGCGCCGCCTCCAGCCGCGCGCGGATCGAATTGCGCCGGGTCTGCCAAAGCCCCGCCGCATCCAGCGCCGCGAAGCGGTCCAGCATGGCCTGAAAGGCTTCCGGGTTCTCGGTTTCGACAAAGGTGGCGACCTCGGGCGTGTCGAGCGTGGCATCGAAATAGAGGTCGAAAAGCTCGGGCGCGACCACCCCCGCCAGATGCGCAAAGGTGGCCATATGCTCCAGCGTCGCCGCGATCTCGGCCGCACCCCGGAACCCGTGGCGCATCATGCCTGCCACCCAGTCCGGGTTGGCGGCGCGGGCCTGCACGACGCGGGCGATTTCCTCACGCAGCGATCGCGCGCGCGGGTCATCGGGGCGGGTCGCATCCATATGGTAAAGCGCCGCCTTCCCCCCGGTTACAGCCTGCGCGGCGGCGAACCCCGCCTCATGCGCGGCGTAGTCGGAGGCCAGCAGCAGGTCGGTTTCCGGCAGGTCCTGCACATGCACGAAGGCGTCCGCTCCCGCGACCCGCGCCGCAATCCCTTCGGGGTCATGGGCCACCTTGTCGCCGCTCAGCGCGTAGGAACTGGCCTTCAGCCATGCCTCACCCGCCGCGAGGCGGCTGTCCTCGGTGTAGCTTTCAAGCTCCGCGCCGATGCCCAGCCCGTAGGACCCCGGCGCAGGCCCGTAGACCCGCGCGGCCACCCCCCCGGTGACGAAGGGATTCCAGTCGGGGGCCTCATCGCGCGCGGCCAGCGCGGTGATGGCCTGGTCGAACAGCGCGGAGAGCGTCGGGAACACGTCGCGGAACAGGCCCGACACCCGCAGCGTCACGTCGAGCCGGGGGCGGTCCAGTTCCGCGATCGGCAGGATCTCGATGCCCGAAACCCGTTCCGATCCCTTGTCCCAAACCGGTTTCACGCCCAACAGATGCAGCGCCATGGCGAATTCCTCGCCCGCCGTGCGCATCGTGGCGGACCCCCACAGGTCCACGATCAGGCCGCGTGGCCAATCGCCATGGTCCTGCAGGTGCCGCCGTACCAGTTCCTCGGCCAGCTTCACCCCCTGCGCATGGGCCGCACGGGTGGGCACGGATCGGGGATCGGTGGTGTAGAGGTTCCGCCCGGTGGGCAGAACATCGGCTCGCCCGCGATAGGGGGAACCGGACGGGCCGCCCGGGATACGGCGGCCATCGAGCGCGGCCAGCAGGCTGGCCCGTTCCGACACCACCGCCGCGCCCGCATCGAAGGGCAGATCGCCCACCGGCTGCCGCCCCCAGACATGCAGGCCGTCGCCGAACTGGCTTTCCTTCACGTCGCAGACGAAACGGTCGATCCGGGTGATTGCCTCCGCCGTGCAGGCGGCACGGTCGAGGCCCAGATCATCCTCGACGCCAAGCGCCTGCGCCTCGTCCCGGATGTCGCCCTGAAGCCGGTCGCGGCGCTTCGGGTCCAGCCCGTCGGCATTGGAAAACTCGTCCAGCAGCGCCTCAAGCCGGGCCAGCCGGTCGGGTGTCTTGCTGGCGCGCAAGGGCGGCGGGATGTGGCCAAGGGTGACGGCCCCGATGCGACGCTTGGCCTGCGCCGCCTCACCGGGGTCGTTGACGATGAAAGGGTAGATGACCGGCATCGTACCGGTCAGTGCCTCGGGCCAGCAGTCCGCCGACAGGGCCACGGATTTGCCGGGCAGCCATTCCAGCGTGCCATGCGCGCCCACATGGATCAGGGCGTCGGTCTGGGCCTGAAGCCAGAGGTAGAAGGCGACATAGGCGTGGCAGGGCACGCGGCTGAGGTCGTGGTAATCATCCTCGCGGGTTTTCGGGTTGCCGCGTTCGGGCTGCAGCGCGATCAGCGCATGGCCCCGGCGGGTAGCGGCGAAATGGAAGGCCCCGTCCGGGGCGGCGGTTTTCGCCGAGCCCCAAGCTGCGTCCAGATCGTCACGCAACGCCTTGGGGAGTTTTGACAAAGCGGCTTCGTAGTCAGTCAGGGGCCAGCTGACCGTCCGGGTCGCCAATGCGTCATGCAGGGCCGCACCTTCGCCGACCCCATACCCGGCCCCCGCCAGATCGCCCAGGATCGCCTCGGCTGAAGCCAGCGCGTCGAGGCCCACGGCATGGGCCATGTTCCAGTTCTTGCCGGGATAGGTGCTGAGCACCAGCGCCACGCGCCGGTCGGCGGCGGATTTCGCGGCAAGGTCGACCCAGGCGCGCACGCGGCCCGCGACATGGGCGATGCGGTCGTCTGCGGCGCGATGGGCGAAGCGGGAATACTGCAGGTGCCTGTCCCGCACGCCGGGTTCCTTGAAGGATGCCACTCCTGCGAACAGCCGCCCGTCCACCTCCGGCAGCACGACATGCATCGCCAGATCGGCGGGGGACAGCCCGCGCTCCGCCTCCGCCCAGGCGTCCCGGCGGGATGTCGCCAAGGCCACCTGGAACACCGGCACGCCGCCCGCATCGAGCGGCGATGTCCCGTCGCCCCCGATCCCGCTGAAGGACGTCGCGTTGACGATGGCCGAGGGGGCCAGATGCGCGACCTGCCGCGCCAGCCAGGCTGCTGCATCGGGGGCTTTCAGCGACGGCGCGAACAGGCCCATGACCCGAAAGCCCCGGTCGCGCAGGGCCGCGAACAGCGCCTCGACGGGCGCGAGATCCGCCGCCGTGACATATGCACGGTAGAAGGTCACGAGGATCAGGGGCGCGTCGTCTTCCCCAAGGACAAGGGGGCAGCAGACCCCATGCTCCGGCAGCCACGCGCCCACGCCCGGCAACGTTTTCGCCCCGGTCACAGGTCCGGCATAAAGCCCCGAGGCCAGCGCCATCTGCGCCAGCGCCGCCTGCGCGGCCACCACGCCGCCGGTGTCGCACAGACCGGTCAGGCGTTTCAGCGTTGATGCAGGCACGGTCGACAGCGCATCGAGGCTCGGGTCAGGCCGCCCGTCGGCGGGCAGGATCGCCAGCGCGATCCCCTTTTCCTCGGCCAGCGCACGCACCTGCTGCACCCCGTAGGACCAATAGGGCACGCCGCCGATCAGCCGGATCAGGATGCCCTTTGCCCCGCGCAGCGTCTGGTCGATATAGGTATCGACGGACAGTGGGTGTTTCAGCGCCACCAGGTTCGCAAGGCGCAGGCTCGGCAAGCCACCCTCCGGTCCCCGCCCGCGGTGCCAGGCTTCCGCGAACGCCCCCAGGTCACTGTCTGAAAAGGACAACACCACCAGGTCGGCCGGGCTTTGGCCCAGGTCCATCGGGGTGTCGCTTTCCTCCAGCCCGTGGCTTTCGCGGAAGATGACATGCATCGGTGCGGGTCCGTTATTCCGCCGGTTCGGGGTCGAACAGCGCGGCGCGGATGGCGTTGGGGTTCACGTGGTCATGTTCGGCGATCACCACCAGCCGCCCCTGCCGGGCGCGGTCGCCCCACGGCTGGTCGTACTGGTGGCGCACCCGTGCGCCCACCGCCTGCACCAAAAGGCGCATGGGTTTGCCCGCGACGGCGGCATAGCCCTTGACCCGCAGGATGTTCTGATCGCGCGCCATCGCCGCGATCCGCGCAACCAGGTCGGCGGGGTCGGTGATTTCGGGGATGTCGATGACCACGCTGTCGAAATCGTCGTGTTCGTGGTCGTCATGGCCGTCATGGTGAGACGGTCGGGCCTCCATGTCATCCTCGGCCGCGGCCTCCAGCCCGAGAACGATGCGCGGGTCCACCACGCCCTCGGCCACCTCGACGACGGGCAGGGGGCGCGGGGCCTCGGCGGCGATCACGGCCCTGGCCTTTTCCACGCCGTCCGGGCCGGCCAGATCGGGCTTGGTCAGCAAAACGATATCGGCGCAGGACACCTGATCCTCGAACACCTCGGAAAGCGGCGTGTCATGGTCGAGGCTGTCATCGGCTGCGCGCTGCTTGTCCACGGCTGCGACATCCGTGGCGAAACGGCCTGCGGCCACCGCTTCGGCATCGGCCAGCGCCACGACCCCGTCCACCGTGATACGCGACCGGATATCGGGCCAGTCGAAGGCCTTCAGCAGCGGTTTCGGCAGCGCCAGACCCGAGGTTTCGATCAGGATATGGTCCGGCTGGGGGTCCAGCGCCATCAGTGCCTCGATCGTCGGGATGAAATCATCGGCCACGGTGCAGCAGATGCAGCCATTGGCCAGTTCCATGATGTTTTCTGCGGGGCAATCGGGGATAGCGCAGGATTTCAGGATTTCGCCATCGACACCGACATCACCGAATTCATTCACCACCACGGCCAGCCGCTTGCCCTGCGGGTTCTGCATCAGGTGCCGGATCAGCGTGGTCTTGCCCGACCCGAGGAACCCGGTGATCACGGTGACGGGGATTTTCTTCAGATCGGCCATGCGCGCGCTCCTGCAAGGGGCGGGGGCAAGGGGGCGGGGGCCAAGGGCCAAATCCTCCCGACCTCCCGGAACACCCCGTCCGGTCACTCTCTCTCGTCCTGCTGGCAGGTCTCCCGGCTTGCGGATCCCGGGCGCTTTGCCCATCGCGGCGCGGCCTTCCCGGGATGGTCCCAGTGGCGTCGCGCCCCTTTCCGGTCACGGTCGCGGGGGCGGCTGCGTTCGGCCCGATACTCCGGACCTCGGCATTCCCTTTTCACCCGGGTATCGCCGGGCACCAGCGTTCCGACCTAGCGCCGCACTGGTTGGCGATGTCAAGGGGCGGTGGGCCGCACCGGCTGCCCGTGCGGCGTTGTGAGATAGGCCTCGGTCCAGGCGCGCGTCCAATCCGGAAGCGCCGAAAGCAGCGCCGGATCGGCCGCGCGCAACATCGCCTCGAGCGTCGTCAGCCAGACGGTGAAGTAATCATCACTGCCATCCAGCGGGTCCTGCGCGCGCGCCGCCTGCAGATCGGCCCCGAACCGTTCGGTCCAGTCGGACCACGAATACAGCCCGGCCTCGTTCAGGGCGACGGCCAGCGCAAAGGCCTGCGCATGCCAGGGCGCGTCGAAGGGGGCGGGGGGTGCAGGCGCTGTCATCCGTCGGCCGGCATCAGGTAGCTTTCCCAAAGGTCCAGCACCATCATGTCGCCCGCCGCCTCCGCCCCGCTGCCCCAAAGCTCGGTCGCGGTGAAGGTGACGGCATAAAGCGGTTCGGGCGCCTCGCCCATGAAATGGGCGTTGCTGTCGGGCAGCACATGGGCGCCGTGATACCGGGTGATCTGCCCCACCCGGCCCATCGCATAGCAGGGCAGGCGGGTATGGCCGCCCGGTACCGCCTGGTTCGGGCTGTGGTTCAGGGTGCGGACGGCATCGCCGGGGGCGAAACGCGGCGCGCCGCCATCGCGCGTGTAGGGCACCCGCAGGCGCTGCGACGCCGGGATCGCCTCGGCGCGCAGGGTTTTCGCGGCCATCGGGGCAGGGGCGGCTCCGTTCACCAGTTCCGCCTCACGCACCAGGCCGCGCGCCACCAACAGGTCGGCCAACCCGGCCATCCAGCGTTCGTAGTAACCGAAACGGGTGTAATCCTGAGGCGTGATCGTCTCACGCGCGTGGCGGCTGGCGTCGATATTCCACGCCCCGTGTGCCGCGCTCAGCACCGTCAGCGCCATCGCCCTGGCATGCCAGTCTTCGTGAAAGACGCGATCCTCGCCGCCGATGGGGACCGGCCCATCGCCGAACCGCCCGCCCATGTCATGCGCCCGGCTCATGCAGCGGTTCCCGGCAATGTGGGCAGGCCCGTGCCGATCATGCTGTCGCGGGTGACCAGGCGGGCCAGTGCCGCCGCATCCCAGTGTTCCGTTCCATCGGGGCGTTCCGGGATCACCAGGTATCGCACCTCTGCCGTGGAATCCCACACACGCACGGCCTTGCCCTCGGGCAGGGTCACACCGAATTCCGCCAGAACCGCGCGCGGTTCGCGGATCGCGCGGGCGCGGTAGGCGTCGGATTTGTACCATCCGGGCGGAATGCCCAGCACCGCCCAGGGGTAGCAACTGCACAAGGTGCAAACGACCAGGTTATGGGTATCGGGCGTGTTTTCCACCGCCACCATATGTTCGCTCTGCCGTCCGGAAATCCCAAGCTCCGCGATCGCCGCCGTCGCATCGGCGCGCAGCCTGTCAAGATAGGCGGGGTCGGTCCAGGCCCGCGCCACGACCTGCGCCCCGTTCCTCGGGCCGATCTCGTTTTCGTAAAGCGCAATCAGGGCATCCACCGCCTCGGGGTCGATCAGGCCCTTGTCGACCAACAGGCTTTCCAGCGCCTTCACCCGTAATTCCGGCTCGGGCGGCAGCAGGCTGTGGGGGTGGTCCGGATCATGATCGTGGGGCATGGCGGTTTGCCTTTCTGCACGCGGACTACCGCGCCACAGCCGCCGCGCGAAGTCAACGACGCCCCGCGCAGGTGCGGCTGCGCCACTCGCCCCTCGCGCGATGCGCGGCAACACGTCTCGCCCCGTGTGGCATTTCGATCCGTGGCGCGCGGGCCGGTGGTGTCCTATCGCATACCAAAGCCAGAGGAAGGGTTTGGATCAATGGACGCCACAGTCACGCCTGACATCATCTACACCAAGGTCGACGAAGCGCCCGAGCTTGCCTCGGCCTCGCTGTTGCCGATCATTCAGTATTTTGCCTCGGCGGCGGGCGTCAGCGTCGGGACCAAGGACATTTCCCTCGCAGGCCGCATCCTGGCGACCTTTTCCGAGCATCTGGGTGAAAACCAGCGTCAGCCCGACGACCTGGCCGAACTGGGCAAACTGGTGAAAACGCCCCAGGCCAATGTGATCAAGCTGCCCAACATCTCGGCCTCGGTGCCGCAGTTGCAGGCCGCGATCCGGGAATTGCAGGCGCAGGGCTACCCGGTGCCGAACTACCCCGAAACGCCCGCCAACGACGCCGAACGGGACGTGCGCGCCCGCTATGACGCGATCAAGGGCTCGGCCGTGAACCCGGTCCTGCGCGAAGGCAATTCCGACCGTCGCGCCGCCGCCGCCGTCAAGAAATTCGCACAAGCCAACCCGCACCGGATGGGCGCCTGGACGAAAGACAGCAAGACGCGCGTGGCCGCCATGTCGGGCGGCGATTTCTTTTCCAACGAGACATCCGTCACGCTCGACCGTGACGTGACGGCGAAGATCGTGCTGACCACGCAAACCGGCGACGAGATCGTCCTGAAGGACGGGCTGAGCTATCCCAAGGGCTGCGTGGTCGATGCAAGTTTCATGTCGGTCGCGGCCCTGTCGGCGTTTCTGGCCGAGGAAATCGAAAAGACCCGCGCCGAGGGCGTTCTGTTCTCGCTGCACATGAAGGCCACGATGATGAAGGTCTCGGACCCGATCATCTTCGGCCATGCCGTGCGTGCCTGGCTGGCCCCCGTGTTCGAGGCGCATGCCGATCGTCTGGCCGATCTGGGCGTGAACCCGAATTCCGGTCTCGGCGACCTTCTGGAACGGGTGCAGGGCGAGGTGGAGATCATGCAGATGATCGACGACATCGTGTCGGAACGCCCGCCGATGTACATGGTCGACAGTGACCGGGGGATCACCAACCTTCACGTGCCCTCTGACGTGATCATCGACGCCTCGATGCCCGCCCTCATCCGCGCCGGCGGCAAGGGCTGGGGGGCGGATGGCAAGGAACAGGATGCCGTTTGCGTCATCCCCGACAATTCCTATGCCCCGGTCTATGACGAGACGATCGAATTCTTCAAAGCCAACGGGGCGCTGAACCCGGCAACCGCCGGAACGGTGCAGAACCTCGGCCTGATGGCCCAGAAGGCCGAGGAATACGGATCGCACCCCACAACCTTTGAAATGCCCGCCGCGGGCACCGTGCGGATGGTCACGGGTGATGGCACCGTTCTGCATGAACATGCCGTCGAGGCCGGCGATATCTGGCGGTCCGCCTCCACCCGGCAGGCGCCCATCGAAGACTGGGTGCAGCTGGCCATCGACCGGCAGGCCGCCACCGGCTACCGCGCGATCTTCTGGCTGGATGCGACCCGCGCCCATGATGCGGAGCTGATCGAGTATGTGACCCCGATTCTTCAGGCGAAAGGCGTGGCCGACCGGTTCGAGATCATGGCCCCGCGCGAGGCGACCCGCGCCAGCCTCGAGACGATCACCAAGGGTGACAACACCATCGCCATCACCGGAAATGTGCTGCGCGATTACCTGACCGACCTGTTCCCGATCCTGGAACTGGCGACATCCGCCAAGATGCTGTCGATCGTCAAGCTGATGCAGGGCGGCGGACTGTTCGAAACCGGCGCGGGCGGGTCCGCCCCGAAACATGTCCAGCAGCTGCAGGGTGAGAACCACCTGCGCTGGGACAGCCTGGGCGAGTTCTGTGCGCTGGGCGAAAGCCTGAAATTCCTGGCCGATGCGCGCGGCAATGCCAAGGCCCGCATCCTCGGCGACGCGGTCGAGGAGGCAACGCAGGGCGTTCTGGACCATGACCGGTCCCCGGGCCGCAAGGTCGGCCAGCCCGACAACCGCGACAGCCATTACTGGTTCGCCCGCTACTGGGCCGAGGCGCTTGCCGCGCAGTCCGAGGATGCCGGTCTGGCCGCCCATTTCGCGCCCATCGCCGAGGCCCTGGCCGAGAACGAGGCCAGGATCCTCGAGGAGCTTCATGCCGGGCGCGGTCAGGCCGTCGATCAGGGCGGATATTACCACCCCGATCCCGACAAGACCGCCGCGATCATGCGCCCCTCGGCCACGCTCAACGCGATCCTCGCCTGAGGCTGAAGCACGCGAATCGCCTTCGCATCAGGTCCTGCCCATCTGCCACCGGCGGGTGGGCAGGACCCGCCCGGCACTGCATGGGATAGGGCAAGGGCGCCTCAAATGCCCGAATTCATGGGGATTTGGCGGGTTTGACGGTATCCAGATGGCCGGTTTGTCCCTATAGTCCGGGGCCTGCGCATAGCACGGAGCCCCGCCATGATCCGGTCTGAGCTG
Organism: Paracoccaceae bacterium; assembly: GCA_024742455.1. GTDB lineage: Bacteria > Pseudomonadota > Alphaproteobacteria > Rhodobacterales > Rhodobacteraceae > JANSYL01. Next base: position 46,722 of record JANSYL010000010.1, on the reverse strand, counting down.
ATCCAGAAACTCGCCGACGAGAACCCGCATCTCTACCAGCGCGATGTCGAGCGGATCGTGAACACGGTCTTCGAGGAAATCATCGAAGCCATGGCCGCAGGCGACCGGGTCGAATTGCGCGGCTTCGGCGCGTTTTCGGTCAAGCAGCGCGATGCCCGCATCGGTCGCAACCCGCGCACCGGCGAAAGCGTCGAGGTCGAGGCAAAGCACGTGCCTTTCTTCAAGACCGGCAAACTGCTACGCGACCGTCTGAACGGACATGAATAACGCGTAAGGGGGCGGCCGGATGCGCCTGCTTCGACTGGTCAAATACCTGTTTCTGTTTGTCGTGGCCCTTGGCCTCGTGCTGATGGCGATGGCCAATCGTGATATCGTCACGCTCGAACTGATCCCCGCCGAGCTCGCGGTATGGCTGGGTGTGGACTACACGCTCGACCTGCCGCTGTTCCTTGTGGTTCTGGGCGGCGTGGTCCTGGGACTGATGGTGGGCTTTGTCTGGGAATGGATCCGCGAAACCCGCCACCGCACCGAGGCCCGGACCCAGAAACGCGCCGCAAAACAGTTGGAGCGTGAGGTCGAAACCCTCAGGGGCGATCAGCGCAAGCGCGATGGCGGGGATGACATCCTGGCCCTGGTCGACGACAGCGCCGCGCGCGGCTGATCCAATGGATGTGGCGGTGAAGTATTGCGGCCTGACCCGGCCCGGCGATGTCGCCGCCGCAGTAGGGGCGGGCGCCCGCTATGTGGGGTTTGTGTTCTTCCCCAAATCACCCCGTGCGCTCGACCATGACACCGCCCGCGCCCTGGCGCTGGAGGTGCCGCCGGGCGTGGCCAAGGTCGGCCTTGTTGTCGATGCCGACGATGCCGCGCTGGACGCGCTGACCGATCGTGTGCCGCTCGACCTGCTGCAGCTGCACGGGGCGGAACCGCCCGACCGCGTGGCCGCGATCCGAGCCCGGATCGGCCTGCCGGTGATCAAGGCCGTCGGTATCGCCACCGCCGCCGACCTGGCCCAGATCGACCGCTATGGTGCGGTCGCCGACCAGTTGCTGGTCGATGCCAAACCGCCGCCGGGCGCCGATCTTCCGGGCGGCAACGGGCTGGCCTTCGACTGGGCGCTGCTTGCCGATCGGGCGAATTGGCCGACGCCATGGCTGCTGGCCGGAGGGCTGACCCCGGAAAATGTCGCGCTCGCCGTCGCCCGTACCGGGGCGCGGCAGGTCGATGTGTCCTCGGGCGTGGAATCCGCGCCGGGCCTCAAGGATCCCGCCCGCATCGCGGCCTTCGGCAGCGCCGTCCGCCGCGCCGCTGCATGACCGGCGCGCCCGCGCTTATCCTGCATGTCGGTCATTCCAAGACCGGGTCCAGCGCCCTGCAATCGGCCTTTGCCCTGTCGACCGATGCCCTGGCACGGGCGGGCATCCACTATCCCGAGGGCCGCGAGACCGAGGCGGCGCGCGCAGGCCGCATCACCAGCGGCAATCTCGACCCCGACGCGTTGCTTGCCACCTATCACCGCGCCGTCCGCGCCGTCCCCGATGCGCGCGCCGTCCTGTTGTCGAACGAGGCGTGTTTCGCCGCCTATCTCAACACCCCCGCCCCGCTGCGCGCCACGGTCGAGGCGGGGGTGGCGCTGCGCATCGTGATGTTTGTCCGCGACCCGATGGACTGGGCGATCTCGGGCTACATGCAGATGGTCAAGCGCGCGGGCCATACCGGCGATTTCGCGGCCTTTCTGGAGAAAAACCGCTTTCTGCGCCGGGTCGAACAGTTCTTCGCGCTGTGCGACGGCCTGGGCATCCCCGTTCTGACCCGCAACTATTCGCGCTGCCGCGACCGGCTTCTGCCCGAGGCCGAGGCGCTTCTGGATCTGCAGCCGGGCACCCTGACCCCGCCCCCGGTGGGCCAGGTCAACCGGTCGATGACCCGGGCCGAACTGGCGCTGTTGCGGGCCATCAACCGCGAATTCGGCGCCGCGGCCGGCCATGCCGTTGCCGATGCCCTGTGCGAGACCCTGCCCGATGTCATGGCCGAGGCGCCCCCCCTCACGCGGGAGGCGTTCCGCGCCTATATCGCCAGGTCCGAACCCGTCCGCAAACGTCTGAACGCGCGCCTGTCTGCCGATGACGCCTATCTGCGCGAACGCTACCGGCATCATTTCGACCCGACGGCCAATGCGGAAGACGCCGCCGCCATGGCGATCACCGGGGAACAGGCCGAGGTGGTGGTCGCCACTCTGCGGGCCGTCACCACCCGCGCGCCCGCTACCGATCCCGCGCCCGACCCGATCCGCCCTTCGCCGTCCCCGGGGACGCTCAAATCGGGACCTGTATCCCGGCCGGGCTGGCTGCGCCGGATTGCCTCCGGCCTGCGCCGCTAGGGCGCTGTTGCCACGCAAGGGCGCGCGCGCTACCCCTGTCCGGCGCAGACAGGGAGGCCGCGGATGCCCGACGATATCCTGAACAGTTTCATGACCGGCCCCGACGAAAAGGGCCGCTTCGGCGATTTCGGCGGGCGGTTCGTCAGCGAAACCCTCATGCCGCTGATCCTCGAGCTTGAGCGGCAATACGAACACGCCAAGACCGACGACAGTTTCTGGGACGAGATGCACCATCTCTGGACCCATTATGTCGGCCGCCCCTCGCCGATGTATTTCGCCGAACGCCTGACCGAGCGTCTGGGCGGGGCCAAGGTCTACATGAAGCGCGACGAGTTGAACCATACCGGCGCGCACAAGATCAACAACGTGCTGGGCCAGATCATTCTCGCGCGCCGCATGGGCAAGACGCGCATCATCGCCGAAACCGGTGCAGGCCAGCATGGCGTGGCGACCGCCACCGTCTGCGCGAAGTTCGGGCTGAAATGCGTGGTCTACATGGGCGCGCATGATGTCGAACGGCAAGCCCCGAACGTGTTCCGGATGAAGCTGCTCGGGGCCGAGGTCGTGCCCGTCACCTCCGGTCGTGGCACGCTGAAGGATGCGATGAACGATGCGCTGCGCGACTGGGTCACCAATGTGCGCGACACCTTCTACTGTATCGGCACCGTGGCGGGCCCGCACCCCTACCCGGCGATGGTCCGCGATTTCCAGGCGATCATCGGCAAGGAGGCAAAGGAACAGATGATGGCCGCCGAAGGCCGCCTGCCCGACACGATCATCGCCGCCATCGGCGGCGGGTCGAACGCGATGGGCCTGTTCTTTCCCTTCCTCGATGACAAGGACGTGTCGATCATCGGGGTCGAAGCCGGCGGCAAGGGTGTCAACGACAAGATGGAACATTGCGCCAGCCTGACCGGCGGGCGTCCCGGCGTTCTGCACGGCAACCGCACCTATCTGCTGCAGGATGAGGATGGTCAGATCCTCGAAGGGCATTCCATCAGCGCGGGCCTCGATTATCCCGGCATCGGCCCGGAACATTCCTGGCTGCACGAAATCGGGCGCGCGAAATATGTCTCGATCACCGATACCGAGGCGCTCGACGCGTTCCAGCTGTGTTGCGAGACCGAGGGTATCATCCCCGCGCTCGAACCCTCCCATGCGCTGGCGCATGTCGCCAAGATCGCCCCCGATCTGCCGAAGGATCACATCATCTGCATGAACATGTGCGGCCGGGGCGACAAGGATATCTTCACCGTCGCCCGCGCGCTCGGCTGGGACATGTCGGGCGCCTGAGGGCAGGGCGTCCACCAAAGGTTTATCCCGGTCCATCCGGGGTTTACGCCATACCGGATAAACGCCGCGCCGATGGGGTCGGGCCAAATCTTCTGTCAGACCCGGGCAGGGGCTGTCCTTGCGGCAGGCCCGTTCGGGAACCAGGAGATGACGCCATGACCAAGACCACCACGACACTCGCAGTGACCGCGCTTGCGCTGGTCCTCGCCGCACCGGGGGCGCAGGCCGCGCCGCAATCGGTGATCGACGCGATCACCCATTATCTGAAAGGGCAGGGGTTCGACCGGATCGAGATCGACATCACCACCACCCTCATCGACATTGACGCATACGGGGCGGGGATCGAGGGTGATTTCTACTACACCCATGGCGGGCATCTGATCTATTCCGATATCGATCGCTACCGCCATCTGGTGGGTGGCCATGTCCGTGGCGGCGCATCGGGCTATCGTTACCATGACCACGATGATTACGATGACTGGTACTATGATGACTGAGGTGCTCCGGCGGTGGGTGGTTGCCACTTGCTGACACCCGTTGTTCCCCCGCGAACGCTCCGCCGCGCCGGTGTCGGCAGAGCGCATGCCGAAGGAGGCGGTTCCGGATGAGGCGCGCGATCATCCATCGCCGGGCTGCGCTGTGTTTGCTGGTCGCCTTGCTGGCGCTTCCGGCCATGGCGCAGGCGCAGAACGGCTGGGCCGGGCGGATCCTGGAACAGCTTGATGATCAGGGCTTCGACGTCATCGAGATGCACGAGACGCTGCTTGGCCGGGTCCGGGTGCTTGCGCGGGGGGACGAGACATTGCGCGAGATCGTGTTCGATCCGCGCAACGGCGTTATCCTTCGGGACTATTCCCGCCGGGTCGATGATGATGACGAATACTGGAACGACGACCGGGACGACACCTGGGACGATGACGACTGGGACGATTGAGATGGCGCCCGTAACGCGCACCGCGTCCCTGGCCGGATGCTGAACCGCCCCTGGCTCTTCGCGGCGATCCTCGTCGTGCAGGTGGCATGCGCCGCTGTCTTCCTGGCCGAGCTTGTCTCGATGGTGCTTGGCGTTCCCGCCGCCCCGATCCCCTGGCAGATTCATGAGATGATCGAGATCGGTGCCGCCCTCGGCCTGATCCTCGGCGTGCTGGCGGGGGCGTTCCTTCTGCGGGCCTCACTGCGCCGGACGCGGATCGCCGAGGAAGCGCTCCGCGCGGCCTCGGGCGAATTCATGGCGCTGATCGACAGCCGGTTCACCAAATGGGCCTGACGCCCGCCGAACGCGACGTGGCGCTGTTCGCGCTCAAGGGGTTCAGCCTGGCCGAGATCGCGGCCTTCCGCGCCACTTCCGAGGGCACCGTCAAGGCGCAGACCAACGCGATCTATCGCAAGGCCGGGGTCAGCGGGCGCACCCAGTTGCTGAGCCTTTTCGTGGATGACCTGATCGACGTGACCCCGCCCAGGCCGTCGGCGGAAAGGCGGGCCTAGGGCGCCTCCGGGTCGCCCAGGTCCAGCGCATTGGCTTCCAGCACGCCCAGGGGCACGATATCGAGCGTACGGGCATGGGTGGCGCGCAGGTTGACCTTGGGGGCGACCCCTTCGTCATGGGCCTGCAGGAACCGGCTGGCGCACAAACACCATTGATCGCCCGGTTTCAGCCCGGGAAACCGGTATTCGGGGCGCGGCGTGGACAGGTCGTTGCCCACATATTTCGAAAACGCCAGGAACTCGGCCGTCATCACCGCACAGACTGTATGCGCCCCGGCATCCTCGGCACATGTATCGCAGGCCCCGCTGCGGAAAAAACCCGTCATCGGATCGGTTGAACAGCTTTCCAGCTTTTCCCCGAACACATTGACGGAACGCGCCATCGAAAAGGCCATCGGTCCCTCGCTTTGTCACTCACCCAGGTGTCACGCTAACACGACAGCGGCGCGCGGCAATGGTTTTTCCTGACAATCATGTCGGCGATCTGCGCCTGCACCATTTGGCAAGACGCGGTGGAACGGGCCGCGGCTAGCGGAATTTATCGATCAGTTTCTGGATATTGCTGCGCGTGTCTTCGGCTTCGGGCGCGGGTGCCTTGGCCTTTGTCCCGGCCGGCCCCGCGGCGTGTTTCGATGACCGGGGCGGTGCGGTGCGTTGCGCCACCGCGTTCATGAACCGACCCGTATCGCCCCCGGCCAGGTCCGGCGCCCCGTCCGAGATGCCGCGCAGCAAATCGTCCAGCCAATCGCCATCGGCCTTGCCGAAATCCGACAGGACATATCCCGCCACCGCATCCTTGTGGCCCGGATGCCCGATGCCCAGACGCACCCGGTGATAGGCCTCGCCGATATGGCCATGCAGGGACCGCAGCCCGTTATGGCCTGCATGGCCGCCCCCCGTCTTGACCCGCAACCGTCCCGGCGCAAGGTCCAGCTCGTCATGAAAGACAGTCACGTCATCGGGTGCCAGCTTGTAGAACCGGATCGCCTCGCCCACCGACTGGCCGGACCGGTTCATGAAGGTCTCGGGCTTCAGCAGCAGCACCTTCTGTCCGTCCAGCACCCCTTCGCTCAGGCTGCCCTGGAATTTCGACCGCCATGGGCCGAACCCGTGATCCTCGGCAATCCGGTCGACCGCCATCCAGCCGATATTGTGACGGTTGCCGGCATATTGCCGGCCGGGATTGCCCAGTCCCACCCAAAGCTTCATCGCGCGGCCTCCTTGCCTGTCGCGGTGATGCCAGCCGGGGCGGGACTTGCCAAGCCGCCGCAGCGCGCCGATGTGAAAGGCAACGCGAAAGGGATACCATGACCGACCTGCCCGACACGATGCGCGCCTTGGTGCTGCCCGCCTGGGGCGCGCGGCTCGAACTGCGTGAGCTTACCCGGCCCGACCCCGGCCCGGGTGAGGTGCTGATCCGGCTCGCCGCCTCGCCGATCAATCCGTCCGACCTGATGACGCTGAAGGGGCTCTACAGCGTGCCGGCCGATCCGCCGCTGGTGCCCGGGCTGGAAGGCGCGGGGCAGGTCGTTGCGGCGGGGGCGGGGGTTCTGCCCAAGACGCTGATGGGCAAGCGCGTGGCCTGCGCCTCGGCTGCGGGCGGGCTTTGGGCGGAATATATCGTGCTGCCTTTCGACCGGGTTGTCACGCTGCCCCCTGACCTGCCGCTCGGGCGTGCCGCGATGTCGGCGGTCAATCCGTTGACGGCCATCGCGCTGATCGATGAGGCGCGCCGGAGGGGCCATCGCGCGGTCGTCAGCACCGCAGCGGCCGGGCAGCTTGGCCGGATGATCCGCCGTCGCGGCGCCGAAAAGGGCGTCGAGATCATCAATATCGTCCGCCGGGCGGCTCAGGTTGATGCGCTCAAGGCCGAGGGCGCCCGGCATGTGCTGGACGAAACCGCGCCGGATTTCGATGCCGGGCTCAAGACGCTCTGCACCACGCTGAACTGCCGGATGGCCCTTGACGCGTTGGGCGGGCAGATGACCTTTCGCCTGCTCGAAGCCCTTGGCCCACGCTGCGACATCCTGATCTACGGGGCGCTGAGCGAGGCGCCCGCCACGCTCCACCCCGGCACGATGATCTTCAAGGAGGCGCGGGTCGAAGGGTTCTGGCTGTCGCAATGGCTGCCCCGCAAATCCCTGCCCGCGATGCTGTGGACCCTGCGGCAGGCCACCCGTGCGCTGAAGGGCGGATTTGCCGAAAGCAGCGTTGCCCGCATCGTCGATCTGGCCGAGGCCGCCGATGCCCCGGCCGCCTATGCCGCCGACATGAGCGCGGGCAAGACCCTGATCCGGCTCTCTGACGCTGATCTGGGTGTGGCCCCGGGGTCGTGAATTCGCCCCATTTCTGCTATAGCGGGCCATCATGTTCGGTTCCCTGATCCAATCCGCCCGGCCCGAGACCCACACCGCCTCGCTGCACGGTCTCACGCTCAGCGTGCCCGACGCGCTGGTCACCGACAGCATCGTCGGGAAACTGGCCGATGGCAGCTATGAACGTGACGAGGCGCGCGCGGCCATGCGCACCGTCAAACCGGGGTTCCGGGTGCTGGACCTGGGCGGCGGCATCGGGCTGACCGCGAACCTGGCCGCCGAACGCGCAGGCGCCGCAAACGTGACGGTGGTCGAGGCGAACCCGGCCCTCATTCCGGTGATCGAGCAGAACCTCGCCGCCAATGGCAATGACGAGGCGACGGTCCTGCATGCCGCCGTCAGCGGATGGGTGCCCGAGGGGGCGACAGGCGCGCTGACCCTGGCGCCGGGCTTCACTGCCTCAAGCCTCAGGTCGAAAGGGCCCAACACGGTGGAGGTGCCGCTGGTCCCGATCACGGACCTGATCCGGGCCTGCCGGCCGCATGTCATCTTCATGGATGTCGAGGGGGCCGAGGCGGACCTGTTCAAACGTGCCTGGAAATGCCCGCTGCGGTTCATGGTGGTGGAACTGCACCCCAAGAAATACCATGCCCGCGTCATCAAGCGGATCACCGATTTCATGTCTGAAATGGACATGGTCTATGACCCCGCCACGTCGCGCGGGCGGCTTCTGGGGTTCCGAAAGATCTGGGGCGGGGATGAACCGCCCGAGGATCAGACCTCCGGGTGAGGACGGGCCGCGCAGGGGAAATCAGGATTGAGAACACCCCACAACGCACGGACACATTATGGTTTTCTCTCGAATATTGATTCTTTGGAAAGGGTTTGGTGCGGCTGAAGGCGGATGAACCGGCTGCGCCCGGCCCCGGCCGGGGTGATCGTTCATTCGGCGCGCACAGGGGGCCTTCGGCCGGATCGGTACCGGCCCTACAACCGGTGGCCTTGCGAGCCGCGCGACATCCGGGCCTGGCGGAGCGCGAGATGCGTGGCGCAGGCGCCCAGCCACATCGCGGCCAGTGCCAGGATCGAGGTGATGGACAGGATGGCGCCGCCCGACACGCCTGCGCCCACGGCGCAGCCGCCCGCAAGCATGGCCCCGAACCCCATCAGCACCGCGCCCACCAGGTAGCGTTCCAGCGGGGTTTCGGCCGAGAAACGCTCGATCTTCCAGCGCCGTGCAAGGACGGCCGACACCGCCGCCCCGGTGAAGACGCCCGGCACAAGCCCCAGCCCGAAGGACAGCGGCGCGGCCCTGTTGCCCACCAGCGCCATCAGCGTGTCGGTGGAGGGGCCGGTGAAGGTGATTGAGGTCACGGGCACGATCTCGAACGCGGTGGCTGCCAGGCGCGCGGTAACCCACCAGCCCAGCGCGACCGCGGCCCCGACAAACAGGGCCGCGATCGCCCGGCCCGCGGGCAGGGCGGTGAACCGCGCCAGACCGAGCCCGGCCAGGAGCCCGGCCGCGCCCAGACCGGTGGCGATTCCGGGGGGGATCGGAAGGGCGCGTTCGCCCGCGCCAAGAAGCCGGAGCGCGGCGAGGCTTTCGCGCGGTGCCGCCAGAACGCCGCCAAGCGCCGCCTGGGCGACGATGGTCAGCACCAGCCCGGTGACCAGCGCGCGCAGGTTGCCGGTTGCCGACAGGACCAGAAGGCGCGAGGCACAGCCGCGTGCAAGGATCATGCCCGCCCCGAACATCAGCCCACCCAGCACCGCGCCCGAGACCGAGCCCGCGCTGGCCAGCTGGCGTGCGTCGCCCACGTCGATCCGGCCCTTGGCGATGCCACCCTGGACCAGCGTAAGGGCGGCGAAGAAAACGATGAGCCATACCGCGAGGCGGGGGCCCAATCGCCCCTCGGCCAGTTCGACGGTGGCGGCCCGCAGGCAGAATTGCGACCGCTCGGCCGACCAGCCGAAAAGCAGGCCGACAAGCGCGCCGCAGGCCGCGATCACCGGCGGATCACCGAAACGGATCAGGAGGTCTTCGAGCATCTGTCCAGATCGCTACCGGCCGGGGTCCGCCACGGCGTTGATATGGGTCAAGCTGCGGCGCTAGCTGCCGCGCGCTTCGAGGATGATCGCATCGAGGACGGCCTCGACCTCCTGCATCGGGCCGTCAGGATAGGCGCGATGCCCGACGATCACCTCACCATCGACCTGGGCCACGAAGATGCCGTAGGGACAATGGACGATGTTCAGCCAATCGGCCTCCATCGCGCGCCGGGATGCGCTGGCGGAACAGAAGATGAAGATCTGGGCCTGTTCGAAGATTTCGACGTCCGAACCCAGGTCTGGGCCGGTGCGGGCCAGCATGTCGCCGACATGGCTGACATAATCGATCACCAGGCCGCGGTCGATGATGGCGTTCTCGACGGCGAAGGTGGCGTCCTCATAGCTGCCTTCGAACTGGTAGGTGATCGCTTCCTGCGCGACCGCCGGACCGGTGACCGCGATGGCGGCGGCAAGACATAGCGCTTTCTTCATGGTCTGCTCCTGCATGGTGGCCCCGCGGCCCTTGCGGGTCGCGGGGCCGGTGTCGGATCAACTGAACATGTCGGTCGCGATCGCGTCGTACCAGTCGATGCTTTCGCGATAGGTCTCGGCCCGCAATTCGTCGGTTTCGCCGACTTCGCTGATGAAGCTGCCGGTCGACACGATCCCCTCGTCCGAGGCCTCGTAGGTTGCGCCGACCTTCACGCCGTCATCGGTTGCAATGAGCGACCAGCAGGTATTGGCGAAGCGGGCCGGGAAGGCGCGGCTGTCGGTGAGGGCCGCCAGGATGGCGTTGGCGGCCACCTTTGCCTGGCTGTTGGCCGAGAAGCCGGATTTCGGCATCGCGCCCTGTGCGGCACTGTCGCCCAGGACATGGATGTTCTCGTCCATCCGGGAGCTCATGTCATAAGCCGACACCGGTGCCCAGTTGTCTTCTGTGATGCCGGCGGCGAAGGCGATGGAGCCCGCGCGCTGGGCCGGGATGACGTTGCAGACGTCCACGTTCTCGACCACGCCGTCGATATCGACGGTCATCTCCTCCGGGTTCACCGATACGTTGTCGCCGCCGAAATCCGGACCGATGCGCTCGATCATGCCCGGGTAATGACGCGCCCAGCCATCTTCGAACAGGCCCTGCTTGGAGAAGCTGGGCTTGGGATCGACGATCAGGATCTTGGCCGTCGGATTGTTGGCCTTGAGGTAATGCGCGGCCATCGAGACCCGCTCATAGGGCCCCGGCGGGCAGCGATAGGGGTTCGGCGGTGCCACCATGCAATAGGTACCGCCTTCGGGCATCGCCTCGAGCTGCGCGCGCAGAAGCTGCGTCTGCGACCCGGCCTTGTAGGCGTGTGGCATGGCGTTCTGCGCCGCCTGCGACCAGCCCGGAACGCTGTCTTCGATGAAATCGATGCCCGGGCTCAGGACGAGCCGGTCATATGGCACCGACCCGCCGCCGGCCAGCGCGACGGTCTTGGCGTCCCGGTCGACACCGGTGGCCCAGTCATGAACCACGTTGATGCCATAGCTCGAGGCCAGCGTGCCATAGGAATGCCCGAGGCTTTCATAGGTGCGGAAGCCGCCGAGATAGAGGTTCGAGAAGAAGCAGGTGTAATAGGCGCGTGTCGGTTCGATCAGCGTCACGTCCACCGCACCGGCGCTGTCGCGCGCGATGTATCTTGCCGCCGTCGCACCGCCGGCACCGCCGCCGACCACGACGACCTTCGGCCTGGCATGTTCGTCTGCGCGCACGATCATCGGGGCCGCAAGCAGCCCCGTTACGGCCGCGGCCGAACCCAGAAAGTTTCGTCTGGAAAAACCCATGTCTGTCTCCTCCCGTGGTGTCCGCATTTTCACGGACGTTGATCGCTCCCCTTCATTCGAGGGTTGCGAAATAAGCGGCGAGCGCCGCGATCTCCTCGTCGCCCAACCGGGCGGCGAGCATGTTCATGACCTGGTGTTCGCGGGTGCCGTCGCGATAGGCCAGCAGCCCGGCCGCGAAACTCTGCGGGGCCAGGCCCGCGATACGGGGAATACCTTCGCCCCCGCCCGAATGGCAGGCCGTGCATTCCGAGCTCAGAAACGCCCCGTAGGCCTCGTCGGGCGGATGATCCAGAACGGCGGCGATCCGGGGGTCGACGGCTACCTCGCCCTGAGGGGCCTCGGCGCCGCCCGTCTCGATCATGTAGGCGATCAGGATGGCCCGGTCTTCGGCATCGCGGATGCCTCGGAACGCCATCGACGTGCCCGGCAGATAATTGCGCGGCGCGGCAAGAAAGCTGTCCAGCGCGACATCGTCCCAGACGCGGCCCTCGGCCCCGGCCTCGGACAGGGACGCGGAATACCGGAATCCCTCGGCAGTGCCGATGGTGCGTCCCGATACCCCGTTCAGATGCGGTCCCAGCCGGTGAACGGCCCCTTCGCCGATCATGTGGCAGGCGGCGCAGGGGCGAAACAGTGCCTCGCCCCGCGCAGTCGCGTCATCGGCGCTGGCCATGCCGGTGGCGAAGGCAAGCCCGACGAGGATGACCGCCAGTCGCATCATGGAGCGCCCGCCACTTGCATATAGGCGATCACGGCGGCGATATCTTCCTCGGAGCGCAGGCCGCCGAACCCCATCCGGTTGCCGCGCAGGTAACCGCGCGGGTCGGCCAGGAATTCGGCAAGGGTCGCTTCGTCCCAGACAATGCCCGATTGCGCCATCGCGGGCGAATAGCGGAACCCTTCGGCCTGACCGGCCGCCATTCCGACGATGCCGTTCAGCACGGGCCCCGCCCCGTTGCGCGCGCCTTCACCGATCTGGTGGCAGCTGGAACACTGGCGGAAAACGCTTTCACCTGCGGCCACCAGTTCCGGGCTGGGCCCGGAGGCGGCCGGGTCTGCCGCCGTTTCGGGTTCGGCCTGTTCTTCCGCCGCGTCGGTGGCGGTTTCGGGCGTCACGTCCAGCACGGCGGCCCGCATCGTGATCTCGACCCCTTCGGCACAGCCGGTCATGCAGGGTTCGGCCATGAACTCGGGCAGTTCGACCGTGTCGCGGTCATCCATGAAGAACCCGGCCTCGTTAGGCATCGGGATCTCCAGAAAATTCTCGTTCGACAGTTCGAAATCGTCATCGACCATGTTGTTAAGATACATCAGGTAGGCCGTGATCGCATATACCTCATCGTCGGTCAGCGATTGCGCATTGCCATAGGGCATGGCGCGGTGGACGTAGTCCCAGACCGTCGACAGATAGGGCCAGTAGGAGCCGACCGTTTTGACCGGATCCTCCTGATCGAGCGATCCGAACCCCCCGGCCAGGATCGGCCAGCGGCCCACCGCCTCGCCGAAATCGCCATGGCAGGCCGAACACTGGTCGACGAAAAGTTCCTCGCCCGTCCAGACATCGCCCGAGCCCACGGGCAGGCCCAGCCCGTCGGGCCGGATGTCGATGTCCCAGGCCGCGATTTCTTCGGTAAGCGCGGGGCGCCCCAGACCGTATCCACCTTCGCGGCTGGGCGCGCTTTCCTGCGCCAGGGCCGCCGTCGCCGCAAGGATCGCGGTGCAGATCAATAGTTTTTTCATGGCCTTAGCCCACCTCGACGTTCTCGGCGCGGCCATCGCTGTCGATGGCCCAGGTCTGGATGCCGTTGTTGTGATAGATCGAATTCTCGCCCCGGAAGTGGCGAAGCTGTTCCTTGGTGGGCTGCACGTATCCGGTGCTGTCCATCGCCCGGCTCTGCAGCAAAAGCGGCGCGCCGTCCCAGTCGAATTCGTAGTAGAAGCGGTGCATCGACTTATCGAGCGACGGGCCGGACATGCGGGCGGTGTGCCAGTTCATGCCGCCATCGAGCGATACGTCGACGCGCGGGATCGTGCCCCGCCCCGACCATGCGACGCCGGTGATCACCGTGGGACCCGGGCCATGCGTGATGGGGGCCTGGGGCGAGGGATTGGTGATGACCGATTTTGCATCCATGACCCAGGTAAAGCGGCGCGCATCCCCGGATTCGAGAAGGTCGGTGTATTTCGAGGTTTCCTCGCGGTGCTGCCAGGGCTGGTCTCCCACCTCGATCCGGCGGAGCCATTTGACCCACATGTTGCCCTCCCAGCCGGGCACGACGAGCCGCACCGGATAGCCCTGTTCGGGGCGCAGCCTTTCGCCGTTCATATGCGTGGCGACCAGGCAGTCATCGAGCGCCTTTTCCAGCGGCACAGACCGGGTCATCGCGCTGGCATCGGCACCTTCGGGCAGCACCCAGAGCGCGCCGGGCTGAACCCCGGCTTCCTCCAGCAACAGGCGAAGCGGAACACCGGTATAGACGACGTTGTGGATCATCCCGTGGGTGAACTGGCAGCCATTGAGCTGCGCGCCGCGCCATTCCATGCCGCCATTGGCCGCGCATTCCAGGAAATATGTGCGGTTTTCGCGGGGAAAGCGGGCCAGGTCGGCGAGCGTGAAGACCAGCGGGGTGTCGACCATCCCGTTGATCATCAGGCGGTATTCAGCCGGGTCGATATCGGCCACACCGGCATGGTGGCGTTCGAAGGCCAGACCGTTGGGCGTGATGATGCCCTCGAGCTCATGCAGCGGCGTGAAGTTGACCGAGCTGACGCTGTCGGCCGTCAGCCACGGGACGTTGCGGCGGATGACATGCGCCTCGTGCGGCGAGGGCATCCCATAGGGGGCGGCATCGACGCCGGGGCCCAGGTACTGGTTCCACGGCTGCAGTTCGGTAATCGCCGGATCGGGCGCGGCCTGGGCATGGACGCGGCCTGCCACCGCGGCCCCGCCGGCCATCGCGGCTCCGGCCAGAAATCCTCGGCGTGTGGGGTTGGTTGGGTTTTGGGACATGGGTATCCTCTCCTGCACGCTCAGCCTGCGACGACGTCGACGCTGTTGTTGGGGTCAATCTCGACGACGCCCTGGGCGCGGATATGCGATTCCAGGACGTCCCAAATCGGTGGGCCTTCGGTGCCTTCATTGACGCTGGCCCAGCCCGCGACCGTGTAGCTCCGGGACGGATCAATCGCCTCTCCGGTCGACAGAAGCGTCATCTCCGAGATGCGCGCCCCGGTCGTGCCATGCGGCGCGATCCGGTATCCCATGCCACCCACGCGCACCATGTCGCCGCCGGACTGGTAGTAGGGATCGGGGTTGAAGATGTTCTCGGCGACGTCCTCGAGGATCATCCTGAGGGTCTCGCCGGTCATCTCGGTCCGATAGGCGTTGGGATAGGTCATCGCGGTGACGTTGTAGATATCCTCGCGCGTGATCTCCTGGCCGGGCAGAACGGCCGCGCCCCAGCGAAAGCCCGGCGACAGTGCGATCTCGGCATCGCGTTCAGAGATCAGCGCATCGCAGATCACGTCATCCCAGGTGCCGTTGAAATTGCCACGCCGGAACAGCAGGTTGCCCGAGGTTCCGATCACCTCGGCCATCTCCTCGGCGAAGGGGGCGCGGGTTTCCGCGACACGGGCCGCCATGTCGGCATCGGGGGCGATCACATCGGAGAAGACCGGGATCAGCCGGTGCGATATGCCCTGCAGCCCGCCGTCGCGCACATCCAGATCGATGCGGCTGACGAATTTGCCATGGCTGCCCGAGGCGATCAGAAAGGTGGTGCCGACCTGGATCGGTTCGGGCAGGGCGTCATGGGTGTGCCCGGTCAGGATCACGTCGATCCCGGGAATGTCGCGGGCGAACTGGCGATCCACGTCGAACCCGTTATGGGACAGGAGAACGACGACCTCGGCCCCTGCCGCGCGCACCTCATCGACGACTTCGGCCATCCGTTCGCGGCGCAGCCCGAAGGAATATTCGGGGAACATCCAGCCGGGGTTGGCGATGGGCATGTAGGGGAAGGCCTGACCGATCACCGCGATCTGCGTGCCGTTGCGTTCGAAGATCCTGTAATCGTCGAAGACAGGTTCGTCCCAGTCCACATCGAAGATATTGGCTCCGAGGAAGGCGGGCTCAAGCGGCCCCTCGACGATCTCGCGCACGCGGTCGGACCCGAGGGTGAATTCCCAATGCGACGTCATGGCGTCCACGCCCAGCGCGTTCATCAGCCCGACCATGTCGGCGCCCTGTGTGCGCAGGCTTGGCAGCGACCCCTGCCAGGTATCTCCCCCGTCCAGAAGCAGCGCCCCCGGACGTTCGGCCCGGATGGCGTTGACGACCGTCGCGATCCGGTCGAGCCCGCCCATCCGCCCGTAGCTGCGGGCCAGCGCCTCGAAATCGGAATAGGTCAGCGCATGATCGAGCGCCGAGCCCCGCGCAATGCCGAAGGCGGCCCGGAATTCGTCACCCACCAGATGCGGCGGCAACCCGTTGACGGGGCCAACGCCCAGGTTGAATTCGGGTTCGCGGAAATAGATCGGCTGGGTCTGGGCATGGATGTCGGTGATGTGGATCAGCGTGACATTGCCGAAATCCGAAGACCCGATCAGGTCGTCCTGCGACAGCACCTGCTGCGCGGCAAGGCGCGACCAGTTTCCGAACGCGCCGACACCATAAAGCGCCGAGGTCGCCATGGCGGCCTGTAGAAAATGACGGCGTGATATCATGCGCTCCTCCCCGAGGCATATATCTGGCGTGGTCGACCCTTGGTACGCAGAAGGGCATTCGCCCGGGGGCGCCCCTGGATCGTTGTGGTTTTCGGACAGGCCTGAAGCGGCCCGGACGGCCCCGCGTCAGGGCCGGTCAGGATACGGCGATATCCGCGCTTTCCTCGTAGACGGACCCGTCATCGTCATACCAGGTGAACTGGAATGTCCCGCTTTCCTGCACCACTGCCTCGAACTGGAGGTAGGGATTGGTGGAAATCGACGGCTCCAGCGTGACATCGATCACGTTCGTGCCGTTGAAATCGCAGGTGAAGCGATGGATGATCGATCGCGGGATGATCTCGCCCGCGTCATCGCGGCGCTGGCCCGATTCCATCGGGTGATTGATCAGCGTGCGGATCGAGACCACCTCGCCCGCGGATGCTTCGCGGGGAACACGGACACGTGCGGTTACGTTATCTACCATTTTCGGGTCCCTCCCTTATCCGCCGCAGCCGCCGATGGTGACGCGCACGCTCTGACTTGCCTGGATGAAGCTGCCGTCTTCCATGCGGGCGATGGCGATCACATCCTGTGCCCCGGCCAGACGGATCCGGGTCGAGGCCATCCGGCTGCCCGAGGCGGGGCCGAAATTGAAGGTGGCAACATTGGGGTTGGGGTTGCCCGACGCGAGAATGATGATCGCCTCGGCACCCGGTGCGCTGACTTCGACCGGGACGTTGTTGCCGTTTTCGGCGATCTCGGGCGCGATCAGGGTCAGCCCGCCTTCGCCCGTCGTGGCACCCGATGTGAAGGTGTTGATCGCCTCTTCGAGATCGGCGGCGGTGGCGATGGCCGGAAGCCCGAAGAATGCCGCCGCAGCCGCAAGCCCCGTGCCTATAACCTGTTGTCGTGTGGCGGTCATGCGCCATCCTCCCTTTCGCTGCATCCACACATGCCGAGGCTGGTGCCAGCGCGGCACCGGACGCAAGGCTGGTGATGGCTGTTGTGCAACTCGCCCTAAGGGTGAGTCTTTCCTCCGCCGTTCACATTAGCGAAGAAACCCATCATTGCAACAACACATTTAATAATGTGCATGTGTTATGATTTCAGTATGTTTGCCAACACCTTGGGGTCAGCCCACGCCCTGGAAAACCGACATGTTCTCGATCATCCACATCCCGATGACGGTCAGGCCATTGGTGGCGATCAGCGCAGCAAACAGTACCAAAGCCACCCCGGTGATCCGTTCGATCCGGCCCAGATGCCGCCGGAACCGCGACATCCAGGACATGAAGGGCCCGAGGAAAGCGGCGGCAAGAACGAACGGCGCCGTCATGCCGACCCCGTAGGCCAGAAGCAGCGCCGCACCCCGGTGAACTGCATCGGCATCTGCGGCCACGAACAGGATCGCCGCAAGCACCGGACCGACGCACGGGGTCCAGCCGAAGGCGAAGGCCAGCCCGATCACGTAGGCCCCGATCAGCCCGCCCCGGGGCGGCGCGGCGGTGTTTGCGGTGAAATGGCGGTTCAGAAGCCCGATGCGCAGCACCCCCAGAAAATGCAGACCCATCCCCGCGATCAGCGCCGCGGCCCCCCATCTGAGCCAGTCGAACCAGTCCCGCAGCGCCTGCCCGAAAGCCGAGGCCGACAGGCCGAGACCCACGAACACCGTCAGGATGCCCGCGGCGAACACGCTTGCCGCCAGCACGGCATACGCGGTCTGGCGCCGGTCCAGCGTCACATCCCCCTCGGCGACCCGGTGCGCGCTGACGCCGCCCAGATAGCTGAGATAGAAGGGAACCATCGGCAGAATGCAGGGGCTCAGAAAGGACAGCAGCCCGGCCAACATCACGCCTGTCAGGGTAAGGTCGAACACTTGCGAAACCCGTGCGTGACATCATATTCAGACAATCATATAGGTTTGCCGCGATGCGAACGTCAATCTTGCCCCTGTTGCTGTCGATGGCCCTTTGGCTGCCCGGTGTCGCGTCGGCCGACATCCGGCTGGTCATGGTCGAGGAACGCGGCTGCATCTATTGCGCGCGCTGGACCGAAGATGTGGGCACGGAATACCCCCTGACGCCCGAGGGCCGGTTCGCCCCGCTGGAACGCGTCAACATAAGGGATATCCCCGAGGATCTTCAGCTTACCTCGCGGCCCGTCTATACGCCGACCTTCGTTCTGGTGGATGACGGCCACGAGGTCGGGCGGCTGGAAGGCTATCACGGCGAGGAATTTTTCTGGGGTCTGCTCGGGCGGCTGCTGTCGCAGGCCCGCGAGGACTGGCGGGAAAGCGTGGCGGAATGAACAGGGTTGCGGCCACCCCCGGCAAGGACCGGTTATGGGCGCGCAGGATCGGTTCCGGGTTGGAGCAGAGACGGTGAACGAACGGTCGAACATCGAAATGGGTAGCGGGGCGGGCGTGGAGCGTGCTGGCATCCTGCCGCGTCTGGACGAGCCCATGGATGACGCCACATGGGACCGGATCCGCACCAACGCCCAGACCGCATCGGATTTCATGAAGGCCATCAGCCATGAAGGGCGGTTGATGATCCTGTGCTCGCTGGCCAATGGCGAGAAATCGGTGGCCGAGATCGAGCGGTTGCTGTCGTCACGCCAGGCGGCGGTGTCACAGCAATTGTCCCGCCTTAGGCTGGAGGGGCTGGTGTCGGCGCGCCGCGAGGGCAAGCAGATCTATTACAGTTTGACAGACGATCGCGCCCGCAGGATCATCGAACAGGTTTACGAGTTGTTCTGCACCTAGGCACCGGGCGGCAATGCCCCGGACCGGCAGAGGTGCATGGGAGGGGACATGCTCGACTTTATCGGAGAGCCGATGGTGGTTTTCGTCATCGGCCTTGGCGGCGGCCTGATGTTGGGGCTTGCGGCGCGGCTGGGCCGGTTCTGTACCCTTGGCATGATCGAGGATGCCCATTTCGGTCAGGACCTGTCGCGGGCCTGGATGTGGCTTCTGGCGCTGGGCACCGCGATGATCGCGGGGTTCGCGGCGGAAGCGGCGGGATATATCGATCTCGGCCAGACCGTGCTGATGTCCAGCCGGTTCCCCGTGGCCGGTGCCATCCTCGGTGGTCTGGCCTTCGGCTATGGCATGGCGCTTGCGGGCAATTGCGGTTTCGGCCTTCTTGCCCGGCTGGGCGGCGGCGACCTCCGGGCCTTTGTTGTCGCTCTGATCATGGGGGTGGCGGGTTTCGCGGCGCTGTCGGGCATCTTCGCGACGATCCGGGCGGGGCTGTTCCCGATCCTGCCCGCATCCGCGCCCAACGGGTTGTTCCATGTCGCGGCGGATGTGTCGGGGCTTGCCGCGCCGGTTCTCGGGATCACTTGCGGGCTGGCGATGGCGGCCTTTGCGGCGATCCGCTTGCTGCGGGCAGGGGCGCGGAAGATGCTGGTCTATGGCGTGCTTGCCGGGGTCGCGATTTCCTCGGGCTTTCTGGGCACCTACTGGGTGGCCAATACCGGGTTCGGAACCTGGCCCGTGATCTCGCACAGTTTCACCCAGCCGATCGGCGATACCATCCGCTATGTGATGTTCGCCTCGGTCGTGGATCCGGGGTTCGGGCTGGGGTCGGTGCTGGGCGTGGTCCTGGGGGGCACGCTGGGCAGCCTGATAAAGGACGGGTTTCGCTGGGAGGCCTGCGAGGACCACCGCGAACTGCGCCGCCAGATGGCCGGTGGCGCGCTGATGGGCATCGGCGCGGTGCTGGCGGCGGGATGCTCGGTCGGGCAGGGGCTGTCGGCACTGTCGATCGCCGCGGTGAACGCGCCGCTGGTGGCGGTCAGTATCTGGCTGGGCGCGTGGCTGGGGCTGCGAAAACTGATCCTCGGGGCCCATGCGGTTTTCGGGACAGAGTGAGCGGTGCCGTCCGGGCCCCGGGCCCCGGGCGCAGGGCGCTCAGGGGTGATCAGGATTGAGAACTTCGCGTAACGCCGTCATTTGAAGTGGTTTTCGGCGGAGTGTTGAGTTTTTCGAAAGGGGTTTGGGGCAGGCTGGGCGCCGCGATCTGCGTCTTGATGGGTCAGCTGGCGGCTGTTGGCCAAAGCGGACACTTCCGTCGCGTGGGGCGAACGGCGACAACTGGTCCGGACATGCGCTGCCTGAAGGCCCGACGGTCGCGCGCGCCGAAGGGGTCGCCTTTCGGTCCTGTCCGGTTAGCAAAGGTGGCTTAATGCCATTGACGGAGGAGTTGGCCAGATGCCGGCACGTTTGTTCCTGGTCGTTTTCACCCTGGTGCTTGGCACCCAGGCTTTTGCGGCCGACGAAGAGCATACCTACACCTGCGCGGCGGATAATCATGAGACTGTCCGCATCTGCCCGGCGGGTGCAACCTGCGTCTACCCTATGTAGACCGACGGGTGACCGCCTTCCGGCGGTACATCGAAGCGATTTGGCAGGGCAGTTGATAAGGCCGCAACCATTTGCGCGATATGTGTCTGGCAACAGGGTGCCGGAGCCATATCGATGACACCCGGGTTCACTGTGCCCGCAAAAAATATCGGATGCCGCGCGTCTGGTTCTTTTTCCGATGCCGGTGGTGCGGGGCAAATCCGCCATTCGATGCTTGTTGCTTGCGGCCTCACCTCTACCGTGTGTGGTCCGACAACTGATGTGCATGACGAGCTGCAAGAGATAACGAATTCAAGCAGCCCATTGGCGGGGAAGGAAAGTCAGGGGCAATGATTGGGCGGCACCTGAATGCCTGGTTGAAGCGACTGCGACCAGAAGATTCCAACAAACCACCAGACTCCGGTGTTTCCGAAACAACTTCTGGCTCTGCGCATTCAGCCCATCAAGAGGTGCTTGGACAGATTGCGGAGGCAGTGAAGTCTGAACAGACGAGCTTTCGCCTTCATGCCCCCAAAGGGCTGAAGGCTGTTCCCAAAGAAATTGCGGATGTGCCAGTCACCGAGCTCTCGATCTGGAGCCCAAGCAGCCGCGAGGCGGATACTCTCGATATAAGCGCGCTGTCATCTCTTGAAGCACTTGAAGTGCTGCGGGTATCCGGTTCAGCGCATATCGACTTGGAACACTTGTACAAGGCGCCCAAGCTTACGCGCCTCGAGTTCCTGATCGAAGCACATGTCAAGAACCTTCGGCTGCTAGAGCGCCTCCCGGCTTTTCGCAGTATGGAATTCTCTGGTGTCGACTTCGCCAGCGAGGATGATGAGCCAAGCGTCCTTCATGACCTAAGTGAGGTTCGTAGGCTACGGGAACTCTGCCTGCCTGAGTGCAATTTCGACGACCCGGCCAATTTATCCCGGTTCTCACAACTCGAGACGCTCAAGCTGACCGGCGTCACAGTTCAGGACCCACGTTCCCAAACATCCGACTACGGCATTGCGTTCGATCTCAACGCCCTGCTTCCGCTTACGCGATTGCGTGAGCTCGACCTCTACGATGCCAACGTCGAAGACTTCTCCTTGCTGGCCGAGTTTCCCAACCTGAGGTCAGTCAATGTCGGTCGAAACCGGTCTTTGGATCCAAGCATTCTGGCGAAGATGCCCGATCTCGAGGAAATCTACCTCGCCGATGTTGAAGTGCAGGATTTGTCCGTTCTATCGGCCCTTGCCGGGCTCAAGACCCTCTGGGCTCCGTCTGAACCAGTTCGCAAAGAAATTGGGTGGCTCAAGGGCCTACCTCAGTTGAGTGTTCTGGCCTTGGCCGTTGGGGGCAGTGATCTGTCGCCACTGCGTCACCTGACCAAACTCAAGACGCTCTTCCTTAATGTGCACGACAGTCAGGACCTCAGCATTGTCAGCGAGTTGCAACAGTTGGATCGGCTTGAGATTTGGGGGCCAAACGTCCGTGATGTCAGTGCGCTTGCGTCTTTGACTGAACTGAAATCGCTTCGATTACATTGCACCTCAGTGCTTGACCTCGGGCCGGTGCAGCATGTCGAGGATGTATTGGTCACTGGGCCATCTGCGTGACATCAACGCATTCGGATAGAAGCAAGCAAGAGCGAACTCTTTCGAAGCGCGCATTGTCTGCTTCCGACACTGGCAGCCCCTGACGCGCAGCGGCCGCCGCGAACCGCTACCCGACCACACCCCACGCCCAACAAAAAACGCCGCGCTCTGTCCGGGCGCGGCGTTCCTGTTTTCGTCTGCCTGCGGCGGCTCAGTCTTCTGCCGTTTCGCCCGCGGCTTCGCCCTCGTCGTCACCGGCGGCGTTATCGGCGCTGACCAGGCTGGACGGGGCGGCAATGTTGGCGATCACGAAATCGCGGTCGATGGTCGGTTTCGCGCCCTCGGGCAGGGTGACCGAACTGATCGTGATGGTATCGCCCACGTTCAGGCCTTCTAGGTCGATCGTGATGCTTTCGGGGATGTCGCCCGCAGTCACGATCAGTTCCACTTCGGGGCGGACCATGGTCAGAACGCCGCCGCGCTTGATGCCGGGGGCCTTTTCTTCGTTGATCACCTCGACCGGGATGAAAAGGTTGATCTTCGAGGTCCGGCGCAGGCGCATGAAATCGACATGGGTGGGAAGGTCCTTGACCACGTCGCGCTGCACGCCCCGGCAGATGACGCGGACGTCATCCTGACCCGCGACCTTGAGGTTGAACAGCGTCGACAGGAATCGGCCGTTCTTCAGGTGCTTGAACAGGACGTTGAAGGGAATCTGGATCGGCAGCGGGTCCGCGCCGCCGCCATATACGATACCGGGCACTTTGCCTTCACGGCGTGCTTGACGAGCGGCCCCCTTGCCTGTCCCCGTCCGTGCCTCGGCGATAAGATCGGGAATCTCACCGGCCATAGGAATTCTCCATCGATGTTATGCGGCTGCCTCCAAGGGTGTCGGGCCGCGGAAGTGGGCCGGATAGGGCAGGGCGGGGCGGTTGTAAAGGGGGCGCCCGCCCGGACCCGGGCAGGCAGCGCGTCAGGTCCAGCGGGTTTCGAAATCGGTCGGCAGCAGAAGGTTGTGCCGCCCCAGATCGGCCACGTCGCGTTCCCCGCAGAGCGCCATGGTGATATCGAGTTCCTTGTGAATGATCTCGAGCGCCCGTGTCACACCGGCCTCGCCCATCGCGCCGAGCCCGTAGACGAAGGCGCGCCCGATATAGGTACCCTTTGCGCCAAGGGCCAGGGCCTTGAGAACGTCCTGGCCCGAGCGGATGCCGCCATCAAGATGCACCTCGATCTTGTCGCCCACGGCGTCCATGATCCGCGGCAGCATGCGGATGGAGCTGAGCGCACCGTCAAGCTGCCGGCCGCCATGGTTGGACACGATGATCGCGTCGGCACCCACATTGGCGGCCATCTTGGCGTCTTCTTCATCGAGGATGCCCTTTAGGATCACCGGCCCATCCCACCACGACCGGAATTCGCGGATCCGGTCCCAGTCGAGCGCGTGATCAAATGCCTCCGCCGTCCAGGAGGCCAGCGAGGTCGGGTCCGACACGCCCTTGGCGTGGCCCACGATATTGCCGAAAAAGCGCCGCCTGGTCTGCAGCATCTCAAGGCCCCAGGGGATTTTCGTGGCAAGGTTCGCCATCGAGGCCAGGGTGAATTTCGGCGGGGCGGACAGGCCGTTTTTCAGGTCCTTGTGACGCTGTCCGAGGATCTGCAGGTCGACCGTGATGACCAGCGCAGAACAGATCGCGTCCTTTGCCCGGGCGAACAGCCGGCGCATGAAATCATCGTCCTTCAGGGTGTAGACCTGGAACCAGAAGGGTTTTTCGGTATGCGCGGCGACGTCCTCGATGGAACAGATCGACATGGTGCTGAGCGTGAAGGGGACGCCGAATTTCTCGGCGGCGCGGGCGGCCTTGATCTCGCCGTCGGCGCGCTGCATGCCGGTCAGCCCGACGGGGGCCAGCGCCACGGGCATCGCCACGTCCTGGCCCACCATCTGCCCCGCCGTGCTGCGCCCGGTCATGTCCACGGCGATGCGCTGGCGCAGGCGGATATCGTCAAAGTCCGAGCAGTTCTCGCGGAAGGTATGTTCGGTCCAGCTGCCCGATTCCGCGTAGTCGTAGAACATCTTGGGCGTGCGTCGTTTGTGCAGCCGCTTGAGGTCTTCGATTTCGGTGATCACCGGCATGGCGGTACCTCCCCCTCCGAGTGGAACGGGATTGACCTAGCAAGGGCGCGGGGGGTGGTCCATGCGGCAGATCGGGCGGGCGAGGGAAGATGCTGCGCCCCGGCGCGGCTATACGCCTTTGTCCGCGATCAGGCCCGGTGCGCCCCGTCGGCCAGCGACCTGACGAAGCCCACCACCTCGTCGGGGGATTTGCCCGCGCCGATCTCGGCCACGATGGCCGAGCCCACGACGCAGCCATCGGCGACGCCCGCGATCGCCTCGGCGGTTTCGGGCGTCTTGATCCCGAAGCCCACCACCACCGGCAGGTCCGTCGCCGCCTTGATCCGCGCGACCTCGGGCGCGACATCGCCCGCCTGCGCCTCGGCCGCGCCGGTGATGCCGGTGATCGAGACGTAATAGACGAAACCGGAGGTGTTTTTCAGCACCGCGGGCAGGCGGGCGTCATCGGTCGTGGGGGTGGCCAGACGGATGAAGTTCAGCCCCGCCTTTTGCGCGGGGATGCACAGTTCATCATCTTCCTCGGGCGGCAGGTCGACGATGATCAGACCGTCGATCCCGGCCTCTTTCGCTTCGGCGAGGAACCGGTCGACGCCGCGCGAATAGATCGGGTTGTAATAGCCCATCATCACGATGGGGGTGGTGTCATCGTCAGCCCTGAGTGCCCGGGCGATGTCGAGCGTTTTCTGCAAAGTCTGCCCGCCTTCGAGCGCGCGCTGGCCCGCCAGCTGGATCGTCGGGCCATCGGCCATCGGATCGGTGAAGGGCAGGCCCAGTTCGATGATGTCGACCCCCGCGCCGGGCAGGCCTTTGACCACCGCAAGCGAGGTTTCGAAATCGGGGTCGCCCGCCATGACATAGGCGACGAAGGCCTTTTTCCCTTCGGCCTTCAGCCGTGCGAATGTGTCGTCGATCCGTGTCATGGCGTCCGTCTGTTCATTGGGTCGGCTGGCGGTTTGGGCCATCGCGCCCCCGAAATCAATGGGGCGCGGGCGCGACGCGGGTGCGCCGCCAGAACCGCCAGGGCAGCGCGATGGCCGCGATGGCGATGCCGACGGTATAGCCCAGCCAGACCCCGACCGTCCCCTGCCCCAGGACAAAACCCACCAGATAGGCAGCGGGCAGGGCGGCGGGCCAGTAGGCCAGAAGGGTGATCGCCGTGGGCGCGCGGTTGTCCATCAGCCCGCGCAAGGCGCCGAGCGCGGTCGATTGCACCCCGTCGATCACCTGCATCAGCGCCAGCACGAGCAGCAGCGCAGAGGCGAGCGTTATGACGGCGGCGTCCTGCGACAGCGCGGCGGCGATCGCGGGGCCGCCGAGGATGAAGGTCAGCGCCACCAGGCTTTGCCATAGCGTGACGATGGCCAGCCCGGCCAGAAGGATAGCGCGCAGCCTTTCGCGGGTTTCGGCCCCCACCGCATTGCCGATGCGGATCGACACCGCGCCGGCCATGCCGAGCGGGATGACATAGGCCAGCCCCGCGATTGCATGGGCCACCTGGTGCGCGGCCAGAGGCGTGGCGCCCAGCCAGCCGATCATGATGCCGATAAACGCATAGGCCCCGCCTTCGCCCGCATAGCCGATGCAAAGCGGCAGGCCTTCGCGGGCCTGCGCCATCACGCGGGCCCGGCGGATCCGCGACGGCGCGCGATACGGGGCCATCGAGGGCGCGATGCGCCAATAGATCAGCGCCGCGATCAGCGCGGTGGTCTGCGACAGGATACTGGCAAGCCCCGCACCCAGGATGCCGAGATCGAGGATATGGATGAAGCTGTAATTGGCGGGCACGTTCACCAGCACCGCCAGGTAGGACAGCGCCACCCCGACCCAGGCCCGTCCGGTCGCGTCGAACAGTCCCTTGAGCACGAAGAACATCGTGAAGGGGACGATCCAGACGGCCATTGCCACCCAGTACGGGCCGACGATATCGACCACCTGCTGCGGCTGGCCGATGGGACCGAGCAGCGGCAGGACCGCGATCATCAGGGCCGCACCTGTGCCCCCGCCGAACAGCGCCAGGGCAAGACCGTTGCGCGTGATCGCCGAGACCTCGGCGGGGTTGCCCGCGCCATCGGCCGTGGCGATCTGCACACCGACCACGGTGACAAGGCCCCAGAGGGCCGAGATAAGGATGATGAGCACGGCGGCGGTGATGCCGGCGGCGGCAAGGGGCACGGTGCCGAGCGGCGCGATCATCACCGTGTCGACCACCCAGATGGCGGTGGCGGCGAACAGGCCGATCATCAGGGGAACCGAGAGCCTGATCAGGGGCAGGATTTCCGCGCGGACGCGGACGCGGGACAGGAGGGGAGTGGAGGTCATGGAACACACGCTGCCGGGACAGGCCCGGCCTGAAAGGGTCGCTGGATCGTCCGTTAAGGGACGGATGTGACAGGGCTCAGGCCCGCGACCTCGGCTCCATTGGAGGGTCCTCCGACTGCGTGTGCGCGTGGGGTAGAGGAGGGGGTGCGGGGTGTCCAGCGGTGTCGGACGACCGCCGGTTGGGGGTTGCCCGCGGGCAACAGAGGGTCATCGCCCCGAGGAGCAGGATCAAGTCCGCAAGGCCGCCGCGGTCGTCCATTGAGGCGCCATTGGTTGAGGCCCAATCGACGACGCCCACCAAATGGCGCCACGCCTTCGGCCTGACGGGTCGGCGATCGGGTTCGCCCGGGCGCATGGTCGGCTCGGAGCCATGACTTGGCTGGCATGAATCGCGCCCGTCAGACATCGGGTCGTCATCCCCCGGCCGGCGATGGCACGGCCTGCTTCCCTGCTTGCCGCTGACCCCGCCCGCGCATAGAACGCCGCCAACCCGGACGCAGGAGGCCTTGATGGGGTTCAAGATGGGGATCGTGGGGCTGCCCAATGTCGGCAAATCCACCCTGTTCAACGCGCTGACGAAAACCGCCGCTGCGCAGGCGGCGAATTTCCCGTTCTGCACGATCGAGCCGAATGTGGGCGATGTGGCGGTGCCCGATGCGCGGCTCGACACCCTGGCCGATATGGCGAAATCGAAACAGGTGATCCCGGCGCGGATGACCTTCGTCGATATCGCCGGGCTGGTGAAGGGCGCGTCCAAGGGTGAGGGGCTCGGCAACCAGTTCCTCGCCAATATCCGCGAGGTCGACGCCATTGCCCATGTGCTGCGCTGTTTCGAGGATGGCGATGTCACCCATGTCGAAGGGCGCGTCGACCCGATTGCCGATGCCGAGACGATCGAGACGGAACTTCTGCTGGCCGATCTGGAAAGCATCGAGAAACGGCTGGCAAATATCGTCCGCAAGGTGCGCGGCGGCGACAAGGAAGCGGTGCAGCAGGAGCGGCTTCTGAAAGAGGCGCAGGCCGCGCTGGAGGATGGCAGACCGGCCCGCACCGTGGAGGTGTCGGAGGAGGATGCGAAGGCGTGGAAGCTGCTGCAGCTTCTGACCACCAAGCCCATTCTCTATGTCTGCAATGTCGAGGAAAGCGCCGCCGCCACCGGCAATGCCCATTCCGCGAAAGTGGCCCAGATGGCCGAGGCGCAGGGTGCGGCCCATGTCGTCATCTCGGCCCAGATCGAGGAAGAGATCGCGCAGCTTGATGCCGGGGAAGCCGCCGAGTTCCTGGCCGAGATGGGGCTGGAGGAGGCAGGGCTCGACCGGCTGATCCGGGCGGGCTATGCGCTTCTGGATCTCGAAACCTATTTCACTGTCGGCCCGAAGGAGGCCCGCGCCTGGACGATCCGGCGTGGCACTCTGGCCCCGCAGGCGGCGGGGGTCATCCACGGCGATTTCGAACGCGGCTTCATCCGGGCCGAGACCATCGCCTATGATGATTTCATCAGCCTCGGCGGCGAGGCGGCCGCGAAGGAGGCCGGCAAGATGCGGGTCGAGGGCAAGGGATACGAGGTCAAGGACGGCGACGTCCTGCATTTCCTGTTCAACGCCTGACGGCGCCCGTCAGGTCAACCCCGCGCGGGCATCCCGCCGCGCGATCAAAACGAAAGGGTCGCCATGCGCACCGTCTTTGCCGCCGTTCTTGCCCTTGGCCTTGCAGGCCCCGCCCCGGCGATCGCCCAGGATGACTGGGCCGTGCCTTTTTCGCTGGAACAGATCCAGGCCTACTACGCGCTCTACGGCCCGGCGCGGCTGGTTCAGGCCCAGATCGTTCTGCGCGAAGGCGGACGGTATGCCGGCCCGCTCGACGGGCGCTGGACCCCGCAGACCGCCGCGGCCTTTGCCAGCGTCATCGAGACCCTGATCGCGATCAATGGCGGCCCCGAATTCGCGGTGGTCACCGGGCCCGACAATGTGCCCGGCGTTACCGATTGGGTGGGCCGGGTGATCCTGGCCGAGGGCGGGTATTCCGAGATGCCCGACTGAGCGGGATCTGTCCCCGGCCCGGCGGATCTTCCGGTTTTTGACTTGTGACCGCCGCGCGCAGCCCTTAGACGGGCCAGCGGAGACGTGGCCGAGTGGTCGAAGGCGCTCCCCTGCTAAGGGAGTAGGCGGGAAACCGTCTCGAGGGTTCGAATCCCTTCGTCTCCGCCACTTGCCGCTGCGAAAGCGGTCTCCCGATCCGGCTGCGGCCGGATTTTTCCGTTGTTTTAGAGGGTTATGCGGGAGGGGCTGAGCACTGGCCCCGGCACCACGAGGGTCGAAAGGGGTCTCTCTGGGGCGATATTCTCCGGACCTGATGACTGCGCCGTTCTGGTGAATTTCCTCCAAAGCCATGATTTTTCAGCATTTTTGTCGCGCTAAGCAATTGAGTTAGATCCCAGTGTCAATCGGACCAAATGCGACTGGGATCGGAAGTGAACTGCTCACAGCCTGCTCCAGTCTCTGCTTGCGGGCACTCCGTGTCGAAAGCGCTCGCTCAGTCCACTAGCCACTGAGGGGGCCAAGCTCGCCGTTCGCATAGTCATAGAAGTCCGGATTGCGGATGGCCGTCACCTGCAACAGATCGTCCAGCGCATCGGAAATTGGCACAGGTTTGTCGGGCTCTCCGACGAGGTAGGCAGTGAAGTTGGCATGGCCGGAGGAAGCGTCCAGCAGAACGATGTATAGCCGCTCATACTGCTCATCCCGCCCCCCGGGGTCATCCCGCCCAGTGAAGAGGCGGAGCCTCGTGTGAGCATTCAAGAATGTGGATCGGCGCCGGTCGGTGCCATCGGTGGCGGCGCCTTGGTCAAGGAAGAAGAGCCCGCCCAATACTGCATACGGGAAGCGGCGGTGCAGGGTGACCGCCTCGAACAGCATGTCGCCACGCCGGTTGGTCAGGTTCTTCTGGAAGTTCTTGGTGCGGCTGTCGCGGAAGTTAATGGTCTTGATGGAGATGCCGAGGATCAACCCCGCCTCTTCCGTCGCCCATGTCACGTCGACCTTCTTTGCGCCGATGCCCCCTGCCATCCGCCGTTCAGCTCCGGACGTGTCCAGCTCCCCGGGCGGCGCCGGCCGGGCACCCTTCAAACCTCGTGACCTTAGCTCTTCGGCAATGGCGAGGGCGACAACGTTCGATATCTTCTCGCTGTACGCCTTCTTCACGGGTGCGTTGGCGGTGTCCGCCGGTTTGTCTCCGGCGGACTTCAATGCTGCTTCTATGAGCCCATCAACTCTCGACACCCTTCCCCCGTGCGCGTCGACGCTGGAACAGCATCTCGCGAGCCAGCCTCAGTGCCTTTAGATCATCTTTAGGCACATCCGCCAAGATGATGTGGTCCACCGTTTCAACCGCCGAAGCTACGTCACCCCGGCGTAGCGCGCTTGCAAGTTGCGGCCTGGCATTTCGGAGTTGCTGTTCGGAAGCCCGGATGCGCGCGAGTGATGGCAGCGGCAGGTTGTCCGCCTCTCTCGGCTCCATCTTCAAGAGCCCGCCCCCGTAGGCGCGCCCGACTACTTCCGTACCAAGCAGCGTGATGCTGTTCAGGCTGGCGATGGGCAGAAGGTCGCGTCCGACCTCGCGCCTGCCGTTCGCAAGGCGAACTCCATAGACAGAGTTCAGGATGTGCGCCCCCGCCGCGTTCGTCACGAGGCGCGGCCTGTCGTGGTTCATGTAAGTCAGGAACAGGTCTGGTGCCTCGACAAGGGGAACCCGCCACCAAGGGCTGCGAACCCGGCACTTGTAGGCTCCAGACACGCCCGCATCCGCCCCGGCCTCGATATAGCGCAGCGCCGCTGCAGACGGGTTGTCGCCCGGGTACAGGAGCAAGCAGCGAGAGCCCTCGTTCGCCAGCTGCTTCCAAACTGCATCAGTGAAGGTGAGCCCTCGCAGGTGTCGCGCGCCTGGCGGCGATATGCGGACAAGGTCCGCATCGGTCAGTCCATGGGCGACGGCGTCGGCCCGTGACAGCGAGAAGTATTTGTTGTTGCCTGTCACGGCACCCAAGTAGGGGCGACCCCATTCGCGCATCAGCTCGAAGCGCTCATCGATCAAGCCCTGGTAAGTGGCGAAGGCTTCTTCGGCGACAAGCGCATTCGTCCACTTGTCACCGCTGGGCGTGTGCTGGATCCACTCGGCCACGTCGACGGACGCCAGCGAGCGAACGTCCGTTGTCTGGTGGACTTCAAGGCAGGACGCCCCGCCCGTCCCGTCTGCGAGGAGCAAGACCACCTCTTCAAGGACACCGGGGAACACTCGATCCTCAAACATGATGAGGCGGACGCGCCCGAAGCGGCGCAGCAGGAAACGCCGGACCTCCTGCGCATAGTTGACGCTCAGCAGTTCGGCAGGCAGCACGAGTGCGAGCCGTCCGCCGGGAGCGACGTGAAGCGCCGCCTTTACGACGAATGCCGCCCATGAGCTGGCGAGCCCCGACAAACGAACACCCTGAGCAAGGGCGGCTTCCAAGCTTCGGGACCGGGCTGCGCCGGTGAAGTTCTGGTAGCGGACGAAGGGCGGGTTGCCCACGATGGCGTCATAGGTAATCGGCGGATCATGCTCGAAGAAGTCTCCCACAGACACGCGGGCGTCGAAGCCAGCGCCTTGCAGGAGAGCCTCGGCGTTGCGGGCGGAGGTGTCGAATATCTCCACGCCCTGCAATTGCTCGCTCCAGAACAGAGGGTCAGCCCCGAGAGCCCGCAGCCGCTCTCCCGCTGCCATGAGGAAGCTGGCTTCGCCACACGAAGGCTCGAACACGGTGTCGGTGGGTTTGCGGACGGCCCAATCGCAAAGATAACGTGCGATCTCCGGCGGCGTGAAGAACGCGCCTCGCGCCTTTCGTTTCTCAATGTTGTCCACTCGATCCCTCCTAGCCGGTTCTTCCGTGCCGGTTGATCCGCACCTTGACAGACTCGCCGAATGCGGCCAACCAGATAGTACAATGTTCACTCTACGTTCTCAAGCTTCCTGTGGCATTCCTAATCTCCTTGGCTCGCGGCTCTTCCCGACGGGGGGCAACAAGTCGCCAGCCTGCTCGTGCCAATGGAGCCCAAACGGTTCCAGTAGCCTTGCAATCGTCAGTTCCGGAGGATGACGCCCGTCCAGAATCGCCTCGATGATGTCGGGCGCGAGCAGGGTCAGCCGCAGGACGCGGGTCATGTATGAGGGCGCGATGCCCTCCCGCTCGGCCAGTTCGGCGATGGTGGCGAACTCGCCGGATTCCAGCATCCGCTTCCAGCGGAAGGCACGCGCCAGCGCCTTGATCAGCGTATTGTCGGTACGCCTCGGCTGCGCGGCGCCTTCCGGCACCTGCATCTCCTTTCTCCCGCCACGCTTCACGACGCGAAATGGGACGTGGAGCGTGACCGTCTCCGGGATCGGAGCCCCGCGGGTCATGCAGCTTCTCCGATGTCGCGGGCCAGCATCTCGCGGACCAGACCGCTGAGCCCGTCGACGCGCAGCCGGACGTTGAGTTCATCCGTCCCGATCTCCACGCGCTCGATCAGCAGCGTGACAATGCGGGCCTGCTCGGCGGGGAAGAGTTCGTCCCACAGTGGATCAAGCCTCTGCAGCGCCGAGCGAGCGTCGGCCTCGGTGATGTCGGCGGCGTGAGCGCGCGCCGCCTTCCACGTCCCGGCAACGATCTCCGGCTGGCGGAACACGGCGCGGAGCTGGTCAATGACGGCGGCCTCGATCTCGCCTGCGGGGACACGACCCACCGGGCACGACCCGGCACCGTGCTTCAGCACGGTCTGGCTCACATAGTAGCGGTAGAGGCGATCCCCCTTCCGAGTATGCGTCGGTGAGAACGCGGCGCCATCGGGACCGAACAGCAGCCCCTTCAGCAGCGCGGGCGTGTCAGCGCGCGTGCGGGCCGCGCGCTTGCGCGGGCTCTCCTGGAGGATGGCGTGAACCTTGTCCCAAGTCTCGCGGTCGATGATCGCGTCGTGCTCGCCGGGATAGCTGTCGCCCTTGTGGACCGCCTCGCCGATGTAGGCGCGGTTGCTGAGCATCCGGTAGATGTATTTCTTGTCGATCCGGTTGCCGCGCGGTGTGCGGATGTCGCGTTTCGCGACCTCCCGGGCCAGTTCCGTGCCCGAGCCGATCTCGAGGAACCGTTCGAAGATCCAGCGGACATGCTCGGCGGCTTCGACATCGATCACCAGCTTCCGGTTCTCGACGCGATATCCGTAGGGCGGCACCCCGCCCATCCACATCCCCTTCTTGCGGCTGGCGGCGACCTTGTCGCGGATGCGCTCGGCCGTCACCTCGCGTTCGAACTGGGCGAAGGACAGCAGGATGTTCAGCGTCAGCCGACCCATTGACGTGGTCGTGTTGAAGCTCTGCGTGACCGAAACGAAGGTGACGCCGTTACGGTCGAACACCTCGACCAGCTTGGCGAAGTCGGCGAGCGACCGGCTCAGGCGGTCGATCTTGTAGACGACGACCACGTCGACGAGCCCGTCCTCGATATCCTCCAGCAGCCGCTGCAGCCCCGGTCGGTCCAGCGTGCCGCCCGAGAGGCCGCCGTCGTCGTACTGATCGCGGACCAGCACCCAGCCCTCGGATCGCTGGCTGGCGATGTACGCTTCGCAGGCTTCCCGCTGGGCGTGGAGGCTGTTGAACTCCTGCTCCAGCCCTTCCTCGGACGACTTGCGCGTATAGATGGCGCAGCGCAGTTTCCGGATGATCGGCTTGGTCATGACCGCGCCCTCCGGTTCTTGAGCCCGAAGAACACCCAGCCGTTCCAGCGCGTGCCGGTGATGGAGCGCGCGATGGCAGACAGCGACTTGTAGGGCCGCCCCTGCCATTCGAACCCGTCCGCGGTGACGGTGACGACGTGCTCCACGCCCTGCCATTCGCGGATCAGCCGCGTGCCGGCGATCGGCATCGTGTCGGCGCGGACGCGGCTTTTCTTCCGGTCGCCGCCGTCGAGGTCTTCGCCCAGCCGCTCCAGCCGCCGGATCGTCTCGGGCTTCAGCCCGCCATAGGCCAGTTCCTGGATGCGGTAGGCCAGCCGGCTTTCAAGGTAACGGCGGTTGAACGGCGGCGGTTCGCTGTCGAACAGGTCGCGCCACTGCGCCTTGAGTTCCGGCGTCGTCGCCGTCTTCAGCGCGGCCAGGCGCGCGGGAATGGGATCGGGCTTGTTCATGCTTTTCTCCGGTGAGTTGGAGTTGCATGACGGCATTGGTCGGGCGGATAGTGTAGGCAACGTTCTCCGGTGTCGTCAGATACTTCGCCCCCGTCCCGCTCCCGCAGCCGGACCAGCCCGAGCGCGAGCAAACCGCACAGCTCGGCGCGGCGCTCGGCGGGGGTCATCTGATCGGGAGGCAGGGGGTTGGGGCGTTTCATTGGGGCCAGGTCCGTGATGTCTCGCCCTTCTCCTACTCACCGGCTTCGGGAACCGTCCCACCGGGTTCCAGGAGGCTCGCGGGGTCGTCTCCCCGACTCGACTCAGGGTTGTTCGCGGTGATAGAACATTAAGCGAACATCCGAATCCATTGCAGGAGGTTCCATTGCCGTCCGACATCAAGAAATTCATCAATCCCAAATTCCTGCGCACGATCGACATCCATCTAATGCGCGAGCTTTTCGCCCGGCATTACAAGGCGGACGAGATACCGGTGGCATTCGACGGCGAGCCCGCCGCAATTCGACAGGCGCTGACGGAGTATTTTGAGGCGCCGGTCACCGAATGGTCGGAAGGCGTCGTCGCCGATCTCCATCGCGTCGCCGAGGTCGGGACCGGCGAGGGCCTGCAACTCATCCTCAACGAGGCGCGGCGGCAGAACGTCGTTCTCTATCCCGACGAGGAGGCCGGAAATGGGGAAGACGCGCCGGCGCGGCACGACGCCAAGCATGTCGCGCTGCACACCTATCTGCACCACCACCGGGTCTTCGAGGCCGCTGCGGACTTCCAGGCGCTTCGCGCGCCGAGCGCGATGGCCGAATTCCGCGGTCCGCGGCGCCACGTGGACGCCGATCTGACCGAGGACACGAAATCCGCGTTCAGGGCGGCGGTCATGAAACTGCTCGCCCAGGATCTGCAGGGCGAGTACTGCCGTGTCGGTCAGTATGAAGAAGAGGGCGAGATCAATCTCGTCGTCAGCCACGGCGCTCCGGTCACCACGACGCCCGTCGTCGCCGGTGATCGCGAGGAAATCATCACCCTGCGCGCGGTGAAGTATGCGGCCGTGCGCTACTCCCCGGCCGAAGGGCTCCTGCGGATCGGCGGTGTCGCAAAGGCGCGTCAGGCGGATATGGCGGAAGCCTTCGCCGAGCACATCCTGGCGCAGCCGGGGTTCTTTTCCGGCACGGATGCGCGCGATCTCTACACGCTCGATCCGATCAGCGAGACCGGATCCGATTTCGCGTTCGACCATGCGTTCGACGAACGGATCCTCGAAGTCCGGATCGTTGCAGCCGCCGCCGACCTCTTCGAACGCGACGAAGAGGACGGGACATGGCGCTACGTCCGCAGCTGGGTGTCGCGGGACGCCTCCGGCGCCGCGCTGCAACACTTCCGTGGCAGCGAGGTGCGCTTCGGGCGTGGCTGGCGGCTGGGCGAGATCACCTTCCGGGTGTTCTTCAAGACGGACAAGAGGCGGCCCGCACAGGTGACGGCGCGCCTGAAACCGCCGGGAACGCTCGCGTTCCGCCGCACTCGCTTCGAGAAGGCGGTTCATGCGCTCGTCGCGCGCAACGGGCTGGAGAAGGACCGCGATGCTGGCCTGGTTGTGGACACGGCTGAGTGACGGCGGCCCGCAGGTCTCGCTTTCGGGCCGGGCGCTGAGGCGGTTTGCCGAGGGCGAGATCGACCGCCTGCTGCGGGAGCGCGTCCTGATCGAGCGTCGCAAGGCCGACAACTGGCCCGTCTGCGCCCATTGCGACTGCGGGCTGGATGCTCGCCCGGTCCGGCTTGTCGGACGGGAGCTGCGCGCCTGCTGCCCGGACGACCCCGCCGAGGACGTCATCCTCGAGGACGGCGACCTCAGGCGCTTCGGCATCGACGCCGGGCGGCTCGCCGCACGGATCGCCGCGAGCGGCGGTCTCGCCGGGCCCGTCTCGACTGTCGTGGACGGGGTCTGGTTGCTCGGGAATTCGCCTTCTGGCGTTGCCGTCTTTCTTTGCCGCGATCTTGATCCGCTCGACTCCCCCGGCACGGTCCTAGCGATCAGGGCCGCGGCCGATGGCGCACCATCGGTCCTGATCGGTCATGATTTCGGCGCTCAGCTGGTTCTGCGGCTCAGGGCAGCCGGCGTGTCGCCCTTGGAGCTCAGGGAGGCTCTGGACGCGGAATCGGATCGTTTGCGCACGGACCGCCTTGGCAATGTCGCAAGGTCTGCTTCTCCCGGACCGGAAACCGAAACGGTGCCGGAACCGCGCCTGCAGATTTCCCGCGGACGGCGCACTCTGCGCTTCGACGGTCGCGATGTGGTGCTGTCCATGGTCGGTTTCGATGCCCTTGTCGGCGCGGCCGAGAAGGTTGTCGCGGGCGACGTCCTGCTGACCTACCAGGAGCTCTATTCCCTGACCAACAGGTCCGGTCACCGGGACGTGTTGAAAGAGATCCGGGATCAGCTCGCACAGCACGGGATCCCACGAAAAGACGCCTTTGGGCTCGTCAAGACGAAGCACGGCCGCGGCGTGACGATCGGCTTGCCGCCCGAGGACATCGTCATCCGCGACTGACGCGATCCACGTTTCACCCACGATTTTCCCGCGCCATTCCCACCAATAGGGGCCGGCAGATCGGCAGTCTCGAAGCATCAGAAACGATGTTCCGAGGCTTCCACCGATGCACCCACCGCTTTCCCCCACAGATCTTGCCACGCTGATCGACGAGGCCGACGCCGCCGCGCGCCGCCTGCACCGCAAGCTGGCGCTGCCCGCGGCCGATCTCGACGATCTCCGCCAGGACCTCCTGATCGACGTGATCTGCCGGCTGCCGGGCTTCGACAGGCGCCGCGGCACCATCGGCGCCTTTGCGGGCATCGTGCTGCGCAACCGGTCCTCGCGCATCGCGATCCGGCACCATCGCCAGCGCCGGGCACAGGGCGGCACGATGCTGTCGCTCGACGCGCCCGTCGCCGGCAGCGGCGAGCCGCTGGGCTGCCTGCTGGCGGAAGCTGACGGGCTGGTCGCCTGGCACGGCCAGGACCGCGACACGCAGGCAGACATCCAGACCCGCGAGGCTATGCGGTCCGCACTGGCGCGGTTGCCCGAGGCCGACCGCCGGTTCTGCTGCGGGCTCGCCCATCACTCCGTGACGGCGCTGGCCGCCGAGGGTTTCGGAAGCCGGTCCGCGCTCTACCGGCGCCTCGCCGATCTCCGCCACGTCCTCACCGCTTACGGGCTCGGACCCTGCTGGGACGATCTCGCTGCGGCGTGAGTAGAGGCGAAAGGAGGAGATCATGTTCATGGGCACCACCCCCTTCATCACCTTCCGCGCCAGCCGCCCGCTGACCGAGATCGAGTTCTGCGCCTGGGTGGCGCAGGCCGCGCCCGGCGACCGGCTCGAGTATCACCGCGGCTATCTCGTGCTGGACACCTATCCGCTGTTCAGCGCGCTCGACGACAAGGCGCGCGGCGAACTCGCCCGACTGGCCGGGCGGGCCTTCTGGGCCGCCGAACAGGGCCTCGTGCATCTCGTGCAGGAGCGCGAGGGCCCCGACCGCTTCGCCTACATCGCCGTCGCCCGCCCGAAGCCGAAACGCGCCGCCGCCTCGCTGTCGGCGCTGCTGCTCGAGGAGCAGGCGGCGTGACCACCCCCATCCAGTCCCCTTCGCCGATCACGGAGACCCTTTCATGCCCTTTCCCGAAAACACCCCCATGCCCGACGACTTGCCGGAGTTCGACCCGAAGGAGATCGCCGACCTGCCGGTCGAGATGCTGGCGGTGCTGCAGCACGAGATCGACGCACGCCTCAAGCGCGACAAGGCCGCCAAGGCCCGGCTCGATGGGGCCTTGAGCATCCGCTACGCCGACCGCGCTGCCGAGGAGCGGCGCGCCGCAGGCAAGGATACCGGCACGACCCGCTTCGACGACGGCGATTTCACCGTGGTCGCGGACCTGCCCAAGCGCGTCGAGTGGGATCAGGCGCAGCTGGCCGCCATGGTCGAGCGCATCCGCGCGTCTGGCGACGACCCGGCCCAGTACGTCGATGTCACGATCAGGGTGCCGGAGCGCAAGTATGCGGCCTGGCCGCAGGCGATCCGGGCGGAGTTCGAGCCGGCGCGGACCGTGAAGACCGGCACGCTGAAGGTCGAGATCCTCCCGCAGGAGGGCGATCGATGACAGCGCTCACCCCCGTTCACGCCCCCGATCTTCCCGGGCTCATCGAACGCGCCGCGACAAAGCTGTCGGGCGCCAAATCCGCCGCCGAGGTGCTCGAAGCCCGTGAAGCGGCGGGGCTTGCCTACGATGTCGCCAGGCGCGCGGCGCGGTTGAAGAGCGCCAAGGTGGCCCATGACGATCTGATCGCCGCCGCCCATCGTGCACAGGCTGACGCGCTCGAGATCGAAGCGGCCGCCAAGCGCAGGCTGGCGGACGAATACGACGCGGCGCAGGTCCGCGGCGAGGTGGCCAGCGCCAGGAGCGATCGTGGCAATCAGTGGACCGTTTCCGACGGGAACGGTGCAGCGTCCGCGGCCAGTCTCGGCCTCAGCCGCAAGTCGATCCATGACGCGCGCCATCTCCGCGACGCCGAAACCGCCGAGCCGGGGCTCGTACGGCGCACGCTGGATGCGCAGCTGGAGCGCGGCGAAGAACCCACACGCTCCGCCCTGCGCCGCGCCGCGGAAGCGCGGCTGGAACGCTCACTGGACCGGCTGCAGCGCGTGCAGGACAGCGTCCGGCGGCTCGATGAGACGAAAACGCCGCCACCGACGCCCGAAGAGCGGGCGCGCCAGGTCGCCGTGTTCGGCACGCCGGAGGATCGCGCGATCTGTGGGCGGATCGACGAAATCGTCGAACGTATCGGCGAACAGCCCGCGCCTGCAGAGGCGGTCCGCCGCATCCCGCCGGCCTCGCGCCATGCCGTCGACACGGCGCCGATCCGGCGCGCCGCGGCCTGGCTCAGCGAGTTCAGCAATCTTTTCGAACAGGAGGTCCAGCATGGGACAGATGCGTCTGAATGACGTCGTGGGCGAGATCGTCGGCGCGGTGATCGCCGGCCGGTCGGTCAACAAGCGCGAGGCCGCGGTCGCGCGCTGGGACGATATCGATGCCGACGGCCAGTACCTCGCCGGGATCGACGGGGTCGTCGCGCGGATCGATCAGCGCGCCCGCAGCCTGAAGCTCAAGGCGGAAAGGTCATCGACCCCGGCACAGGCGGAACTGCCATTTGAACTGCCCGCCGCCGTGGCCATGGACCTCGAGGGCACCACGCTGGTCGCCACGCGCGATCTCTCGCGCGACCAGTTCGAACGCGCCATCGAGATCCGCCGCCGGCAGATCGCCCATGACAGCGCCGCCCTGCGCGAATGGCGCGAGGCGCTGCGGCAGGCCGACCGGTTCTGGGCCGCGCATCCCGACTGGTGCTTCGGCGACTGTCTCGACGCGATCCTCGCACAGACCGGCATGGATGCCGCGCGCCAGGAGGTGCCGGCATGACGCTCCCCATCATCACCGCCGACCAGCGGATGGCCGAGCCGCGCGGCATCAAGGGCGTGATCTTCGGCCCGCCCGGCATCGGCAAGACCTCGCTGCTGTGGACGCTGCTGAACTCGACGACGCTGTTCTACGATCTCGAGGCCGGGGATCTGGCCATCGAGGGGCTGGCGGTCGACGCGATCCGGCCGCGGACCTGGACAGAATGCCGGGATTTCGCGGCATTCATCGGTGGGCCCAACCCGGCACTGCGCGCCGATCAGCCCTACAGCCAGGCGCATTACGACGCGGTCTGCGACCGTTTCGGCGACCCGGCCGTGCTCGACAAGTACGACACGGTGTTCATCGACTCAATCACCGTGGCCGGGCGGCTCTGCTTTCAGTGGAGCAAGGGCCAGCCCGAGGCGCATTCCGAGAAGACCGGCAAGCCCGATGTCCGCGGTGCCTATGGGCTGCACGGGCGCGAGATGATCGCCTGGCTCACGCATTTGCAGCACACGCGGGCGAAGAACGTCTGGTTCGTCGGGATCCTCGACGAGAAGCTCGACGACTTCAATCGCAAGGTGTTCCAGCCGCAGATCGACGGCTCCAAGACCGGCCTCGAACTGCCGGGCATCGTCGATCAGGTCATCACCATGGCCGAGTTCAAGGCCGAGGACGGCAGCCTGCAGCGCGGCTTCGTCTGCCAGACACTCAACCCCTGGGGCTATCCGGCCAAGGATCGGTCGGGGCGTCTCGACATGGTCGAGCCGCCGCATCTCGGGCGCCTGATGGACAAGATCCGCCAGCCCGCGACGCCCGCCCCCGAACGCCTGAGCCACGCCGCGCCACCGACGGCGCCGGCCACCCCCTCCGACACCACCGACAGCTGAAAGGACCCCATCCATGTCTCTCTGGAACGATTTCAACGACGCGCAATCGAACGCCAACGTCATCCCCAAGGGCACGCTCGCAAAGGTGCGGATGACCATCCGCCCCGGCGGCTTCGACGATCCCGCGCAGGGCTGGACCGGCGGCTACGCCAGGCGCGGCGCGACCGGGGCCGTCTATCTCGACGCCGAATACACGGTGCTGGAAGGGCCGTATGCCCGCCGCAAGATCTGGTCGCTGATCGGGCTCTACAGCCCCAAGGGGCCGGACTGGGCCAACATGGGCCGTAGCCTCGTGCGCGGCATGCTGAACTCGGCGCGCGGGATCTCCGACAAGGACAACTCGCCGGAGGCGCAGGCGGCGCGGCGCATCGGCGGCTTCGCCGATCTCGACGGGCTCGAATTCGTGGCCCGGATCGACACAGGCACCGATACCAATGGCGAGGACAAGAACGAGATCCGCGCGGCGGTGACGCCGGACCACCGCGATTACGCGCAGATCATGGGCACAGCGCCGGCCATGGCGTCGCAGTCTCAGGACACCGCCCCGCACCAGCATGCGCCGGCACCGCAGCCACGGCAGCAGCCCGCCCAGCAGGCGCCGTCCGCGCCGGGCGTTCCGGGCCGTCCGAGCTGGGCCCAGTGAGGGGTCCGGGCCATGCGATTGCGTCCCCGCCAGAAACTCTTCGTCGAGCGCAGCCTGTCTGCGCTCGGCACCCGCGCCAACACACTGGGCATCGCGCCCACCGGCGCGGGCAAGACGATCATGCTGTCGGCCGTCACCGGCGCAAGCCTTGGCGACAGCGCCTCCAAGGCTTGCGTCCTGGCGCATCGCGACGAGCTGATCGCGCAGAACCGGGACAAGTTCCGGCGCGTGGTCCCGGGCGTGTCCACCTCCGTCGTCGACGCCACGACCAAATCCTGGGACGGCCAGGTCACCTTCGCCATGGTGCCCACGCTGGCACGTCAGGCCAACCTGGCGGGGATGCCAAAGCTGGACCTGCTGGTGATCGACGAGGCGCATCACGCGGTGGCCGACAGCTACCGTCGCATCGTCGACCGTGTCCGCGAGGCCAATCCCGACGCGCGCATTTTCGGCGTCACAGCCACGCCGAACCGCGGTGACAAGAAGGGGCTGCGCGAGGTCTTCGACAATGTCGCCGACCAGGTGCGGCTGGGCGAGCTGATCGCATCGGGGCACCTGGTGCCGCCCCGGACCTTCGTCATCGATGTGAGCGTCCGGGACAAGCTCGAGGCCGTGCACAGGACGGCGTCGGATTTCGACATGGGCGAGGTGGCCGAGATCATGGACCGCGCGCCGATCACCGACGAGGTTGTGCGCCACTGGCAAGACAAGGCCTCCGACCGCCCCACGGTCGTGTTCTGCTCGACCGTGGGGCACGCGGAGCATGTGGCCGAGGCGTTCAACGCGGCCGGCATCCCCACGGGCCTGATCAACGGCGATCTTCCCGCCGATGCGCGGCGCAATATACTGGCCGCCTTCGCCCGCGGCGAACTCCGCGTCATCACCAACGTGGCCGTGCTGACGGAAGGCTGGGACCACCCGCCCACGTCCTGCGTCGTGCTGCTGCGCCCGTCCTCTTACAAGTCCACCATGATCCAGATGGTCGGCCGCGGCCTGCGGACCGTTGACCCCGAGGAGCATCCCGGCGTCGTCAAGACAGACTGCGTGGTGCTGGATTTCGGATCGTCGAGCCTGACCCACGGCACGCTGGAACAGGATGTCGATCTCGACGGCAAGACCGGCAACGGCGAGGCGCCTTCGAAGACCTGTCCGTCCTGCCATGCCGACATTCCGCTGGCCGCCCGCGAATGCCCGATCTGCGGCGAGGCGCTGGTGGAGCCCGAGGACGCGACATCCGATGGAAACCCGAACGGGGCGCTCTCGGACTTCCTGATGACCGAGATCGACCTGCTCGAGCGATCCAGCTTCGCATGGGTCGATCTATTCGGCACCGAGGATGCGTTGCTCGCCACGGGCTTTGTGGCATGGGGCGGCGTCTTCTGGCTCGACGGCGTCTGGTACGCCATCGGCGGCGAGCGCGGGGGGCAGCCCCGGCTGCTGGGGATAGGTGAGCGCAGCGTCTGTCTCGCGCAGGCCGACGACTGGCTGAACGATCACGAGACCGACGAGAGCGCGTTCAAGAGCAAGGCGTGGCTGACCCAGCCCGCCACGCAGAAGCAGCTGCAATATCTCTCGCCCGCCGCGCGCGGCGACTACGGGCTCACGCGCTACAAGGCCTCGGCGCTGATGACCTTCGGGTTCAACAAGCGCGCCATCCGACAACTGATCCTGAGCGCGGCGCCGCCCGCGCGGGAGGCCGCGTGAGCCATGTCGCGCAAATCCCGTCCCCGCCCGCAGCGGCTCCGGGTCGCCCGGGCCGTGACCGCCTCTGGCACCCGCGTCTGGCGCTCTGCGCCGTCTGCACCGCGCGCACGCGTGGCTTCGGCTGGTTCGATCCCCACCGGCCGCGCCCAACCCGCACCCGCCGCTGGTTCTGCTCCATGGGCTGCCAGGCGGCCTTCACCCTCAAAGCGAAGAGAGGACTGAGCATGGTCGACTTCACCGAAGAGGAAACCCAGGCACTGCCCGCCGTCATGCGCGCGCTCGCCCCCGAGATGGAGCGGATCGGGTGGGACCGGCCGTTGGGCCAGCTGACCCAGAACGACATGCACCGGCTGATCGTCATCACGATCGAGGCGTTCCGCGCCGAGATGGCCGAGATTGCCAGCCACTCGGAGATCCCGTTCTGATGCTGGATTACAACCACCGCCCCGGTATCGCCGAGCGCATCAATGCGGCCGTGGACACCGCGCTGGAGGCCGAACGCGCGGCCACGCCGGCTCGCGACTACCTCGGTGGCTCCCGGCTGGGCCATCCCTGCGAACGGGCGCTGCAGTTCGAGTTCGCGGGCGCGCCCAAGGACGAAGGCCAGGACTTTCCGGGCCGCGTGCTCCGGATCTTCGCCATCGGGCATCGGCTCGAGGATCTCGCCATCCGCTGGCTTCGGGCGGCGGGGCTCGATCTGGTCGCCCAGAAACGTGACGGCGGCCAGTTCGGCTTCTCCGTCGCCGGCGGGCGCATCCGCGGCCATGTCGACGGGATCGTCGCCGAGGCGCCCGCGGCGCTGGGGCTGCGCACCCCCGCGCTCTGGGAGTGCAAGACCATGAACGCGAAGAACTGGCGCGAGACGGTCGCCAAGGGCGTGACCGTCGCGAAGCCGGTCTATGCCGCGCAGATCGCGCTCTACCAGGCCTACATGGAAGCGGCAGTGCCGGGCATCAGCGCCGCGCCGGCGCTCTTCACCGCGATCAACAAGGACACGGCCGAGCTGCACCACGAGCTGGTGCCCTTCGATGCCGACCTCGCGCAGCGCATGTCGGACCGGGGCGTGCGGATCCTGCGGGCCACCGACGCGGGCGAACTGCTCCCGCGCATCGCTGCCCATCGCGACTTCTTCGAATGCCGGTTCTGTCCGTGGGCCGAGCGCTGCTGGAGCCTGCCGGCATGACTGATGCGCCCGAGGACCCGCCGGCCACGTCCGCCACGCAGGAGGACCCCGCCATGACCACAGATCACGATGATAAGCCGGCGCCGCCGGAGCCGCCCACCCCGGGGCCCGAGAACCTCGTCCACTTCAACCCCTGGCGCGACTTCAACGACGCAGCACCGCAGATCGACGTCTTCGGCGACGAGCCGGACCCCGCGCAGATCGCGCAGTTCATGGAGGTGGTCTTCGGCTACTCCGATGGACTGATCCCCGTCCGCAGTTTCATCGACAAGGGTCAGGGCTTCGACGGCCGGCCCCACAACATCTGGATCGAGGCGGACGCCAACGCGCCCGACAAGATGGTCACCTTCGCAGGCTGGGCCGCGCGCGAGGGCGCAGCGGTCTATGTCATCCCCGGCACGGTCGCGGAGCCCGGAAAAGCCAGGGCCGCCGACATCGAGCAGATGCAGACCGTGGTCGTCGATCTCGACACCGGCGACATCGCCGCCGC
Organism: Paracoccaceae bacterium; assembly: GCA_024742455.1. Classification (GTDB taxonomy): domain Bacteria; phylum Pseudomonadota; class Alphaproteobacteria; order Rhodobacterales; family Rhodobacteraceae; genus JANSYL01. Next base: position 2,751 of record JANSYL010000010.1, on the reverse strand, counting down.
GCGCGCCCATCTCGAGCGTCACCTCGGCCCGCCCACCATGGTGGTGGAAAGCGGCGGCGTCACGCCCGAGGGTCAGCGCAAGGCCCATGTCTGGTGGAAGCTGACAGAGCCAGCCGAGGGCAGCGACATTGCGCGCGTGACCCGCCTGCGCGGCGACATCGCCGCCAAGGTCGGCGGGGACACGCATTTCCGATCGGCGCACCAGCCCATTCGCGTCGCGGGTTCGGTCTATTACAAGAACTCCCTCAAGACGCTGGTCCGGATCGTCGAGCTGAACGCCGATTTCGAACGCGACCTGGACGAGTTCGTCGAGGCCGTGACCGACATGCCGCCCGCGCCGGGCGTGTCCCTGCAGCCCGAATTCACCCATTCCGACAGACCCGCCGTCGACGATGTGCTGGTCACCCCGGTGCGCGAGGGCGCCGTCGACGACTGGTCGCGCTTCGAGGGCGCCTCGGCCGCCATCGGGCATTTCATCCGCATGGTCCATGAGGGGCGGCTGTCGAAGGAGGCCGGCTGGGAAGGCATCTGCGGCTACAACGCGGCGATGCTCCGCCCGCAATGGCCGGTGGAGAGGCTCAAGCGCGAGTCCGAGCGGCTCTGGGCGCTGCATGTGGAGAAGAATGGCCCACCGCTGGTGCGGCTCGACAGCGGCGCGCCGTCGCCGGACGAATTGCCCGCCTTCAGCCTCGGTGCGCTGCTCGACGATGACAGGCCGATGCCCGAGGACATCATCGCGCCCCGCGTACTGACGCCGGGCGGCCTGCTGGTGCTGGGCGGCGCGCCCAAGGTGGGCAAGAGCGACCTGCTGATCTCCTGGCTCGTGCACATGGCCGCCGGCCAGCCCTTCCTCGGCTTCGCCCCGCCGCGGCCGCTGCGGATCTTCTATCTGCAGGCCGAGATCCAGTACCACTACCTGCGCGAGCGCCTGCGCCAGATCGCCTTGCCGCCGGGCGTGCTGAAAGCGGCCCGCGACACATTCGTCGCCACGCCGAAACTGAAAATGCTGCTCGACGACGGGGGCAGCGTGCGCGCTGCCCGGGCGATCCAGACAGCCTTTCCCGACACCCCGCCGGACATCCTCTGCATCGATCCCATTCGGAACCTCTTCGACGGCGGACCCGAAGGCGGCGGCGAGAACGACAACACCGCCATGATGTTCTTCCTCAAGGACCGGGTGGAGGCGCTGCGCGACCATATCGATCCCGAATGCGGGGTGATCCTGGTCCACCACACCCGCAAGCTCTCCAAACACCAGGTGAAGGAGGACCCGTTCCTCGCGCTGTCGGGCGCCAGCGCGCTCCGGGGCTTCTACACCACCGGCCTGATCCTCCACCGGCCCGACGAAGAGGCCAGCGAGCGCCGGCTGGAGATCGAGCTGCGCAACGGGCCCGCGCTCGCGCCGAAACTCATCGACAAGCGCGGCGGCGAATGGGTCGAGATCAACCCGATGAACGAGCGGCTGGTCCGTCAGGACGTCGGTGCCAAGCACGATGCCGAGCGGATCAGGAAGGGCGACGTGATCCTCGCCCTGCTGTTCGAAGAGGCGGCCGAGGGACGTCTCTATACATCGACGCAGTTCGGCGAGGCGTTCGAGAACACCGCCGGGCTGGGCAGCAAGTACACGATCCGCGACCGGCTCGCGGTGCTCACCACCAAGGGGCACGTGAAGTTCCGCCGCGACGGGACCGCCTTCGGCCATGCGGTCGTGCGCTCCCGGTTCGGCTATCTCTGCGTCGAAGGCATGCGTTTCGGCCGCGAGACGCAGATCGATCCGGAGACCGGCGAGGTCCTCGGAGAAGGCATCCCGGTGCTGCCCAGCCACTACAAGTGCCCCCAGTCCGGGGTCTGCCTCGACGTCGAGAACCCGGCGATCTGGGTCTATCCGGAGGGCGTCGATGACTGACTTCGTCCTCCCGAAAATCCTGTTCGTCCTGAGGACGAAGTTGTTCGTCCTCGTACATTGTTTGTCCTCCCTCAATGAAATCAATGACTTGCAGAGGACGAGGACAAACAGACACGTCCTCGTTGTTCGTCCTCTAAATCGGGAGAAAGTATCGTGAAAACAATCTGTTACGCCATCCGGAGGACTAACAATGAAACCCCCTATACTACGTATGAGGAGGCCACCCTGCAGGGATGGCCGCCTCAACGATACGTAGGTCTCGCCGCCGGCCCCGTCCCCGATCGCGCGTCCCGAACGTCGGAGGGCCTTCGATGACCCGCAAGCCGCGCGTGGTGCGTCGCATCGACTTCCGCCTCCTGCCCAGGCCCGGCACCGTGCTGATGCTCGACGGGCAACGCTACATCGTCGTGGGCTCCGATCTCCATATCCGGACAGACGGCGAAACCGTACCGATCATTCTCTGGCAATCCCGATGCGCCGAGTGCGGCCAGCCGTTCGAATGCCGGACCGGCCTGAAGGCGCGGGCCCTGAACCGGCGCTGCGAAGAGCACCGCCGTCCCGGCAAGGCCGCCACCGCCGCAGGTCGAAAGCGCGTCGGCCAGCATATCGCCCGCCATGGTCGCCGACGACGAAAGGCATCCTGAAACTCCATCCGACGACGGCGGCCCCGTACCGCCAAGCACCAGACCACCGTCGTCTTCCACCCGAGCAGCCAACCAGAAAAGGAGACCGCCCATGGCTGACCCGACTCTCGCCACCTCGCACCGCGAGGCAATCCCCGATCTGCCGGTGGCGCACCGCGCCGACCGTACCTTGCTCGCGCTCGATCTCGGCACCGCCACCGG
>JANSYL010000008.1 GCA_024742455.1 Paracoccaceae bacterium | reverse complement strand
CCCGCTTCGCCCAGCAGATCCTCAGGCCGCTTGCAGCCCTTCAGCAACTCGTCCAGCAGTTCGTTCGAAATCGTCATCGTCCTTGCTCCTCTCAGGAAGCATGGACCCAATCAGCCGTACACAGAAGACCTGACACTCTCATGCACCTTGGATAGCGATATCCTCCAAGTCTGTTTCTTCTGACATTCCGGCTTTAGTAAGGTCTGCCCCCTGCATTTGCGCCTGCTTGAGGTCAGCCCCATACATCTCCACTTCTAAGAGAACCGTCCCCTGCATTTGCGCCTCTCGAAGGTCTGCGCCCTGCATCTGCACCTCCCAGAGGCTCGCCCCCTGCATCTGTGTCCTCCGCAGGTCGGCCCCATGCATCTGAACTCCTCGAAGCCACGCTGTTTCCAAGTGTACGACCCAGAGGACTGCTCCATGCATCTGCGCGCTCCAGAGATCCGCCTCCTGCAACTGTGCCCACCGTAGGTCCGCCCCCTGCGTTTGTGCCCACCGCAGGGTCGCCCCCGCCATTTGCGCCCGCATGAGGACTGCCCCCTGCATCTGTGCGACCGAGAGGACTGCCCCCTGCATTTGCGCTCCGTTCAAACTTGCACCGCGCAGGTCGAGGCGGCTGAGGTCATAGCCTTGCAGGTTCGTGGCGCGCAGGTCGAGGCGGTACGCGGTGCTGGTGGCGAAGCGGCGGCGTAGGTCCTGCGCGTGCGACTTGAACGCCTTCAATGCGGTGACGAAGGCCGTGTGCGCCTTTTTGCTGCAGCGCTCCGAATACGTTGGCGGAACTGGAAACGGCGTGTCGAAAACGCAATCGGCCTCGCCCAATCGGTCGGCGGGCCACGCGCCTTCCTTCCGTTTCTGGCGCGCGGTGCGGCGGCCCAATACCTCCAGCGCAGTCTGGATATCGGCGCGGGGGGCGGGTAGGTCGGATTTGAAGGTTGCAAGAGCTTTGTCGTAGTCCGCCTTCGCCTTCCGCCACGCTTTGCCGAGCGCCTTACCTTCCAGCGTTTCATCCACTTCGGGATAGTCCGGTGCCTTTTTTGCACCTTTCGCCGGCGCATTCTCCCGCACATAGGCGCAGATGATCTGCATCACCTGCACGTGGAAATCGAGGTTCTCCTCGGCGATGCGGCCCAAGGCGAGGATCGCGCCGATGCGGACCTCCATGTTGGGGGCCATGCGTTCGAGAGTGATCGTTTTACCGTCAGTGTCCTTGCCCTCGTATTTCTCGACCTTCTCGGTGCCGAGCGCCTCCACGGCCTCGTTGATGCGTTGGGTGACTTGGCCATGCTGGGTGATGTCGAAGGTTCTTTGCGCCACCAAGCTGCGCCAGATGACGAAAGGCGCACCGAGGAGCGCGACCAGCAGCGCGCCGAGCCCTAGGGAGGCGGTGCCGGGGTCGGCCCCGAAAACGCCGAAGACAAGAAAGAACGCCGCTGCGATTGCCAGAAGAAAAAGCGCGGCGAAGGCGAGGGCGACGAGGACAAAGATCACGCGTCCGAAGGGGCCGACCCCTGCACGGTCCAGCACGGCCTCGGCACGGGTGAAGAGCGTGGGTTGGCGGTCTCTTTCCGGCGGTGCCGGTCTGGGGGGCGCGGGTGTGCGGCTCTGCAATGTGAGCATCACGAAGACCACGGCGAGACAGGCCAGCACGATCACCGGCAGGGCAACGCCGAGGGCGTCGAGCATGTCGATCCGGGTGTCGGGCAGGGCGGTGTCTGTCTCTTCCATCGAAGACTGTCTCCGGCGTGATCGTCACTCGGACCAAGTGACGACAGCTAAGCAGGTTTGCGGCGGTGCGCCTAGGGTCTCGGGTGCGTGGTGGGGACCAGAGTCGAGGGCGTCAGCCCGCCGGTCCATCGCCGACCCTGCGGGGTGGATTGACATCGAGCACGAAGGGCAGCGCCGCCCCGGTGGGGGCGGGTCGGCGCTGCCCGGGCTGACACCCGGGCGGGACAGAACTCTAGCGTCGGACATGACCCCGTGCAGTTGGGTCGGCGATGGACCGGCTTGCGCTCCCCCCCACCCTTTTCCCGCCCCCCACCTTGCCATCGCGGCCCACGCTCCGTAGATACCGGCAAACCTCAAACGGCTGCGGCGGTGCCGCCCGGACCGACCCAAGCAAAGGACCCGCCCAATGGAAGCTTTCGGCCAGTTCGTCCCGCTGATCCTGATCTTCGTAATCATGTATTTCCTGCTGATCCGCCCGCAGCAGAAGAAGGTGAAGGAACACCAGGCGATGGTGTCGGCGCTGCGCCGGGGGGATGAGGTCGTCACGCAGGGCGGGCTGATCGGCAAGATCACCAAGGTCAAGGACGACACCGAGATCGAGCTGGAACTGAGCCAGGGCGTGAAGGTGCGCGTCGTGCGGTCGACCATCGCGCAGCTGCGGTCGAAAACCGAGCCCGCCGACGGGGCGTAAGGCCCGGCCCCCCCCAGGCCTGAGGAGGCCCCGATGCTGCAAATCCCGCTGTGGAACCGGTTGGTCATTGTCGGCGTGTTGCTGGCCGGGCTGTCCTTTGCCATGCCCAACCTGTTCTACGAGCGGGTGGAGACGCATAACGACGCGGTCGCGGCGATCGAGGCGACCGGTGTGACGACCGACGCGCTGGAGGCGGACCGGGCGTTGTGGCCCGAGATCCTGCCCTCGACCCTGGTGAACCTGGGGCTGGACCTGCGGGGCGGTGCGCATCTGCTGGCCGAGGTGCAGGTCGCGGATGTCTACGAGGCGCGGATGGATGCGCTGTGGCCCGATGTGCGGGACCGGCTGCGCGATGAACGCGACGTGGTGGGCACGATCCGGCGGCAGGACGCCCCGGTGGGCGAATTGCGCGTGCGCATCAGCCAGCCCGAGAACATGGCCGCCGCCGTGGCCGCGGTGCGGGAACTGGCGACGCCGGTGGCCAGCCTGACCGGGATCGGGTCGCCGTCGCTGGACGTGTCGGGGGCGGGCGACATCCTGACCGTGACGCTGAGCGAGGCGGAACGGCAGGCCACCGATGACCGCACGATGCAGCAATCGGTCGAGATCGTGCGCCGCCGGGTGGACGAGGCGGGCACGCGCGAGCCCACGATCCAGCGGCAGGGCACCGACCGCATCCTGATCCAGGTGCCGGGGATCGGCAGCGCGCAGGAGCTGAAGGACCTGATCGGCACCACCGCGCGGCTGACCTTTCACCCTGTGATCGGCACCACGTCCGACCCCGAGGAACGGGTGGAGGCACGGCAATTGCTGCTGCCCGCGATGGAGGACCCGGGGACCTTCTACATCCTGGAACAGACGCCGGTGGTGACGGGGGATGACCTGGTCGACAGCCAGCCCGCCTTTGACGGGCAGACCGGGGTGCCGGCGGTGACGTTCCGGTTCAACCCGTCGGGCGCGCGCGATTTCGGCAATTACACCGCCGCCAATGTCGGCGCGCCCTTCGCCATCGTGCTGGACGAGGAGGTCGTGTCGGCCCCGGTGATCCGGCAGGCGATCACCGGCGGGTCGGGCCAGATCACGGGCAATTTCACGGTGGAGGAATCGACCGAGCTGGCGATCCTGCTGCGGGCGGGGGCCTTGCCCGCCGAGATGGTGTTCCTGGAGGAACGGACCATCGGGCCGGAACTGGGCGCCGACAGCATCGCCGCGGGGGAACGGGCGGCGCTGGTCGCGTTCGCCGCCGTTCTGGTCTTCATGATCCTGAGCTACGGCTTGTTCGGGGTGTTTGCCTCCGTTGCGCTGGTGCTGAACGTGGTGCTGATCTTCGGCATCCTGTCCCTGATCGGCGCCACCCTGACCCTGCCGGGGATCGCGGGGATCGTTCTGACCATCGGGATGGCGGTGGATGCCAATGTGCTTGTCTTCGAACGCATCCGCGAGGAACTGAAAACCGCCAAGGGCCCGGCGCGCGCGATCGAGCTTGGGTATTCCCGCGCGCTCAGCGCCATCGTCGATGCCAATATCACCACCTTCATCGTTGCCGTGATCCTGTTCGCGCTGGGGTCCGGCCCGGTTCGGGGGTTCTCGGTCACGCTGGGGATCGGGATCCTGACATCGGTCTTCACGGCGATCTATGTGACGCGTCTTTTCATCGTGACCTGGTTCGACCGGCGTCGGCCCAAAACCATCGAGGTCTGACATGCGCCTGCGCCTGGTCCCGCAAGACACCAATTTCGATTTCTTCCGCTATGCGCGCCTGACCTTCGGCGCCTCGGTCGTGGCGATGGTGCTGTCACTGGCGGCCTGGCTGACGATGGGACTGAATTTCGGGATCGATTTCCTGGGCGGCACCACGATCCGCACCGAGGCCTCGGTGCCGGTCGATGTGGGCGAATACCGGACGGCGCTGGCCGCGCTGGACCTTGGCGATGTGACCATCGCCGAGGTGTTCGACCCGACCTTCGGCCCCGACCGGCATGTCGCCATGATCAACATCCAGGCGCAGCCGGGCCAGGAAAGCGTGACGCCCGAGACCATCGCAATGGTGCAGGAGGCGCTGCGCGGCGTCTATCCGGCGATGAGTTTCCCGAGCGTGGAATCGGTCGGCCCCACCGTGTCGGGCGAATTGATCGTGACCGCGCTGATCGCCGTGGCCGCGGCGCTGGCGGCGATCCTCGTCTATATCTGGCTGCGCTTCGAATGGCAGTTTTCCGTGGGCGCGGTGGCCGCCCTGGTCCATGACATCGTGCTGACCATCGGGTTGTTCTCGCTTTTGCAGATCCGGTTCGAGCTGGCGACGGTGGCCGCCCTTCTGACCATCGTGGGCTATTCGATCAACGACACCGTGGTGATCTTCGACCGGCTGCGGGAAAACCTGATCAAGTACAAGCAGCGCGCCCTGCGCGACGTGATGAACCTGAGCGCCAACGAAACCCTGAGCCGGACGTTGATGACGTCGGGCACGACCCTGTTGGCGCTGATCGCGCTCCTGGTGCTGGGCGGGGACGTGATCCGTGGCTTCGTCTTCGCGATCTTCTGGGGCGTGATCGTGGGGACCTATTCCTCGATCTACGTGGCCAAGAACGTGGTCCTGATGATCGGGGTGAAACGCGACTGGTCGAAACCGTCCGAAGGCGGCGGCGGGCCATCGGGGACGCAGTTTTCCAACATCGATGCCTGAAGCGCTGGCTGCGGCCCTGGCCGAGCCGGGGCTGGGCTGGGTGGCACTGGGATCGCTGGTCGCGGGGCTGGTCTATGGCTTCGCGGGATTCGGCGCGGCGCTGATCTTCATGCCCGTCGCCACGATCTTTCTGCCGCCCGCGCTGGCGGTGGCGGCGTTCTCGACCTCGGCGCTGGCGTCTTTGGTGACGGTGGTGCCGGGGGCGTGGCGGGATGCCGACAAGCGCAGCGTGGCGATCATGATCGGGGCCTGCCTGATCTTCACGCCGCTGGGGGTGATGCTGTTGCGGCTGGCCCCGGAAGTGGCGATCCGGACGGTTGTCTGTGGGCTGACGCTGGTGACGCTGGCCGCGCTTCTGGCTGGGTGGCGCGTGCCGGTCCGGGGCGGCTGGCCGCTCAAGGCCGGGGTGGGGGCGCTGGCAGGTATCACCGGCGGATCGACGGGGCTGAACGGGCCGCCGGTGATCCTGTTCAACCTCGGCACCGATCAGCCGGTGGCGGTGACGCGCGGCAACCTTGCGGTGTTCCTGACGCTGACCAGCCTGAGCTTCCTGCCGCAGCTTTGGGTTCAGGGGCTGTTGCCGCCCCGGGCGTTGTGGATCGGGGTGGTGCTGCTGGTGCCCTATGCGCTGGGCACATTCATCGGTGTCCGGGTCTTCACCCCGGATCGGGCGGTGGTCTACAAGCGCCTGGCATATGTATTGATCGGTGCGGCGGGGATTGCGGGATTGCCGGTCTGGGGCTGAGGAGGGGCGCGGCATGCGCATCAACGAGGTGACATACGACGACAGCCGCCCCATCGACGGCTACGGGCCGGGGTTCTTCCGGATCGGCGGCGAGGTGATCGAGGGTGCGGTCCTTGTCCGGCCCGGCGGCGTGTCGGCCTGGGGCGGGTACGAGGATGTGGCCGCGCTGACCTCGGCGGCGGGCGAGGTGGATGTTCTGTTCATCGGCACCGGGGCCGAGATCGCCCATGTGCCCGCCGGCCTGCGTGCCGCGCTGGAAGCGGCGGGATTGGGCGTGGAGGCGATGGCAAGCCCCGCGGCCTGCCGGACCTATAACGTGCTTCTGGCCGAGGGGCGGCGGGTGGGCGTTGCATTGTTGCCCGTCTGAAGCCGGGCGGGGTGCTTTTGCCCGTGTGACCCGCAAGCGGGCGGCCCGCCCCCTCGCGCCGCCCCCTCGCATCCTCGGGGGAGCGTTCGGGCGCGGGCTTGGGCGCCCGGGTTTGCGGGCGGCGGTGCCTTCCGGGGCTGTCGGATGCCTCCGGCGGGAGGATTTGAAGCAAGAAGAAGGGTGGGGTCAGCGCAGGTGGCCGTCGCCCGGCAGGCCGCCGAGGATCAGGACGCGCAGTTCGCGTTCGAGCTTGCGCCGCATCGTGTCGGCAAAATCGTTGAAATTGTTTGCGTATTCTACGAAGGCGCCGGGGCCGCGGATGATTTCGGTGGCGTAGTAATCCTCGATCATGCGGGCGGCGCCGCCGATGGCCAGCCCGTTCACGGTGATGCCCGAGAAATCGAAATGGTCATAGGCGGCATCGGGCGGGAAGCCGTCATTGTTCTGCCCGTCGCCCGAGATGTCGAGCGTCTGGAAGAGGCAGGGGGGCGCGGAGTCGAAGCGGGTTGCCGCGAAGCCCAGGGCATAGCCGATGGCGGTCGGGAAATCCTGGTGGGTGCGGGTGGCGCGCAGCACGCGGTCGGCGATGCGGGTCAGGTCGTCTTCCGAGGTGATCATCGTCCAGTCGACCAGGACGTCCTGCTGGAACCGGCCCGACCATTCGAAGATCGACAGCGCGACGGGGCCGGGGCCGTCGAGAAAGCCCGAGATCACCGCCGGATCGAGCAGGGCGGAGGCGAGGCCGGAAAGCTGCAGCTGGTATTCGGCGGCATCGACCGAGGCCGAGACGTCCAGCGCCAGCTGCAGCGCGAGGCGGCACTGATCCTGGGCCGCGGCGGGGGATGCGGCCAGCAGCGCGGCGGTGAGCGCGCCCCTCACCAATGGCCCGTATTGGGCATCGAGGCCCAGGGCTCGGCGGGGGCCAGCGCCTCACCCTTTTGCAAAAGCTCGACCGAGACATTGTCGGGGGACCGGACAAAGGCCATCCAGCCGTCGCGCGGGGGCCGCGCGATGGTGACGCCATTGTCCATCAGGTGCTGGCAAAGTTCGTAGATATTGTCGACGCGGTAGGCGAGATGGCCGAAATGGCGGCTGTCGGAGGGCAGGCCGTCATCGCCGTCCCAGTTATAGGTCAGTTCCAGCCGCGCCTCTTCGCCGGGACCTGCGAGAAAGACATTGGTGAAACGGCCCGCCTCGCTGTCGTAGCGGCGCACCTCCTGAAGGCCCAGAAGATGGTAGAAGGCCAGCGATTTCTCCAGGTCCAGAACCCGAACCATCGTGTGGTAATATTCGATGCCCATCGCATGCCTTTCCTGCCGTTTGGACCAGCCTAGCGTGACACGGCCCCGATGACAGCCCGGTTGCGGTAAATTTCCCGTGGCGCGGGGCGGATCGGGGCGCGGTGCAGCGCGTCACGCAGGATCAGGGTGGTGCTGACGAAACTGACGAAGAGCAGCAGGTACCAGGACCCGATCTTGGCCGGGCTGACCGGGTCGAAGGCGCCCTGGCCCGCATAGACCCAGGTGCGGGTGAAGGTGCCCACGTTTTCGGCCCCGTAGATCAGCAGCGCGGCCAGCAGGAAGGCCAGCGGCAGCGGCACCCAATGGGCGCGGTCGGTGACGTGGAACCAGATGCGGGTGCGCCAGAACAGGATCAGCGTGGCCGCAAACAGCGCCATGCGGATGTCGGGCAGGAAGTGGTGGGTGAAGAAGTTGAGATAGATCAGGACCGCCAGCGCCACCGTCAGCCCGAAGACCGGGTAGGGCGCGATCTGCACGTGGAAGAGACGGACGGAGCGGGCGATGAAGCTGCCGACCGAGGCATACATGAAGCCCGAAAACAGCGGCACGCCGCCGATTTCGAACAGGCTTTGGCTCGGGTAATCCCAGGACCCCTGCGCCAGCTTGTACACCTCCATTGCGGTGCCGGTGACATGGAAGATCGCGATCACCTTGGCCTCTTCCCATGTCTCCAGCCGGAACCACAGGAACAGGGCCTGCGTGGCGACGGCGAAGGCCAAGAGCGCGTCATAGCGCGTCATCCCCCAATCCTCCGGCCAGAACGCGCGGGTCAGCACCATCGCGGCCAGGAACAACAGGCCGAACAGCGCCGCCCAGGCGAATTTGGCGACAAAGATCAGCGGCGCGGCCAGCGCGTGGGGCAGCCGCGCCTCGGCCCAAGGGGCGAGGCGGTGGTCGAGGATATCCATGCCGCGATCGGCCATGCGCGCCCTTTATGTTGCGTGGGTCGGGGTCAATGAGGCAAAATATGGTATCCCACGATTCCCGCCCCGCATCCTGACCCTTCCCAGACCCGAAAGTGTTCCACCATGCCGCTGTCCCCCGAGCAACTGGAGGAAATCCAGGCCGCCCGCGCCACCCCGCAACCGACCCTGCGCGCGGTCAGCGAAGGGATGGAGGCGCATCTTTATACCGCCAGACCGGTGCTGGACCACGGGTTTGTCCGGGTGATCGATTACATGGGCGACGATGCCGCGATCGTGCAGGCGGCGCGGGTCAGCTACGGGGCGGGGACGAAAAAGGCCCGCGATGACAGCGGGCTGATCCGCTACCTGATGCGGCACTGGCATTCGACGCCCTTCGAGATGTGCGAGATCAAGCTGCATGTGAAACTGCCCGTCTTCGTGGCGCGGCAATGGATCCGGCACCGCACCGCCAACGTCAACGAATACTCGGCGCGCTATTCGATCCTGGACCGCGAATTCTACATCCCCGCGCCGGAACACCTGGCGGCGCAGTCGACGGTCAACAACCAGGGCCGGGGCGCGACCCTGCAGGGGGAGGAGGCCGCCCGGGTGCTGGAGGTGCTGAAGGCCGACAGCGCGCGCGCCTATGACCATTACGAGGAAATGCTGAGCCAGGACGGGCAGGACGGGCTGGCCCGCGAACTGGCGCGGATGAACCTGCCCGCCAATATCTATACCCAATGGTACTGGAAGACGGACCTGCACAACCTGTTCCACTTCCTGCGCCTGCGCGCCGATGCCCATGCGCAATATGAAATCCGCGTCTATGCCGAGGCGATCTGTGACATGGTCCGGGACTGGGTGCCGGCGGCCTATGGCGCGTTCGAGGATTACCGGATGGGCGGCGTGAACCTGAGCGCCAAGGGGGTCGAGGTGTTGCGGCGGCGTCTGGCCGGGGAGGCGGTGACGCAGGAGAATTCGGGCATGAGCGCGGGGGAATGGCGGGAGTTTGAGGGGGTGTTTGGGTGAGTGGTTCGAGTGCTGTTTCACAAAATCGTTGCATTGTTGCCGTTGAGGGTTCAGTAACTAGCTTTAGTTACAAGTGAGTCGTATGTCGAGAATCGATAAGCTCAAGGATCGTCTTCGTTCTCGGCCTCGAGACTTCACTTGGTCTGAACTGGTGAGACTTCTCGGTTCCTACGGCTACAAGGAGGTGGATGGCAGTGGTTCGAGGAAGTGTTTTGTTGGCGACGGCTTGCCGCGGATCAGGCTTCACGCACCCCACCCTGGAAATGAACTGAAAGCCTATCAGGTGAAAGAAATCGTAGAACTTCTCACTGAACACGGTCTGCTATGAAAGAATTGAAGTACAAAGGTTATATCGGATCGGTCGAGCTATCGATCGATGATGGAGTGCTTCACGGAAAGCTTTTATACATCAACGACCTTGTCACTTATGAGGCGGAAAGAGCAACTGAAATTGTCGCGGCGTTTGAGTCGGCTGTGGATGATTATCTTTCAGACTGTGAAATCGAGGGCAAAGCGCCTGACACACCCTACAAGGGCGCATTCAATGTGCGGATCAAGCCTGAATTGCATCGTGAATTAGCTGAAGCAGCACGTTTACGTGGGGGGTCGCTAAATGAGTATGTAGCTTCCGTTCTAACGTGCCATAAACACGTGGAACTCGCGGAGCGTTTCGAAGAAAGTAGCGGAGCCAAATTTGTGATTGTCTCGAGTGTTTCTGGCCGCTCCGGAGTGTCTCACGCAAATATTCGAAAAAGGCAGCAGGAAGCAGGTTCACAAGGCGCTTTATTTCAAAGGGCTACAGAAGTCTTGCACTGGCAATCTCCTAGTAAAGCGAGGCATTGAGGCATGTCCTCGTTTACCGTGATATCTGCTGTAGTTTGTGAAGACGTTCGTAGGGAAGCGAGCGGTCAAGCTACAATTGTTGGTGCGAGCCCAGTTGGGCCGCCTGTAAATCGCGAAGGAGACGTAATTCGTTCTATAGCCTTTTTCATTGAGATGCTTGCAAGGCAAATATCTGAATTGGACATGCGCCTTGTCGACGAAGCCGGAAAAAATACCGTCTTTGAAAGAAGTCTGTCCCTTCCAATTGAGTTTGAGCCAGGCGAGATGGATTGGGAAGTGCATACTTTGATGGTGCTTAGCTTTAGTGACTTAAAGGTTCCCCATCCCGGGAGTTATTTGCTTCAAGGAAAGAAGCCGGGCGGAGAATGGGAGAACGTTCGTTCTGTAATCTTTCCGGAAGATATCGAAGAATAGCCAGCATAGGCTAGCGTTTCACCCCACCCTACGGATGCGCCGTCGGGCGGGGCTTGCGCGTTCCGCGCGGTGGGCAGGATTGCCCACCCTACGCCACGCGCATCTCCGCCAACGCCTCCTCATCCAACCCCGCCCGTGCCACCTCCAGCTCCCACGCCTTTTGCAGGTTCATCCAGAACTCGGGCGTCGTGCCGAAGGCCGCCGCCAGCCTGAGCGCGGTGTCGCCCGTCACCCCGCGTTTGCCTGCTACGATCATCGACACCCGGTTGCCGGGCACGCCGATCCGGGCGGCCAGCGCGTTCGATGACAGGCCGAGGGGGGCCATGAAGTCCTCGGCCAGCACCTCGCCGGGGTGAACGGGGGGCAGCAGATCAGTGGTAATCGGTGATTTCGACGTCATGGGGGCCGTCCTTTTTCCAGACGAAACAGAGGCGATACTGGTCATTGATCCGGATCGAATGCTGGCCTGCGCGGTCGCCTTTCAAGGCTTCCAGCCGGTTGCTGGGCGGGGCGCGCAGGTCATCCAGCCGGTCGGCCGCCGCCAGCATCGCCAGTTTGCGCAGCGCGATGCGTTCGATGTTGACGAAGCGGCGGACGCGGCGGCGGGTGGCAAGGGCCTGAGTGTCGCGGCAGGCGAAGCTGCGGATCATGCGCAATACGTATCACGTATCATACGGCCCAGCAAGGGGTGGTGCTGCGCCTTGTCGGGGCGTGCCCCTGGAGTGCGGTGCGCCTGAAGGCGCACCCTACGGGGCGTTACTCCACCGCGTCCTCCGCCTGCGCCCGGAGCCTTGCGACCGTCTCGGCATTCTCCGCCTCCCACGCGCGGAAGGCGATATAGGTCTCGATCCGTTGCGCGCCGTGTTCGGGGGTGCCCGGCGGGGCGGCGTCGAGCGGGGCGAACCAGCCCTTCACCTCTTCATAGGTTTCCATGCAGGCCAGACGGTCACCGCCCAGCGGCATCTGCGACTGCGCAGCGGCATCGCAGGTGTAATAGGCCAGAAGCAGGGCAAGAAACTCCGACATGCGGTCATCACAGGCGCCGGGCCCGGGTCCTGTCAACCGACCGCCCGTCACGTTTGCGGGATCACGCGCTGCATCGACAGGGGCGCGCGGCAGGCTACCTTGACCCCATCGCAACGCGCCCGGAGCCGCCATGTCCCTGATCATCCTGTTCGTCGCCACCTCGATCATCTTCTTGGTGGCCGATGCCATCATGCTGCGGTCGGTGATCCAGCCGGTCTTCGCCCGCCACCTGGGCGAGGGGCTGTACCCCGGGGGGTTCCGCCTGCTGCCGGCCTTCCTGTTCTACGTCACCTACATGGCGGGCGTGCTGTATTTCGCGGGCTGGCCCGCGCTGAAGGCCGGGGACCCGGTGCAGGCGCTGATCCATGGCGCGATCCTGGGGCTGTTCGCCTACGGGACCTATGAATTCACGTCCTGGGCGGTGATGCGCGACTGGCACCCGCAGATGGTTCTGGTGGACCTGCCCTGGGGCATCGCGGTCACCGCGCTGTCGGCCTGGGGCGGGGTGGTGGTGACCCGCGCCCTGACCGGTTAATTCATCGCCGTCACCAGCCCGCGGGCGCGCAGCCAGGCCTCGGCCTGCATGTCGGCGACGAGGTCGGGATTGGCGGCTTCCCATGCGGTGAACACCGCGTGGGCGGCGGCCAGCTGGGCGGCGCGGTCGGGGCTGCCCTCGGGCGCGAGGTCGAAGCCGGTGAACCAGGTCTGCACCGCCTGTGCCTGCGGGGCGCAGGTATGTTCGGTGCGGGTATGGCCATGCGCCTCGACCCGGGCATCGCAGAGGTAGAGGGCGGCGAGAAGGACCAGGAATTCAGCCATCGATCGCCCCCGCGACAAGGGCCGGACCTGCAAGGCGGGCCAGTTCGCGCGCATCGGCGCGCATATCGGCGACCAGCGCGCCGTTGTCGTCTTCCCAGGTCTTGAAGGCGAGATAGGCCTCGGACATCTGCCGGATGCGCGCCACGCTGCCCGGCGGGGCCAGGTCGAACCCGTCGACGAAATAGACCTTCACCGTGTCATAGGTGGAAAAGCAGGCGCCGATTTCCTCCGCCGACATCGGGCGGAGCGCGGCGGTGGCATCGCAGACATAGTAGAGCGCCAGCACGGACAGAAATTCCGACATCACGAACCCCTTTCGGATCTTGAGGGGCGGTGACGAAGGCGCGGCGCGACGGGAGAGGACCGACCGAGCCGGGCCGTCACCTCCCATTACCAATGGGGTTAAGGATAGGCCGAAACGGGTAAGCGCGGGGTAAACAGGACCGATCCCACCGCGGGCGGCGGTGGGATCACAGGCATCTGCTGGAAAAATGGGCGGATGTGCCTGCGGATGCTGCGCCGCAGAAACATCAGGGGTCTGGCTGGGTCAGAGCTTTTGCAGCTCGACCGCCGAGGCGCGGCCATCACGGCCCTCGCGCAATTCGTAGCTGACCTTGGTATCGTCGGCGAGGCCCGTCAGCCCGGCGCGTTCCACGGCCGAGATGTGGACGAACACATCCTTGCCGCCATCGTCGGGCGCGATGAAACCATAGCCTTTGGTGGTGTTGAACCATTTAACGGTGCCGGTGGGCATCGGTCTTTCCTCTTCAAGTCCAGTGTCGCGCGCGGCATCCTGCAGCGCGGTGCCAGGGTGAGACATGACCCCTTTTGACGGCTTCTGGCTTGGCCCGGTTCACAATGTGCACCTCGTGTCACGCCGAAAATGATGGGGCAGAACGTCGAAATAGCAAGTAAAACGCCCATGACAGCGGGGCGGCTGCCCCGAATTTGCGCGGAATTCCGCAAGTGAGGAAAAAGATGATCATCTACGGGATCAAGGCCTGTGACACCTGCCGCAAGGCTGTGAAGGCGCTGGAGGGCGCCGGGATACCGGCGGAGCTGGTCGATATCCGCGCCACGCCCCTGTCCGGGGCGGACCGGGCGCGGTTCCTGGCCGCGTTCGGCGACGACCTGATCAATCGCCGGTCGACGACATGGCGCGGATTGACGGAGGAGGAGCGGCAGGGCACGCCGGAGGCGCTGCTGGCCGCGCATCCGACCCTGATGAAACGCCCGGTGATCGATACCGGGGATACGCTGTACCTCGGCTGGGACGCGGGCGTCCGGCAGGCGCTGCTTTAGCGGCGGCCGAGCAGCGCATCGACCGAGACCGGCCCCGCCCCCCGGACCACGAGGATCAGGAACAGCATCACCCAGAAGGCGCGCTGATCGAGGATCGCGGCATCGGGGATGCGGTCGAACCAGGCCCCGATTGTTTCGGGGCCCACGCCGTGGCCGACGATATCGACATAGCTTTGCACCAGCACGAACCCGATCATGCCGAGCGCGGCTAGACGGGTGAGCAGCCCGATCAGGACCAGCGCGGGCAGGATGAACTCGGCCCAGGTTCCCGCCAGCGCCAGCGCGCGGGGAAAGACACCGAGGGCCGAGGGGTCATAGCCCACCGCGTCGAAGATGCGCGGCGTGATCTGGGTATAGGCCCCGAAATCGAGATTGATCAGCCCCGCGATCCCGTCGCCGGTTTTGCTGCGGGCGGCGTTCCAGAAATACATCAGAAGCGTGCCGGCGAAGACCAGCCGCGCCAGCGTGGGCATCAGGGCAGGGGCGATCCTGTGTTCGAGCCAGCCGAACAGGCGATGATGAAGCGCAATCAGCGAGGTCATGGGGCAGGGTCCTTTGCCGTGTCGAGCGTCAGCGCGCCCGAGGTCAGAAACAGGGTCATGAGCGCGGCCATGTCGGCGGCTGGGTGTTGGGTGATCGTGGCGGTCAGCGCGGCCTGAAGCGTCAGCTTTCCCTTGAGATGGCGGGCTAGCGTGAACCCGCCTTCGGGCAGAAGATGCGGTTCGGGGTCGAATGCGGGGCGGGTGATGATCACGTCCTGCGCCTCGCCCCGGGGTTTCGGCGCGCCCTTGCGCGTGGTGAAGGCCCAGATGTCATGGACCGCGAAGCGCGACGAAAGGATCAGCGTGGCAGGCGACAGCCGCGGGGCAAGGTCCATCACCGCCTCGGGCGCGATACCGGCCACCGACAGGGGGGTCACGTCGGCGGCGTGATAGGATTGCCGCATCCCCAGGTCGAGTTTGGCGATATCGGGCAGATAGGGCAGACGCGCGACCCGGTCGAAGCGAATCAGGAACCCGGGGAACGCGCTGCCGTAAAGGGGCAGGCGCGGGTCGCCGGGGGGATGGGCGCGCAGGAACACGCCCGCCATGGCGCGGAAGAACGCGTCACCCACCAGTTTGTGGACGGTGGGAAAGCCGGTGATCAGTGCCTCGGTCAGGCTGACGACCACGTTGTTGCGGTAGACGTCGAACCGCGCACCCGCCGGGCCGCCATGCGGGTTCCGCAAGCTCTCCGGCGCGGGCTGCGCCGGGTCGAGCAGGGCGGTGAGGAACTCGGCCTGACCGGTCACGCGGGCACACCCTGGGGGCTCAGGATGGTTGCGGCGCGGGCGGCCTCCTGCTCCAGCGTGGCGAAATCGGGGACATCGGCGTCCCATTCGATGAGCGTGGGCCGCGCGCCCGCACGTGCGACGGTATAGGCGTACAGGTCCCAGACCGGATCGACCACCGGGGCGGCATGACTGTCGATCAGCAGCGGATGGCCGTGCTCATCGGTCTGGGCGTCATGGCCGCCGAGGTGGATTTCACCCACCGCATCGAGCGGGTAGGCGTCTATATAGGCGCGGGCCTCTCGGCCCTGGTTGGTGGCGGAGACGAAGACGTTGTTGACGTCAAGCAGCAGGCCGCAGCCTGTGCGCCGGGCAAGCTCGGCCAGGAAATCGGTTTCCTCCATCTGTGCCTCGGCAAAATCGAGATAGGTGGAGGGGTTTTCCAGAAGCATCCGGCGCCCCAGCGTGTCCTGCACCTGGTCGATATGGGCGGCGACCCGGGTCAGCGTTTCCGGCGTGTAGGGCATGGGCAGAAGGTCGTTGAAATAGCCCATGTCATGGGTCGACCAGGCGAGATGTTCCGAGAAACTGGCGGGGTCGAGCCAGCCGCAGAGGCGTTTGAGCCGCGCGAGGTGGTCCCGGTCGAGCGGGTGGTCCCCGCCGATCGACAGGCCCACACCATGGACCGAGACCGGAAAACGGTCGGCCAGTGCCCTGAGCTGTGCGATGGGCCGTCCGCCGTCGCCCATGTAGTTTTCGGCATGCACCTCGATCCAGGTCACGGCGCCGGGGGTGGCCATCAGGTCATCGAAATGGACGGATTTGTAGCCGATCCCGGGGGTCGGCGGCAGGCGGTCGGGGCAGGCGGCATCGAGCATGGAAGGGTCTTCGGTTCTGGAGAAGGCAGCGCCGCCCGTTGCCGGGCGGCGCAGATCGCGGGATCAGCCGGCCAGGCGGGTGGCCAGGTCTTCAGGCGAGATATACCCGTCGCGGACATCGGCGGCGAGGTCGGCGGGCAGATCGCGGTCGATGCCTTCGACGCCCCATTCCTCGAGCTGGTCCAGCGTGGCGGCCATGCGCCCATCGGGCAGTTCGATATCGTTGCAGGTGCCTGCGGGCACCAGCGTCCAGGCGTTGCCCTGGTAATCGACGGTCGAGGTGCCGCCGCAGGTGGTGCCGGGACCGGCGGCGCAGTCGTTTTCGCCCGCAAGGCTGACGCCGAAGCATTTTTCATTGGCCTGCGCCTCGGCGGGTGCGATGCCATGGGCCGAAACGGCGGCGGTGACGGCGCCCAGGATGGCGACGGTCTTGGTGGCGGTGGTCATATGGGGGTCCTCCAGTGGGTGAATGAACACTGTGTATGTGATGCCGCGCCGGACGCGGTCCGGACGACATATGGGGTTGCGCGCCGGACAGGGCCCGGACGACGCCTGCAGTGTGCGGACCGGTCCGGGCCGTGACCAGTCACAGCCGCGTGGGCCACGACCGTGTGAACCGCCGTGACCCCGTAACGGGGCGCGCCGGGCCCGGAAGGTGCAGGAAAAACAGGCGCACAGCGCTGTCGCCTGCGCCGGGCGGAGCCCCCGGGCAGGCGCGCCGGAGGCTGCGGGGGCAGGAAATGTTTCAGGCCGGTTGCGGGCCGCAAGGGGTTTAACCATCGCGGCGGAGGCTTTATTTCAGCCGCGATCACGCAATCCGGAGGGGATCATGCGAAACGCAGCGCTCGTGCTTGGACTGATCGGCGGCATCCTTGCGATGATCACCGGGTTCTTCGTCTATGGCTACGTGGAATTCATCGACTGGTTCGGCGAGGTGCCCGATGTCGCGCGCCAGGTCGAGGATCCGGGCCTGAAACAGGCCGCCGCCGTGATCTCGCCCCTTCTGGCGATTGCCGGGGCCGCGATGGCGCGGGCGCGGGCGCTTTGGGGGGGTATCCTGCTGCTGGTGGCCACGGCCGGGTTCTACCACGCCTTCGGGCTGGGCGTGTTCACGATCTTTCCCATCGCGTTCTGCGGGCTGGCGGGGGTGCTGGCCCTGGCCGCAGGCAAGCCTGACGAGGAAAAGGCGCATTTCTGACGCCTGACCGCGCAAGGCGGGGCGGGCGGCGCCGGATCGGGGCATCGAGCCCCGACCCGCCGCGTTGCCTCCCCTCTCGGCGGCGAAGCCGCCTGCCGGGCAGGGGGCGGAGGTATTTGGAAAGCAAAGACGGGGTGGGCGGTCAGCGCAGGTCGGGCGGCACCGCCTCGGCGACGAGGTCGGCGATCACCTGGTCGAGCGGCAGAACCTCGGTCTGTTTCTCGCCGAGCCTGCGCAGGGTGACGGTGCGGTTTTCAACCTCCTGCCGGCCGATGGCGAGGATGACCGGCACCTTGCCCACCGAATGTTCGCGGACCTTGTAGTTGATCTTCTCGTTGCGGATATCGGCCTCGGCCCGCAGGCCCCGGGCGGTGAGGGCCTGCGTCACCTCGGCCACGTAGTCATCCGCCTCGGAGATGATCGAGGCGACGACCACCTGGCGCGGGGCCAGCCAGAAGGGCAGTTTGCCCGCGTAGTTTTCGATCATGATGCCGATGAAGCGTTCGAAACTGCCCAGGATCGCCCGGTGCAGCATGACGGGGCGGTGTTTCTCGCCATCGGCGCCGATATAGGTCGCGTCCAGCCGTTCGGGCAGGTTGAAATCGGCCTGGAAGGTGCCGCATTGCCATTCGCGCCCGATCGCGTCGGTGAGCTTGAAATCAAGCTTCGGGCCGTAGAAGGCGCCTTCGCCGGGGTCGATTTCATAATCGTTGCGCACGCTGAGGATCGCCTTTTCCAGCGCCTCTTCGGCCTTGTCCCAGATCTCGTCCGAGCCGACGCGGGTTTCGGGGCGCGTCGACAGCTTGATGTCGAAACTGGCGAAGCCCGCGTCGCGGTAGATGTCGGACAGAAGCGCGATAAAGGCCGCGCATTCGGATTCGATCTGGTCCTCGGTGCAGAAGATATGCGCGTCGTCCTGGGTAAAGCCGCGCACGCGCATCAGACCGTGCAGCGCGCCATGCGCCTCGTAGCGGTGGCAGGAGCCAAACTCGGCCAGGCGCAGCGGCAGGTCCCGATAGGATTTCAGGCCCTGGTTGAAGATCTGCACATGGCCCGGGCAGTTCATCGGTTTCAGGGCGTTGGTGCGTTTCTCGTTGGCATGTTCCTCGTCGATCTCGGTGGTGAACATGTTTTCGCGGTACTTGTCCCAGTGGCCGGATTTCTCCCACAGTTTGCGGTCGATGACCTGGGGCGTCCTGATTTCCCTGTAACCGGCCGCGTCGAGACGGCGGCGCATGTAATCCTCGAGCTCGCGGTAGATCGACCAGCCATTGGGGTGCCAGAAGACCATGCCGGGGGCTTCTTCCTGGAAATGGAAAAGCTCCATCTCGCGGCCCAACCGGCGGTGGTCGCGTTTCTCGGCCTCTTCCAGGAAATTCAGATGCGCCTTCAGGTCGTCGCGGTTGCGGAACCCCACGCCGTAGATGCGTTGCAGCATGGGCCGGGTGTTGTCGCCGCGCCAATACGCGGCGGCCACGCTCATCAGCTTGAAGGCATCGGCGGGCAATTGCCCTGTGTGCTGAAGGTGCGGACCACGGCAAAGGTCCTGCCAGTCCCCGTGCCAATACATGCGGATCGGTTGATCCTCGGGGATCATGCCCACGAGTTCGACCTTGTAGGGTTCTCCCGACGCCTCGTAATGGGCGATGGCGCGGGCGCGGTCCCAGACCTCGGTCCTGACGGGGTCGCGGGCGTTGATGATCTCCTTCATCCGGGCCTCGATCCGGCCCAGATCGTCGGGGGTAAACGGCTCGGCCCGGTCGAAATCGTAATACCAGCCCTTGTCGATGACGGGGCCGATCGTGACCTTCACGTCGGGCCAGATCTCCTGCACCGCGCGGGCCATGACATGGGCGAAGTCGTGCCGGATCAGCTCCAGCGCCTGGGCGTCGTCCTTCATGGTGTGGATGGCGATGGCGGCGTCGGACCCGATCGGCCAGGCAAGGTCCCAATGGGTGCCGTCCACCGTGGCGCTGATCGCCTTTTTTGCCAGCGAGGGCGAGATATCGGCGGCGACCTCGGCGGCGGTCACACCGGCGGGGTAGGATCGGGAATTGCCATCGGGAAGGGTCAGGGAAATATCGGCCATGTCTGCCGGTCTCCTCGTCGTTCTGGCGCCTACGGAACGCCCGGTTGCGGGTTCGGATGCTGCTTGCGCAAAAGGGGCGGCGCTGTCAACGCCGCCCGCTTCATCTTTGCGGAAATACGTAAACGCCCCGGTCAGCCGAGGCGCAGGATTTCGACGAAGATCACCACGCAACAGGCCCAGGCGGCGGTGAAAAGGATCGGACGGGCGGGAAACCCGGCGATGCCGGTGATCATGCCCAGCGCATGGGCCAGGCGCAGGGCAAGGAAGATCCACGCCGCCCAGACCGTCGCCGCGCTGCTGACGCCCAGGATATGCGCGGTCAGCAGCAACACGGCGAAGGGCATCGCCTGTTCCAGCAGGTTCAGATGCGCGCGCCAGGCGCGGTGGACCCAGGGCCGGTGCAGGCCCGGGTCGGCAGGCCGGGTGAAATCGCCCGACCGGATCGCCGCCGGGCTGCCCGGGGCGGCGGTGTTCACCCCGATGATGAAGGGCAGCCACATCGTGGCGGCGAAGACCGCAAGGACGGACAGCGCCAGAAGCTCGGAGGTCATCCCGCAACCCCCGCCTGGTTGAACCGCGCCGCAGCCCCGGTTTCGAGAAAGGTCTTCAGCCCCGCGGCCCAGCGTTCCCATCCATCGGCCACGCCTTCGCCGGGCACGACCGGGAAATGCAGGTCGTAATGTTCGATCACCAGTTTCATATGCGCACCTTCCTCGGACAGCAGATAGACGGTGCGCGAGGCGGGGATGCCCGGTTCCCAATGGGGCTCGAACGTGGCCTCGATCCGGCTTTTCGGTTCGGTGGCCAGGGTCCGGGCCACCATCATCGTGCCGCCATCGGGCGTGTGATAGGTGTAGCTGTCCCCCTCCTGCGTCACGCGCGGGGCGAGGAAGTGATATTCGCCCATCTGGACGGGGTCGGTCAGGGCCGCCCACAGCGCATCACGGCTGCAGCGGATATAGGTGGCCATCATGAAATCGGGCTTGGTTCGGGTCTCGGGCATGGTCAGGTCTTTCCTGTCTCGGGGGCTTTCAAGGTTGGATTTGAGCTGCGTCACGGCGCGGGCCGCAGGCTTGGCCAGCAGGGGGTCGATCCAGCGGTCGATCGCCTCCTGCAGGGGGACGGAGTTGAGATAGTGGTATTTGAACCGCCCCTTCCTGGTCGTGACGATGAGAGAGGCGTCTTCCAGAACCCCCAGATGTTTCATGACGCCGAATCGGGTCATGTCGAACTGGGCTTCCAGTTCGGTCAGGGTCTGCCCGTCGGTCTCGCGCAGGCTGTCGAGAAGGGCACGGCGGGCGGGGTCGGCGAGGGCTTTGAAAATCGCATCCATGAACGGCTTATATGTGATTCTATAGTCACGTGACAAGATAGTCACCTAATTGGGGTCTTCTGAGGTGCGGAATCAAGGGCGTCAGCCCGCCGCACCATCGCCGACCCGTCCCACCGGGTTGGCGATTTGGTTAGTGAACGTGCTCCGATCTAATGGTGTAATGACTTGGCTGGCATAAAGCGCACCTTTCAAAGGTTGGCTCGCCATCCCGCCGGGTCGGCGATGCCACGGCTTAGCGCCAAGGTGTAAAGCAACGGATGGCGGGACAGGTCCCGCCCTGCGCTCACATCCAAACCCTGCCTTGCACTCCGCGCCGCGCCCCGCGACAACCGGCGGGGAAGGAGACGCAAATGACCGCCCCCGCCTTTCTCGACACGCCCCAGTCCCGCCGCCTCGCCTATCACCTGACGCCGGGCACGGGCCCCGCCGTGGTCTTCCTCGGCGGCCTCCGCTCGGACATGACCGGCACCAAGGCGATCCACCTCGAAGACTGGGCCAGGGCGCGCGGCCGGGCCTTCCTGCGTTTCGACTATTCCGGGCATGGGCAAAGCGAAGGCCTGTTCACCGATGGGTCCATCGGAGACTGGGCCGAGGATGCCGGGGCGGCGCTGACCGCCTTGACCGAGGGGCCACTGGTTCTTGTCGGGTCGTCGATGGGTGGCTGGATCAGCCTGCTGATGGCGCGCCGGATGCCCCGCCGCCTTGCCGGGCTGGTCACCATCGCCGCCGCCCCCGATTTCACCGAGGATGGATATTGGGCCAACTGGTCCGAGGATCAGCGCCGCGAGGTGATGGAAACGGGGCGGATCGCGCTGCCCTCGGAGTATGGTGAGGACATGGTCCTGACCCGCCGCCTGATCGAGGACGGGCGCGACCACCTTGTACTGCGCAGCCCCCTGGCGCTGGATGTGCCGGTGCGCCTGCTGCAGGGCACCGCAGATGACGCGGTTTCGCAGGACGTGGCGCTGCGCCTGCTGGCGCATCTGGACGGGCCCGATATCCGGATGGAACTGGTCAAGGGGGCCGATCACCGGTTTTCCGATGATGCCTGCCTGCAGATCCTGACCCGGACGCTGGATGAGATGCTGGCGGCGATGTGATCCGATGGACCTGCCCGCCACCCCCTCCTTCCGGCTCGATGGCAAGTCCGCCCTGGTCACCGGGGCCTCGCGCGGGATCGGTCTCGGCTGCGCCGCCGCGCTCGCCGAGGCAGGCGCGCGCGTCACGCTGGTCGCGCGCGGGGCGGAGGCACTGGACGATGTCGCCCGGGCCTTCACCGATCGCGGCTGGCCCGCCACGGCGCATGCGCTCGACATCACCGATACCGACGCGGTCCGAACCCTCGTCGCCGATGCCGGGCCGTTCGACAACCTTTGCAATGCCGCGGGCACTGCGCGCCACGCCCCCGCGCAGGACACGACCGAGGCCGACTACGACGCGGTGATGCAGACCAATACCCGTGCCGCCTATTTCCTGGCCCAGGCCGTCGCGCGGAGCATGCCGCCCGGTGGCTCGATCATCCAGATTTCCTCGCAGATGGGCCAAGTCGGCGGGCCGGACCGGGCGGTCTATGCCGCCTCGAAACATGCGCTTGAGGGCATGACCAAGGCGATGGCCATCGACTGGGGCCCAAGGCATATCCGCGTCAACACGATCTGCCCCACTTTCGTGCGCACCACGCTGAACGCGGCCACCCTGGATGATCCGGACAAACGCGCCTGGATCGAGGACAGGATCAAGCTGCCGCGGCTGGCCCGGGTCACCGATATCATGGGCGCGGTGGTCTTTCTCGCTTCGGACGCGTCGGCGATGGTCACAGGCACCGCGCTGATGGTCGATGGCGGCTGGACGGCGGGGTGACCCCCGCCCGCTTCATCTTTCCATAAATACGGACAAGCCCGGCCTGCCGCCGGGCGCCCCGCCACCCTATTGGGCGGCGACGTCGCTGACGGGTGCCTTCGGCACGTCGCAATTGGCATCGATGAAATCGAGCACCAGAGGCCGGATGTTGTTGCGCCAGCTCTTGCCCGCGAAAATCCCGTAATGGCCCGCATTGGGTTCGAGATAGCTGGCCTTTTTCGCGTCGGGCAGCCCGGTCAGCAGGTCCAGCGCGGCCACGCATTGGCCGGGGGCCGAGATATCGTCCTTGCCGCCTTCGACGGTCTTGACCGCGACGGTGGTGATCTTGCCGATATCGACCTTCTTGCCGCCGACGGTGAACCGGTTCTTTGCGATCTCGCCGTTCTTGAAGATGCGTTCGACGGTCGACAGGTAGAACTCGGCCGTCATGTCCATCACGGCCAGGTATTCGTCGTAGAACTTGTTGTGCTTGTCGCCATCCGATGCCTCGCCCTTGGCGACGGCGAGGATCTGGTTGGAAAACGCCTTGGCGTGTTTTTCGGCATTCATCGCCATGAACGAGCCCAGCTGTTGCAGGCCCGGATAGACCATGCGGCCCGCGCCCGCGTATTTGAACCCCACGCGCTGCAGCACCATTTTTTCAAGCTGGCCCATGGTGACGCGGTTGCCGAAATCGGTGACGTCGGTGGCGGCGGCATCGGGGTCGATCGGCCCGCCGATCAGCGTCAGGGTGCGCGGCTGCGCGGCGGGGTCTTCCTCGGCCAGGTAGGCGGTGGCGGCCAGCGCCAGGGGCGCAGGCTGGCAGACGGCGATCACATGGGTGTCCGGCCCCATCTCGCGCAGGAAATCCACGAGGTAGAGCGTGTAATCCTCGACATCGAACTTGCCCTTGCTGACGGGGATGTCGCGGGCATTGTGCCAATCGGTGATGTAGACATCGCAATCGGGCAGAAGCGACACCACGGTCGACCGCAGGAGCGTGGCGTAATGGCCCGACATCGGCGCGACCAGCAGCACCTTGCGCCCCGTGGGCGCGCGGCCCGCGACGTCGAACCGGATCAGGTCGCCGAAGGGACGTTCGACCACGGTTTCAACGGTCACGATATGGTCGCGCCCGTCGCTGGCGGGGATCGAAAAGATGTTCCAGGACGGTTTCGTTGCCATCCGGGCAAAGCTGCGTTCGGCAACCTCGCCCCAGGCGGCGGTCATCTGGATCGCCGGGTTCGCGAAAAGGCCCAGTTGCGGATACGAACATGCGGCGCGCGCGGTCGAGCCCAGCCACTGGTTGGTCACGCGCAGCGATTCCATGAGATCGTAGGTGAGAAGGTAGCGCATTCGGGTCTCCTGCCGATACCTGACCGGGGTTAAGGCACGTCCCGGTTCAATACGTCGCTTTGCCCCCTTTCCCCGGCGCAGCTACTGTGGTGATGGACCATCGGCGCAGGCAAATCAAGGTGGTCAGTGACCAAGGGGAGGCTTGGACATGGGCGAAAACCTGGAGCGTTTGAACGAAAACCTCGCCAAGGTCGAGGAACTGTCGAAGCGATTGGTCGCCGCCCTGAGCGCGCATGCCAACGCCAATACCGATGCCGGGCTGAGCGGGCCCAGCCAGGATCTCTACATGAAGGCGGGGCTGGCCTATCTGAACGAATGGATGACCAACCCCGCCAAGCTGATGGAGCATCAGGTCCAGTTCTGGGGCAAGACGCTGCACCATTACCTTGAGGTCCAGAACCATCTGGCCGAGGGCCAGATCCTGACCCCGCCCGAGGACCCGACACCAGATGACAAGCGGTTTTCCAACCCGCTCTGGCGAACGCATCCCTATTTCAACTTCGTCAAGCAGCAATACCTGCTGTCGGCCGAGGCGATCCAGCAGGCCGTCGATGACATCGACGGGCTCGACCCGCGCGACAAGCACCGGGTGTCGTTCTTTGCCAACCAGATGATCGACCTGTTCTCGCCCACCAATTACCTCGCGACCAATCCCGATGCGCTGCAGCGCGCGGTCGAGACAGATGGTGCCAGCCTTGTGCAGGGGCTTGAGAACCTGGTGCGCGATGTCGAATCCCGAAAGGGCGAATTGCTGCCCACGCTGGCCGACCCGGACGCCTTCAAGGTCGGCGACAATATCGCCACCACCGAGGGTGCGGTGGTGTTCCGCAACGAGATGCTGGAGCTGATCCAGTATGCCCCCCGCACCGAAACCGTGCATGAGACCCCGCTGGTGATCTTCCCGCCCTGGATCAACAAGTTCTACATCCTCGACCTCAAGGAACAGAACAGCCTGATCAACTGGCTGGTGGGGCAGGGCATCACATTGTTCGTGGTCAGCTGGAAGAACCCCGATGCCAGCTATGCCGACACGGGTATCGAGGATTATATCGAAAAAGGCTACCTTGCCGCGATCGAGGCGGCCAAGGACATCTGCGGCACCAAATCCGTCAATGCCGTGGGCTATTGCATCGCGGGCACCACGCTGGCGATGACGCTGGCGCTTCTGAAAAAGCGGCGGGACACATCCGTCACATCGGCGACCTTCTTCACCGCGCTTACGGATTTTTCCAACCACGGCGAATTCACGCCTTTCCTCGACAATGATTTCATCGATGCCATCGAACGCCAGGTGTCGGTCGATGGGGTGCTCGACAGCCATTACATGTCCAAAACCTTCAGCTTCCTGCGCGCCAATGACCTGATCTACGGGCCCGCCGTGCGCAGCTACATGATGGGTGAGGCGCCCCCGGCCTTCGACCTGCTCTACTGGAACGGCGACTCGACCAACCTGCCCGCGAAGATGGCGGTGGAATACCTGCGCGGCCTCTGCCAGGACAACAAGTTCGCCGCGGGCGGCATCGATCTGTTCGGCGAAACGGTGCAGGTGGGCGATGTCGACGTGCCGCTTTGCGCGGTGGCCTGCGAAACCGATCACATCGCCGCCTGGGTCGACAGTTTCCGCGGCATCGCGCAGATGGGCGCGAAGGACAAAACCTTCATCCTGTCGGAATCCGGCCATATCGCGGGCATCGTCAATCCACCGAGCAAGCAGAAATACGGCCATTATACCGGCCCGAAGGTCACGGGCGCGCCCGAGGACTGGCGCAACAAGGCGAAATACACGTCAGGGTCGTGGTGGCCGCGCTGGTACGACTGGCTGGCGAGTCGGTCCGGCGACCAGGTTCCGGCGCGCATTCCGGGCGGGGAGGCAGGCAAAACCCTGGCTCCGGCCCCGGGCACCTACGTTCTGGAACGCCCAACCCTCTGAAACGGGGCGGCTTTTCGGGCCGGATCGGCCCTTTGCTGCAGTGCAGAAAAAACCGTTGACTTGCTGCGCTGCAGCAGGCATATTCTTCGCACATGCAGCAAAGCCCGCCCCTGGGCAATCAAGGAGCAAAGCAATGGCAACCGCCTCCACCGATTTCACCAAATACGTCTCGGACATGATGGCATCGTTCCCGGTCGACACCTCGGCCATGACCGAAGCGTTCAAGACCTCGGCCGCCATGGGCGACAAACTGTCGAAAGTGGCGCTGGACGCCGCAGAGCAGTCGACCGAGATCTCGTCGAAGTGGACCAAAGACACCCTGTCGAAACTGGGTGACGTGACCACCGCCAAGGACGAGCCGACCGACTACACCAAGGCGATGACCGATTTCGCTTCGGCCCAGGCCGAAATGGCCGCCGAAACCATGGCTGCCTTCGCCGAGGTCGCCAAGAAAGTTCAGATGGAAACCGTCGAACTGATGATGGCTGCCGGCAAGGAAGCCACCGAAGAGGCGACCGCCGCTGTCAAGAAGGCAACTGCCGACGCCACCAACGTGGTCAAGCAGGCGACCGCAGCCGAGTAATCGGCCCCCCATCCGGGGCAAGGGATGGTGTCCTCCCCACCGTCCCCACCCCCCGCAAGGGCGGACCTCCGGGTCCGCCCTTTGTGTTTGCGCCGTCCCTTTCCGGCGGCCCCTTCGGGCCTTGCCATTATGCGTTGGCATTTCCCCGCCACCCGTCTAGGCTTCACGGTGCTGTTTCGTTCTGCACCGCAGCCAAAAGGACCCGGCCGATGTCCGACACCGATACGCCGCTGTTGATCAAGCGGTATGCCAGCCGCAGGCTCTATAACACCGAGACTTCCGATTACGTCACGCTGGAGGATATCGCGGGTTTCATCCGGTCGGGCCGTGACGTGCAGATCGTCGATCTGAAATCCGGTGACGACCTGACCCGTCAATACCTGCTGCAGATAATCGCCGAACATGAAAGCCGGGGCGAAAGCGTGCTGCCGATCGGCGTGCTGAACGACCTCGTGCGCAGCTATACCAGCCAGGCCCATTCGGTGGTCCCCGATTTCCTGGCCGTCAGCTTCGAGATGCTGAAACAGGGCCAGTCGAAAATGGTCGAGAACATGACCGCGATGAACCCGATGGCCGCGATGCCCGGCTTCGAGGCGATGCGCGCCCAGCAGGAGGCGTTCATGAAGGCGATGACCGGCGGGCTGTCCCCGCAATGGTCCGGTCCTGCGCAGGAAGGGGATGCCGAGACGCCCGAGGGGAAATCCGCCTCGGACGAGCTTGACGATATCAAGCGCCAGCTGGCGGATCTGCAGTCCAAGCTCAGCCAGATGTGATGCGCCCTCTGCGGCCCGCGATCCGCGTCGCCTGGCTTGGGGCGGCGCTGGCCCTGACGGGCTGCGGCTGGTTCCCGGCATGGGACGCGCGCCCGGCCCCGCCGCCTGATCCCTCCACCGCCACGTATCGCGCCGCGATGGCCGCCTTTTCGGATTGCGCCACCGCCGCGCCACAGGATCGCGCCGGGCACGCGGCCACCCTTGCGCAGGCCCATGCAGAGATGGCCGCCATCGCCACGCCCGCCAATCCCGACCATTTCTTCATGGCCGACCGCGTCGCCGCCGCCCACCGCTATTGCGCCGAGGCCGCCGCCCCGCGCTGACCCCCCTTTCTCTTTGCTTCGAAAATACCTCTGGGGGGGCGCCGCAAGGCGCGGGGGCAAAGCCCCCTTTCTTTCAAAAGGCGAAGCTTCGCAGGAAGATTCGCACCCGCCGGTTACGCCAGCTCGGCAAAGACCATGTTCAACGCGCGGTCGAGCTTTTCGATCATCTCGTCCATCTGCGCATCGGTCAGGATGAAAGGCGGGCACAGCACCACCGATTGTCCCAGCGGACGGCAGATCAGGCCCAGATCGGTGCAGGTATTGGCGATCCGTTCGCTGACGCTCAGATGCCCCTCGAACGGCGTCTTCGTCGCCCGGTCGCGCACCGCTTCCAGCGCCCACATATAGCCGATCCCCCGCAGCTCCCCGATATTGGCGTGCCGCGCCACTTCGGCCAGCCCCGCCTCCATCCGGCCCGCACCGGCGCGCACCTGGGCCATCAGCCCCTCGTTCAAGATCACGTCGATGGCCTTCAGCGCCACCGCGCAGCCCACCGGGTGGCCTGATGCGGTGAAGCCATGCGGAAACTCCTCCATCGGGGCCACGGCGGCCTCGACCCGGTCCGACAGGTCCGGCCCCAGGATCACCGCGCCCATCGGGAAATACCCCGCCGTCATCGCCTTGGATGCGATGATGGCATCGGGCATGAACCCATAGGTCTGCGACCCCCAGATTTCACCGGTCCGCCCGAAGCCGCAGATCACCTCGTCAGCCACAAGCGGGATGCCATGCTTCCTCAGCACCGGCGCGATGGCCTGGAAATAGCCTGCGGGCGGCGGGATCACCCCGCCGGCCCCCATCACCGGTTCGGCGAAGAACCCCGCGATCGTGTCGGCGCCTTCGCGGGCGATCACCGCCTCCAGTTCCGCCGCCAGCCGGGCCGTGAAATCCGCCTCGCTCTCGCCCGCGCGGCCCTCGCGCCAGTAATGCGGGCAGGTCAGGTGAATGAACCCCTCCAGCGGCAGGCCGAAGACGCTGTTATAGGGTTTGCCGGTCATCGAGGCCGCGACCACCGACACCCCGTGATACCCGTTCACACGCGTCAGGATCTTGCGCCTGTGCGGCTGCCCCTCGGCGGCGTGCAGCATCCACAGGATCTTGACCATGGTCTCGTTCGCCTCGGACCCGGAATTGGTGTAGAACACCCGGCCCGTCTCGAAGGGGGACACCTCCACCAGCTTCTCGGACAGGGCGACGGTCTGGTCCGACATCCGGCCGAAAAACGCGTGATAGCCCGGGAAACGGTCATATTGCGCCTTCGCCGCCTCGCGCAGGCCCGCATGGTCGAAGCCGGCCACCATGTTCCAGAGACCGGAATTGGCATCGAGGTAGCGCTTGCCGTCCGTGTCCACGACATAGGGCCCCTCGCCATGAGTCAGCACCACCGTGCCCCGCGCCTCGATCGAGGGCAGGTCGGTGAAGCCGAACAGGCTGTGCGCCTTGGCGCGGGCGTCCCAGGAATTCGGATGGTCTTTCATGTCGCGGCCTCCAGCCCTGCGATCTCGGTGCGCCATTCCGGGCGCACCAGCCAGTCGAAATACGTGCGCCGCAGCCGCGTGGCAACGGGCCCCGCCGCGCCGTTGGAAAAGGTCCGGTCATCGACACGGGCCACCGGGATCACGCCGCCGCCGGAGGATGACAGGAACACCTCATCGGCCTGCCAGAATTCGTCGAGGGGTAGGGGGCGGGTTTCCACCGCGAACCCGGCCTCCGCCGCCATTTCCAGCACCGTGGCCCTCGTGATTCCGTGCAGCACCCCGTGGCCCGAGGTCACGATCCGGTCGCCGAAGACGGCGAAGACGTTGAAGCCCGGCCCCTCGGTCACGTTGCCCTGATGGTCGAGCAGCATGGTGGTCTCGTAGCCGCGATCCTTGGCCTCGAACAGACCGCCGGTGAAATCGCCCCAATGGTAGTTCTTCACGGTCGGATCGACGCTGTCTGCGGGGATGCGGCGCACGGATTTGGCGATCCAGACGCTGGTGCCCGCATCGGCGGCGTCGGGTTTGACGATATGCACGTAAGGAACGCACCAGGCGTAGAAATGATTGACGCAATCGCGGGGATCGCGGCTGCCGGGCACGGGGTTGCGGCCCCGGGCGGCGACCATGGCGACATAGGCGTCCCGCAGACCGCTGGCCGCCACCATCTGCGTCAGCGCCGATTTCACGCCCGCCGCATCCATCCCGATCTCCAGCCGCAGGGCGGCGACGGAGGCCAGGAACCGGTCCACGTAATCGTCCAGCCGGAAAAACCCGCCGCGCCAGACCGGCACCACGTCATAGCCGATATCGGCATGGGTGACGCCCCAGTCGGTGACGGGGATCGCGGCTTCGGCAACGGGGATGATACGGCCACCGAACCAGGCGGCCCCGTGGGACAGATCGGTCATGCGGGCAGAGTGCCGCGCGCCGCGTCCGGGCGCCAGAGCTTTCGAAAGCGCTGGTCCGACCCTTCGAAGGGCCGAGCGGGCCGAACGAAAAAAAAGGCCGCGCCCTGCGGCGCGGCCCTTTGCAAGCTTTGGGTCGGCTCAGGTGCCGTAGGCGCGGGTTTCGCCCTTGATATCCTCGGCCGCCGAGACCAGCGCATCGACGATGAAATCAAGCTCATCCGTGGTCAGGCGCGGGGGCAGGCGCACGTCGCAGGCGCGCATCAGCATCGCGCGGGTCTGCGGCAGTTCCTGCCGTTCGCCGGGGATGAAGCGCCAGTTCCAGAAGGCGCGCGCATTGTCGGCGGAAAGCCCGAAGACCTGCACCTTGACGCCGCGTGTGGCGGCGGCATCGGCAAACGCCTTCGCCTCGTCATCACTGTCAAACCCCACGAGGTTGAACTGGATCGAATCCGGCGCGCGGGTTTCGGGGGCCAGCGGCGGCGGCACGTGCAGCCAGGGCGAGCCGTTCAGCAGGTCGGCCACGTAGTCATGCTTGGCCAGCCCGTCATTGATCCGGCGCGTCAGCACATCCCCCAGTTGCGGGCGGATCACCACCGCGCTCAGGTTCTGCATGCGCATGTTGTAAAGCGGCAGTTCGTTCTGCCAGCGGGCGAAGGCGGCATCGAGTTCCGGATCGGTGCCGTGCTTTTTCCAGTTATGCTCATAGGCGCCCGACATGATCACGGCGCGCGCCACCAGGTCGGCATCGTCGGTGATCAGAATGCCGCCTTCACCGGCATTGACCATCTTGTAGGACTGGAAGCTGAAGCAGCCGATCCTGCCGATCGTACCGATCTTCTTGCCATGCCAGAGCGTGCCGAGCGAATGGGCCGCGTCCTCGATGACCGGCACGCCGCGCGCGTTGCACAGCGCCATGATCGCGTCCATGTCCGAGGTATGGCCGCGCATGTGGCTGATGATGACGGCACCGATCGTGTCGTCCAGCTTGGCTTCGAAATCGGCCATGTCGATGCGGTAATTCTCACCCACTTCGACGAGGACCGGCTGGCAATTCGCGTGCACGACGGCCGAAGGCACGGCGGCAAAGGTGAAGGCGGGGATCAGCACCCGGGTTCCGGTCTCAAGGTCCAGCGCCCGCAGGCTGAGGTAGATCGCGGCCGAACAGGACGACACCGCCAGCGCGTATTTCGTGCCCATCAGCGCGGCGAAATCCCGCTCAAGAAGGGCCACCGGCGCATCGGCGGGCGCGGTGTAGCGGAACAGGTCGCCGGTTGCCATCAGCCGGTCGATCTCGGCACGGGCGGCCTCGGGAATCGGTTCGGCGTCGTAAACATTGGGGGCTTTGACGGGTTCGGCACGGTCCAAGGCCATCATTTCACCTTTTTGAAATGTAGAATTTGGCTTTTCTTACACTTTCGCGTGAGCAAATGCCAGCCTCACATGGATGACATCACGTCAACCGGTCAGAAACCGATGCGATCGCGCAACGCGTACCAGGTCATCGCGGTGGCCAGCAGCGGGGCGCGCAGGGCGGCACCGCCGGGAAAGCGGGCCGTGGGCACGCGGGCGAAGACGTCGAGCGCGGCGGTATCGCCGGCGATGGCTTCGGCGATCAGCCTGCCCGCAAGGGTGGCCAGCGCCACGCCATGCCCCGAATAGCCCGACACCGACCACAGGCCCGGCGCGGGGCGGGCGACATGGGGCATGCGGCTGGCGGTGATCGCCAGCGTCCCGCCCCAGGCATGGCTGATCGGCACATCCGCCAGGTACGGAAAGGTTTCGGTCAGGGGTTTGCGCACCAGCGCGGCGATATCGGAGGGAAAGCGGTAGCCGTAGCTTTCGCCGCCGCCGAACAGCAGCCGGTTATCGGGCGTCATCCGGTAGTAATTCACCACGAAGCGGTCATCGGCCACCGCACAGGGCGCGCGCAGCGCCGTGCCGTCGGGCAAGGGATCGGTGGCGATGATGAAATTGTTGATCGGCATGACCCGCGCCGCGACGCCCGGGTGCAGGCGGCCCAGATACCCGTTGCAGGCGAGGATCAGGTGATCGGCATGAACCTGCCCGGTGCCGGTGATCGCGGTGGTGCCATCGATCCGGGTGACCCGGCTGCGTTCATGGATGACGCCGCCCGCCGCCCCGGCCATGCGCGCAAGGCCAAGCGCGAAGGCGAGAGGGTTCAGGTGGCCCGACCCGTGGTCGAGGATGCCGCCCGCATAGACTTCGGTGTTGACGATCCGACCGGCATCGGCGGCGGTGATCACCTCCAGCCGGTCATAGCCATAGGCGCTGCGCAGATGGTCGGCCTCGGCCCGGATCGCGTCGGCGCCACGCCGGGTCCATGCCATATGCGCCGCACCGTCGCGCCAGTCGCAGGCGATGCGCCCTTCGTCGATCAGCGCCCGCACGAGCGCGACCGAGTCGAGCGACATCCCGAACAGCCGCCGCGCGTCGTCGCGGCCCACGCGCGCCTCGAGCGTGCGCTGGTCGACCCGCTGCCCGGCCAGAACCTGCCCGCCATTGCGCCCCGACGCGCCGAAGCCCACGCGCTGCGCCTCAAGCACCACCACGCGCCGCCCGGCCCGCGCCATGTGCAGCGCGGCGGACAGGCCGGTATAGCCCCCGCCCACCACGCAGACATCTGCCCGGATGGTTTCGGTCAGCGGCGGCATCTCGGGCAGGGCGGGGGTGGTCGCGGCATACCAGCTGTCGGGATAGGCCCCGGCACGGTCATTGGCGGTGAGCAGGTCCATGGCGTGTCAGCGCGGCTGTGCCATCTCGCGGCAGACGGTCAGGGCCGGGCGCTGCCCCTCGCGCATCGCGCGCAGGTCCGCCGCCGTCAGGCAGCCCGCCGCCACGATGTCGGCGAAGGTTTCGAACCGGGGTGCATCCCCGCCATCGGCCGCGTCGGCCCGCTCGGCCGCTCTGCGCGCATCATCGGCCCCGTTGTCCCAGAGCGAGGCCGCCACCCAGAGGCCCAGAAGCGTGATGAACGCCGTTTCGGCCCACCAGGCCCCGGTGCCGGGTTCGTACCTAGACATTGAGCAGCAGATGCTCGCGTTCCCAGGGGCTGATCACCTGAAGGAATTCCTTGTTCTCCAGCCGTTTGACGGCCGTGTAGACCTCGCAGAACTCCGGCCCCAGAACGAACCCCACCGCCGTGTCGGCCTCGAACAGGTCCAGCGCCTGGCCCAGATCGCCCGGGATATCGTCGCGCGCGGTATAGGCATCACCGGTCCATTCCGCCTTCGGCGCGACCTTGTGGACCATGCCCAGATACCCGCAGGCCAGCGAGCCCGCGATCGCCAGATACGGGTTGCAATCCATCCCCGGCAGACGGTTTTCCACCCGGCGGGACGCGGAATCACTGACCGGCACGCGCAGCCCCGTGGTGCGGTTGTCGCGCCCCCATTCCAGATTGATCGGTGCGGCGAAATCCGGGACGTAGCGGCGATAGCTGTTCACATAGGGTGCCAGCAGCGCGATGACCGAGGGCAGGTGCCGCTGCATGCCGCCGATGAAATGCTGGAACGCCTCGGTCATCGACCCGTCGGGCGCGGCGAACAGGTTGGTGCCGGTTTCGGAATCGACGACGGAATGGTGGATATGCATCGCTGAACCCGGCTCGCCCGCGATGGGTTTGGCCATGAAGGTGGCATAGCAGTCATGCCTGAGCGCCGCCTCGCGGATCATGCGCTTGAAAAAGAACATCTCGTCGGCCAGCCGCACCGGGTCGCCATGGCGCAGGTTCAGCTCGATCTGGCCCGCGCCGCCTTCCTGCAGGATGCCGTCGATCTCGAGGCCCATCGCCTCGGCGAAATCGTAGATGTCGTCGATCACCGGCCCGTATTCATCGACCGCCGACATCGAATAGGCTTGCCGCGCCGCTGCGCGGCGGCCCGACCGTCCCATCGGCGGCTCGACCTCGCGGGCGGGGTCGGTGTTGGGCGCGACGAGGTAGAACTCCATCTCGGGCGCGACGATCGGGGTCCAGCCCTTGGCGGTATAGGCCTCGACCACGCGTTTGAGCACATTGCGCGGCGCAAAGCCCACCGGCGCGCCCGCCTGGTCGGTGATGTCGTGGATCACCTGCAGCGTCCAGTCGGCGGTCCATGGCGCGGGCAGCGCGGTGCTGAGGTCGGGGGTCAGGATCATGTCGGGTTCGGTGAACCCGGCATCCTGCCCCGCCACATCGGCCCAGTCGCCGGTAATGGTCTGGAAGAAAATCGAATTGGGCAGGTAGAAATGGCTTTGCTGGGCAAATTTCGTCCCTGGCATCGCCTTGCCCCGCGCCACACCGGCCAGATCGGCGACAATGCATTCCACCTCGTCCACGCCGCGCCCTTCGAGATAGGTCTGCGCGATCCCGGGCAGCTTTGCGATCAGGTCGGCCAGGGGGCTGGTCATGCGTTTTCCCGCGCGTTCAGCGGCAGGTCGGCGACCGCGCCGCCTTCCAGCACATGGGCGATCCAGGCATGGGCCACGCCATTGTCATCGGGTCCGGCCAGATGCGCATCGGCATGGGCCACCCGGTCGGCGGGCAGATCGCCGCCCCGGACCGCGATCATTGTCTCGATCAGGGCTGCGTGGAATTCGGGATGGGCCTGCAGGGTCAGGATATGCGCGCCGATGGCGAAGGCGGCATTGGCGCAGGTGGCCGAGGACCCCAGCCGCACGGCCCCAGGCGGCAGGTCCAGCACCTGGTCCTGGTGCCAGGCATTCATCCGGAGCACCCGGTCGCCGATCCGGTAGGTCTGCAACCCGAGCGTCCAGCCGCCATCGAATTTCGCGACCCGCCCGCCCAGCGCCTGGGCGATGATCTGGTGGCCGAAACAGATGCCCACAAGCGGGCGGCCCGCATCCGCGATACCGCGGATCAGCGCCTCGAGCGGCGCGATCCAGTCATGCCCCTCATAAGCGCCGAAGCGCGAGCCCGAGATCAGCCAGGCATCGGCGGCGTCGGGGCCGGGCGGCATTTCGCCCTCGAACACCAGCCAGGGGCGGATGTCGTAATCGCGCCCGGGAAACATTGCCGCGTAAAGGGTGGGGTAGTCGCCGAATTTCGCCTGAACGGCGTCCGGTACATGGCCACATTGCAACAGGCCGAGGATCATCGGGACCTCATGTGAAAATCGGGCCGAGCCTATGCCTGCCCGCGCCCCGCCGCAAGCGCAGGTCGCGCGGAGGTGGCAAAGGCCCGCCCGGGGTCGCCCGCCCCGGCGGTGCGGCGGTGCCGCCGTGCCCCTTCAGACCGTATCGAGATAAAGCGCGATCCGCTCTTCTTCGGACAGCTCGGGCATATACCGCATCTCCTGCCGCTTGGTGGCGAGCAGGTTCGCGATCAGCTCGGGCGCGAAAATCCGCGCGGTGATCGGGCAGATCTCGAACGCGGTGACCGCTTCGGCCCAGGTCGCGGGCAGATGCGGCAGGTCCTGACTATAGGCATTGCCGGTGACGGGGGCGGGGGGCGCGGCCTTCCGCTCGATCCCGTCCAGCATCGCGCCCAGGATCGCGGCAAGGAACAGGTAGGGGTTGATGTCGCCGCCCGCGACCCGGTGTTCGATCCGCCGTGCCGCCGCGGGCCCTGCGGGCACCCTGAGGGCGGTGGTGCGGTTCTCATGCGCCCAGGCGATGGCGGTGGGGGCATGGGCGCCGGGCACCAGCCGGTCATAGCTGGTGGAATGCGGCGCGAAGATCAGCATCGCGCCCGGCATCGCCTCGAGGCAGCCGGCGATGGCGTGGTGCAGAACCGCCTCCTCCGTCCCGAAGATATTGCGACCGTCGGCGTCCAGAACCGACACATGGGCATGCAGCCCGTTGCCCGCGTAATCGGGATAGGGCTTGGCCATGAAGGATGCGGCGAAGCCATGCCTGCGCGCCAGCCCGCGCACCAGCAGCTTGAACAGCCACGCATCATCGGCGGCCTTCATCGCGTCGGCCTGGTGCATCAGGTTGGTTTCGAACTGCCCCGGCCCGGCCTCGGAGATTGTGCTGTCGGCGGGAATGTCCATGGCCTCGCAGGCATCGTATAGCGCGGTCAGGAACCCGTCCCACGCGTCAAGCTGGCGAAGCGCGAGGATCTCGGCCTGATGCCGCCGCTTGCCCGACCGGGGGGATGGCGGCACCCGCAATTCCGGCCCCCGGTCGTCGATCAGGTAGAATTCCAGCTCGGTCGCCACCACGGGCGTCAGGCCCCGCGCGGCAAAGCGGTCGAGCACCGCCGCCAGCGCATGGCGCGGGCAGCCGGGGAAGGGGCGGCCGTCATCGGTGAACATCCAGACCGGCAGAAGCGCGGTGGGCGTCTCCAGCCAGGGCGCGGGCAACAGCCCCCGTTCGGTGGGTTTCAGCACGCCATCGGGGTCACCCGACTGGAACACCAGCGGGCTGTCCTCGATATCCTCGCCCCAGATGTCGAGGTTGAGGACCGACAGCGGAAACCGCGTGCCCGCCTCCAGCGCCTTGCCCGCGAAGCGCCGCGCAATGCGCTTGCCGCGCGCCTGCCCGTTCAGGTCCACCGCCAGCGTCCTCAGCGCCTTGACCTCCGGGTGGGCGGCCAGCCAGTCCTCCATCATCGCTTCATCTTTCCCCAAATACGTCCCGCCACGCCTGCCTCAGCGCATCACTTGCGGCCGGATGCGCAACCGGGGCCGCGCGGCGCGGGGCAGGTGCCGGTTCAGCCGCGCGTTGATCAGGCCGAAGACCGCGATGATAAGCAGCGTGAAGATCACGAAATAGACCGCCACGATCGGGTAAGGGATGAAGGGGTTGAAGGTGCGGTCGGCGAAGTAACTGGCGTAGTAAAGCGCATCCCCCCGCTGCTGGATCGCGGGGAAGGACGAAAAGAACACCAGCGCCGTGGCGTGAAACAGAAAGATCGCCTCGTTCGTGTAGGCGGGCCAGGCCAGGCGCAGCATGGTGGGAAAGGTGATGCGGCGGAACCGGGTCCAGCCCGACAGGCCATAGGCATCGGCGGCCTCCAGATCGCCCTTCGGCACGGCCTTTAGCGCGCCGTAGAAAATCTCGCCGGCATAGGCGGAGGTGTTGAAGAACAGCACGATCAGTGCGCCGAGCCAGGCCCGCGCGAGCCAGCGCGTTTCGGCCTCGATCGCCACGCCCAGAAGCGTGAATTCCACGCCCATGCGCGGCAGCAGGACGAAGGCCTCATAGGCCATGAAGAACTGGATGAAGAGCGGCGAGCCCCGGAAGACGAAGATGAACCATTCGGCGGGTTTTCGAACCCAGGCGGGGCGCGCGGCCTTGGCGACCGCCAGGGCCATCGCGAAGAAGAAACCGAAGGTCAGCGCGAGGACGGCGAAATAGATGTTCCAGATCATGCCCGACCCGATCAGCACGACCTGTTCGCAGATGCCGATCTCGCCCCGGGGCAACAGGCGTTCGCCGTAGCCCAGCGCGCGCAGCCCGTAGGCCTGGAAAGCCTCGGCGCAGATCAAGCCTCGGCCCTCCGCAGGTCCTCGCCGCCTGCCGTGGCCTGCCCCCGGCTCAGCCGGGTCGTCAGGCGCGACAGGACGATTTCCGAGACCCGGGTGAAGGCGAGATAGAAGATCAGAAGCCCCAGGAAATACCAGAACCGCCAGTCGGGATGGGGGTACTGGTAGGCCGAGGTCCGCGACCCGCCCAACTCCCGCGCCCAGAACACGATGTCCTGGATGCCCAGCAGGAACAGCAGCGGCGTGGCCTTGATCAGGATCATCCAGATATTCGACAGCCCGGGCAGTGCGTAGATCCACATCTGCGGCACCAGCACGCGCCAGAACACCTGGCCGCGCGCCATGCCATAGGCTTCGGCCGTTTCCAGCTGCGCGCGCGGCACCGCCTGCATCGCACCGTAAAGTACGTTGCCGCAGAAGGCGCCGAAGACGATGGCATAGGTGAAAATGGCGAGGGCGAAATTATACGTCTCATGCACCCATTGCGGCGCGGAGGATTGCGGGGTGCGGGCAGCGTCGCAGACGATGAAATTGGCGCCCTGCCGGATTGGGTCGGTCCAGCCGGGGCAGGCGATGAGATGGCGGATGTATTCGATGCCCTGGTCGAGGACGAGGACGAAGAACAGGAAGAAGACGATATCGGGCACGCCGCGGACCATCGCGGTGTAGCCCTTGCCGAGCCAGCGGATGGGCGCGATCTCGGCCCGGCTGGCGGCGGCGGCGCCGAAGCCCATGGCCAGCGCCAGCGGCGCGGTGATGGCGAGCAGCAGGAATACCGTCAGAAAGCTTTGGTAGAACAGGAAATGCACCCCGTTCGTCAGGTAACAGGCGAACCACTGGCCTGTCGGCAGAACGGATGGATCGGTGCAGAACTCGAACATGCGTGCCTTGGGGTTCGGGGCGGATGAGGGGGCGCTGCCCCCCGGCCCTGCCGGGCCGTCCCCCGAGGTATTTGAAAAGCAAAGAGGGGCAGGGCCGCGCCGGGTTGGATTGGCGCGGCCCCCGGGATCAAGGGCGTGTCAGGGACGGATCACCAGGTTTGGGCCTCGTCGCCAAACCATTCCACGATCAGCGCGTTCAGCGTGCCGTCTTCCTTCATCGAGGTGATGGCGGCATCGAACTGCGCGATCAGCGGATCGCCTTCGCGCAGGCCCATGCCGACGCCGCCGCCGAGCTGAACGGGGTCGAGGATGATGTCGAGCATCGCGTCCTCGGCCGCGATGGGGATCAGGAAATCGCCATCGGCAAAGACCGCGTCGGCCTCGCCATTGCGGACGGCGGCAACGGTTTCATCGGGGGTGGCAAACTCCAGCAGGGTAGCACCCGTTTCGGCGGCGATATAGCCTGCCTGGATGGTGTTGGTCTGCGCCGCGATCACCGCCCCGTCGAGGTCGATGCCGTCTTCCATGCCCATGAAGAGCGAGGAGGCGGGCGGGATATAGGCCTGGGTGAAATCGATCACCTCGTCGCGTTCATCGGTGATCGACATGCCCGCGATGATGGTGTCGTAATTGCCCGAGGTCAGGTTGGGGATGATCGAGTCCCAGTCGTTCAGCACCCATTCGCAGGTCAGTTCGGCGCGGGCGCAAAGCTCGTCACCCAGGGCGCGTTCGAAGCCGGTGATCTCGCCGTCATCGCCGATGAAGTTGTAGGGAGGGTAGGCGCCTTCGGTGCCCATGCGCACCACGTCTTGCGCGAAGGCCGTGCCGGCCAGCATGGCCAGGGCGGTGGTCAGGATCAGGGTCTTTTTCATGGGTCAGTCTCCCGGTTGGTTTGGGTGGTGGTCTGCCCTCAGGCCGCTTGGCTGTGGCTGAGGAATTGCTTGAGGCGGGCGGATTTCGGCGCGCCGAATAGGTCTGCGGGCGGGCCTTCTTCCTCGACCCGGCCCTGGTGCAGGAAGATCGTGCGCGTCGACAGGTCGCGCGCCATGCGCATGTCATGGGTCACGAGGATCATGGTGCGCCCCTCTTCGGCCAGGGCGCGGATCACGCGGACGACCTCCTGCTCGAGCTCGGGGTCGAGGGCCGAGGTCGGTTCATCGAACAGAAGCGCGCGCGGTTCCATGCAGAGCGCGCGGGCGATGGCGGCGCGCTGCTGCTGGCCGCCCGACAGCTGCGCAGGCCAGGCGTCGCATTTTTCACCGATGCCGACCTTGTCGAGATAGGCGCGCGCCCGGTCCTCGACCTCGGCCTTCGGCTGGCCGAGGACGGTGACGGGCGCCTCCATCACGTTCTGCAGGATCGTCAGGTGAGACCAGAGATTGAACTGCTGGAACACCATCGAAAGGTTCGTGCGGATGCGGCGGACCTGTTCGCGGTCGGCGGGGTGGCGTCCGGGGCCGGACCCGCGCCAGGTGACGGGTTCGCCTTCGAAGATGATCTCGCCCTGCTGGCTGTCTTCCAACAGGTTCAGGCAGCGCAGAAGGGTGGATTTGCCGGACCCCGAGGACCCGATCAGCGACACCACGTCGCCTGCATGGGCGGTCAGATCGACGCCGCGCAGCACCTCGAGATCGCCGAAGCTTTTGTGCAGGCCGGTGATTTCGATCACCGGCGGGATGGCAGCGGACACGGTGATGACAGCCCTTCCCCTTGGAACCTGTGGATTTCTGCGAAAATTTGAGGCGAATGCAATGTTCTTATGCGCGGGTGCGGCGTTTCCTGCGGCAATTCGGGCCTGCCGCCGCGTCAGATGCTCAAATCGCGGGCGGTTTCGGGACAGGCACGGCGAGATAGGCGGCGGGATCGAGGAGATGGAAGCTCAGCCTGCCGCCAAGACGGTCCTGGTCCGCCAGGGGGGTGGCGGCGATCGCCCGTTCAAGGGCCGCGCGCAACGGGGCGGGGTCCCGCCCCGTCGCGGTGATGAAGGGCAGGCCGGGCGTGGCGACCGAGCGCCCCACCGGGCGCACCCGGGCCGCGTTCGGGTCATGGCGGCCGAGCAGCCGCCAGGTCACCGCGTCGAGATAGGCGATGTCGGCACGCCCCCCGGCGACCGCGGCGAGGGAGGCGGCGTGGCTGCCGGTTTCGAGGACCGCGCCGAAGCGCGGCGCCGCGTCGAAGGGAGGGGCGGATTGCGTGACGGCCCATCCCGACTGGCTGTCGGCCGAATTGTAGGCCAGCCTGAGCGGACCGGACAGGTCGGCACCGGGATGCGCCACCACCTGGGACCAGTAATGCCCCGCGGCGCAGCCGAGGCCGAAATCGAGCGTGCCGACATAGGTGACGCGCCCCTTAAGCGCGGTGCGGAAAGGCAGGCCGCAGGTCATCGAAAGCGCCAGATCGGGGCGCAGCCAATGATCGGTCCAGGGCTGCGGTATGTCTTCGGGCGGGGTCAGACCGGGCAGGTCCAGACCGGGGGACGCGGCCTGCACCCGGGCCCAGAAGGCGCGCCAGGGGGCGGCGGTTTCGGCCCGCCAATACATCGGCAGGCTGGCGATCATGCCCGGCGTGCTTCGACCCTTTGGCGCGCGATATGGCTGT
The DNA here is from genome assembly GCA_024742455.1 of Paracoccaceae bacterium. GTDB lineage: Bacteria > Pseudomonadota > Alphaproteobacteria > Rhodobacterales > Rhodobacteraceae > JANSYL01. The sequence continues at coordinate 90,988 of JANSYL010000008.1, read as the reverse complement.
CGCGATCATTGATGCCAAGCATCGGGGCGACGAGGCGCAGAAGCGCGTCCTCCTCATGGTCGCGTTCGCCATCGGCCAGCACGATTTCCCACAGGCTTTCGACTACGCGGCTGCGGTCCTCGTAAGGGACGGCATCCTTGATCGCGCGGGTGAAGCGGACGGTGTCGGGCGCCTCGGATTCCAGCGCCTCGGCATCGCGGCGCAGTTTCGTCACCTCGAAGGGGCTGAGGTCATAGCGCGCGCCGAGCAGGCGGTCGATCCGGTCCACCTCGACCTGGGCGTAATCGCCATCGGAGCGCGCGATGCGCACCAGCAGGGCGGCCAGCGCAAGGCGGGCATCGTCATAGGGCAGGGGCTCGGGCTGAGGAGCGGTGAGGCGGCGAATGAGGTCTGCAAACATGCAGGGGGATATAGGCGGCTGGCGCGCCGGGGGAAAGGTGGCGGGCGCGGTGACGCGGGGGGCATGGTCGCAGGTCCGGGGAAAGTTTTGGCGCGACACGGGTGATTTGCTAGGGTCGCCCGCATGTGTCCGGGGCGGCAGTATCCGTCGGATCGGTTTGAATTGATTGAAGGAGTTGGACATGCCGCGCACCCTTTTCCCATGGATCGGCGTCTTCGCGGCCGGTGCCGTGTTCGCCGCGCCCGCCCTTGCAGATCGGGATCCGCGCTGGGTGGAAGACGCCCCGTTCTACGATGACTTGGCCGAGGCTGCATGTTTCGGCGATGCCGACGCGTTCTTCAATTTGTCGGTCGGGGCCGACATGAGCCGGAACCCGGTCGCCTTGACGAACCTGGGCCTGATCCTTCTGCCATCGGCCGATTGCGACCGGGGGTCCGTGCCGGAGGATCGAGCCTGGGCAAACCAGACATTCCGGCTCGCCGCTGAGCGCGGCTATGGCCGGGGCATGTATCACTGGGGCCTCGTGCTGCTGGAAGGCGCGGGCGTCGATGCGGACCCCATGGCCGGGCTGGGCTGGATGGAAGGGGCGCTGGAGGAAGGGTGGCTGGAGGCCGGGTTTGTTCTGATCGGGGCCCTTGCAAGTGGCGATTACGGCGTCACGCCCGACCGGGCGCGGGCCGAGCGCGTTCTCGCGCAGCTTGAGACGACGGGGATGGCCGAGGGCGATCTGAACTGGCTGCGGTCCGTCGTGGCGGCGGCCCCTGAAACGCAGGGCACGGCGGCGCAGACGGCGCAGGCGGAGACAGGGGCGCAAGATACTGGCCAACCCGCTGCATCAACGGGAACAGCCGAGGGACCTTTTGAGGTCTATGTCACCGGCGGGCACGGGCAGGATTTCCCACAACTTGGAGACGTGGAACCGATTGGCAGCAATTTTGCCAAGGAAACCGTGTTTATCGCGCAATGGTTTTACCGCAATGGCGAGTGCTGGGTTCCGTCAGGCCATTTTCTGGTGGGCAACGCGTTCATAAACAGAAACGAGTATGCGGCGGCGACCCTCGAAGACCTGCTTGAGGGCAGCAACACGTATCGCGCGAACGGCGACGATGGTCGCTTCGTCACCCATTTCGAGACTTTGGACGATGGGATTGATTTCCAGTTTCGCAACCCCGCCCTTTACGATGATGGATTGCCGTTGCTTTGGACCGAAGCCGCAGCGAATGCGTGGGGCCCTCCCTGTGAACGCACACCTGTGGGGGCGATGGTGGTTTACCCTGAACCCGTTCGTGCGCCGGGCTATTGAGCTGATGGTTTATCCCGGGCGCCTGATCTGACCATCGGCCACCCTCACCGCCTGTCCCGCCACGCGGATCTCGGTGAGGGTGCCACTCGCGACGGCTGTGGTCAGGCGCAGGCGGCTGGGGCGCCCCATTTCCACCCCCTGGGCAAGGGTCAGGGTGGTATCGCCATCCGCGAGCATCCCGTTGGCCAATAGCTGCGCGGCCAGGATGGCGGTGGCCGACCCCGTTGCCGGGTCTTCGGGGATGCCGTCATTGGGGGCGAACATGCGCGCCTGGATGTCGGTCATGCCGCCCTGCGCATAAAGGTAAAGGCCGACGCCGGAGCGGCCGGTATCGTCGATGCCTGCGGTGGCGAGCATCTTGTCCCAGGCCCCGCTTTGCGGCCTGGCCTGCGCCAGGGCGTCGAGGTCACGAAGCTGGGCGAACAGGAAGGCCGGCCCGCCTTCGAAGGCGCCGGGTGCATGGGGGCCGAAGGCGGTTTCCGGCAGGCCCGTGGCGGTGGCAAGCGTCGGAATATCGGGTGGCGTGCCGATCGGGGCGGGCAGGCGCGGGGCCGTGAATTCGGCCATGCGCGCATCGGCGGGACCGGACAGGGTGACGGGGACAAGGCCCGCGACCTCCTCGAGCGTGACATGGTCGCGGCCTTGCCCGAGATGGACCGCGCAGCCGATGGTGGGGTGGCCCGCGAAGGGGATTTCCGCGCCCGGGGTGAAGATGCGGACCTTGGCGGTGTGACCGGGATCGTCGGGGGTGTGGATGAAGATCGTCTCGCTGAGGTTGAACTGGCGCGCCAGCGTCTGCATTTCCGTGTCCGCCAGCGCATCTGCGCCTTCGACGATGGCCAGCGGATTGCCGGTGAAGGGCGTGTCGGTGAAGACGTCGTAGATGTGGAAGCGGAGCATGGGGGGCTTTCGGATGCTTGGGTCACCTGCAGGAAAGCCTGCGCGCGCCATGAGGTAAAGGGGGCGTTTTTCGCGCGAAAAACGTGGCGGAAAACGCGCGTTTTCCGGATGGGAAATCTGCAGATTTTCCTGATGAAAATCTGGAGATTTTCGGTCGTCAGGGCGCGCGAAGCTGTCGCCGGGCATGGCTGTCGCGCCGGATGGTCGTGGGCTCGGTGGAAAGGGCGCTGCAAGATCGCGTTCGGGCGATGGCAGGGCACAGAGAAGCGGCGCCGCTTCAGGTGCGGCGGTTCTGACCCGCATAGGCGGGCGGACATTTGGCCGGTCCGGTCCAGGCGGCACCTTGGCCCGATGAGGGGGCTGTCTTCAGCGCGGCACCTTGGAGAACCTCGTGCATGTGCCGGGCAGAGAGACCCGGCGGATCGCGATCAGCACAGGGGTCTAACGCGGCAGGGTTAAGCAAGGGTGAATGGCGCCCCTGGTCCCGTGCCGGGGCGCAAACGCCACAAACCGAATCCTTTGACTTCGCCCCCGCCCCGCCCTATGAAATGAACGAGCGTTCAATTAACGGGAGAGGTTGGATGTTTCTGGCGTCGATGAAGTTCGATCTGGGCGAAGAGGTCGAGGCGCTGCGCGAGATGGTGCACCGCTGGGCGCAGGAGCGGGTCAAGCCGCTGGCCGCCGAGACCGACCGTTCCAACGCCTTTCCCAACGAGCTGTGGCGCGAGATGGGCGATCTGGGCCTGCTGGGCATCACCGTGGATGAGGAGTACGGCGGCGCGGGCATGGGATACCTTGCCCATACGGTCGCGGTCGAGGAGATCAGCCGCGTCTCGGCCTCGATCGGGCTGAGCTATGGCGCGCATTCCAACCTGTGTGTGAACCAGATCAAGCTGAACGGCACGCCGGAACAGAAGGAAAAATACCTGCCCGGCCTGATTTCCGGCGAACATGTGGGCGCGCTGGCGATGTCCGAGGCGGGGGCGGGGTCGGACGTGGTGGGCATGAAGCTGCGCGCCGAAAAGCGCAATGACCGCTACGTGCTGAACGGCACGAAATACTGGATCACCAATGGCCCTGATGCCGATACGCTGGTCGTCTATGCCAAGACCGACCCCGATGCCGGGTCGAAGGGGATCACGGCCTTCCTGATCGAGAAGACGATGACGGGGTTTTCGACCTCGCCCCATTTTGACAAGCTGGGGATGCGCGGGTCGAACACGGCCGAGCTGATCTTCGAGAATGTCGAGGTGCCGTTCGAGAACGTGCTGGGCGAGGAAGGGCGCGGGGTGGCCGTTCTGATGTCGGGCCTCGATTACGAGCGGGTCGTGCTGTCGGGCGTCAATATCGGGATCATGGCCGGGTGTCTCGACGAGGTGATGCCCTACATGCGCGACCGGCAGCAATTCGGCCAGTCCATTGGGAATTTCCAGCTGATGCAGGGCAAGATCGCCGACATGTACACGGCGATGAATTCCGCGCGCGCCTATGCCTATGAGGTGGCGAAGGCCTGCGACCGGGGGCAGGTGACGCGCCAGGATGCGGCGGCCTGCGTCCTTTATGCCTCGGAGGAGGGGATGAAGGTCGCCCACCAGGCGGTGCAGGCGATGGGCGGCGCGGGGTTTCTGAACGACCACCCGGTCAGCCGGATGTTTCGTGACGCCAAGCTGATGGAGATCGGGGCGGGCACGTCCGAGATCCGCCGGATGCTGGTGGGGCGCGAACTGATGGCATCGATGGGCTGAGCGATGGAGGATCTGCCGGGCATCGGAGCGACCGAGGGCATCCTGCACCGGGAGTTGCAGGGGCTGGTGCTGGCATTGGAATGGGTGGCGGCAATCGTGGCGCTGCTGGCCGTCGCGGTGATCCTGATCGGGACGATCCGGTTCCTTGCAGGTTTCGTCCAGGCCGAGATGCGCCGCCCCGAGGCCGACCGCGCCCGGATCATCAACCGCGAACGGGTGGAACTGGGCCGTTACATCCTGTCGGGGCTGGAATTGTTCATCGTCTCCGACATCATCCACGCCGCTGTCAGCCTTGCGCTGGGTGACCTTCTGTTCCTGGCGCTGCTGGTCGCGATCCGGTCGGCGATCAGTTATTTCCTTGACCGGGAAATCAGCGAGATCAAGGAGGACCCCGAGCGATGAGCCGTCTGCAGGTTCTGAGCCTGTCCGGGCTGCTTCTGGCCGCTGCCGGTCTCGGGCTGGTGCTGGGCCTCGGGGCCGTGCCCCCGGGCGAGACCGAGATCATCGAGGCGGCGGCGGGCCGCTATGTGGCGGAAACCGGCGGCGCGCCCACCGATTGCGCGGCGCGGCCCGCGGCCATCGACGGGGTGCGGCTGATCGTGACCTGCGGAACGGGCGGGGCGGATGTCTGGGTCGAGGCGCTCGACGGGTGGGGCACCCCTGTCGTGGTCGCGCTTGATGCGGAGGGGCCGGAAACATGACCGAGCGCAGCGACCCGGCCGCCATCCGTTTCAGAACCATAACCCTTCCCCCGACCCTGAGCCGCGGGGCGCGGATGCCGAACCCTGCCGGCGGGGTGCCGGACGAGGGCACGGACCGGCGCGCCCAGAGGCCGGTTGGCCGGGCCGATGTGGAGACCCCGGGGTGCCGGGCATGAGGGCGCTGGTGGTTCTGGCCGTTCTGGCAGCGGGGCCCGCGGTGGCCGACACCGACCCGGTGGTCGAAAGTCACGCGATCTGCATGGCGCGGGTCGTGGCGGGGTTCGAGGCCGACCTGGCGCTGTCGGGCACCGATTGGGACCTGGTGCACCGGGACCGGGTCCGGTTCTGCGGCACGCTGGGCATTGTGGCCTGCGACCGGCGCGACGACGCGGTGGCGTGCAAACTGGGTCTGGCGGAGGCGCAGCAGGCGATGCGCGACGCGGTGCTGGCCAGCCTGCCCGCGCCCGAGGCGGTGGCCGGGCGCGACCCGCTGTGGTCTGACCGGGCTTACCCCCGGGTCTGGGCGGTGGCGCATGGGTCGAATGCGGGGCCCGATTGCGCGGGGGCCGATGATGATTACGCCTCCTGGTGCGCGGCCCATCAGGCAAACCTGAAGCTGGCGCAGGCCGTATCGCTCTGGCAGATGGCGCGGCTTTTGGGCGTGGCCGGATCAGCGGTGGAGGCCGGATGGGCGATGGAACCGCCGCCGCCGATGCCTGTGCGGCGGCCGGAGTGAGGAGGGGGCGATGCGCCTGACATCGAGTTTCATCGCGTCTTCGGCGGAGGCGGCGGCCAACCGGGCGGCGCATCTGGAAAGCCTGCGCGTCGTGGAGGAGGCCGCCGCGCTGGCGGCGGCTGGCGGCGGTGACCGGGCGCGGGAGCGGCATGTGGGGCGCGGCAAGATGCTGCCGCGCGACCGGGTGGCCAACTTGCTGGACCCCGGCAGCCCCTTCCTTGAGGTCGGCGCGACAGCGGCGCACGGGATGTATGACGGGGCGGCGCCCTGCGCGGGCGTTATCGCCGGGGTGGGTCTGGTCGAGGGGCGGCAGGTGATGGTCGTGTGCAACGACGCCACCGTGAAGGGCGGCACCTATTACCCGATGACGGTAAAGAAACACCTGCGCGCCCAGGAGATCGCCGAGGAATGCCACCTGCCGTGTATCTACCTGGTCGATAGCGGGGGGGCGAACCTGCCCAACCAGGACGAAGTCTTCCCCGACCGCGACCATTTCGGGCGCATCTTCTACAACCAGGCGCGGATGAGCGCGAAGGGCATCGCGCAGATCGCGGTCGTGATGGGGTCCTGCACGGCAGGCGGGGCCTATGTGCCCGCGATGTCGGACGTGTCGATCATCGTGAAGGAACAGGGGACGATCTTCCTGGCCGGTCCGCCCCTTGTGAAGGCCGCGACCGGCGAGGTCGTGAGCGCCGAGGACCTGGGCGGCGGGGAGGTGCACACCCGGCTGTCGGGCGTGGCCGATTACCTGGCCGAGGATGACGGGCATGCGTTGGCCTTGGCGCGGCGGGCTGTGCGGTCCTTGGGTGGAGGGCGGTGGGTTTCACCCACCCTACAGGGAGGCGCGGTAGGGTGGGTGAAACCCACCATCCAAGACCATCGCCCGCCGGATTATGACCCGGAGGAGTTGCTGGGTGTGGTGCCCGCGTCGCTGAGCACGCCCTATGACATCCGCGAGGTGATCGCGCGCCTCGTCGATGACAGCTGGTTCGATGAATTTAAGCCGCGCTTCGGCGAAACCATCGTGACGGGTTTTGCACAGGTCCTGGGGATGGATGTCGGAATTGTCGCCAACAACGGCGTGCTGTTTTCCGAATCCGCTCAGAAGGCTGCCCATTTCGTGGAACTGTGTTCGCAGCGGAAGATCCCGCTGGTGTTCCTTCAGAACATCACGGGGTTCATGGTGGGGCGGAAATACGAGAACGAAGGCATCGCCCGGCACGGGGCGAAGATGGTGACCGCCGTGGCCACCACCGCCGTGCCCAAGGTGACGATGGTGGTGGGCGGGTCCTTCGGGGCGGGAAATTACGGCATGGCCGGGCGGGCTTACCAGCCGCGCTTCATGTGGTCCTGGCCGAATGCGCGCATCTCGGTCATGGGGGGCGCGCAGGCGGCGGGCGTTCTGGCCACGGTCAGGCGCGACGCGATGGAGCGGGCGGGCGAGACGTGGTCGGCCGAGCAGGAAGCCGCGTTCAAACAGCCCACGATCGACATGTTCGAGCAACAGTCGCATCCGCTTTATGCCTCGGCCAGGCTGTGGGATGACGGGATTTGTGATCCGAGGAAGGCGCGCGAGGTTCTTGGCCTGAGCCTGGCCGCCGCGCTGAACGCGCCGATAGAGGACACGCGGTTCGGCGTGTTCCGCATGTGAGCGCGGATTTGGGGCGCTGCCCCCGGCCGTCGCCACCCGGGCCTGAACCGGTGGCGCCACGGATCGCGACACTTGCCCGAGGGTATCTGGACAGCAAAGACAGGCGGGGCAGGGGCTTAGAACGGGATGCTGAGGCTGATGCGGCCGGTCAGCGTCTGCGCATCGGTGCCGAGGCCGCCAAGGCCCAGTTCGGCCGACCAGACCGCACCGGTATCGCCGGTATAGTCGGCGCCGAACCCGATCTGGCCGGACCAGCCATCGGCGGCATTGCCGGCCGAGCCGGGGGTCAATGCGCCGCCCGAGATATCGGCGAAGGCGGTAGACAGGTCGAGAAACGGCATCACCTGGCCCGTGCCGGTGTCGAGATCGCCCGACAGGCGCGCGCCGAGCGTACCCTGGCGGACGGTCGTGGTGCTGCCTGCGACGGGGCCGAACCCGGTGGCGGTATAGCCCTCGGCCTGTTCCCGGTACCAGCCATAGGCGGCGCGGGGTTCCAGCGTCAGGGCCCCCATCCGGGCCTGACCCACAAGCGCGAGGTCGACCAGCGCCCGGTCCGCGCCATAGCGGTCGGTGCCGCCGGGGGCGCGGTCGATCTCGGTTTCGACCTGTCCCCAGGCGGCGCGGCCGTCGAGGTAGAGACCGCCCGCGAAGCGATGGGTCAGGGCCGGGCCGATCATCCAGCCCCGGGCGGTGCTGTCATCGCCGGTGGCGATCTCGGTGCCTGTGAGCCGGTCGAGGGTCAGCCCGAGCCCGATCAGCGTCGTGTCGGCGATGATGGTTTCGACACCGGCATGGACGAGGCCGTAAAGCTGATCGCGCGTGGTCGCGTCATCGACGGCCAGCACGCGCCCCTCGGCCCAGAGGCGCAGCCCGTCGCCGCCGGTCGCCGCCGCGAAGGACAGGGTCCGCGCCCCGAGATCGAGCGCGAAGGGGCTGTTTTCGAACAGGGTCATGCCGTCGACCGACACGGTCTGCCCGTCGCCGCCCCCGCCGTTCAGCACCGCGATGCGGCGGCTGCGGTCGGGGCCGTAGGTCAGGGCCAGCGTGCCGCGCAGGGCGGCATCGGTCGATTGCTGGGCCCCGGGCGCGGCGCCGGAGGCGGAGAGGGTGCCGACCACGGCGAAGCCCGAAAGGGTGCCGTTGAGGCCGGTGAAGGGGCCGGTATAGGGGGTCGCGGTGCCGCAGACCGGATCGACGGTGGGCGCGGAGCCCGTTGCATCGAAGGTGATGTGCACCATCCCATCACTCGCCGCGGCAGTATAGGTGGCGTCGTCGATTTCGATGACTTCACGGGTCACTGCCGTGCAGGTCGCCGCGCCTCCCCTCAGGGTGCCTACCACAACACGGTCAACGAGCACTGTAATGGCCTGGCCTGGATCGGTCAGGTCACCCGCGTAATCCACTGTCAGGCGGCGCGCACCGGTATCGTTGGTGGGGACCATAATCATTGCAGCAGTCATGCCGTTCACGCCGGTGGCGCGTTGCGGCCCGAAACTGGTTTGCGCGACGGCCGGGGACACGCTGAGCAACAGCGCGCAGGCGGCGACCAAAAGGCGGATGGCCCGGGACGACATGATATTCGAAATCCATCAATCGTGCCCCGCCCAGGCACTTGCCTTATTGTCGCCCCAATTCGACCTGTCAACGGTTTTTGTCGTGACTCCAAAGGGTTATGGTTCGCTCTGGCTGTGGAAAACGGGTGGAAAACTGGGAATGTGGCGGCAATGGGGCGCGTGATATGGGGGCCGCGCGCGCCCCATCCCCGAGATTTTGTGCGCCGCCCTAGGAAATCGGCGCGGCCCGCAACCCCGCCGTCAGGGTGGAATTTTTTCGCAGTTCGAGACGCGGCGGCCACGGATTGCGACGGAGAAGGGGGCGTGCGCCATGTTTGACAAAATCCTGATCGCCAACCGGGGCGAGATCGCCTGCAGGGTCATCGAGACCTGCCGCCGCATGGGGGTGCGGACGGTGGCGGTGTTCTCGGATGCCGACCGGGGTGCGCGGCACGTGGCGATGGCCGATGAGGCGGTGCATTTGGGCGGGCCGAAACCGGCCGACAGCTACCTGAAGGGTGACGCGATCATCGCGGCGGCGCGGGCGACGGGGGCGCAGGCAATCCATCCCGGCTACGGGTTTCTGAGCGAGAACCCCGATTTCGTGGAGGCGGTGGAGGCGGCGGGGCTGGTCTTCGTCGGGCCGTCGGCGAAAGCGATCCGGGCGATGGGGCTGAAGGATGCGGCCAAGGCGCTGATGGCCGAGGCGGGCGTTCCGGTCGTGCCGGGCTATCATGGCGACAACCAGGACCCCGAGCATCTGTCGGGGGCGGCGGATGCGATCGGATACCCGGTGCTGATCAAGGCGGTCGCAGGCGGCGGCGGCAAGGGGATGCGGCTTGTCACCAAGGCGCAGGATTTCGCGGCCGCGCTGGACAGCGCGCGGGGCGAGGCGGCGACGGCCTTCGGCAACACGGACGTGCTGGTCGAGAAATTCGTGGGCACCCCGCGCCATATCGAGGTGCAGGTGTTCGGCGACGGCACACGCGCGGTGCATCTGTTCGAACGGGACTGTTCGTTGCAGCGCCGCCACCAGAAGGTGATCGAGGAAGCCCCCGCGCCGGGCATGACGCCCGCGATGCGCGCGGCGATGGGGGCGGCCGCCGTGCGCGCGGCGGAGGCCATCGGCTATGCGGGCGCGGGCACGGTGGAGTTCATCGTCGATGCCTCGGACGGGCTGCGCGACGACCGGTTCTATTTCATGGAAATGAACACGCGTCTGCAGGTCGAACACCCGGTGACGGAAGCCATCACCGGCGCGGACCTTGTGGAATGGCAATTGCGCGTGGCAGCGGGGGAGGAATTGCCCGCGACGCAGGATGACCTGTCGATCAGCGGCCACGCCTTCGAGGCGCGGCTTTACGCCGAGGATGCGCCGAAAGGGTTCCTGCCCGCGACCGGCACGCTGACCCATCTGGCATTTCCCGAGGGCGCGCGGGCCGATACCGGCGTGCGGGAGGGCGACGAGATTTCCCCCTGGTATGACCCGATGATCGCCAAGCTGATCGTGCATGGCCCGACCCGGGAGGTGGCGCTGAGGCAGTTGGAGCGGGCCCTGGCGGGCACCGAGGTTGCGGGGACGGTGACGAACCTGGCCTTCCTGCGTGCGCTGGCATTGCATGACGGGTTCCGCGCAGGAGACGTGGATACCGGCCTCATCGACCGGGATCTGGCGGCGCTGTCGGCAGAGACCAGACCCTGCACCCGGACGCAGGCCATCGCGGCGGCCACCGCGATGGGGCTGGACCGGGCGGGGCCCTATCTGCAGGGCTTCACGCTGTGGGCGCCCTTGCGCCAGAGCTGCCGGTTGACGATGGGCGAGGAGGTGGTCGAGGCCGTGGTGGAACCGGGCCGCGACGGGGTGCGGGTCAGCCTGAACGAGACGGTTCACATGCTGGAATGGGATGGCGCGCGCTGGTGTGTCGATGGCGCGCCGGTGCCTGCGACGGGCGTATGCCACGGTGCCGGGGTATCGGTCTTCTGGGGGAACAATTATCACTTCGGGCGTGTCGACCCGCTGGATGTGGGCGGTGATGCGGGCGCTGCCGCCGGGCGGATCGAGGCGCCGATGCCGGGGCTGGTGAAATCGGTGCATGTCACGGCGGGCCAGGCGGTGACGGCGGGCGACCGGCTGGCCGTGCTGGAGGCGATGAAGATGGAGCACAGCCTGACGGCGGGGCGCGACGGTGTCGTGGCCGAGGTGCTGGCCGCCGCCGGAGATCAGGTGGAAGCGGGTGCGCCGCTGATCGTGCTGGAGGAGGAAGAGGGATGACGGATGCCGCACAAGACGGCGCGATCCGCCTGCACCATGTCCGCTGGTCGCGGTCCTTCCGGGTGCTCTGGCTGCTGCAGGAAATGGGGATCACGCCCGAACTGGAGATCTATGAGATCGGCGGGCCGAAGATGCGCGAGGCCGATTTCCTGACCCGGTCGCCCGCCGGGCGGTCCCCGGCACTGGAGATCGACGGGCAGGTGATTTTCGAATCCGCCGCGATCCTGCAATACCTGTGCGAGACCCGGCCCGAACACGGGTTCGGGCGGGGGACGGGCAACCCCGAACGCTGGCGGTTCCTGGAGGTGATGGGGTTCGCGGAGACGCAGGCGTCGCTGATCGAACAGCTGAACCTCAACCATGTGTTCCTGCGCCCGCCCGCGAAACCCTCGCCCGTGGTGGTGAAGCTGAACACCGCACGGCTGCGGGCGACGGTGGCGGCGTTCGAGGCGATGCTGGAGGGGGATTACATCCTGCCCTCCGGGTTCTCGGCGGCGGATGTGATGATGGGCTTCAATCTGTATGCCGTGCCCTATTTCGTGCCGATGGACCCCTGGCCGAAGCTGCAGGCCTATTGGGACCGGCTGCAGGCGCGGCCTGCATTCCGGGCGGCGGTGGCGCTGGAAGGGCCGAGGGATTTCTATGCCCAGGACTTCTATCCGGTGCCGGACGCATGAGCGATTTCGTCGAGATCTTCGAGGTCGGGCCCCGCGACGGGTTGCAGAACGAGGCGCGCCCGATCCCGGTGGCCGAGAAGGTCGCATTGGTCGATTGCCTGAGCGGGGCGGGGTTCCGGCGGATCGAGGTGGCCAGTTTCGTAAGCCCCAAATGGGTGCCGCAGATGGCGGGCAGCGCCGAGGTGCTGGCGGGCATCACCCGCGCGCCCGGCGTGTCCTATGCCGCGCTGACGCCGAACATGCGGGGCTATGAGGACGCCGTGGCGGCGGGGGCGGACGAGATCGCGGTCTTCGCCTCGGCCTCGGAAGGGTTTTCCAGGGCCAATGTGAACGCGACGATTGCGGAGAGTTTCGGGCGCTTCGCCCCGATCCTCGAGGCGGCGGCCGAGACCCGTTTGCCCGTGCGCGGCTATGTCAGCTGCGTGACCGATTGCCCCTATGACGGGGCGGTCGACCCCGGTGACGTGGCGCGGGTGGCCGCGCATCTGTATGAGGCCGGGTGTTACGAGGTCTCGCTCGGTGACACGATCGGGGCGGGGGTGCCGGAGACCGTGGACGCGATGCTGCGGGTGGTGACGGGGGTGGTGCCCGCCGGAAGGCTGGCCGGGCATTTCCACGACACGCGGGGCCGGGCGCTGGACAATATCGACGTGTCGCTGGCGCATGGTCTGCGGGTCTTTGACGCCGCGGTCGGCGGTCTGGGCGGCTGCCCCTATGCGCCGGGTGCTGCGGGCAACGTGGCGACCGAGGCGGTGGCGCGGCACCTGGCGGCGAAGGGATACGAGACGGGGCTCGACATCGGGGTGATCGGAAAAGCCGCCGGCATGGCACGCGCGATGCGAAAGGGAGAGGCATGAGCGAAACGATCGACATCACGGTGGACGGGCGCGGGGTGGCGACCCTGATGCTGAACCGGCCTGACAGGCACAACGCGATGGATGCCGAAATGATCGGCGCGCTGACCCGGGCCGCCGACCGGCTGGGCCGCGACCCGGCGGTCCGGGTTGTCGTTCTGACCGGTGCGGGGGCGAGTTTCTGCGCCGGGGGCGATCTGGGATGGATGCGCGCGCAGATGGAGGCCGATGCCGCGACCCGCACGCGGGAGGCACGGGCGCTGGCCGAAATGCTGGGGGCGCTGGACCGGATGCCCAAACCGCTGATCGGGCGCATCCAGGGCCAGGCCTTCGGCGGCGGGGTCGGCCTGATGAGCGTGTGCGACGTGGCCATAGGTGTGACGGGGGCGAAATTCGGGCTGACCGAGGTGCGGCTGGGCCTGATCCCCGCGACCATCGCGCCCTATGTGATCGCGCGCATGGGGGCGGCGCGGGCGCGGCGGGTGTTTTTCTCGGGCCGGTTGTTCGGCGCCGAGGAGGCGGTGGATCTTGGGCTTCTGGCCCGGGCCGTTGCCCCGAAAGACCTGGACGCGGCCGTGGAGGCCGAGATCGCGCCTTACCTGTCGGCGGCGCCGGGGGCGGTGGCGGCGGGCAAGAAGATGATCGCCGATCTGAGCGCGCCTCTGGGCGACCGGGAGATCGCGCTGAGCATCGAGGCGCTGGTGTCGCGCTGGGAAGACGCCGAAAGCGCGGAAGGGATTGCCGCGTTTTTCGAGAAGCGGAAGGCGGCGTGGATGGAATGAGGGCGCGCGCGGCTGGCGCCGCGCGGGCGCGGTATGGCCGGGGCGCGATGCCGGCCGGACCTTGTGCGTCCGGCAGGCTGCGGGATGCCTCCGGCGGAGGTATTTGAAAAGCAAAGAGGGCGCATTGCGCGCGACATGACGGGGAGAGGCCTTGATGCGGGCGGTTTATTACGAAGGCTTCGGGCCGGCGGCAGAGGTGTTGGTGCCGGGTGATCTGCCCGACCCGGTGCCGGGGCAGGGCGAGGTTCTGGTGGCGTTGCGGGCCACGGGCATCAACCCGTCCGATGTCAAGCTGCGCGCAGGGGCGCGGCCCGGGGCGGTCATGGCCTACCCGCGCGTGATCCCGCATTCCGACGGTGCCGGCGTGATCGAGGCCATTGGCCCCGGTGTGGACCCGGCCCGGGTGGGCGAGCGGGTCTGGGTCTGGAACGCTGCCTGGCAGCGCGCCTTCGGCACTGCGGCGGAACGTGTCGCGCTGCCCGCCGAGCAGGCGGTGCGGCTGCCCGATGGCGTGGCGTTCCGCGAGGCCGCCTGTTTCGGCATCCCGGCGATGACGGCCTGGATGGCGGTGCTGGGCGATGGGCCGGTCGAAGGGCAGACGGTTCTGGTGACGGGCGGCGCGGGCACGGTGGGGCGCTATGCCTGCCAGATGGCGCGGCTGGCCGGGGCACGGGTGATCACCACGGTGTCGTCCGCGGCCAAGGCCGCCCATTCCACGGCCGGGGACTGGGTCAATTACCGCGACACGGACGTGGCCGAGGCGGTGATGGACATGACCGGCGGCGCGGGCGTCGACCGCATCGTCGAGGTGGATTTCGCGGCCAACCAGGAGGCGAGCCTGGCGCTGATCAAGCCCGGCGGGACCATCGCCAGCTATGCCTCGGCCAGCCAGATGGCGCCCACGCTTCAGTTCTACCCGTTGATGTTCAAGAATATCCGGCTGCACATGCTGATCGTCTACCAGTTGCAGGGCGCGGCGCGGCGCGCGGGCGAGGCGCAGCTGACCGCCTGGCTGGAGGCCGGCGCGCTGAGCCATGCGGTGGTGCCGGGCGGGGGGCTGGCCGATTGTGCGGCGGCGCATGACCTGGTGGCCGCGGGCGAGAAGATGGGCACGGTTGTGCTGGACATCTGATCGGTCCTTCGTGCTAGCCTGCCCTGCATGCCGCACCCGGACGCGCACAAGGCGGGGCGGCCAGGGAGGACGGACAAGATGAAGATTTACCCGAGCCTGCACGGCACGGTCGAGGTGCCTGCGATCTCGATCACGGAAAAGCTGTTTCAGGGGCTGGAGGGGCGGGACCCCGAAACCGCGATCATCGACGGGCCTTCGGGCCGGAGCCTGACCGCCGGCGCGCTGATGGCGATGATCCGCAGGCTGGCCGGTGGCCTGACGGAACGCGGTGTGTTGCCGGGGGGTACCGTGGCCTTGCTGGCGCCCAACATCCCTGAATACCCGGTGGTGTTTCATGGCGTGGCCTGGGGCGGGGGCACGGTGACCACGATCAACCCGACCTATACCGCGCCCGAAATAACCCATCAGCTGCAGGATTCCGGCGCCGTCCTGCTGGTCACCGTGCCGATGTTCGCCGAGGTCGCGCGCGAGGCGATGGCGGGCACCGGCGTGCGCGACCTGGTGGTGATCGGCGGCGATGCCGGCCTGTCGCTGGAGGACGTGATGGGACAGGAGATGGTGGCCCAGGCCCCGGTGGACCTTGCCCATCACACCGTCGTCCTGCCCTATTCCTCGGGCACCACCGGCAAGCCCAAGGGCGTGATGCTGAGCCATGCGAACCTGGTGGCCAATGTCACCCAAAGCGCGGCGGTGCAGTCGATCCGCCCCGAGGACACGGCCATCGCCTTTCTGCCTTTCTTTCACATCTACGGGATGACGGTTCTGATGAACCTGTTCCTGGCCGAGCGCGCGAAGATCGTGACCATGCCGCGGTTCGAGCTGGAGATGTTTCTGAAGCTTATCCAGGAACATCGCGCGACCCGGCTTTACATCGTGCCGCCCGTGGCGCTGGCGCTGGCGAAACATCCGATGGTCGATGAGTATGACGTGTCCTCGGTTCAGGAGATTTTTTCGGGCGCGGCCCCGCTGGGTCCCGAGACCGAGATCGCGGTGGGCGAACGGTTCGGCGCCAAGTCGTTCCAGGGCTACGGGATGACCGAGATGGCCCCGATCAGCCACATGACCGTGGGCGGCAACATCCGCCACGGGTCGAGCGGGCAGGCGGTGCCCTCGACCGAATGCCGGATCGTGGACCCGGAAACGGGGCAGGATTGCGACCCGGATGTCGAAGGCGAATTGTGGGTGCGCGGGCCGCAGGTGATGCAGGGCTATCTCAACAACCCCGAGGCCACCGCCCAGACCAAGACCGAGGATGGGTGGCTGAAGACCGGGGACCTCGCTGTGATCGACGCCGATGGCTACATGTTCATCCGCGATCGGCTGAAGGAACTGATCAAATACAAGGGGTTCCAGGTCGCCCCGGCCGAGGTGGAGGCGGCGCTGTGTTCCCATGCCGCCATCGCCGATGCCGCCGTGATCGGCAAGCCCGATGAAGAGGCGGGGGAACTGCCCATCGCCTTCGTGGTGAAAGCGCCGGGCGCGGAGATCGGCGTGACCGAGATCGGGGCGCATGTGGAAAGCTGCCTGGCGCATTATAAGCACCCGGTGGAATACCGCTTTGTCGAGGCGGTGCCGAAATCGGCCTCGGGCAAGATCCTGCGGCGGGAATTGCGTGACCAGGTGAAGGCCGGGGGATAGCCCGATGACGACCCGTCGCGGGGTGCTGCAGGGGTCGGGCGCGGCGCTGCTGGCGGCGATGACGCCGTGGCGGGCGGCGGCCGAGCCGGGGCCCGTGGGCTATCTCAGGACCAATTGGAGCCGCGACCCGTGGGCGTTCGGGTCCTATTCCTACGTGCCCACCGGCGCGCGGCAGCGCGACCGGCGGGTGCTCGAGGCACCGGTCGCCGACCGGGTCTATTTCGCGGGGGAGGCGGTTCATCCCTTCTACAACAGCACCGTGCATGCGGCGTATGAATCCGGCCGGCGCACGGCGGAAATGGCCGCCGATGCGGGGCATGCCCGGGTCGGCGTGATCGGGGCGGGCATGTCGGGGCTGGCGGCCGCGCAGATGCTGGCGGGCGAAGGCGTGGACGTCACCGTTTACGAGGCGCGGGACCGGATCGGCGGGCGGGTCTGGACGGATCGCTCGCTGGGGCTGCCGCTCGACCTGGGGGCCAGCTGGATCCACGGCACGCGGGGCAATCCGCTGACCGGCCTGGCCGACGGCCTGGGGGTGGCGCGGGTTGCAACGGATGATGGCGGCGTGATCCGCGGGGCGGACGGGCGCGAGATCGCCGATGGGGATGCCCCGGACTGGCTGGCCGAGGCGGAAATCCAGCTGTCCTTCGGGGCCGATGCGGACCGGATCAATTTCAGCGCCTACCGGATGCAGGATGATTATGGCGGGCCCGAAGTGGTGATGCCCGGCGGCTATGACGGTTTGCTGCCCGCGCTGCAGGGCGATTACCGGCTGCATCTGTCGACGCCCGTCTCGCGGGTGGACTGGTCGGCGGGGCAGGCGGCAGTCGTGCCGCAGGCGGGGCCGGCCGAAGGGTTCGACGCGGTGATCGTGGCCGTGCCTCTGGGCGTGCTGCAGCGCCGGGCCATCGCGTTCGCGCCGGACCTGCCGGAGGAGAAATGGGCCGCCATCGACCGGCTTGGCATGGGGCTGCTCGACAAGCTTTACCTCGCTTATGACGAGGTGTTCTGGGACGCGGACGCCACGTGGCTGGTGACACCCGAGAGCGGGGAGGCCCCCGGCGCCTTTGCCTTCTGGCTGAACCTGCAGGCGCTGTTCGGGGTGCCGGTTCTGGCGGGGTTCAACGGCGGCAGCACCGCCCGGGCGCTGGCCGGTTGGACGGATGCCCGGATGGTGGAGACCGGGGCGCGGGTTCTGGCCGGGGCGTTCGGCTGATCCCTTCCCGCTTTGCCGCACCCGGGCCCCGTTGACCGCTCGGGGCGGGCATCCTACACCGGGGCCATGCAAGAGTTGCTGAGCAATTACGCCCCGATCCTGATCCTGCTGGCGCTGGCCATCGGGCTGGGGCTGCTGTTGATCCTGGCCGCCGTGGTGATCGCCGTCCGCAACCCCGACCCCGAAAAGGTCAGCGCCTATGAATGCGGGTTCAACGCCTTCGACGATGCGCGGATGAAATTCGACGTGCGGTTCTACCTCGTGTCGATCCTGTTCATCATCTTCGACCTGGAAATCGCCTTCCTGTTCCCCTGGGCCGTGGCCTTTCCCGACCTGACCGATGCCGCGTTCTGGTCGATGATGGTGTTCCTGGCCGTGCTGACCGTGGGCTTTGCCTATGAATGGAAAAAGGGCGCGCTGGAGTGGGAATGAGGCGGCGCGGGCCGGGTGCCTAAGGTTGAGCATTCGGACCATGCCATTGTTTCCAGACGCGAAAGTCGGTTTCGTTAACCTGATCTTCAGCTTTTCGGCGGCGTGGCGCGCCCATGGCTGAACGCATCTTCATCCTGAACGGCCATCCCGGCCCGGCCTCGATCACCCGGCAGGCGATGGCCCGCTATGCCGAGGCGGCCGAAGCGGCGGGGCATGACGTGCGGCTGAGCCAGTTGTCCGATCTGAGTTTCGACATCGACCGGGGGATCGCCGGGTATGACAGCGTCAAACCGATGGAGCCGGTGCTGGAGGAGGCGCTGGAAAACCTCGAATGGTGCAGCCATTTCGTGCTGGCCTTCCCGCTCTGGTGGGGCGGGCCGCCCGCGAAGCTGAAAGGCTGGATCGACCGGGTGCTGGTGCCGGGGCGCACGTTTTCGACCGAGGAAACGACGCCCATCGGCCTGCCCAAACCCCTGCTGACCGGACGCACGGCACGGGTGGTGATCACATCCGACACCCCGCGCGCCTTCCTGCGCCTGGCTTATGGCGACGCGGTGCTGCGGCAGATGCGGGGGCAGGTGCTGGGCTTCGTGGGGTTTCGGCCTGTGCGGGTGACGTGGTTCGCCGGGGCGTCGGACCCGAAGGAGGGCGCGGTGGAGCGGTTGTTACGGGAGATGGAGGCGTTGGGGGAGAAGGGGCGGTGAGGGGGGTGGTGGCCGATAGCGGACCTTAAGCCTGAGCGCGACCGCTGCAGTGCAGCCCGTCACAAGCAGTATTCGACGCACCCACGAGATTAGTTCCATTTTGCAAGGCGGCAGCGTGGATCATGCTGCCGCTAGCTTGTTGATCTACCAATCCTGCGATGAGCACTTGGTCTAAGAATCTACTCAACCGTGAGTCGGACACTTTCGCTTTACGCAAGCCTTCAAAAGCGGCTTATCTAAGGTAAGGTTCCAGATAGATTTACTTTACGAGTTTGACATGCAGACGTCCCGAGAGTTCTTCGAATACGATTTCGCCAGCACATTGTTTCCCATGGAAACGTGTCGATTTCTCATTGTCAATGGGGCGACTGAAATTGACGCCCACATTCAAAGATGTTTGAGCAAGGCTGACGAGGACAAAGCGTACCAGTTTCTCGCGCAAACGCGTGTATATGCGTCAAAGCCTCGAAACCATCTTCGTCGAACCGTGAAGCTGGACCCTGTGTCTGAGTTCTTTTTGTATGATGTGATTTTCCGAAACCGTTCGAAGTTTCGCAAGCCTTTCCAAAATCACAAAAAACACTTTGGTTATCGTTTTGAAGATGGGAAACCTATTCCTGCAACAGCTTCCTATACGGGCTACAAGAAAGCTATTGCCGCATATGACGCACAGTTCGACCATTCGTTGAGCTTTGACGTCGCTTCCTACTTTAACGGAATTTACCACCATGATATTGTTGCATGGTTTGCCAATTTGGGTGTTGATATAGCAGACGTGAACGCACTTGGTGCCTATTTGAGGCAAAGCAACTCAGGGCGGAGCATCGACTGTTGGCCGCAAGGAATGTACCCCGCCAAAATGGTCGGCAGTGACTTTTTGAGGTTTATTGAACAGCACCATGGAATTAAGTCCAGCGCCGTTGTGCGTTTTATGGATGATTTTGTGCTATATTCAGCCGATGAAGACAAGTTGATCGAAGACTTTTATTTAATACAAAAGCTACTTGGTCAAAAGGGTTTGACAGTAAACCCCAGCAAGACGGTTGCTGGCGGCGTTGTCGCAGCAAGAGTAGAAAATGAAATTGACGAAGTAAAGGCCAACTTGCTTGCCAAGCGCAGAAAGGCTGCGCAACTCGCATATCTTGAAGACTTTGAAGCTGCGTTTGAAGAAATTCAGATGACCGACGAAGAACTGGAATACTTGCGAGATCTCCTAAAGTCGCCACACCTGGAGGAAGATGATGCGGAGCTTGTTTTGAGCTTGTTTCGTGACCATCCTGAAGAAGTGCAGCCGCACCTTCCACACTTTGCGACAAGTTTTCCGCACTTGGCCAAGAACATTTGGTCATTTTGCAAGCATATAGAAGATAAAGACTTCATCGGGGAAATGGTCGCAAAAGCAGCAGCTTATGGCGGCTTGCAGGAATACCAACTGTTCTGGTTTGCTTGGGTCTTGCAAGATCATGCGATGGGTACAGTTTACGCTCCTGAAATTATTTCAAATCTTTATAATCACGCGAATGCTTCGATCATCTCAAAAGCTAAGGTCTTGGAAATCTCTGACAACCGATTTGGACTCGTGGAAATGCGTGACGAACACCTTGTCGCTGGTCGTTCCGATTGGCTCTCATGGGCGAGCGCCGTCGGCCACAGGGACCTACTAGCGGTCTCGCGGAACCATAAGCTTGAGTACTTTGCCAATTCCTCTCCCATGAACCACTTGATCAAAACAATTGTGGCAGGAACGACCTAGCATTACGCTGCCTCAGGGTCAGCTTTCAAAAGCTCTGCATGACAGGCTCGCGCGAGCAGCGAACGTCCGCTCTCCGCCCGGTGCGCGCCGAAGGCGCAGGGCGCGCGCCTGCCCGTCCCGGCGGGCTGGCGCTTTGGGGCCCGTGCGCGTCGATCATTCGGTGCAAAGACTTGGCTTGGATAAAGGGCGCAGACCGGGTGTTGCGCGGCGCCACCCCACGGGCAGGCGCGCGCCCGGCTTGGGTGGGGCTGCCGGGCCGGGGGCCGGTCTGCGGGGCTTGGCGGGTCAGGTTCCGCCATGCAGAACACCCGCCTCCTGCGACACCATCACGGGCCATCCGCCCGCCCCCCTCCGTTGACCCTTGCGGCCTGCCTTCGTATCTGTGGCCTGCAACGACCGACAGGACCGCAGCCATGACCGTCGCCACCTCCGCCACTGCCGCGGGCGCCGACAAGGACGCCTCGACCGCCGCGCTGAACCGTGACCTGCAGGACAAGGGGTTTCTGGTCACCAGTGCCGAGGACCTGATCAACTGGGCGCGGACGGGGTCCTTGCACTGGATGACCTTCGGGCTGGCCTGCTGCGCGGTCGAGATGATGCACACCTCGATGCCGCGCTATGACGCCGAACGCTTCGGGGTGGCGCCGCGTGCCTCGCCCCGGCAGTCGGACGTGATGATCGTGGCCGGCACGCTGACCAACAAGATGGCGCCCGCGCTGCGCAAGGTCTATGACCAGATGCCCGAGCCGCGTTACGTGATTTCGATGGGGTCCTGCGCCAATGGCGGGGGCTATTACCATTACAGCTATTCGGTGGTGCGGGGCTGCGACCGGATCGTGCCGGTGGACATCTACGTGCCGGGCTGCCCGCCGACCGCCGAGGCGCTGCTTTATGGTATCCTGCAATTGCAGCGCAAGATCCGCCGCACCGGCACCATCGTGCGATAAGGGGACGCCATGACCGCCGCGCTGAAGGAACTGGGCCAGCATATCGCCGACCGGCAGGCCGATGCCGTGATCGGCTACGAGGTGTCGGATCATGGTGAGCTGACGGTGGAGATCACCGCCGCCACGGCCGCAGACGTGATCGAATGGATGAAGCGGGACGCGACCTGCCGGTTTTCCACGCTGGTCGATATCACCGCCGTCGACCACCCCGCGCGCGACCGGCGGTTCGACGTCGTGTGGCATTTCCTGAGCATGTATCAGAACCACCGCGTACGCCTGAAGGCCGCCGTGCGGGAGGAGGATATCGTGCCCTCGGTCACCGGCACGCACGCTGCCGCCGGGTGGTATGAGCGCGAGGTCTACGACATGTTCGGCATCCTGTTCGCGGGCAATGCCGACCTGCGCCGCATCCTGACCGACTACGGGTTCCGCGGGCATCCCCTGCGCAAGGATTTCCCGACCACCGGCTATACCGAGGTGCGCTATGACGATGAGCTGAAGCGGGTGGTCTACGAGCCGGTGAAGCTGGTTCAGGAATACCGCCAGTTCGATTTCATGAGCCCCTGGGAGGGCGCGGAATACGTGCTGCCCGGTGATGAGAAGGCGGAGGAAAAGGCGTGAGCGGGACCCCGGCCCATGCGGAGGTGATGGCGCAGGCCGAAGCCTATGCCGAGGCGGTGTATTTCGCCCGCGCCGAGGTGTTCGAGACGATGTGCCATGACCGGTTCCAGATGACCCTGATCGGCGAGGACGGCGCCACCTTCTGGGACAAGGCGGCCTATCTGGACCGGGTCCGGGGGCGGCAGCCCTTTGACGGTGCGGCGTCCTACGGGATCATGGACCTGGACGTGGCGGGCGACCAGATCGCGCGCGTGCATCTGTGGGTCGACGTGCCGCCCGCGCGCTACGAGGACCACCTGGGGTTCGTCAGACAGGACGGCCAATGGAAATTGCTGACCAAGGTGTTCCGCGTGGCGGAGACACTGGACGCGAAAGGGTGAGGCGATGATGGACGGCTCAAAAGGGTTCGACGACGCGCTGACCGGCGAACAGCAGATCCGCAACTTCAACATCAATTTCGGCCCGCAGCACCCGGCGGCGCATGGCGTGCTGCGGCTGGTGCTGGAGCTGGACGGCGAGATCTGCGAACGCTGCGACCCGCATATCGGCCTGCTGCATCGCGGGACCGAGAAGCTGATGGAAAGCCGGACCTACCTGCAGAACCTGCCCTATTTCGACCGGCTGGATTACGTGGGCACGATGAACCAGGAACATGCCTGGTGCCTGGCGATCGAGCGGCTGACGAAAACCCCGGTGCCGCGCCGGGCGCAGCTGATCCGCGTTCTGTATTGCGAGATCGGGCGCATCCTGAACCACCTGCTGAACGTCACGACGCAGGCGATGGATGTCGGCGCGCTGACGCCCCCGCTCTGGGGGTTCGAGGAGCGTGAGAAGCTGATGATCTTCTACGAACGCGCCTCGGGCGCGCGGCTGCACGCGGCCTATTTCCGGCCCGGCGGCGTGCATCAGGACCTGCCGCCCGACCTGATCGACGATATCGACCAATGGGCGAAAGAGTTCCCCACGGTGCTCGACGATATCGACGGGCTGCTGACGGAAAACCGCATCTTCAAGCAGCGCAATGTCGATATCGGCGTCGTGACCGAGGAGGATATCCAGGACTGGGCGTTTTCCGGCGTGATGGCGCGCGGATCAGGTCTGGCCTGGGATTTGCGCCGTGCGCAGCCCTATGAATGCTATGACGAGTTCGAGTTCCAGATTCCCGTCGGCAAGAACGGCGATTGCTACGACCGCTACCTCTGCCGGATGGAGGAGATGCGCCAGTCGATCCACATCATCCACCAGGCCTGCGAAAAGCTGCGCGACCCTGCGAACAAGGGCGACGTGATGACCCGCGGCAAGATCAGCCCGCCGCCGCGCGCCGAGATGAAGACCTCGATGGAGGCGCTAATCCATCACTTCAAGCTTTACACCGAGGGCTTCCACGTGCCCGAGGGCGAGATCTATGCCGCCGTCGAGGCCCCCAAGGGCGAGTTCGGCGTCTACCTTGTGGCCGATGGCACCAACAAACCCTATCGCGCGAAACTGCGCGCGCCGGGCTTCGCGCATCTGCAGGCGATGGATTACCTGTGCAAGGGCCACCAGCTGGCGGATGTATCGGCGATCCTCGGCAGTCTCGATATCGTGTTCGGGGAGGTCGACAGGTAGGGCCCGCCCCCGCCCCTCTTTGCTTTCCAAATACCTCCGCCGGAGGCATCCGACGCCGCCCCGCGTGCCCCGGCCCGACAGATCAAGGACGACCCGATGCTCCGCCGCCTGCACCCCGACCAGCCCGACAGTTTCGCCTTCACGCCCGCCAACCAGGCCTGGGCGGAGGCGCAGATCACGAAATACCCCGAGGGGCGCCAGGCGTCTGCCATCATCCCGCTGCTCTGGCGCGCGCAGGAGCAGGAGGGTTGGCTGAGCCGCCCGGCGATCGAGCATGTCTGCGATATGTTGGGCATGGCGCATATCCGGGGTCTGGAGGTCGCGACCTTCTATTTCATGTTCCAGCTGCAGCCGGTGGGCAGCGTCGCCCATATCCAGGTCTGCGGCACGACATCCTGCATGATCTGCGGGGCCGAAGACCTGATCGCGGTCTGCCGTGACAAGATCGCGAAGCGCCCGCACCAGGTTTCCGAGGATGGCAAATTTTCCTGGGAAGAGGTCGAATGCCTGGGCGCCTGCGCCAACGCGCCGATGGCACAGATCGGCAAGGATTACTACGAGGACCTGACCGCCGACAGCTTCGCCGGTCTGATCGACAGGCTGGCCGCCGGTGAGGTGCCCACGCCGGGGCCGCAGAACGGCCGCTATGCGTCCGAACCCCTGGGCGGGCTGACCAGCCTGAAGGATCACGAGGCCGGGCGCGACAGCCTGAACGCCTCGGCCCGGCTGGCCAGCGATACCCGTGACACCATCAAGCGCATCGACGGGACCGAGGTGCCGCTCAAGGCCAACTGGGGCAGGCAGTCGGGCGGCGATGCAATGCTGGCCGAGCCGGAGGTGGAGGAGGCGGAGCCGGAGCGCCTGACCGGCCCGCGCGAAGGGCGCGGGGCCGATGATCTCAAGCGCATCACCGGGGTCGGCCCTCAGCTGGAAGGGTTGCTGCACGAGCTTGGGTTCTATCACTTTGACCAGATCGCCGCCTGGACCCCGGCGCAGGTCGCATGGGTCGACGCACGGCTGAAGTTCAAGGGCCGGATCGCGCGGGATGGCTGGATCGAACAGGCCCGTGCAATGGCCGCCGAGGCCTAGGCTTGCATCTGCGGGCGTCCTGCAACGTCCGCGTCAAAACGCCCAATTGGGCGCAGACAAAGCCCGAAAATGGCGTTAAAAGGCCCTCGGAGGACACAAGAAACTGAGGGATCGTGATCATGGAATCCAATACGGGCAGCTTTACCTGCGCCATCGTGTGTTGGGGGATCGGGGTTGTCGCCGGTCTGGCCACAACGCTGGGTTTGTTCTTTTTCGCTGAATGGTTGTTCATCCAGGGGGCGTTCATCGGCCTTCTGGTCTTCGCCGCGCTCGGCCTGCTTTTGCAATTGACGATGTGCCGGTCGATGGAAGGTCCGGTGGAGCCGGGCAGTGCCGGCAAGGCCGCGGCCCCGACCGCCGCCAAATCCGCCCCCGCGCCGGCGCCGAAACCCGCCGCAAAGCCCAAGGCTGCCGCGAAACCCGCACCCGCAGCCGCAGACGTGGGCACCCGCCCCGCCGCGCTGGACGCTGCGCGCGACGGCGGGCCGGATGATCTGAAACAGATCAAGGGTGTCGGGCCGAAGCTGGAGAAACTGCTGCATTCGCTGGGCTTCTACCACTTCGACCAGGTCGCATCCTGGACCGCCGACGAGGTGGCCTGGGTCGACGAGAACCTCGAAGGCTTCAAGGGCCGCGTGAGCCGCGACGGCTGGGTCGAACAGGCCAAGATCCTGGCGGCAGGCGGCGAGACGGAGTTTTCGCAGCGCGTCGAGGACGGCGACGTCTACTAACCGATCGATGACCCTGGGGAGGGGGGCGTCGTCTTGACCCGAGAGGACTGAGATGAGCCTGTTCAACGATCTCGTGCTGCGCGGCCTGGCCGCGCAGCGCAGCATGGCCAGCCTGATGACCGTCAGCGCGACCGCGATCAGCACCGCCGCGCTGCAGGGGGTCAGGCTGACCCTGACACTTCCGACGGAATTGATGGCGGCGTTTGCCCGCGGCGCCCGGCACGGGTTGCCCGACCCGGCGACGCCTCTGCTGCCCCCTGCGGCGCCCGCACCGATAGACCCGATGATCGCC
The DNA here is from genome assembly GCA_024742455.1 of Paracoccaceae bacterium. Taxonomy (GTDB): domain Bacteria; phylum Pseudomonadota; class Alphaproteobacteria; order Rhodobacterales; family Rhodobacteraceae; genus JANSYL01. Next base: position 65,251 of record JANSYL010000008.1, on the reverse strand, counting down.
GCGCCTGCCACAGTGGCCGAACCGGAGGTGCCCGCCGCCCCGGCACCGGCGCCGGCCACCCCGGCCTGGACACCGCAGATCGTGTCGGGCGGTGATGCGCCGGATGATCGGGGCGCTGATACCGCCGCCGAGGCGCACCCCTTGGCCGATACCGATGACGGGCCGCTGGCGCAGATCACGCCGGTTCTGCTCGACAGGCCGCGCGCGGGGCTGGCCGATGACCTGGTCGAGATGACCGGGATCGGGCCGGAACTGGCCGCGACGCTGAACGTGATCGGTATCTATCATTTCGAACAGATCGCCGACCTGACACCGGAAAACATCGCCTGGCTGGATCAGAAATACCCGGGCTTCGCCGAGACCTGCGACCGGCATGACCTGGTGGGCCAGGCCAAGGCGCGGGTCTGGACCTGACCCGCGCGCTGGGGCAGAACGGCGCGCATCATGTCATCGCCCGAGCATAGCCCCGCCGAACGCGCCCGCCGCCGCCAGATCCGGCTTGCCGCGATTGTAATGGCGGCCACGATGGTGCTCTGGATGGGCGCGCAGGTGGCCGGCGGGGCGCTGGGCCTGCCCGCGCGATTTGTCTTCCTGTTCGATTTTGCCGCAATCGGCGGGCTGGTCTGGGCGCTGTCGGTGACGTATTTCGTCTGGAAAGCCCGGCGCGACGACCGAGACGGCGCCTGACCCACCCCGAGCTAGGACAGACCCGAGCATGTTGCAGGACAAAGACCGGATTTTCACCAATCTCTACGGTATGCATGACCGGACCCTGAAGGGCGCCAGGGCGCGCGGCCATTGGGACGGTACCAAGGACATCGTGGGGCTGGGGCCGGAAAAGATCGTGGAGATCATGAAGGCCAGCGGTCTGCGCGGGCGCGGCGGCGCGGGGTTTCCCACGGGGCTGAAATGGTCCTTCATGCCGAAGGAAAGCGATGGCCGCCCGTCCTACCTGGTGGTCAATGCCGATGAATCCGAGCCCGGCACCTGCAAGGACCGGGAAATCATGCGCAACGATCCCCATACCCTGATCGAGGGGTGCCTGATCGCGTCTTTCGCGATGGGGGCGCATGTCAGCTATATCTACATCCGGGGTGAATACATCCGCGAGCGCGAGGCGCTGCAGGCCGCGATCGACGAGTGTTACGACGCGGGCCTTCTGGGCAAGAACGCCGCCGGGTCTGGGTGGGATTTCGACCTTTACCTGCATCACGGGGCAGGGGCCTATATCTGCGGCGAGGAAACCGCGCTGCTGGAAAGCCTTGAGGGCAAGAAGGGCATGCCGCGGATGAAACCGCCGTTTCCGGCGGGCGCAGGCCTTTATGGCTGCCCGACCACGGTCAACAATGTCGAAAGCATCGCGGTGGTGCCCACGATCCTGCGCCGGGGCGCGGAGTGGTTTTCTGGCTTCGGCCGGCCCAACAATGCAGGCACCAAGCTGTTCGCGATCTCGGGCCATGTGAACCACCCCTGCGTCGTCGAGGAGGAGATGAGCATCCCCTTCGACGAGCTGATCGAGCGCCATTGCGGCGGCATCCGGGGTGGCTGGGACAACCTGAAGGCCGTGATCCCGGGCGGATCGTCGGTGCCCTGCCTGCCGGCGGAGGTGATGCGCGAGGGCGCGATCATGGATTTCGACTGGCTGCGCGAGCAGAAATCGGGCCTGGGCACGGCGGCGGTGATCGTGATGGACAAGTCCACCGACATCATCAAGGCGATCTGGCGGCTGAGCGCGTTCTACAAGCACGAAAGCTGTGGCCAGTGCACGCCCTGCCGCGAGGGCACCGGCTGGATGATGCGGGTGATGGACCGGCTGGTGAAGGGCGAGGCCGAGGTCGGGGAAATCGACATGCTGCTGGACGTCACCAAGCAGGTCGAAGGTCACACGATCTGTGCGCTGGGCGATGCGGCGGCCTGGCCGATCCAGGGCCTGATCCGGCATTTCCGCCACGAGATCGAGGACCGCATCAAGGTCAAACGCGGCGGTGCCGTGGAAATCGCGGCGGAGTGACCGGGCGCACCCATATCGCCCATTTCAACTGGGCGACATTGCGCAAGCCCGTGGGCCATCCCAGGGTCGCCCCCTTCGTCGAGGCGGTGCCCAAGGTGAATGCGCTGGCGCGGCGGAGCCCGGGATATGTGTGGAACTGCGGGGAAGAGGCCCAGAACGCCCGCGCGGCGGGCTGGCCCATGTTCATCGAAGACGACCGCGTGATCGCATCCTTTTCAGTGTGGAAAACGCCCGAGGCGTTGAAGGATTACGTTTACAAGACGGTACACGGGGCGTTCTTCCGGCGTGGGGATGAATGGTTCGAACCGGACGCCCTGCGGGGATACGCGCTGTGGTGGGTGCCCGAGGGCCATCGTCCGACCATCGCCGAGGCGCGCGAGAAGGTCGAGGCGCTTCTGGCCCATGGGCCGTCCGAGCAGGTGTTCACCTTCGCCGAGGTCGCGGTCGCGGATTGACTTCGCCGCGCCGCGCCGCATCCTTTCGGCCAACGGGGAGAGCCACGATGTGCCACGGACATGTCGATCACCATATCGCGATGCGGGAAGCCGAGGATCGTATCCGCGCCGTGCACGGCGCTGCCGAAACTGAAGCGCCTCCTGCGGCCCGCCCGGTCTGGAGCGAGGCATTTGCGCGGATTGCGCGGATCGTGCAGCGCCACCAGGCCGCCGATTGAGCTGCAGCGGCCGGGCGGTCCTTGCGGGCGGTCCCCTTTGGCGGATATGCAGGCGCGAATTTGGGCCGTAAGGGTGAGTGAGCAATGACAATCATGCGCAGTGCGGTGATCGTGACCGTTTTGGCCAGCCTCGGCGCCTGCACCGCCGTGGAACGCTTCACCAACCGGTCCGAATATTTCCGGGTGGGGCTGCCCTATCGCGCCTTTCTGGACACCGGCGAGACGCGCCGCGATTTCACCGTGACCGCGCGTGCCGAAGGGGCAAGCCTCGAGGAGGCGCGCGAAAGCATCCGTTACCCCGCGACGCGGCATTGTATCGAGGAAACCGGGTTTTCCACCGTCGAATGGGTCCTTGACCCCACGACCGGCGACTGGGCTGTCACCCGCGCCGAGAATGGCGACCTGATCGCATCGGGGGTTTGCCTGGGCCGCTGAACCCGCCCTGTGTCCCGGCGGACTCACCCCCGGGGCGCATGTGCAGAACCGTTGCCCGAGCCTGCGATTTTGCCTATTATCCTGCTCAACAAGGCAGGGCTGCATGCATGGCCCGCCACGAGGGTCGAAGACGGGCAGGGGCAAGCAATGGCGCGCATTTACTGGTATGGGCTGGCGGTGATCTACGCCGCGTGCTGCGTGACGGGAATGATCCTAGGTTACACCTGGGGGATCGGCGGGTCTATCCTGGGCATGCTGATGGGGGCGATGGTCGCCTCGGTCATCGCGCTGGCGCTGAATTCGCCCGAACGGATGGAAGCCGCGATCTACACGATCCTGTCGGTCGTCGCGGTCGCGGCCCTGATCTACCTGATCGTGACCTTCTGGGGCGTGCGGTTCTAGGCCGATTACCGCCCATCATCGGCAGCGCAATGCCATATGCGGCGCGCCGGGGGGCGCGATATTGAATAACATCGGGGGCTGCGCGCATCTGAGCCGTATCGGCATATCAACAAGGCAAGACCCGCCATGACCGCAGTTGCAAGAACCCTGACCCTGTCGGCCGTCGTCACCTTCACGGCCCTGATCACCACGCTGGGCGCCACCCCGCAGACCGACCCTTTCCAGCCCCTGCGCGAGGATGCGCGGATGCATGAGGGGCTGACCGTCATCGCGGTCGGGCGGCAGGTGCACGAGGCCTGCCCGTCGATCGAGGCGCGGCTTTTGCGCGCGCTGAGCTTTGCCGAAACGCTGAACAACCATGCCGAGACGCTGGGCTATTCGCGGTCGGACGTGCGCGCCTATATCGACAGCCGGGCCGAACAGGACCGCTATACCGAGGTGGCAAAGGCCTATTTCGAGCAGCGGGGCTATGACTGGGACGATGCCGAAAGCGTCTGTGCCCTCGGACGGGCCGAGATCGAGGCCCGGTCGCAGATCGGACGGTTGCTGCGCGATTGAGAAAAGCGCGCCGGTCGCATTGAAGCCCCCGGGGCATCCTTGTTATCTCAAGGATGTCTCGGGAAAGGACGACCGCCATGACCGATTTGCGCAAGATCATCATCGACGACCATGAGATCAAGGTTGATCCGGCAATGACCCTGATCCAGGCCTGTGAGCAGGCCGGGATCGAGATCCCCCGTTTCTGCTACCACGAACGCCTGTCCATCGCGGGCAATTGCCGGATGTGCCTGGTCGAGGTGGTGGGCGGCCCGCCGAAACCCGCCGCGTCCTGCGCGATGCAGGTGCGCGACCTGCGCCCCGGCCCCGATGGCGCGCCGCCGGTGGTGAAAACCAATTCCCCGATGGTCAAGAAGGCCCGCGAAGGGGTGATGGAGTTCCTGCTGATCAACCACCCGCTGGATTGCCCGATCTGCGACCAGGGCGGTGAGTGTGACCTGCAGGACCAGGCGATGGCCTACGGGGTGGATTTTTCGCGCTACCGCGAACCCAAGCGCGCCGTGGACAACATGGACCTCGGCCCGCTGGTCGGCACCCATATGACGCGCTGCATCTCCTGCACGCGCTGCGTGCGGTTCATCACCGAGGTGGCGGGGATGCCGGAGCTGGGCCAGACCGGCCGCGGCGAGGATGCCGAGATCACGTCCTATCTGGGCCAGACGCTGGATTCGGAGATGCAGGGCAACATCGTGGACCTGTGCCCGGTAGGGGCACTGACCTCGAAACCCTATGCCTTCACCGCGCGGCCCTGGGAGCTGACCAAGACCGAAAGCATCGACGTGATGGATGCGCTGGGGTCGAACATCCGGGTCGACACCAAGGGGCGCGAGGTGATGCGCATCCTGCCGCGCAACCATGACGGCGTGAACGAGGAATGGCTGAGCGACAAGTCGCGATACGTGTGGGACGGGCTGCGGCGGCAGCGGCTGGACAGGCCTTACGTGCGGGAAAACGGCAAGCTGCGCCCGGCGAGCTGGGGCGAGGCGCTGGGCCGCGCGGCGGCCGCGATCAAGGGGGCGAAGAAGGTTGCGGGGCTGGTCGGTGACCTGGCCCCGACCGAAGCGGCCTTTGCGCTGAAGCAGCTGGTCGAAGGGCAGGGCGGGTCGGTGGAATGCCGGACCGACGGGGCGAAGCTGCCCGCAGGCAACCGGTCGGGTTATGTCGGCACGGCGTCCATTGAAGATATCGACAGCGCGAAATCCATCCTGCTGATCGGCACCAACCCGCGCGCCGAGGCGCCGGTGCTGAACGCGCGCATCCGCAAGGCGTGGCTGGCGGGGGCCGAAGTGTCGGTGATCGGGCCCGAGGTGGACCTGACCTATGGCGTGACGCATCTGGGCCCCGATCGCGCGGCGCTGGAACAGGCCGCCGCCAATGCGGACAAGCTGGCCGGTGGCGACGCGGTGATCGTGCTGGGCCAGGGCGCGCTGCGCGACGCAGATGGCGCGGCGGTTCTGGCTATGGCGATGAAGATCGCCAAGGCGGCCAAGGCGAAACTGCTGGTGTTGCATGTGGCGGCCGGACGGGTCGGCGCGATGGATGTGGGCGCGGTGACCGAGGGCGGCATGGCAGCCGCGCTGGAGGGCGCCGACGTGATCTACAACCTTGGCGCCGACGAGGTGGAGATCGCCGCAGGGGCCACCGTGATCTACCAGGGCAGCCATGGGGACAGGGGCGCGCATCGGGCCGATATCATCCTGCCCGCCGCCGCCTATACCGAGGAACAGGGCCTGTTCGTGAACACCGAGGGGCGGCCGCAGCTGGCCCTGCGCGCCGGTTTCCCGCCGGGCGAGGCGAAGGAGAACTGGGCGATCCTGCGGGCCCTGTCGGCCGAGATCGGGGCGGTGCTGCCCTATGACAGTCTTGCCGCGCTGAGGACCGCGATGGTGGCCCATGCCCCGCAGCTGCAGATGATCGACGAGGTCGCGGCAAACCCGTGGACACCGGTGAAGGCTGGCAAGCTGGGCAGCGGGGCGTTCGCCTTCGCGCTTGGCGATCATTACCTGACCAACCCGATCGCCCGGGCCAGCCCGCTGATGGCGGAGCTGAGCGCCAATGCCCGCGCGCGCCGCGCGGCACCGCTGGCGGCGGAGTGAGCGATTGGCCCGGGTGGTGCGTCTGATCGGTGTGATCGGGTTTGCGGGTATGGCCGCATGCCAGCCCGCCGCCGATGACCCGTTCGCCGAACCATCGGCGCGCAGCTTCACCCATGAAGGGGTGGAGACGCGGCTTCTGGACGATGATCTGGTGAATTTCCGGGTCTCGATGGACGGGGATGTCACCCGGGGCGACCTGGACCGTTATGCACGCTGCGCGGCGGCCCAATACGCGCTGATCCGGGGCTTCGGCTTCGCGCGACATGTGCGCACGACCGCCACCGAAGAGGCTGGCCTTTGGGTGGCGGATGCGGTTTACACCGTCTCACCGGCGCTTCCCCGAGGGGTGCAGACGCTCGACGCCGAAGTGGTGACGGCCGACTGCGCCGAACAAGGCATACCGACGGTATAGGACCGACCCATGGATGGTTTCTTTTCCACCACCCCCGGCCTGATGGTCATCATCGCGGCGCAATGCCTGCTGGTGATCGGCTTCGTGATGGTGAGCCTGCTGTTCCTGGTCTATGGCGACCGCAAGATCTGGGCCGCCGTGCAGATGCGGCGCGGCCCCAACGTGGTGGGGGCCTTCGGCCTGCTGCAGACCGTGGCCGATGCGCTGAAATACGTGGTCAAGGAGGTCGTCATCCCCGCAGGTGCCGACCGGCCCGTGTTCCTGCTGGCGCCGATGACGTCCTTCGTTCTGGCGCTGATCGCCTGGGCGGTGATCCCGTTCAACGACAATTGGGTGCTTGCCGATATCAACGTCGCGATCCTGTATGTCTTCGCGATCTCGTCGCTGGAGGTTTACGGCGTGATAATGGGCGGGTGGGCGTCGAATTCGAAATACCCGTTCCTCGGCTCGCTTCGGTCGGCGGCGCAGATGATTTCCTACGAGGTGTCGATCGGGTTGATCATCATCGGGGTGATCATTTCGACGGGGTCGATGAATTTCGGCAATATCGTCGCCGCGCAGGATACCGGCTGGGGGCTGTTCGGCTGGTACTGGCTGCCGCATCTGCCGATGGTGTTCCTGTTCTTCATCTCCTGCCTCGCCGAAACCAACCGCCCGCCCTTCGATCTGCCCGAGGCGGAGTCGGAACTGGTGGCAGGCTACCAGGTGGAATATTCCTCGACCCCGTTCCTGCTGTTCATGGCGGGCGAATATATCGCCATCTTCCTGATGTGCGCGCTGATCACGCTGCTGTTCTTCGGCGGCTGGCTGTCGCCGGTGCCGTTCATCCCCGACAGCCCGCTGTGGATGATCGCCAAGATGGCGTTCTTCTTCTTCCTCTTCGCGATGGTGAAGGCGATCGTGCCCCGCTACCGCTATGACCAGCTGATGCGACTGGGATGGAAAGTGTTCCTGCCGATGTCGCTGGCCTGGGTCGTGCTGGTGGCCTTCTTCGCCCATTTCGAAGTGTTCGGCGGGTTCTATGCGCGCTGGGCTGTGGGGGGCTGAGATAATGATTCTTCTGGCTAGCGCGATCAAAAGCGCATCATACGACGAAATCGACTCTCTGGCACTTCACCTTGAGATCGAGTGGGGAGCGTTGCGCAGCGACGACGACGACCACGGACCAACGTATGGCGGTAAGGTAAATCGTGCCGAGTTCGTAAAGGCATGTAACGAGTGGGCATCTAGTGTTCTGGCGCGGGAGGGCAGTTCATGACCCAGATCGATTACACCCGCGCGGCGAAGTATTTTCTGCTCGCCGACATGTTCAACGGCATGCGACTGGGCCTGAAGTATTTCTTCGCGCCGAAAGCGACCGTGAACTACCCCCATGAAAAGGGGCCGCTGAGCCCGCGGTTCCGCGGCGAGCATGCGCTGCGCCGGTACCCGAATGGCGAGGAACGCTGCATAGCCTGCAAGCTGTGCGAGGCGATCTGCCCGGCGCAGGCCATCACCATCGACGCCGAACCGCGCGAGGATGGCAGCCGCCGCACCACGCGGTATGACATCGACATGACAAAATGTATCTATTGCGGGTTCTGCCAGGAGGCCTGCCCGGTCGATGCCATCGTGGAAGGGCCGAATTTCGAATTCGCGACCGAGACCCGCGAAGAACTGTATTACGACAAGGCCAAGCTTCTGGAGAACGGCGACCGGTGGGAGGCCGAGATCGCGCGCAATCTGGAACTGGACGCGCCCTACCGATGACCACCGCCCCCGATAACCCCTTCGAGGCGCTGATGCGCCAGAGCCAGTCCATGACGCAGGACTGGATGAAGGCGATGCAGCCCGCGATGGCCGGGCTCGCGGCGTCGGGGCTGGACAAGATGTGGCCTACCGTGCCCGGCGAGATGCTGGAGGCGTTCCTGGGCAAGCAGTTCAACCCCGAGGGGCTGGAGGCCAAGACGCGGCTTCTGTTGATGCTGCAGGGTCTGACGATCCAGGGCGCGCTGGCCGAGGCGCAGATCCGGCTGACCTTGCGTCATGCGGTCGAGGCGGGCGCGACGGGCCAGGAGGTCGCGGAAACCATCGCCTCGGCCGCGATGTTCGGGGGGGTGCCCGCGATGAACAAGGCGATGGCGCTGGCCAGGGAGGCGATGGAGACCGAGCCCGCGCCAGCCCGCCCGACCGCCGAGGAGGAAGACTGACCCATGGCAGCCGTGACCTTCTATATCTTCGCGCTGTCGGCGCTTGCCGGCGGGTTGCTGACCGTGATCGCCCGCAACCCGGTGCATTCGGTTTTGTGGCTGATCCTGTGTTTCCTGTCCTCGGCGGGTCTGTTCGTGCTGCTGGGCGCGGAATTTGTCGCGATGCTGTTGATCATCGTCTACGTGGGCGCGGTGGCGGTGCTGTTCCTGTTCGTGGTCATGATGCTGGATGTGGATTTCGCCGCGCTGAAGGCGGAAATGGCCCGCTATGTGCCGGTGGCCGGCCTGATCGGGATCGTGCTGCTGATGCAGTTGTCGCTGGCCTATGGCGCATGGGAGTTTTCCGAAGGGATCGACCAGCGCCTTGGCAACCCGATGCCGCCGCTCGACGAGGCGCATAACACCCAGGCGCTGGGGCTGATCCTGTATGACCGGTATTTCCTGGTGTTCCAGTTGTCGGGCCTGATCCTTCTGGTGGCGATGGTCGGGGCCATCGTTTTGACATTGCGCCACAGGCAGGACATCAAGCGCCAGAATGTGCTGGCCCAGATGTATCGAGATCCGGCCAAGGCGATGGAGCTGAAGGACGTCAAACCGGGCCAGGGCCTTTAGGCGGGGGACGAAGCAGGATGGCGAACATGTTCCTCAAGATGTTCGGGATGGGTGGCGGCAGCGACCCGGAACCGGACAAGGCCGAAGGCGGCGTGGCTGCGCCGACCGTCATCGACATCACCGAGGATGGCCAGAAATTCCTGTTGGTCACGCTGGAGATGCCCGGGACGCCGCGGTTCATCCGGCGCCGGTTCCATATCTTTCGCCTCCGGTCGCGGCTGATGGCCCAGGCCGACACGCTGGAGGCGCTGAACGCCTATGAGGGCGAGCCCCTGGGCGAATTCGAACGGCTGGATGCCGAAGGTGCGGTGCAACAGGCGATGATTGCCGCGCGCGCGGCGTTTCTTGCGGACAAACCAGACTGACCGCGCGCGCCACGACCCGCGCGCCCGACCCGAGAGGCGATATGAACGACCCCGCCGGACCATACCGGACCCACGCCAGGACCCTGACCGCGGCGGCGATCGTGCTGGTCGCGGGGCAGGCCGTGGCGCAGCCCATCGTGGAAGGGTCGCAGTTTACCTGCAACGTGATGGAGCAGGACACCCGGCTGGCCTTCATGGAAGAGCCCGATGGCGGCGAATTCCACAGCATCGCGGTGATCCAGTATATCGACGAGGCCTTCGTCGAATGGACCGTCTATCTGGACAAGGAAGATGAACAGCGTGTGCTGATGCATTGCCCGTCGGGCCGCGAGCTGATCATCCGGACCACGGCGGGGGATGTCGAGCGGGTCAATGACCGGTTCTTCGAGATGGTCCATGGCGACCGGCCCTATACCATGGCCCAGATCGCGGATGCGCTTGAAGAGCTGGGCGCCGAGGCGCGGCTGACCCGAAACACCCAGGGCGATTGCGGGTGCCGCATCATGTTCGGAGACGGATGAAACCATGCAGATCGGCCTTGAACATTACCTGACCGTTGCCGCGATCCTGTTCGTGATCGGGATTTTCGGGATTTTCCTGAACCGCAAGAACGTCATCATCATCCTGATGTCGGTCGAGCTGATGATGCTGAGCGTCAATATCAACCTCGTGGCATTTTCCAGTTTCCTGGGCGATCTGACCGGGCAGGTCTTCACCCTGTTCATCCTGACGGTGGCTGCGGCAGAAGCGGCCATTGGCCTTGCGATCCTGGTGTGTTTCTTCCGCAACCGCGGGACCATCGCGGTCGAAGACGTGTCGAACATGAAGGGCTGAGCCGATGGAGACGATCCTCCTTTTCGCACCCCTGGTGGGGGCCCTGATCTGCGGCTTCGGCTGGCGGATGATCGGGGAACAGGCGGCCTGCGTCACTGCAACGGGGATGCTGTTCCTTTCGGCGTTTCTGTCCTGGATCGTGTTCCTGGGATTCGACGGGGAAACCTATACGCACAGCCTGTTCCGCTGGATCGAAAGCGGCACGTTCTTCACCGATTGGGCGATCCGCATCGACCGGCTGACAGCGATCATGCTGATCGTGATCACGACCGTTTCGGCCTTGGTGCACCTTTATAGCTTCGGCTACATGGCCCATGACGAGAACTTCCGCGAAGGCGAAAGCTACCGACCTAGGTTCTTCGCCTACCTGTCCTTCTTCACCTTCACCATGCTGATGCTGGTGACCGCCGATAACCTGCTGCAGCTGTTTTTCGGCTGGGAGGGCGTCGGCGTCGCGTCCTACCTCCTGATCGGGTTCTATTACCGCAAACCCACGGCGGGGGCTGCGGCGATGAAGGCGTTCATCGTCAACCGCGTCGGCGATTTCGGGTTCCTTCTGGGCATCTTCGCGCTGTTCTGGATGGCCGATTCCATCCAGTTCGACGTAATCCTGTCGATGGGGCCGGAGCTGATGGAGACGACCTTTCCCTTCCTCGGCTACGAGGTGAACGCGGCCAACACCATCGCGATGCTTTTGTTCATCGGCGCGATGGGGAAATCGGCGCAGCTGCTGCTGCATACATGGCTGCCCGACGCGATGGAGGGTCCGACACCGGTGTCGGCGCTGATCCACGCGGCCACAATGGTGACGGCGGGGGTATTCCTGGTCTGCCGGATGTCGCCGATCATGGAATACGCGCCCTTAGCCACCAATTTCATCGTGATCATCGGCGCGGTGACCGCGTTTTTCGCGGCCACGGTGGGGCTGGTGCAGAACGACATCAAGCGCGTGATCGCCTATTCGACCTGTTCGCAGCTGGGATATATGTTCGTGGCGGCAGGCGTCGGCGTCTATTCGGTGGCAATGTTCCACCTGTTCACCCATGCCTTTTTCAAGGCGATGCTGTTTCTGGGCGCGGGCAGCGTGATCCACGCGATGCACCATGAACAGGACATGCGGAATTACGGGGGGCTGAGGAAAAAGATCCCCTACACGTTCTGGGCCATGATGATCGGCACCTTCGCCATCACAGGTGTGGGTCTTCCCACGACATATTTCGGGTTCGCGGGGTTCTTTTCGAAAGACGCGGTGGTGGAAAGCGCCTTTGCCTTCGGCGGCGATCTGGGGCAGTTCGCCTTCTGGGCACTGATCGTGGCAGCGGTGTTCACCAGCTTCTATTCCTGGCGGCTTATCTTCCTGACCTTCTTCGGCGAGGCACGCGGCGACAGGAAAACCCATGACCACGCCCATGAAAGCCCATGGGTGATGCTGGCCCCTCTGGGTGTTCTGGCGCTGGGCGCGGTGTTCTCGGGCGTGATCTGGTACAACAGTTTCTTCGGCAAGACCGACCAGGTCGCCACCTTCTTCGGCGTCGAATACGCCGATACCCATGCCGGCGACGGTGAGGGCGGCGATCATGGTGAGGCGGCATCGACCGAAGGCGACAGCCACGGGTCGGAGCATCATTACGTCTTTACCAGCCCGCCCGGCGAAGGGGCGATCCACGCCGCCCCCGGAAATGACGTGCTGAACGAGGCGCATTACGTGCCGCTCTGGGTCAAGTTCAGCCCCTTCATCGCGATGATCCTGGGCTTCCTGACGGCGCTTTGGTTCTACATCCTCAATCCCGCGATGCCCGGTATTCTGGCCGCGCAGCAGCGCCCGCTATACCTGTTCCTTCTGAACAAGTGGTATTTCGACGAGATCTATGACGCGGTGATCGTCCGCCCGGCGACCCGGCTGGGCCGGCTGTTGTGGAAGGGCGGCGACGGCCGCGTCATCGACGGCGGCATCAACGGGCTGGCGATGGGGATCATCCCCTTCTTCACCCGCCTCGCGGGGCGCGCGCAGTCCGGCTACATCTTCACCTATGCCTTCGCGATGGTGCTTGGCATCGTGGTGCTGGTCACCTGGGTGACCCTGGCCTCGGGGGGCTGAGACGGACCCATGGACAACCTGCTTTCCATCGTCACCTTCCTGCCGCTGGTCGCCGCCCTGATCCTTGCGGTTTTCCTGCGCGGCGAGGATGAGGCCGCGCAGCTGAACGCCAAACGCCTTGCCCTGACCGCAACGGTGGCCACCTTCGTTCTGTCGCTGGCGATCCTGTTCAATTTCGATCCGAACGACACCGGGTTCCAGATGGTCGAGGAAACCGAATGGCTGTTCGGCCTGACCTACAAGGTGGGGGTCGACGGGATATCCGTGCTGTTCGTGATGCTGACGACCTTCCTGATGCCGATCACCATCGCGGCCTGCTGGGGCGTCACGCACCGGGTCAAGGAATACATGATCGCGATGCTGGTGCTGGAGACGCTGATGATCGGCGTGTTCGTGGCGCTGGACCTGGTGTTGTTCTACCTGTTCTTCGAGGCGGGCCTGATACCGATGTTCCTGATCATCGGTATCTGGGGCGGCAAGGACCGCATCTATGCGTCCTTCAAGTTCTTCCTTTACACCTTCCTCGGCTCGGTCCTGATGCTGGTCGCGATGATCGCGATGTATGTGGATGCGGGCACGGCGGATATTCCGGCGCTTCTGAACCACCAGTTCAGCGCCGGCACGATGGAGATTGCAGGCTGGCAGATCCTGGGCGGGATGCAGACCCTGCTGTGGCTGGCCTTCTTTGCGTCCTTCGCGGTGAAAATGCCGATGTGGCCGGTGCATACCTGGCTGCCCGACGCCCATGTGCAGGCACCGACAGCGGGGTCGGTGATACTGGCTGCGGTCCTGCTGAAGATGGGCGGTTACGGGTTCCTGCGGTTTTCCCTGCCGATGTTCCCGGTCGCCTCGGACCTGTTCGCGCCATTCGTCCTGACGCTGAGCGTGATCGCGATCATCTACACGTCGCTGGTGGCGATGGTGCAGGAGGATATGAAAAAGCTGATCGCCTATTCCTCGGTCGCGCATATGGGGTTCGTCACGATGGGGATTTTCGCGGCCAACCAGCAGGGGGTGGATGGCGCGATTTTCCAGATGATTTCCCACGGCTTCATCTCGGGCGCGCTGTTTTTATGCGTAGGCGTGATCTATGACCGGATGCACACGCGCGACATCGACGCCTATGGCGGGCTGGTGGTGCGCATGCCCGCCTATGCCGCCGTCTTCATGCTGTTCACCATGGCCAATGTGGGCCTGCCCGGTACATCCGGCTTCGTCGGCGAATTTCTGACGCTGGTGGGCGTGTTCCAGGTGTCGACCTGGATCGGGGTGCTGGCGGCCACCGGCGTGATCCTCAGCGCCGCCTATGCCCTGTGGCTTTATCGTCGGGTCGTCTTCGGTGACCTGATCAAGGAAAGCCTGAAGTCGATCACCGATATGGACCGGCGGGAAAAGGCGATCTTCGCCCCGCTGATCGTGATGACGCTCTTGCTGGGCGTCTACCCGAGCCTCGTGACCGATGTGATCGGCCCCACGGTCGAGGCGCTTTTGTCCGACTATGACACCGCGCTGGCCGATTTCGCCGCCACCACCGCGCTTGCCGCGAACGGGGGGACCCAATGACCGCCGCCGACCTTGCCATCATCCTGCCCGAGATCGTGCTGGCGCTTTTCGCCATGGGTGCGATGCTGGCCGCCGTCTATACGTCGAAGGACGCGATGGCCGCCGCGCTGACCTATGGCACGGCGACCGTTTTCCTGATCATGGCCTTCTATATCGCGGTGACCGGTGACGGCACGCGCGTGGGCTTTGGCGGCATGTTCATCGACGATGCCTTTGCGCGGTTCGCCAAGGTGGCGATCCTGCTGAGTGCCGCCGCCGTGCTGGTCATCGGTGTCGAGGCGATGGAGAAATCGGACCTGTTGCGGTTCGAATACCCGGTGCTGATCACGCTCAGCGTCATCGGGATGATGATGATGGTGTCGGCGGGCGACCTGATCGCGCTTTACATGGGGCTGGAGCTGCAGTCGCTGGCGCTTTATGTCATCGCGTCGCTGAGGCGTGACAGCGTGCGGTCGACGGAGGCGGGTCTGAAATATTTCATCCTCGGCGCGCTGTCTTCGGGCCTGCTGCTTTACGGGGCGTCGCTGGTTTACGGCTATACCGGCACGACGCTGTTTTCCGGCATCATCGAAACGGCTGCCGGGGGCGAGATGGCGCTGGGCCTTCTGTTCGGGCTGGTCTTCGTGATGGCGGGGCTGGCGTTCAAGGTTTCGGCTGCCCCGTTCCACATGTGGACGCCGGATGTCTACGAAGGCGCGCCGACGCCCATCACCGCGCTGCTGGCGACGGCGCCCAAGGTCGCCGCGATGGCGCTGTTTGCGCGCGTCGTCCATGACGCTTTCGGCGGGGCCGTGGGCGACTGGCAGCAGATCGTGGCGGTCCTGGCCGTGGCATCGATGTTTCTGGGCGCGATCGCAGCCATCGGGCAGACCGATATCAAGAGGCTGATGGCCTATTCCTCGATCAGCCATATGGGTTTTGCGCTGATCGGCCTGGCCGCCGGTACGGCGCAGGGTGTCGAGGCGATGCTGATCTACATGGCGATCTACGTGACGATGAATATCGGCACCTTCGCTTTCATCATGACGATGGAAAAGGACCGGCGGCATGTCACCGAGATTTCGGCGCTGTCGTCCTTTGCCAGCCGGGAACCGGCCAAGGCGCTGGCGATCCTGGTGCTGATGTTCAGCCTTGCAGGGGTGCCGCCTCTGGTGGGCTTTTTCGGCAAATACGCAGTGCTTCTGGCAGCCGTCGATGCCGGAATGGTATGGCTGGCGATCGCCGGGGTCATCGCGTCGGTGATCGGGGCCTATTACTACCTGCGTATCGTCTACCTGATGTATTTCGGAGATGACCGCGAGGGGCTGGACGGCCAGATGGGCACTGCGGCCTATATCGGGCTGGTCGGCTGCGCCGCCCTGATGCTGCTTGGGGTGATCAACCTGTTCGGCCTCGAAGCGCCCGCCGCCGCGGCCGCCGAGGTGTTGCTGCGCTGACCGGGACATCGCAACCGGACCTGACGCCCGGCACCTCGCCCCTGTGGCCCGAGGGGGTGGGGCATGTCATCTTCGACGAGATCGGATCGACGATGGATGCCGCGCGTGAGGCGGCCTTTGCCTGCGACCGGCCCACCTGGTTTTTCGCCCGCCACCAGACCGCCGCGCGGGGACGGGGCGACCGGGTGTGGCGCCACCCAAGGGGCAATTTCGCCGCCTCGCTGGTTTTCGACCCCTGGGCCGGGCCGATGCAGGCCGCCTGGCGCAGCTTCACCGCCGCGCTGGCCCTGCGCGATGCGCTGATTGCAAGCGGCGTGGCGCCGGGGGCGCTGAGCCTGAAATGGCCAAATGACGTGCTGCTGAACGGGGGCAAGCTGGCCGGTATCCTGCTGGAGGGGTTGCCCAATGGCGACCGGGTGGGGCGGCTGATCGTGGGTATCGGGGTGAACCTTGCCGAGGCCCCCCCGCAGGACGGCAACGCCTTTCCGCCGGTTGCGCTGGCCGGGGTGATCGACCCGGTCCCGACGCCCGAGGCCTTGCTGACCCGGATTGCCGCCGCTTTCGCGCCATGGGAGGCGGAGCTCAGGGCACATCGTTTCGCGGTCGTGCGCGAGGCCTGGCTGGCCCATGCCGCCCGCCTGGGCGAGGAGATCACGGTGACCACCCCGCAGGGCCGCGTGACGGGCCGGTTCGAGACGGTGGACGCCCATGGCCTGCTTGTTCTAGCAACACCGGGCGGGACGGAACGCTTCGCCTCGGCAGATATCGCCTATTGAACCGGAAAGGGCGGCCCATGCTTCTGTGCATCGATTGCGGCAACACCAACACCGTTTTCGCCGTCTGGGACGGTGCGCGGTTCGTGGCCACGTTCCGCACGGCCACCGAACATCAGCGCACGGCCGACCAGTATTACGTCTGGTTCTCCACCCTGATGGCGCATCAGAAACTGGACGTGGCGGTCACCGAGGTGATCGTGTCCTCGACCGTGCCGCGCGTGGTGTTCAACCTGCGCGTTCTGTGTGACCGGTATTTCGACACGCGCCCCATCGTGGTGGGCAAGCCCGATTGCCTGCTGCCCGCCCCGCCCCGCGTGGACGAGGGCACGCAGGTGGGCCCGGACCGGCTGGTCAACACCGCGGGGGCCTATGACCGGCATGGCGGCGACCTGATCGTGGTGGATTTCGGCACCGCGACCACCTTCGACGTGGTGGCGCATGACGGGGCCTATGTCGGCGGGGTGATCGCGCCGGGGGTGAACCTGAGCCTCGAGGCGCTGCACCATGCCGCCGCGGCCCTGCCCCATGTGGACGTGACCAAGCCCCAGCAGGTCATCGGCACCAACACGGTCGCCTGCATGCAATCGGGCGTGTTCTGGGGCTATGTGGGGCTGGTGGGGGGCATCTGCGACCGGATCAAGGCCGAGCATGAGCGGCCCATGCGTATCATCGGCACCGGCGGGCTTGCGCCGTTGTTCTCGCAGGGAGATGTGTTATTTGACCGGATCGAAGACGATCTGACCATGCACGGCCTGACGGTCATCCATAAATACAACAAGGACCACGGCAGCTTATGACGGCACGACACCGGCTGATCTACCTCCCCCTCGGCGGCGCGGGGGAGATCGGGATGAATTGCTATGTCTACGGCTACGGGCCGGAAGGCGAGGAACGCCTGATCGTCGTCGATATCGGCGTGGCTTTTCCCGATATGGACGGCCAGCCGGGGGTGGACCTGATCCTGCCCGATATCGCCTGGCTGGCCGAACGGCGCGACCGGATCGACGGCATCTTCATCACCCATGCCCATGAGGATCATGTGGGCAGCCTGGGCCATCTGTGGGGGGCTTTGCGTGCGCCGGTCTATTGCCGCCGCTTCACCGCCATCCATGCCATGCGCAAGATGGAGGAACAGGGCCACCCGCCGGAAACGGTGCAGGTGGTGGCGCCCTATCCCGCGACCGTGACGGCGGGCCCGTTCACCGTGTCATTCGCGCCGATTTCCCATTCGATTCCCGAAAGCTCCGCCCTGCTGATCGACACGCCTGACGGGCGGGTGGTGCATTCGGGCGATTTCAAGATCGACCGCGACCCGGTGGTCGGCGAACCCTTCGATGATGCGATGTGGGCCGAGATCGCGAAGGACGGTGTGCGCGCCTATATCTGCGATTCCACCAACGTGTTCTCGCGCCATCCGGGCCGGTCGGAAAGCCAGCTTCCCGAACCCATCACCGAGCTGATCCGGGGCGCCAGGGGGTTGGTGGTGGCGACCACCTTCGCGTCGAACGTGGCACGGCTGAAGACGCTGGCCGATGCGGCGGTGGCCGCCGGGAGGACCGTCTGCCTGATGGGGCGCGCGATGAAGCGGATGACGGCGGCGGCGGTCGAGGCCGGGGTGCTGACCGATTTCCCTGCCACCGTGACACCCGAGGATGCCACCGAGATCCCGCGCGAGAACCTGATGCTGCTGGTCACCGGCAGCCAGGGGGAACGCCGCGCCGCCTCTGCCGCGCTGTCTCGCGGGTCCTATCTGGGGCATGAGTTGGGCGAGGGCGACATGTTCCTGTTCTCGTCCAAGACCATTCCCGGCAACGAGGTATCGGTGGCGCGGATCAAGAACGCACTGGCCGAAAAGGGCGTGGACGTGGTCGATGACCAGGCCGGGTTCTACCACGTGTCGGGTCATGCCAACCGCCCCGATCTGGAGGCGATGCACGAGGTTCTGAAGCCGCAGGTCCTGATCCCCAACCATGGGGAATACCGCCACCTGCGCGAACATGCCCGCCTTGGCCTGTCGAAGGGGATGACCGGGATCGTCGCGCCGAACGGGTCGATGGTTGAGATTTCCGGCAACGCGCCGGGGGTCGTCGAATACCTGGAGGTGGGCAAGACCTACCTGGACGGGATCGCGCAGATCGGCGCCTATGACGGCATCATCCGCGACCGGATGAAGCTGGCGCTGAACGGGCTGGTGCTGGTGTCGCTGATCGTCGACGAGGATGACGCGCTGATGGAGGACAGCATGGTCGCGCTGCGCGGGCTGCCCGAGCGGGCGTCGAACGGGGCCGATCTTGTCGCGCTGATCGAGGATGACATCGCGGCGGCGCTGGCGCGGATGGATGCGAAAACCGCCGCCGATGACGACAAGATCGCCGAGGCGATCAAGCGCGTGGTGCGCCAGACCTGCGTAAGCGAGATCGGCAAGAAGCCCGAGGTGACGACACTGGTCAGCCGGCTGATCGCCGATTAGGCGGCGGTATCGGTCGCGCCGGTCTGATCGGTTTCGGTGCCTGTGTCGCTGTCGGGCTGATCGGTTTCGGCCTCGTCGGACCGGGCCGGGCCGCCCCGGCGTTCATCAAAGCTGAGCGCGATGAAACTGGGCAGGTGTTCGCCCATGCCCGTCGCCTTTGCCCCATCGTCGCGCGACCTGCCCTGGCCGTCATCGCTGCGCGACCGTGTCTGGCCGTCATCGCCACCGGACCGGCCGCCGCGTCCCCGGCGCCCGTGCGACGGTTTTTCGGACGGTGTGTCCGCGGCACCATCGGCGGCGGGACCGCGGGTTTCGCCTTTCGGCTGCCAGGGGGCATCGACCTGCGGGATCGGGTTGCCGATCAGCGCCTCGATCGCGGCGAGGTACTTGTCATCATGGGGCACGGCAAGCGAGATCGCCACGCCTGTGCGCCCGGCCCGGCCGGTGCGCCCGATTCGGTGAACGTAATCCTCGGCATGGCTGGGGATGTCGTAGTTGAAGACATGGCTGACATTGGGAATGTCGAGGCCGCGCGCGGCCACATCCGAGGCCACGAGGAAACGGATCGTGCCGGCGCGGAACCCGTCGAGCGTGCGTGTCCGGTGCGACTGGTCCAGATCACCATGGATCGGCTCGGCGTTGAGCTGGTGCTTTTTCAGGGACTTGGCAACGATATCGACATCGACCTTGCGGTTGCAGAAGATGATCGCATTGGTGCAGGCCGCGCCCTCGGCCTCGATCGCGGCGCGCAACATCTCGCGCTTTTCCTTGGCGGCGGCATCGCGGCGCGAGGTCTTGAAGCTGATGAGGCGCTGTTCGATCGTGTCCGAGGTGGTGGACTGGCGCGCAACCTCGATCTTGGCGGGATTCGACAGGAAGGTGTTGGTGATCCGCTCGATCTCGGGCGCCATGGTGGCCGAGAAGAACAGGGTCTGGCGGGTGAAGGGAACAAGGCCGAAGATGCGTTCGATATCGGGAATGAAGCCCATGTCGAGCATCCGGTCGGCTTCGTCGACGACCATCACCTTGACGTCGTTCAGGATCAGCTTGCCGCGTTCGAAATGGTCGAGCAGGCGGCCGGGGGTGGCGATCAGGACATCGACGCCCTTGTCGATCAGCTGATCCTGTTCCTTGAAGCTGACCCCGCCGATGAGCAGCGCCTTGGTCAGTTTGACGTATTTGGCATAGGTGTCGAAATTCTCGGCCACCTGGGCGGCCAGTTCACGCGTGGGGCACAGAACCAGGCTGCGTGGCATCCGCGCGCGGGCGCGGCCGCGCGCGAGGGCTGTGATCAGCGGCAGGGTGAAGCTTGCCGTCTTGCCGGTGCCGGTCTGGGCGATGCCGAGCACGTCGCGCCCTTCGAGCGCGGGCGGAATGGCGCCGGCCTGGATCGGTGTGGGGGTTTCGTATCCGGCTTCGGATACGGCCTTGAGAACCTTGGGGTTAAGGTTGAGATCTGAAAAAGCTGTCATATGCGTCCAATGGGGCCGGGCGCGCCCGGCGGATCAGGATTGGAGCGCATCTTCGCCGCGCGCCCCGCGTTTCAAGGCCCCGCGCGGATCGCGAGGTCTGGGCTGCACATAGGCGAAAACGCCGTTTGCGTCAAATGCGGCGTTGCAGCATGGCCGTTGGCACCCGTTAATCCGTGCCGGGCTGTGCCATCCGGGCCGCATCGCGGAACAGCGCGGCGGGTGCGGCGATGTCGATGGCGCCCGACGGGCCCGTCAGCCGCGCCCTGAGCCCGTGGGTCTGGACATGGGCGAAGGCGGCGGGGCTGAGAAAGATCACGCCCACCGCCGTCGTCCGGCAGCTGCGCGCGGCGCAGGCCAGCCCGGCGCGCGGGATCGGCTGGTAGGGCAGGGCCACGCCTTCGGCCCAGGCCTGATCGAAGCGCAGACGATGCACCCCGTCCCAGACATGCGCGATCGACAGCGCCTGCACCCTGTCATTGCCCTGCCGGGCGATGATCACCTGGCCCATCAGCACGTGATGGGGGTGATCGGTCAGCCGCATCTGCGCCGTCGAGTGACCCGTCAGACCCGTGGCCGAAGAGGACAGGATGGTTTGCGCCGACGTCGCGCCCGCCTGTCCGAGGACAAGACAGGTGACAGACAGAAGGCCGAGGACCCCGAAGACACGCGCAAGATACCGCATGACGGGAGTGTGCCGGAGGAAGGGTTAAGCCCGGGTTAAGCCGGGCAGAGGGTCAAGCATCCAGCCCCGCGGCGGGCGCGTGTCGCGCGGCGGCAGACGGGTGCAGCGCGGGCCGGTAGCCCGCCGCCAGAACGGCGACCGAGGGACGGGGCGTCAGGACGGTCACCTGCCCGGCGGGATGCGGCACCGCCGACGCGTAGCCATCGGGGGCATAGGTCAGCAACCCGGTTTCGATGACCAGATGCGCGGTTCCCTGCCACAGGACGAAACACCCGAGGGGCAGATCGGAAGGCGATGCCGCGTGCCGGATCTGTGCCCGCCCGCGCGTCACCCGCGCCGCATGAAGCGCCTGGTCCATCGCGACCCTGTCTTCGGCCCCGACGCCGCGCGCCCAGGCTGCGCGCCATGCCCCATAGGCCGCGCGGCGGCAATAGCCGCAGGGCCTGTGCCCGGCAGCGATCGCCACCGCTTCATCGAGGAAAAACAGCGCCGTCCACGCCCGGTCGGGCATCGGCCCGTGATAGCGCCCGCGCGGATGGGTCAGGGTGCATGTGACCCAGTGAGGATGGGTCCAGCGGGCCTTGCCGAGGGTCCGTTCGGGCCGATGGAGGATGCCGCGGTTGCCGGTCAGCGTGCCGCGCGCGGGGTGGGCCACGATTTCGCCGGTCGGCAGAACGCGGTTCTGCAGCGCCATCAGATCAGGATGACGGCCAGGATCGGCGGCAGGACCAGCGTGTAGCCCGCCAGAATGAATCGCCCGTCCGCCGCCGTGACGCCCAGCGCAAAGCACAGCACCGGCAGGCCGACCAGCGGTGACAGGATCGGGATCGCGCCGATCACCAGCATGCTGAGCCCGCCGACGATCAGAAGCCCCGCGATGGCGAGGATCGACAGGGGGTTGCGCACCAGCCGGGTGAAGCGCGGTTTCAGGATGCGGGCGATCCGGTCGACCGGGCCGCGCAACCGCGTGGCGACATCGCCGATGCGTGCCGCGGGCAGGGTGCGGTTGCGCAGCACGCCGGGCAGCCAGATGCCGCGGCGCCCGCGCAGCATCTCGACGCCGACGACCGCCATCAGGATGCCCAGCGCGCCGCCCACCCCCGGGATCCAGCCGATAGGCAGGATCAGGAAGGTCGACAGAACGAACAGCAATGGTCCGTGGCCGCGGCGGCCGAGCACATCGGCCACCTCGCCGAAGGTGACGCTGTCCCGGCCTTCGGCCATGTCCTTCAGCGCCTCGACCATGGCGGGCAGATCGAGGCTGGAACTGATATGGGGTGTCTCTGCTGCGCCCATTGGCGCCTCCGGGGCAAGGGACGCGGCGGGATCGTCCGCATCCTCTACCAGATGGGGAGTGCGGGTCAGACCATCAACTCCTTCGTCGCGCTGAGCGTGATGCCGGGATAATCGCGGCCCACCCGGTCGATATCCCATTGCAGGCGCGTCAGATAGACCGGATCGCCGTCATTGTCGGTGGCCATGTGCTGTTTGTTCGCCGCCGCGAAAGCGTCGATGGCGTCCTTGTCGCCGTGCACCCAGCGGGCAGAGGTGAATTGCGACGCCTCGAACCGGACGGGCAGGCCGTATTCCAGCTCAATGCGGCTGGCCAGAACCTCGAATTGCAGGGCGCCCACGACGCCCACGATGAAACCCGAGCCGATACCCGGTTTGAACACCTTGGCCGCGCCTTCCTCGGCGAATTGCATCAGCGCCTTGTCGAGATGTTTCGCCTTCATCGGGTCGCCCGCGCGGCAGGTCTGCAGGAGTTCCGGCGCGAAGGAAGGGATGCCGGTGAAGCGCAGCCCCTCACCTTCGGTCAGCGCGTCGCCGATGCGCAGCTGGCCGTGATTGGGGATGCCGATGATATCGCCGGCCCAGGCTTCCTCGGCCAGTTCGCGGTCGGAGGCGAGGAAGAGGACCGGGTTGGAGATCGCCATGGGTTTCTTCGACCGGACATGGGTAAGCTTCATGCCGCGCTGGAAATGGCCCGAGGCAAGCCGGACAAAGGCCACCCGGTCGCGGTGTTTCGGGTCCATGTTGGCCTGCACCTTGAAGACGAAACCCGCGACCTTCTTTTCCTCGGGCCCGACCTGTCGGGGTTCGGCGGTCTGCACCTGCGGCTCGGGTCCGTATTCGGCGATGCCGTCCATCAGTTCCTTGACTCCGAAGGAATTGATCGCGCTACCGAACCAGATCGGCGTCAGCGTGCCGTCGAGAAAGGCCTGCTGGTCCATCGCGGGCAAAAGCGCGCGCGCCATCTCCAGCTCTTCCTTCAGCTGGTCGAGCAGGTTGGCGGGAACGTGCTCGGCCAGTTTCGGGTCGTCTAGGCCGGAGATCTTGATGGTCTCGGCCACCTTGTTGCGGTCGGCCCGGTCCATCAGTTCCAGCCGGTCATGGATCACGTCGTAGCAGCCGAGGAAATCCTTGCCCATACCGATGGGCCAGGAGGCGGGGGTGACGTCGATGGCGAGGTTTTCCTGAATCTCGTCGATGATTTCGAAGGTGTCGCGGCTTTCGCGGTCCATCTTGTTGCAGAAGGTCAGGATCGGCAGGTCGCGCAGCCGGCAGACCTCGAAAAGTTTGCGGGTCTGGGATTCGACGCCCTTGGCCCCGTCGATCACCATGATCGCGGCATCGACGGCGGTGATCGTGCGATAGGTGTCTTCCGAGAAATCGCTGTGGCCGGGCGTGTCGACCAGGTTGAAGCGATAGGACCGGTCGGGCGTGGTGTAATCGAAGGACATGGCCGAGGCGGAAACCGAAATCCCCCGGTCCTTTTCCATCTGCATGAAATCCGACCGGGTGCGCCGCGCCTCACCCTTGGCGCGCACCTGGCCCGCCATCTGGATCGCGCCGCCATAGAGCAGGAATTTCTCGGTCAGCGTCGTCTTACCCGCATCGGGGTGCGAGATGATCGCGAAGGTACGCCGCCGGGCGATTTCGGCGGGCAGGGCGGGGCGGTTTGTGGGCGTGTCCAGCATGGGCGCGGATATAGGGGGCCGCGCGTGCCGCCGCAATCTGCTACGCGATCGCGGGGGCGGTCTAGCTGCCGTCGCCCCGGCTGGCGCGGGTCAGCTTGTCGGCGGCGTCGGAGCCGAGCGCGCCCTCGTCCAGTTCCAGTTCGGTGCCGCCATCGCTGCTCTGGCGGTCCAGCGTGAGGCTGTCGGGCAGGCGGGCCCGGGTCAGCCCGGCCACCAGCAGGCTTTCGACGGCGATGCCTTCGGCATAGATGATTTCATGGCCGTCGAAGATCAGCTGGAAACTGTCGACATGGCCGCCATCCTCGCGCCGGACGGTATCGCCGTTGACCAGGTGTTCGGCCCTGACCATCACCTCGGCCCGGCCCGCGTTCACCCGGTCGGTGCGCTGCCAGATGAACAGCCGGTGCTGCGGGCTGAGCCACAGGTCGCGGGCGGTGTTGAGCGTGCCTGCCGTGATCCGCACCAGCGCGCTGGCCCCGGTGGCGCGATAGGTCTGGTGGCCGATCCAGCGGACGGGTTGTGGGCCGTGGCTGCGGGTCAGCAGGACATCGCCCACCTTTACGTCCTCGACGGCGACCTGCCGCCCGTCGGACATGGTGACATGGGTGCCCGCCACGAAACGCACGCTGGCGATATCGGCCAGCCGGTCGGGGGCGGCACGGGTTTCGCTGTCGATCAGTTCGTATTCCTGATCGGGGCTGAGCGCGGCCAGCGGCAGGATATGGCGTGCGGGCCCCTGGGCGGTGTCACGGTCGAGCACCAGAAGCTCGATCAATTGCCCGGCGGTGTCCATGAAGCGGTGGCAATCGACAATGCGCAGGGGTTCACCTGGCCGCCCCGCCTCCGAGGTGTCGGCCACGACCTGCCCGGCCTCTTCATCCGCGATGGCGAGGCGGGCGGGCCGGGCGGCCCGGCGCAGCCGGTAGATGTCGCCCGGCACCATGTCATCGGCCCGGCCCACCGGATCGCCGGTGTTGACGCCGGCGAGAACGTCGAACCCGTCAGCGGGATAGGTGACGAAACGAAACAGCGGCGGGTGGCGCATGGCGTGGACTTTCGAAAAGGCGTGTCCAAGGGCTAGGCAGGCCGCCCCCGGCGGTCAAGGCTGGCCCGTCCCCCTGCGGCCTGATAAGCGACCGCGACGACGGATCAAACGGGAAGGGAATGGTATGGATCTGGGTATTTCCGGGCGCCGCGCGCTGGTCTGCGCATCATCCAAGGGGCTGGGCAAGGGCTGTGCGATGGCGCTGGCCGAGGCGGGCGTGGACCTGGTGCTGAACGCGCGCGGGGCCGAGGCGCTGGAGGCCACGGCCGAGGAAATCCGCGCGGCCCATGGCGTGAATGTCACCACGGTCGCGGGCGACATCACGGCCGAAGACGCGCGCGCGAAGGTGCTGACCGAAGCAGGCGACGTGGACATCCTGGTGACCAACGCGGGCGGCCCGCCGCCGGGGATGTGGTCGGACTGGACGCGCGATGATTTCATCAAGGCGCTGGATGCCAACATGCTGACCCCCATCGCGCTGATGACGGCGCTGTTGCCCGGGATGACCGACAGGGGCTGGGGCCGGGTGGTCAACATCACCTCGCAATCGGTCAAGGCACCGATCCCGCAGCTTGGCCTGTCGAACGCGGCACGGACCGGGTTGACGGGCTATGTCGCGGGCACCGCGCGGCAGGTGGCCGACAAGGGCGTGTGCATCAACAACCTGCTGCCCGGGTCGCATGCCACGGACCGGGCCACGGCGCTGGAAAAGGGGATCGCCACGGCGCGGAACGTGTCGATGGACGAGGCGCAGAAGATCCGCCTCGCCGCCATCCCGTCGGGGCGCTACGGCACGATCGAGGAATTCGGTGCGACCTGCGCGTTCCTGTGTTCCCAGCATGCGGGGTTCATCATCGGGCAGAACATCCTGCTGGATGGCGGACAGACCAACGCCACCATCTGAGCGCGGCTTGAAGCCTGGGCGGGGCGCTGTTAACCCCTATGCCTGACGAAACCGCTCAGGTTTCCTTTCGCAAGGGACGCCCCGCCCGCCATGACCGATGCGCCACGGCTCGTTGTCGAACATCTGACCTGCGCCTTCGACGGGCGCGAGGTGGTGCATGGTGTCGACCTGAAGGTGGGAGCGGGCGAGGTTCTGTGCCTGCTGGGGCCATCGGGTTGTGGCAAATCCACCATTCTGCGCACCATCGCAGGGATCGAGCGCCAGACCGGCGGGCGGATTTCGGCGGATGGAGTGGTGCTGTCGGATGCCACCCGACACCTGCCGCCCGAGGCACGCCGGATCGGGCTGATGTTCCAGGATTTCGCGCTGTTTCCGCATCTGACGGTGGCGCAGAACGTTGGGTTCGGCCTGACCGGCCCGAAGGCCGAGACAGCGGCGCGGGTCAACCGGCTGCTCGACCGGGTGAACCTGCGACAGTATGCCGACCGTGCGCCCCATGTGCTGTCGGGCGGCGAGCAGCAGCGCGTCGCGCTGGCCCGCGCGGTCGCGCCGCGCCCGCCCATCATGCTGATGGACGAGCCGTTTTCCGGCCTCGACAACCGGCTGCGCGACGGGATCCGTGACGAGACGCTGGCGCTTTTGAAGGAAGAGGGCGCGGCGGTGGTGCTGGTCACCCACGAACCGGAGGAGGCGATGCGGATGGGCGACCAGATCGCCTTGATGCGCGATGGGCAGATCATCCAGACCGGTGCGCCCTTCAATGTCTACCACGCGCCTGTCGACCGCGAAGCGGCGGCGTTCTTCAGCGATATCAACATCATTCCCGGTACCGTTCAGGGTGGCGTTGTCGAAACGCGGTTCGGCCCGTTTCCCGCCCCGGCGCTGGCGGACGGGACGGCGGTCGATATCGTCGTCCGGCCACAACATATCCGCATCGATTTCGACCGCGCCGAACCCGCCGTGTCGGACCGGGACGGCACGCCGGTGCGCGCCGAGGTCGATCGCGCGCGCTTTGTCGGTCACGAAAGCGTGCTGGAGTTCCGCTTCGCCACGATGGACGACCCCTTCAAGGCCACCGTTCCCGCCGTTTTCCTGCCGCAGCCGGGCACGGCTTTCTGGTTGTCGATCCCGCGTTCGCGCGCCTTCGTTTTCCCGCGCTGAGCGGGCAGGTTCCGCTTGTGCGATGGAAAACGCGCGTTAGGGCTTTGATCTGCCGAAGCGACATCATACCTATGACCGAGTGATGTTTGACGCGGCGGCGCCTGAGGCCTAAAAGACGCCGCTTAAGCGCAGGGAGATGACGATGTTGAATTCCGTGGGACCCGTGGCGATGCCACTTCTGATTAACAATATCGGACCGGCGGGCCTGATCCTGATCGCGGTGGTGGTGCTGGTCCTGTTCGGACGCGGCAAGATCGCCAGCATGATGGGTGAGGTCGGCAAGGGCATCACCGCGTTCAAGCGCGGTGTGAAGGACGCGGCGGATGAAACCGACGAGACCGCGACCGCCAATACGCAGGCTGAAATTGCAGACGGTTCGACCGCGCGCGACGTGACGCCCGAACGCGACCGCGACAACGCCTGACGCGGCGCCCGGGCCCGCCCTGTCAGTGGTGACAGCATAAAGGATGCGCCATGCCGGATATCGGCTGGATGGAACTGTTGGTCGTGGGCATCGTTGCCCTGATCGTCGTCGGGCCGAAAGACCTGCCGGTGATGTTCCGCAAGCTTGGCCAGTTCACCGGACGCATCAAGGGCATGGCCCGCGATTTCCAGCGTGCGATGGATGATGCCGCCCGTGAAAGCGGGGTGGATGACCTGAAACGCGACATCGGCGAAATGTCGAAATACACCAACCCCCGCAAGATGGGGATGGATGCGTTGAGCGATGTCATGAATGACATCGATCCCACGAAATACGACGAAGGCTCGGCGACCCGCGACCTGGCGGAGAAGAAGGCGGCGGCGCAGAAGCTGCAGCGCGAAACGGTGGCGAAAGCCCGGGCCGACAAGGCCGCGCCCGAACAAACCGCGCCGAAGCAAACCGCGCCCAAGACGTCGGCGCCGAAAAAGGCCGCGCCGAGGAAGACCGCCGCGAAGAAGGCAGCCTCCGGGAAAGCCGCGGCCACCGCTGACACGGCCGCGAATCCGCCTGCCCGCACCGGTACGGATGCCTCATGAGCACGGACGACCAGATCGACGACAGCGCCGCGCCGCTGATCGAACACCTGGCCGAGCTCAGGACCCGGCTGATCCGGTCGGTGATGGCTTTCATGGTCGGCATGGTCGTGATGTTCGTTGTCGCGGAACCGATCCTTGAATTCATCTCGGAACCCCTGGCCAACGTGCTGCGCAACCGGGGTGAAGACCCGCGCCTGATCTTCACGGCGCCGCAGGAGAAATTCTTTGTCCTGATCCGCATCTCGATCATCATGGGGTTCGCGGTGTCTTTCCCGATCATCGCGCATCAGCTTTGGCGCTTCGTGGCACCGGGTCTGTACAAGTCCGAACAGAACGCGATCCTGCCGTTCCTGATCGCCTCGCCCGCGCTGTTCTTCGTTGGTGCGAGCTTCGCCCATTACGTGGTGACGCCGCTTGCGATGAATTTCTTCATCGGGTTTTCCGACGCGATCCCGGCGCTGGCCAACCTGATCGCGGGGGATGGCACGTTCGAGAACCCCAATGCCGATGAGGGGTTGCAGACGGTGTTCCTTGGCTCGGTGCGCGAAAGCCTCGATCTGGCGCTGAAGTTCATCTTCGCCTTCGGGCTGTGTTTCCAATTGCCGGTTTTGCTGACGCTGATGGGCAAGGCGGGGCTGGTGACGGCGGAAGGCCTGGGCAGCGTGCGCAAATGGGCGGTGGTCGGTATCCTGACGCTGGCCGCCCTCGTGACCCCGCCCGACGTGGTCACGCAGGTGATCCTGTTCACCGCCGTCTACGGGCTTTACGAGATCTCGATCCTGCTGGTGCGCATCGTGGAACGCCGCCGGGATGCGCGGCTGAGAGCCGAGGGCATTCTGGACGAAGGCGAAGAGCTTTAGGGGCGATGGGCAAGAAGGCGCTGACCCGGATCGCCGCGGCGCTGGAACGGCTGCGCCCGCCGCCTGCCAAGGCGCCCGACTGGGACGCCGCCGATGCCTTTGTCTGGCATGCCGATCCCGATCGCCTGGTGCCGGTGCCGCGCGTGAACCGGGTGGAGTTGCCCCTGCTTCTGGGCATCGACCGGGCGCGTGACACGCTGCTCGCCAACACTGGGCAGTTCGCAGGCGGCCTGCCCGCCAATAATGCGCTGCTTTGGGGCGCGCGGGGGATGGGCAAGTCGTCGCTGGTGAAATCGGTCCACGCCGCCGTGCGGGGTGAGGGGGCGGCGCTGGCTCTGGTGGAAGTGCAGCGGGAGGACTTGCCCTCCA
Source organism: Paracoccaceae bacterium (assembly GCA_024742455.1). Lineage (GTDB taxonomy): Bacteria > Pseudomonadota > Alphaproteobacteria > Rhodobacterales > Rhodobacteraceae > JANSYL01. The sequence goes on along the minus strand of JANSYL010000008.1, from coordinate 35,827 downwards.
TCGGGCGGCTGTTGACGCTGCTGCGCGACGCGCCCGTGCGGGTGATCCTGTTCTGTGACGACCTGTCGTTTTCCCATGACGACCAGCATTACAAATCGCTGAAGGCGGTGCTGGATGGCGGCGTCGAGGGGCGGCCCGACAATGTGGTGTTCTATGCCACGTCGAACCGGCGTCACCTGATGCCCCGCGACATGATCGAGAATGAACGATCCACCGCGATCAACCCGTCCGAGGCGGTGGAGGAGAAAGTGAGCCTGTCCGACCGGTTCGGCCTCTGGCTGGGTTTTCACCCCTGTTCGCAGGACGAATACCTCGAGATGATCGCGGGATATTGCGCGGCCTATGGGGTGGATGTGGACGCCGAACAGATGCGGGCGGAGGCCATCGAATGGCAGGCCACGCGCGGCAGCCGGTCGGGCCGGGTGGCGTGGCAGTTTTTCTGCGATCTGGCGGGACGGCAGGGCGTCAAGATCTGAGGGGGCGGAAAACGCGCGTTTTCTGTGGGGTTTTCTGCAGGAAACCCGGACGAAAAACTGCAGTTTTTCGCCCAGTTTTTCTTGAGAAATACGCGCCCCTACGCTGCGATCCGCGCCTCGGCTGCCGCCATCACCTTGGCCGCGCGCTTGTCCATCACCCGGTGCCACGCGCGCGGCACCAGCGCGATCATCGCCATCACCGGCATCGCATGGGGCAGGGTTGGCACATCGGCCCCGGGATCCAGTCTGTCATAGGGTGTGTCGGGGTGCATGTGGTGTTCGGAATGGGCGGGCGCGTTCATCATCAGGTAGCTCGAAAACCCGCGCGGGGCGTTCCAGCTGTGATGCGGGCCTACCGGTTCGACGCGGCCCGAGGGCAGGGTCAGGCGGCTGAGGCCGTAATGCTGGAGGTAGTCACTCATCAGCACCTGCGCGCCGGTCAGGAACCCGAGAAAGAGCAGGGTAAGGGCCGATACCCCGCCGCCGATTGCGACGGCGGCCAAAAGCGCGGCCAGGGCGCCTCCGACCCAAAGCAGGTAGGGGTTGGCAAGGGTCTGCGCAGTTTGGCCTTTCCGCGCCAGCCGGTCGGCCTCGCATGTCCAGCCGGCGGCGAAGGATCCTGCCCAGGCGCGCGGCAGATAGGCCCAGAAGCTTTCGCCCGCGCGTGGGGTGTTGGGGTCGTCCAAGGTGCCGACATGGCGGTGATGGACCAGACGGTGGGCCGACACGTGGTGGCCGAATCCCACCGACGTATAAACCGCCGCACCCAGTGCGGACAGAAGCCGCGGCCGCCGGTGGATCAGCTCATGCGCGTTGGGGTGGCTGATCTGCCCGAAGGCCGAGGCGGCGGCCAGCACCAGGACGATCTTGCCCGCGACTGACATCCCGGGCTGCGCCACGGCCCAGAGCACCGCGCCGAGCACCGTGAAATGACCCACCGACAGCACGACCGACAGGGTGTCGGACCATGGCGCATGATCGCCATCTGCCCGTTCCGGCGGCGTCAGGATATGATCCAGCCCCGCTGCGAGCACGGTCAGCCAGATCAGCGCCAGTGCCCCGTAGCCAACCCACGTCACCGCGCCCATCGTGATCAGGATCAGGGGCGGCAGGGTGGTCACGGCATAGCGGGCGATGGTCGGCATGGCGGGTCGATCTGTGGTGATGCAGCAGATCATAGCGCCCGTTTGGGGCGATACCATGGCCTTCCAAACCGGCGCGGGCCGTATTAGGTCGGATCAATCGCATCCTGCACCGGCCCGGTCCCATGTCGTTTTTCCGCAAGCTCAAAGATCGCATGACCAAATCATCGTCCAGGCTGGACGAGGGTTTGGAGGCGATCATCGATGAAGGCGCGGACGCAGCGACGGATGACGCGGGCGTGGCCCCCGAACCGCAGGCGGAACAGGCCCGGGAACCCGGGCTTGTCGGTCGCCTGCTTGGGCGGGGCACCGGCCCGAAACGGGTGCTTGATGACGAGATGCTGGAAAGCCTGGAGGAATTGCTGATCACCTCGGACATGGGGGTCGACACGGCGCTGCGCCTGACCGCCAATATCGCCGAGGGCCGGATGGGCAGCAGGGTCAGCGCGGCGGACCTGAAGGCATTGCTGGCCGCCGAGATCGCCCGGGTGATGGAGCCTGTGGCCCGCCCCCTGCCGCTTTACCCCAAGACCCCGCAGGTGGTGCTGGTGGTGGGCGTGAACGGGTCGGGCAAGACCACGACCATCGGAAAGCTTGCCAGCCAGTTCAAGGCCGCCGGAAAATCGGTGGTGATCGCGGCGGGCGACACGTTCCGCGCGGCGGCGGTGGAACAGTTGCAGGTCTGGGGTGACAGGGCCGGGGTGCCGGTGCTGACCGCGCCCGAGGGCGGCGACCCCGCTGCGCTGGCCTATGACGCGATGGTCAAAGCCGAAGCCGAAGGCGCCGATCTTCTGATGATCGACACGGCGGGCCGGTTGCAGAACCGCGCCGACCTGATGGAGGAACTGGCCAAGATCGTCCGCGTGATCCGCAAGAAAGGCGCGGACGCGCCTCATAACACGCTTCTGGTGCTGGACGCGACCACCGGCCAGAACGCCTTGAACCAGGTGGAGACGTTTCAGGCGATGTCGGATGTGTCCGGCCTGGTGATGACCAAGCTTGACGGCACGGCACGTGGCGGGGTGCTGGTGGCGCTGGCCGACAAGTTCGGCCTGCCGATCCATGCCATCGGAGTGGGGGAGCAGATTGACGATTTGCAACCTTTCGACCCCGAAGACTTTGCAAATGCGCTGGTCGGGTTGTCTGAAAATTGAATCGATCCACAGTTGATGTGATTGATCGCGACCGAGCCGGGTCGCCTGAACCGGCCCGGCCATGAGCAGCTGGATCGTCGAAAACGCGGGCACCGAGGCAGGTGCCCGGCTGGCCCTGATCCTTGCGCTGGTCGCGGCCTTGCTGCACGCGGTGTTCGGCGCGCTGCAGAAGGGGCGGCATGATCCGCTGCTGGCGCGGGGTGCGATCGACGCCGCCTATTGCCTGATGGCCGCGCCGTTTGCGTTTTTCGTGGTGCCCTGGCCGGAACCGCATATGTGGCCGATCTTTCTGGGCGTCTTCGTGATCCACGCGGGGTACAAATGGGCAACGCTGCTCAGCTACAGGCGCGGGGCCTTCACCGTGGTCTACCCGGTGATGCGGGGCACGGCGCCGTTGTTCACCGTGGTGGGGGCCTGGCTGTTGTTCGGTGAGCTGTTCAACGGCGTGCAATGGTTGGGCGTCGCGGTTCTGCTGGCCGGGCTTTACGGGTTGGCGGCATTCAACATGGCACGGCTGACGGTGGCCCGCGACACGCTGATCCCGGCGCTGGGCTTTGCCGTGCTGACCGGTCTTTTCGTGGCGCTTTACACCACCTTCGATGCCTATGGCATCCGAGCCACCGCCGACCCGTTCACCTTTCTGGCCTGGTTCTTTTTCATCGACGGGCTGCTGTTTCCCGTCCTCGCCGCGCGCTACTATCTGGGTCTGCCCGATCCCCCGACCCTCATTCCTCTTGCGGCAAGGGGCCTTGTCGGCGGTCTGGTTGCCTTTGCCAGTTTCGGATCGTTCATGCTGGCCACCCGGCTCGACCAGGTGGGCGAGGCGGCGGTATTGCGCGAAACCTCGACCGTTTTCGCCGCATTGATCGGCTGGCTGTTTCTGAATGAAAAGGTGGGACCGGTCCGGGCCGGCCTGATGGCCCTGATCGCGCTCGGCGCTGTGATCGTCGAGATGGGCGGATAAGGAGGCGCGCGGATGACCCGGGACAAACCGATCAACCCTTGGGTGAAGAACGGCCTCGAACTGGGCCCGCCATTGATTTTTTTCGCGGCCTATATGCGGTTCCAGGACACCACCCTGACGCTGGGCGGAACGGAATATGACGGGTTCATCCTGGTGACCGCGGCATTCGTGCCGCTGCTTCTGCTGTGCACCGCGATCTTGTGGAAGCTGACCGGCAGGATTTCCCGCATCCAGGTTTTCACCGCGGTTCTGGTGGTTTTCTTCGGGGCGCTCACCGTCTGGTTCAACGACGAGCGCTTCTTCAAGATGAAGACGACGCTGGTCTATGCCTTTTTCGCGCTGTTGCTGGGCATCGGGCTTTTGCGTGGCCAGTCCTGGCTGAAGCTTCTGATGGGAGAGATGCTGCCGATGCGGCAGGAGGGCTGGATGATCCTGACCAAACGCATCGCCGCGGCCTTCACCCTGATGGCCGTGGTGAACGAGGTGGTCTGGCGCACCCAGTCGACGGAGTTCTGGGTGACCTTCGAAACCTTCGCGCTGCCCGCCTTTCTGTTCGTGGTGTTCATGGCGCAGGCCAAACTGATCGAGCGGTATTCGATCACCGACGCGGACGCGCCGGGCGGCGACGGGCGGGCTTAGCCGCGGGGGCGTCAGGCGCGGGGCCGAGGCCCAGCTGGTCCCTCAGGATGCGCGGCTTGATCTCTTCCACCGCGCCCTGGGCCAGGTCGCCCAGCTGGAACGGGCCGAAGGACAGACGGATAAGCCGGTTCACCTCCAACCCGATTTCGGCCATTGCGCGGCGGATTTCGCGGTTCTTGCCTTCGCGCAGGCCAACGGTCAGCCAGGCATTGGCGCCCTGCTGACGGTCGAGGGCCACCTCCATCGGCTGGAACCGTTCGCCCCCCACGGTCATCCCGGATTTCAGCGGGGCAAGCGCCGCCTCGGTCGGGCTGCCCTTCACCCGCACCCGGTAACGTCGCATCCAGCCGGTCTGTGGCAGTTCCAGCTTGCGTTTCAGCCCGCCATCATTTGTCAGAAGCAGCAGGCCCTCGGAATTCAGATCGAGCCGCCCGATGCTCATGACGCGCGGCAATTCCGTGGGCAGGTGATCGAATATCGTGGTGCGGCCCTTTTCGTCCCGCGCCGTCGTCACGAGACCCGCGGGTTTGTGGTAGCGCCAGAGCCGGGCCGGTTCGGGTGCGGCGACGGGTTTGCCATCGACCGTGATCGCATCCTCCGGCCCCACCTTCGTGGCGGGGTCGGTCAGCGGTTTGCCGTTCAGGCGCACGCGCCCCTCCGCCAGCATCCGCTCCGCCTCGCGGCGGGAGGCGACACCGGCGCGGCTCAGGCGCTTTGCGATCCGTTCTTGCTCCATGGCCCGCATCTAGCGGTTTGACAGGCCCGGCGAAAGCCGCGACACGACCCGCATGACGCGTTTCACCTCCTTCATGCCGGTTGCCCTGGACGAGGCACGCGCCGCAGCAGCCCGTGGCGAGGTGCCGGTGGGCGCCGTGGTGGTGAAGGACGGTCAGGTGATCGCGCAGGCCGGAAACCGGATGCGGGAGATGACGGACCCGACCGCGCATGCGGAAATGCTGGCGATCCGCGCGGCCTGCAGCGTGCTGGGGTCGGAACGGCTGACGGGGTGCGATTTATGGGTGACGCTGGAACCCTGTCCCGCCTGCGCCGGCACCATCGCCGCCGCCCGCATCGCGCGGCTTTACTACGCTGCCGCCGATCCTAAATCGGGCGGCGTCGCGCAGGGCCCGCGCGTTTTCGACCACCCCCAGGCCCATCACCGGCCCGAGGTCTATGCCGGGATTGACGAGGCGAAGGCGGCGGATCTGCTCAAGGCGTTCTTTTCTATGCGCCGCGGAAGCTCTTTCTAGTGATGCCTGTTGACGCAAGTGACCGTTCGTACATGATCGATACTATGGAATATTTTGGTGGCGCCCTAATCGCTATGGGAGCGATAGGGTGTATATTGAACATTTATAAAGCAGGTGGCGGTGCTAATGCTGAGTGGCACATGTTGCTAAGCATGTTTTTTGCAATTGTAATTTTGAACGGAGTAATTGTGCTTAAAGTTTGGTAAGTTGCCTGATCCACTTGGGATTTTGTATACCTTCATTTTGCGGGCTCGTTGGGATTGATGGTGGCATTTTGTCAATTGTTTGACCGTTGATCTGACGATGAAAACGCGCGGAGGGCCTGTAAGCCGGATTCTGTCCCGGGGGTTCGCCCCCCTTGGATGACCATTCCTCTGGGCCGGCGGTTGCCCGCCTGGCTCTAGCTGCCAACCCGGATGCCTGGGGCTGAAGCGGCCCGCTTGCGGCATCCCTATTTGGCATTGCTCCCGGTGGGGCTTGCCGTGCCGGTCCGGTTGCCCGTCCCGCGGTGGGCTTTTACCCCACCGTTTCACCCTGGCCGTGCATGCACGGTGGTTTGTTTTCTGTGGCGCTGTCCGTCGGATCGCTCCGCCCGGGGGTTACCCGGCACCATCGCTTCAGGGAGTCCGGACTTTCCTCGACGGGGCAGGCCCGCCGCGGCCATCCAGCCCTCCGCGCCTGCGCGACCTAAGCGGTTCCTCGGGTCCGGTCAATCGCTGCTGCGCGCCGCAAGATCGGCGGCAAAGGCGCAATCCCAGCCGTCGAGCGGGCCGCGCGCCCAGGGGCGCACCCTGAGCCGGAAGGTTTCGAGGGCCAGACCCGTTTCCATCCCGGGATAACCGATGCGGGAGAGGTCGGCATGGAACTTTGCGTCGTCGACCGCGACGGGGGCCGTTGACCCGGGCCATATCGACAGCCCCTGCCCGGCGAGGCGCTGCCAGTCAAAACGCGGGCCGGGGTCGATCTTGCGCCCCGGTGCCATGTCGGAATGGGCGATCACGCCCGCAGGCGGGATCGCCCACCGCGCGAGGATACCCGCCAGCAGGTGTTCGAGCGCATCCATCAGCGGGGCGGCGAAGGGTGACAGCCCGTCATTGTCCAGTTCGATCCCGATGGAGCGGGAGTTGACATCGCCCGTGCCACGCCATTCGCCCGTGCCGGCGTGCCAGGCGCGCATGTCTTCGTCGACCAGCGGGATCACGCGGCCCTCCGCGGAGATCAGGTAATGCGCCGATACTTCGCGGGCCGGGTCGCAGAGCACCTGTTCGGCGGCATCGCAATCGGCCATCGCGGTGTAATGGATCACCACAAGTTCGGGCCTCAACCCGTTGCGGCGCAGTCCGAAATTCGGTGACCTTGCCACCGGTCAGTTGGCGGCGCTGCGTGCGGCCGCGCGATAGATTTCGGGGTTCCAGTCGCAGGCGAACCCGTCGCCATCGGGGTCCAGCGCGCGGCGGTCGCGGGCGGGTCCGCCATTGGCCAGGAACCATTCCTGCGCCAGGTCCGGTGCGCGGAAGGCACGGCAGGCCTCGGCCTGGCGCCCGCGGTTCAGCGGGTTACGGGAATAAAGCCGCGTGCCCACGGGATGGGTCGTTTCGAGCGCAAAGGCCACGATGGAGGGGGTGTCGCCGCTGCGGGTGGGCAGGGCGGTCGGCGCGACCTCGACCCGTTCGGCCTGCATCCGGGCCAGGCGTTCTGCATCGCTTTCGATGGTTTCGCGGGCGGCGACCGCGTCGAAATTCTGTTCGTCCGAAATCCCGGCATTTCCGCGAGGGGTGGCTGCGGGCGGCGCTGCTGAAGCGGTGGCCGGGGCGGGCGGGGCCGCCGGAGATGATGACGGCGCGGGCGCGCTGGCCAGTGCCACCGCGGTGGGGGCGGCAGAGCGGGACGCGGCTGTCGGGGTGCCGGCCTCGGCCTCGGCGATCGCGTTGGCGGCGATGGCGGCCAGCGGATCGGTTGCGGGGGCGACGGCGGGGGCTGCGCTGGCTGCCGGGGCAACCGGCCGCACACCGGTGGTCAGCACCGGCGAGGCAACCACGGGGCTTGGCGGGCGCACGGTTTCGGGTGGTGTCAGGGTTTCCCCCCGCAGCATCGCGCGGCGTGCCTGGTAGGCCTGGTAGTCCTGGAACCCCACGCCTTCGGCGACGTCATTGGGGGTCTGCACACAGGCGGCCACGACCAGAAGGGCCGCCGCCGCTAGGCTTGCGCGTGTCATGTCTCTGCCTCGTCACTATCGCGACCGGGATCTTTCGCCCCGGCGTTATCAACGGCAGATTACCACCATTTCACAGGTTTATCCACAAATCCCGCAGCCTGTTCCAACGCGTAAGCGGTGTTGAGCAAGCCGCCCTCGTCCCAGGGTTTGCCGATTAGCTGCAGCCCCAGCGGCAGGCCGCGCCCGTCAAGGCCCACGGGCACCGAGATACCGGGCAGACCGGCAAGGTTCACGGTCACGGTAAAGACGTCGTTGAGATACATTTCGACCGGGTCCTGGTGGGTCTGGCCCAGTTCGAAGGCGGCGGACGGGGTGGCCGGCGTCAGGATCGCGTCGACGCCACCCTCGAATACCTGATCGAAGTCGCGCTTGATCAGCGCGCGCACCTTGCGGGCGCGGTTGTAATAGGCGTCATAGAACCCGGCAGACAGGACATAGGTTCCAACCATCACGCGGCGCTTCACCTCGGCCCCGAAGCCTTCGGCGCGGGTTTTTTCATACATCTCGGTGATGCCATCGCCCTGGTCCAGCTTGGCGCGGTAGCCGAAGCGCACACCGTCATAGCGGGCGAGGTTCGAAGATGCCTCGGCCGGGGCGATCACGTAATAGGCGGGCAGAGCGTATTTCGTGTGCGGCAACGAGATATCGCGGAGGACGGCACCGGCATCCTGCAGCATCTCGCGGCCTTTGGCCCAAAGCGCCTCGATCTCGTCGGGCATTCCGTCCATCCGGTATTCTTTCGGAATACCAATGACCTGCCCCTTGATGTCGCCTGTCAGCATCGCCTCGAAATCCGGGACCGGCAGATCGGCGGAGGTCGAATCCTTCGGGTCATGGCCCATCATCGCCTGGCCCATGATCGCGGCATCGCGGACGGTTTTCGTCATCGGCCCCGCCTGATCAAGCGATGAGGCGAAGGCCACGATGCCCCAGCGGGAACACCGCCCATAGGTGGGTTTCAGGCCGACGATGCCAGTGAAGGCGGCGGGCTGGCGGATCGACCCACCGGTATCGGTGCCGGTCGCGGCAAGGCATAGATCGGCGGCGACGGCGCTGGCGGACCCGCCGGAGGACCCGCCGGGTGTCAATGCGGCGTCGGAATTGCCCGCGCGCCATGGGTTTACGGCGTTTCCGTAAACCGATGTCTCGTTCGACGAGCCCATGGCGAATTCATCCATGTTGAGCTTGCCGAGCATCACGGCTCCCGCATCGCGCAACAGTCCGGACACCGTGGATTCGTATTCCGGGCGGAACCCTTCGAGGATTTTCGAGGCGGCCTGGCTCGGAACGCCCTCGGTGCAGAACAGGTCCTTGATGCCCAGGGGGATGCCGCACATCGCGGGCGCGTCGCCGGATTTGATCCGGGCATCGGCGGCCCTGGCGCGGTCCAGCGCGATCTCGGGTGTTTTATGCACAACCGCGCCCAGGGCATCCGCGCCGTCGATGGCGGCAAGGCAGGCCTCGGTCAGTTCGACGCTGGTCACGTCACCCTTGCGCAGCGCATCGCGCGCCCCGGCGATGGTCAGTTTGTTCAGGTCCGACATTATTCCACCACCTTCGGCACCGCGAAAAACCCTTCCCGTGCGTCGGGCGCGTTCGACAGGATGCGCGCCTGCTGATCCCCGTCGGTCACCACGTCCTCGCGCCGTTTCAGGCGCATCGGCGTGACACTGACCATCGGGTCGATGCCATCGACATCCAGCTCATTGAGCTGTTCGATGAAGCCCAGAATAGCGTTGAATTCCTGGGCCAGCGCGGGCAGGTCATCCTCGTCGACCTTGATGCGCGCGAGCTTCGCGACCTTGGCTGCGGTGGCGGTGTCGATGGACATGGGGGTCTGCTCCGATCCTCGGGACCCGCGCGGTTTAGCCCTGTGCCTCAGCGCCTGCAAGCATGTGGCGGCGATAGACCTCGATCATCCAGGCCAGCATGACCGCGTTGAGGATGTGCCACATGAAATGGGTGCCCAGGGGGAAGCCATCGCAAAGCGGTATATCAATGCTGCGGAAGGTGAGGGAGGCGGTCAGGACGCCCGCGCCGATCACGAACCCCCGCGCCAGGGACGGAAAGCGGCGCCTCAGCAACAGGGCGTAGATCAGAAGGGCCAGCACCACGGGCCAGTAGCTGGCCGAAATCTCGAAAAACGGAAGCGCGTTGAAGGCGGTGCCGGCGGCGAACATGTAGGGCAGGAAGGCCATCGTGCCGAGCGCCGCGCCCCAGAGGGGCCAGCCCAGAACATGGAGATGGGTTGCGAAAACGAAACCCAGGATGAAGAGCGCGATCGGGATCACGTCCGATGCGGCTGCCCAGCCGGTGGCGAAGGTGTGAAACAGGAATGACCCGATGCCGATGGCAAAAAGGATCGCGGCCAGCATCCACCCGAGCCAGAGGCCCGAGCCCCTGAGCCGTATCCCCGCCCAGATCGCAGCCACAAGGAATGCGGCATTTGTAAGGGCATTTACCGGCTCGGCCCAGAATTCGGGCCCCATTCGCTCACAATAAAGATCGATTTGTGCTCCGAATTCCATACTCGCGTCCCATTTTCGCCCCGTGTCGCCGTGACGGTGGCGCTGTCGTCCTCAACGCACGGGTAATCCCATGAGAAACTTCGTCATGTATGTCCTTGTCCCGGGCATCACCGGCTTTGCAATGGCCTATATCTTCGTCATCCCCCAGTTGGTTGCGGTGTTTCCGGCGCTTGCGTCGAGCAATGTCGCCACGGTCGGCGCGACCGGTCTTCTGACCTTCGCCATGGCGTCGGTCCTGCGTGGTCGCGGCAAGGCCGAAGCCCTTGTAAAGATCGACGCGGAGGCGCAGCGCGCCTGAGGTCTGCGAAGGCTTGCGTCTTGGCCTCGCGGCATGCGTCCCCTAGGATCGGTCAGGAGACGATCCTAAGGGGGGCGACATGCAGTATACGTGGTTGGGTCATGCAAGTATCCGGCTGGAGATCGGCGGGCAGGTTCTGCTGATCGACCCGTGGCTGGCGGGCAATCCATCCTTTCCCGATGCGGCACGGGATACGGCGCTTTCCGGTGCGACGGCAATCCTGTTGACCCACGGGCATGGCGATCATGCCTCGGAAGTGGTTGAGATCGCAAAGGAACGCGGCCTGACCGTCTACGGCATCTATGATCTGATGAGTTATTGGGCCGAGGCGCATGGCATCGAAGTCGTGGGGTTCAACAAGGGCGGCACGGTTCAGATCGGCGATGTGGCTGTGACGATGGTGAATGCCACCCATTCCTCGTCCATCGGTACCGATCACGGGCCGATGTATGCGGGCGCCGAGGCGGGTTTCATGATCGCGGGCGAGGGGCGCACGGTTTACGTGTCGGGCGACACGGACGTGATGGCGGATATGGGTGTGCTGCAGGCGCTGCACGCGCCCGAGATCGGCATCCTTGCGGCGGGCGGGCATTTTACCATGGACATGCGCCGCGCGGCCTATGCGGCGTCGGAACTGTTCAGGTTTTCCACCGTGATTCCGGTGCATTACAAGACGTTCCCGTTGCTGGAACAATCGGCAGAGGCCCTGGTTGCGGCGCTGCCGGGCGTGGATGTGCGTGCACCGGACGTGATGGAGACGATCGAGATCTGACCGGGCGGCCGATTTCCGGAAAACCGCCCCGCATCCTTCGACGGGCGCGGGGCTGTCCGGACAAGAAAAAAGCCGCGCAAACCCTTGCGCGGCTTCGGATTTTCGGATGATCGAAGGCTTACTTGATCTTGCCTTCCTTGTATTCGACATGCTTGCGCACGACCGGGTCGTATTTCCGCACGACCATCTTTTCGGTCATGGTGCGGGCATTTTTCTTGGTCACGTAGAAATGCCCGGTCCCGGCCGAGGAATTCAGGCGAATCTTGATCGTGGTCGGCTTCGCCATGGCTCAGGCTCCTTCCGGGTTCGTGTCGGGGCGGGGAGATCCCCGCATCATCGGTGAAGCGTGGCTTTTACCGCTTCGGGGGGCCGAGTCAACACCTTCACAGTCCCCCGGTCACGGCAACATATCCAAGCCCCGCCAGCGCCATGACCGGCAGGACCTTCAACAGGTCGATCTTGCGCCACAACAGAAGGGCGGCGGCCAGCGCCGACAGGATCAGCGCGCCGGGGATCAGGGTGGAAAGCTTGGGCAACGCCAGCGTCATCGGGCCGAGCGCGACATTCGTGACCTCGCCGAACAGGACCTGCAGGGCGAACCAGAGCGACAGGTTCAGGATCACGCCGACCACGGCGGCGGTGATCGCGTTGAGCGCGCCGGTCAGGCGGGGCTGGTGGGAAATCCATTCCACGTAGGGGGCGCCCGCGAAGATCCACAGGAAACAGGGCACGAAGGTGACCCAAAGGGTGACCACCGCCGCCGCAAGGCCAAGGCCGAATCCGCCCTCGGCCGCGCCAGCCAGGAAGCCCACGAATTCCGTCACGAGGATCAGCGGCCCAGGCGTGGTTTCCGCCAGCCCCAGCGCATCCATCATCTGCGCCGTGGTCAGCCAGCCGTAATCGGCCACGACCTCCTGCACCAAATAGGCCAGCACCGCATAGGCGCCGCCGAAGGTCACGACCGCCAGCTTGGAAAAGAACAGGCCGATCTGGGTCAGCAACCCATCAGGCGCAATCAGCCAGAGCGCGGCAAGGGGGGCAAGCCAGACGAAAGCCCAGATCGCGATGGTGCGCCCGGTGCCACGGGCCGAGACAGGCGCGGGCGGCGTGTCGGGCGCGTCGCCCGCCATGAAGACCGCGCCGATAGCGGCGGCAGCAAGGATGATGACGGGGAAAGGGACCTGGAATGCGTAGATGCCCAGGAAGGCCGCACCGGCCAGCACGTAGGGCAAGAGGCCGGTCAGCGCCTTTTTCGACACTTTCAGAAGGGCTTGCAGCACGATGATGATGACGGTCGCCTTGATGCCCATAAACAGCGCCTCGACCAAGGGGATCTGCCCGAACTGCGCGTAGAGCGCGGCCAGCGCCAGGATCACCGCTGCCCCGGGCAGCACGAACAGAAGCCCCGCGATCAGCCCCCCGGTCACGCCCGCCATGCGCCAGCCGGCATAGCTGGCCAGTTGCATCGCTTCGGGGCCGGGAAGAAGCATGCAGAAACTGAGCGCGTTCAGGAACTGTTTCTCGGTCATCCAAGGCCGGTCATCGACCAGTTCCTTGTGCATCAGTGCGATCTGTGCGGCGGGTCCGCCGAAGGACAGAATACCGATGCGTCCGAAGACGCGGGTGATCTGGGCCAGGTCGGGGCCCGGGGCGGGGGTGTCGGCAGGCATGTCAGGGGTGGCGGACATCGGGCAGGGTTCCTTTTGCGCTGCCCTAGGGCTTAGACCGTAAGCGGGGCAGGGCGCGTGAAACTTCTGTGACGGCGCCCCGCGTGAACCCGGCCACGCCCGCGCGCAAGAAAAAGGGCCGGATCGCTCCGGCCCCTTTCCGTCAGTCTTGGGTCGTTCGGGTTATTCCTGCTGGCCCATGAACATCAGCAGGAACTGGAACATGTTCAGGAAGCTGATGTAGAGGCTGAGCGCGCCGTCGATGGCGGCCTTTTCCAGCCATTCCGCATCGCCATGCTGGGCATGTGCCACATAGGTCGACTTGATCTCCTGCGTGTAGAAGGCGGTGAGGCCTGCGAAGATCAGGATGCCGATCGCCGAGATCGCGAACATCATGGCGGGCGACTGCAGGAAGATGTTGATGACCATCGCCACGATCAGGCCGATCACGCCCATGATCAGGAAGGTGCCCATCCCGCTGAGGTCACGCTTCGTGGTGTACCCCCAGAGGCTGAGGCCCGCGAAGGCGATGGCGGTGACGAGGAAGGTCTGCACGATCGAGAAGCTGGTGAAGATCAGGAAGATCGAGCTCATCGAGATGCCCATCAGGGCGGCGAAGGCGAAAAAGCCGAAACCCACGGCGGCCGCCGAACCACGGCGCATCAGGGCGCCCCAGCCGAACAGCAGGAAGGCAAGCGGTGCGAACATCAGCACCCAGCGCAGCGGGGTGGCATAAAGCAGTTCGCCCAGACCGGTCAGGTACTGGCCTTCACGCAGCGCCATGGTGGCACCGGCGGGGTCGGTCGTGACCGACAGCGTGGCAATGGCCCAGGCGGCGGCTGCCGTGATCAGCATGCCGATCGACATGGTGCCGTAGACCTTGTTCATGTGGGCGCGAAGGCCCTCATCGATCTGCGCCGCGGTGACGCCAGCGGCGCGCGACCGGATCGTCTGATACTCTGCCATGGATCCCTCCAGTTTAGGCAAATGGCGCACCGGCAGGTCGCGCAGTGCTATCGCAGCAAGATATTGGCGAGTTCGGGGTGTTTTTCAAGAAAGACGCCCCCGAAGGAGCGTCTTTGCGTGATTGTTTTTTCCTATCGAAGGGCGCGCTGCGGCAATGATTTGCCTTTCCGCGCCCCTGCCGGTGTCACCGGAGCCAGGATTGCGGCACGTCCCAGATCGGGCGGTCCGCTTCGCGCCGGATATCGTCGGGGTCGAGACCGAGGTCACGCCGCATATGGGCGTCGAGATTGGCCAGCGCCCGGCGCTGGCGACGGGCCTCGAGCGCGGCGGCGATGAAGGTGAACACGTTCAGCCGCCCGACCCGGGCGGCACGGTGTGTGAGAACGGCCTGTGCCATGGTTAAAGCTTTCCAAATCGTTATGTGACGAACGGGTGTGATATCGATGCGTGATATATGCCCTTGCCCCGGTCATTAGAAAAGTGAATGTTATTGAAGTGATTGTTCAGAGATCGTGATATGCCGAGAAATATGGACCTGACCGCCCTGCGTGCTTTCGTTGCCGTCGCCGATGCCGGTGGCGTCACCAAGGCGTCGGGGTTCCTGAACCTGACGCAATCGGCGGTGTCGATGCAGATCAAGCGCTTGGAAGACATGCTTGACGTATCGCTTTTCGACCGGTCCACCCGGCGTCTGATGCTCACGGCCTCGGGCGAACAGATGCTGGGCTATGCCCGCAAGATGCTGGCCCTGAACGACGAGGTGCTGACGCGGCTGACGGCCCCCGCCTATGAGGGAGAGCTGCGTCTGGGCGTGCCGCATGACATCGTCTACCCGGCGATCCCGAGGGTCCTGCACCGTTTCGCCTCGGCCTATCCGCGCATGAAGGTGACGCTGATTTCATCCTATACCGCGCGGCTGAAACGGATGTTCGACCGCGGCGATGTGGACGCGACCCTGACGACCGAGGATACGGTGGGCCCCTCGGGCGAAACCCTGCTGGAGCGTCGGCTTGTCTGGGTCGGGGCGGAGAACGGGCAGATGTGGAAACAGCGCCCCCTGCGGCTGGCCTTCGAACATGCCTGCATCTTTCGCGGCGCGGCGCAGGCGGCGCTGGATGCCCATGGCGTGCCCTGGGAGATGGCTGTGGAAAGCGATTCCATCCGCACGGTCGAGGCGTCGGTCAGTGCCGACCTGGCGGTGCATACCAGCATCGAGGGAACCGAGCCGCCCTATGTCGAACAGATCGCCCATGGCGGCGCGCTTCCCGATCTGCCGATCATCAAGATCAACCTTTATCATTCCGGGCTGGTGCGCGGCGAGCCCTTTGCCGATTTGCTGGAATTCACACGCGCCGCCTATCGCGGGCTTTAGGTCGTGACCACCACCTTGCCGGTGGATTTGCGCGATTTGAGCAGAGCCAAAGCATCATCGACCCGGTCGAGCGGGTAGGTCGCACCGATATGGGGCCGGATCTGTCCGGCGGCATACATGGTGATCAGGGCATCCAGGCTGTCGGTCACGACTTTCGGGGCGAACCGCATGTAGCCGCCCCAATAGACGCCATGGACGGTGATGTTTTTCACCAGAAGAATGTTTGCCGGGATCTGCGGCACGGTTCCGCTGGCAAAGCCGATGGTCAGGATACGGCCCTCGGGATTGGTGGCACGCAAGGCGGCGGCAAAGGCGTCGCCGCCGACGGCGTCATAGACCACGTCAGCCCCGCCCAGCGCACGCACCCGATCGCGCAGGTCGTGCGTGCCGCTGTCGATCAGATGGGCGGCGCCGGCTTTTTGTGCCACCGCCAGCTTGTCCGCCCCGCGCGCGACCGCGATCACCTCGGCCCCCATCGCCGCACCCAGTTCCACTGCCGTCAGCCCGACACCTCCGGCAGCGCCCAGAACCAGCAGCCGTTCCCCCGCGTTCAGCCGGGCGCGGTGGGTCAGCGCCAGATGCGATGTGCCATAGGCCACAAGGAACCCGGCGGCGGTTTCGAACGGCATGGCGTCGGGGATCGTCACGCAGCGCGCGGCGTCGAACACACCCTGTTCGGCCAGCCCGCCCTGGCCGCCGAACACCGCGACACGGGTGCCGACGGCAGGTGCGGTCACGCCTTCACCCAGCGCCGTGACCACGCCCGCAACCTCCATTCCCAGCGTGAAGGGTGGGGCGGGCGTGTCCTGATAGGTGCCCTCGATCATCAGCAGATCGGCAAAGTTCAACCCGCAGGCGGCAATTTTTATCGCCACCTCACCCGGCCCCGGGTCGGGGGTGGCGATTTGCGCCAGACGGGGCGATTCGCCGGGTGTTTCGATCCTGAACGCGCGCATGGCCCCTCCGATTTCCGTTCCGGTGCAATAGCCTAGCCCCCCTTGCCGTCACCCGCAAAGGTGGCGAATGCAACTGTGGCTTTTCGACCTTGAGGCGAGTAGGCTTCCGCCGAGGCTCGCACCCAAGCGGGAGCGGCTGCGCTGCGGTTCACTTTAGGATTGATCCGCAGTGCCCGCGGTCTAGGTCATAATTTATCGCGTAAGTTGTGCGCGCGGACTGCCGGGTTGGGACATGAAGCGGCCTTGGCCCGGTCGGTCGTTCAGATCATGGAGGCGCAATTGAAACATCCTGTTGACGTTCATGTCGGTAAACGCGTTCGGCACCGCCGCTGGATGGTGGGTATGACCCAGCAGCAGCTGGCCGAAAAGGTCGGGATCAAGTTCCAGCAGATCCAGAAATACGAAACCGGCATGAACCGCATCAGCGCATCGCGCCTTTGGGACATCGCCGATGCCGTATCGGTGCCGGTGAGCTATTTCTTTGAAGGCATGGATGTCGAAGCCGATGCCGCCCAGGCCGAGGCCGGACCGGGCAGGGACGGCGCCCAGGCGATGCCCGGCGATCTTCTTGCCGACAAGGAGGCGCTGGAGCTTGTGCGCTGCTACTACGCGATTCCGGAAAACCAGCGTCGCCGCTTGTTCGAACTGGCGCGGGTTCTGTCGGAAACCGCCGCCTGAGACCATGACCGCCCCTTGACCAACGGGGCGGCCCCGTGCATCCGGTCCTTGCGTTCAGACCCGCAGGCCGCCGGAGCCACAGATGACTGACATCGCGCGCCTGCAGATCGACGCGCCCCTGCGATCGGACCTGATCGCCACGGCCCATGCGATGGCCGATGCAGCGCGGTCCGCCATTCTTCCCCATTTCCGAACGGCCGGGCTGAGCGCAGAAAGCAAGGCCGCCGACAGCTATGATCCCGTCACCGTTGCCGACCGTGCCGCCGAGGCCGCGATGCGCGCGGTTCTGGCCCGGCGCCGCCCCGATGATGCGATCATGGGGGAGGAGGAGGAGGACACCCCCGGCACCTCGGGCCTGACCTGGGTGATCGACCCGATCGACGGGACCCGTGCCTTCGTGTCGGGGACACCGACCTGGGGCGTGCTGATCGCGCTGGCCGATGCGACCGGCCCGATCTACGGCATGATCGATCAACCCTTCATCGGGGAACGGTTCGAGGGCGGGTTCGGCCGGGCCGAGGTCGCGGGCCCGATGGGCGTGCGTCCGCTGGCGACCCGCGCCACCTCGGCGCTGGAGGAGGCGGTGTTGTTCACGACCTTCCCAGAATTGGGCACCGCCCGCGAGCGCGCCGGGTTCGAGGCGGTGCGCGACCGGGTGAAGCTGACCCGCTACGGTCTCGATTGCTACGCCTATGCGCTGGTGGCCGCGGGCCACATCGACCTGGTGATCGAGGCGGGGCTGCAAAGCTATGACATCGCCGCCCCCATCGCCGTGATCCAGGCCGCGGGCGGCGTCGTTACCGACTGGCGCGGCGGCCCGGTGTTTTCCGGGGGCCGGGCGCTGGCGGCCGCCAACCCGGCCATCCATTCGGCGGCCCTGGCGATCCTTGCCGATTTTGCGGACGGCTGACGCTTCAGTTTCCTAAAATTCAATTATTTCAAAGACTTGCGCCATATTCCAATCGCGCAAAATATTTTTCCACAGAGTCATCCAATTTCCACAGGTTTATGCAGATTGTTGTTTTGCTACATCTGGCTGGGGACAAGTCATGCGTGTGGGTAGAAAGCATATGAATTTGCAATCTATCCCAATTCCTCCACAGCCAAATCCCGCCCAATGCCCCCTGCTTCGCGCTATACCCTTGATCGCGCGCCCGTTCCGCAACAGGCTGGTGCAAAACACTCAGGAGGGGGCCATGCGCCTTTTCATCATGCTTGCTGTTGTCACGCTGTCGGGCTGCATTCCCGTGCCCGGCACGACCCGGCTCGACTCGGCCCAGACGGTCGATATCGCCAGTGCGAACACGCAGCTCACCTTCCAGAGGGCCACCAACGGCATCGCGCTGCCGCTGCGCCACAGCCCGACCCTGCAGGCGGCGGCGCAGGTTCATGCCGAGGACCTGGCGGCCACGGGCGGGCTGAGCCATGTGGGGCGCGACGGCTCGACCGTGACCGACCGTGTGCGCCGCAGCGGCTATGATGCCTGCCGGACGGCCGAGAATGTCGCCTCGGGTCAGCCCGATATCCGCAGCACGATCACAAGCTGGATGGCGTCGCCCGGGCACCGGGCCAATATCCTCGACCCGCAAGTGACCGATTTCGGATTCGCCGAGGTCGGCACGACCCGGGTGCTGGTGCTGGCGCGGCCCTGTTAGCGGGCGCGCCAGGCGCGCATCTGGCTGAGCCCGATACCCGCAAGGATCAGGGCCAGCGCGACGAAGACCTGCGGCGGCAGGTCCTCGCCCATCAGGGTGACGCCGAAGATCACCGCCCAGACCGGGACCATGTAGCTGGTCAGTGACATGAAGAGCGATCCGGCAGTGGTGATGACGCGCACCCGGATCACGGCGGCCAGCGCCGTGGGCAACAAGGCGACGTAGATCAGGGCCATCAACGCGCGGGGATCGGTCACGCGCGGCATGCCTTCTGCCACGACGGCGATGGGGATCAGCACGACCGCCCCGACCAGCATCGTGGCCGCGGCAAAGGCCACGGGCGGCATCTGGGGCGCACGTCGCGTGGCGACCGAGCCCACGGCATAGCACAGGGCGGCCCCCGCGACGGCCAGGCGCCCGGCCAGCGTGCCATCGGCCAGCGCCCCCGGCCCGATCAGGATAACGAGGCCTACAAACCCGAGGGCGACACCCGCGATCCGGCGCGGCCCGATCCCTTCCTCGGGCGAAAAGATCGCGACCAGCGGCAGCACCAGCAACGGCACCGCCCCCATCGTCACCCCGGCAAAGGCAGACGGCACCTGCGTCAGCCCCCATGACAGGAGCGTGAAGGGCAGCGCCAGCGCGCCGACCCCGATCGCCGCCGCGAAGCCCCAGGCCCTTGGCCCGGGAACATGGCGCAGCCTCTGTCCGAGCATCGGGGCGAGGATCAGCAGCACGAGCGCGGCGAGGCTGACCCGCCCCGCTGTCACCCACCAGGGTCCAAGCCCCGTCAGCGCCGTCGAAACGCCCATGAAGGCCGTGCCCCAGATCACGCCGAGTGTCAGGATCAGGACCCAGTTGAACCAACCGGGCGATATGGGAGAGGCCGTCATGGCCCCGTCCTGCGCCCGGAGGGCGGCGGGGTCAATGCGGCGCGCGTGCCATCAAAAAAGGGGTGTCCGCCCTCCGCAGACACCCCCGGGCCTTTGCGCCGCAGCGCAGGCTCAGTTCTTGGACTTGTCGACCATCTTGCCGGCCGAGATCCAGGGCATCATGCCGCGCAGGGTCTTGCCCACTTCCTCGATCTGATGCGCGTCGTTGATCCGCCGCGTCCCCTTGAAGAAGGGCTGACCGACCGCGTTTTCCTGCATGAAGTCCCGCACGAACTTGCCGGTCTGGATATCGGTCAGGATCGCCTTCATCCGCGCCTTCGTCTCATCATAGGGCAGGACGCGCGGGCCCGAGACATATTCGCCGTACTCGGCCGTGTTCGAGATCGAGTAGTTCATGTTCGCGATGCCACCCTCGTAGATCAGGTCGACGATCAGCTTCACCTCGTGCAGGCACTCGAAATAGGCCATCTCGGGCGCGTAGCCCGCCTCGACCAGCGTTTCGAAGCCCATCCGGATCAGCTCGACCAGGCCACCGCAGAGAACCGCCTGTTCGCCGAAGAGATCGGTTTCGCATTCTTCCTTGAAGTTGGTCTCGATGATGCCGGACCGTCCGCCGCCGATGGCCGCGCAATAGCTGAGGCCGATTTCCAGCGCCTTGCCCGACGCGTCATTGTGCACCGCCACAAGGCAGGGCACGCCGCCGCCCTTGGTGTATTCGCCGCGCACCGTGTGGCCGGGGCCCTTGGGTGCCATCATGATGACATCGACGCCGGGCTTGGGTTCGATCAGGCCGAAATGCACGTTCAGACCATGGGCAAAGGCGATTGCCGCGCCGTCGCGCAGGTTGTCATGGACGTGTTTGCGGTAGGTTTCGGCCTGCAATTCGTCGGGCATGGTGAACATGATCAGGTCGCACCAGGCGGCGGCTTCCGCGATGCCCATCACCTGCAACCCCTCGCCTTCCGCCTTGGCAGCGCTGGCCGAGCCCTCGCGCAGGGCCACGACCACGTTCTTGGCGCCGCTGTCGCGCAGGTTCAGCGCATGGGCGTGACCCTGCGACCCGTAGCCCAGGATCGCCACCTTCTTGTCCTTGATCAGATTCACATCGCAATCGCGATCATAGTAAACGCGCATGTCTCTCTCCCGTGCGTTGGCTGACTGAAGGGGTGTATGCCCCGGGGACACGCGGAATTCCGGTGTTGGATTGGCAAGTATCGGCATCAATGCTAGAAAATCATGCAAGAATTACATCTAATCAGAAATACACATGCTTGACGACAGTGACCGCCGCCTGCTCCGCCAGCTTCAGGCCGACCCGACCCAACCCGTGGCACAACTGGCCGAGGCTGCACGCCTCCCGCTGGCCACCTGCTACAGGCGCCTGGAACGGCTGCAGTCCACGGGCGTGCTCAGGGGACAGTCCCACGCGATCCATTGGCCCGCGCTCGGCTACACGGTCGAGGTCAGCCTGCGCATCACGCTCGACAAGACCGACCCGCGCGCCTTCGACGCCTTCCTTGCCGCGGCGCGCGGGGTGCCCGAGGTGACGGAAATCCAGACCTTTCTGGGCCGTGTCGATGTGCGCTTGGCCGTGATCGCAAGGTCGATGCCCCATTACCAGGAGATCTACCGGGACCGCATTCTGACGTTGCCCCATATCGCCGATATCGAGGCGCTGATGCAGGTCGCCAAGATCAAGGATCAGCCGACGCTTCCCCTATGACCGACCTCGATGCCACCGATCACGCGCTGCTGCGGCTGCTGCAGACGGACGCGACGCTGCCGGCCTCGGAACTGGGCCGCCGCGTGGGCCTGAGCCAGCCGGCGGCGTGGCGGCGCGTGCGACGGTTGGCCGATGCGGGGGTTCTCGGGCGTCGTCGTCTGCATCTCGACCTCGAAAAACTGGGCTTTGGCGTCACCGTTTTCCTTGGGGTCAAACTCGCCACCAAGGGCCGCGTCAGTCTTGAGGATTTCGAACGCGCCGTTTCCGCCATCCCCGAGGTGCAAACGGTCGAACATGTGCTGGGTCTTTATGATTATCGCCTGCGAGTGGTCGCCCGTGACCTCAGCGATTTCGAACGGGTCCTGCGCCGCCGGATCATGACCCTGCCGGGTGCGGGCGAAGTGGAAGCCAACGTCCTGCTGAGCGAGGAACGGCGCCCCGGCCCGCTATTGTAGAGCGATGGCGCAGATCGGAAACGCTCGCCCCGTTTGACGGCGCATTTCCCGAAAATCCCGGCGGAACAGTCGATTGTATACCCAAATAGACTGTGACAGCGGCGCCGGCCGGCACTAGGCCTGAGCGGCGAAGTTCTGGGAGGGACCGATATGACAGCCTTGCTCAACACCGTGGACCCGGACGGGTTGCTCGAATTCTCCGTCGTTTTCACCGACCGCTCGCTCAATCACATGAGCGGCAGGTTCCGGCGCGTGATGACGGATATCTCGGGCATGTTGAAGGAGGTCTATGGCGCCGAAGGGGCCGTGATCGTTCCCGGCGGCGGCACTTTCGCGATGGAAGCCGTGGCGCGTCAGTTCGCGGGCGATGCCGATGTGCTGGTGGTGCGGAACGGCTGGTTTTCTTTCCGCTGGAGCCAGATCCTCGATGCGGCGGCGATCGCCCGGTCGGTCACGGTGATGAAGGCACGACCGCAGGGCAACAGCCCCGCCGCGCCCTATGCCCCGCCCCCCATCGACGAGGTCGTGAGCAAAATCCACGAGACTACGCCGCAGGTCGTGTTTGCTCCGCATGTCGAAACCTCCGCCGGGATCATTCTGCCCGATGCCTATATCGCAGACCTGGCCGAGGCCGCGCATGCGGTCGGTGCCATTCTTGTGCTCGACTGCATCGCCTCGGGCTGTGCCTGGGTGGACATGGCCGCAACCGGTGTCGATGTCCTGATCTCGGCCCCGCAAAAGGGGTGGTCGGCGCAACCCTGTGCGGGTCTCGTGATGTTGTCGGACCGCGCCATGTCGCGGATGCAGGAGACGACCTCGTCCAGCTTCGCTGTCGATCTCAAGTCCTGGGCAGGCATCATGGCGGCCTATGAATCCGGCGGTCATGCCTATCACGCCACCATGCCGACGGACGCCCTGACCGTGTTCCGCGACACCATGCTGGAAACCCGCGACTACGGGTTCGACAAGCTGAAACAGGCCCAGTTCGCCCTGGGTCGTGGCGCGCGCGACCTGTTGGCGAAACGCGGTATCCGGTCCGTCGCTGCCGAAGGGTTCGGTGCGCCCGGCGTGGTGGTCAGCTATACCGATGATCCCGACATCAAATCCGGTGCGAAATTCGCCGCCCTCGGCGTTCAGGTCGCCGCCGGTGTGCCCCTGCGCGTCGATGAACCCGAAGACTTCATGACCTTCCGCATCGGGCTGTTCGGGCTGGACAAGCTTTATGATGTCGACGCGACGCTCGACCGGCTCGATGCCGCCCTAGGCCAGGTTTTCGCCTGAGCTTCTTCTTGCTTCAAATACCTCCGGGGGAGGCCCGAAAGGGCCGGGGGCAGCGCCCCCAACCCTACCCGGTGGCCCCAAGCCCCGCGCGCATAAGCACGCGTCGCACGGGCGCCACGGAATAAAGCGCCGTCAGGGCTTGCATCCGCAGATCCCGCAGGCTTTGCGCCTCGGCCATCGAGGCGCGGTTGAGCGCATCGACCCCCATCACCCGTGCCGTCACTTCGGCGTGCCGCGCCCGGTGATAACGTGTCAGCACATCGCGCATGCCGGGATCGGCGCGGTTGGCCTCGGCCAGGTCCAAAAGCACCCGCAGGTCCGCAAGGCTCATGTTCAGGCCCTGCGCGCCGATCGGTGGCACCACATGGGCCGCCTCGGCGACCAGCGCGATGCGCTCGGCCTCCATCCGGTCGGCCAGTTGGCTGATGATCGGCCAGGCCATGCGGCGCGAGGCGAGTTTCAGCGGCCCGAATAGGTGGCCTGAGCGTTCCGACATTTCCGCCTCGAACGCGTCTTCGGCCAGGTCCATCAGACGCGCCGCTTCGGGCCCACGCTCCATCCAGACCACGGCCGAGGCTGGCCGGCCGTCCTGGTCGGGCAGCGGCACCAGCGTGAAGGGTCCGCCCGAACGGTGGATTTCGGTCGACACATTGTCATGGGGGATCGGGTGGGTGACGGCGAAGACCAGCGCCTTCTGCCCGTAGCGGAAGGTCCGCACGCCGATACCCGCCGCGTCGCGCACGGGCGAACCGCGCCCGTCCGCGCCGATCACCAGTTTCGCGCGCAAGCCCGCCCCGTCGCTCAGCCGCACCCGCGCCTCATGGGTGCGGGTGAGCAGTTCGGCGGTGCCGACGCCCGCGCGCAGATCGACATTGGGAAGGGTGGCCAGATGCGCCATCACCTGCCGCCGGATCAGCCAGTTGGGCAGGTTCCAGCCAAAGGGTTTTTCGGAAATGTCGCTGGCGTCGAACTCATGCGACACGCGCGGCGCGGTCGTCTCACCCCCTGCGTCGACGATGCGCATGATCTGCAGCGGTGCAGCATGGGGGGCCAGCCCGTCCCAAAGCCCCGCGCGGTCCAGAAAGGCCTGTGCGGGTTGCAGGAAGGCGGTGGTCCGCAGGTCGGCGCCCGCGGTTTCGGCATCGGTGATCGGCAGGGCCGGATCGGCCAGGCAGACGGAAAACCCCGCTTGTCCGAAAGCGGCTGCCGCGGTCAGACCCGCGATGCCGCCGCCGGATATGAAGATGTCGACTGTGTCGGTCATGTTGCAGATGTAGGCCGCCGCCCGTCATCGGTCGAAGCGGCAACCTGTCCCAATCCGCCGGTCACGAAAGTCGTGCCAGGAACCCGCCCAGATCGTCGGTATGGTGGTCGATATGGTCCGCCGGGTCGGGTTCGGGGGCGACATGGACGGTGCGCAACCCCATCCGGTGCGGTACTTCGAGATTGCGGGGGTCATCCTCGAACATTGCCGCGCGGGTCGGGGTCAGGCCGTCCTTGCCGAAGACCGCCTCGAACGCCTCGGCCCGCGGTTTCGGGTGGTAGCCCGCGTGTTCCACACCGTAGATCGCATCGAACAGGCCCGACAGGCCGCGATGGGCAAGCACGGTTTCGGCATAGGGGGCGCTGCCATTGGTATAGACGATGCGCCGACCGGGCAGGGCGGCGATGCGCGCGGCAAGGTCCGGGTCGGGCAGAAGCACCGTGAAATCGATGTCATGCACCGCGATCATGTAGGGTTCAGGGTCGATCCCGTGATGGATCATCAGGCCCGCCAGCGTCGTGCCATGTTCGCGCCAGTAGGCATGGCGCAGCCTGTCCGCCTCGGCATGGTCTATCCCGAGCGCCTCCATCACATAGGCGGTCATCTTGGCATTGACCTGCGGAAACAGCGCCATCTCGGCAGGATAGAGCGTGTTGTCGAGGTCGAAGACCCAAGTGTCGACATGGCTGAAGCAATCGGCGGGCATGGGCTCGGCTTAGGCAAGCGCGGCAGGCGCCGCAAGGCTTGCCATTTGGCGCGAACAATCTAGAACAACGGTATACCGACAAGGTGCCGTCATGACCGATCCCGCCACGCAGAAGGATGCGTATGACCTGATCCTCGAAGCGATCGACAGCGGGGTCTATCGGCCCGGGTCACGCCTGGTGGAATCAGAGCTGGCGGACCGGTTCGGCGTGAGCCGGACGCCGATCCGCGAGGCATTGCAGCGGCTGGAAACCCAAAGCCTTCTGACCCGCGATGGCCGGAGCCTGATCGTTGCCTCGCTGGACCATGCGCAGATGGCCGAGCTTTACGCGGTGCGCCAGGAGCTGGAGGGGCTGGCCGCGAAACTGGCCGCGCAACATGCAGCCGAGGAAGAGATCGCGGTGCTGCGCGACATGGTGGCCGCCGATGCCGCGCTGCTGAGCGACCCCGAGGCGCTGGCGCGCGCCAACCGGCGGTTCCATCACCAGATCCACCTGGCCAGCCATAACCGGTATCTTGTGCAGCAACTGGACCTCGTCTATCGGTCCATGGCGCTGATGGCGCGCACCTCGCTGGCGGCGGCCGGGCGCGGGGAACGGGCGCTGGAGGAACATGCCGAAATCGTGGATGCCATCGCCGCGCGTGATGGTGGGCGCGCCGCGCAGGCGCTGAAGGACCACTTGTCGATCGCTTTTGTCGTCCGCCTCAAGGAAGAGGCGGGACGGGTCGGGTTGTCGTAACCGAAGCCTCGTCGCCGCCGAAGCGGCCGTGTTCGGTTTTTCGCCAGAAGAACGGTCGCCCGATCATTTCGATCGCCGCCGTCCAGGCCGCGAAGGTGCCGAGCCCGTGATAAAGTTCCACGAAGGGGATCCAGCGGCGGTGCCGCCTGAGATGGGCGTCGCGTGTCGCAGCCCATGAAATGGCCATCGACAGCAGCAGGCTGGCGACCATCATCACGGCCAGCGCGCCGAACTGCACCGGGGTCAGAACCGCGTCGAGCGGGTGGGGCGCCCCGAAGGGTTTGACGATGAAGGTCCAGAGGAGCGGCGCCAGAAGGAACCCGAGGACCGCGCAAAGAAGCTGCACCTGAAAGCCCAGGAACCGCCAAGCCCCGAGGTCGCGCCAGAGGGCCAGTGGCCGCCGCATCGCCGCGGCCCAGGTCATCAGGTAGCCTTTCTGCCACCGCGACCGTTGCCGGATCCAGGGCAGAACGGCGGCATTCGCTTCCTCGAAGGTGGTGGTTTCGACAATCTCGGTGTCAAACCCGTGCCGCGCCAGCCGCAGGCCCAGTTCGGCATCCTCGGTCACGTTATGGGTGTCCCAGCCGCCGACCTGTTCCAGGGCTGCCCGGCGGATGAAGACGGTCGTGCCGCCCAACGGCACGAACAGGCCCAGCCGCCGGACCCCGGGCAGGAGCACACGGAACCAGGACGCATATTCGATGGTGAAAGCGCGGGCGAGAGGGTTGTGGGTGGCATTGTAGTAATCCAGCCGCCCCTGCAGGCAGGCCACGCGCGAGGGCAGTTCGGCGAAGCGGGCCGCGACACGGGCGATCTGGTCGGGTTCGGGGCGGTCCTCGGCATCGTAGATGCCGACCACCTCGCCCCGGGCGAAATTGAGCGCAAAGTTCAGCGCCCGGGGCTTGGTGCGCGGATGGCCATGGGGCACCGCCACGCAGCGCATCCAGGGCGGCAGGTCGCAGGCTGCCAGCGCCTGATTGGTCGTGGTATCATCGGCCTCGGTGATCAGGATCACGTCCAGCCGTTCGGGCGGGTAGTCGAGTTTGCCCAGCCGGGCGATCAGGGTCGAGGCGATATCACGTTCGCGGTAGAGCGGCACCAGCAGGCTGACCACGGGGAGGTTCAGCGGCCGCAAGGGCGCGATATGGTCGGCATGATGCGCGACGCGGTTGCGCAGCGTGGCCGCAAGGGCCGCGATCTTGAGCGTCATGTTGAAGAAAAAGACGACAAGCGCCAAAAGGCACAGCCCTGCGCCGACGGTGCCGGGATGAACCAGCGCCACCCCGGCGCCGAAAAGCCCCGCAAGGGCCACC
The DNA here is from genome assembly GCA_024742455.1 of Paracoccaceae bacterium. Lineage (GTDB taxonomy): Bacteria > Pseudomonadota > Alphaproteobacteria > Rhodobacterales > Rhodobacteraceae > JANSYL01. Next base: position 8,721 of record JANSYL010000008.1, on the reverse strand, counting down.
CGTTCGACATTGTGTTCCTGGCGCCAGTTGCGGCAGCTGACCTGCTCGGGCGCGCGGCCCTCGGCCAAGCGGGCAAGCCGTGGGCCGTAAAGGGTGACCTGGGCCGCAGTAATCTGGTCGATCGGGGCGACCGTCAGGGTGACGGGCGTGCCCGGATCGATCGCGGCCAGAAGGGCGGCGGCCCGGCCCGGATCGGCAATCGCGACCACCACCTGGCCGTAGCTGCGCCGGATCGGCACCGCCCCGAGGCGCAACGCAGTCGCCGGATCGATGACCGGCGCAAGGCTGGGGTCGGGGCGGAGATGCGACAGGTCGGACAGGCCCAAGCCGTAGACTGCGGCACGGGCGGCGCTGACCCAAAGCGCGTCCACCAGACCGCGCACGACCAGGATGTCGGCCACTGGCATGTCGAGCCTGCCCGCCGCCGCCTGGGCAGATGCGACGGCTTCGGGCGACACCAGGCCCTGTGCCAGAAGCAGGTCGGCCACATCTGTGCCGGCCGGGGCTGCCAGCTGCGGAATTGACGCTCGGAGCTGGCCGGTGGGAGTGTCCAAGGCTTGCCTGAAAGTTGCGTGGGACTTTCCGCTTACCCTTTATGCGCGAAGTTAAGATAGCGTTAACCGGGCATCAGCCACACGAACAGAGCTCCGCGATCAGCCGCGCCCGTTATGACGGTGGGCAATCGCTGCAGCGAAGCGTTCGAAGAGGTAGAAACTGTCCTGCGGACCGGGGCTGGCCTCGGGGTGATACTGGACCGAAAAGACCGGCCTGCCATCCACCGCGATCCCGCAATTCGACCCGTCGAACAGGCTGACATGGGTTTCGCGCACGCCTTCGGGCAGGGTCTGGCTGTCGACTGTGAACCCGTGGTTCATCGAGGTGATTTCCACCTTGCCGGTATCGAGGTCCTTGACCGGATGATTGGCGCCGTGATGGCCGTGGTTCATCTTGATCGTCCGTGCGCCGAGCGCCAGCGCCAGCATCTGGTGGCCAAGGCAGATGCCGAAGACCGGCAAGTCGGCGTCAAGCACGCCGCGGATCGTGGGCACGGCGTAGTCTCCGGTTGCCGCCGGGTCGCCGGGGCCGTTCGACAGGAACACCCCGTCGGGGTTCTGGGCCAGAACATCCTCGGTTGTGGTGGTGGCGGGCATCACCGTCACGTCGCAGCCGACGCTGGCCAGGCATCGCAGGATGTTGCGCTTGGCCCCGTAATCAATCGCCACGACCCGGGGCGCGGGCAGGGCCGGATCGCGGCGCGTGTAGCCCTCGGGCCAGGCCCAGCGCATCTCGTCCCATTTGTAGGACTGGGCGCAGGTGACGGTCTTGGCGAGGTCCAGCCCCTCGAGCCCGGGAAAGCCGCGTGCGGCGGTGACCAGCGCCTCGATATCGAAATTTCCGTCCGGGTCATGGGCGATCGCCACATGGGGCGCGCCCTGTTGCCGGATCGCCCGCGTCAGCCGCCGCGTGTCGATGCCGCCGACGCCGACGCGGCTGGTTTTTTCCAGCCAGGCCACGAGGTCGCCCGTGGCACGCCAGTTCGACGGCGCGGTGACATCCCATTTCACCACCATCCCCTCGGCCACGGGATCGGCGGTTTCGTCGTCTTCGGGGTTCACGCCCACATTGCCGATATGGGGGAAGGTGAAGGTCACGACCTGCCCCGCATAGGACGGGTCGGTCATGATCTCCTGGTAGCCGGTCATCGCGGTGTTGAAGCACAGCTCGGCCACCCGCGTTCCGACGGCGCCGAAGCCGCGCCCGTAAAACAGCGTCCCGTCAGCAAGGGCGATGCAGGCGGTGGGCGTGTCGGTCATGGTGGGCCTTTCCGGGGCGGCGGGCAAATCGGCCCGGGTCTAAGGATGCGGGCCGGGGCGGTCAAGCTTGGGTGTTGTTGCTGCGGCCGCATCATCCTATCTAGGCGGCTTGGGATTGTAATGGGGATGTCGACATGGGCTTGCGAGACCGGATCACGGCGGGCTTGAAAGACGCGATGCGCGAGAAGGACCAGACGCGGCTGAGCACGCTGCGCCTGATCAATGCCGCAATAAAGGACCAGGACATCGCGGCACGGGGTGCCGGGCAGACCGAGGGCGTGGATGAGGCAGCGGTGCTGGCGATTCTGGGCAAGATGGTCAAGCAGCGCCAGGAAAGCGTGCGGGCCTATGAGGAAGGCGGGCGGCTGGAACTGGCCGAGCAGGAACGCGCCGAGATCGCGGTGATCGAGGATTTCCTGCCGCGTCAGCTGGACGAAGGTGAGGTGGCCGCCGCCGTTGATGCTGCGATTTCCGAGACCGGGGCCGATAGCATCCGCGACATGGGCCGCGTCATGGGCATCCTGAAGGGCAAGTATACCGGCCAGATGGATTTCGGCATGGTGGGCCCGATGGTGAAGGCGCGGCTGAGCTAGGGGACGAAGGCCCAGCTCAGCCCGGCCCAGAGCACCGGCAGCATCAGCGCCGTGGCGAAGGCGTTGAGCCCCATCGCCAGCCCCGAGAACGCGCCCGCGGTTTCATTCACGCTGAGCGCCCGGGCCGTGCCGATGCCGTGGCTGGCCGTGCCGATGGCAAAGCCGCGCGCCCGCCAGTCGGTGATGCCCATCGCGTTGAGCAGGATCGGCCCGAGCATCGCCCCCAGAATCCCGGTGACGATGACCAGAACGGCAGTCAGCGATGGCAGGCCGCCCAGAGCTTCGGAAATCCCCATGGCGACAGGGGCGGTCGTGGATTTCGGTGCGATCGAAACCATCAGATCGGGCGCGCCGCCCAGGACCCAGACAATCGCCACCGCCGAGACCATCGCCGTCAGCGACCCGGTTGTCAGGCTGACCACGATGGCCAGCGCCGATCGGCGCACCAGGTGCCACTGGCGGTAGAGCGGGATCGCCAGCGCCACGGTGGCCGGGCCGAGCAGGAAATGGACGAATTGCGCGCCCTCGAAATAGGTCGCGTAATCGGTGCCGGTGGCCAGCAGGATACCCACCACGATCAGCACGGCGACCATCACGGGGTTCAGAAGCGGGGTGCGCCCGGCCCGTTCGAACAGCCAGTTGGCACCCTGGAATGCCACCAGCGTGATCGTCAGGTGAAGCAGCGGCGAGACGCTGAGATAGACCCAGGTGTCGGCGAGGTTATCCATCGTCGCCCTCCCGGCTGAGACGCATCATCAACCATGCGGTGACGGCGATGGTGGCCAATGTGCTGACGATCAGCGCGGCGGAAAGGGGCACGAGGGCCGCGCCGAGCAGTTCAAGGTGCAGGATGACCCCCGTGCCCGCCGGCACGAACAGCAGCGACAGCGCGCGCAGCAGGCCGTTGGCGGTTGTCTCAAGCCCGTCGGGCACCTTGCCCCGGATCATCAGGATCACGAATAGCAGCCCCATGCCGATCACGGGGCCCGGCACAGGCAGGTTCAGTGCCCCTGCGGTGAATTCACCGATGAGTTGGCAAAGCAGGATCAGCGTCAGATAGGCAAGCATCGCGGCCTCCGGGAAACAGGGTCTCGGCGGCCAGCATGAACCGGATCGCCCGGCTGTGCACGGGCCGATGTGATCTGCGGACCGGACCTGTCGAACGGTCCGGTGGGTTCTTGCGAAAAGCCCGCCCTGCTCAGGGCGCGGGGCGCAGTTCGCGTTCCAGACGGTCCTTCAGCACCACCCGTTCCGGCGGGGTCAGGAACGCGCCCAGTTCCACCTCGCGCGCGCCCCCCTGCAGGGTCAGGTAATTCGGAACCGGCGCACCCTTCTGGTGCATCGCGACGCGCACCCAGTAGGGGTTGGCCTCCCAGTCGCGCAGCGGGCGGCGCGGCTCATGGCGTTCGAGGCGCATCAGATCGTCCCAGATCAGCACCTCTTCATAAACGTCCATGTCGCGCCAGGACCGTTTCAGCGCGGCCCAGATGGCCCAGACAGCAGCGAGGATGAAGGGAAGCAGCGCCCAGAAGATCGGATTTCCGAGGATCGACAGAAGCGGCACCGAGATCAGTGCGGCGGTGAGGCCGATGAACCAGACGAAGCCTTCGGGGGTCAGGGATTTGTGCGGCCGCAGGATCAGCCGCGCCCGTGGAAAACCGCGCCCTTTTCGGGGCGCGGCCTTGGTGGTGTCGCCATCGAGGATGGGCATTGCGGTCCGGTCAGTGCCCCGGGCTGCGGTCCCATTCCTCGCGCGTCGGCAGCGTCTCGAACGTATGCTCCGGCGGCGGGTTCGGCAGGGTCCATTCCAGCGTATCCGCGTGCTCACCCCAATATGCCTTTTCCTCGACCTTGCGGCCGAAGCGCAGGGCGTAGAACACGACCCCGATGAAGAACAGGAACGAGGCAAACGAGATGAACGCGCCGATCGAGCTGACATAGTTCCAGAGCGCGAAGGCATCCGGATAGTCGATATAGCGGCGCGGCATGCCCTGGCGGCCCAGGAAGTGCTGCGGGAAGAAGGTCAGGTTGGCGCCGATGAAGAACAGCCAGAAATGGAGCTTGCCAGCCCATTCGGGGTACTGGCGCCCACTCATCTTGGCGAACCAGTAATAGATCGCCGCGAAGATGCCGAAGACCGCTCCCAAACTCATCACGTAGTGGAAATGGGCGACCACGAAATAGGTGTCATGATAGGCCCGGTCGATACCCGCCTGGCTGAGCATGATCCCCGTCACACCGCCAAGCGTGAACAGGAAGATGAAGCCGATGGCGAACAGCATCGGGGTTTCGAAAGTGATCGAGCCCTGCCACATCGTGGCCACCCAGGAGAAGATCTTGATCCCCGTCGGCACCGCGATGACCATGGTCGCAACCATGAAATAGGCCTGCTGCGTCAGCGTCATGCCCACCGTGTACATGTGGTGCGCCCAGACGACGAAGCCGAGGCCCCCGATCGCCACCAGTGCATAGACCATCGGCAGGTAGCCGAAGATCGGCTTTCTGGAGAAGGTCGCGACGACGTGGGAGATCACGCCGAAGGCCGGCAGGATCACGATGTAGACCTCGGGGTGGCCGAAGAACCAGAAGATGTGCTGGAACAGGACCGGGTCACCGCCGCCCGCGACGTCGAAGAAGGTGGTGCCAAAGTTGCGGTCGGTCAGCAGCATGGTGATGGCACCCGCCAGAACCGGCAGCGACAGAAGCAACAGCCACGCGGTGACGAAGATCGACCATGCGAACAGCGGCACCTTGTGCAGCGTCATGCCCGGTGCGCGCATGTTCAGGAAGGTGGTGATGATGTTGATCGAGCCCAGAATGGACGACGCCCCCGAGACATGGATCGCGAAGATCGCGAAATCGACGGCGCGGCTGGTCGGCGCATCCTGCCAGGACAGCGGCGGATAGAAGGTCCAGCCCGGACCGGCCCCGCCATCGATGAAGACCGCGCAGAACGCGAGCGCGGTGCCCGCGACATAGAGCCAGTAGGACAGGTTGTTCAGACGCGGGAACGCCATGTCAGGTGCGCCGATCATCAGGGGCATGAAGTAGTTGCCGAAGCCCCCGAACAGCGCGGGAATGACCACGAAGAACATCATCAGGACGCCATGGCCCGTGATCATCACGTTCCAAAGATGGCCGTCGGGGGTACATTCTCCCGCTGCCGCCGCCGTCAGGCGGGCGCCCTCGGTGCACATGTATTGCACGCCTGGCTCCATCAGCTCCATCCGCATGTAGACGGTGAAGATGACCGAGATCAGGCCCACGACACCTGCGGTGAACAGGTAGAGGATCCCGATATCCTTGTGATTGGTCGACATGAACCAGCGGGTGAAAAAGCCCGGGCGGTCATGTTCCGGCTGCTGAATGGCGGCGTCGGCCATGTGCGATCTCCTGTCGTTCGCTCAAACGGCGCAACAGGCGGCATGGCCTGCGCGCGTCTCCTTGCGGACTGTTTTAGTGCGCCGGGCCGGGTGCCGCAACGCGGCAGGGCGGTGCGTGTCGTCGCAGGGGGAGGGCAGGGGAAAGACCGGGTCAGGCTACGATCCGCGAGGCCGGACGCGCGTGGGTCGCGCGGTCAGGAGGCAGCGGCGTCGGTGACCACAGGCGCGGACGGTGTGATCGGCACCGGGGCGCCATCGGCTTCGCCGACACTGTCTGTCGGGGTGGAAAATGCCACTGTCACGGCCAGCGCAACGATCACCAGAAGACCCGCAAGCGCGACGATCAGCATCGTGATCTCGATCGTGGACGACCCCGACCCGGTGGTTTTCGCGGTTGCGCGTTTCATGTCGATCACCCTGAAGGCCACCGCAACCTTATCGCGACGCGCCTGAATCAAGGATATCGGTGCAAAAGAGCGACAGGGCAACAAAGAACTGTCGACCGAACGCTGTGTCGCCGATCTGGAAACACGGGGCGCTGCCTGCTGCAAAGCGCTCACGCGGACGCGGCAGCCGGGCGCGCGCCCGCTGCAGGTCAGCTGTGGACCGCGATATTGTCGATGAAGGCGCCGCGATTGTCTTCGGGGCCAGTGCCGCCGATCATCAACTGGTTCGATCCGTCGCCGGATCCGCCGATGATCTCGAAACTGTAGGACTCCATGCCGCTGCCCGGATCGACGGTGCCGACCAGTTCGCCCCCCCAATAGACCGCGACGCCGTTATTGCCGACCCTGTCGGCAGCATCGAAGCTGACCGTGTAAGGCTGCCCGTCCAGCGCACCCGCGATCACCTGGCCCAGCATCATGTTGCCGGGCGATGCATCGAGGTCGAGCATGAAATCCCCGTCCGTTGCGTGGACGCCCATGTATCCCGAGTGGACCACTTCGGCCTGGTAGTCGGCAAGATTTGTCCAGCCCGCCAGGCTGCCATCGGCATTGTAGAAGCCCCAACCGGCGGCCAGCATGCCCTCGATATCCTCGAACGAGGCATTGCTGATGCGGTTGACATCGAAGCGCACGAAAAGCGAAAGGTCGCGCTGGAGGAAGGCCGAGATGTCTTCGGACAGGTTCTGCACGTCACCCGAGACCACCGACATGCTGGCCAGCCCGAGGCCTGCCAGACCTGCAGTCAGGACGGTCCAGTCGACGGTGATGGCCCCGCTTTCGCAGGACAGGAAGCTGGCGATGCGCATGGCGGCCCCCTTTCGGGCAACGGGAACGGTCCCTGCATGACCGCAGACCGGGGTGATTCTGTGGCGACAGGATGGAACGGAGGCGGCAAGCTTGGTTAACGAGTGGTTACGGCGCGGGTCTGCCGGGCGAAAGCGGCATCGAACTGCCGGTGCAGGGCCACGTCCAGATCGGGCATCGTCACCGGCAGGCCGAGGTCCACGAGGCTGGTGACGCCGTGCCCGGTCACTCCGCAGGGCACGATGCCGTCGAAATGCGAAAGATCGGGGTCAACGTTGATCGAGATTCCATGAAAGCTGACCCATTTCCGCAGCCGGATGCCGATCGCGGCGATCTTGTCCTCGCGCGCCGTGCCATCGGGCAAAGGCGGTTTTTCGGGGCGCGCCACCCAGACGCCCACCCGGTCCGCGTGGATGACGCCCGTGACGTTGAATTCGTCCAGTGCGGCAATCACCCAGGCCTCGAGCGTGCCGACGAAGCGGCGGATGTCGCGGCCCCGGGCGTTGAGGTCGAGCAGGGTATACACCACCCGCTGCCCCGGCCCGTGATAGGTATACTGCCCCCCGCGTCGGGTCTCGTAGACCAGGAACCGGCCGGGATCATGCAGATCGGCAGCGTTCGCCGAGGTCCCGGCGGTATAAAGCGGTGGATGTTCCAGAAGCCAGATCGCCTCGTCGGCGCGCCCGGCGGCGATCTCCGTCGCCCGGTCCTCCATCCAGGCGACCGCCTCAGGGTAGGGGACGGGGGTGTCGGATGTGATCCATTCGACCACGTCGCGCTACACCGTGACCCTGCGGGGAACTGTCTTCCCCGATTGCGTTTCGCCCACGCTGCGCGACATGTCCCCGGGGATCAGCCTTTTCGGGCTGAACGCCTTGCGCGCCTTGCCGCCATTCTGCGGGTGCCGCGGTTCGGATGGCGCAATCAAGTCAGGCATCGCAGTGGTCCTGTTCGTCATGACAAGCATCGGCGCTGTCCACCGTTGACACCTGCCTGAGGTGGCTGATCAGCGCGCTTTTTGGTTAGCAAAGCGGTGCCTTTCGTTCCAGCCGCAATCCCGAGCCGCGGCGACGGCGCGCATGTGCGATTCCGCAACTTCGCCCCTTCACAAGCCGCTCCGCCTCCGCTAATCAGCGTCGGCCTGCCAAGGCGCGTGCGGTCGTGGCGGAATTGGTAGACGCGCAGCGTTGAGGTCGCTGTGGGGTAACTCCCGTGGAAGTTCGAGTCTTCTCGACCGCACCAATCTTGTCTAAAAATCCTATTAAGTTCAAATATTTACTGGGAATTTTAGTTTTTTACTCCCCCAAATACACCCCCATGAGGTCATCGCATCTCGGTATCGACACGCGGAGCAACGTCCCAGTAGTTTTCCACGCCGTATCATGAGAAGACAAAGGGTGAGGGATGGCGCAAGGACCGGGAAGGCCGAGCAAGAGGTTGGATGACCTTCAGTACATTGAGTACATGGCAGAGCTGTGGTGTTGTGGAAAAAGTGCGCACTCCGTGCGGGCAGCTAGCTTGATAGCCGCAGGCGTGCAGTATGTCAATCGGCATCCAATCGTGACCCCTTATCGGCGTCCAATATTGACCCCTCTGGGGCTGAGCTGGCCCGGCGCTGCGTAGTCCTCATGTAACGCAGCGGCGGCGGGCCAGCGTGGGTGCCGTTTGCGCTATGCTCGGT
>JANSYL010000007.1 GCA_024742455.1 Paracoccaceae bacterium | reverse complement strand
CTTCGCGATCGTCTCCACAACCAACATCCCCTGACTGCTCCCTCATGCCTTTGAGGGAGCTTCTGATGAATTATCAGGGGGGTCACTTTTGGACGCCGATCACCCCAAGACGGGGGTCAATCTTGCATGCCGATCCACACGGTGGTGTCGCTGGCGCGGATCGAAAAGGTGCGTTCCCCCCAATCCGGCGGGTAGCTGAGCCCGATCGGATACCCCGCGCGTTCGGCGCGTTCGATCCCCACCCTGGCCAAGGCCGCGTTCAGCGCCTGCGCCACGTCACAGGTCCGGTTGCCGGCGCGCGCGGCGTCGATCCCGGCCTCCAGTCCCTCGACCAGGGCATCGCTGGCACGGCGCATCACATCGGGCGGTGGGCCCAGATGCACCGTCCGGCACAGTGGTGCGTGATAGCGGCGATAGCATCCGGCCAGTTCGAAGAACGTGGCCTCACCCGCACGCATCACATCGCCATTCCAGGTCAGGTGCGGGGCCGAGGCATCTTCGCCCGAGGGCGTCAGTGGCACGATGGCGGGGTAATCCCCCCAATCCTCGTCCACACCCAGATACCCGGTGCGCACGATCTCGGCCACCACCTCGTTCTTGCGGCGGCCCGGTTCGGCCAGTTCGATCGCGCGGCGCGCCACCGCGTCGGAAATCCGCGCGGCCTTTCGGATGAAACCGATTTCTTCGTCCGATTTGACCGCCCGCTGCCAGTTCACCAGCCCGGTGGCGTCGCTGACCTTCGCATCGGGCAACCCGGCGGTCAGAACCGCATGCGCCTTGGCCGAGTAATAGTAATTGTCCATCTCCACCCCGATCCGCGCGGTGGCATGCCCCATGCGGTGAAGGTGGGCGGCCAGATCCTCCATCGGGTGGGAGGTGGGCGATTGCACATAGGTGTCGGCATAGCCAAGGATCCCCGGCTCGCCCATCCAGACCGTGCGGCGCGCGCCATTCGCATCCTGCGCCCGCCCCCACCAGACCGGCACCCCGTCAAGGCCCAGGATCACCCCCTGATGGACGTAGAAGGACCACCCGTCATACCCCGTCAGCCAGGCCTGGTTCGACGGGTCGGTGACGAACAGCGCATCCAGCCCCGCCGCCTGCATCGCCGCCCGGGTCTTGGCGATGCGGCGGTCGTATTCGGCAAGGGTGAACGGCAGGCTGGCGGGCGGGGTCGGTCTTGTGGTCACGTCGGTGCCTTTGTGTCGCTGAAGGGCGCGCGCCGGGGGCGCGACCTGCCGACCTTGCGGAGGGGGCACCGCCCGCGTCAACACATATCCCACATGGATCAACGGCTTGCGACGCAATGCTGGACAGATGCGTCATGACCACCGAACCTTGACCGGCCATGCAGCATGTCCGAGCCGCCCGATGACGGAAACCAACCCCACGCTTGCCGATATCCTGGCCGCGCGCCGCGTTCTGCGCGGCGTCGCCGATGCCACGCCGATGGTGCCGTCGCCCCACCTGTCGAAGGCAGCGGGGCAGGATTTTTTCCTCAAGCTCGAAAACATGCAGCCCATCGGTGCGTTCAAGCTGCGCGGCGCGCTCAACGCAGTGATGGCCCTGCCCGCGGACACGCCCGGCGTGACCTGCTGTTCCACCGGCAATCACGGGCGCGGCGTCGCCTATGCGGCACGGGAACGGGGGATGCGGGCGGTGATCTGCATGTCGGCGCTGGTGCCGCAGGCCAAGATCGACGGGGTGCGCGCGCTTGGGGCCGAAGTGCGCATCTGCGGGCAGAGCCAAGACGACGCCCTGGCTGAAAGCCAGCGCCTGGTCAAAGCCGAGGGGTTGGTCGAGATCTCGCCCTTCGACGATCCGCGCGTCATCGCCGGGCAAGGCACGATCGGTCTGGAAATGATGGAGGCACGGCCCGACCTGTCCACGATCCTCGTGCCGCTGTCAGGTGGCGGGCTGGCGGCGGGCGTGGCTTTGGCCGCCAAGGCAATCAACCCGGCCGTGCATGTGATCGGGATAACGATGGACCGGGGCGCCGCAATGCACGCGTCAATCGCCGCCGGGCACCCGGTCGAGGTTGAAGAGGTGCCGAGCCTTGCCGACAGCCTCGGCGGCGGCATCGGGCTGAAGAACCGGCTGAGCTTTCCGATCTGCGCGCGCCTGCTCGACGACACCATCCTCGTCACCGAGGAGGAGATTTACCACGCCATGCAGGTGCTGTTCTACGAGGACCGGATCGTGGCCGAAGGCGCCTGCGTCGTCGGCATCGCCGCGCTTCTGGCAGGCAAGCTGCCGCCCCTTGCGGGCCCCGTCGCCACCATCATCACCGGGCGCAATCTGGATATGGCGATGTTCCACCGGATCATGGCGGGCGAGGATATAACGCTCGGCGCGGTCACCGTGAAAGGCAGGCGCTATGGCCCATGACATCCGCATCCTCACCGAGTCCGAGCTGCGCGCCGCCGTCATGCTCGACCTGTCCACTGTCGATGTGATCGAAGCCGCCTTCGCCGCCCTGGCGCGTGGCAACGTGGTGATGCCCCCGATCCTGTCGATGGAGCTGGCCGCAGCGAACGGCGAGGTCGATGTCAAAACCGCCTATATCCCCGGGCTCGACGGCTTCGCGATCAAGGTATCGCCGGGGTTTTTCGACAATCCGAAACTGGGGCTGAACAGCCTCAATGGCCTCATGATCCTGTTTTCGGCCAGGACCGGGCTGGTGCAGGCCGTGTTTCTCGACAACGGCTATTTGACCGACCTGCGCACCGCCGCGGCGGGGGCTGTTGCCGCCCGGCATCTTGCCCCCGACACGGTCGATACCGCAGGGGTGATCGGCACCGGTGTGCAGGCGCGGCTGCAGATGCAGGCCGCGCATCTGGTGCGCCCCTTCCGGCGGGTGCTGGTCCATGGACGCGACGCCGACAAGGCGGCGGCCTGTGCCGCCGATCTGTCCGAGGCGCTGGGCGTGGCCGCTGCGGTGGCGCCCAGTGCCGATGCCCTTGTCGCCGATTGCCAGCTCGTGGTCACCACCACCCCCTCGCGCACCCCCCTGATCAATGCAGGGGCGCTGCATCCGCGCCTGCATATCACCGCGATGGGGTCGGACCAGCCCGGCAAGACCGAGATCGCACCGAATGCGCTGGTGGCCGCCGATCTCTATGTCTGCGACCGGGTCGATCAATGCAGCACCTCGGGGGAGCTCGAGGCCGCCCGCGCGGCAGGGTTTATGCAGGACATGACCCCGCCCGAACTGGGGGCGATCATCACCGGGGCGCATCCCGGGCGCCGGGGTCGGGGCGATATCACGATCTGCGACCTGACCGGCACCGGGGCGCAGGACACCGCGATCGCCACCCATGTGATGACCCTGCTGGGCGACGCCGGCACCGTCATCCGCACCTGACCCCTAGCCGCATCGCGCTGTCTGCGCTACACCGCCCTATCCCACGCAATAAAGGCATTGCGCGCTGCTGTGTGGGCGGGCGGAGCTTGACCGTTCGACCCGACGGGCCACAGGCCCCGGGTTCGCCGCGCAGCAGGCCCCCCTTCCCTTGCAACCGGCGGCGCGCCCGCCTTTCGACCGGAGGTGAGCCATGCTCAGGAACGACCAGCTCGACACGTGGGACCGGGACAATTTCTTCCACCCGTCCACCCATCTGTCCGATTTCGCAAAGGGGCATGCCCCGCAGAGGATCGTGACCGGCGGCACGGGCTGCCATATCGAGGATCGCGACGGCAACCGCCTGCTGGACGCCTTTGCCGGGCTTTATTGCGTCAATGTCGGCTATGGCCGGACCGAGATCGCCGATGCCATCGCCACGCAGGCGCATGAACTGGCCTATTACCACGCCTATGTGGGCCACGGGACCGAGGCCTCGATCACGCTGGCCAAGATGGTGATGGACCGCGCACCGGACCACATGTCCAAGGTCTATTTCGGCCTCGGCGGATCGGACGCGAACGAGACCAACGTCAAGATCGTCTGGTATTACAACAACATCCTCGGCCGGCCCGGGAAGAAAAAGATCATCTCGCGCTGGCGGGGCTATCACGGCTCGGGCCTGATGACCGGGTCGCTGACCGGGCTGGCGCTGTTTCACAAGCAGTTCGATCTGCCGATGCCGCAGGTGCTGCACACGGTGGCACCGGATTACTTCCGCCGCGATGACCTGGCCCAGTCCGAGGCCGGTTTCGTCGCCCATTGCGCCGCCGAGCTCGAGGCGCTGATTGACCGGGAAGGCGCCGACACCATCGCCGCCTTCATCGCCGAGCCGATGCTCGGGACCGGCGGTATCGTACCCCCGCCCGAGGGGTACTGGGCGGCGATCCAGCCGATCCTGGAAAAACACGACATCCTGCTGATCGCCGATGAGGTGGTGTGCGGGTTCGGCCGGCTGGGCCATGCCTTCGGGTCAGACCGTTACGGCCTGAAACCCGACCTGATGACGATCGCCAAGGGGCTGACCTCGGCCTATGCGCCTCTGTCGGGGTCCATCGTGTCGGACCGGGTCTGGCAGGTGCTGGAGAATGGCACCGAGGAACACGGACCCTTCGGCCATGGCTGGACCTATTCGGCCCATCCCATCGGCGCGGCGGCCGGTGTCGCGAACCTGCGCCTGATCGACCAGCTGGGGCTGACGGAAAATGCAGGCCGCGTCGGGGCCTATCTGAACGACCGGATGCAGGCGGCGCTGGCCGATCACCCCCATGTGGGCGATGTGCGCGGCGACGGGATGCTGTGCGCGGTGGAATTCGTGGCCGACAAGGATGCGCGCGTTTTCTACGACCCCGCCGACAAGGTCGGGCCGCGTGTCGCGGCGGCGCTTCTGGAGCATGGCGTCATCGGGCGGGCGATGCCGCAGGGTGACATTCTGGGCTTTGCCCCGCCGCTGTGCCTGACCAAGGCCGAGGCGGACGAGATCGTCGACAAGACGACTCGGGCGGTGGCCTCGGTACTGGGCGCGTGATGCGGCGGGCAGGGGATGGTTTCTGCCCTGCCGGCGACGGCGAACGCTGGGGAACGGGTCCCGTATCAGACCCGTTCCGCCTGCCCCGCCGCAGAGCGCGGCGTTGACTGCACGGCCCGGCCCGGCGATGCTTTGCCGTGATGGCGGCCATGACCCCGGGCATGCCGCGCGTATCTGGGCGGAGTTGAACGATGGCGCTTGACCGACGCAGTTTCACAACCCTTCTGGCAAGCGGGGTCGCACTGCGACCGGGCCGTGCCGCCGCCTATGACGAGGCGGCCTGCACCCGCAGCCATCAGGCGGACGGGTGGACGCTGTCGGCCACCCACGAGGTTTTTACCGTCAATTCCGGCCCCGGAAGGGACCGCGTAACCACCGTGCGCATGCTCAATGATGCCACGGGGATCGGGATCGAGGGCGAACAGGTCGATGACGCCGCGCCCGCATTCACCGTTGCCGGTCTGAACACCTTTCTCGACGGGCGTCCCGCCTTCGCGTCCTGGTTCGAAAACACCCAAAGCTTTCCCAATGCCGATTTGCGCGTGTCCCGCGGGAACGTGGCCATCGGCGTCATGGAAGAGGGCAGCGACTGGGAATGGTGGGTCCATGGACGGGCCGTCCGGCGTGGCGAAGGCATCCCGCTGAACGAACGGTACCGGCCGAATTTCCAGCCGGGGGAGGCCTATTCGGCGGATCTTATCCGCCGCTTCTACGACCGCCCCGATGCCCGGTTCACCCTGCGCGCCGTCGGCGTGGGCACCGATGGCACCGTGACCCCCTTGCGGGAGGAGACGATGAACACCGCAGGGCTTGTTACCCTGGCCGAGCAACACATGGACGCCACCCTGGCCGAACTGGAAACCAGCGTCAGTGACGAGGCCTGCATAAGGGGGTGTTTCCTGACCACCGCCTGTTGTGACGCCTTCGGCCGCCCGGATGACGGGGTGGAACTGTCGACGCTCCGGCGGTTCCGCGACGGTTGGATGTCGGACCAGCCCGGCGGGGCAGCCGATATCGCCACCTATCGCCGGATCGCACCAGGGATCACGGCGGCCATCGCTGCCGATCCGAATGGCAGGCTGGAACTGATGCGCATCTATGCGGGGACCATCCTGCCCTGTGTTGCCCTGATCCGGCTGGGTCTGAACCGTACGGCCTGGGTCCTTTATCGCCGAATGGTGGAACGGCTGCAGGTCAAATATGGGGCACCGGACCGGGCCGGGATGCGCGCCTGACGCCATGCGCCTCTGCCCCGGACTGCGCGGGCATTCACCAAACCGTCCTTCCCTGTCGGCGCGGAGCCCGTCGGCGGTCCACAGCGACGCGCCGATGGCGCGGGGTAAACATGCGAATGCTTCGCATCTTCATTGACTTTGCGACTGCCTCGCAATATCTCCGTGCATGGGAAACATCCGCGATCCGTATGATCGCGACAGGGAGCATGACAATGATCTTTACCAAACGCAGCCTGATGGCCGTATTGGCCGCATTCGCCCTGCTGCCCGCCGGAGGCGCGGCGGCGCAGGACCGGCTGAGCGTCGTCGCCACCACTGGCATGATCGCCGATGCCGCCGCAGAGGTGGGCGGCAATATCGTCGAGGTGCAGGCGCTGATGGGGCCTGGTGTCGACCCCCATGCCTATCGCCAGACCCGCACCGACATCACCGCGCTGGCCAATGCCGATCTGGTGCTTTGGAACGGCCTCTATCTCGAAGCACAGATGGAGGAGTTTCTGCTCGATCTGGGCACCGACCGTCCCGTGGTCGCCGTGGCCGAGGCGGTGCCCGAGAACCTTCTGATCGGGTCCGAGGATTACGACGGCCGGTTTGATCCGCACCTTTGGATGAACCCCAACCTTTGGAGCCGGGTCGTTGTCACGATCCGCGACGCGCTGACCGAGGTGCACCCCGAGGGCGCAGAAACCTTCGCCGCCAATGCCGACGCCTATCTTGCGCAACTGACCGAACTGGCGCGCTACACCACCGAGGTGTTGTCGACCGTGCCCGTCGAAAGCCGGGTGGTGCTGTCGGCCCATGATGCGTTCAACTATTTCGGCAACGCCTATGGCTACGAGGTCCTGGGCATCCAGGGCATCTCGACCGAATCCGAGGCCGGTCTGCAACGGATCGCCGAATTGGTAGACCTGCTGGTCGATCGCAACATCACCGCCGTCTTCGTCGAAACCTCGGTGGCCGACCGCAACGTGCGCGCCCTGATCGAAGGCGCCGCAGCCGAGGGCCACGAGGTCATCATCGGGGGCGAATTGTACTCGGACGCGATGGGCGAACCCGGCACCTACCAGGGCACCTATGTGGGCATGATCGACCACAACGCCACGACCATCGCCAATGCGCTTGGCGGGCAGGCGCCCGCGCGGGGCATGCAGGGGATGCTGAACTGATGGCCCGGGGGCCCGCCGCCACCCCGAACCCGACGGTCGCCGCACGCGACGGCATGGTGCTGCCCGCGGCGGGCCCCGGCACCGGAACGCCCCTGGCCGTGCGGGGGCTGACAGTGTCTTATGGTGAAAATCCGGCCGTCTTCTCGGTCGATGCCGATTTTCCGCCCGCCGCGATGTCGGCCATTGTCGGGCCGAACGGCGCGGGCAAATCCACCTTTCTGAAGGCCTCTCTGGGCGTGATCCCCCGGCTGGCGGGCGAGGTTGACGTTTTCGGCAAGCCCGTCGAACAGGCCCGCGCCCGCATCGCCTATGTGCCGCAGCGTGCCAGCGTCGACTGGGATTTCCCGACCACCGTGATCGATGTGGTCAAGATGGGGCTTTACCGCGAGGTGGGGCTTCTGGGGCGGCTTTCCGGGGCAAGGTCCACGCGCGCGATGCGTTGCCTCGACCGGGTGGGGATGGCCGATTTCGCCCATCGCCAGATCGGGCAGCTGTCCGGCGGCCAGCAGCAGCGCGTGTTTCTCGCAAGAGCTCTGGCGCAGGACGCCGATCTCTACCTGCTCGACGAGCCGTTCGCCGGTGTCGATGCGGCCACCGAACGGGCGATCATCGACGTGTTGCGCGACCTGAAAGCCGAAGGCAGGGCCATTGTGGCCGTCCATCACGACCTGTCGACCGTTCCTGCCTATTTCGACCATGTCTTCCTGATCAATGTCCGCCGCATTGCCGAGGGGCCGGTGGCCACAACCTTCACGCCCGAAACCCTGCAGGCCACCTATGGCGGGCGCCTTGCGGCCACCCATCTGGACGAGCTGGCGATCACCGGGGGGGCGTAATGGCCCCGTTGCTCGACGCGCTTTTGCTGCAGGCGGGATACAACGCCGCGCTGGTGGCGGTGGGGGCTGCGCTTCTGGGGTTCGCCGCCGGGGCGTCGGGCACCTTCCTGTTTCTCAGAAAACGCGCGCTGGTTTCGGATGCGGTGGCCCATGCCACGCTGCCGGGGATCGCCTTGGCCTTCATCGTGATGGTCGCGATGGGCGGCGATGGACGCAGCCTTGTGGGGCTTCTGGCGGGGTCGGCCATCACCGCGTGGATAGGGCTTCTGGCGATCGAGGCCATCGTGCGCCACACCCGGCTGGCCGAGGACACCGCCATCGGAGCGGTGCTGGGGGTGTTCTTCGGGCTGGGCGTCGTTCTGCTGACGGTGGTGCAGGTGATGGGCTCTGGACGACAGGCGGGGCTTGAGGGGTTCCTGCTGGGGTCGACGGCGGGGATGCTGTTTCAGGATGCCGTGATCATAGCGCTCGGCGGCGCGGTAGCGGTCGGGCTGACCTGGGTCTTTCGTCGGCCGATGCTGCTGGTGGCCTTCGATGCCGACTACGCGGCCGCCACCGGGCATGACCTGCGCCGGATCGATCTGGCGATGATGGGGCTGGTGCTGGCGGTCACGGTGATCGGGCTGAAACTGGTCGGCCTGATCCTGATCGTGGCGCTGTTGATCATACCGCCGGTCACCGCGCGGTTCTGGACCGACCGGGCGATGTCGATGATCTGGATCTCGGGCGCGATGGGGGCACTGTCGGGATATCTGGGCGCGGCGCTGTCGGCCTCGGCCCCGGCACTGCCGACGGGGCCCATCATCGTGCTGGTGGCGGCGGGGCTGTTCACCGCCTCGCTTCTGGTCGCGCCGGGCCGGGGCGTGCTGGCCACGCTGATCCGGCATCGCAGGTTTCAACACCGGGTCCACCGGCGGCAGGGCCTTCTGGCACTGGCCGCACACCACCCGATCCGCGAGGGGTACACCCTGCGTCTTCTGGCGCGTGAGGGGCTGGTGCGCGCCGATGGCGTGGCGACCGAGACAGGCCGCGCGCAGGCCGCCAAGATCGCCCGCGATGAACGCCGATGGCAGGTGGCGCGCGAGATCCACCAGGATGCGGGGCTGACGGGCCGCTATGACGGGCTGACCCCGATCGAACAGGTGTTCACCGCCGACGAGATTGCGGAATTCGACCGCCGTCTTGGCCCGCCCAAAGCCGTCGGGGCCACCTGATGGGGGCCGATTTCGTTCAGTTCTCGCTGACCCCGATCCTGATCGGGACCTTCGCGGCCATCGCCTGCGCGCTGCCGGGCAATTTCCTGATCCTCAGGCGTCAGGCGCTGATCGGCGATGCGATCAGCCATGTGGTCCTGCCCGGCATCGTGGTGGCCTTTCTGGTGACCGGCACGGTCGCGGCGGTCCCGATGCTGATCGGGGCGGCAGGCGCAGCCATCGTCGCGGTGGTGTTGATCGAGGCGGTCCGGCGGCTGGGCCGGATCGAACCCGGCGCGGCGATGGGCGTCGTGTTCACCACCATGTTCGCCGCCGGGGTTCTGATCCTGGAACGCACGGATACTTCCTCGGTCCACCTCGACGTGGAACATGCGCTGATGGGCAATCTGGAAACCCTCGTGTGGTTCCGCGCCGAGGGATGGGCGTCTCTGCTCGACCCGGTCGCGCTGGCCAGCCTGCCCGAGGAACTGCCGCGCATGGCCATCGTCTGTGCCCTGATCCTCGGGCTGATGCTGCTGTTCTGGCGTTGGCTGAAGATCGCCACATTCGATGAGGGATTTGCCGAGGCCGTGGGCATCCCGGCAGGCGCGGTGGGTTTCGGCCTGGTGATCGTGGCCGCCATCGCCGCCGTCGCGGCCTTCGACGCGGTGGGGTCGATCATTGTGATCGCGATGTTCATCTGCCCGCCTGCCGCCGCCCGCCTGATGACCAACCAGCTGGAGGCGCAAGTGGCCTGGTCGGTGGTCTTCGCGGCGCTGTCGGCCGTCCTGGGCTATGTGTTCGCGGGCTATGGACCGTTGTGGTTCGGGGCCCAGAATGCCGTCAGCGCGGCGGGAATGATCGCCACCGTATCAGGCGTGGTCCTCGGGCTCGCCTGTCTATACGGCCCGCACCGGCACCGGGTGGGCGAAGGCCGCGCCCCGGCCCCCTGAAGGGCGACCGGGACGCGGCGGAGGCAGAAATCAGCCGTCGAAACAGGCGCTGAAACTGTCGGCCATGCCCTGGATCAGGGCGGGGTAAAGACCTGCGCCAGGGTCCAGATCGACGCCAACCGGGTCGAGGATGCCCAGATAGACGCCGTCTTCGAGGAACACGTTTTCGATCAGCGCGGTGTTGTGCTGTGGCTCGGCAAAGACGCAGGTGATCCCGCCCTCGTCCATGCGTGCGCGCAATTCGGCGATCCGCGCCGGGCTGGGGTCGCTGGCTTCACTGGGCGAGATCGAGCCGGACGCCATCAGACCGAACCGGCCTTCGAAATACTGGTAGGCATCGTGGAAAACGAAAAAGCCGGTGCCGCCCTCGGGCAGCTGGCCCGTGATATCCGCAGTCAGAGCGGTCAGCGTTTCCCGCGCCGCAGCCGCGTTGGCCGCATAGGTTTCGGCATTCTCGGGATCGGCCTCCGACAAGGTATCGGCAATGACGGTCAGCCAAAGCGCGGCATTCGCCGGGTCGAGCCAGGCGTGAGGATCGTGATCGCCATGGGCATGGTCGTGCCCGGCGTGGTCGTCATGGCCGTGGTCGTCATGGGCATGATCATCATGGCCGTGGTCATGATCATGGTCATCATGCGCGTGGTCATCGTGCCCATGGTCATGATCGTGGTCATGATCGTGGTCGTGGTCATGCCCGTGATCGTGATCGCCATGATCATGTGGCGCGAAATTCGCATCCTCGCGGAACCCGCGCAGTTCGATCCCCGGCACATCCAGAAGCGACAGATGCACGGCATCACCGGCCAGCGTCTCGATCGGCTCGGCCATCCAGGGCGTCAGGTCGGACCCGACCCAGACCACGATATCAGCCTCCTGCAGCGATGCCGCCTCGGACGGGCGCAGGGCATGGGAATGCGGATCGGCGCTGGCGGGCAGCACCAGCTCCGGCGCGCCCAGATCACCCATCACCATTGCCACCAGCGAATGGATCGGTGCGATATCAGCGGCGACGCGGGGCACATCGGCCAGGGCAGCGGCGGGAACAAGCGCGGTGCCCGCCACGAGGGCGGCACGGAACGCGGCGCGGTGGAACATGACAACCTCCTGCATGTTACTTTATAACGTCACGCGGCTTGATACGGGCGATACTATAACATATCAAGCGGCAATCGGCGGAAGGACGCGCGCCATGGATGCCATCGGTTTCGAACAGCACGACCACAGCCATTGCATCGCCACCACCGTCGCGTCGGTCGCCGATCAATGCGCCAGTGAGGGTCTGTCGCTGACGCCGGTGCGCCGCCGGGTGCTGGAGATCCTGCTCGCACGGCACCGCGCGCTCGGGGCCTATGACATTCTTGATGTGCTGCGCGAGGAAGGGTTCGGCTCGCAGCCGCCCGTCGTCTACCGCGCGCTGGATTTCCTGACCCAGAACGGGTTCGCCCACAGGATCGAGGGGCTGAACGCCTTTATCGCCTGCCACCATCCCGGCCAGCGCCACGCCCCCGCCTTTCTGATCTGCCGGATCTGCAAGGCGGTGGCCGAGGCCCCTGCCGACCCGGTGCGCCGCGCCGTGACCGACACCGCGTCCCAGGCGGGTTTCGCGGTGGAACGCACGGTGGTCGAGGTGGAAGGCGTCTGCCCCAATTGCAGGGATGCCGCATGAGCGATCTTGTCACCGCCAAGGATCTGACCGTGCGCTATGGCGGCCAGACCGCGCTCACGCATGTCGATTTCCATATCGCCCCGGGCGAAATCGTTACCATCGTGGGGCCCAACGGGTCGGGCAAGACCACGCTGTTGCGCGCCATCCTGGGTGCCATCCCCGCGACCGCCGGCCGGATTGTCCGCGCGCCGAACCTGCGCATCGGCTACGTCCCGCAGCGCCTGCATATCGACCTCACACTGCCCCTGACCGTGCGGCGGTTCCTCGATCTGCCGCGCCGGGTGCGCGACAACGACGCTGCGGCCGCGCTGGATCAGGCCGGGTGCGCGGCGCTGGCCGACCGGCAGATGACGAAACTGTCGGGCGGACAGTTTCAGCGCGTGCTTCTGGCCCGCGCGCTGCTCAGCAAACCGAACCTGTTGATCCTGGATGAGGCGACCCAGGGCCTGGACCAGCCAGGATCGGCCGCCTTCTACCAGTTGATCGAGGATGTGCGCGACCGGACCGGGGCCGCGATCCTGATGGTCAGCCATGAATTGCACGTGGTGATGGCGGCGTCGGACAGGGTGATCTGTCTCAATGGTCATGTCTGTTGCGACGGGCGGCCCGAGGTCGTGGCATCGGCCCCCGAATACCGGGCGCTGTTCGGCACCGGCACGCAAGGGGCGCTGGCGCTTTACCGGCACGAACACACCCATTCCCACGATGCAGATGACATCCACGAGGCGGCGGAGTGACCGGCCTGCTGGACGATTTCATGACACGCGCGGCCCTGGCGGGCGTGGGCACGGCGCTGGCCGCCGCGCCCCTGGGATGTTTCATCGTCTGGCGACGGATGGCCTATTTCGGCGATGCCGTGGCCCATGCGGCGGTTCTGGGCGTGGCACTGGCCTTCGGGTTTTCGTTGTCGATCTTCGTGGGCACATTGGTGGCGGCGCTGGCCATGGCGCTTTCGGTGTCCGCGCTCAGCGGGCGGGGACACGGGGTGGATACGATCCTGGGTGTGTTGGCCCATGGGGCACTTGCCGCGGGGCTGGTGGCGGTGTCCTTCATCGAGGGGGTGCGCATCGATCTTGAGGCATTCCTTTTCGGCGATATCCTTGCCGTCGGCCGGGACGATCTGGTCGTCATCTGGGGCGGCGCGATTGCGGTGCTGGCGGTGGTGTTCTGGCGGTGGTCGGCGATGCTGACCGCGACGCTGAACCCCGACCTTGCCTTTGCTGCGGGCATCGACCCGCGCCGCGAGGACCGGTTGCTGACGCTGGCGCTGGCGATCGTGGTGGCGGTGGCGATCAAGGTGATCGGGGCGCTCCTGATCACCGCGATGCTGATCATCCCTGCCGCCGCCGCGCGGGTTTTCGCCGGAACCCCGGAACGGATGGCGGTCATCGCGGCGGGCATCGGCTGCACCTCGGCGCTGGGCGGGCTTTACGGGGCCTATTACCTCGATACGCCCGCAGGCCCCTCCATCGTGGTGGTGGCAGCCCTGTTTTTCGTCTGTGCAAGCCTGATCGACCTTGCCCGCCGCGCCCCGCGCTAATCGCAGCCTGATACAGACCGGCCCAGATCGGCGGGGGTGATCAGGTTTCCCTGCCCCAGGATGCGGCCCGCATGGGCGATGCTTGCCGCGCCATTGGCAGAAAACGCAGCGGGCACCACGGTGACGCCGCTGCCCTGGTATCGTTCCACGCGCGTTGGAAGCGCGCGGGGCGGCGCGGCCACGACCCGGCCCTGCGCATCGCGGCGCAGATCGAGATAGAGCACGGCACCGGTGCGGCGCGGCAGCGCCCATTGCGACGAGATGAAATTCCCCAGGGAATAGGCCACATAGCCAACCCGCCCGTCCCGGGCGATGACCTGTTCGATGGGCTGCAGGACATGGGGGTGGGCGCCCACCACCGCCGCCGCGCCCGCCTCGATCGCGGCGCGGGCAAGGTTGCGCTGCCGGGCATCGGGCGTGGCCGAATATTCCACGCCCCAATGCGGCAGCAGGATCACGGCATCGATGCCGGGTTCGGCCAACAGAGTGGCGATCAGCGACGGGACCGAGGGCGCGTTGCCGTAGCAGCGCAGCGCCTGCCGCGCCGGGTCGGGCAAGCCGTTCACCGAATAGGTGCAGGCCAGCAGCGCCACACGCGCCCGCCCGCCCGACATCGCCACATTGACGGTGGTGTGCCACGGCCCGGACTGCCCGCGGGGCACGGTGCCGGTCGCCCTGATGCCAGCCGTCGCGACAGCCTCCAACGTCCGGTCCACGCCCAGCGGGCCACGGTCGAGCGCGTGGTTGTTGGCGGTCTGCACCACGTCGACGCCCAGCTCGGCCAGGGCAGATACCAGCGTGGGATGTGCGTTGAACTGCGGATAACCCGCATAGGTCCGGTTATCGAACCGGGTGCCGGGGTCGGCGCCATCGCGCCCGCCGGGCAGGACGTTCCGCGCGGTCGGGGCCTCCAGGTTGACGACGGCCACGTCGGCGCGGCGCAGGAAAGGGGCCATCGGGGCCAGCGACGGGGTGAAATGATCGGCGCGCGCGGCTGCATCGGACTGGATCAGACGGTGGGGCAGCACATCGCCCGCAAAGGCAAAGGTCGCGGTCCCCGGACGGAACACGCCGATATCACCGCGCACCTGGCAGGTGCCGGTCCCGGTGCTGCCCGTCGGCGCGCAAGCGGCAAGCGCCAGACCGGCGGCAAGGATGGCAAAGCGGCGAAGGCCCATCCTGTCGGGTCCCCGATCCTGAACGCTGACTGCAGTTTACGGCAATTCGGGCCGGTCCCTAGGGCTTATTTGGGCGCGCGCAGCCAATTGTCGTCGAAAACGACCCGGCCCACACCGGCCAGCCGCGTTATGCGGTCAAGTTCCACCTCGAACGCCGCCTGTCGCCCCTTGCCCCAGGCCACCCTGCGTTCGGGCCAAAGCGCGCGGACCCTCAGCGCATCGGCCTGCCGGTCGGCCTGCATGTCGACCCGGCCCACCAGCCTGTCACCCTGCAGCAGGGGAAAGACGTAATAGCCGTATACCCGCTGCGCCTCGGGCACGAAAATCTCGATCCGGTAGGAGAACCCGAACAGCCGCTCGGCCCGTTTGCGATCCCTGACTGCCGGGTCGAAGGGGCTTAGCACGCGCATGCGCTGGGACGGTGAGGGAAGATCGGAAAGCCGCGCACGGGTTTCTGGCCGGATTACGACCTTGCGCACGGTGCCATCGGCCAGGACGATATCAATCTCTTCGATCTCGCCCCGGGCCCGCGCGCCCGTGACCCAGCCCTTGGCCTCGGCCGGGCTGGCCAGCGCCCAGAACGCCGCCAGTTCACCCGGTGTGGCCACACCCAACCGGTCCAGAGCGGCGGAACAGGCCCAGTCGATGATCGCCGCATCCTCCATGCGCGCGTTCAGGTGCTCGGGCGGGATCACGCGTTCGGTCAGGTCATAGACCTTCCGGAATCCCGACCGGCGCGTCACCGACAATTCCCCGGACCGCCACAGGAATTCCAGCGCGGTTTTCGATGGGTGCCAATCCCACCAACCGGTGGATTTTTCGTGCCGTTCGTCCGCCAGATCGCCGCTGGCGACGGGCCCATGTTCGGTGATGTGGCGCAGAACGCGGTCAAGCTCTGCGCGGAACCTCGGACCCCGCCAACGGTCCCAGCGCGCATCCAGCCGGGCGCGGTCACGGGCGCATTTCAGCCGCCACTGGGGAAAGAAGGCCACAGGGATCTTGGCGGCATCATGGGTCCAGTGTTCGAACGTGCCGCGCATCCGATCGTTGATCCAGCGCAGGCTTGCAGGGCGGTAGGCCGGTCGCCGCGACCAAAGGATCAGATCATGGGCACGCGCCAGGGTGGTGACGCTGTCGAGCTGCACGAAGCCGAGGGCCGTGATCAGGTCCAATAGACCCTGCCCCGTTGCCGGTCCGCCCGGCGCCTCCAGCAGCAGGTGATGATGCAGAAACAGCCGCCGCGCTGTCGGGTTGTCGATCACGGTCATCAGGCGTGATCTTCCGGACGAAGGACCGGCAGACAAGACTTTTCGTCGAAAAGTCTTCGCCCGGGCTCAGGTATCGGCCCAGGCCCAGGGCCGCGTGAACTGGCCCAGCACATGGCCGAGCGCGACCTCATCGACCATGCCGGTTTTTTCCAGTTCCGCCACAAGGCCAAGTTTCTTGTCCTCGCGCACCGAGACGACCCGGGCCGCCACCGCCGCCTCGGCCAGCGCGGTATTGTAGACACGGCTGATCGCCATGCGCCGCAGATCGGGTTTGAACACCTTGCCCACGGCGGTCTTGGGCAGTTCCGGCAAAACTTCCAGATGCTTGGGGATCGCTGCGCGTTCGTGGATATGGGTCTTGCACCACTCCATCAGGTCGCCGGTGTCGACGGTCGCGCCTGCCACCAGTTCCACATAGGCACAGGGCAATTCACCGGCGAAGGCATCCGGCTGCCCGATCGCCCCGGCAAAGGCCACGGCCTCGTGGCCCGCCAGCGCCTCTTCGATGATCGCGGGGTCGATATTGTGGCCGCCGCGAATGATCAGGTCCTTCGCGCGCCCGGTGATCCAGAGATACCCGTCCGGGTCGATCCGGCCCAGATCACCGGTGCGCAGAAAGATATCGCCCCAGAACAGATCGATATTCTTGTCGCTTTCGGTATATGTGGACCCTTCGAAGACACCGGGATTGTCGATGCAGATCTCGCCCACCTCGTCGACCGCGCATTCCTCGAAATCCTCGGGCCCGCGTTTCAGGATCTTGACCTGGCAATGGGGAAAGGGAATGCCGACCGAGCCGATCTTCTTTTCGCCGTCCACGGGGTTGCAGGACACAAGGCAGGTCGCCTCGGTCAGCCCGTAGCCTTCCACCAGTGTGACGCCGGTGGCCTTCTCGAACCGGTGAAACAGCTCCACCGGCAGGGGGGCGGACCCGGAAAAGGCGGTTTTCACCGTCGAGACATCGGCATTCACGGGCCGCTGCATCATCGCGGCAATCGCCGTCGGAACGGTGATGATGAAACTGATCTGCCAGCGTTCGACCAGTTTCCAGAAATTGTCGAACACCCCCTCCCCCCGATAGCCCTGCGGCGTGGGAAAGATGACATGCCCGCCCGAGGCCAGCATCGCCATCAGGATCACGTGGCAGGCAAAGACATGGAACAGCGGCAGAGGGCAGATCACGTTGTCTTTTTCGGTGAACAGGATCGTGGCCCCGATCCAGCCATTATAGATCATGCCCGAATACTTGTGCTGCGCCACCTTGGGCATGCCGGTGGTGCCGCCGGTGTGGAAATAGGCGGCCACCCGGTCTTCGGACGGGTGATCGAAGGTCAGGGCATCGGCGGGCTGCGCGGCCAGCGCGGCGGTGAAATCCATCACCCGCGCCTTGTGCCCGATGCTGTCCCGGGGCCGCATCATCGGCACGATCAACCGCTTGATCCCTGTCAGATAGCGCAGCAGATCGACCTCCAGCACCGTCTCGACACCGGGCGCCAGTTCCACGGCCTGCGCCACCTTTGCCGCGACATCGGTTTTCGGAAACGCCTTCAGCGTCACCACCACCCTGGCGCCGGTTTCCCGCAGGATCGCGCCGATCTGTTCGGCATCGAGCAACGGGTTGACCGGGGCCACGATCCCCGCAACGGCCCCGCCCAGAATGGTCGTGACGCATTCGTTGCAATTGGGCAGAACGAAGGCGACCGTGTCGGTCGGCCCGATCCCGAGGGACCGGAACAGGTTGGCAGCCTGCGTAACCTGCGCGTGCAATTGGTCCCATGTCAGGGTCTCGGCCGGGTCCCTTGGCCCCGATTGAAGCTGAAAGGTGACGGCCTTCAACGCCCCGTGCTGCGCTTTGCGCTGGCCCAGAAGGTCATAGAGCGTGGTGGCGGGCCGGCTTTCGGGCCAGGGTTTGGCCATTTCCAGCGCGCGCACATCGTCAAGACCTGCAAAGCGTTGCATCGCGTTTCCTCCCGTTCTTGCCTTGGCCGCCCTCTGCCGGGGTTATGGACAAGTGGGCGGTATCCTGCGCCTCAGCAGGGTTTGACGCAAGGCTGACGCCACACGACCGAAACGGCTCTATTCCGCTGCCATGCCTTCGGTGAATTGCAGCCGCGCGAGCCGGGCGTAAAGCCCGCCCTGCTCCACCAGGCTGTCATGGGTGCCTTCGGCAACGATCCGGCCATCTTCGAAAACGAGGATCCGGTCGGCCTGTTTCACCGTCGCCAGCCGGTGCGCCACGATCAGCGTGGTGCGGTCCTGGCTGAGCTCGGCCACCGCGTCCTGCACCGCGCGTTCGCTTTCGGCATCGAGCGCGCTGGTCGCTTCGTCGAGCAGCAGGATCGGCGCATCGCGCAGGATCGCGCGGGCAATCGCCACGCGCTGTTTCTGACCGCCCGACAGCATCACGCCGCGTTCGCCCAGGTAACTGTCATAGCCATCGGGAAGCTTGGCGATGAACCCGTGCGCTGCCGCGGCGCGTGCGGCGGCCTCAACCTCGGCATCGCTTGCCGAGAGGCGGCCGAAGCGGATGTTTTCCCGCGCCGAGGTGGCGAAGATCACCGGGTCCTGCGGCACCAGCGCGATGGCTTCGCGGAACCCGTCACGGCTCATGTCGCGCAGGTCCACCCCGTCCAGCGTGATCCGCCCCGAGGCGGGATCGTAAAAGCGCAACAGCAGTTGCAGGATGGTCGTCTTGCCCGCGCCCGACGGGCCGACCAGGGCCACCGTTTCACCCGGCGAGATGGTAAAGCTGACACCGGCCAGCGCGTGATCCTCGGGCCGGGTCGGGTAGGAAAACACCACCTTGTCAAAGCTGATAGGCCCGCGCCCGCCCTGTGGCAGGGTCTTCGGTTCAGCCGGGTCCTCGACGCTGTCATCGCTGTCCAGAAGCTCGACCAGCCGTTCGGTGGCCCCGGCGGCACGTTGCAATTCGCCCCAGATCTCGGACAGGGCGCCGACCGAGGCGGCCACCATGATGGCGTAGATCAGGAACTGGATCAGTTCACCCACCGTCATCGCATCGGCGCGCACATCCCGCGCCCCGATCCACAAGACGCCGACGATGCCCGCGAAGACCATGGAAATCACGATACCGGTCAGGATCGCCCGTACCGCGATGCGTTTCTTGGCGCTGGCAAAGCTCAGCTCGGTCACCCGGTCGAAATCGGCGGTTGAGGCAGCTTGATGCGTGAACGCCTGCACCGTCTGCACCGACAACAGCGCCTCGGACGCGAAGCCCGAGCTTTCGGCGATCCAGTCCTGGTTTTCCCGGCTCAGGCGGCGCAGGTAGCGACCGAGCAGGATGATCGGCACGATCAGCACCGGCACCAGCAAAAGGACCAGCCCGGTCAGCTTGGGCGACGAGATCAGCATCAGGATGATCCCGCCCACAAACAGCAGGGCGTTGCGCATGAACCAGGAAATCGAGGACGATACCACGTTCAACAGCAGCGTGGTATCGGTGGTGATCCGGCTCAGCACCTCGCCGGTCATGATCTTTTCGTAAAAGGCGGGGCTCATGCCCAGCATCCGGTTGAACAACGCCATACGGATATCGGCGATGGTGCGTTCACCAAGCCGGGTCACGAGATAATAGCGCAGCCCCGTGCCCAGAGCGAGCAGGACGGCAACACCCAGCGCCGCGAGGAAATACCGGTCGAGGAGGGCCGCCGCCTCGGTCTCGAACCCGTCGACAACGCGGCGCACCGCCAGCGGCAGGGTCAGCGACAGACCGGCGGTGATGACCAGCGCCGCCATCGCCGCAACCAGCAACCCCCAGTACCGCGCCACGTAAGGCACCAGCGCGCGCAGGCTGCCGATGTTTTTCGACTTCGCGCGTTCCTGTTCGGCTTTGGCGGGCGCAATATCGGGCGCGGTTGGCTCGGCCGGTTCAGCCATGGATTGTCCTGCAATGTTTTCCTTCAACTGCAATAGATTGACCCGCACGGGCGGCGCAACCCGCAAGCCTGCGTCATGATCGCCGCCTGGCCTGCACGGCCCGCCATCGCGTCCACCCGGTCCGGCCGCGACCGGGGGACCCGTGGCGGGGGTTGCCCCGGGGCGCGCCAGCCGACACACTCGTTCACAGACCCAGCCAGGACCCCGCCCGTGACCGCGCCCCGTATCCTGCCCGACCCGTCCGATCCGCGCCTTACCCGGCGCGTGCAGGGGACGGATCAGGCCGGGCAACCCGTCGATCTGTCGGTGGTTGAGGAACGCCCCCTGACGATCTTTCTCAATCGTCAGGAAATCGTCACCGCGATGACGATCGGCGATTACCCCGACTATCTCGCGCTCGGATTCCTGCGCAATCAGGGCATGCTGCGCGATAACGATCAGGTCACCGCCGTCGATTACGACGACGAGCTTGAGACCGTCGTTGTCCGCACCGCGCGCGAAACGTCCTATGAAGACAAGGTGCAGAAAAAGACCCGTACCAGCGGCTGCGCCGTCGGCACCGTTTTCGGCGACATGATGGAGGGGCTCGAAAGGGTCACCCTGCCCGATGCCCCGCTGCGCAGCAGCTGGCTTTACGCGCTGGCGCGCCAGATCAACACGATGCCGTCGCTGTACCTGGAGGCAGGCGCGATCCATGGCACGGTGCTGTGCCGGGAAGACAAGCCACTGGTCTACATGGAAGATGTCGGCCGCCACAACGCTGTCGACAAGATCGCGGGGTATCTCTACCGCCACGGGGTCGGACCGGCGGACAAAATTCTTTACACGACCGGGCGGCTGACCTCGGAAATGGTGATCAAGACGGCGCTGATGGGCATTCCGGCGCTGGCGTCGCGGTCGGGTTTCACTGCCTGGGGGGTGGAGATCGCACGGCAGGTCGGCCTGACGCTGATCGGACGCATGCGGGGGCAACGGTTCGTCTGCCTGTCGGGCGAACACCGCCTGATCCGCGATGCCGACCCGGCGGACCAGCCGGACGACCCGCGAGGCGCGGGCCGCAAGGGGGCCACGGATGACTGAGGTGGCGGGTGTCATCCTTGCCGGGGGGCAGGCCACCCGGATGGGCGGCGGCGACAAGGGCCTGCGCGAGATTGCCGGGCGCACGATGCTGGACCATGTCATCGACCGTTTCGCCCCGCAGGTGGGCGCGCTGGCGCTGAATGCCAATGGCGATGGGGCACGGTTTTCCGCGTATGGCCTGCCGGTCCTGCCAGACAGCGTCGCGGGGTATCCGGGACCCCTGGCCGGTGTTCTGGCCGGGCTCGACTGGGCGGCGGCCGAGGGACACGCGCAGGTCGCGACGGTGGCCGTCGACACGCCGTTCTTCCCGACCGACCTTGTCGCCCGGCTCAGCGCGGCGGCGGGGGGCGGCCTGGCTCTGGCCGCGACGGAAGAGGACGGCAAACTGTGGCGGCACCCCACCTTCGGCCTCTGGCCCGTGTCCCTGCGCGACGATCTGCGCGCCGCCCTGGCCCAGGGGCTGCGCAAGATCGTGATGTGGACCGACCGGCACGACGCCGCCACGGTGATCTTCGACAGCAGGTCCCGCGACCCGTTCTTCAACGTCAACACGCCCGAGGACCTGGCTCTGGCACAGGCGATGGTGCG
Organism: Paracoccaceae bacterium; assembly: GCA_024742455.1. Classification (GTDB taxonomy): domain Bacteria; phylum Pseudomonadota; class Alphaproteobacteria; order Rhodobacterales; family Rhodobacteraceae; genus JANSYL01. Next base: position 143,643 of record JANSYL010000007.1, on the reverse strand, counting down.
GGGATGAGGATTTACGGGATCACCGGCTGGAAGAACGCGGGAAAGACCCTGATGGTCGAACGGCTCCTGGCCCAGATGGGGGCGCGCGGCCTGACCGTGTCGACCGTCAAACACGCCCATCACGAGGCCGATCTCGACACGCCGGGCCGGGACAGCCACCGCCACCGGCAGGCGGGCGCAAGCGAGGTTCTGCTGATCTCGGGCGCAAGGTGGGCGCTCATGCACGAACTGCGTGGCACGCCCGAGCCAACGCTGGACGAGATGCTGGCGCGGCTGAGCCCTGTCGATCTGGTGCTGATCGAAGGCTACAAGGCCGCCGCCCATCCCAAGCTTGAGGTGCACCGCGGCGCGATCGGCAAGCCGCCCCTTGCACTGGAGAACCCCACGATCCGCGCCGTCGCCTCCGACGTCGCACCGGCGGGGCTGTCGGTGCCGCTGCTGCCGATCGACGATCCGGCCGCCATCACCGACTTCATCCTGTCCGAGGTGGGGCTGTGACCGGCGGGCGCGTGGTGGCCGTGACGGGCACGACGGCGGCGCTGGCCGATGCGGACACGCCCGAGGGGCGGGAGATCGGGCTCGACGAAGTCGCCGGGCAGGACGCCTGGATCGCGGCCCTGCCGGGGGTGCAGGTGACCGGCGCCACTGTCCTGCCGCTCGACGCGTTGGCGCCGGATGCGCGGGCTGCCTTTCCGGGCCTCGCGCCCGATGCGGCGCTCGCCCTTACCGCTGCCATTGCGCTTCACGCGCTGGCCCGCGACGGGCGGCTGGCCGAGGTCGCGCGCGAACGGCCGGCGGACCAGGCCCTGACCCTGCGGCGCGCCCTGCCCCACCGCGCCACGCCGCCACGCCTGAAAAACGATTGTTTCGCCATGCCGCAGGGCATCGACTGGGTGCCGGTCGATGACGCACTGGACCGGCTGAGGGGCGCGCTGCGCCCGATCACGGGAACCGAACCCTGCCCGGTGATGGAGGCGGCGGGCCGGGTGCTGGCGCAGAATGTCGTGGCGCGGCGCGGCCATCCTCCTGCCGCCAATGCCGCCGTCGACGGCTACGGGTTCGCCGGGACCGCCGCGCCGGGTGCCGGGCCGCACCGCCTGCCCCTGGCCGAAGGGCGTGCCGCCGCCGGGCAACCCTTTGACGGCGCGGTTCCGAAAGGCATGGCGCTGCGTATCCTGACGGGTGCCGCCCTTCCGCCGGGGGTCGACACCGTCGTGCTGGAAGAAGACGTGGCGATCGACGGGGCGGCCATCGTCTTTGACGGACCGCTCAAGGCAGGCGCGAATACCCGCGCGGCGGGCGAGGATGTTAAGGCCGAAGACCTGGTCTTTCTTGCCGGTCACCGCCTGCTGCCCCCCGGTCTGGCACTTCTCGGCGCGGTCGGGCTGGCCGAGGTCGAAGTGCATCGCCGGTTGCGCGTGGGCGTTCTGTCGACAGGAGATGAGATCGTCGCGAAACCGGGCGCGGCGGCGGCACCGCACCAGATCTGGGATGCCAACCGCCCGATGCTCTTGGCGCTGATCGCCGGGTGGGGATACGAAGCGGTGGATTTCGGCCATGTCGGCGACGACGCCGACGCCATCGCAGCCCGGTTCGACGCCGCCGCAGGCGCGGCGGATGTGCTGATCACATCGGGGGGCGCCTCGGCGGGGGATGAGGATCATGTCTCGGCGCTGCTCCAGGCGCGCGGGACCTTGTCGAGTTGGCGCATCGCGCTGAAACCGGGCCGGCCCCTGGCGCTGGCGCTCTGGGACGGGATGCCGGTGATCGGGGTGCCGGGCAACCCGGTGGCAGCCCTTGTCTGCACGTTGATCTTCGCGCGGCCGGCACTGTCGCTCTTGGCCGGCGCGGGCTGGGCGGAGCCGCAGGGGTTCATGGTTCCGGCGGCGTTCTCCAAGCGAAAGAAGCCGGGACGCCGGGAATATCTGCGCGCCCGCCTGACGCCAGACGGCACGGCAGAGGTGTTCGCCTCGGAAGGATCGGGGCGGATCTCGGGGCTAAGCTGGGCGACGGGCCTGGTGGAACTGCCCGATGGCGCGATGGAGGTCGCGCCGGGCACGCCGGTTCGGTTCCTGCCCTATTCGGGGTTCGGGATAACGTAGCCTTCGCCTCGGCAATGACCGGAAATCCGGCGGGACAAGTCCCGCCCTACTCCGCCGCCTCGTCAGCCGCTGCCCTGATCCGGGCCGCGCAGAACTTGAATTCGGGAATCTTGCCGAACGGGTCGAGCGCCGGATTTGTCAGGAAATTCGCCGCTGCTTCCTCGAAACAGAACGGCATGAACAGCATCCCGGCGGTCACGTCCCGGTCGGCCCTGAGCGTCAGCGTCACCGCGCCCCGCCGCGTCTCGACGCATACCTTCTGGCCGCGTTCGAACCCCATGCGCCCGATGTCTTTCGGGTGCATCGCGACGACCGCCTCATCCTCCTGCGCGTTCAGATGCGTCGCGCGGCGGGTCATGGCGCCGGTATGCCAATGCTCCAGCAGCCGCCCGGTGGTCAGGACCAAGGGGTATTCGGCATCGGGCATCTCGTCGGGCGGCACGAGGTCTGTGGGCACCAGCCGCGCGCGGCCTGTGGGCGTCGGAAACCCGTTGGTGAAGATCACGTCCTCGCCCGGGGCATCGGGCGATTTTGCCGGATAGGTCACCGCCCCTTCGCGCATCAGCCGGTCCCAGGTGATGTTGTCGAAGGACGGCATGAAGGACGCCATCTCGGTGAACACCTCACCGATATCGGTATAGGCCCAGTCAAGCCCCGACCGCTGCGCCAAGGCCTCGATCAGCCTCCAGTCCTGACGCGCCTGACCGGGCGGCACCCGCACGGGCATCGCCACCTGCACCTGACGGTTGGAATTGGTGTAGGTGCCGGGCTTTTCGGGCTGCGCCGAGGCGGGCAGGATCACATCGGCAAACCACGCGGTTTCGGTAAAGAAGATGTCCTGCACCACGAGGTGATCGAGGCTGGCCAGCGCCTTCCGCGCATGGTGCTGATCGGGGTCGGACATGGCCGGGTTTTCACCCTGCACATACATGGCGCGGATGTCGCCCTCGGCGACGGCGTTCATGATCTCCACCACGGTCAGCCCCCGCGCGGGATCAAGCGACCGGCCCCAGGCGTCCTCGTAGCGGCCGCGCACGTCCGCGTCTTCGACCGATTTGTAATCGGGATAGACCATCGGGATCAGACCGGCATCGGACGCGCCCTGCACGTTGTTCTGACCGCGCAGCGGGTGCAGGCCCGTACCGGGGCGGCCGATCTGGCCGGTGATGAGGGACAGCGCGATCAGGCAGCGGGCGTTGTCGGTGCCGTGGACATGCTGGCTGACGCCCATGCCCCAGAAGATGATCGCGCGCTCGGCGGTGGCGAAGGTGCGGGCAAGGTCACGCAGGTAGTCGGCTTCGACCCCGCAGATCTCGGCCATCGCTTCGGGCGTGAAGTCGCGCACCTTCTCGCGCAGCGCCTCGAACCCGTCGGTATGGGCCTGCACGTATTGTTCGTCGTAAAGCCCCTCTTCGATGATCGTATGGATCATCGCGTTCAGCATCGGCACGTCACGGCCGGGCTGGAAGATCACGGGATGGGACGCATGGCGCATCAGCCCCTGCTTGCGCGGGTCGAAGACCATCAGTTTCGCACCGCGTTTGGCGGCCTGTTTGAAATAGGTCGCGGCCACCGGGTGGTTCTGTTCCGGGCGGCACCCGATCAGCATGATGCAATCCGCATCCTCGGCCGCCGTAAACGGGGCGGAGACGGCGCCGGAGCCGACACCTTCCATCAGCGCCGCGACCGAAGAGGCATGGCAGAGCCGCGTGCAATGGTCGACATTGTTGGTGCCGAAGCCTTGCCGGATGTATTTCTGGAACAGATACGCCTCTTCGTTGGTGCCCTTGGCCGACCCGAACCCGGCCACTGCCTGCCCGCCCATTGCGTCGCGCACGCGGGTCAGGCCATTGGCTGCAAACTCCAGCGCCTCGTCCCAGGTCGCTTCGCGGAACAGGTCAGGGATGTCGGCGGCGCTCAGCCGCGCGGTGGGGTCCTTCGGCGCATCCTCGCGGCGGATCAACGGCACGGTCAGCCGCTCCGGCGACATCACGTAGTCCATCCCGAACCGCCCCTTCACGCACAGTTTTTGGCGATTGGCAGGGCCGGCGCGGCCGTCAACCTTGACGATATCGTTGCCGACGACGCTGACCTCGGTCTGGCAACCGACGCCGCAGAAGGGGCAGACCGACGGTTTGACCTCCTCGGCATAGACCGCGCGCTGCGTCGCGGTCGCATCCAGAAGCGTCTTTTCCATCAGCGCCCCGGTCGGGCAGGCCTGCACGCATTCGCCACAGCCCACGCAGGTGGACAGGCCCATAGGGTCGGACACGTCGAAGACAGGGACCGTGTGGCTGCCCCGTTCGGCCATGCCCAACACGTCGTTGACCTGCACGTCGCGGCAGGCCCGCACGCACAGACCGCAGGCGATGCAGGCGTCGAAATTGACGGCGATGGAGGGGTGCGAGGCGTCGTGGAAAATACTGTCGACGGGAATGTCCGCCTTCGCGCCGGGGCGGTCGGACGGGTAGCGCGTCTCGCAAAGCCCCACCAGATCGGCCTGCCCCCAGAAATGGCTGTCGGGGTCGGGCGAGACATCGCGCGCGGGCATGTCCGAGGCCAGAAGCTCGAACACCATCTTGCGGCTTTTCTCGACCCGCTCTCCGTCCGTCTTCACGACCATCCCTTCCGATGGCACCCGGATGCAGGAGGCGGCCAGAACCCGCTCACCCTCGATCTCGACCACGCAGGCGCGACAATTGCCGTCGGACCGCAGGTCCGGCACGTCCTTGTGGCACAGATGCGGGATATGGGTGCCCAGGCGCTGCGCCACGTCCCAGATCGTCTCACCTGGGCGGGCCTGCACCTCGGTCCCGTCGAGGGTGAAGGTGACAATCGGCGACATGTCGAGGCTCATGGCGCACCCTCCTCGGGGCCGAATTCTTCAGGGAAGTGTTTCATCAGGTGTTTCACGCAATTCGACGCCGCCTGGCCAAGGCCACAGATCGAGGCATCGCGCATCACCTGCATCAGGTCATTATACAGCGCGGCCTCGGCGCTGCCGTCTTCCATCAGGCGCACGATCTTGTCGGTGCCCGCGCGGCACGGCGTGCACTGGCCGCAGCTTTCGTGGCGGAAGAACCGCATCGTGTTCAGCACCGCGTCGCGGACGCTGTCCTGATCGGACAGGATCACCACAGCATGTGAGCCGATGAACCCGCCCTCGGCCTCCCAGGTGCCGAAGTCCATTGCCCGGTCGGCCATATGTGCGGGGAAGATACCGCCCGAGGCGCCACCCGGCAGAAAGGCCTTGAGCCTGTGCCCCTCGGCCATGCCGCCGCAATAATCCTCGATCAGGCGGTTGAGCGGGATACCGGCGGGGGCGATCTTGACCCCCGGCTCCTTCACCCGGCCCGACACGGAGAAGGACCGGAGCCCTTTATGGTTTTCGTCCCAGCCCTGCCCCGCGAACCAGTCAGCGCCCTTGTCCACGATCTCGGGCACCCAGAGCAGCGTTTCGACATTGTGGTTCAGCGTCGGGCGGCCGAACAGGCCAACTTGCGCGATATAGGGCGGGCGGTGGCGCGGCAGGCCGCGCTTGCCCTCGATCGACTCGATCATCGCGCTTTCTTCGCCGCAGATATAAGCCCCTGCGCCACGGCGAAGCTCGAACGGCACGGGGGCGAGACCCGCTGCCTCGACGGCGGCGATTTCCCGGCGGAGGATGTGAAGGATCTGCGGATACTCGTCGCGCATGTAGATGTAGATGCGCTCGCAGCCCACAACGTTGGCTGCGATCTGCGCCCCTTCCAGCATCCGGTGCGGGTGGTGTTCCAGCCACCAGCGGTCCTTGAAGGTGCCGGGTTCGCCCTCATCGCCGTTGATCGTCATCAGGCGCGGGCCGTCATAGCCGCGCACGAACCCCCATTTCCGGCCCGCCGGAAAACCCGCACCGCCAAGCCCGCGCAGGCCCGCATCCGACATCGTCTCGATCACGTCGTCGGGGGTGATCTCTGCGCGCAGCACCCGACCCATCACGGCGTAACCACCTGACGCGCGATAGGCTGCGAGGTCTTCGTAATCGGGCAGATCGGGGGTGGAATTGTTCTGCACGGTCGCCTGCAGCACGGCATCGACCGTCGCGTTGCGGATGATCCTGTTGCCGACCCGCGCGGCGGGCGCGGCATCGCATTGGCCCATGCAGGGGCTTTCGATCACGCGCACCTGCGCGGGGTCTGTCCGGGCGCGCAATTCGGCGATCAGGTCGAAGGCGCCGAAGATCTGTTCCGTCACGCCGGTGGCGACGCGGATCGTCACCGGGGGCGGGGGCGCCTCGCCCTCCTTCACAACGTCGAAATGATCGTAGAAACTGGCGACCTCGTACACCTCGACCTGCGACAGGCGGAACAGTTCGGCCAGCGCCGCGATCTGCGTGGCGGTGATATGGCCATGGGTGTCCTGCACAACATGCAGCGCCTCGATCAGCAGGTCGCGGCGGCGGGGCATGTCCCCCAGAAGCGCCGCCATCTCTGCGACATCGCCATCACTGACCTGCCGCCCCTTGGGCAGGGACGGGTCGCGGCGTTTGTAGGGCGCGGGCGCGCGCTGATCCATGGCAGGGCCCTTGGTCTGATCCCGGGGCAGTATAGCTGGCCGACCCTGACCCGCGCCGCGACATCGCGCAGCCCCTTTTGCGACGGCCAAGGCCCCCGAGGCGACACGGGGCGGGTCGGATCGGACACTTTGTTGCCGATGCAAGGAACGTCTGCTTGACCATGCCGGGGCCTTCGCCTACCCAAGAGGCCGCTCAGCGGGCGTTGTGTAATGGTAAGACCCTTGCCTTCCAAGCAAGAGATACGGGTTCGATTCCCGTCGCCCGCTCCAGCTTACCCCGCCACCTGATCGCCGCGCCCCGGGCGCGAAATGCCCCCGGGAATTCCATGAAATGGTGCGGGCCGTGTCCCATTTCCGCCACGGGTCGGGGGCATCTTCCTCGACATGAACGGCGCGTCTCTCTCCCTCCCGCACCGTTCGGTTCTCCCTGAACCCCTCCGGGGCCGCATCTTGGATGTGGCCCTGCTTTTTTGGTGCGGAGCCGCGCCTAAATCTCGGGCTTCCGTGCCGTCCCCATGTAGATGATCACCGTTCCCGGCAACCGCCCGAAGGTGAAATCCCCGCGCCGCGTCATCCCCCTCGGCCCGAGCCCGGTGAACCGCCCGGCCACAAGGCCCGCCCGCGCCAGCCCCTGTCGCAACTCGCCCGGGCGGATGAACATCGCCGGGTCATGGGTGCCCCTTGGCAGCAGCCGCAGCACATCCTCGGCCATCGTGATGACCGCCAGCCGCGCCACGGCATTCCGGTTGATCGTGTCGAACAGGAACAGACCGCCAGGCACCAGAACCCGCGCCACCTCGGCCAGAACCTGCTGAAGGTCGGTGACATGCTCCAGCACGTCGACGCAGACCACCGCGTCGAACGCGCCGTCGTCATAGGGCAGAGCCTCGCCCACGCCCACGTCATAGGCGATCTGCCGCCCGCCCTCGGCCGCATGGGCGCGCGCGGCGGCGATTGCGCCTGACGCCGGGTCGATGCCCGTCACCCGCGCGCCGCGATCATCCAGCGCCTCGGCCATGAACCCGCCCGCACAGCCCAGGTCGAGCACACGCTTGCCGGTCCAATCAATCTGCCGGTCGAACCAGCCAAGCCGCCCCGGCACCATGTTCTTCAGCGTCCGGACCCAGCGGATGTCGTCACTCCACCAATCCTCGGCGACGGCGTCATAAATCGTCAGATCATTGCGTGCGGTCATCGGCGGCGTCCTGTGCGGGGGATCATATAGGGGGTGCGGGCGGCGTAGCGGTCGAACCGGTCGCCATAGCGGGCACGGAACCGGCGTTCCTTGAGCATCGGCGCGGTCAGGCAATAGGCCGTCAGGCTGATCGCCAGCGCCAGCTGGTCCGGCGTCCAGACCGGCACCGCCCATGTGGTCAGCGCAAAGGCGAGATAGATCGGCTGCCGGATCACGCGGAAGGTTCCGGTTTCGGGCATGTCGGGGAAACGCGGTTTGCGCGCGGCCATCAGGCTCATCCAGCCCAGCGCACCCGACTGCACCTCGGCCCCCGCGTCCCAGCTTGCCTTGATCAGGAAGGCCCAGGCGGCAGCATAGATGGTCAGCGTGACAGCCAGCCACGCGCCCTCGGCCCGCCACCAGACGATGCCCGTGGGCGTCCAGAAGGCGAACAGGGCAAACAGCTGGACCGACGCGATCAGCGCATAGGTGGTGGTCGCCAGCGTGCCGCCATGGGGCAAAAGGCGCGACAGCCACCGCCCGCCCGGCCCGGTCAGCAGCAGGGAATGGACCAGTGGGAATTGCAGGATCAGAAGGGCGTTGGCCAGCGCCGCCCAGGGCCAGGGGAAGCGCCCGAGGCTTTCGGACATGCCGAACCCCATGGCAACGATCATCGCCAGAACGGCGGCGGCAAAGGCAGCATGGGTGACCAGCCCCAGGGCAAGCGCCAGCGCGATCCGCCCCCGCCCGGGCGGCGGGCGCAATGCAGCGGTGATCAGCGTCAGCATCCGGCCAAGGTGGCCATCGGGATCGGGCCATGCCGGTTTGCGGGTGGGAGTGGTATCCGTCATCGCGTCGCCATCTAGAGGGGCACGGTTGCTTGGCCAGACGCGCGGGCGTTATGCCGCGAGCGGCGTGATCAGGTCGGCCCCGCTGGCCCGGTTGGAATTCACACGGGCATCGACACGCCAGCGGTCATAATACCCCCCGGGCGCGGGACGCATCAGCGGCGCGGCCTTTTCCCCGCTCTCGCCCAGCCAGGTCGCCCAGTCGCCGGGGGCAAGCCGGACCGGTTCGCGGTGATGGGTCTCGGCCATCCATGCGCTTGCCGCGGTGGTAACGATGGCGACGGTGACATGGCGGATGCCCTCCTTCTCCCAATCCTGCCAGATCCCTGCAAAGACCAGCGGCGCACCGTCCGCCGGGGTGAAATACCATGGCAGGCGCGCGCCATCCTCGCCCTTGGTCCATTCATAGAACCCGGTCGCGGGCACCAGGCAGCGCCGGGCGCGCACGGCGGCGCGAAAGGCGGGTTTTTCGGCAATCGTTTCGGCACGCGCGTTGATCAGCAGGGGGCCGTCGGCGGGCGTCTTGTACCAATGGGGCAGAAACCCCCACCTCATGGGCCGGTAAGCGCGCGCGCCCCCGGCAGAGGTGACCACGCCCACGGCCTGCGTCGGACAGATGTTGTAGGCCGGGACCTCCGGCAGATCGTTCGCCGGCGCAGCCTCGAACAGCTGCGCCATCGCGTCCGCCGGATGGGTCATGGTCATGCGCCCGCACATGGGCGCCAGATTAGGCCGGGGCGCGGCGCCCCTGCAACGGGGCGGTTCAGCGCCCGTAAACGGCGCGGTAGGCGATCTTGCGGGCGTCTTCGCGGAACAGGCCCAGATCCAGCGCCACATCCAGCGGCATCCGGGAAATCTCATCGACCGTGCGACGATAGGCGGCCCGTTTCGCAGCGGCGGTTTTCAGGCGGGTCATCAGTTGGGTCATGCCATCGCTCCTTTGCAGCTTTGGGTCCTGGTGGCGTTGTCCCTGCTATATGATAGCGCTAACGCCGCGCACAATTGCCGGTTCCGCACCCCGGCTTTGCACCTGCAGCATGGCAAAAAAACCCGGCGCATGGGATCACGCGCCGGGCTGTCTTTTCGACCGGGAAGATCTTACTCGGCGGCGGTGATCCGCCCGTCAGTGTAAGGCGTATAGGGCGAGTTCGCGCCGATATATTCGGCCACCACCTGTTCCAGACCCGGGCCGAAATCATAGGCGTTCATGCCGTTGTCGCGGAACTGAGCATAGCCGTCACCACCACCCCGCATGAAGTTGTTGGTGACCACACCATAGACGGTTTCGGGATCGATCGGGGCGAAGCCGCCCTCGCCCTCGACCTCGACGGACACGATCCGGCTGCCCGGCTCGGCCGCCGGGTTCCAGGTATAACGCAGGCCCGCGACCTGTGCGAAACGCCCGCCGCCTTCCTCGACCTCGCTGACCGCGTTTTCCAGCGAGGCGATGATATCTGCCCCGCTCAGCTGGAATGTGGCCAGCGTGTTCTGGAACGGCAGGACGGTGAAGACCTCGCCCATCGTCACCTCACCGGCATCGATCGAGGCACGCAGACCACCGCCGTTCTGAATGGCGATCTGGATGCCCTGATCGCGTACCCGGTCCAGCATCGCGTCGGCCACGAGGTTGCCCATCGGGCATTCCATCGCGCGGCAGACCGACCGGTCGCCTTCGATGAAGCCGGACGTGTCTCCGACGACCGTGGTCATCGCCTCTTCGATGGGCGCGGCCAGGTCGGCCACGCGCGCGGCGATGGCGCGGTCGGGTTCCACCGAGGCATCCAGCAACAGGGTATCGCCCGATGCACCGGTCACGTTGCCCATGTCGTCGAAGGTCAGGGTCAGAAGGCCCACATATTTCGAATATGCCCCGGCCTGTACGATCGGCACCTCGGTGCCTGCCGGGTTGGTGATCATTGTCGGATAGGGGCCATCGGCATCCTCATGGCTGCCCAGCAGGGTATGGGAATGGCCGCCGATGATGGCGTCGATCCCCGTGACCGCCTCGGCGATGCGGATATCGTCGGGCAGGCCCACATGGGTCAGCGCCAGGATGATATCGACCCCGTCGGCGGTCAGCGCATCGACATCGGCCTGCAGGGCCGCGATCTCATCCTCGAAGACGATGGTGGGTCCGGGCGACGAAATCTCCATCGTGTCGAGCGTCACGGCCGACACGATGCCGACCGGTGTCCCGTTCACGTCCAGCACCACCGTATCGCCGATCCGGCCGTTCAGTGCCGGATCGCCGCTGACATCCAGGTTGCCGCCCAGAACCGGGAAACTGACCGCGTTCAGCAGCGGCAGGATGCCTTCGGGGCCGTTGTTGAATTCATGATTTCCCAGCGCCATGGCATCGAATCCGATGGTCTCCATGAACATGCCCGCCGCAGCCCCGCGATAGGTCGTGAAGAACAGGCTGCCCTGGTATTGGTCGCCCGCATCCAGGAACAACACGTTCTGCCCCGCAAGATCGCTGCGCAGGATATCGAAGGCGGTGGCGATCCGCGCCATCCCCCCAAAGCATTCGCCCGCCGCGTCATCCTCGGCGCTGCAGGTGGAATCGAACCGGCTGATCGGCTGGATGCGGCTGTGGACATCGTTGATATGGACGATGTGCAGCGTGGTGTCGGCGCTGACGGGCGCGGCGACGGCCAGCCCCGCCAGGATCGCCGTCGATCCGAGGATGCGTGCAAACATGAAAGCTCTCCCATTATGTGATTTGGAAACCGAACAGGTTTCCCGGGGCGGCGCATACAACCCGCGGGCCACATATCCGTGACACTTGACGCCCGGGACCGGGCGCGCGATGCGCTCCCCATGGAAATCTACAAAATCCTCACCGCGCAAGAGTGGAATGATCTGACCGACCGGCGCGAAACCGATGGCGCGCCCATCGATATCGCCGACGGGTTCATCCATTTCTCAACCGCCGCGCAGGTACGCGAAACGGCGGCCAGGCATTTCGCGGGCCAGAACGGCCTGGTTCTCGCCGCCTTCGAGGCCGATGCGCTCGGCCCTGCCCTGAAATGGGAAGTATCGCGCGGCGGCGATCGGTTCCCGCATCTCTACGCGCCCTTGCGGCTGGCCGATGTGGCCTGGCATGCCGATCTGCCGCTTGAGGACGGGGTGCATGTCTTTCCGAACGGAATTGCCTGAGATGTGGGAACGGTTCGGCCTGTCGGTGATGCGCCGGATCGAGCCGGAACGGGCGCATGCACTGGCCCTGACGGCGCTGAAAACGGGGCTATTGCCCTTGAAGGGGCCTGTTACCTCGCCCCGTCTGGCAACGACGCTGGCGGGGCTGGACCTGCCCAACCCGGTGGGGCTGGCCGCAGGCTTCGACAAGAACGCCGAAGCCATCGCGCCGCTGTGGCGCGCAGGCTTCGGGTTTCTGGAGGTAGGCGCCGCGACCCCCCGCCCGCAGGACGGCAATGCCAGGCCACGCCTGTTCCGCCTGACCGAAGACGCCGCCGCGATCAACCGCTTCGGGTTCAACAATGACGGGATGGAGGTGATCGCCGCCCGGCTCGAGGCAGCGCAATCGGACATCCCCGTGGGCCTCAATCTCGGGGCCAACAAGGACAGCGACGACCGCGCCGCCGATTTCGCCCGGGTGCTGGCGCGCTGCGGGCCCTTCGTCGATTTCGCCACCGTCAACGTCTCATCGCCCAATACCGAGCGGCTGCGCGATCTGCAGGGCAAGGCCGCGCTCGCGGCGCTGCTGGACGGGGTGATGGCAGCGCGCGCCACCCTGCTCCGCCCCATACCGGTATTCCTGAAAATCGCCCCCGATCTGGATCGCGCGGGGCTGGAGGATGTGGCCGAGGTCGCACTCGGCGGCGCGATTGACGGGTTGATCGCCACCAACACGACGCTCGACCGCGCGGGTTTGTCCAGCCGCCATAAGGGCGAATCCGGGGGCCTGTCGGGACGGCCCCTGTTCGAGAAAAGCACGCGCGTTCTGGCGCAGCTGTCGCAGCTGACTGACGGGCGATTGCCGATCATCGGAGTGGGCGGCGTGGCCAGTGTGCAGGATGCATGGGAGAAACTGCGCGCCGGGGCGGGTGCCGTGCAGCTTTACACCGGGCTGGTCTATGGCGGCATCACGCTGGCGGCGCGGATCGCGGAAGGTCTGGACGCGCGGCTTGAGGCCGAGGGGATTGCATCAGTTGCGGACGTCGTGGGCACAGGACGCGCAGACTGGCTCTGACGGCGCCGTTCTCCTGGAGGAAAACCGACAGAAAATCTGCAGATTTTCCCACGCAAAACTGCTGTTTTGCGCTCCCTCAAATGATCCTTTGCGCCTCGGTCGGGTAACGCCATATCAACGTCGCACCGCGCAGAACAAGAAACACGCTCAACGCCGCCCACAGACCCTGTAGCCCGAAGGCAGGCACCAGCACCAGAACCGCCGCGCCATAACCCATGAAACTGACGATCATCAGGTTGCGCATCGCCCGTGTCCAGGTCGCCCCGATAAAGACACCGTCCATGACGAAGGCGGCGGTGGCCAGCAGCGGAAAGGCGATCAGCCAGGGCAGATGCACCCGCGCCTGTGCCCGCACCTCGGGCGCGGTGGTCAGCAGGTCGATGAAGGCCGGCCCGGCCAGCACAAAGGCGGCAACCATCGTCAGGGCGAACGCGCCGCCCCACCCCGCTGCCAGCCGCACCGTTCGGCCCAGCGCGCCCCGGTCGCCACGCCCGACCGCCTGCCCCACCAGCGTCTCCGCCGCGAAAGCCACCCCGTCCATCGCATAGGAGGTCAGATAGACGAACTGGATCAGCACCTGCGTCGCTGCCAGCGGCACGTCCCCGAACCGCGCCGACAGGAACAGGAAAGACATCAGCGCCGCCAGAAGCAGCACCGACCGGATCAGGATATCCGCGTTCACCGCGACCATGCGGCGGAGCCGTGCGATGTCGCCGACCCTTGGCCAGTCGCGCCACGCCGTCCCCAGAAACCCGGCACGGCACAGCCACAGGCCAAGTGCCAACCCGCTGACTTCGGCGATCACCGACCCCCATGCCACGCCCGCCACACCCCAGCCGAAGACCAGCACGAACAGCGCCGACAACCCGATATTGATGCCGTTCTGTACCACCTGCATCACCAGCACCGCGCCGGTGCGTTCGGCGGCAACCAGCCAGCCGATGATCCCGAACCCCGCGATGGCGGCAGGTGCGGCGAGGATGCGGATCGTCAGGTAGTCCCGCGCCAGCGCCTCCACACCGTCGGACGCCGGGGCCAGCGCCAGCACCCCCCAGAATATCAGCGGATGCAGCAGGATCAGCAAGGCGCCTGCACCGGCCCCGAAAAGCAGCACCCGGGTCAGGATCGCCGCCACCTCTGCCCCGTCACCAGCGCCGATGGCCTGCGCGGCCAGCCCGGTGGTGCCCATGCGCAGGAAACCGAAGATCCAGAAGACCGAGCTGAGAATGATCGCGCCCAATCCCACCGCACCAATGGGGACCGGGTCACCCAATTGCCCCACCACGCCGGTGTCCACGATCCCCAGAAGCGGCACCGTGACGTTCGACAGGACGACCGGGATGGCGATTTTCAGCAGCCGCACATGCGTCAGGGCGGGGCGCAGCGCAGGGCTGTCATCCATCGCGCGCGGGCATCAGGAAATGGCCGGTGGCCTGTGCGAACAGCCGGTCGCGATTGTCCTGCCAGGCATAGACCTGCACGCTGGCATAGCGCCTGCCGCTGCGGTTGACCCGTGCCCGCGCATAGGCATCGCGCGGCAGACCCGACCGCAGGTAATCCACCGTGAAATCGATGGTCTTGGGAAGGCGCGGCAGCGTTGCGGGCGTCAGGGCTTCGGCATCGATGGCACCGCTTTCCACATCCGCCCAGAGCATCGCGAAACTCAACTCGATGATCGCGGCGGTTTCCAGAAAGGCCGCCGTCACCCCGCCATGGATCGCGGGAAGGAACGGGTTTCCGATCAGCTTTTCGTCGAAGTTCAGAACCGCGGTCAGTTCATCGCCCCGCCGGTCGAAATCGATGCCGAGAAACCGGATGAAGGGCACGCCACCGACCAGCGCCTGCAGCGTCCTGTCCCGGCGCTGCTTGATCAGCTCCACGGGTTCGGGTGGCTTGCGGTTCATGTCTTGGTCTTTCCGGCGCGTTCGACGGTAAATGCACCGTTCGCTGCGGCCACGGGCCTGTCCTCGTCATCATCCCATGCGCTGGCGCGCACGAAGGCCACCGACCGGGTCATGTGATAGCATTCGGCGCGCGCGGTGATCGGCTGGCCGGGCCTGGCGGGCCGCATGTAATCGATGCGCAGATCAATGGTGGCTGTGCCGGCCAATGCCTCGGGGTGGCTCATTACCGCGGCCCCGCCGCAGGTGTCCATCAGGGCCGAAACCGCGCCGCCATGGATGACGCCGGTCTGCGGATCACCCACCAGCGCGTCGGAAAACGGCATCCGGATCACCGCGACCCCCTGCCCGATCTCCAGCAATTCCATCTCCAGCGCACGCGAAAACGGGATTGCCTGGATGAACTGGCGCGCGATGCGGGCCTTGTGGTCGGCGTGGCTTTCGCCCTCGGCTGTCATGGTCGGATCCTCGTCGTGACGGGCCGATTGTGTCGCCCCCAATTGCCCCCGGCGCAAGGGGCAAGCCCGTCCTTGCCAGATGCGGCCCGGGTTTTCTATCCTGCCCGCGCGGCATCGGGGGAGGACGGGCCGATGGAGGCATCCGACAGGTTGAGCTTCAAGGAAATGTGCGCGCGGTTCGAGGTGACGCCCCGGACCCTGCGCCATTATGAATACATCGAGCTTCTGGCGCCCGAGCGCGATGGCCGGGCCCGGTTCTACGGCCCGCGCGAGGTGGCGCGCATGACACTGATCCTGCGCGGCAGGCGGTTCGGCTTTTCGCTCGAGGAAATCCGGCAATGGCTGGAACTTTACGACGCCGATCCCGAGGGCGCGGTGCAGCGCGAAAAATGGCGCGCCCTGGCCGACCGGCAGGTGGCCGAGCTTGAAAAACGGCGGCGCGAGCTTGACGAAATCATCGCTGAGCTGCGAGAGCTCAGGGATCGGTAGCGCCGAAATCCCCCTCACCGCAAAGTGACGCAACGTCTTCTTTACGTAAACGTCATCTTCTCTTGTATACTGCCCCCCGAATGCCGCATCTGCCGGGCGGAGGAGAGGACGATCCGCTTCGGGGAGGACTGGGGATGACGTCGGATACGCTGACCATTCGCGAGATGTGTGACCTGTTCGAGGTCACGCCACGCACCCTGCGTTTCTATGAAGCCAAGGAGCTTCTGTTTCCCCAGCGCGACGGCCAGAAGCGCCTGTTCACACGCCGTGACCGGGCGAGGCTGAAACTGATCCTGCGCGGCAAGCGTTTCGGTTTCAGCCTCGAGGAAATCCGCCAGCTGCTGGACCTGTATTATGTCGGCGATCAGCAGGCCACCCAACTTGGCCGCACGCTCGATATCGCCCGCGACCGCCTGTCCGACATGCAGCGCCAGCGCGACGAACTCGACCACGCCATCGACGATCTCAAAAGCCAGATGGCCCTTGTCGAAGACATGCTTGCCAAGCGCGACCGCGGTCGCGACGCCGCAGAATAATCCAACCCCAAAGGAAGGACCGACCATGCCGAGCTACACCGCCCCCGTCAAAGACATGCAATACGTCCTGCACGATGTGTTGGGCATCAGTGCCCAGGATATCCCGGGCTACGCCGATCTGGACCGCGACTTCACCGCGGCGATCCTAGAAGAAGCCGGCAAGATCAGCGCGGATGTTCTGGCGCCGCTGAACGTGGTGGGCGACACCGAAGGCTGCCGGATGGAAAACGGCATCGTCTACACGCCCACCGGGTTCAAGGACGCGTTCGAGCAGATGAAAGAAGGCGGCTGGCCGGGTATCGACATGCCCGAGGAATATGGCGGCCAGGGGATGCCCTACATCATGAACACCGCCGTGGGCGAGATGTTCTCGGGCGCCAACCAGGCCTTCACCATGTATCAGGGGCTGACCCATGGCGCCGCGGCCGCGATCCTGGCGCATGGCACGGAAGAACAGAAGAACACCTATCTGCCACCGATGGTCGCCACCGACTGGACCGGCACCATGAACCTGACCGAACCCCATTGCGGCACCGACCTGGGCCTGATGCGCACCAAGGCCGAGCCGCAGGCAGACGGGACCTACAAGATCACCGGGCAAAAGATCTTCATCTCCGCCGGTGAACACGACATGGCCGACAACATCATCCACCTGGTGCTGGCGAAAATCACCGGCGGTCCGGAAGGCATCAAGGGTGTTTCGCTCTTCATCGTGCCGAAATTCCTGGTGAACACGGACGGATCGCTGGGGCCGCGCAACGGTGTCTCCTGCGGCAAGATCGAAGAAAAGATGGGCATCCACGGGAATGCCACCTGTGTCATGAACTACGATGAGGCGACCGGGTATCTTCTGGGCCAGGAACACAAGGGCATGCGCGCGATGTTCACGATGATGAACGAGGCGCGGCTGGGTGTCGGCATGCAGGGCGTGGCCCAGGCCGAGGTCGCGTTCCAGAACGCGCTCGAATACGCCAAGGACCGGCTGCAGGGCCGCGACGTGACCGGGCCGAAGAACCCCGACGGCCCGGCCGATCCGCTGATCGTGCACCCCGATGTGCGCCGCAACCTGATGGAGCAGAAAAGCTTTGTTGAAGGCGCACGCGCCTTCCTGCTCTGGGGGTCGACCCTGATCGACCGGGCGCACCGCAATTCGGATGCCGATGCGGACGGTCTGGTGTCGCTTCTGACGCCGGTGATCAAGGGCTTTTTGACCGACAAGGGCTACGACATGACCGTGCAGGCGCAGCAGGTCTATGGCGGGCATGGATACATCGAGGAATGGGGCATGTCGCAGTTCACCCGCGACGCCCGTATCGCGATGATCTACGAAGGTGCGAACGGCGTGCAGGCGCTGGACCTGGTGGGCCGGAAACTGGCCCAGGACGGCGGCAAGCACGTCATGGCCTTTTTCGACCTGGTGAAGGGCTTTGCCAAGGACAATGCTGAGGTCGACGGCATGGCCGAATTCCTGGAACCGCTGAAAAAGGCGTCGAAGGACCTGCAGGCCGCGGGGATGTATTTCATGGCCGAGGGCATGAAGAACCCCAACAACGCGCTGTCCGGATCGAATGATTTCATGCATCTCTTCGGCCATGTCTGCCTGGGGCTGATGTGGGCGAAAATGGCCCGCGCGTCGCTGGCCGCACTGGCGGGTGGCACGTCCGACCCGGTCTTCCATGAAACGAAACTGGCCACCGCGCGTTTCTACATGGCCCGCCAATTGCCGATGACCGGCACGCATCTGGCACGCATCCAGTCGGGCGCGGACACGGTCATGGCGCTCGACGCGGCCAATTTCTGATCCGCGATGCCCCGCCGCCTCCGCCTCACCCGCCGCCCCCACCTCGCCATGAGCGAGGACGGCTATCGCAGATTGCGCGGGCTGGCGGCGGAGGCGGGGCTCGACGAGGGAGAGTTTCTGTCCTTTCTCTTCGAGCATTGGGGCAGCGTGATCAACGAGGAGAAATTCGTGGCGCGGCTCAGGCTGTTCAATTCCGAGCTCGAGGCGCGCAAACGCTAGGCGCCACCGAAAGGCGGCAAAAAAGGGAGTATTTGAAGCAAGAAGAAGGGAGGTGGGACGCCCCACCCCCGGGCGCAGCCCCCGGATCC
This sequence comes from Paracoccaceae bacterium, assembly GCA_024742455.1. GTDB lineage: Bacteria > Pseudomonadota > Alphaproteobacteria > Rhodobacterales > Rhodobacteraceae > JANSYL01. The sequence continues at coordinate 125,259 of JANSYL010000007.1, read as the reverse complement.
AACGGGGCCGACGCAAGCGTGGGCGAGGCGCCTTCTCCTTGCGCGGTCATCGGCTCTCCAGCCTGTACCGCCGGGCCAGGGTGGCGCGTTAACCTTAACGAAGCGTTATGAGCCTTCTTCTTGCTTGAAATACCTCTGCGGGGGTCTGGGGGTGCAAAACCCCCATTGCCAGCCGGTGAGAAGGGAGACCCGGATGACCAACACGCTCTACTGCTTTGCCGAAAGCGGCAACGCCTACAAGGCGGCGCTCGCCCTGGAACTGGCCGGGATCCCGTGGGAGGCGCGCTTCGTCGATTTCTTCAACGGCGAAGCCCGCGGTGAGGCCTTCCGCAAGATCAACCCGATGGGCGAGGTGCCGGTGCTGGATGCCGATGGCCTGATCCTGACGCAGTCGGGCGTGATCCAGGACTGGGTGATGGAGACGACCGGAAAGCTTGATGGCACATCGCCCGCCGAACGCCGCGAGGTGCTGCGCTGGACCATCTTCGACAACCAGAAAGTGTCCGGCATGGCCGGACCGCTCAGGTTCTTCATGAACTTCCTGCCGGAAGACAAGCGCAGCGCCGACGTGATCGGGTTCATGACCGGGCGGTTGAAGGCCGCGCTTGGCGTGCTGGAGGGAGAGCTGGCCACCCGCGACTGGCTCGCCTCTGACCGGCTCACCTGCGCCGATATCTCCTGCGCCGGGTATCTCTACTATCCCGAGCCGTTCAATTTCGACCGCGCCGACTACCCGGCAATCGATGCCTGGCTGACCCGCATCGCCGCAACACCCGGTTGGAAACACCCCTATGACCTGCTGCCCGCGCCGACCGTGGGTAAGCTAAACGGAGGATGATTTCATGCAGCGAGAATACTTCCAGCAGATAGCGATGGAGATCGTTAGGTCTCTTGGCTCGGACGCTCCCCGTGCTGAAAGGGTGCAAGCGGCACTGTATTCACTGGGAAAGTACTGCGTAGACGAATCTGACAACAGCTTTCCGTCAAGAACCTTGGAAACTGCGCAACGCGCATTTGAGGACGGTAACCTTACGGACGCCGTCAACGAACTGAGTGGCCTTTTCTTTCAGCATAATTGGGAAGAACAATGACCGACGCCTATATCTACGACGCGATCCGCACCCCCCGCGGCAAGGGCCGAAAGGACGGGGCCCTGCACGAGGTAACCGCCGCACGGCTGTCCGCCTTCACGCTGAACGCCCTGAAAGAAAGGAATAATCTCGACGGTCACGCGGTCGAGGACGTGATCTGGGGCAATGTCACACAAGTGGGCGAACAGGGCGGCTGCCTTGCGCGCACCGCCGTGCTGGCCTCCGACCTTGATGAATCCATCCCGGGTCTCGCGATCAACCGGTTCTGCGCCTCGGGGCTCGAGGCCGTGAACCTCGCCGCCAACCAGGTCAGGGGCGGCGCCGGTGACGGCTACATCGCGGGCGGGGTCGAGATGATGGGCCGGGTCGCGATGGGCTCGGACGGGGCCGCGATCGCCGTCGACCCCTCCATCGCGATGGAAACCTATTTCGTCCCGCAAGGGATTTCCGCCGATATCATCGCCACCGAATACGGGTTTTCCCGCGATGACGCCGACGCGCTGGCCGTCGAAAGCCAGAACCGCGCGGCGGCCGCCTGGGCCGAGAACCGGTTCGCCAAATCCATCGTGCCGGTCAGGGACCGCAACGGTCTGACCATCCTCGACAATGACGAATACATGCGCCCGGGCACCGACATGCAGGCCCTTGGCGCGCTGAAGCCATCCTTCAAGGACATGGGCGAACAGATGCCCGGTTTCGACGCGGTGGCACTGATGAAATACCCGCATCTCGAACGCATCGAGCATATCCACCATGCCGGTAACTCCTCGGGCATCGTCGACGGCTCGGCCGCGCTCCTGATCGGCAACAAGGAATTCGGCGAGAAATACGGCCTGACACCGCGCGCCCGGATCAGGGCCACCACCAAGATCGGCACCGACCCCACCATCATGCTGACCGGCCCGGTGCCCGCGACCGAGAAAATCCTGGCCGAGACGGGGATGGAGATCGGCGATATCGATCTTTTCGAGGTGAACGAGGCGTTTTCCTCGGTCGTGCTGCGCTTCATGCAGGCCTTCGATGTCGATCACGCCAAGGTCAACGTCAACGGCGGCTCCATCGCCATGGGCCATCCGCTGGGCGCGACCGGGGCGATGATCCTCGGCACCCTGCTTGATGAACTGGAACGGACCGGCAAGGGCACCGGGCTCGCCACGCTTTGCGTCGCCTCCGGCATGGGCGCGGCCACAATCATCGAACGCGTCTAGGCCACAGGCTTCAGGAAGGATTTGACCCCATGACCGATTTCACCATGGAAAAGGGCGCCGATGGCGTCGCCGTGATCACCTGGGACGTGAAGGGCAAAAGCATGAACGTGCTGAGCCGGGAAGCGTTTGACCTGATCGACGGCATGATCGATGATGCGCTGGCCGATGACAGCGTGAAAGGCATCGTCATCACCTCGGGCAAGGACAGTTTCGCCGGGGGCATGGACCTCAACACGCTGGCCTCGATCCGCGAGGAAAGCGGCGATAACCCAGCTCAGGGCCTGTTCGATTTCACCATGAACGGCCATCGCATCCTGCGCAAACTGGAACGCGCCGGGATGGACCCGAAAACCCTGAAGGGTGGCAAACCCGTGGCCTGCGCCATCACCGGCACCTGCATGGGGATCGGGACGGAAATCGCGCTGGCCTGCCACCGCCGGTTCATGGCCGACAATCCGAAGGCCAGGATCGGCCTGCCGGAAATCCTGGTGGGGATCTTCCCGGGTGGCGGCGGCACGATGCGCTATTCCCGCATGGTCGGCGCCATGGCCGCGGCCCCTGTCCTTCTCGAGGGCAAGACGATGGAGCCCAAGGCCGCGAAATCGGCGCAGCTTGTCGATGAGGTGGTTGCCCCCGACGAGTTGCTTCAGGCGGCGAAGGATTGGGTGTTGTCGGCCAAGGACGCCGACATCGTCAAACCCTGGGACCTGAAGGGTTGGAAAATGCCCGGCGGCGCGCCCTATCACCCGGCGGGTTTCATGACCTTTGTCGGCGCGTCCGCCATGATCAACGGCCGCACCAAGGGTGTCTACCCGGCGGCCAAGGCGCTGCTGTCTGCCGTCTACGAAGGCGCGCTGGTGCCCTTCGACACCGCGCTGACGATCGAGGCACGCTGGTTCACCGAGGTGCTGATGAACCCGTCCTCCTCGGCGATGATCCGGTCGCTCTTCATCAACAAGCAGGCGCTGGAAAAGGGCGCCAACCGCCCCGCCGTGGACGACCAGACCGTGAAGAAGGTGGGCATCCTGGGCGCGGGCATGATGGGGGCGGGCATCGCCTATGTCTCGGCCAATGCGGGCATCGAAGTGGTGCTGATCGACCAAAGCCAAGAGGCCGCGGAAAAGGGCAAAGCCTATTCCGAAGGGCTTCTGGACAAGGGCATGAAACGCGGCAAGGTGAGCGGGGAGAAGAAGACCGAGGTCCTGGACCGCATAACCGCCAGCACCGATTACGCCGCGCTGGCAGGTTGTGACCTGATCGTCGAGGCAGTGTTCGAGGACCCGGCCATCAAGGCCGAGGTCACGAAAAAGGTGCTGGCGCATGTCCCCGCCGACTGCATCTTCGCCACCAACACCTCTACCCTGCCGATCACCGAACTGGCCAAGGCCACCGACAAGCCCGACCAGTTCATCGGCATCCATTTCTTCAGCCCCGTCGACAAGATGATGCTGGTGGAAATCATCAAGGGCCGCGAAACCGGCGACCGGGCCGTGGCCAAGGCGCTGGATTTCGTGCGCCAGATCCGCAAGACCCCGATCGTGGTCAACGACGCGCGGTTCTTTTACGCCAACCGCTGCATCCTGCCTTACGTAAACGAAGGCGTGCGGATGGTGCAGGAAGGCGTGGCCCCTGCCCTGATCGAAAACGCCGCGAAACTGGTGGGAATGCCGCTGGGTCCCCTGCAGCTGACCGATGAAACCTCCATCGATCTGGGCGCCAAGATCGCCCGCGCGACCAAGGCAGGCGATCCGGAAGGCTATGATGACGCCACGGATGAGCTGATCTTCTGGATGGAAGGCGAAGGGCGCCTGGGCCGCAAGGCGGGTGCCGGGTTCTACGCCTATGACAACGCGGGCAAGCGGCTGGGTCTGTGGGCGGGTCTTGGCGACCGTTACCCGATGGCCGATACGCAGCCCGAGCTGGTCGAGGTGCAGCACCGCCTGCTCTTTGCGCAGGTACTCGAGGCCGTCCGCGCGCTGGAGGAAGGCGTGCTGACCGACATCCGCGAAGGCGATGTCGGCGCGATCCTTGGCTGGGGCTTCGCGCCCTGGTCCGGTGGCCCGTTCTCCTGGCTCGACATCCTGGGTGCCGAATACGCCGCCGCCCGTTGTGACGACCTCACCGACGCCCACGGCCCCCGCTTCACCTGCCCGCCCCTCCTGCGCGAGATGGCGGAGAAAGGTCAAAGCTTCTACGGCCGCTTCGGCGAAGGTGTCGACAGCAAGGCGGCCTGAGCGATCAGGAAAAAACGGAAAACGCCCCGCGCTGTGCGGGGCGTCGAATAGCATCTTCGCGGGACGGAGCGACCTTTCGCTCCCCGGCGCAACACGAGCCGGTCGCGCGACCGCCCGTGGGGTGGCGCTGCCACGGGTCTTCGGGGCGCTTTATCCCGGCCAGGCCATTGCTCCGAATGATCGAGGCACGAGCTTGCCCAAGCGCCAGCCCGCCGGGACGGGCCGTCGCTCGACCGGCGCCTTCGGCTTGAATCCGGTCTAATTGCGCGCTGAATAGAGGTCTTGTTTGGGCTCAATCCGGACCTTCGCTGCATAGCCCTTGGTACACCTCAACCCTCGGCTTCCATTGGACAGCGCCGCACCGTTCCCCCTACGCTGCCCGGAACGCCAAACCGCACCCCCGCAAAAAGGCCCCCGGCCATGTACAACCCCACCGATATCGTCACGACCGAGGCCGAGGTGCGCGCCGTCATCCCCGGCACCATCGAGCGGCAGGTGCGCAAGGTCATCGACCATATCGATGACCATATCCGCGTCTGGATCGAACGCTCCCCCTTCATGACGATGGCCACCTATTCCGCGTCCGGAGCGGTCGATATCTCGCCCAAGGGCGATCCGGCGGGTTTCGTGAAGGTGCTGGACCGGCAAACGCTGGCCATCCCCGACCGGCCCGGCAACCACCGCTTCGACAGTTTCCTCAACATCTTCGAAACCGGGCGGATCGGGCTGATGTTCATGGTCCCGAACCGGCTGGAGGTCGTTCGCGTCAGCGGACGCGCCACCGTGGTGCGCGACGCCGATCTGCGCGCCAGCAGGGCGGTGGAGGGCAAGACCCCCGATTTCGCCATCGTCGTGCATGTCGAAGAAGCCTTCTACCACTGCGGCAAGGCGGTGATCCGGTCGAAACTGTGGGAACCCGATAAGGCCCTGCCGATCGACGGGTTGCCCACTTATGGCCGCGCCCTGAAGGACCATGGCAACCTCGACACCCCGCTGGAGGAGGTCGAGCGCCTCACCGAGGACAATCTGAAATTTCGTCTCTACGACGAGTAACGGTGCCGCCTGGCCGGTCGGGTTTACACCCTCAGCGAGACGTTTTTCGCGCGAAAAACGGTCCGAAAATCGCGCGTTTTTCGGCGCCGCCCCGGGCCTGTCGCTTCATGCAAAGAATCTGCGACGGAACCCGCACCTCCGCACGTGACATTGCTGTCCCCCAATGGCGCGGCCGTGTCCCCAGATGCCGCGCCTGTCGCCTGGGGCCTTGCGGATAGATTGACCCCAGGGCCCCAGGCGGCCCTTTCCTTTTCTTGTCGCATACGCCATCACTCACGCAATAATGTGTCGCCGTGCGGGAGGGTGCGATGGGCTGGATGAAGGACGAAACCGGGCTGGAAAAGCGGGCGGCCAACCATGTGCCGCTGACCCCGCTCAGCCACCTGATCCGCGCCAGGTCCGTGTTTCCCGACCGCACAGCGCTGGTCGACCGCAGCCAGCGATGGACCTATGCCGAGATGTTCACCCGGGTCACCCGGCTGGCCTCTGCCCTTGCCGCGCGCGGCGTCGATCCGGGCGATGTGGTCGCGGCCGTGCTGCCCAACACCGCCCCTGCGGTCGAGGCGCATTGGGCCGTGCCCGCCTGCGGTGCGGTGCTCAACGCGATCAACATCCGGCTGGATATCGGCACGATCTCCTACATCCTCGATCATGGCGAGGCCAAGGTGGTTCTGGTCGACACCCAGTTCCTGGGAGTCGTCGAAGCCGCGCTGAAGGAGATGGAGGCCGAGGACCTGCCCCTGATCGTCGAGGTTCCGGATGAAGAAGCGGGATATCACGCCTCGGGCCGCCACCTGACCTATGAGGCGCTGATCTCCGAGGGCGATGCCGATTTCGACTGGATCATGCCCGTCGATGAATGGGAAAGCCTGGCGCTGAACTACACCTCCGGCACCACGGGGCGGCCCAAGGGCGTCGTCTACCATCACCGGGGGGCCTACCTGATCACGATGGGCACGCCGATCACCTGGCGGATGACGCTGTTTCCGACCTATCTGACCATCGTGCCGCTGTTCCACTGCAACAACTGGTGCCATGTCTGGACGATGCCGGTGATGGGCGGCACGACCGTGTGCTGCCGCGATATCACCGCGAAAGCGATCTACGATGCCATCGCCGATGAAGGCGTCACCCATTTCGGCGGCGCACCCATCGTGCTGAACATGATCGTCAATGCCAAACCCGGGGAGCGTCGCGATTTCGACCACATGGTCGAGGTCTTCACCGCAGGCGCTCCGCCCGCCGCCGCGACGCTGGCCGCCATCGAGACGATGGGCTTTCACGTCACCCAGGTTTACGGGCTGACCGAGGTCTATGGCCCGGCCACCGAATGCACCTGGCAGGATGCGCGCTGGGCCGATGTCACGGGTGAAGATCGCGCAGCGATCAAGGCGCGGCAGGGGGTGGCCTTCCCGAACATGGACCACATCACCGTGATGGATCCCGAAACGATGGAACAGGTCCCGATGGATGGCGCGGCGCTGGGCGAAATCATGATGCGCGGCAATTCCACGATGAAGGGGTATTACAAGAACCCGCGCGCCACGAACGAAGCCTTCCGTGGCGGGTATTTCCACACCGGCGATATCGCCGTGCAGCACCCCGACACGTATGTCCAGATCGCCGACCGGGCGAAGGACATCATCATCTCGGGCGGCGAAAACGTGTCATCCGTCGAGGTCGAGGGCGCGCTGATGCATCACCCCGATGTGCTGCTGTGTGCCGTGGTCGCCAAGCCGGATGACAAATGGGGCGAGGTGCCCTGCGCCTTCGTCGAACTGAAGGAAGGTCACAGCGTGGCCGAGGACGAGTTGATCGCCTTTGCCCGCCAGCGGCTGGCCGGGTTCAAGACCCCGAAAAAGGTGGTGTTCCAGGAGCTTCCGAAAACCTCGACCGGCAAGATCCAGAAATTCGAGCTGCGGAAACTGGCCGCCGATCTCTGAACCGGCGGGCCCCGGCGCCGATATTGTCCGAACCGCGCTGACCGCGTAGACTGCGCCCAAGAATAAACGGGCAGGCACCGCGATGACCGCGCTCTCGCGATATCACAGGCTGGAGGCCTCGGGCCTCTGGCGCGACGGCCCCGACGGCCAGCGCCGCGAGGTGGTCGTGGCGCTCGGCGAGGCGACGCTTGTCATCGCCACGTCCGCGGGCACCGCGCTTGCCCATTGGTCGCTGTCCGCCATCGTCAGGCTGAACCCCGGACAGATGCCCGCCATCTACGCGCCGGGCGCCGAGGCGGGCGAGCGGCTGGAACTGGCTGATCGCGACATGCTTGCGGCCATCGACACGGTGCGCCATGCCATCGACCGTCGCCGCCCCCATCCCGGCCGCCTGCGGCTGGCGCTGCTTGCGGTCTTCAGCCTGCTTGCGCTCGGGCTGGCGGTGTTCTGGCTGCCCGGTGCGCTGACCCGGCAGGCGGTGGCGATGCTGCCCGAGGCCAGCCGCGCACAGATCGGCCGGGCGCTTCTGGACGAGATCACGCAACTGGCCGGCCCCGCCTGCACCACCCCTATCGGCGCACCCGCGCGCGACAGGCTGGCGGCGGAGGTGTTTCCCGACGCACCGCCCCGGCTGGTGATCCTGCGCGACACCGTGCCGGCAACGCTGACGCTGCCCGGCGGCATTCTGGTGGCTGATGCAGGGCTGGTGGAACATCACGAAACGCCCGAGGTGCTGGCCGGGTATCTTCTGGCCGAAGATGTCCGACAGGCCCGGGCCGACCCGATGCTGACCCTGATGCGGGACGCGGGCATTCTCGCCACGCTCAGGCTGATGACCCAGGGCAGCCTGGCCGAAGACGTGCTGCATGCCCATGCCGCCACCCTGCTCGGGCGCCCCCGCCCGATGGTCGCCGATGACGCGCTGCTGCCCCGCTTCGCGGCGGCAGGTCTTGCCAGCACGCCCTATGCCTACGCGCGCGACATCAGCGGTGAATCCGTGATCGGCCTGATCGAGGCCGACCCGATGCGCGGGCGCACGCCCCGCAGGCTGATCAGCGATGCGGATTGGGTCGCGCTGCAGGATATCTGCATGCGCTAGAACGGGTGGGTCAGCGCCGGGTGACGGCGCCCGCGAACCCTGCCGACCGGGTCGCGCGGTAGCCCGCAACCAGCGCCTCGATCGATGGGTAAGGGCCCGCAACGACCGCGTAAACCTGTCCCGTCTCCCGCGCGATCACGCCCAGCCGCGTTGGCTGACCGGCGGCAGAAAGCTGCGCCAGCGCACGATCTGCGGCGGCCCGGTCGGCATAGGTTCCGGCCAGGATGTTGCGATGATTGGCGGGGATCTCGACGCGGGCGACTGCGGCGTCCGAGGCCAGCGCCTGGGGCAGCGGTGCCCGGGCGCGGGTGACCGGTTGTGGCGCGCCCCGGGACGCAGACCCGGGCGCCACGTCGCTCACCAGACGGCGCGGCAACTGGTCGGTCCAGACCTGCGCCATCTGGGCATCGCCCGCCGCCGTGCGGGGGCCGCGCAGCGGGTTGAGGCGGCCATCGTCAAAGGCCGGGCGGAACCCTTCGGGCACCACCGGGCGGCCAAGCGAGGCACCGTTCATCGACGGGCCGGGCCGCACGATGCCGCGCGCCGCATCGCCGGGATGCACGGCCTGCGGGCCACAGCGGCCGAACAGGTACTGCCCGGTCAGCCCGGTCATCCCGGGGCATCGGGCCACGCCGCCGGGCCGGGTCACCGGCTGCGGCGCGGTGGGCGCGGCAGCAGGCGGGCGGGTTGTCGTGGTGGCGGTCGCGGTCGCTGTTGCGGCAGCCGCCGGGCGCACGGCCGTGGTGCGCGCCGTCGTGGTGGCGGTGGTCGTTGTCGCGCTTGCGGTGGCCTGGCTCGCCGCGGGGGGCGCGCCGATGATCGTCACATTCTCGTCGGGCGCCGCGGCCAGCGTCGTCGTCGTGCCCCCCAGCGTCGGTCGGAAACCGCAGAGCTGCTGGCGGTCACGACCTACGCGCGGCACCCAGGTCACGTTCCCGCCGACACCCGCACGCACGAAAATACACCCGGCGCTGTCGACATACTGATCGGCGGTGTAGCTGGGCGGCGGCGTTTCGGCCGGCACCCCCTGGGCAAGGCCCGCGCCGGTGCCCAGAACAAGGACAAGGGCGGCAGAAACCGCGGCCCGCATTGTCGCATTGGCCTTTGTCGTCATGCAAACCCCCCATGGCTGCGCCCTTTCACCCTGACGCAAGCCATGGGGGGAGTCAAAGCGCAATCACGGGTTATTTTGTGCCATACATCCGGTCGCCCGCATCGCCGAGCCCCGGCACGATATAGCCGTGATCGTTCAGATGGCTGTCAACGGCGGCGGTGACGATGGGCACATCCGGGTGTGCTTCGCGCATCCGGGCCACGCCTTCCGGCGCGGCCAGCAGACACATGAAGCGCAGGTTGTTGGCCCCGGCCTGTTTTAGCAGATCGATGGCCGCAACCGAGGAATTGCCGGTGGCCAGCATCGGGTCGACCACGATGGTCAGACGATCCTCAAGACTGGGCGGCACCTTGAAGTAATATTGCACCGGCTGCAGCGTCTCGGGGTCACGGTAGAGCCCGACAAACCCCACCCGCGCCGCCGGCACCAGATCGAGGATACCGTCCAGCAACCCGTTGCCCGCCCTGAGGATCGACACCAGCGCCAGCTTCTTTCCCTCGATCACCGGGGCGGCCATCGGCTCCAGCGGGGTTTCGATGCGCGTGGTCGTCATCGGCAGGTTGCGTGTGACCTCATAGGCCAGAAGGTGGCTGATCTCGCGCAGAAGCTGGCGGAAGGATTTGGTCGAGGTTTCCTTGTCACGCATCAGCGACAGCTTGTGTTGCACCAGCGGGTGATCGACGATTGTCAAATGCTCGGTCATGTCTCTTTCAGTCTCTTGGCCAGGGCCTGGCGTGTGGCGTCGTCGCAGAATGCCGCCTCGAGCGCGGTCTCGGCAAGGGCGGCGAAATCGGTCTCGTCCCAGCCGAAGCTGCGGTTCAGGTTTTCGTATTCGGCGGTCATGGTGGTGCGAAAGAAGGGCGGGTCATCGGTGGAGACCGTCACCTTCACGCCCGCATCACGCAGCCGGACGATGGGATGCGCGGGCCAGCGCGGGTAAACACCCAGCGCCACGTTCGAGCCCGGGCAGACCTCCAGCACGACGCCCAGTTCGGCCAGCGTCTCCACCAGCGCAGGATCATCGACGGCATGCACCCCGTGCCCGATGCGGCTTACGCGCAAATCCTCCACCGCCTCCCGGACCGACCGCGCGCCGCCCCATTCCCCGGCATGGGCGGTCAGGTGCAGGCCCGCCTCGCGCGCGCAGTCGAAAGCCCAGAGAAAATCGCGCGGGCGGCCCATCATTTCATCGCCCGCGATGCCGAAACCGCGCAGGAAATCGCCATGGGTTTCGGCGGCGCAGATCGCTGCGGGTCTGGCACGGTCGGGGCCGAAATGACGGATACAGGTGACGATGCCGCGCATCACGATGCCGAAATCCCGCTCGGCCGCCTGCGCGGCCTCCTCGATCGCGGCGAGGTAGTCGCGCCACGCCGCCACATCGCCGCCGCCGCAGAAATCGGGACTCAGGAAGGCCTCGGTATAGATCACGCCGTGGCTGGCGCTCTCCTCCAGAACCGCGCGGGTCAGGCGGGCAAAATGCTCGGGCGTTTTCAGAACGCTGGTCGCGGCCTCGTAGACCGTCAGGAAATGGTTGAACCCGGAAAAGGCGTAGCCTCCATCCTCGGCGAAGATGCCGGACAGGTCGGTCGACTGTTCTGCCGCGAGGCGGCGGATAAAGGCGGGCGGGGCCGCGCCTTCAAGATGAAGATGCAGCTCCATCTTGTTGATATCTCGCATATATCCCCCGTTTCACCCCGGCAGGAACGACCGCCCCGGCCCCTCGGCCTCCACCCCCAGATGCGCCGCGACGGAGGCGGCGACATCGGCGAAGGCCCGGATGCCGATCTGCCCGGAACAGGGGCCCTTGGCAACCACCGGCACCCGTTCACGGGTATGGTCGGTGCCGGGCCAGGTCGGGTCATTGCCATGGTCGGCGGTGAAGATCAGCAGGTCATCGGGCCTGAGCGCGGCAAGGATCGGGCCCATGCCCGCATCGAACCATTCAAGATGCCGCGCATAGCCCGCCACGTCGCGGCGATGGCCGTAAAGGCTGTCGAATTCGACGAAATTGGCGAAGGTCAGGCTGCCCTCCGGCGCATTGGCCACGCAATCCGCCAGATGGTCCATCAGCACCGCATCGGAGCCCTTCAACACCTTGCCCACGCCCTTGCCAGCGAAGATATCACTGATCTTGCCTATGCCGATGGTCACCCGCCCCGCCCCCTCAACCCAATCCAAAAGCGTTGCGCCCGGCGGGGTTATCGCGAAATCGCGGCGGTTTGCGGTGCGGCTGTAGCTGCCGGTCTTTCCGACGAAAGGGCGTGCGATCACCCGGCCAACCCGTATTGCGTGCAGCCGCGGGGCCAGCGCCCGGCACAGCTCCAGCAGGCGCTCCAGCCCGAACGCCTCTTCATGGGCGGCGATCTGGAACACGCTGTCGGCGGAGGTGTAGCAGATCGGTTTGCCGGTCTTCACATGCGCATCGCCAAGCCGCGCGATGATCTCGGTCCCGCTGGCATGGCAATCGCCAAGGATGCCATCGGTTCCCGCCAGCCGTGCCACCTCGGCCGAAAGGTCGGCGGGAAATGCGGGACGAGTGTCGGGGAAATAGGTCCAGTCCCACGGCACCGGCAGACCGGCCAGTTCCCAATGGCCCGATGGGGTGTCCTTGCCGGCGGAGACCTCTTCCGCCGCGCCCCAAAGACCCGCCGGGTCGGCATCCAGCCCCTCGCCCCGCGCGCCCGACAGGCGCAGCGCAGCCCCGAGGCCGAGCGCGCCGAGATTGGGCATCCTGAGCGGCCCGCTGCGCCCGTCCTCCGCCTTCCCGGCTGCGCAGGCCGCCGCGATATGGCCCAGCGTGTTCGCCCCGGTATCAGGCAGATGGCCGTTGAAGAAGTCCCCGGCATCGGGCGCGCCGCCGATCCCGACACTATCCATCACCACAAGGAACGCACGGGGCATCAGGCGATCCTGTCATGAATCAAATCGGGCACCGGCCCCGCCGCGTCGCCCAGAGTGAACGCATCTCTCAATTGCCCCGTGACGTCAAAGGCCGCCTCCTCGCTCGCCGCATGAATGCGACAGAGCGGGCGGGCGCCGTCCACCCGGTCGCCGATCCGCGCGATATCGCTCAGCCCCACGGCCAGATCGAGCGTGTCATCGGCCTTCAGCCTGCCACCGCCCAGATGCACCACAGCCTCGCCCAGGGCGCGGGTGTTGATGCCGGTCACGGTTGCCGCCTCCTGCGCATGGATATCGACCATGACCCGTGCTGCGGGCAGCCGGTCGCGCCAGCGTTCGACGAAATCCAGCGGCCCGCCAAGGGCCGCCACCATTTCCCCGAACACCTCCGCCGCCTCGCCCGATTGCAGGGCGCGGGCGATCCGGCCTTCGCCATCGGCCGCATCCGCCGCCAGCCCGCCCAGCGCCAGAACCTCGCCCCCCTGCGCAATCGTCAACCGAGCCAGGGGCCCGGACAGATCCCCCCCGGTCAGAAGCGCCATCACCTCGATCATTTCCAGCGCATTTCCCGCCGACGGGACCAATGGCTGGTTCATGTCGGTGATCAGCGCGGCGGTCATGCAGCCCGCCCCCTGTGCCGTGTCGACCAGCGATCGCGCCAGGGCCACCGCATCCTCGGGCGTCTGCATGAACGCCCCGGTGCCCACCTTCACGTCCAGCACAAGCGCCTCCAGCCCTGCGGCCAGTTTCTTGGACAGGATCGAGGCGGTGATCAGGTCGATGGAGGTGACGGTGCCGGTTACATCGCGCACCGCATAAAGCCGTTTGTCCGCCGGGGCCACATCGCCCGACGCGCCCACGATGGCGCAGCCGATGCTTTCGACCAGTTCCTGCAAATCCTCGACCGATACCTGCGTCTGGTAGCCGGGGATCGATTCCAGCTTGTCGAGCGTACCGCCAGTATGGCCCAGACCCCGCCCCGAGATCATCGGTACATAGGCCCCGCAGGCCGCCAGGGCCGGGGCCAGCACGGGTGAGACGCAATCCCCTACCCCGCCGGTCGAATGCTTGTCGATCACGGGACCGTCCAGATCCCATTTCAGCACCATCCCGGTGTCGCGCATTGCGCGGGTCAGGTCGACACGGGATTGCTGTTCCATACCGTTCAGGCAGATGCCCATGGCAAAGGCCCCTGCCTGCATATCGGTAACCTCGCCCGTCGCCAGCCCCTCGGCAAAGGCATAAAGCTCGGCCTCGGTCAGGCGCAGACCGTCCCGCAGCTTTTGCAGGATCGACCGGGCGTCCGTCATGCGCTGCCTTCCATATGGCCCGCATCAAAGGCGCCCGGCAGCAACTCCGCCACGGTGGTGTGCAGCAATGCGCCCGATGTCGTGGCCAGCGTCACCGGCACATCCGGATCAGCAAACTCGGCCAGTTTCTGACGGCACCCACCGCAGGGGGGCACCGGCGTCGGGCTGTCGGCGATCACCGCCACCTCGGCGATCCGCCTGTCACCCGCCGCGATCATCGCCGCGATCGCCCCCGCCTCTGCACAGGTGCCCTCGGGATAGGCCACGTTCTCGACATTGCAGCCGCGATGTTCGTGGCCCTCGACGCTCAGGATCGCGGCGCCGACCTTGAACCCGGAATAGGGCGCATGGGCGCGCAGGCGCACTTCGGCGGCGGCTTCGACAAGCGGGGGACGGGGGGGCATGCGGGCCTCCTTCGGGCAGGCAGAACCGGACAGGGGTGCAGTCTGCGGTGCGTCTGCGCGCCATGCAAGTCCCGTGCAGTTTCGGCGGCCGATCGCGGCACAGGCGGCGCGCGACGTTCGGGCAGGTCAGGCCACCGGGGCTGCGCGCGCCTCGGCGGCGACATGGGTGATCAGGTCACCCAGTTCGGCACGGCAGGGGCCATAGAGACCCGCGAAATCCTCCAGCCGCTGCCGCTTGGCGGCGATGTTCAGAACCTCGGCCAGCCGGGCCAGCCGGTCCGCGCCAACCGCACCTGCCAAGGCGATCAGGATATGGGTCTGCGCGCGTATCTCGCCGATCGTCTTGTCGGGCACCGCGATGTCCAACGCCGCGCGCACGGCCCTCAGGTCCTCGTCCAGCCGCTCCAGCAGTTCCGCGCGCCCGTCCGGGCCCGCCACCTCCATCAGCGCGGCGAACCGGGCATGGTCCAGCTTGACCCCGCAACTGTCATCGATGCGACCACCCAGAACCTCCGCGGCACCCGGCATCCCGTCGGGCCGTCCGACATGGCGCAGGATCGCCCGCCCGAAGGCCGTGCCCGAGGCAATCGGCTTGCCGATAATGCCATCCGCACCCGCGGCATAGATCGCCTCGCGATTGTCGCGCAGCACATAGGCGGTCAGCGCGATCAGGGGCATCGAGGCGCGCGGTTCCTCCATCGCACGGATGCCGCGCATCACCTCGAGCCCCGATTTGCGGGGCATCTCGATATCGATCAGCGCAAGGTCGAAGACCTCGCGCGCGGCCACCTCCAGCGCCGCCACCCCGTCGGCAACGAACACAACCTCGGCCTGCATCTTGCCCAGCAGCTGGCGCAGGATGGTCTGGTTGGTCAGGTTGTCCTCGGCCACCAGCAGGCGCAGCCCGCTCAGATCGGGCGGGGCGCAGGGGGCAGCCGGGGCGCTGTCCCACACCACCGCCTGGTCGGGCAGGTGCAGGGTGGCGACACCGCCGCCCACCTCGGCGTTTTCCAGCGTCAGATGCCCCCCGGCCTGCCGCGACAATTCCGCCACGATCCGCAAGCCCAGGCCGCTGCCCGCGCCGGCCCCGATGGGCGACGCCTCACCGCGTTCCGACACTTCGCGCAGGACCGCCTCGGGATAGCCCTTGCCGCCATCCACGATGCGCAGCTTGACGCCCGCGCCGGGCCGGCCCTCGATGACCAGCACCACCGGCGCGCCGCGCGCATGGTTCAGCGCATTGCCGATCAGGTTGCCCACGATCCGGTCCAGTGTCACCTGGGCCAGCCGCAGACGGTGGGGCATGCAGGCACCCGGATCGACCGAGAAACTGGACCGTTCCGCCTGCGCCCGGCCCGACCATCGCCCGGCAAGCGCCGACAGCCACGCGTCCATCCGGGTGTCGGCCTCGGCTTCGTGGATGCGGGTTTCGCCCGCCGCCGCCATCAGCGCGGCATCGACAAGGGCGGCCAGCGTATCGCCCGCCGCACGCACGCGGTCGATCTGGGTGCGGGTTTCGGCGGACAGGTCATGGGTGTCGATCAGGCGCAGACCACCCACGACATCGGACATCGCCGACCGGATATCATGCGTGAAAAGCTGC
This sequence comes from Paracoccaceae bacterium, assembly GCA_024742455.1. Taxonomy (GTDB): domain Bacteria; phylum Pseudomonadota; class Alphaproteobacteria; order Rhodobacterales; family Rhodobacteraceae; genus JANSYL01. The sequence goes on along the minus strand of JANSYL010000007.1, from coordinate 109,296 downwards.
AGCGTCTCCAGCACCGTCGCCTGGCGCGGAAAAGTGTCCTGTTGTCCGGTATCTCTGGTCTCGCCGGTGTCCTTCACACGCGCCCCCGAGTTACTCACACCCTGGAGACACTACCAGCAATCCCTTACATGTGAAAGCGTTTCAGGCCGGCGCGCGCCCGTAGCCCAGTTCCGCAACGGCCTCGGCGATCTCATCCAGGATCGCCGGGTCATCGATGGTGGCGGGCATCTTGTAATCCGCCCCATCCGCGATCTTGACCATCGTGGCGCGCAATATCTTGCCCGACCGGGTCTTGGGCAGGCGTTCCACAACCACGGCCAGCTTGAAGGCTGCCACCGGGCCGATCTGGTCGCGCACCAGTTTCACGCAATCGGCCACGACATCCTCGGCCGAGGTGATCGTGCCCTTGTTCAGGCACACAAACCCCATCGGCAACTGCCCTTTCAGGCTGTCGGTCACCCCGATGACCGCGCATTCGGCGACGTCGGGATGGGCGGCCAGAACCTCCTCCATCGCGCCGGTCGAAAGGCGGTGCCCGGCCACGTTTATGACGTCATCGGTGCGCGCCATGATGTAAAGGTATCCGTCCTCATCCACATATCCCGCATCGCCCGTTTCGTAGTAGCCCGGGAAGTGTTCCAGGTAGCTTTTGCGATACCGCGCCTCGGCGTTCCACAGCGTCGGCAGGGTGCCCGGCGGAAGCGGCAGCTTGACCGCGATGGCCCCCAGTTCACCCGGTTTCATCGGATGGCCGCCCTCATCGAGGATCTGCACGTCATAGCCCGGCATCGCCACGGCGGGTGACCCGATCTTGACCGGCAGCTTCTCGATCCCCAGCGGGTTGCCCGCGATAGCCCAGCCGGTTTCGGTCTGCCACCAGTGGTCGATCACCGGCACGCCCAGCTTGTCCTGTGCCCATTTGATCGTGTCCGGATCGGCCCGTTCACCGGCCAGGAACAGGCTTTCCAGGCTCGACAGGTCGTAATCCTTCACCAGCGCACCTTGCGGATCGTCGCGCTTGATCGCGCGAAACGCGGTCGGGGCGGTGAACAGGCATTTGACCTTGTGGTCCCGGATCACGCGCCAGAACGTGCCTGCATCGGGCGTGCCCACGGGCTTGCCTTCGAACACGATGGTGGTGCAGCCGTAAACCAGCGGCGCATAACAGATATAGGAATGGCCCACGACCCAGCCCACATCGGACGCCGCCCAGAACACCTCGCCCGGCTGCATGTCGTAAAGGTTGCGCATCGACCAGTTCAGCGCCACCAGGTGGCCGGCGGTGTGGCGCACCACGCCCTTGGGCTGACCGGTCGTGCCCGAGGTGTAGAGGATATAGGACGGGTGGTTGCCCTCGACCGGCACGCATTCCGCAGGGTCCACCCCGTACTGGAACGCGTGCCAATCGACATCGCGCCCCTCCTCCAGCTTCGCGACCTCTTGCTCACGCTGGAAAATCACGCAGAATTCGGGCTTGTGCGCGGCCAGGTCCAGCGCGCCATCCAGCAACGGCTTGTAATGCACCACCCGGCCCGGCTCGATCCCGCAGGAGGCGGCGATAATGCATTTCGGCTGGCAATCGTCGATCCGCACGGCCAGTTCGTTCGACGCGAACCCGCCGAAGACGACCGAATGGATCGCCCCGATCCGCCCGCAGGCCAGCATCGCCTCCACCGCTTCGGGCACCATCGGCATGTAGATGATGACGCGATCGCCCTTTTCGACACCCTTGGCCCGCAGCGCCCCGGCAAGGCTCGCCACCCGGGCCTGCAGCTCGGCATAGGTGATCTTGTGGGTGGTGCCGGTCAGGGGGCTGTCATGGATGATCGCGACCCGGTCGCCATGCCCTGCCTCGACATGGCGGTCGACGGCGTTCCAGCAGGTGTTGACCATGCCATCGGCGAACCATTCGTAAAGCGGGGCGTTATCGGCAAACAGCGCCTTCGAGGGGGGCTGCACCCAGTCGATGGCCTCGGCGGCCTCCATCCAGAAACCCTCGGGATCAGTCTGCGCCCGGCGGTAGATCTCTGCATATCCCATGGCTGATGTCCCTTCTTCGCCCCAGAGTTGCGTAATTTCCTATCCCGGCCCGACCGGTGCGCGCAATTCGGTTTCATTGCCGCAGCGCGGCTTGCGCGCCTGCGACGCCCTGTCCCCTGTCGGGACGGACGGGGCGCGCCATTTCCCACCTTGCGAACACTGACACCCCTTGCCAAGGAAACGCTCATGAGCCTCGCCCCGGAACCGCCGCGCCAGCGGATGCTGACCCGCCATATCACCTACCGTATTCCCGTGATCGGGCGCATGGCCCGCGAAGTGGTCGAAGGAGATGTCGATAATGCCTACGCAGCGATCATCGCGGTGGTCTCGCTGGTGGCGATCGCCGTGCTGACCTTTGGCTTTCCGGCCCTCGTCATCTCGGCCCTGATCGCGGCGGCGGTGATGTTTCTCTTCCTGTTGCGCATTACCCTGGGCTGAGGGGCAATCGGGCGCATTGCGCTGCGGGCACAGCCGGGCAACGGTGGGATCAAATTCGAAAGGTCCCGCCGATGCTGCACCGTATTGTCGCCCCGCTCGTCCTTTTGATCGTGCCTGTCTTCGCCGGTCTTCCTGCGCAGGCAGAAGATGAGGTCGAATGGTCCCTTCACGACGCCACGACCGCGCCGGGCATCCTCCACCGCGCGATGATCTGCCCGGACGCCGATGAAGAAACCGGAAACATGTTCTGCCTCTCGCTTGGCTGCCAGGTCGAGGAACCGCTCGCCTGGCATCTGTATTTCGCGGGGCGCATCGTGTTGCCCGAAGCCCGCACCATTCAGTTCCGCGTCGACGATACCGAATATGCCGTCATCGACCTGACGCGCCTGCCCGGGCCGGAAATGCAATACACTGCCATCTACGATCCCGCCCGCGACGCAGGCCTTGTCGACCATATGCGCCGGGGCACACGTGGCGTCGTGGTGATCACGGCCGTGGCCACCCACCACCGCCCCTTCGCCCTCGCCGGGGCCGACCGGGCGTTCGACACCGTGATGAACCGATGCCCCGTGGCGGAATAAGGCCCGCTCAGCCGTAATGGGTCACGGGTGTTCCGGCCAGCGCCGCGATGTTGAGGATGCCGCGTGCGGTGATAGACGGGGTCACGATATGGGCGCGGTTGCCCATTCCCATCAGGATCGGCCCCACCTCCAGCCCGTTGGCCTTCATCTTCAATATGTTTCGCGTGGCGCCGGCGGCGTCGGTCGAGGCGAAGACCAGCACATTGGCCACCCCCTGCAGACGCGAACCTGGAAAGATGCGACCGCGCAATTCAGGGTCCAGCGCGCTGTCCACATGCATCTCGCCCTCATAGCAGAAATCGACCCCACGCGCGTCCAGGAGGTCCCGCGCGGCACGCATCCGCTGGCCACTGTCGCTGTCCAGGTTTCCGAACTGGCTGGATGAACACAGAGCGATCTGCGGGGTCAGGCCAAAGCGGCGGACATGTCGCGCGGCCCCCACAACGGTTTCGGCGATCTGGTCCGGGGTCGGCACCGGGTTGATCTGGGTGTCGGCCACGAAGATCGGCCCGTCTTCCATGATCATCAGGCTGAGCGCCCCCACGGGGCTGAGCCCGTCGCGCCCCAGCACCTGATCGACATAGTTCAGGTGCCACAGGTATTGCCCGAATGTGCCGCAGATCAGCGAATCCGCCTCGCCCCGGTGCACCATGATGGCCCCGATCGCGGTGGTGTTGGTGCGCAGGATCGCACGCGCGAGGTCGGGGGTGACGCCGCGCCGGGCCATCAGCTCATGATAGGTGCCCCAGTAATCACGGTAGCGCGGATCGTTTTCGGGGTTCACCAGTTCGAAATCCTGGGTCGGCCTGATCTTCAGCCCCGCCCGTTCGGCCCGTGCCTCCACCACCTCGGGGCGCCCGATCAGGATCGGGGTTTCGGTGGTTTCCTCCAGCATCGCCTGCGCGGCGCGCAGCACCCGTTCATCCTCGCCCTCGGCGAACACGATCCGCCGCGATGTGGCACTGGCGGCCTCGAACACGGGCCGCATGATCAGGGCCGAGCGATAGACCGCCTGGTTGAGCGTCGCCTTGTAGGCCGCGATATCCTCCAGGGGCCGCGTCGCCACGCCGGATGCCATCGCGGCCTCGGCCACGGCGCCGGCCACCACCGCCATCAGGCGCGGGTCGAAGGGTTTGGGGATGAGGTAATCGGCCCCGAAGGTCAGCTTTTCGCCGCGATATGCCGCCGCCGCCTCGGCGCTTGTGGTGGCGCGGGCCAGCGCCGCGATCCCGTCGATACAGGCCAGTTGCATCGCATCGTTGATCTCGGTCGCGCCGACATCCAGCGCGCCCCGAAAGATGAAGGGAAAACACAATACGTTGTTGACCTGGTTGGGAAAATCCGACCGGCCGGTGGCGATGATGGCCTCCGGCGCAACGGCGCGCACCTGGTCGGGCAGGATTTCGGGCGTGGGGTTTGCCAGCGCGAATATGACCGGGCGTTCGGCCATTGTCTGCACCATTTCCGGTGTCAGAACGCCGGGGCCGCTGAGGCCAAGGAACAGGTCCGCCCCCGCGATCACATCGGCCAGTCCCGCAGGTGTCGTGCCTTGCGCGTATTCGGCCTTTTGCGGGGTCATCCCGGCCTCGCGCCCGGTGTAGACCAACCCGTCGAGGTCGCAGAGCCAGACGTTTTCCCGCCTGACCCCCAGTTTCAGAAGCATGTTGAGGCAGGCGATCCCCGCCGCGCCCCCCCCGGTCGACACCACCTTGATCTCCTTGAACCGCTTGCCCATGACATGCAGGGCATTGGTCGCCGCCGCCCCCACGACGATGGCGGTGCCGTGCTGGTCGTCATGGAAAACGGGGATATTCATCCGCTCGCGGCAAATCTGTTCGACGATGAAACAATCGGGGGCCTTGATGTCTTCGAGATTGATCGCCCCGAAACTGGGTTCCAGCGCGCAGACGATCTCGGCCAGCCGTTCGGGGTCAGGCTCATCCACTTCCAGATCGAAACAGTCGATATTGGCGAATTTCTTGAACAGAACCGCCTTGCCCTCCATCACCGGTTTCGAGGCCAGCGCGCCGATATTGCCAAGGCCCAGCACGGCGGTGCCGTTCGACACCACGGCCACAAGGTTGCCGCGCGCCGTGTATTTCGCTGCGGCCGCCGGGTCAGCCTGGATCTCGCGGCTGGCCTCGGCCACGCCGGGGCTGTAGGCGCGGCTCAGGTCGCGGCCATTGGCCAGCGGCTTGGTGGCGCGGATTTCCAGCTTACCGGGGCGCGGAAACTGGTGATAATACAGCGCCGCCTCGCGCAAACTGTCGGGTTCGTCCGTTGCCATCGCAGCCTCCCTCGCGCCGATGGTTTAGCGTTAAACTACCCCGGCGTCCCGCGAAACGCGGCCCGGCGCCGCAAGTGGCATCACACGAATTGTTCCTGGATCAGACGCTCTTCCAGCCCGTGGCCGGGGTCGAACAGGATACGATGCGCCACTTCCGGGTAGGACCGGATCTCGACCGAGGCGACATTTGCCACCGACCGGCTGTCGGCATCGGCCATCACGGGGCGCTTGCCCGGTTCGGTCACCTCGAACCGCACCACGGCGGTCTTGGGCAACAACGCCCCGCGCCAGCGCCGCGGCCGGAACGCCGCCACCGCCGTCAGCGCCAGCACATCCGATCCGATGGGCAGGATCGGCCCGTGGGCGGAATAGTTATACGCGGTCGACCCGGCCGGTGTGCTCAGCAGCGCGCCATCGCAGACCAGCTCCTCCATCCGCATCTTGCCGTCGATATGGATCTTCAGCTTCGCCGCCTGCGGCCCGGCCCTGAGCAGGCTGACCTCGTTGATCGCAAGCGCCTCGACCACCTCGCCGCCCGTGGTCACGGCCCGCATGTGGAGCGGGTTGATCACCTCTTCCTCGGCCGCCTCCAGCCGCTCGATCAAACCTTCGGCTGCGAATTCGTTCATCAGGAACCCCACGGTCCCCCGGTTCATTCCGTAGACCGGGGCGTCGATCTCCTGCGTGTCATGCAGCGTCGACAGCATGAAGCCGTCACCGCCCAGCGCGACGATCACGTCCGCCTCTTCGACCGCAAAGGTGCCGTAGATCGATTCCAGCTCAGCCTTGGCGGCCCGGGCGATCTCGGCATCCGAGGCCAGAAAGGCGATGTTGCGCGCGGCGGGCATGGGCGCCCTCCTCTCCCCAATTTCGGCGACCCTCGCCCGCGCGGATGCGAAACGCAATGCGCCAATCGGCGCGCAACTGCGGCCCAAAGCGCCGTTTCCAAGCTTTCACAGGGCGCCCGTTTGCCCTACATCAGCGCAACGCATATGCTGCACAGTCAGGAGCTGCCCGATGAACGCCCCCCACCGTGATGCCGGTTTCTTCACCGAAAGCCTGGAAACCCGCGACCCAGAAATCTTCGCCGCGATGCGCCAGGAACTGGGCCGCCAGCGCGACGAGATCGAACTGATCGCCTCGGAAAACATCGTGTCCGCTGCGGTGATGGAAGCGCAGGGCGGCGTGATGACCAACAAATACGCCGAGGGCTACCCGGGCCGCCGCTATTACGGGGGCTGCCAGTATGTCGATATCGCCGAGGATCTGGCGATCGAGCGCGCCAGGAAACTGTTCAACGTGGGCTTTGCCAACGTCCAGCCGAACTCCGGCAGCCAGGCCAACCAAGGGGTGTTCACCGCCCTGCTGCAGCCGGGCGACACCATTCTCGGCATGAGCCTTGATGCAGGCGGGCATCTGACCCATGGCGCGAAACCGAACCAGTCGGGCAAATGGTTCAACGCCATCCAGTACGGCGTGCGCCAGCAGGACCTGCAGATCGACTATGACCAGGTGGCCGAGCTGACCGCCGAACATAAGCCCAAACTGATCATCGCCGGCGGCTCTGCCATTCCACGCATCATCGATTTCGCGAAAATGCGCGAGATCGCGGATAGCGTGGGTGCCTATCTTCTCGTCGACATGGCCCATTTCGCGGGGCTGGTGGCAAGCGGCCATTACCCCTCGCCCTTCCCGCATGCCCATGTTGCGACCACCACGACGCACAAGACCCTGCGCGGCCCGCGCGGCGGCATGATCCTGACCGATGACGAGGCGCTGGCGAAGAAATTCAACTCCGCCATCTTCCCCGGGATCCAGGGCGGCCCGCTGATGCATGTCATCGCGGGCAAGGCCGTCGCCTTCGGCGAAGCGCTGCGCCCCGAGTTCAAGGAATATCAGGCGCAGGTGATCGCCAATGCACAGGCCATGGCCGATCAGCTGATGAAGGGCGGTCTGGATATCGTCACCGGCGGCACCGACACCCATGTGATGCTGGTCGATCTGCGCCCCAAGGGCGTGAAGGGCAACGAGACCGAAAAGGCGCTCGGCCGGGCCCATATCACCACGAACAAGAACGGCATCCCCTTCGACACCGAAAAACCCACCATCACCTCGGGCATCCGCCTGGGCAGCCCGGCGGGCACCACGCGCGGGTTCGGCACGCCCGAGTTCCGCCAGATCGCCGACTGGATCGTCGAAGTGGTCGATGGCCTGGCGGCCAATGGCGTCGACGGCAATGGCGAAGTCGAAGCCAAGGTTGCCGGTGAAGTGCTCGACCTATGCGGGAAATTCCCAATCTATCCAAAGCTTTGACGGGTTTTCGGCAGGAATTGCCTGTCACGTAAACCGTTGCGTTTGGAAGAATCTCGTGGCATGACGCCGTGGGTGGGTCAGGATTGCTGGCCTGCTCGTCACGCCTGTTATCGTTTGCACCCTGCCAAGCTTCGGACGAAAACAATGCATGCTGCTGCCGCTGACCGCCCCGAGATAACTCCGAATTTCCGCGAAGAAGCAACGCAGGAAATCCGCCGCTTCACCCGCGACTGGACCGCGCGCGACAACCGGCTGGCCTCGGTCAGCTATTTCGGAACCTTCGCGGTCTATTTCCTGACGCTCTGGGCCGCCGTTCTGGCCTGGCCGACGGTCTGGGCGGTCCTGCCGCTGATCGTGATCAACGCCTTTTCCGGCGTCCGGCTCTACGTGCTGCAGCATGATTGCGGGCATGGCTCGCTTTTCGTGAAGAAACGCACCAATGATCTGGCCGGTCACGGGCTCAGCGTCTTTACGCTTACCCCCTATGGCGTGATGCAGCACAATCACAACGAACATCACAGCCATCTCGGCAATCTCGAAGAACGCGACACCACCGAGATTTTCACCATGACGCTGCGCGAATGGCGCGAGGCCGATTTCTGGAAACGCCTGTGGTATCGCATCTACCGCGCGCCCTTTATTCTGATCCCCGTGGGCGGCATCTTCACCTATGTGTTCGCCTATCGCTGGCCGAAGAACACCCGTGACATCGGACCGATGGCGGTGCTGTTGCATAACCTGGGCCTTGCCGCCTGGGTCGTCCTGATCTGGGCGCTGGCCGGGGTGCCGGGGTTGATCATATATGCCGGCACCGTGGTCACCGCTGCTTGCATCGGCGTCTTCCTCGTCTACCTGCAGCACAATTTCGAAGACACGTGGTGGGACCGCAAACCGGACCTGAACCCGGCACGCGCCGCGCTGCAGGGGTCGTCAGCGCTGGATCTGGGCTGGTGGTTCGACCTGGCAGTCGCCAACATCACCTATCACGACATTCACCATTTCAACGCCAACATCCCGTCCTACCGGCTGCGCCGCTGCCACAGGGCCCTGCGCGAGAAATACGAGGTGCAGACGATCGGCTGGCGCGAGGCGTTCCGGTCCTTCACGCTCAAGCTCTGGGACGAGGATCAGGGTCGGCTCGTTCCCTTCCCCCGCGAAGAACGTGCGCCGTCGATGCCCGCAGAAGCCTGAGCCGGACCTTAAGAAAGATTTACGGTTTAGATTACAAAAAATCGGCGATTTCGCGTTTTTGCGATCTATTTCATGTCCCGGGTCATGCCCACCGCGCGCCGTGCCATGCGCCAATAGGCGGTTTCGACCGCGTCCCGGTCCAGCCGCCCGCCCTCGCGATACCATGTCGTCACCCCCGTCAGCATCGCGATCAGGGCAAGCGTGGCCAGCTTCGTATCAGGCACGTCGAACACGCCCTCCGCCACCCCGCGTTTCAGGATCGCCTCAAGCTGGTCTTCGTATCGACGGCGCAGCGCCTCGATCACCGCGAAGTTTTCCGGCGTCAGGTTCCTGAGTTCCATATAGGCGATGAAAACGAGGTCGGGCCGGTCGAGATGATAGCGGATATGGTGGCGCACGAAATCCTCAAGCGCGGCTTCGGCGGCATCGGTTCCCGGCTGCCAATCGGCTAGCAGATCTTCAAGGTGGTCGCGCATCAGGTCGAACAAAAGGGCTTGCTTGTCAGGGGTATAGAGGTAAAGCGCGCCCGCCTGCACGCCCACCTCGGCCGCGATCTGGCGCATCGAAACGGCGGCAAACCCGTGCCGCGCGAACAGCCTGAGGGCCGCGTCGCGGATATTGGGGCCGGTGATGGCGGCCTGGCTGCCCTGTTTGCGTGCCATGGGGGCGCAGATTATCTGAACACGTGTTCAATTCAACCGGGATGGACCAAGGGGACCGGTCTGCGGTAAGGCGGTGCCAAGATGATGCGTTTGCCCCTTCTCCTCGCCCTCTTGGCCCTGCTCGTGCCGCTCGCCGGCTGCGGCCCTGCGCTGCCCGATCTGGACAGCCGGATCAGCGACGCCGCACGGTCCGCCCCGCCGCCCGCCCTGCGGCCCCTTGGTCCGCTGCTTGCACCCACCGAAACGCTGCTGCCGACCGACGCTGCAACCGCTGGTGCGACGCTGGAATTCCGCGCCGCCGACCTGCGCCGCAGGGCGGCCGCGCTGCGCGCCCTGCCCCTCTGACGCGGCGCGCCGTCGCTGCGTTGCGGCGGCGGGCGGGACGGGCTAACACATTCAGAACACCTGCCGAACCCCAGCCATGGAGTGCGACCGATGACTGACCCTTTGCGCCTTGGGATCGCCGGGCTTGGGACCGTGGGCACGGGCGTCATCAAGATCGTCCAGCGGCAGGCAAACATGCTCAGCGCCCGTTGCAGCCGCCCGATCGAGATCGCCGCCGTCTCCGCCCGCAGCCGGGACAAGGACCGGGGCATTTCGCTGTCGAACTACGCCTGGGAAGACGACCCTGTGAAGCTCGCGACACGCGATGATATCGACCTGTTCGTGGAACTGATGGGCGGCGAAGACGGGCCGGCCAAGGCCGCGACCGAGGCCGCGATCGGCGCCGGAAAGGACGTGGTCACGGCCAACAAGGCGATGCTTGCGATCCATGGTCAGGCCTTGGCCGAAGCCGCCGAGGGGGCGGGCCGCGTGCTGCGGTTCGAGGCCGCCGTCGCTGGCGGCATCCCCGTCATCAAGGCGCTGACCGAGGGGCTGGCGGGCAATGCCATCGACCGGGTGATGGGCGTGATGAACGGCACCTGCAACTACATCCTGACACGGATGGAAAACGCGGGCCTGACCTATGACGAGGCTTTCGCCGAGGCCGACGGCCTTGGCTATCTCGAGGCCGACCCCAACCTCGATGTCGGCGGCATCGACGCGGCGCATAAACTGACCCTGTTGGCCGCCATCGCCTATGGCACACGGGTGGATTTCGGCGCGATCGCCCTCGAAGGCATCGGCGCGATCACCATCGAGGACATCCGCCGCGCCGGTGACATGGGCTACAAGATCAAGCTTCTGGGGGTGGCACAAATGACCGGGCGCGGGCTGGAACAGCGCATGTCGCCCTGCCTTGTGCCCGCCGCTTCGCCGCTGGGCCAGCTGGAAGGCGGCACCAACATGGTGGTGATCGAGGGCGACAGCGTCGGCCAGGTCGTGCTGCGCGGTGCGGGCGCGGGCGAAGGCCCGACCGCCAGCGCCGTGATGGCGGATGTCTGCGACATCGCCCGGGGCCTGCGCGTGCCGACCTTCGGCATGCCCGCGACCGCGCTGGAGGCGGCTCCGCCCGCCTCGGCCGCGTCACCCGCGCGCTATTACCTCAGGATGGAGCTGACCGATAAACCCGGCGCGCTGGCCAAGGTGGCCACGGTCCTGGGTGAGGCGGGTATCTCCATCGACCGGATGCGCCAATACGACCACCCGGGCGACAACGCCCCGGTTCTGATCGTCACCCACAAGACGGCGCGCCCGAACCTTGACGATGCGCTGGCGCGTCTGCCCGCCACGGGCGTTCTGGAAGGCGCACCGGTGGCGCTGCGCATCGAAGACGTCTGAGACAGGCGCGATTGCTCCCGAATAGTCGGGGCAAGGAATCTTCATTCGTGGTTCTTCTCCCCGCCATGCCTGGCCGTTAGCGCCCCCATCCTTGTCGCCCTGCAATGACAAGGGTAGACCGCTGGTCAACCGCACCAGACCGAAAGCCCGTTCCATGCCCGAGACCCCCGATTTCAACGACCGCATGCTGTCCCTTGGTCTTGCCCGCGTGTCCGAGGCGGCAGCGATGGCCTCGGCCGAATGGATCGGGCGCGGCGATGAAAAAGCCGCCGACCAGGCCGCCGTGAACGGGATGCGCGAACAGCTCAACAAGCTCGACATTCGCGGCGTAGTGGTGATCGGCGAGGGCGAACGCGACGAGGCGCCGATGCTGTTCATCGGGGAAGAGGTCGGCGCCGGCGACGGGCCCGAGGTCGATATCGCGCTCGACCCGCTCGAGGGCACCACGCTGACCGCCAAGGACATGCCCAACGCCCTGACCGTCATCGCGATGGGGCCACGCGGATCCATGCTGCATGCCCCCGATGTCTACATGGAAAAGCTGGCCATCGGGCCGGGCTTTCATCCCGGTGTGGTCACGCTCGACATGGCGCCGGCGGAACGGGTGTCGGCGCTGGCATCGGCCAGGGGATGCGCGACCAGCGACATCACCGTTTGCGTGCTGGAACGCCCGCGCCACGAAAGCATGATCGAGGACCTGCGCGGCACCGGTTGCGCGATCCGGCTGATCACCGATGGCGATGTGGCGGGCGTGATGCATTGTGCCGAACCGCAAACGGGCATCGACATGTATATGGGCTCAGGCGGGGCACCCGAGGGGGTGCTGGCCGCAGCCGCGCTGAAATGCATGGGCGGGCAGATGTTCGGCAAGCTTCTGTTCCGCAACGGCGAGGAAGAGGCGCGGGCGAAGGCCGCCGGCATCACCGACCTGAACCGCATCTACGCGCGCGACGACATGGTGACCCAGGACGTGATCTTTGCCGCCACCGGCGTTACCGATGGCTCCATCCTGCCCGGCATCAAGCGTGAACCGGGGTTCCTGACCGCCGAGACCGTCCTGATGCGGTCCAAGACCGGGTCGGTCAGGCGGATGAGCTACCGTAACCCGGTGCGTCAGGGGTGACGACTCAGGCCCCTGCCTGTAGGGTCGGGGAATGGGCACACCACAACATCTCGAATTGAGCGCGGCCTTCCTGGGCGTCGAAACCTCGTTGACCGGGCGCCGCTGGATCGGGCCGGGGGCCGAGACGGCGCGCCTGTCGGATGCGCTGGCGCAACAGGCAGGTGTGCCGATGGCCGTGGCGCAGGTTCTGGCCCGGCGCGGTGTGACCCCCGAGGCCGCCCCGGCCTTTCTCGCCCCGGCGCTGCGCGATCTTTTGCCTGATCCGATGCGCCTGAAAGATATGGGCGCAGCCGCCGACCGGGTTCGGGCGGCGGTGGAGGCGGGCGAACGCATAGCGATCTTTGCCGATTACGACGTCGATGGCGGGGCGTCCGCTGCGCTGCTGATCGATTGGCTGCGGCAGATGGGGCGCGAGGCGACGCTCTACATTCCAGACCGGATCGATGAGGGGTACGGCCCCAATGACGCGGCGATGGCGGCCCTGGCGCAGGACCATGACCTGATCATCTGCGTCGATTGCGGCACGCTCAGCCACGGGCCCATCGCCGCCGCGGCGGGGGCGGATGTCATCGTGCTCGACCACCACCTTGCCGCGGCCGAATTGCCGGACTGCGTGGCGGTGGTGAACCCGAACCGGCAGGACGAGCCGGGCGATCTGGGCCATCTATGTGCCGCCGCCGTGGTGTTCCTGCTGCTGGTCGAGGTGAACCGGCGGCTGAAGGCAGGTGGCGCGACAGGGCCGGACCTGATGGCCATGCTCGACCTCGTGGCGCTGGCGACCGTGGCCGATGTCGCGCCCCTGACCGGGGTCAACCGCGCCTTTGTCCGGCAGGGGCTGAAGGTGATGGCCCGCCGGGCGCGGCCCGGACTGGTGGCGCTCGCCGATGTCGCGCGGCTCGACCGGCCGCCCGAGGCCTATCACCTGGGCTTTGTCCTTGGCCCGCGCGTCAATGCAGGCGGGCGGATCGGCGCGGCGGATCTGGGGGCGCGGCTGCTGGCCACGGATGACCCGGCCGAGGCGCAGGCGCTGGCCGCCCGTCTCGACACGCTCAATACCGACCGACGCGAGATCGAGGCCGCCGTGCGCGACGCCGCCCTTGCCCAGGTCGCCGAGCGTGATCTCGGCGCGCTTGCCTGGGCGGCTCAGGACGGCTGGCACCCCGGTGTCGTCGGCATCGTCGCGTCCCGCCTGAAGGAGGCGATGAACCGCCCCGCCGTGGTGATCGGGTTCGATGGCGATGCGGGCAAGGGCTCGGGCCGGTCGGTGCCGGGTGTCGATCTGGGGGCCGCGATTCAGCGGCTGGCCGCCGAGGGGCTGATCGAAAAGGGCGGCGGGCACAGGATGGCGGCGGGCCTGTCGCTCAACCGGGCACAGCTCGGGCCCGCGATGGCCCGGCTCGAGGCCCTGCTGGCCAAACAGGGGGCGGGTGCGGAAGGGCCCGTCGACCTGCGCATCGACGGGATGGTGATGGCCCCCGCCCTGACGCCCGATCTGGTCGACGCCCTGGCCGGGGCCGGGCCCTACGGCGCCGCCGCCCCCGCGCCCCGCTTCGCCCTGCCCGACCTGCGGATCAGGGATGCCCGGATCATCGGCTCCGGGCATCTCAAACTGCGCCTGAGCGACGGGTCGGCCACGGTCGAGGCCATCGCCTTCGAGGCGGATCGCAAGGGACTGGCCGAGGCGCTAATCGGCCAGGTGGGTCAGCGCATCCACGTGGCGGGCAAGCTGGACCTGAACCGCTGGAACGGGCGGGAAAGCGTGCAACTGGTGCTGGATGACGCCGCCTGGGCCTGAGACCGGTCGCGCGGGCAGGACGATGTTTTTCGCAGCCGCCCCAAGAATCCGCTTGAAGACCCCGGCCCGTTTTTCTAGGTATCCCCGCACACCAAGCGCGGCCCGTTCGTCTATCGGTTAGGACGCCAGGTTTTCAACCTGGAAAGAGGGGTTCGATTCCCCTACGGGCTGCCATTTTTCCTTTTTCGATGTGAATCCGGCTCTCCGCGCTCAGGCCGTCCTTATGGCCGTGCAAGGTGATGCGACGTGCAAAACCCATTGGCGGCACGCGTCCCGACAGAAGAAAGTTTCCTTTTCTGCACCTGCGAAACACCGGCGAAAAAGGCTGTCTTTTCAGATGCGGCAGGTGCACCTCGTGCTGATTGCATACCATTGCATCCCGCTAACTATATATTTTTTCTTTATTTTTTTCGTCGCAGCCCTCAGGTTTGACCGGCACGGAAGGGAGCGTGGATGGACCAGATCAACACCGAGGCCTGGATCGGGCGCGAGACGCAGGACGCCGCGACTGTCACTTCGGCGCAGGCGCGCCTCGTGCATGCGACCGTTGGCGACGGCGCGCTGCCCGGCCCCGGCGACCGGATGCCGCCGCTCTGGCACTGGTGCGCCTTCACCCCGTCCGATCCCAATGCCGATCTGGGCCCCGACGGGCACCCGCGCCGGATCGCGGCGCTGCCGCCGGTCCGGCTGCCGCGACGGATGTGGGCCGGGGGCGCCCTGACCTTTCACCGCGACCTGCATGTGGACGAGCCGATGGAACGGCGCACGCGCATCCGGTCCGTGGCCGACAAACAGGGTAAAGCCGGGCCGATGGTTCTGGTCACGCTCGACCATGAAATTCACGGGGCGGATGGCCTGGCCATCGAGGAACGGCAGGACATCGTCTATCTCGAGATCCCCGAGGTGTTCATCCCGCCACCGAAATCGGCGCTTCCCGTCGAACCGGCAGACCATGTCGAAACGACAGAGACGCTGCTGTTTCGTTATTCCGCCATCACTTTCAACGCCCATCGCATCCATTACGATCTGGCCTATGCCCGGGACGTGGAAAAATACCCCGGGCTGGTGGTGCATGGCCCCTTGCAGGCGACGCTGCTGATGCGTGCGGCCACCCGGCATGCGGGCAGCGCGCCCCGGAAATTCGAATTCCGCGGTGTCCATCCGATGTTTGCAGGACCGGCCTGCGACATTGCCCTGCAGCCCGACGCAGCAGGCGAACTGACGCTGTGGACGGGGCAATCCGGACACCAATGCATGCAGGCCCGAGCCACATGGGAGGAGGCCCGATGACGATCCTGAAGGGAATGCGCGTGGTCGAAGGGTCGGCCTTTGTCGCGGTGCCGCTGGCGGGGATGTCGCTGGCGCAGATGGGGGCCGAGGTGATCCGTTTCGACCGGATCGGCGGCGGGCTGGATGCGGGACGCTGGCCGCTGGCCCCGAACGGGCACAGCCTGTTCTGGGCCGGGATGAACAAGGGCAAGAAATCCATCGCGGTCGACATGAAATCCGATGAGGGGCGCGAACTGATCTCGGAAATCATCACCGCGCCCGGCGACGATGCGGGCCTGTTCCTGACCAATCTGCGGGTGCGCGGCTGGATGGATTACGAGACGCTGAAACAGCGGCGCGCCGACCTGATCATGGTGACGCTGACCGGGGACCGGCATGGCCGTCCGCAGGTCGACTACACCGTCAACCCGGCCCTTGGCATCCCGATGATGACAGGCCCCGAAGACAGCCCCGACCCCGTGGCCCATGCCCTGCCCGCCTGGGACCTGATCGCGGGCAACATGTGCGTGTCGGCCCTGTTGGCGGCGGAACGGCACAGGTTGCGCGGGCATGGCGGCCAGGAGGTCGAGATCGCGCTCAAGGACGTGGCGGCCGCGACCCTTGGGCATTTGGGCATGATCGGCAACGTGGCAATCAACGGGGCCGATCGCGGCAAGGCCGGCAACGCGCTTTACGGTGCCTATGGGCAGGATTTCGTCTGCGCCGACGGGCGACGGGTCATGGTGATCGGGCTGACCCATCGTCAATGGCGCGGGCTGGTCAGCACCATGGGGCTGCGCGACGAAATCGCAGCGCTGGAAACGCGCCTTGGCGTGCCCCTCGATGACGAGGGCAATCGCTGGCGGCACCGCAAGGCGATCACCGAGGTGTTCGCGCCCTGGTTCGCGGCGCGCCGGGTCGGCGATTTCGAAACGGAATTCAACGCGGCAGGCCTGACATGGTCGGAGTTCCGGACGGTGCGCCAGGCGATGGCCGACGACCCCGACCTGAGCGCGGACAACCCGATGTTTTCCCCCGTGTCCCACCCCGATACCGGCACCTACCTGACCCCCGCCCATCCGGCCAATTTCCAGGCCAGCCCCCGTGCCGCGCCGATGGCGGCGCCGGTTCTCGGCGCGCATACCGAGGAAATCCTGGCCGAGATCGTCGGGCTTGCCTCTGGTCAGATCGGGGCGCTGATGGACAAGGGCGTGGTCGCGGGGCCGGGCCGAAAAGCCGAAACAAGCGCCGCCTGAGGTGCGGAACGGCTTTCGGAACGGATCGCCCTCAGGCTAAGCTCGGCCCTGTATGGGAGGGGCCGCGATGAAACTGGAATTCCATCATATCAATTACGTGGCCGAGGATGTGGACCGGCTGCATCGTTTCTATACCGATGTGCTCGGTCTGGATGTGATCGACACGGAGGAGTTTCCGCGCACCGAGGCCCGGGGCGCGGCGGGCTATTCAGGAAAGATCCGCTTTGCCACCGATGGGGCGATGCAGATGCATCTTGCCGAACGCGATTTCACCGTGGCCTTTCGCAACGGGCAGGTCATCAACCCGGTGGCGCGCGGCCATATCGCGTTTCGCACCGATGACATCGCGGCGGTGATGGCCGAACTGGACGCTCATGGCATCGCCTATTCGGATTACGGCACCGCCTTCGCCGCCGAATGGCACCAGGTGTTTTTCCAGGACCCCGAGGGCAATGTGATCGAGGTGCATCAGCAGGTCGGCTGAACGAAAAGGGCGTGCGGCTGCATGTGGCGCTGATCTGGCGGGCGGCCCGCCCAAGGCTACTGTCTGAGCCTCCGGCACAGGTATTTTCAAAACAATGAGATCGCGGGCCCAACTGCTACGGGCGGTGTGCATTCCGGGAGACAGGGCGCACGGACCGCCACTAAGGGCCCGGCGCCGCCTGATGCAGTCGGGCACGCCAAGGCGGCAGGTGGCCTTCTCTTGTCGCAAAGGCGCGCCGCAGTGACCCGCCCGGCACGTCAGATGTCCAGCGTATGCTCCTTCTCCCACCGGCTGAAATGCGACACGAAGCTGTCCCATTCGGCATGTTTGAGCTTTAGGAACGCCTCGGAAAACTCTGCGCCCATGGCCTCTTTCAGGGTGCGGTCCCTGTCATAGGCGCGCAGCGCATCGAGCATGTTGAGCGGCAGTTTCGCCGCGCCCCTGACTTTGTGGCCCTCGGCATACATGTCGATGTCATGGCGCTTGCCGGGGTCGGCACCGGTGGCGATGCCGTCAAGGCCCGCCGCGATGATCACCGCCTGAAGCAGATAGGGGTTCGCGGCCCCATCTGGGAGGCGCAGCTCGAACCGTCCCGGCCCGGGCAGACGGACCATGTGGGTTCGGTTGTTGCCGCTCCAGGTCACGGTGTTGGGCGCCCAGGTGGCACCGGAAAGGGTGACCGGCGCGTTGATACGCTTGTAGCTGTTGACCGTAGGGTTGGTGATGGCGGTCATCGCGGCGGCATGCTGCATGATCCCGCCGAGAAAGGCGCGGCCCTTGTCGGACAGGCCCAATTCCGCCGTGGGGCTTCCGGGTGCCGGATCGGCAGCGAACACATTGGTCCTGGCCGCGTCCCCCGGTGCGTCCCAGACCGACACATGGGTATGGCAGCCATTGCCCGTCAGCCCCTCGATCGGTTTGGGCATGAAGGTCGCGCGGAACCCATGCGCCTCGGCCACCGATTTCACCATGAACTTGAAGAAGGAATGCTTGTCGGCGGTCGCCAGTGCGTCGTCGAAGGCCCAGTTCATCTCGAACTGGCCGTTCGCGTCCTCGTGGTCGTTCTGGTACGGCTCCCAGCCGAGGTCCAGCATGTAGTCGCAGATCTCGCGCACGACGTCGTAACGGCGCATCACGGCCTGCTGGTCATAGCAGGGTTTGGCCGCGGTGTCGTATTGGTCGGAAATCTCTGACCCATCGGGGCTGAGCAGGAAGTATTCGGCCTCGACCCCGGTCTTGACATGCATCCCCTGCCCTGCGGCCTCGGCGATCAGGCGGCGCAAGACGTTGCGGGGAGCCTGCGCGACCTCTGCCCCTTCCATCACGGGGTTGGCCGCGACCCAGGCCACCTCGGGTTTCCACGGAAGCTGGATGACCGATGCCGGGTCGGGCACGGCCAGCATGTCGGGATGGGCCGGCGTCATGTCGAGCCATGTGGCAAAGCCCGCAAACCCCGCGCCGTCCTCCTGCATCTCGGCGATGGCCTGGGCCGGGACCAGCTTGGCACGCTGCCCGCCGAACAGGTCGGTGAAGGAGATCATGAAATATCGGACGCCGCGTTCGGCTGCGAAAGTGGCGAGGTCGGTGGTCATGACGTGATCTCCCTTTGGCCGGTTCGGTTGTCGCTCAGTATCCCGTGCCGGGTTTTCCCGGCCACCAATCAGTTCCGGCCAGAGGCACCTGCGCCATCGCTGCTGCCTCCATCGTAAGCGCGCAGAGGTCTTCTGGTTCCAAATTGTGCAGATGGTTATGGCCGCAGGCCCGCGCGATGGTCTGCGCCTCGAGCGTCATGACATTCAGGTAATTCCTGAGCCGGCGCCCGCCTTCGACGGGGTCGAGCCGCGCAGCGAGCTTGGGGTCCTGCGTGGTGATGCCCGCGGGATCGCGGCCTTCGTGCCAGTCATCATAGGCCCCCGCCGTGGTGCCGAGGGCGTTGTATTCGGCCTCGTATCTCGGGTCATTGTCGCCAAGGGCGACCATCGCCGCCGTGCCGATCGAAACCGCATCCGCGCCAAGTGCCATGGCCTTGGCCACGTCGGCCCCGTTGCGGATGCCGCCCGAGACGACCAGTTGCACCTCGCGATGCAGCCCGAGGTCCTGCAGGGCCTTCACGGCGGGGCGGATGCAGGCCAGCGTCGGGATGCCGACATGTTCTATGAACACATCCTGCGTGGCGGCCGTGCCGCCCTGCATCCCGTCGATGACCACCACATCGGCCCCCGCCTTCACCGCCAGCGCCACGTCGAAATAGGGCCGCGTCGCGCCGATCTTGACATAGATCGGCACGCGCCCGCTGGTGATTTCCCTGAGTTCAAGGATCTTGATCTCCAGATCATCGGGTCCGGTCCAATCCGGATGGCGACAGGCGGACCGCTGGTCGATCCCCTTGGGCAGGGTCCGCATCTCGGCCACGCGATCATCGATCTTCTGGCCCAGAAGCATCCCGCCGCCCCCGGGCTTGGCACCCTGGCCCACGACGATCTCGATCGCATCGGCCCGGCGCAGGTCGTCGGGGTTCATCCCGTAGCGCGAGGGCAGGTATTGATAGACCAGTTTCGCCGAATGGCCGCGTTCCTCGGGCGTCATGCCGCCGTCGCCCGTGGTGGTGGAGGTCCCCGCCAATGTCGCGCCACGCCCCAGGGCCTCTTTCGCGGGGCCGGACAGCGCGCCGAAGCTCATGCCCGCGATGGTGATCGGGATATCCAGTTCGATGGGGTTTTCGGCGAAGCGCGTGCCCAGCGTGACATTGGTGCCGCAGGTTTCGCGGTACCCTTCCAGCGGATAACGGCTGACCGAGGCGCCGAGGAACAGAAGATCGTCGAAATGGGGCACCCGGCGTTTCGCGCCGCCGCCCCGTATGTCGTAGATGCCGGTGGCCGCCGCGCGGCGGATTTCCGCGTTCACCGCGTTGGAAAAGGTCGCCGACTGGATCGGCACGGTGCGCGGGATGTCATTGTTCATCGCGGGCCCCTCAATAGGCGTTGTCGATCTTGAAGTTGTAAAGCTTTCGGGCGGAGCCATAGCGGCGGAACTCTTCCGGTTTGGCGTCGCATTCCGCGCGCTCCAGAAGGCCTGCCAACAGGTCCAGATGTTCGGGCCGCATCTCTTTCTCGATGCAATCGGCCCCAAGGCTTTTGACGCTGCCGCGCACGAAAAGCCGTGCCTCGTAGATGGAATCGCCCAGCGCCTCGCCCGCATCGCCGCAGACCACCAGGTTGCCCGCCTGCCCCATGAAGGCCGACATGTGTCCGATACTGCCATGGACCACGATGTCGATCCCCTTCATCGAAATCCCGCAGCGCGAACTGGCATTGCCCTTGATGACCAGCAGGCCGCCATGGCCGGACGCCCCGGCATATTGGCTGGCGTCACCGTCGACGATGACGGTGCCCGACATCATGTTTTCGGCCACGCCCGGCCCGACCGATCCCGCGACACGGATTGTGGCCTGCTTGTTCATGCCGCCGCAGTAATACCCGGTCGACCCGCGCACGGTGACGTCAACCGGCGCGTCCAGGCCCACGGCAATCGCATGGCTGCCCCTGGGGTTCACCACCTCCCACGCCTCGTTGGGCGTGCTGCCCGCCAGCGCGTGAAGCGCCCTGTTCAGGCCGCGCAGGCCGTCGCGTTCCAGGTCATAGGTCGTCGCCATCTCAGCGGTTCCAGAAATAGACGGTGGCGGGTTCAGGTTCCCAAACATGGGCGGTGTCGATGCCGGGCAGGTTCACCAGCGCGCGGTATTCGCTGCCGAAGGCCACATAGCCATCGGTTTCGGCCATCACGGCGGGTTTGCAGGCGATGGGGTCACGCAGCACGCCGAACCCGTCCCTGGTGCCGACGACAAAGGTGTAGAACCCGTCGAGATCGGAAAGCGCGCTTTCCAGCGCCTCACCAAGGCTCGCGCCCTGCGCCATGCGCCACGTCAGGTAGGCCGCGCCCACCTCGGTGTCGTTCTCGCTTTCGATGCGGATGCCTTCGCGCCTGAGCTTGCGGCGAAGCGCGTTATGGTTCGACAGCGACCCGTTATGGACAAGACACTGATCGGACCCGGTCGAAAACGGATGCGCCCCCTCGGTTGTCACGGCGCTTTCGGTGGCCATGCGGGTGTGGCCGATGCCATGCGTGCCCGACATGGCGGGCAGGTCGAACCGGTCGGCGACCGACCGGGGGCGGCCCACCTCCTTGTAGATCTCCATCGCCTGGCCCGTGCTCATGACGCGCAGGTTCAGGCCGCTTGCCGCCATGACCTGGCGCGCGGTGTCGATCTTTTGGGCAGGCAGGTGCAGAACGGCATGAGTGTCATTGCGCGCAATCGCAACATCTGCCCCGGTCACGGGTTCGAGCATCTCGACCAGTGCCGGAAAGACCGTGTCGGGGTCGTCGGATTGTACCGTCAGCTTGGCACCGTCCCCGGGCGCGCGGTAAATCGCGATCCCGGCACTGTCGGGACCACGGTCGGACATGGTCACCAGCATATCGCTCAGCATCGCGCCGATGCGCGCCTCAAGCGCCGGGTCCTTGAGGAACAGGCCGACGATCCCACACATTGCACACCCCCGGAAATCCCAAGTCTTGTTCGGCGCTATCACTCAGGGGAATGTAAATCAACTGTGATGAAACTCACAGCCGCTGTCTCTTGCACCCCCCCGGGGTCAGCGTCCGGCATCGCGGTACGAAATCACCGACAGGAACCGCACAGGCAGTTTTTCAAGCGTGTCCGGACCGTGCGGGGCATCGGCATCGAAAAACAACGTGTCGCCCGGCAACAGGCGGAACACCTGTTCGCCGTGCCGATACTGCACGATCCCTTCCAGCATGTAGATCATCTCGACCCCGTCATGCTGGAAGGTCGGGAAGACATCCGAGCGATCGGTCAGAGTGATCATGTAGGGTTCGACGGTCACGCCGCTGGCGGTCGTCTCCAGATGGCCGAGCAGGTTGTACTGGTGACCTGCCCGGGTGCCCTCCCGCACGATCTCGACCCCTTCATCGGCCTTGGTATGCACGACCTCACGGTTTTCCTCGTAGCGCCGGAACAGGGCGGTCAGCGGCACGTTGAGCGCGTTCGCCAGCGTCTGCAGCGTGGTCAGCGACGCGGAGGTGACGCCGTTTTCGATCTTCGACAGCATCCCCGTCGACAGGCCGGTCTGATCCGAAAGCTCCTTGACGGTGATCCGTTGCAATTGCCTGAAGGCGCGCACCTCGCGCCCTATGGCAAGTTCAAGGTTGCGTTCGCGGTCGGGCGCGACGCGGTGCGGGTCCTGCGCGGGACCGCTTCGGTGGTTTCGACCCGTCATGGTGGCAAAGCCCCTTTCGCGCGCGATCTGTCGAAAGCATAGGCACCGAGACACAACCGGCACAACGGGCCGCGACAGGTGCCTGCGCGGCTAAACAACCGTCTGCACGCCCGCGTCCCGCACGGTCTCCATGGACACATAGGTCGATGTCGAGGCCAGATGCGGCAGGCGCGAGATATGGTCGCCCAAAACCCGGCGATAAGCGGCGATATCGCGGGTGCGCACCTTGACCAGGTAGTCGAAGCCACCGGCGATCAGGTGGCATTCCTCGACCTCGGGGATCGCGCGGATCGCGGTGTTGAAGGCCTGCAGCGCCTGTTCGCGTGTATCCGACAGGCGGATTTCGACGAAGGCCACGTGGTCGAGCCCCAGTTTCTGCGCTGAGAACTCGGCCCGGTAGCCGGTGATCACGCCAAGCGCCTCCAGCCGCCGGACGCGCGCGATGACGGGGGTTTTCGACAGACCCACCCGCGCGGCCAGATCGGTCATCGACACCCGCCCGTCGCGCGCGAGGATATCGAGGATCACCCGGTCGAATCGGTCCATTTGCGGAGGCTGCGTAGTGATTTCGGCCATGAATTGGCCCTTTCTTTGGTTGTTCAGCCCAAAATCTTGCGCAGAACAGCCGAAATGGCCAGCCCTGATCCGGTATCATGGTGCAACCCCGGCCGAAAGGTGACCCTGATGTTCGATCTCGACCCGAAATGGGATAGTGGCAAACGGCGCGACGAAGCGGCGCTGTTGAATGATCTCGTGACCGAGGCCGCGCTGGATACGCCCGCACGCGCACGGATCGTCGCCCGTGCCGCCGATTGGGTGAGCAGGGTACGCCAGGACGGCCGCCCGAGCCTGATGGACGTGTTTCTTGCCGAATACGGGTTATCGACCGAGGAAGGCGTGGCGCTGATGTGTCTCGCCGAGGCGCTGCTGCGCGTGCCCGACGCGCCCACCATCGACGCGCTGATCGAGGACAAGATCGCCGCCTCGGACTGGTCCAGCCATATCGGCCAATCCTCATCGCCGCTGGTCAACGCCTCGACCTGGGGCCTGTTCCTCAGTGGCAAGGTTCTGGATGAGGCCGATACCGACCCGGGCGTGGCCAAACGCCTGCGCGCCATGGTCAGGCGGCTGGGTGAACCGGTGATCCGCACCGCCGTGGCCCGCGCGATGCGCGAGATGGGGCGGCAATTCGTTTTGGGCCAGGACATCGGGGCCGCCATGGCGCGCGCCGCGGCGATGGAGGCAAAGGGGTTTACCTATTCCTACGACATGCTGGGCGAGGCGGCGATGACCGCCGCAGACGCGCGCCGCTATGCCGAGGCCTACAGCACCGCAATCGACGCCATCGCGGCGGCCTGCACGTCAGATGACATCGCTGCAAACCCGGGCATCTCCATCAAGCTGTCGGCGCTGCACCCCCGGTATGAGGTCGCCAAGACCGACCGCGTGATGGCAGAACTGGTGCCTGTGGTGACGGGTCTAGCCCGCAAGGCCGCCCGCGCGGGCATGGGCCTGAACATCGACGCCGAGGAAATGGACCGGCTCGGCCTGTCGATGGAGGTGATCGCCGCCGTTCTGGCCGACGACGCGCTCGCCGGGTGGGACGGGTTCGGCGTGGTGGTTCAGGCCTATGGCCGCCGCGCGGGCGATATTCTTGAGGCGCTTTACACGCTGGCGGCCCGCCACGACCGGCGCATCATGGTGCGGCTGGTCAAGGGCGCCTATTGGGACACCGAGATCAAGCACGCCCAGGTCGAGGGGCTGGAGGATTTCCCGGTATTCACCCGCAAACCGGCCAGCGACGTCAGCTATATCGCCCATGCGCGGCGGCTGCTTGGCATGACCGACCGGATCTATCCGCAATTCGCCACCCATAACGCCCATACCGTTGCGTCCGTGCTGGATATGGCCGAAGGCGTCGACCGGTCCCGGTTCGAGTTTCAACGCCTGCACGGGATGGGCGAGGCCCTGCACCGGATCGTGATGGCCGGTCACGGCACGCGGTGCCGGATCTATGCACCGGTGGGCGCACATCGGGACCTTCTGGCCTACCTGGTGCGGCGCCTGCTTGAGAACGGGGCGAATTCGTCCTTCGTCAACCGCATCGCCGATGAGGACGTGCCGCCCGAGGTCGTGGCCGCCTGCCCATTCGCCGCGCTCGAGGGGGCACCGGCCACCTATGAGCCTGCGCTGAAAACCGGGCCGGACCTGTTCCGGCCCGAACGCCCCAATTCGGTGGGCTTCGACCTGACCGATGCGGTGACCCTGGCCCGGATCGAGGCGGCGCGGGTGCGACCCGAGGAGCTGGCGGTGACGCCGATGCTGGCAGGCCCCGTCGCAGGTGGCGACCGGCATGTCATCCTGAACCCTGCGACCGGCAAGCCCATCGGCATCGTCACCCATGCCGCCCCCGCTGACATCGCGACGGCGCTGGCCGCCGCACGTCCCTGGGATGTGCCGGTGGATGAAAGGGCCGCCGTGCTAAACCGGGCCGCCGATCTTTACGAGGCCGATTTCGGTCGGGTCTTCGCGCTGCTGGCGGTGGAGGCGGGCAAGACCCTGCCCGACGCCGTGGCCGAATTGCGCGAAGCGGTGGATTTCCTGCGCTACTACGCCGCCCGCGCGGGCGCTCTTACCGGCGCGGCGCGCGGTGTCTTCACCTGCATCAGCCCGTGGAATTTTCCTCTGGCGATCTTTTCCGGCCAGATCGGCGCGGCACTTGCAGCGGGCAACGGGGTGCTCGCCAAGCCCGCTGAAACCACGCCCGCCATCGCCGCCTGGGCGGTGGACCATCTGCACACCGCTGGCGTGCCGCGCGAGGCGCTGCAGCTGCTGCCGGGCGACGGCGCCGTGGTCGGGCGCGCGCTGACCTCGGACGCGCGGATCGGCGGCGTGGCCTTCACCGGATCGACGGCGACCGCCCGCGCGATCCAGGCCGCGATGGCCGAAGGCTGCGCGCCGGGCACGCCGCTGATCGCCGAGACCGGGGGGCTAAATGCGATGGTGGTCGATTCCACCGCCCTGCCGGAACAGGCGATCCGCGACATCCTCGCCTCCGCCTTCCAGTCGGCCGGGCAGCGGTGTTCCGCCCTCAGATGCCTTTACCTGCAGGAAGACATCGCCCCCGCATTCACCGAAATGCTGAAGGGTGCGATGGATGAACTGGCGCTCGGTGATCCGTGGGACCTGGCCACCGATATCGGCCCGGTGATCGACGCTGCGGCAAAGGACAAGATCACCGCCCATGTGGCCCGGGCCGAGGCGGAGGGGCGGCTGATCCACCGTCTGCAAGTGTCCGAGGCAGGCATTTTCGTCCCGCCGACGCTGCTCCGCGTCAACGGGATCGCCGATCTGGGGGAAGAGATTTTCGGCCCGGTCCTGCACCTCGCCACCTTCAAGGCAGGCAGCCTCGACACCGTGATCGACGATATCAACGCGACCGGGTATGGCCTGACCTTCGGCCTGCATACGCGGATCGACGACCGGGTTCAGGCGGCGGCGCAGGCGGTGCGGGTCGGCAACATCTACGCCAACCGCAACCAGATCGGCGCCATCGTCGGCAGCCAGCCTTTCGGGGGCGAAGGCCTGTCTGGCACCGGACCGAAGGCAGGCGGGCCGCATTACCTGGCCCGTTTCACCGCCGCGCCCGCGCCCCGGGCCGAGGCGACCCCCGAGGGCGTGGCCGACCCGGTGGCGCTGGCCCGAAGCCTGGGCGCCCTAGCGGACGACACCGTCCTTGACACCACCCTGCTGCCCGGCCCCACGGGCGAGTTGAACCGCCTGACCACCCTGCCCCGCGCGCCGCTTCTCTGCCTCGGGCCGGGGGCAGAGGCTGCGGCTGCGCAGGTTGCCGCGGTCAAGGCCCTTGGCGGACGCGCGGTCGCAATTGATGCGGCGCTCGACCCGGGGGCGCTGGTGGGCCTTCCTGCCCTTGGCGGCGTGATCTGGTGGGGCGATACCGGCCATGGCCGGGCGCTGGCCCGCGCCCTTGCCGAGCGGCCGGGGCCTATCGTGCCGCTGATTACCGGCAGGCCCGATGCAGGCCACGCGGTTCTGGAGCGCCATCTTTGCGTCGACACGACGGCGGCTGGCGGAAATGCCAGCCTGCTTGCGGGCAGCGGCGACTAGGCAAGGCGCACACGGCCCGATCAGCGGTTCGCACAATGGCCGGCTGACCCGACCCCCGACGCGGCAAGGCCGCGCGGGCGGCTCAGGGTCGCCCCGGGCGGCACACCGACGCAATCACTTCGCGGCCGACACGGGCGCGCCCGGCGCAACGCCCCGGTCGGCGAAGCGTCGGGCCAGGCCCGCGATATCGACGCGGGCGCCGATCCGCGTGGCCAGAAGGTAAAGACCACCGATCTTGCGCTGCAGAAACAGCGTTTCGGCCGGCGGAATGTGCCACAGATCGCGATCCGTTCCGATCTCCTGCCCGCGGCGGCGCATGCGGTCGGCGAAGTCGTTGCCCTTGAAATCGAACGCCCCGGGGCGCCGGATCAGGTCGAAACCCATATCGGCCATGTCGAGGATCGCGTCCTGATGATGCGGCGCCAGCCCCGCGCGGATGAACCCCAGATCCTCCAGTGCGCGCAGCACATCGGCGCGGGTTCCATCCAGACCGGCGCGGAGCAACATCATGTGCCCCTCGGCCAGCTCGGCCGAGATCGGGCGCGCCGCGCCGAAATCCAGCAGCACGATCTGCCCGGTCTCGGCCCGCCATCGGTAATTGGCGAAATTCGGATCGGTCTGCATGTAGCGGAACTCGAACAGCTCGCGCAGGCAAAGCTCGATCAGCGCGCCGATCGCCGCATCGCGGCGGGCCGGGTCCGCCTCGGCCAATGCCTCGATCGGACACGCCGCTTCAAAGCTCATGGCGATGGCGTCGGGGCGGGTCAGGTCCTGCGCCAGCACCGGCACGACGAAACGGTCATCCTCTGACAGAAGCGCCCCGAACCGGGCGAGGGCCACGCCTTCGCGGGAATAATCCGCCTCATCATGCAATTGCCGCCGTGCCTCATCCAGAAGCGGGGTCAGGTCCAGCGTCTCGGGCCACAGCCCCGACCACCGGATCAGGGCGGCGGCGTTGGTCAGGTCACTGTCGATGGCGGCGCGCACACCGGGATATTGCAGCTTGATCGCCAGCGCGCGCCCGTCGCGGGCGCGGGCACGGTGCACCTGCCCGATCGAGGCGGCGGCAAGCGGCGTGGTGTCGAAGCTTGTGAACAGCTTTCGGAAATCCGCACCATAGGCATCGGCCAGAACCGATTTGAGCTGCCGGGGCGGCATGAAATGAGCATCGTCGCGCAGGCGGGCCAGGATGGTTTCCAACTCGGGCGGCAACAGCTCGCCCGCCTCCATCGACATCAACTGGCCGATCTTCATCGCCGCGCCGCGCATCTCGGACAGCTTTTCGGTCAGGCGGGAGACATTGCCCGGGGTCAGGACGAGGTCACGCATCCGGGGGCGCTGACCGCGCGCCAGTGCCTGTGCCCCCGCCATCGCCACACCGCCCGCAAGCCCGGTGGCCAGCCCGCCCATCTTGCTGATGCGGCTCAGCCGTCCGGTGGGCACCGCACGGGGCGGCCTGGGTCGCGTATCCGCCATCGTCTGCCACTCCCTGCCTCTGGTATTTCCCTCGGCAGCACAAGCTAGGGGCGGCGGCGGATTTGACGAGGCCGGTTCAGGGCGCCCGGGCCGTCGGGTCCGAGGCGCGGCGGCCCCGGGGCGGCGGCGTGTCATCGCCATGCAGCACGACCCGGCCGCGCCCGGTGCGCTTGGCGGTGTAAAGCGCCAGGTCGGTATCGGCCAGCAGGCCGTCGATGTCGGGGCGGCGGGGGTAACCGGCGCTGCTGACCGCCCCGATGCTGGCCGAGATCAGACAGGGTTTGCCCTCGAACAGGATCGGTTCTTCCAGCCGCGCGATCAGGCGCGCGCCGAGTCGGGCCAGCCCGTCGCGATCGACCGGGCCGGACAGGAGCAGCAGGAATTCGTCCCCCCCGACCCGCGCGGCCATGTCGCTTGCCCGCGTTTCGGCGCGCAGCACGGCACCGACATGGGTGATGACATGGTCCCCGGCCGCATGGCCCATCGTGTCGTTGACCTGTTTGAACAGGTCGAGGTCGATATGAAGCAGCGCGAAATCCTCGGACAGGTCCGCGAGGCGACGCTCGATCTCGAGGTCCATGGCGCGGCGATTGGCCAGTCCGCTCAACGCGTCGGTCAGCGCCTGGGTCTCGGCGGCGGCACGCGCCGCTTCCAGCCGTTCGGACAGGTGGCGCGAAAGGGCGGCCGTACTGGCATTGGCCTCGTACAGATACATCAGTTCGACGGTCTGGTCGCAGGGCGAGAAATCGGCCAGCGTCAGGTCAAAGGCCGCGACGGCACCGGCGAAGGACAGGCCGAGCGAGATATCGAGGATCGCACCCGCCTGCCCGGGCCAGACCGCGATCGTGCCGCGCAAGGGCAGGTCGGGCGCGCTGCGCAGGGTCAGCGACAGGCGCTGCCCGGCGAGCGCCACGAGGTCGGCGGCCGTTCTTGCCCGGGCCGGTCTGCGGATCTCGATCAGGTCGGCGACCGGCACCCCGGCAAGATCACCACGCGCCAGCATCTTGGCCAGCGTCGGACCGGTCTGCACGACACGCCCCGCATCGTCGAACCACAAATGCATCGGCATCAGGTGGTCCAGCACCCCGGTCGACAGGGCGATCACCCGGTCAGGGGCGGGTGGCAGGCCGGTCACGACAACCGCGCCCCGAGCGAAAACTGCCGACCCTCGGCATAAGCGGCATCGAGCAGCTGGATTTCCACACATTCCGCGCCGTCCTCGATGCCCGCCAGCCGCACCAGCGCCAGCGCGCCATAGTCATCGGCCATGGCGCGCAGGCAGCCCAGAAACACCGGTGCGATCCCCGGCAGCCCCCACCGCGCGCGCAGCCGGTAGGTCACCGGATCGATCCGGTCGAGGGTGACATCAGGCATGTCGAGATCGGGCATCGCCAGCCGCCCCCGGTCGCCGATTTCCTCGAGCGAATGGACGAAATCGGCGAAAGTCGGCCCGGCGAAACGCAACAGGCGGCGCAGCGGTTCGAGATTGGGGTCGGTGACAAGCCAGGTACCCAGGTCTTCCAGCACCGTGTTGGGCGGTTTCATGAGGATCTGGCAGGCCGCCTCGAAACATTGCAGGGTCACGCGGTCGTCATAGCGCAACATGGCCTCGAAATCGTCGAAGGGCAGGCCAGCCTGGCTGCGCACCTCGGCCCAGACCTGCGGCCCGTAGGTCGCGGTCAGAAACCCCTGAAGGGCGCGATTGACCATACCGTGCATCGGGGCGTTCGTACCTCACCAAAGCCTGTGACCCGTGGCCCGGGGCACGCGCCCGGTCTAGCCTGTCCGGATTAACGAAGCCTTGCCTGGCGCGGACCCTAGAAATCCGTTGGCGCGCCGCCTTCCTCTTTGCGTTTTGCGACAAAGGCCTGCAGCTCCTCGCGGATGGCGCTGTCCATTGGGGGCTCTTCGAATGTGTCGATGATCTTCTTGTAGATCCCGTGCGCGCGTTCGGCGGTCCAGACGGCGCCATCCAGCCGCCAGGATTCGAAGTTGCGCCAATCCGACAGGAAGGGCTGGTAGAACGCGGTCTGATAGCGCGACTGGGTGTGGTCGCAGCCGAAGAAATGACCGCCTGCGCCAACCTCGGCGATGGCTTCGACGGCCACGTCCTCGGGCCCGGTGCCCAGCATCTCCGGCTCGAAATAGCGCTGGATCTGCTGGATCACCTCGCAATCCATGATGAATTTCTCGGGGCTGGCGATCAGACCGCCCTCCAGCCAGCCTGCGGCGTGATAGACGACATTGGTGCCCGATTGCACCGCGGCCCAGAGGCTGGCGGTGGTTTCCCACATCGCCTGCCCGTCCGGGACGTTGGCCGCGCAGACCCCCGAGGACCTGAGCGGCACACCGTAGAACCGCGCCATCTGGCCGGTCATCTGGGTGGCCCGCATGTATTCGGGCGTGCCGAAGGCGGGCGCACCGGATTTCATATCGACATTCGAGGTGAAGGTGCCGATCGCCACCGGGCAGCCCGGCGCGATGTATTGCAACAGCACGATGGCCGACAGCGCCTCGGCCAGGCTGAGCGCGACCGCACCGGCGAGCGTCACGGGGGCCATGGCGCCCGCCAAGGTGAAGGGCGTGACGATCACCGGCTGGCCGCGTTTCGCCAGCCGCATCGCGCCATCGAGCATCGGCCAGTCATGTTTCAGCGGGCTGACCGAGTTGATGTTTGTGTACATGCGCGGGGTGGCGTCGAATTCCTCGTGGCTGAGCCCCCCGGCGATCCGCACCATCTCCATCACGTCTTCGACCCGCTCGGGCCCGAGTGAATAGGCATGCGCAACCTTGTCGGTCAGCGTCAGCTTTTCATAAAGGCAATCGAGATGCCGGACCGAGGCGTGGACATCGATGGGTTCCACCGGATAGCCGCCGGCGAAATGAATGCAGTTGAAATACTGCGTCAGCTTGATGAGGTCCCTGTAGGTTTCGAAATCACCGGGGCGTTTGCCCCGTTCAAGGTCCCAGACATTGGGCGGCGACGAGACATTGCCGAACAGGATATGCCTGCCGCCGATGGGCAGGATGCGGTCGGGGTTGCGGGGGGTGATCGTGTATTCGGCCGGGGCGCGGGCCATCATCTCGGTCACGAAATCGGGGTCGAAGCGGACGGTCTGGCCTTCCACGATGCAGCCCGCACGCTTGAGATGCCCGACCGCATCCTCGTTCAGGAACTCGATCCCGATCTCGGAAAGGATGCGCAGCGCGGCGTTGTGCAAATCCTGAACCCCGTCAGGCGACAGCGGTTCGATGGGGGGATCGGTGTTGACGGGAATGCGCCAGGGCGTCTGTTCGATCGCGGCGTGCCCGGCACGGTCGGCATGACCCTTGCGGCCCCCCGCGCGGCGGCGGCGTGCTGGCGTGGCATCGTTCATGGCAGGTCGCCTCCCCTGATGGTCGCGGATGGATGGTCGCGGGCGGGTGGTTGACCTCCACCCTAGGGGCGCGTGGCGGACAGGGGGTTTTCAGATAGCGACGGATGCTGTCGCATTTGGTCCCTGCCCCGCCGTGTCGAGCCATGCGGGCAGATCCGCGATGCTGGCCAGAACCGCATCGGCCATGGGCGCGAGCGTGGCGCGGTCGGCCGTGCCTGTCAGCACCCCCACCGTCCGCATCCCCGCCGCGCGCCCGGCATGCAGATCGTGCAGGCTGTCGCCGACCATCACGATGTTGCCCGGGTCGCGACCGATGGCGCGGGCGAAGGCCAGGCACATCCCGGGTTCGGGCTTGGCGTCGTACCCGCTGTCATAGCCCGCCACGAAGGCGAACCGGTTCATGATCCCCGCGCGGTCGAGGTGGCGGCGCGCCGCCTGTTCCGCGTCATTGGTGGCGATGCCAAGCGTCAGCCCCCGCGCCAGAAGCCGGTCCATCAGCGGGCCGAGCGGGGCAGCGGGCACCATGTCGGCACTGCCCGCCGCGCGGTCGAGATAGGCGCGCACTTCCTCCTCGGACTGGTCCGGCAGAAGCGGCGCAAGGGCCGCAGCCTGTTCGGCCACGGTCCCGGCGATGGAGATCGATGTCGGGGCGAACCGGGCTGTGTCGAGGTCGAAATCAAGCACATCCGCCAGCGCCCGAGCACGCGCGGGATCGCCATCCGACAGCACCCCGATGACGCTCCGGGTCCAGCCCGACCAGCTGGACGTGAAGTCGAACAGGGTGCCGTCCTTGTCGAACAGAATGGCGGAAACAGACATCGATTGCCTCATGCAAATAATTGTTTCAGTTACTATTTTTTCAAGATGAATGTCTTTCAGACGCAAGCGACATCTGCGTGACACCCTGCCCGCCGTCCAGTATATCTTTCGCCAAGATGGATAGTTCCCATTCCCAGTTCGGCCTGCTCGACAGCATCGGCCATCACATCTCGAAAAGCGCACGGATTGTCGAGCGACGGGTCGAAGATGGGTTGCGACAGCACGGCCTGACACGGATCGGCTGGCGCATCCTTCTGGC
Organism: Paracoccaceae bacterium; assembly: GCA_024742455.1. GTDB lineage: Bacteria > Pseudomonadota > Alphaproteobacteria > Rhodobacterales > Rhodobacteraceae > JANSYL01. Next base: position 76,779 of record JANSYL010000007.1, on the reverse strand, counting down.
CGTGGAAGAAGAGCGGCTGCGAAAACCCTCCGAGATCGCAAATGCCGTCGGCATAGACCGGACAGCGACCTCGCGCGCGCTCAGGCAATTGGAGATCGACGGCCTGATCGCGCGGGAAATGGGACGCGAGGACCGGCGCACCACCGAGGTCAGCCTGACCAATGCAGGGCGCGACGTGCTGAACCGGGCGACGCCGATATGCAGGGCCGCGCTGGCGCATCTGGAACAAAACCTCAGCGCGGCTGAACTGGCCGAGTTGAAGCGGCTGCTGCAACGGCTGATCAAGGACCCGCCCGGCAGTCGCCGCGGCTAGGTCCAGTTCGGCAGGTCACCCCCGGGCAGCGCCGCACGAAACCGCGCCAGATCCTCGGGCCGGTTACCCGTCGCCGCGGCCCAGTCGATCACCCAGGCATCATCGAGCATGAGGAAATCCAGCACGCTGGCCAGAAAGGCCGGGTCGGCCACACGGCTGCGCAGATCGGCCTCGGTGGCGCCGGTAGAGCCAAGAAAAACAGGCAGAAGCGTATCCTGGGCAGCAAGCCAGCCCAGGGCTTTCAGCGCCTCGGTCTCGGCGGCCTCTTGCTGCATCCTTCATTGCTCCTGCAACGCTTCAGCATTTATTAACCATTGGGAGAGACAACCTCAACGCGTGGGGGCAACCACGGCGAAAAGGGTGAGTAGGCGATGACAGGGCGCATTCTGGTCGTTGACGACGTGGCGACGAACCGCATCGTCATGAAGGTCAAGCTGGCCGCCGCCTGCTATGCCGTCGACCACGCCGATTGCGGGGCCGAGGCGCTGGCCTCGGCACGCGCCATGCAGCCTGACCTGATCCTGCTCGACGTGATGATGCCCGACATGAGCGGGCTGGACGTGTGCCGCCAGCTCAAGGCGGACCCCGCTACCGCCGATATCCCCGTGATCCTGGTCACCGCGCTGCGGGACCATGCCTCGAAAATGGCCGGGCTCGAGGCGGGCGCCGATGACTTCCTGACCAAGCCCGTGGACGAGGCCGCGCTTCTGGCGCGGGTCCGGTCGCTGCTCAGGGCCCGCGACACGGTGCGCGAGCTGCGCCATCGCGGCGAGGAAGGGGTGACGCTCGGCATGGCCGAAGCGGCCGAAGGGTTCCGCCACCGCGACCGGCCGGGCCGAATCGCGCTGGTGGCGCCGGGGCCAAAGGGCGCCGTGCTGTGGAAAACCGCGCTCGATGATCGTAAGGTGGGCGAGGTGTCGGTGCTGCCGCGTGAAAACGCGCTGACCGCATTCTGGGCCGAGGATGCCGAGGCACCCGATGTCTTCGTGGTCGCCGCCGACCTGACCCATCGCAATGAAGGCCTGCGGCTGATATCGGACCTGCGCTCGCGCCCGGGCACGCGGCATGCGGCAACCATCGTGATCCTGCCCGAAGGCGATAGCGAACGCGCCGCCGTCGCGCTTGATCTCGGCGCCTCCGACATCCTGCACGACCCGTTCGACCCGCAGGAACTGGCGATCCGCATCCGGGCGCAGATGAACCGCAAACGGCAGGCCGACCGGCTGCGCGACAGCGTGCGCCACGGGCTGGAACTGGCGATCACCGACAGCCTGACGGGACTATATAACCGTCGCTACGGGCTCTACCGGCTTGACTGCATGCTCGAGGCACCGGGCGAGGAAGTCGCGGTGATGTTGCTGGACCTCGACCATTTCAAGGCGATCAACGACCGCTATGGTCATGCCAGCGGCGATCGGGTCCTGAAATCCGTCGCGGAACGTCTGCAGGCCGCGCTGCGCCCGGGCGACCTTCTGGCGCGGATCGGCGGCGAGGAGTTTCTTGTCGCCCTGCCCCGGACGAATGCTGCCGATGCCTGTGCCTGTGCGGAACGCCTGCGTCACGCGGTGGGTGGACGGCCGTTCCGCCTGCGCCAGGAGGGGCTTTCGGTGGCCGTCACCCTGAGCGTGGGGATGGCCATCGCCGCCGCAGGCCCCGCCAACCGCGCATGCGGCGAGGATCTTCTGGCCCAGGCGGATTCGGCCCTGTTCGGTGCCAAGGCCGATGGCCGGGACCAGGTCAGCCTCGCCGTGGGGCGCATGGCTTAATCGCGCGGGCCGTCCCCGCGCGGGCCGTCGATCCCGATCCGCCGCATCGAGCGTGCGACACGCTCGGCCACCGCGACACGATCCTCGAGGCTCATTCCTTCGAACTGGTCCAGCAGCGCCTCTTGCCCGCGCAACTGCATCCGTCCGGTGGCCGCGCGCGCGTCCGACATCGCGGATTCGGCAAGCGCCCGGTCGAACGGGTCCGCCCTGAGGGCGGTTTGCATATCGGCCAGCGCCCCGCGCAACACCAGCGCGTCGGCCCGCATGCCCCGCCGGTCGATACGGTCACGGACCCCGTCACGCGCATCACGATCAATGGCCAGCGCCAATGGCCCAAGGCCCAGCGGACGCAGATCGGCGCCCTCCGGGCCGCCGAACTTGCGATCGAACCCGATCACCGCGCCCACGACAACGCCAAGCACCAGCAGGTTCAGAGACAGCGACAGCGCAAGCAGGATCTTTACCCAACGCGGGGATTTGCGCGGCGGCTCGGGCGATTGGACGGGCGCGGGATCAGACATTGCCCTCCTCCCAGACCCATGCCGACAGATCCGGCGTCAGCGAATACCCGCCCCCCAGATCCGTCAGAACCCCGTTGGCCAGCGCATCGATCATCTCGAAGCCGTAGACACCGATCACGACGCCCATCACACCGGCCGCGGTGACACCCGACAGCGTCGGCCATCCCCCGATCGCGTCGAGGGCGTCGCGCAGCCAGTTCCCGCGGACAGCCGCACGGACCGGGGCTGAGGCAGGCTGCAGCGCGGCGGCGTCGGCCAGTACCCGCGCCACCAGGTCGGCCGGGGGCTGATCCCCCGACGCCTCCGCGAACAGGCGGTCGATATTGTGATCCTTCGGGTCAGTCACCATAGCCCAAGGCCTCCTTCTCTCCTGCCAGGGCCGCATGCAGGGCACGTTTGCCGCGTGCGGTCAGGCTTTCCACAGCTTCCACCCCGATGCCAAGCATCTCGGCGATCTCGGGGTTCGCGTATCCCTCGATATGGCGCAGCACGACCGCCTGGCGCTGCCGTTCGGGCAGGCCCGCCAGGGCGGCGTCGAGCGCGGCCATTCGGGCGTTCTGGGTCAGATGCGCCTCGGCCCCCGGGGTCGGGTCGGGCGGATCGCCCGCCTCGTCGAAGCCCACGGACCGGCCCGATCTGCGCAACCGGTCGATGGCGAGATTGGCCACCACACGGTGCAGCCATGTCGTCACTTTCGCCGCTCCATCGCTGCGCCACCCGGCAGCCGCGCGCCAGAGCCGGACCATCGCCTCCTGCGCGACATCCTCGGCCTCGGCGCGGTCACCCAACACCCGCGCGGCGTGGCGATAGGCGCGCGGCAGCAGGCGCATGGTCAGAACCTGTGCCGCCGCCGTATCGCCATTGGCGAACAGGACCATCAGCGCCCCGTCGTCCAGCGCATCCAGCTTGTGATCCCCTGAACCCATGCCGTCCCATAGCCTGCCGCAGGTGGCCTGACCAAGGCGCTGAACGCGCCCCGGCCGCGGCCGCTTTCATTATCCACGACGTTCCATGAACCGCTCGGCTGCGGCCTGGAATTCGTCCTGGGTGATCTGGCCGTCATCATTGGCGTCCATCCGCCCGAACATGCGTTCGGGGTTCGGCCCCCGGCGACCATCACGCGCCTCGGCGATCTCGTCCTGGCTGAGCAGGCCATCGCCATCGGCATCGGCCCGTTCGATCATCCGGTCGATCCCGGTCTCGGCACGGGCCTGCGCCCGGGCGAGCATTTCATCCCGGTCGAGCAGGCCGTCGCCATTGGCATCCGCCTGCGCGAAACGGGTCGCGCCGTGCGATTGCAGCTCTTCCAGCGTGACGGCGCCGTTGCCGTCGAGATCGAATTCCTCGAACATCATGCGCGGGCCGGGCCTGTCATCGGCAAGGGCCGGGGCGGCCAGCGCGAGGGGGATCAAAGCGCCGAGGGTCAGAGCCTTCCACGTTGTCGATTTCCACATGGCTTGTCCTTTCAATGTGCCGTCTATGGTCCGTTTCACGCGGCCACGGCAGCGTTCCGTCGAAAAATTCCGTCACCTGCGTCGAAAAGGCGGTGGACCCGGGCAAGGCAGGGCCCCAGATCGGCGCCATGGATGATCCGCACCTTCACCCCGCCTTCCAGCCCGGCCCGCCCGAACGCCCCGCCTGGCCTGCGATCCGCAACGGGTTGCGCCGCCGCTGCCCCAACTGCGGGACGGGGGCGTTGTTCGATGGCTACCTGACCCTGACTGCAACCTGCGGGGCTTGCGGCGAAGACCTCAGCCATGCCCGCGCCGATGACGGCCCGGCCTACCTGTCGATCCTGGTGACGGCCAAGGTGATGGGCACCGCGATGCTGCTGGTCTACGAGACCTTTCTGCCCAGCCCCTGGGTGCTGGCAACGGTGTTTTCGGTTGGCGTCGTGGCGATGGCCCTATACCTCTTGCCCCGGTTCAAGGGGCTGATCGTGGGGGTGCAATGGGCCAAGCGGATGCACGGGTTCTGACCGACAAGACCGCCCTGCGCGATGCGGCGACGGTGATCGTGCTGCGCGATGGCCGGACCAGCCCGAAGGTGCTTATGGGCCAGCGGGGCACGTCCGCTGCCTTCATGCCGTCGAAATTCGTCTTTCCCGGCGGCGCGGTGGATGACAACGACATGGCCGTGCCGCTGGCCCGTGCGCCGCGCGCAGGATGCGCGACGGCATTGGAAACCGACAGCGCGCGTCCGGCCTCGGCCCTGATCGCGGCCGCGACGCGCGAGTTGTGGGAGGAAACCGGCCTTTTGATCGGCGCGCCCGACGCGCGGGCGGCGACGCATCCGCCCCTGCAGGGCTGGCGCGGATACATGGCGCAGGGTCTGCTGCCGGATGGGCAGGATCTGGAATTCATCTTCCGCGCCATCACTCCGCCCGGACGACCCCGCCGCTTCGACGCGCGGTTCTTCCTGGTCGAGGCAGATGCGCTGACCGGTGACCCCGATGATTTCAGCCGGGCCGAGGACGAATTGGGGATGTTGCAATGGATCCCGCTGAGCGAGGTGCGCGGTTTCGACCTGCCATTCATCACCGAGGTGGTGCTGGCCGAACTGTCGGCCCGGCTTGCGGGTACCGCGCAACCGGGCGTGCCATTCTTCGACAACCGGACCGAGGTCAGCCGCTTCGCGCGCCTTTAGACGACCGGCACGACGACGGGCGGCGCGCGCCGTATTTGACGGACAGATGAAGCCGGGGGGTCAGAGGCCGAAGACCGCCGCTCCGATCGTCAGCCAAAGCGGCATCAGCGCGAAAGCGATCAGGGTCTGAACGGTGACCATGGCGGCCATCAGGGGCGCGTCACCGCCCAGCTGGCGGGCCAGCGTGTAGGCCGCAACGCCGGTGGGCAGCGCCCCGTAGATCAGCGCGACCTGCGCGGCCAGAGGATCGAGATCAAGCGCCAGGGCCACCGCCATGGTGGTGAGCGGGAACACCAGAAGCTTGCCGAATGCGGCCGCGGCCATCGGCGCGATCTCGGCCGAAAGACCCCTGAGTTGCAGGTTCGCGCCGACGCTGAGCAACATGATCGGCAGCGCCGCCTGCCCCAGAACCGACAGCGTGTCGGTCAGCACCGGGATCGGCGCCCACCCGGCCCAGTTCACACCGATCGCCAGAAGGATCGCCACGATCAGCGGATTGGTGATCAGGTTCCGCGCGGCGCCGAGGATCAGGCCGGACCCCTTGCGCGGCATGGCGAGCGCGAAAATCAGCACGCCCACGAGGTTGGCCAGCGGCACCAGAACGGCTGCCCCAAGCACGGCCAGCTGCAGGCCCGGCAGCGCGTATAGCGCCTCGGCCACGGCCAAGGCCACGAAAGTGTTGAACCGCATCGCCCCCTGGATGATCGAGGTGCCCGCCGGCGCCCCCCGTTTCAGCAGGACGGCGGCGATGATCCCCGCGACGGTGGCCGCGACGAACCCGGCATAGAGCGCCGTTGTAAAGGGGACCAGCAGGGCGTCGGACAGGTCGGCCTCGGACACCCGGACGAAGAACAGCGCGGGCATCAGAACGAAAAAGACCAGCCGGTCGTTGAGGTTCCAGAACTCCGCCGAGGGGATACCGCCACGGCGGAGCGCGTAGCCGAGACAGATCAGCAGGAAGATCGGCGCGAGGGACAGGGCGGTGACGATCACGGCACGGCCCCCAGAAAGATCAGCAGGATCGAGCCGACGATCAAAGCGATGCCCGCGATTTCCTTGGCGCTGGATCTTTCGCGCAGCCAGAAGACCGAGAAGAGGAAGGTGAAGACCAGCTCGATCTGGCCCAATGCCTTGACGTAGGCCGCCGTTTGCAGGGCAAACGCGGTGAACCAGCCCATCGATCCCAGCATCGAGGTCAGCCCCATCGGCCCCGACACCCGCCAACTGGCCAGAACCCGGCCGATCTGCCCCCGGTCCCGCCAGGCGATCCAGGCACCCAGGGTCAGGGTCTGGACCAGCGTCGCCGCGCAAAGCGCAACCGCCGCGCGCAGAACGGCGTCGCCACTGTCCAGCGACAGCGTCGCGCCCCGGTAGCATACCGAACACAGGCCGAACAGCACGCCCGAGGCAAGTCCGTAGCCCGAGGCCGGGTTGAAGACCCGCGCCGTCCAGGGCAGTGGCGTGTCTGCGGGCGGCGGATCGGACAGAAGCAGAACGCCCGCGAAACCCACGGCGATCGCGGCGAGGACCGGGGGGGATACGGCCTCACCCAGCACCACCAGCCCGATCAGCGCGGTCAGGATCACCTCGGTCTTCTTCAGCGTGATGCCGACGGTGAAATTGCGCCGCGCAAACAGCGCCACGACACACATCGTCGCCAGCATCTGCGCCTGCGCGCCGATGACGACGTAAACCCAGAACGCTGAGGGAAGTGCGGGCAGGGATTGGCCGCTGAGGCCCAGATACCCCCCAAGCACCAGCGGCACGAGCGGCGCGGCATACAGAAACCGCGCCCAGGTGGCCCCCGCCGTCGACAGCGTGGTGACCTTCAGATGCCGCTGCATCAGGAACCGCAGGTTCTGCATGAAGGCCGCGAAGATGGTGACAGGGATCCAGAGCGCCATGGCCCGTCATGGGCCGCGCCCCGCCCTCTCACAAGTTATTTCTGCGGGTAGAGCGGGTGTGGCACGGGATCCTTGGCCCGCCAGAAATGGCGGCGGAAAATCTCGGCATAGCTTGCGTAGCGATACCCGTCATTGCGGCTGAGATAGCGCGCGGGATCGGCGAAATAGACCTGCGGCAGGCGGTACCATGGCAGTTTCGGGTGCATGTGATGGACGACATGCAGGTTGTTGTTGAGAAACAGAAAGGCAAGAAGCCCGCGATCCTCGATGATCACGGTGCGGCCCCGCGCGCGTTCATGGGCCTGATGTTCGAGAAAGGTGCGGATCTTCAAGATCGAAATGCCGATATAGCAGGCGATCAGATAGGCCCAGACAGGCATCGCCGAGGCCGCGACGACCATCAGAACACCCGCCGACAAGACGACATGCAGTGCCCAGGCAAAGGCGACATGCTTGTCGCCGTTCCGGATCAGCCGCGCCTCATCGGCCATGAAGGCGATCTGCGAGACGATGGGGCCGATCGCCATGCGGCCTGCCAGGGTGTTGTTGATGTTCAGAACGACCTGCATCCATCGCGGCAGGCGCACCCACCGCTCGGGGTCGTGGTAATTGCTTTCGGGGTCCTCGTACGGGTCGGTCAGCCGCGCATCCATGTGATGGGCCAGATGCGTGTCACGGAAACGGATATAGGGGATCGACAGGTTCAGCGTGGCGAAGACCAGCCATTCACCGATGCGGCGTGTGCCGAAGGGATGGCCATGCGTCACCTCGTGCTGAAGCGAGGAATGCAGTGCGATGGTCAGGGCCGCAATGGCGACGGACAGAAGGACCGAAAGCCCCGGCAGGATAAACAGCGCCGCGCCCCATACGGCATAACACAGGATGATCAGGGCGAGTGTCGGCCACTCGACGCGCATTTGCCCTCCAAAATGACGAAACAGGCGCCGAGCCGCGCCGCATCAGACGATAAACGCGCTTGATTCCCCGGGGCAGTCAGGATTTTCTCCACGTGAACTCAACATTGTTTATGAAAATCAGCAATCGTGACAATTATCGACGATCCTGCCCGCCGCGTGTCGCTTGGCAAGCGCCAAAGGGCCGACCTGTTCCGCACGCGGCTTACGGCGGCGTTGTTGTCTTCTGGAACCAGCCGGGCGGGCCTGGCCCGGAGCATCGGCATCGACCGGTCCACGGTCACGCAGATGCTGGCCCCCGAACAGACCCGGATGCCCGGGGGCCATGTCGTGGCGGCGACGGCCGAGGCGCTCGGCGTTTCGGCCGATTGGCTGCTGGGGCTGAGCGACCGGCCCGAACAGGCCGGTGCGCTGCTGGAAAGCTCGTTTTCCATATCGGAAACCGGGCGCGCGACCGGCCTGGATGATGAAATCAACGCCTGGCACCGCGAGGCAGAGGGTTACAAGATCCGCCACGTCCCCGCGACCCTGCCGGACATGCTGAAGACCGAGGCGGTGCTGAAATGGGAATGCGCGCCGATCACCCATCGCCGCCCGGACGAGGCCATCGATGCGGCAGCCCAGAGGCTGGACCGGATGCGGGTCTCCGAAAGCGATCACGAGATGGCGATGGCGGTGCATGAGCTGGAAAGCTTCGCGCGCGGCAACGGGTATTACGCAGGGCTCGAGGCCGACACGCGCGCCGCGCAGCTGGACTGGCTGATCGAGACCTATGACCAGCTTTACCCGTCGCTGCGGATTTTCCTGTTCGATGCGCGGCGGGTCTATTCCTCACCCATCACGGTCTTCGGACCGAAAATGGCGGTGATCTACATGGGCCGTCACTACATCGCCTTCCGCGACCGCGACCGGGTGCGCAGCGTGACGCGGCATTTCGATTGGCTGGTGCGTGAAGCCAGCGTGTCGGCCCGTGACATTCCGGGATATCTGGACGGGTTGCGCACGATCGTGCGTTAGCGGTGGTCGGTGCCGGGGGGGACCCCCGTTCAACGCACGCGCCATGGCATCCGGGCCGCAGGTTTTGTGGCGGGCCGGGTGGTGAGGTATTTTGAAAGCAAAGAGGGCGCAGGCTCAGCGCTGCCCCACGAACCGGCCCAATCCTTCAGGGATGGGCAGGGGCGCATGGGCGGCCGCGGCCCGGGCGAACCAGGCGCCGACATCGGCACGCGGCGGCGCGGTGCGCCGGGTGGCCAGATCGACATGCAGCAGCATCTGTTCGGCGGTCGCACAAAGCCGGTCGCCCACCGACAATTCCTGCCAGAGATGCAGCTTTTTTCCGCCCCCTTCCAGAACCCGGGTGCACACGGTGATCCTGTCGCCGATCTGAACCTCGTCGAGATGCCGGATATGGGTTTCGACGGTGAAGACCGAATGGCCCTGCGCCACACAGGTCGCATCCATGCCGGCCCAGAGCAGCATCTGGTCGCAAGCATCTGAAAAAGCAGTCAGATAATGGCTTTCGTTCATGTGGCCGTTGTAATCGACCCATGTGACCGGCACCTGCCTGTTCAGCGTAACCGGGATATGCGGCGCATCCGGATCGGGCGCGGCCATGGCCAGCGTCGCCTCATGCGCGGCGAGGTGGGTGCCCGCCCCCTGCCCCCGGTCCTTCAAGGCCCGCAGGATCGCCACGAGGTTGCCATCGCGCGCGGTTTCGAGATCGGCGATCGACCTGCCCGCGGCCTGAGCATCGGACTGGGCGGCGATCTTGGCGACAAGATCGGCATCAAGGTCCGGGACGTCCATCAGTTTCGTCCAGGGCCATTTCAGGGCCGGGCCGAACTGGTCGAGAAACTGCGCCATGCCGCCCGCGCCCCCCGCGATCCGGTAGGTCTCGAACAGGCCCATCTGCGCCCATCTGAGGCCGAAACCCAGCCGGATCGCATCATCGATTTCACCGGTCGTCGCGATGTCGTCCCTGATCAGCCAAAGCGCCTCGCGCCAGACCGCCTCAAGGAAACGGTCGGCGATATGGGCGGGGATTTCGCCGCGCACGGGCAAGGGGGCCATGCCGATGCCGCGCAGGATCGTTTCGGCCCGCGGGATCAGCGCGGGATCGGTGGCGGGACTGGCGACCAGTTCGACAAGGGGCAGCAGGTAGACCGGGTTGAACGGATGCGCGACAAGGATCTGGCCGGGGCGCGCGGCCCCCGACTGCAGCTCGGTCGGCGTGAAACCCGAGGTGGAGGAAGCAAGGATCGCGGCCGCATCCGCTGCAGCCTGAACCTCGGCGAACAGGGCATGCTTCATGGCCAGACGCTCGGGCACGCTTTCCTGGATCCACGCCGCGCCCGATACCACCTCGCCCACCGTTGGGTGATGGGTGACGGTGCCGGGTTCGGGCAAGGCGAGATCGTAAAGCGCAGGCAGGCTGGCGCGGGCGCGGCCCAGCGCGGCATCGACGATGCCCGGCGCATCGGGCGAAGGGTCGAAGACCCGCACATCCCACCCCATCAGCGCAAACCGCGCCGCCCATCCGGCGCCGATGACACCCGCCCCCAGGATCGCGGCTGTGGTCCCGGTCATGTCTTGGCTCCTTCTGCCACACGTGCGGCCACGGCCCCGGCCATAACCGCGCCGAAATCCCGGTGCGCTTCGACCTCCCAATGCACACCGTCGCGCTGACTGACCGAAACGGTCAGCCCCGCCTCAAGGAACGCCGCCCCGAGCCGGTCTGCCGCCGCACGCAGATGCGCCGCCAGCCCCGCCTGCCGTGCCTCGGCGCCCGCGAATGTGTCGGCCAGAACACCCGCCATGCGCACCGGCGCGGGGGCGACCAGCATCAGGTCGGCGACACAGCCCGAGGCCAGCGCCTCGCGCCCGATCCGTTCGACCGAGCGGGCGATTTCGAAGGCGGTGACGGAAAACCGGTGCTTGAGATCATTGGTGCCGAGCATGATCACCATCAGGTCGATGGGCCGATGCGAAAACAAAAGCGCGGGCAACACCGCGATGCCCGAGCGCACCCCGCCCTCGACCGGATCATCATGCACCGTTGTGCGGCCGGGCAAGCCTTCGGTGATCACCTCATGCGCGGGCCCCAGCGCCGCGGCCATCACGTCGGGCCAGCGCGCACCGCGCGGGTAGCGGTCGAACACGCCAAGCGTCTCCAGCGGTCTGGTGCCGTGGGTGTTGCTGTCGCCGAAACACAAGATCGTGGCCATCCCCGCGCCCTCCACCGCGCCCATCTTTTCCGTTCTCGTCAGTATGGCATCGGATGGGCCCGGTGCAGCGTATCGATCTCCGCCATCAGCTCGTCCGAAAGCGTCACATCGCGCCCTTCGAGGATATGGTGCAGCTGCTCCGACGTGGTCGCCCCGAAAATCGTCGACACTGCGAAGGGGCGCTGCACGGTGAAGGCCAGTGCCATGTGCACCGGGTCGACCCCGTGGCGGCGCGCAAGGTCGATATAGGCATCGACGGCGGCAAAGGCGCGGTCGGATTTGCGCCCGCCCAGATCGCCGTTGATCGCCATCCGGCTGCCCTCGGGCAAGGCCCCGTCCTGGTATTTGCCGGTCAGAAGCCCCGCTGCCAGCGGCGAATAGGCCAACAGCGTCACGTCCTCGTTGACCGACATCTCGGCCAGGTCGGTGTCGTAATGGCGCCAGAGCAGCGAATATTCGTTCTGCAGCGTCTGCACCCGGGGCAGCCCATGATCCTCGGCAAGGCGCAGCCATTGGCAGGTGCCCCAGGTGCTTTCGTTGGACAGGGCGAAATGCCTGATCTTGCCCGCCTTTTGCGCGGCGGCGGCGGCCTCCAGCACCTCGTGCATATTGGCCAGCGTGGCGGCGCGATCCTGTGCGGACGGATCATAGGTCCAGTTCTGGCGGAAATGAAAACTGCCCCGGTTGGGCCAGTGCAGCTGGTAGATATCGATGACATCGGTCTGCAACCGGGCAAGCGAGGCGTCGAGCGCGGCGGCAAAGGTTGCGGCGGTGATATCCTCGCCCACGCGGACGAAGCGTCCGTTCTTGCCGGTGATCTTGGTGGCGAGCGCAAATTCCGCACGGCGGGATGGATGCGCGGCGATCCAGCGGCCCAGGATTTCCTCGGTCACGCCCACGGTTTCGGCGCTGACCGGGTTCACGGGGTACATCTCGGCGGTATCGACAATGTCGATCCCAGCATCCAGCGCCATGTCCATCTGCCGGTGGGCGTCGGCCTCGGGCGTCTGGTTGCCCCAGGTCATCGTGCCGAGACAGTAATCTGTGACGGTGGTGCCGGTGCGGCCGAGCGGGATCTGGCGCATGGGATGTCCTTTGTCCTGCGGGATGGGTCGGACCCTATCGGGCACGTGGCCGGTGGCAAGCGCAAAGCACGCGGGGCAAGGCACGAAGGGTTGAGAACATTACATGAACATCTATACTCCCGGGCATGGATATCACCCGCCTGACCCGCAACACCCACCGCCACGCCCGGCCCGCCGTGCCACTGCTGGACCGGTTCGACCTGACGGCTGCGCGGGCGCATGAGTTTTGCGGCGCGGCGCGGCGGCGACTGGCGCTGTGGGTGGCGCGGGCGATGGCGGGGCCGGTCCTGTGGATCCGGCCCGGCTGGCACAGCGACCGGCTGCACATGGCCGGCCTGCGGGACGAGATCGACCCGGGCCGGCTGGTTTTCGTCACCGCGACACGGTCCGAGGACCTGCTGTGGTCCGCCGAGGAGGCGCTGCGCAGCGGCGCCGTGGCGCTGGTGGTGGCCGATCTGTCGGATCCGCCGGGCCTGACACAGGTCAGGCGTCTGCACCTGGCGGCGGAGGCGGGCGCGGGTGCCCCGCTCTGCCTGCTGCTGACCCCGGGTGAGGGAGGTGCGCCGGGGGTGGACAGCCGTTGGTCGCTCGACCCCGATCATGCAGGCAGGGGCGCCGCATGGCGGTTGGCCCGGCTCAGGGCGCGCGATGCCCCGCCCGGCGATTGGCGGGCGATGCGCAGGGCCGACGGCACGCCGATGGTCGCCGACGAACAGGCCTGCGCGCCCGTGCCCGCATGACGCGCCGTTCCCGGGGCGCCGCCCCCGGCGGCGAGACCGCCTCCCCCGCGATATTTTCGAGGCAAAGACGACACAGGCGCGCATGTCCTGCCCTCTTTGCTTGAAAATACCTCCGCCGGAGGCTTCCAACCGCCGCATCCGCACAGGCCCGGAAAGTCAGGTCCGACACCGACATGCGCGCCAGAGCGCGCGGCTGAGCGGCGCCAGCGGCGCCCGAAGACGCGCGCCGCCCGGTCGAACCGCAGCGCCCTAAAGCCTGCGCACCATCCCGCCCGCCGCGCGTTCGATCCGGCCCGCCAGTTCCAGAACCGCCAGCGCCTGCGACACGCCCCGCGCATCAAGGCCCAGATCGCGGATCAACTGATCCTCCGCGACGGCCTGCGCGCCGAGATGGGACAGGATCGCCGCTTCGGCCCCGCCCGCGGCCGCGGCGCGCGGAGCGGGCGGCGCCGCAATTGCCGGAGGAGCCTCGGGCCCAGCACCTGCGTCGGAGGCGGCGGGAGCATCGGCCAGCGCCTCGATCACGTCGGACGCGTCCCGCACCAGCACGGCGCCGTCGCGGATCAACAGGTTGCCGCCGGCGGCGCGGGTGTCCATCGGATGACCGGGCACCGCCATCACTTCGCGCCCCTGATCCAGCGCGTATTTCGCGGTGATGAGCGAGCCGGATCGCGCCGCAGCCTCGACCACGATCACGGCCCGGCCCAGACCCGAGACGATCCGGTTGCGACGCGGAAAATGGCGGGCCTGCGGGTCGAGGCCAAAGGGCTGTTCGCTGAGCCTGAGACCCGACGCCGCGATATCGCGGGCCAGGCCGGCATTTTCAGGCGGGTAGAACACATCCAGCCCCCCGGCTTGCACCGCCACGGTGCCGGTCTCAAGCGCCGCCTTATGCGCCAGGGCATCGATCCCGCGCGCAAGGCCCGAGACCACGACGAACCCCGCCGTGCCCAGATCAGCCGCCAGCCGCCGCGCCATGCGCCCCCCGAGCGAGGAGGCATTGCGGGTTCCGACGATCGCCACCATCGGCCTGGCCAGCAGCGAAACCTGCCCCAGAACCCAAAGGATCGGCGGCGCATCGGCGATATCGGCAAGGGGCGCCGGGTAATCGGGCTCGCCCAGGCACAGCATCCTTGCACCGGCCCGGTCGGCGGCGCGCATCTCGGCGACGGCCACAGCCTCGGGACAGGCGGTGTAGTCCTCGACCCCGGCGGTGCGGGCGACCTCGGGCAGCGCCTCGAGGGCGGCGGCGGCGGCGCCGTGTTCGGCCATCAGTCTCAGATAGGTGGCTGGCCCAACCCGGCGCGACCGGATCAGGCGCAACCGGGCAAGGCGATCGTCCCGGCCCGTGGCCGGCGGCGGACGAAAGGCCGGGGCAGCTTCGGCAAAGCCGAACTCATAGGTCAAAGTCATGCGCCCGGTGTGCCGGGAATTGGTTAACGGCGCGTTACCGCGCTTGACCCGGCCCGTCGCGCGCGTAGGTCAGCCCGATGGCGCCGATCATACCCATCCCGGTTCCGCAGGACAGTTTGCTGGCCCGGGCAGCCGTGCCGCCCGGCACCTATTCGGATGCGTTTTCGACCACGGTTCCGGGCGCCGTCGCGCTCGCCGACCTCATCACCGCGTTCTACACCACGCCCCTGTTCCGTGCCGAACGGGCGATCCTGCGGCTTGCCGGCCACCGCAGTTCCAGGGCGCAACTCGACGCCTTGCTGGCAGGCAGCGGGACACGATTTGCGGTCTGGGATGTGGTGCTGCGCCGCCCGGACGAGATTCTGCTGCGCGATGCAAGCGGGGCTACGGCAAGCTGGTTTCAGGTCGTGCCCGTGGTGCAGGGCACCGCGCTGCGCTTCGGGTCAGTCGTCTATCCCGTCAACGGGCGCTATGGCCCGCGGCCGCCGCGCGTCATGGCCCTGTTGCTCGGGCCGCACACGCTGTATTCCCGCACGCTTCTTTCGGCTGCCGCACGCAGGATCAAGCGGCAGAACCACCCACGGTAAGCCCCCCGATCAAAAGGGTCGGCTGGCCGACCCCCACGGGCACCCATTGGCCGTTCTTGCCGCAATTGCCCATGCCGGGGTCGAGCGCCATGTCGCGCCCGACAGCGCGGATCTGCTGCATCGCGGTGGCGCCATCGCCGATCAGGGTCGCCCCCTTGATGGGCGTGCCGACGACGCCGTTCTTCACCCGGTAGGCCTCGGTGCAGGAAAAGACGAACTTGCCATTGGTGATATCGACCTGACCGCCCCCGAAACCGACAGCATAGATCCCGTCCTTCACGTCGGCGACGATATCGCCCGGTTCCGCGTCACCGGCCAGCATGTAGGTGTTGGTCATCCGCGTCATCGGCGCATGGGCGAAACTTTCGCGGCGCCCGTTGCCGGTTGGCTCTACCCCCATCAGGCGGGCCGATTGCCGGTCCTGCATGTAGCCCACCAGGATGCCGTCCTCGATCAGGGTGGTGGCCGAGGACGGGGTGCCTTCGTCATCGACAGTGATCGAGCCGCGCCTGTCGGGGATCGTGCCGTCATCCAGAACCGTCACGCCCGGCGACGCGACGCGCTGGCCCATCAGCCCGGCAAAGGCCGACTGTTTCTTGCGGTTGAAATCGCCTTCCAGCCCGTGGCCCACCGCCTCGTGCAGCAGGATGCCCGGCCAGCCGGGGCCGAGCGCCACATCCATCACACCCGCCGGTGCGGGTTCGGCCGACAGGTTCACCACGGCGATCCTGAGCGCCTCGCGCGCCACGCCTTCCCAATGCGACCGTTCAATCAGGCCGCTCAGGCCATAGCGCCCGCCGCCGCCCGCGCTGCCCGATTCCCGGCGTGCGTTTTCCTCGACAATGACCGAGATCGTCAGCCGGACCATCGGGCGGGTGTCGGCCACGCGCAGCCCGTCGGGGCGCAGGATCTCGACTTCCTGGTGCGACGCGGCCAGCGAGGCAGACACCTGCACGACGCGGGGGTCGAGCGCGCGGGCGAAGGCGTCGATTTCGCCCAGGGTGTCGATCTTCACGCCGAATTCGGCATCCGCCATCGGGTCGGCATGCGTGTAAAGCTTTTCGTTGGTGCCGCGCGGGGCATCCGCCATCACGCCGCCGCCGTCGCCCACGGCCAGCCGCGCGGTTTCCGCCGCGCGTCGGATCGCGGCGATCGACATCTCGGTGGAATGGCCATAGCCCGCCACCTCGCCCTTGACCGCGCGCAGGCCGAACCCCTGCGCCGCGTCATAGCTGGCGGTCTTCACCCTTCCGTCGTCGAAGACCAGCACCTCGGACCGGCGTCGTTCCAGAAACAGCTCACCGTCCTCGGCACCGTCCGTGGCCTGACGCAGAATGGCCAGCGCCTCGGCCTCGTCCAGCGTGGTCTCTAAGGGGCGAAAGGGGGTGTCGGCGGGCATGATGCCTCCTTGGGCTGCAGGGCGGCGGGGTGAGACATTAAGACCGCATGTCTTCCCCGGTTCAGCCTTATATGTATCGGCAGAATGGGAACGCAACGGCGCAGGCCTCCGGCAGATACCGGGGCCGCGCGTCGAACCACAGGACAGACAGATGATGTTTTGCAAGAGGGTGATCGGCCTCTCGGCCGGGATGGGTGCAGGTTTTGCGGCAATCGCCGCCTCGGCGCAGACCGCCGGGATGCGCGACGGGCTGGAGATCATCGGTGCCCCGGGACCGGGCGCGATGGGCTTTCAGCCGGGTGTGACCGAACTGGCCCGCGATATCCGGGCACTCGATACCTTCCTTCTGGTCATCATGACCGCCATCGTGGTGTTCGTGCTGGCGCTCATGGTCTGGGCGGTGATCAAACACAACCGCCGTGCCAATCCCGAACCCGCGACCTTTACCCATAACACCAAGATCGAGGTGACCTGGACGGTCGTGCCGCTGCTGATCCTGGTGGTGATCGGGGCGTTTTCGCTGCCGGTTCTGTTCAAGCAACAGACGATCCCCGAGGCCGATGTCGTGGTGAAGGCGACAGGCTACCAGTGGTACTGGGGCTATGAGTATCCAGAGCATGGCATTTCCTACGAAAGCTTCATGCTGCAGGAGGACGAACTGGCCGAATACGGCTACGGACCCGATGAATACCTGCTGGCCACCGATACCGCGATGGTGGTGCCTACGGGTCAGACCGTGGTTGTGCAGGTGACCGCCGCCGACGTGATCCATTCATGGACCGTGCCCGCCTTCGGCGTGAAGCAGGACGGCGTGCCGGGGCGCCTGGCCGAACTGTGGTTCGAGATCGATCCGGGCCAGGAAGGCGTCTATTTCGGCCAGTGTTCGGAACTCTGCGGCGTCAGCCACGCCTATATGCCGATCACCGTCTTCGCCGTGACGCCCGAGGAATACGAGGCGTGGATCAATGGCGAGGCGCAGGAGTTCGCCTCGACCGGCACCCGCGCCCCGGCGGTGCTGGAACTGGCTTCGGCCGACTGAGGCGTAATCCGGGCCTCGGCCCGGTTTCCAACGTCCCGGGCCAGGGCCGGGTCTAAAGGCGAGCGACACAGCGATGACCGACGCAACGACGAACAACATCACACAGGCCGCCGCGGGCGAGGCCCGTTTCGGCGATTACATCCTGCTGCTGAAGCCCCGCGTGATGTCGCTGGTCGTGTTCACTGCGCTGGTCGGGCTGGTGATCGCCCCCGGCCCGATCGACCCGATGATCGGCTTCACCGCGATCCTGTTCATCGCGCTTGGCGCGGGCGCGTCGGGTGCGCTGAACATGTGGTATGACGCCGATATAGACCAGGTGATGGCACGCACCGCCAGACGCCCCGTGCCCGCGGGCCGCGTCGCGCCGACCGAGGCGCTGAGCCTCGGCCTCTGGCTCAGCGCGATCTCCGTCGCGATGCTGGGGCTGGCCACCAACTTGATGGCCGCGGCCCTGCTGGCCTTCACCATCTTCTTCTATGCCGTCGTCTACACGATCTGGCTGAAGCGCGCGACGCCCCAGAACATCGTCATCGGCGGCGCGGCGGGCGCGTTTCCCCCGATGATCGGTTGGGTGGCCGCCACGGGCGCGATCTCGATCGAGGCAGTGCTGCTGTTCGGCCTGATCTTCATGTGGACGCCGCCGCATTTCTGGGCGCTGGCGCTGTTCATGAAATCCGACTACCACCGCGCCAAGGTGCCGATGCTGACGGTCACCCATGGCCGGGCCGAGACGCGTCGCCAGATCCTGATCTATACCATCCTGCTGGTGCCGGTCGCGCTTGGGCTGGCGATCACGCCGGTCGCAGGCCCGGCCTACCTCACCGCCGCGCTGATCCTGAACGCCATCTTCCTGCACGGCGCATGGCAGATCTGGCGCCGGGACGAGGCAACGGCGGAGGCTGACGGATACGCGGTTGAAAAGCGCGTCTTCCGGTTCTCGCTCACCTATCTGTTTCTGCATTTCGGGGCGCTGCTGGCCGATGCCGCGCTGCGCGCCCTGGGCCTTTGGGGGTAATTCATGCCGATCACCGAAACCCATGAACTTCACCAGCGCCGCTTCGGCCGCAACCTCGGCGTGGCGCTCTGCCTCGTCGGCTTCATCGTGGTTGTCTTCGGCCTGACCATCGCGAAAATCCGCGAGGGTGCGTCGATGGAGGCCTTTGACCATCAGCCCCGCGTGTCGGTAACACCGCCGGTGGAGGAGAGCCGATGACGCTGACCCAGAACCAGAAGGTCGTCACCCGCCTGATGGCGGTGATCGTGGTGATGGGCGGGCTGGCCTGGGCGGCGGTGCCGCTTTACGACTGGTTCTGCCGCGTCACGGGCTATGGCGGAACCACCAACACCGCCGAGGCCGAAAGCGACGTGATCCTGGAAGACACGATCACCGTGCGCTTCGATGCCTCGCTTGCCCGCGACATGCCGTGGGAATTTCGCCCGATGACCCGGTCGGTCGATATCCGCCTGGGGGAAACCGGGCTGGTCTTTTACGAAGCCTACAACCCGACCGATGAACCCATCGCGGGCACCGCAAGCTTCAACGTCGCCCCCTTCGATGCGGGCCTCTACTTCGTCAAGATCGCCTGTTTCTGCTTCGAACAGCAGGTGCTGATGCCCGGTGAGCGGGTCGAGATGCCGGTCACCTTCTTCGTCGACCCCGAAATCCTGGACGATCCCGAAAGCCGCAACACACCGGCGATCACGCTTTCCTACACTTTCCACGTCACCGACATGCCCGAAGATCTCGCGCAGTTGCAGGTGGCCCAGTAACGACCCCGAGAAGGACCACCCCCATGGCCCACACGAAAAACCACGACTACCACATTCTGCCCCCGTCGATCTGGCCCTTCATGGCCGCCGCCGGGGCCTTTGCGATGCTGTTCGGTGCGGTCAACTGGATGCACGGATCGGGTCCCTGGCTGTTCCTCATGGGCCTCGCGGCGGTGCTGTACGTCATGTATGGCTGGTGGGCCGACGTGATCGTGGAATCCAACGCGGGCGATCACACGCCCGTCGTGCGGATCGGCCTGAAATACGGTTTCATCATGTTCATCATGTCCGAGGTGATGTTCTTCGTCGCCTGGTTCTGGGCGTTCTTCAAACATGCCATCTACCCGATGAACATGTACGAGGCATCCACCTATGTGCCGCCGGAATTCTACCAGGTCGACGCGTTCCACCTGCCGCTGATCAACACCCTGATCCTGCTGTTGTCGGGCTGTGCGGTGACCTGGGCACACCATGCCCTGGTCCACAACGAAAGCCGCAAGGACGTGGAATGGGGCCTGCTGATCGGGATCGTGCTGGGCCTGATCTTCACCGGGCTGCAGGCCTATGAATACTGGTACCTGCTGGTCGGTCAGGACTGGACCTTCGGGGGCGACAAGTTCTTTTCCACCTTCTTCCTCGCGACCGGGTTCCACGGTGTGCACGTGATCATCGGCACGATCTTCCTGTTCATCTGCTATCTGCGGGTGCGGCAGGGCCATTTCACCGCAGAGAAACATATCGGGTTCGAAGCGGCGGCATGGTACTGGCACTTCGTCGATGTCGTCTGGCTGTTCCTGTTCGCCGCCGTCTACATCTGGGGAATATGACCCCGGCCAGATAAGGTTTCGTCGGGGGGCTGCGGCCCCCCGATCTGTTTCTTTCCACCCCTCACTTGCCCAGGTTTCATGCGGCGCATCGCGGTCCCCCTTCTTTTCGGCCTTATCGGGGCGGCCTTCCTGGCCGGCCTGGGCATCTGGCAATTGCAGCGGCTGGAATGGAAACAGGCGATGCTGGCCGAGATCGACGCGCGCATCGCGGCAGCGCCCGTTCCCCTGCCACCGGACCCCGACGCCGAGGCCGACCGGTTCCTGCCCGTCGAAGCCATGGGCGTCATCGACGGTGATCCGGTCCGCGTTCTGGTCAGCCAGCGGGGGGTGGGCGCGGCCTATCGCCTGATCTCGCGCTTCGATTTGGGCGACCGGGTCGTGCTGCTGGACCGGGGGATCATTCCCGTCGCGAACGACCTGCCCGTTGCGCCTCAAGCCCGTGTCGCCGTCACCGGCAACCTGCACTGGCCCGACGAACGCGACGCCTTCACCCCTGCCGACGACCCCGCCACCAACACCTGGTTCGCCCGCGACGTGACCGCGCTGGCTGCCCATCTGGGAACGGAACCCATCCTGATCATCGCCCGCACCATCACCCCGGCCGAGCCCGCCGTCACCCCCCTGCCCGTCAGCAGCGCGGGTATCCCCAACAATCACCTGGGCTATGCGATCCAGTGGTTCGGCCTGGCGGCCGTGTGGTTGGGGATGACAGCGTTTCTCGTCTGGCGTATCAGGCGTCGAATGACCTGAAGGATACCCCCGATGCGCTACGTGTCGACCAGGGGCCAAGCCCCTGACCTGAGCTTTGAAGAGGCGATGCTGACCGGGCTTGCGCGCGATGGCGGGCTTTATGTTCCGGCCGAGCTGCCTGTCATGGCGCAGGGCGATATCGCCGCGCTCGCGGGCCTGAGCTATGAAGAGGTCGCGTTTCGCGTGATGCGCCCCTTCATCGGTGACACCTTCACCGATGCCGAATTCCACGACATCATCGTGCGCGCCTATGCCGGGTTCGGCCATGCCGCCCGCGCCCCGCTCAAGCAATTGCAACCCAATCATTTCCTGCTGGAGCTGTTCCACGGGCCGACACTGGCCTTCAAGGACTTCGCGATGCAGCTGATCGGGCAGATGTTCGAGGCGGCGCTGAAACGCCGGGGCGACCGGGTGACCATCGTCGGCGCGACCTCGGGCGATACGGGATCGGCGGCGATGGAGGCGTTTCGCGGTCTTGATGCTGTGGACGTGTTCATCATGTATCCGCATGGGCGTGTCTCGGACGTGCAGCGCCGCCAGATGACCACCGTGGCCGAGGCCAACGCCCATGCGCTGGCCGTCACCGGCGATTTCGACGATTGCCAGGCGCGGCTGAAGGACATGTTCAACCATTTCGAATTCCGTGACGGCGTGCGGCTGGCGGGCGTCAATTCGATCAACTTCGCCCGCGTGCTGGCGCAGATCGTCTATTACTTCACCGCCGCCGTGTCGCTCGGCGCGCCCCACCGCGCCATCAGCTTCTGCGTGCCCACCGGGAATTTCGGCGATATCTTCGCGGGCTACCTGGCCAAACGGATGGGCCTGCCGATCGAAAAACTGGTGATCGCGACAAACCAGAACGACATCCTGCACCGCGCGATGTCCTCGGGCGATTACGTGACGGACGGGGTCACCCCGTCGATCAGCCCGTCGATGGACATCCAGGTGTCGTCGAATTTCGAACGCGCGCTGTTCGATGCCTACGGAAGGGACGGCGGCGCGGTCGCGCAGCTCATGGATGAACTGAAACAGGGCGGCGGCTTCCATATCAGCCAGGGCGCGCTGGAACGCCTGCGCGATGATTTCGCCTCGGGCCGCGCATCCGAGGCGGAAACCTCAGCCATGATCGCCCGTGCCCTGCCCGAGATGGGCGAACTGCTGTGTCCCCATTCCGCCATCGGTGTCCATGTGGCCCAGGACCATCTCGGGCCAACGCCGATGGTAACGCTCGCCACCGCGCATCCCGCGAAATTCCCCGACGCGGTGGAGGCTGCAACCGGCATCCGCCCTGCCCTGCCCGCGCGCATGGCCGACCTTTTCGACCGGCCCGAACGTGTGACGCGGGTCGACAATGACCTGGCAGCGATCGAGGCCCTTATCACCGGGGAAGTCTTCGCATGACGGTGCGGCTTCATACCCTGCCCAACGGGTTGCGCATCGTCACCGAACATATGCCGGGCCTCGAATCTGCGGCCGTCGGCCTGTGGGTGAATGCGGGCGGGCGGCATGAACGGGCCGACCAGAACGGCATCGCGCATTTCCTCGAACACATGGCCTTCAAGGGAACGGCGCGGCGCAGCGCCTTGCAGATCGCCGAAGAGATCGAGGATGTGGGCGGCTTCATCAACGCCTATACCAGCCGCGAGGTCACGGCCTATTATGCGCGGGTGCTGAAGAAAGACGTGCCGCTGGCCATCGACCTCATTTCCGACATCGTGCTGAACCCCGCCTTCGACCCCGCGGAAATCGAGGTCGAGCGTGGCGTCATTCTTCAGGAAATCGGACAGGCCGCCGACACGCCCGACGACATCATTTTCGACTGGCTGCAGGAAGCGGCCTATCCCGAACAGCCCCTGGGCCGCACGATCCTCGGGCCGGCGGAACGGGTCCGGTCCTTCACCCGCGCCGATTTCGACCGCTTCGTGGCGCAGCATTACGGGCCGGGGCAGCTGATCCTGTCGGCAGCGGGGGGCGTCGATCACGACAGCATCGTGCGACTTGCCGAAACGGCCTTCGGTCACCTGCCGCCCTGCCCGATCGAACGCCCCGAACCCGGTGCCTTCGGCGGCGGCGAGCGGCGCGAAGTCAAATCGCTTGAACAGGCCCATTTCACCCTGGCCCTCGAGGCCCCGGGGTACCGGTCCGACGATGTCTATACGGCACAAATCTACGCCACCGCGATGGGCGGCGGGATGTCTTCACGCCTTTTCCAGGAAATCCGTGAAAAACGAGGGCTTTGCTATACGATCTTCGCGCAGGTCGGCAGCTATGACGACACCGGCCTGCTGACGATCTATGCAGGCACCGGGGCCGAGGACCTGCCCGACCTGATCGGGCTGACGGTGGATGAGTTGCGCCGCGCCGCAAGCGACATGAGCGCCGCCGAACTGGACCGGGCGCGCGCGCAGATGAAGGCGGGGCTGCTCATGGGGCTGGAAAGCCCGTCGTCACGGGCCGAACGCCTGGCCCGGCTGGTGTCGATCTGGAACCGGGTGCCCGCGCTCGAGGAAACCATCGCCCGCATCGACGCGGTGACGCTGGACGGGCTGCGCGACCATGCCGCCGCCGTGGCGCGGGCCGGGCGCGCGGCAATGGCGCTGTATGGCCCCGTTGCCGATGCGCCCGATCTGGCCGATGTGACGGGGCGTCTGGCTGCCTGATGCTGAGCCGCAGACGGCACGTTCGCATCGACACCCAGCGCCTCGTGCTGCGCCTGCCGCGCCATGCCGATTTCAGGCCATGGGCTGCCCTGCGGTCGGGATCGGCCGGGTTCCTCCAACCCTGGGAGCCGAGCTGGGCCCCCGATCACCTGACCCGCAAAAGCTTCACCGGGCGCGTCTACTGGGCGCAACGGGCGCTGGCGCAGGGCACCGCGGTGCCCCTGTTCATCCTGCGCCGCGACGATGACACCCTTCTGGGGGCGATCACGCTGGACAATATCCGCCGGGGTCCGGCCCAGGCGGCGACCCTCGGCTATTGGGTGGGGGCGGCCCACGCCCGGCAAGGTTACATGAAAGAAGCCCTGCAAGCGGTTGTTTACTATAGCTTCAAGACGCTTGAACTCAGTCGGCTCGAGGCCGCATGCCTGCCCGAGAATGCCGCCTCGCGCGGAGTGCTGGAGGCCTGCGGCTTCAAATATGAAGGGGTGGCGCAAAGCTATCTCCAGATCAACGGGCGCTGGCGCAATCACGTGCTCTACGCCAATCTGCGTCACGACCGGCGCGGCCGCACCGATGCCGGATGACCCACGCGCGCTAACTGGACCGACATGACCGATCTCGACCGTCGCCTTTCCGAGCTTTTGCCCGCCACGGCCCTGCGCGCCGCCGATGCCTCTTATCTGGAGGAGCCGCGCGGACGCTGGCAGGGCCGGGCCGCAGGCGTCGTTGCCCCCGGATCGGCCGAGGAAGTGGCGGCGATCCTGCGCCTGTGCAACGACACCGGCACCCCGGTCATTCCCTATGGCGGCGGCACCGGCCTGGTCGGCGGACAATTGACAGAAGACGGACCCGCGCCGCTGATCCTGTCGCTGGAACGCATGCGTGCCATCCGCAGTTTCGACGCCGAGGCCGGAACGATGGTGGTGGAGGCGGGCGCGATCCTGGCCGATATCCACACGGCCGCGGAAGCACAGGGCTGGATGTTCCCCCTGACACTGGCCAGCCAGGGGTCGGCCCGCATCGGCGGGCTACTGGCGACGAATGCCGGGGGGGTCAACGTGATCCGCTACGGCAATGCCCGCGACCTGACGCTGGGGATCGAGGCGGTGTTGCCTGACGGGTCGGTGATGCAGACCGCGACGCCGCTCAGAAAGAACAACATGGGCTATGACCTGCGGCATCTGCTGATCGGGGCCGAGGGCACGCTGGGCGTGATCACTGCCGCGGCGCTGCGCCTGCACCCGAAACCGGCCAAGACCGGCGCGGCGCTGATGGTGGTGGCGTCACCCGAGGCGGCGCTGGCGCTGCTCAGGCTGGCGCAGCGCCGGATCGGAGATGCGATCTCCGCCTTTGAACTCATTGGCAAACAAGGACTTTTGTTCCTCGATGAGGTCGGACCCGAGACGCGGCAACCCTTTGCAGAGCGGCCCGAATGGATGTGCCTGATCGATCTTGGCATGGGCGCGGAGGGCGACCCGGAAACCGCCCTAATGACGCTGTTCGAGGAAGCAGCGGAGGACGGGCTGGTGACCGACGGTGTGATCGCGCAGTCCGAGGGGCAGCGCGCGGAATTCTGGGCGCTGCGCGAAAACATCCCCGCCGCCAATCGCCGGATCGGCGCGGTCTCGTCCCATGACACATCGGTGCCGGTCGCGCGAATTCCCGAGTTCATCGCCAGGGCACCGGAACGCATCGGCGCAATCGACAGTTTCCGCCTCAACTGCTTCGGCCATCTGGGCGACGGCAACCTGCACTACAATGTCTTTCCCATGCCCGGGCGGAGCCGTTCAGACCATGACCACCAGCGCAGTGCGATCAAACGGGCGGTGCATGACCTGACCGTGGAACTGGGCGGGTCGGTCTCGGCCGAACACGGGATCGGGCGGCTGAAGGTCGATGACCTGGAACGCTATGGCGATCCGGCGAAACTTGCCGCGATGCGGGCGATCAAGGCCGCGCTGGACCCCAAGGGAATCATGAACCCCGGCGCGGTGCTGCGCGCCCGCTGAACGGGCGGCGGGCGTCTTCGGGCCCCTTGCGGAGCCGCTCAGCCACCCGCTGGATCCCCGAAATCCGGGGATCCGGCGCAGATCGAGGGTTTTGGCAAATGGCGAGGGCGGATGCCTCCGGCGGAGGTATTTGCAAAGCAAAGATGGCAGGGATGCGCCTTGCCCCTCTTTGCTTTCCAAATACCCTCGGGGGAGGGTCGCCATCTGGGGCGCCACCGGTTCAAGCCCCGATGGCGACGGCCGGGGGCAGCGCCCTCTTAGCCGCGGGTTCCGGCAAAGCGCGCGGCCCAGGCTTCGCGGTCTTCATCGGCGATCTTGGCGAAAAGCACGTCCGGCACGGTGAAGGCATGTCCCGGGGCAAGGCGGCTCAGCGCGCGCTCGACCGTTTCGGGCCAGATCAGGTCTGTTCCCATGGCATCGGCCATCTGCTGAGCGGCGTCGGGAATGAAGGGTTCCGATAGTGCGGCATAGAACGGGATCAGGTTCAGCGCGAAACGGGTGATCGCGGCCGCGCGGTCGGGGTCTTCCTTGAACGCGGTCCAGGGGGCGGCGGATTGCAGGTATTCGTTACCGGCCACCCAGATCGCGCGCAGCTCGGCCGCGGCCTTGCGGATCTCGATCGCGTCCATGTGACCCTGGTAGCGGTCGAGCCGGGTTTGCAGATCGGCGATCAGGGCGGTTTCCTTTGGCCCGTAGGCGCCGCCCTCAGGCACAATCTCCCCGAATTTCGACCGGCAAAATTTCGTGATCCGGCTGACGAAATTGCCCAGCACATCGGCCAGGTCCTTGTTCACATCCTGCTGGAATCCGTCCCAGGTAAACTCGCTGTCAGAAGTTTCCGGCACATGGCTGAGCAACCACCAGCGCCAGTAATCGGACGGCAGGATGTCCAGCGCCTGGTCCATGAAGACGCCGCGCCCCTGAGACGTGCTGAACTGGCCGCCATCGTAATTGAGGTAGTTGAAGGACTTGATGTAATCCACAAGTTTCCATGGCTCACCTGACCCCAGGATCGTGGCCGGGAAGCTGAGCGTGTGAAACGGCACGTTGTCCTTGCCCATGAACTGAACGTAACGCACATCATCCGCACCCTTGTCGGTGCGCCACCATCGTTCCCAGACACTGTCTTTGTCTGCGCCCGGATCGGGCGCGGGTCCCTTGCCCGCATCCACCCATTCGGCGGCGCAGGCGATGTATTCTATCGGGGCGTCGAACCAGACGTAGAAGACCTTGCCCTCCATCCCCGGCCAGCCCTCGGTTCCGCGCCTGACCGGAATGCCCCAGTCGAGATCGCGGGTGATGCCCCGGTCCTGCAACCCGTCCCCGTCGTCGAGCCACTTTCTGGCGATCGAGGTGGTCAGAACCGGCCAGTCGGTCTTGCTGTCGATCCAGTCGCGCAGCTGGTCACGCATTTCGGACTGGCGCAGGTAAAGGTGTTTGGTCTCGCGCACCTCCAGATCGGTCGACCCGGAGATGGCAGACCGCGGCTCGATTAGGTCGGTCGGATCGAGCTGCTTGGTGCAGTTTTCGCATTGATCGCCCCGGGCCTTGTCATAGCCGCAATTGGGGCAGGTCCCTTCGATGTAGCGGTCCGGCAGGAACCGGCCATCAGCCACGGAATAGACCTGTTTTTCAGAGACTTCGCGGATGAGGTTCGCGTCGGCTAACCGCCCCGCGAAATGCTGGGTCAGGCGGTGGTTCCGGGGGCTGGAGGAGCGGCCGAAATGATCGAAGCTGAGGCGGAACCCCTTGCCCAGTTCGTCCTGCACCGCCCACATCTCGGCACAGTAGTCGGCGACCGGTTTGCCTGCCTTTGCCGCCGCCAGTTCGGCAGGCGTGCCATGTTCGTCGGTCGCGCAGAGAAACAGCACCTCGTGACCGCGCGCGCGCATGTAGCGTGCGTAGAGATCGGCGGGCAGCTGGCTGCCCACAAGATTGCCCAAGTGCTTGATCCCATTGATGTAAGGGATCGCGGAGGTGATCAGGATGCGTGCCATGTCTGCCCGGTCATCTGCGGTGGTGTAGAGCCTCTACCGCAAGCGGCGCGCCGGGGCCAGTATCACTTGGGCCTGCGGAACAGCCGCCCCACCAGGAAGGATGTGCGCGGGATCCAGACATAGGGATTGCGTGTCCCAGACGGGGCGCGGCGGCGCATCCGCACCAGGCTGAAGGCAACCAGTCCGACATGGGCGAGCGCGATGAACACGAACATCGCCCCCGGCCCGAAGGCCGCGATCAGCCCCGAGCTGACCAGCGGCGCGGCAATGGCCCCCAGCGCGTAAAAGAACATCAGCGCCGCCGAAAGCTCCACCCGCATCGTGTCATCGGCCCAGTCATGGGCGTGGGCGGCCGAAATGGAATAGATCGGAAAGGTCGTGCCGCCGAAGACAAAGGCGGCAACAAAGATTGCGCCGATCCCGTGTTGCGCCAGCCCGAGGCTGAGCCCGCAGGCCGCCACCGAGGCGACCGAGAACCAGATCAGCACGCGGCGGCGGTCATGCCGGTCCGCGACCCATCCCGCGGGCCATTGCGCCAGCGCGCCGCCCAGAACGAAAGCCGCAAGGAAGAACCCGATCTGGTCGGGGCTCAGCCCCACCTCGGTGCCGTAAAGCGGACCGATCATCCGGAAAGACGCGCCCGAGACCCCCGCCACCACCACGCCCGCCACGGCGAGCGGTGACAAGGCCCAGGCGAGGCTGGGGCGCAAACGGGGGGCCGAGGGCGTCTCGGGCTGTTTCAGCCGCGTCAGCGTCAGCGGCAGCAGCGCCGCACAACAAAAAAGCGCCAGAAGGTTGTAGGACACGTAGGAGGCGGGGGCGAGAACCCCGATCAGCAATTGTGCGACCAGCGACCCGCCGGTGTCGACCATCCGGTAGACGCCCATGGTCCGCCCCCGGTTGGCATTGTCGGTCTTGGCCTGCAGCCATGCCTCGATCACCGTGTAACAGCCCGCGATGCACAGACCCGATGCGACCCGCATCAGCGCCCAGGCGTAGGCGTCGACGATCAGCATGTGGGACAGCAACCCGATGGCCCCCATCGCGGTGAAGGCCGCGAAAGCGCGGGAATGGCCGACCGACCCCATCAGGCGCGGCGCCCACCAACACCCGATGAAAAAGCCAAGAAAATGCGCAGACCCCAAAAGACCGATCTGGGTGGCCGAGAACCCGAGCGCCGTGCCCGACAGCACGTCGAGCGGCCCCACGCCGCCCGAAGACAGTTGCAACAGCGCGACCGACAGGAACAGGGCCGCGAAGGAAATCAGCAGGCGCATGGCGACAGGGCCTTTCGCCTTCCGGCCTAGAGGCGGGACGCGTCAGGCGCATCCCCGTTTTCGTCTTTCGGCGGGTCGTTTTCGACGCAGATGCCCGAGCCGGGCAGGCCAAGCGCCTCGGCGGTGACGCATTGACAACAGGCAATTCGCCCCCACATGGTCCGCCGCCGACGGGGTGCGGGACCGTTCCGCCCCCTTCCAGACCCAAGGAAAAGAGCAGCAGCAATGCCCGTCGTCGTCGTCGAGTCGCCCGCCAAGGCCAAGACAATCAACAAGTATCTTGGAAGCGATTACACCGTGCTCGCCTCCTTTGGCCATGTTCGTGATCTTCCGTCGAAGGACGGATCGGTCGATCCCGAGGACGGGTTTGCCATGCTGTGGGAGGTCGGCGCCGACAGCAAGAAACACGTCAAGGCGATCGCCGACGCCCTGAAAAATGACGACACCCTGATCCTCGCCACCGACCCCGACCGCGAGGGCGAGGCGATTTCATGGCACCTGCAGGAGGCGCTGACAAAGCGCAAGGCGATCAAGAAGGGCACCGAGGTCAGCCGGGTGGTGTTCAATGCGATCACCAAGACGGCTGTGACCGAGGCCATGAAGAACCCCCGCCAGGTCGATATGGAACTGGTCGAGGCTTACCTCGCGCGCCGGGCGCTGGATTATCTGGTGGGTTTCAACCTGTCGCCGGTTCTGTGGCGCAAGCTGCCGGGGGCGAAATCGGCGGGCCGGGTCCAGTCGGTCGCGCTGCGCATCATCACCGACCGCGAGATGGAAATCGAGGCATTCAAGCCGCGCGAATACTGGTCGGTGCGTGCGATGCTGGAAACGCCGCGCGGGCAGACGCTGGAGGCGCGCCTTGTCAGCCTGGGCGGCAAGAAGCTCGACCGCTATGATCTTGATAATGCGGCCAGTGCCGGGCTTGCTGTGCAGGCGGTATCATCCCGCGCGCTGTCGGTGGCAACGGTCGAGGCCAAACCGACCAGCCGAAACCCCGCACCGCCCTTTATGACCTCGACCCTGCAACAGGAAGCCAGCCGGAAATTCGGATTCGGGGCGCGCCAGACCATGAGCGCGGCACAGCGGCTGTATGAGGCGGGCCATATCACCTATATGCGAACCGACGGGATCGACATGGCGCCCGAGGCGGTCCATGCCGCACGCGATACGATCGGCGCGAAATTCGGCACCGATTACGTGCCCTCCAGCCCGCGCATGTACAAGAACAAGGCCAAGAACGCGCAGGAGGCACATGAGTGCATTCGCCCGACGGATATGGCGAAGGCGCCTGAAGATATCCGGCTGTCCGAGGACGATCAGCGCAAGCTTTATGACCTGATCTGGAAACGCACCATCGCCAGCCAGATGGAGGCGGCGCGGCTGGAACGCACGACCGTTACGGTTGCCAGTTCGGACGCCCAGGTCGAGTTGAGGGCCAGTGGGCAAGTCATTCTTTTCGATGGATTTTTGAAAGTCTATGAAGAAGGTCGCGATGACAGCGACGACGAGGATGGCCGCCGTCTTCCACAGGTCAGCGAGGGCGAGACCCTGACCCCGGCCAAGGGCGCGCTGACGGATGATTTCGCAAAACTGACCGGCGACGCGCTGGTCGAAGGCGAAGGGTCCCGCGGCCTGCGCGAGGCCGATGCCGCGCTGCTGTCGGGCGATGGCGCGGTGCTTGGCCAGCAGCATTTCACCCAGCCGCCGCCGCGCTACACCGAGGCGACGCTGGTGAAACGAATGGAGGAATTGGGCATCGGACGTCCGTCGACCTATGCCTCGATCCTCGATACGATCCAGGCGCGCGGTTACGTGCGCAAGGACAAGAACCGCCTCATCCCCGAGGACAAGGGCCGGCTCGTCACCGCCTTCCTCGTCAACTACTTCCCGCAATACCTGGCCTTCGATTTCACCGCCGATCTGGAAAACCAGCTGGATGAGGTCAGCGCCGGGGACCGCGCCTACAAGGATGTGCTGGAGGCGTTCTGGCGTGATTTCTCCGCCGCGATCGCCGAGACCTCGGAATTGCGCATCACCGATGTGCTGGAGAAGATCAACGAGGTGCTCGAGCCGCATCTGTTCCCCGACACGGGCGACGGCGATCCGCGCGCCTGCCCCAATTGCGGCACCGGGCGGCTGAGCATGCGCACCGCGCGGTCGGGCGGGGCCTTTATCGGCTGCTCGAACTATCCCGAATGTCGCTATACGCGCCCCTTCGGTCCGCCTAACCCCGATGCCGAGGCAGGCACGGCAATCAGCCCCGATGGCAAGATGCTGGGCGTCGACCCCGATACCTCCGAACGGGTGACATTGCGCGACGGCCGCTTTGGCCCCTATGTGCAATTGGGCGATGCCACCGAGGACCAGCCCAAGCCCCCCCGCGCATCCCTGCCCAAAGGGTGGAGCGCAGAGGATCTGACATTAGAACAGGCGCTCAAGCTTCTGAAATTGCCCCGGAAAGTCGGCGACCACCCCGAAGATGGCGGCGTGGTGGAAACCAATTTCGGCCGCTATGGCCCTTATGTCCTGCACCTGACCGCCGACGGCAAAAAGGTCTATGCCAACCTGCCCGACCCGGAGGAGGTGTTCACCCTCGGCATGAACCGTGCCGTCGAACTGATCGCGGCAAAGGCGGCGGGTCGGGGCGCGCGCGGCGCGGCGGCTGCCCCGCTCAAGGAACTGGGCGAACATCCCGAACATGGCGGGCCGGTCAACGTGATGTCGGGGCGCTACGGGCCCTATGTCAAATGGGACAAGATCAACGCCACCCTGCCCAAGGGCACCGAGCCCGAGGACGTGACGATGGACACCGCTGTCGCCCTGATCGCCGAGAAACAGGCCAAGGGCGGCAAGGGCACGGGCAAACGGCGCACGACGACCAAGGCCAAGGCAAAGCCATCGGCGAAAAAGAAATCGGCCTGACGCCCGGGCCGGGTTGACCGGCGCGCTGCGGCACCTGACATGGAGGCAAGGACCCCGTTGCCGGATATGCCATGAACGACCTTTCGACCCCGATCGATTTCCTGCTGACCCGCAGGTCCAGCCCGGCCAAGGCACTGCAGGCCCCGGTGCCCGAGGGGGCCGCGCTCGACACCATCCTGACCGCGGCGGCCCGTGTGCCCGACCATGGCAAGCTTGCGCCCTGGCGCTTCGCGGTGCTGGGCCCGGCCGCGCTGACCCGTTTAGCCGACCTGACGATCGAGATCGGCGTGGCGCAGGGGCGCGATCCCGGGCGCATGGAAAAGGCGGCGAAAACCTTTCGCGCCGCCCCGCTGGTCGTCGCGGTGATCTCCAAACATGACGCCGAGGCCAAGATCCCGCTCTTCGAACAGCAACTCAGCGCCGGCGCCGCCTGTGCGGCAATGGTCAACGCGGCGCTGGCCTCGGGCTTCGGCGCGGCCTGGCTGACCGGGTGGGTCGCAAATGACGCCGAATTCAACCGCTGCGCCCACGGGATCGAGCCGCCGGATTTCGTGGCGGGCTACATCCATCTCGGCACCGCATCCGCCACACCGCCCGAACGCCCGCGCCCGGACCTGTCCGATATCGTGATCCGGGTCGACGCATGATCCTGACCGATTTCGCCAAGGCCGTGGGCCAACTGGGGGACCGCCGCTTTCTGGGGGTGCTTGCCATCGGCCTTGCGCTGACCATCGGCCTGCTCGTCGCCTTCTATCTCGGCTTCGTGGGCCTCGTCGGCTGGTTCCTGCCCGACAGTTTCAGCCTGCCCTGGATCGGCGAGGTCACCTGGGTCGACAACGCCTTAACTTGGGCCGGCATCCCCCTGATATTGCTTCTTTCCATCTTCCTCATGGTGCCGGTTGCCTCGGCCTTCACCGGGATGTTCCTGGAACAGATCGCGCAGGCGGTTGAAGACAAGCACTACCCGGGCCTGCCGCCCGCCCGTCCCATCGGACTGGTCGAGGGGATCCTGGACGGTCTGAAATTTCTCGCCGTGCTGATCGGCGTGAACCTTCTGGCGCTCGTGCTCTACATTGCCCTCCCGCCGCTTGCACCATTTTTGTTCTGGGGCGTGAACGGCGTGCTGCTTGGCCGGGAATATGCCCAGGTCGTGGCGCTGCGCCGGTCAGATGCCGCCGGGGCCGCGGCATTCCGTAAACGCCATCGCGGCACGATCTTCGCGGCGGGCGTGTTGATGACGGTGCCGCTCACGATCCCGGTGATCAACCTGCTGGTGCCGATCCTGGGGGCCGCGACCTTCACCCACCTCTATCACCGGCTCAGCGCGGCTCGCCCATCCCGAACCGGGTGAACAGGTCGATATCGTCAATGGTGATCAGGTCGAAGATGATGATCGCCGCGATCACCGCCCAGACCACCGCCGCCACGCCCGAGGTGACCAGGAACCGCCGCGCCAGTTGCGGGTTCGCCGGGGCCGACCCGGGCGTGCCCGCCACCCGTTCCCCTGCCTCGTCCTGGCTTTGCAGCCGCAGGGGCAGGATCACGAACAGCGTCATGAACCAGATGATGGCATAAAGCACGAGGCCGGTGACAATGCCCATCAGACCTGCTCCAGTTCGACAAGCGTGCCGGTGAAATCCTTGGGATGCAGGAACAGCACCGGTTTGCCATGGGCGCCGATCTTCGGTTCTCCATCGCCCAGCACCCGGGCCCCGCTGGCCTGCAGCTGATCGCGCGCGGCAAGGATATCTTCGACCTCGTAGCAGATGTGATGGATGCCGCCCGACGGGTTCTTGTCCAGAAAACCCCGGATCGGGGAATTGTCGCCCAACGGATACAGCAGCTCGATCTTGGTGTTCGGCAACTCGATGAACACCACCGTGACCCCGTGATCGGGTTCGTCCTGCGGCGCACCCACCTTCGCCCCCAGCGTGTCGCGATATTGCGCGGCAGCGGCATCGAGGTCGGGAACGGCGATGGCCACGTGGTTCAGGCGTCCGATCATCAGGGGGCTCCGGGTGGTTGGCGTTGCTGAGGCGTTTCGGGGGCATATGGCCGAGGCCGCCGGGCTTTCCAAGCGCCCCTTCGCCGCAGGTGGCTTAACGATTGCTCAATATTGATCGCGTCAACTGCATCGGATGGGATTCTCAAAACCTGAAGGGGGCAGCATGGACAATCCGCTCGGCGATCTCGATTTCCGCCCACGGCCCAACAGCGACCGGCCGCTTCTGGGCCTGACCGTCCTGGTGGTGGAGGACAGCCGCTACACCTCCGAGGCGCTGCGCCTTCTTTGCCTGCGCTCCGGCGCACGCATCCGCCGGGCCGATTGCGTGGCCTCCGCCGAACGGCATCTGAACGTCTATCGCCCCTCGGTGGGCATCGTCGATCTGGGCCTGCCGGACGGGTCGGGGCAGGACGTGATCGCCCGGATGGCGGCGATGGAACCGCGGGTGCCGATCATCCTCGGCACCTCCGGCGACGATCCCGATGCGGCGGAAACGATGTGCCGGGCGGCCGGTGCCGATGGGTTCCTGCCCAAACCGCTCGACTCGCTTGCAGCCTTCCAGGCGGCGATCCTCGAACATGTGCCCGGCTGCGTGCTGCATGGCACGCCCCGCCCGGTCGAGGCAGACCTGATCGCGCCCGACAGCATCGCCTTTCGTGAGGATCTGGCCCATGCGATGGACCTGCTCGCGCTGGATGATCCGCCGCTGGGCTACCTGCGCCGGTTCCTGATCGGGGTGGCGCGCAGCGCCCATGATGCCACGCTCGAGGCCGAGGCGACCCGGCTCGGCGACGGCCTGCCTGCTGCCGCGCGGGTTGCCATGCGGGGGGAACTGTCAAACCGCATCCAGGCGCTGCAGGTGCCTGTCTAGCGTCCCGGCGGCAACGCCGGGTCGCGCAGGGCCAGAACCGGTGCGGTCAGGTCCGAAAGGCGCCGTTTCTGCGAACCGTCCGCGCCGAAATTTCCGGGCGCAAGCCAGGATTCGAAGGCGCGGCGCAGGTCCGGCCATTCCTTGTCAATCGCGGCGAACCAGGCGGTATCGCGGTTGCGGCCCTTGATGACGGCCGCCTGCCGGAACACCCCTTCATAGGACAGGCCAAGCCGCTGCGCCGCCCGGCGCGACCCAAGGTTCAGCGCGTTGCATTTCCATTCATAGCGGCGATACCCGGCCTCAAAGGCCCAGCGCATCATCAGATACATCGCCTCGGTTGCAGCCGGGCTGCGCTGCATCGAGGGTGAGAAATTCAGATGCCCCACCTCGATGGATCCGGCCCCCGGTGCAATCCGCAGGAAACTTCCCATGCCGACCGGGGTCCCCGCGGTATCGAGATAGGCAAAGAATTTCGGGTCCGTGTCTGCCTCGCGGTCGGCCAGCCACGCGTCGAATTCAACCTGGTCCGGGAACGGGCCATAGGGCAGGTAATCCCACAGGTGATCTGCACCGGCATAGGCCGCGCGAAGGCCCGGACCATGCGCCTCGGCCACCAGCGGCACGACCGTCACGAAATGCCCTGCAAGCGTCAGCGCTCCGGGACAGGGCGGCGGGCGAAACCGCGCGACCCGTTGACCGAGCCGCATATCCTCCGGGTCCGACATTATCTTAATGATACATATGACTGTGGAAAGATCCGAGTTTAGGCTCTAAAAATTGCATACTAGCTACAATCTGTGGATAACTTGTGGATCAATCCTGCGGGATGATCCGCAGCCCGAGCTCCATCAACTGGTCCGACGTCGGGTCCGACGGCGCATCCATCATCAGGTCCTCGGCGCGCTGGTTCATCGGGAACAGGATGACCTCTCGGATATTCGATGTGCCCGCCAGGATCATCACGATCCGGTCGATCCCCGCCGCGCACCCGCCATGGGGCGGCGCCCCATACTGGAACGCGTTGACCATGCCGCCGAAGCGTTTCTTCACCTCGTCCGCGCCATACCCGGCCAGTTCGAACGCCTTGAACATGATCTCGGGCTTGTGGTTCCGGATCGCGCCCGACACCAGTTCATAGCCGTTGCAGGCAAGGTCATACTGGTAGCCCAGCACGTCCAGCGGGTCCCCTTCCAGCGCCGCCAGCCCGCCTTGCGGCATCGAGAACGGGTTGTGGCTGAAATCGACCCGGCCGGTCTCATCATCCTTTTCATACATCGGGAAATCGACGATCCAGGCAAAGGCGAACCGGCTTTCATCGACCAGCCCCAATTCGCGTCCGATCTCCACCCGCGCACGCCCGGCGATGGCCTCGAACTCCGACGGTTTGCCGGCCAGGAAGAACGCCGCGTCACCGGCGCCAAGCCCCAGTTGCTGCCGGATCGCCTCGGTCCGTTCCGGCCCGATATTCTTGGCAAGCGGCCCCGCCGCCTCCATGTCGCCATCGGCCTCCCGCCAAAAGATATACCCCATCCCGGGCAGGCCTTCCTTCTGCGCCCAGGCATTCATCCGGTCGCAGAACTTGCGCGACCCGCCGCCGGGTGCGGGGATCGCGCGCACCTCGGTGCCGTCCTGTTCCAGGATCTTGGCAAAGATCGCGAAACCGCCGCCCGCGAAATGCTCGGACACACGCTCCATCTTCATCGGGATGCGCAGGTCCGGCTTGTCGGTCCCGTACCACAGCGCGGCATCGGCATAGGAAATCCGAGGCCAGTCCTGATCGACGGTGCGCCCGTCCCCGAATTCCTCGAACAGGCCCTTCAGCACCGGCTCGATGGTCGCGAACACATCTTCCTGCTCGACAAAGCTCATCTCCATGTCGAGCTGGTAGAAATCGGTGGGCGACCGGTCGGCGCGGGGGTCTTCATCGCGGAAACACGGGGCGATCTGGAAATACTTGTCGAAGCCCGACACCATCAGAAGCTGCTTGAACTGCTGCGGGGCCTGGGGCAGCGCGTAGAACTTGCCCGGATGCAGCCGCGAGGGCACGAGGAAGTCGCGCGCACCCTCGGGCGAGGACGCTGTTATGATCGGCGTCTGGTATTCACGGAACCCGATCTCCCACATCCGGCGCCGGATCGATGCGACAACATCGGATCGCAACAGCATGTTTTCCTGCATCTTTTCCCGGCGCAGATCGAGGTAGCGATAGGTCAGCCGGGTTTCTTCCGGATATTCCTGATCGCCGAACACCTGCAGCGGCAGATCGCCCACCACCGGCCCCAGCACCTCCATGTCGCGGATGAACACTTCGATCTCGCCGGTGGCCAGTTTCGGGTTCACAAGCTCCGGCTCGCGCGCCTTCACGGTGCCGTCGATGCGGATGCAAACCTCGGAGCGCAGCTTTTCCACCTCGGCAAAGACCGGGCTGTCGGGGTCGCACAGCACCTGCGTGATCCCGTAATGGTCGCGCAGGTCGATGAAGACCACGCCGCCATGGTCGCGCCGCCGGTGGACCCATCCGCTGAGCCGGACGGTTTCGCCCACCCGGGCGGCGGTCAGTTCGGCGCAGGTATGGCTGCGATAGGCATGCATTGCGGGACCTCTCTCGGGGGTGTCAGGCGTCGCGCCGATACATCTTGGGCAAGGGGGGAAGTCAACCCCGGCGGGGGCGCGCGTGGCTTGCCCCGGATGCCTCCGGCGGAGGTATTTGGGAAGCAAAGAGGGGGCGGGTCAGCAGGACAGGGCGGCGTTGAGCGCCCCCGGCGACCACGGGCCCAGATCGCGGGAGGTAAGCCTGCCATCCGGCCCCAGCCGCGTGGCGATCACGCGCGACCATCCGGCATCGGCGGTGATCATCTCCGGCCCATCGCCGCAATCACGCAGCCCGCCGGGGATGGTCGGGTCGCCGATACGGTGGTTGGTCAATCCGTCCGCGCTGGCGATTTCGGTCAGCTGGCCGCCCTCATAGCGCCAGACACGCAGGGTGCGGGCCAGATGCGGGCGGTCGATATAGGCGATCTCGACACGGCCATCGCCGTCCAGATCGCCCGCCCCGATGGGCGCAAGCCATCGGTTGCGCCGCCCGATGAAGGGGGTCGCGGCGATCAGGTCCAGCGACGCGCCATCGGCGGCCGGCGCATAGACGGCCAGTTGCGCGCCGAGGTCTCGATGGCTTTGCACCACGATGATTTCGGGCTGCCCGTCGCCATCCAGATCGGCCAGCCGGGGCATCGTGTCCTCGAAGACCAGAGTCTCGGGCAGGGTCACGGACATGATGCGGCAGGGGCCGGCCGAAGTCATGACATGCAGTTCCGTGCCCTCGACCGTGTCGCCCAACACCCCGTGGGGATAGCGCGTGGTGGGCCCGTCATACCAGGCGCGCGCGCCAGCGGCCGACACGGCGCTGACCGTTTCGGGCATCGCGGTCGTCTGATGGGGCGGGGTGCAGGCCAGCGCGCCCCCTGCCCCGGCCAGCCAGAGGCCCAGCACCAGCCCCGCGCCGCGGGCGCAGCGCTGACAGCCGCGCAAGACAGGGCGCGGCGCCACCGGCCCCGTCCTCAGATCTGTTTTTCGGGCATCTGCACGACCAGCCCGTCCAGCGCGTCGGAAACCTTCAACTGGCAGGTCAGGCGCGACCGGGTCGTGTCGGGCTCATAGGCGAACTCCAGCATGTCCTGTTCCATCGGGTCGATGGCGGGCAGCTTTTCCACCCAGTCCGGGTGAACATAGACATGGCAGGTCGAACAGGCGCAGGCGCCGCCACAATCGGCCTCGATTCCCGGAATGCCGTTGTCGCGCGCGCCCTCCATGACCGTAAGGCCATTGGCCACGTCCACCACATGCTCGGTGCCGTTGTGTTCGATATAGGTGATTTTCGCCATGTCCATCCGCTCCGTTTGCGTGTCGGGGGCTAGGTAATGCGGGGCTGATCGGGTTTCCAGCGCAAAAACCCCCGTTGCGTCGCGGCGCATTTGTTCTATTTTTGTTCCCCATGGAGCCCGATATCGTCCCGCCCGATTGGCCCAGGCCGCCCGATTGCCTGCCCCATCACCTTCTGGACCTGCCGCCCGAAGGCGCGCGGGTGATGGTGGCGGGGCTGGTGCTGGTACGGCAACGGCCCGGCACCGCCAAGGGCGTGATCTTCGTGACGCTCGAGGATGAATTCGGTATCTGCAATGTCATCATCTGGCAGAAGATTTACCAGCAATTCCGCCGCGCGGTGATCGCGGGGCGGCTGTTGCGTGTGACCGGGCGGTTGCAACGGCAATCGGGCGTCACCCATGTGGTGGCCGAACGGGTGGAAGACATATCGGACATGCTGGATGCGCTGGTCGATCTGCATGAGGGCACCCGCGCCGCCGATCAGCCCTGAGGCGCAAACGCTTTGCCCGGGGGGCGAAAACAGGGTATCGTGCGAAAAAACGGACATGGCACCGAGCAGTTATCCATGCGCACCCCTCTGCCCGCCCTCGGGCTGGTCGCCCTTGCGGCCTGCACATCCGCAAGTGACGCGCCCTTCAGCGCGGTGATCGCGCCTTTCAGCGCGCCCGAGGTTTCGGTCAGCCGGGGGATCGGGCCGCCCGATGCTGATCCAGACGCCTGTTACGGCCACCAGGTCACCCCTGCCGTGATCGAGACGATAACCGATCAGGTGATGATCCAGCCCCCCCAGATCGCCAGCGATGGCAGCGTGCTGGAGCCGGGGATCTACGTCACCGAAACGCAGCAGCGTATCGTCGAGGAACGGCGCGAGCTGTGGTTCGAAACGCCCTGCGCCGCCGAAACCGACCCGGCCTTCATCGCGTCGCTGCAGCGGGCGCTGGCGGCACGGGGGCTTTACCGTGGCGCCCCGACCGGGGTGATGGACCGCCGCACGCGGCGCGCCATCCGCGACTATCAGGCACCGCAGGGGCTGGACAGCGCGGTTCTGTCCCTGGCGGCGGCACAGCAGCTGGGCCTCGCATTGTGGGACCCGGAGCTGGCCGCAGGCGGCACAGGCGGATAGAAAAACGCCCCCGCACCGGTCGTGCGAGGGCGTTTTATTGTTTTGGATCAGGTTTTTATTCGGCGAGGCTCAAGGCCACGAAACGCGGGCTGCCGGCCCGGCGGATCAACAGAAGCACGCTTTCCTGGCCTGCGTCCCGCGCCGCGTCGATGCGGGTGCGGAACGCATCGAGATCGGGGATCGGCTGCTGCGCCACCTCGGCGATCACATCACCGGGCTGCAGCCCCTTGGCCGCGGCATCACTGGCCGGATCGACCGCCTCGATCACCAGCCCGCCCGACACGTTCATCGCGTCCAGCTGACCGCGCAACTCGTCGGTCAGAGGCACCAGCTCCATCCCCAGTATCTCGCTGCTCGGCTGGGGCTGCGGCGCGGCGGGGTCGGTGTCGGGAGCCAGCCCTTCGGCGGTTTCGCGCCGCGCCAGGGTGATGCGCAGGGTCTCGGTTTCGCCGTCGCGGAACACGACCACGCGCACGGTTTCGCCGACGCTGCTTTCGCCCACGATACGCACCAGTTCGCGCGTGTCATCGACATCTTCGCCGTCGAAGGTCAGGATCACGTCGCCCACCTCGACCCCCCCGTCAAGCGCCGGGCCGGGCGGCACATCGGTGACCAGGGCGCCGCGCGCCTCGGCCAGCCCGAGACCTTCGGCGATATCCGCATCCACGTCCTGGATGCGCACGCCCAGCCAGCCGCGCCGGGTTTCGCCGAATTCCTGCAGCTGGTCGATCACGTTGGTGACAACCGAGGACGACATCGCGAACCCGATGCCGATCGAGCCGCCGGTGGGCGACAGGATCGCGGTGTTCACGCCGATCACCTCACCGGCCATGTTGAACAGCGGCCCGCCGGAATTGCCCCGGTTGATGGCAGCGTCGGTC
Source organism: Paracoccaceae bacterium (assembly GCA_024742455.1). Taxonomy (GTDB): domain Bacteria; phylum Pseudomonadota; class Alphaproteobacteria; order Rhodobacterales; family Rhodobacteraceae; genus JANSYL01. Next base: position 36,254 of record JANSYL010000007.1, on the reverse strand, counting down.
TGGATGTAATCGTCATAAGTGCCGCTCAGCGCCCGGCCCTGGGCCGAGACAACGCCGACCGAGACCGAAAAGCCCTGGCCGAGCGGGTTGCCCATGGCCATCACCCAATCGCCCACACGCATCGTCTCACTGTCGCCGAAGGAGACGAAATCCAGCGGTTCCGGTGCCTCGACCTTCAGCAGCGCGATATCGGTATTGGGGTCGGTGCCGATGATTTCCGCCTCCAGCTCGAACCCTTCGCGGAACTCGATATTGATCTCGTCTGCGCCCTCGATGACGTGGTTGTTGGTGACGATGTACCCGTCCTCGGAAATCACGAAACCCGATCCCAGCGCCTGGCTGCGCCGGGGGCCGCGTTCGGGGTTCTGGCGGTCGAGGAAGTCGTTGAAGAAATCCTCCAAGGGCGACCCATCGGGCACCATGGGCTGCGGGCCCTGGCGACCTGCGACAATGGCCGATGTGGTGATGTTGACGACCGAGTCGCCCACCTGGTCCACGAGGTCGGCGAAGGTGGCCGGCGGGCCGGATTGCGCACGGCCCTGCCCCGCCGTGAGCATCAGCGCCAGCACCACCATGGTGACGATCAGCGCCAGGTTGGCCATCCGGTAGACCCAGGGGCCGCCCGACGGGTCGGCCGCGCGCACACGCACGCGCGCCCGGGCCCTGTTTTCATCAAGTTGTCTTTGCTGGACCTGCTGTCTCACACCCACATCTCCTGTCACGCCCACGGAATGGGGCTCTGCCCCTGCTGCTATTGGATATTTGCGCCCTTGCCCCCCGGATCAAGCGCGCGCGCCCGTTACCCGGCACTTGCGATCGTAAAAATCATGTGAAGCCGGATCAGACGCAGCCTTGCACCCGGACATAGCGCCGCCAAGAGACAAGTCCGCCGCAGGCTGCCGTATTGGCTAGAATCCGCCCGACAGGCTGACCGCCCAGGACACCAACACCGCCCCGATCGCGACGGCCGCCAGTCCGATGATGCGGCGCGTCTCGACCGGGATCTGCTGAAGAACGCGCAGCAGGTCCTCCAGACGGGAAGGGGCCAGTGCGAACACCAGCCCCTCGAAAACCAGCACCATTCCGATGCCGAGCAGAAACGTGGTCAGTCCCATCGCAGCCTTACTGCGGCAGGCCGGACAGGCCCGAACTGTCGAGATACTCGAAGAACTCGCTGTCGGGACTGATCACCATGGTCGAGTTCTGCTGCCGCAGCGCCCGCTCATAGGCCGTCATGGACCGGTAGAATTCGAAGAATTCCGGATCCTGACCAAAGGCTTGTGCAAAGATGCTGTTGCGTTCGGCATCGGCCTCACCACGGGTGATCTCAGCCTCGCGCTGCGCCTCGGACACCAGTTCGACCACGGTCCGGTCTGCCTGCGCGCGCACGCGCTGCGCGGCCTCGTTGCCCCGGGCGATCTCGTCGGTGGCTTCCCGCTCCCGCTCGGCCCGCATCCGGGCAAAGGTCGCCTCGAGGTTCTGGGCAGGCAGGTTGGTCTGCTTCAGTCGCACATCCAGCACCTCAAGACCCAGCACGGCGGCGCGCGCACGCGCCTGTGCCGTGATCTCGTCCATGAGCCGCGCCCGTTCCGTCGACAGGATCGTGTTCGAGGTCACGCCATCGGCACCCAGAACGGCACGGATCGTGGGGTTGATAATCCCTTCCAGCCGATCCTCGCCGGTGCGCAGACCGCCGACACCCACCGCCTGGCGGAACTGCACCACGTCCTCGATGCGGTACCGGGCGAAAGCGTCGACCACGAGGCGCCGGTCGTCGGACGGCGTCACCTCGATCGGCGCCGTGTCGAGCGACAGGATACGGTCGTCGTAATAGACGACCTCCTGAATGAACGGCACCTTGAAGTTCAGGCCCGGTTCCTCGATCACCTGACGGATCTGTCCGAATTGAAGGACCAAAGCCCGCTGGCGTTCGTCGACCACGAAGATCGACGACAGGATCACGGCGATGGTCAGCACCAGCACGGGTGCAAGATAAGTAATGCGGCGCATCAGTTGCTGCTCCCTGTGGTGGTGGTGGTGGGTCCTGACGGACGGCGCAATTCATTCAGCGGGAGGTACGGAACGACCCCGCTGCCGCCATCGCCGCCGTCGTCGAGAATGACAAGATCGACATCGCCCAGAACCCGTTCCATCGTTTCGAGATACAAACGGCGTCGGGTCACCTCGGGCGCCTGTTCGTATTCCTGCAGAACAGCCAGGAAGCGGCTCGCCTCACCCTGGGCCTCGTTGACGACCTGGGCGCGATAGGCCTCGGCCTCTTCCAGAAGCTGCGCGGCTTCACCGCGCGCCCCGGCCAGAACCCGGTTGGCATAGGCATCGGCCTGGCGCTCCAGCCGGTCACGTTCCTGTTCGGCGGCCTGCACCTCGCGGAAGGCGTCGATCACCTCGACCGGCGGGTCGGCGCGGTCAAGGTTCAGACGCACGATGTTGACGCCGCTGTCATAGCTGTCGAGCGTGTCCTGGATCAGCTGCTGCACGGTGTCGGCGATCAGGCCACGATCCCGGTTCAGGATCGGCGCAAGCTGCGACTGGGAAATCACCTCCCGCATCGCGGCCTCGGACACGGCGCGGATCGTCGCCTCGGGGTCGCGCAGGTTGAACAGGTAAAGCGCGGGGTCCGAGATGTTCCAGACCACTTCGAAATCGATGTCGACGATGTTTTCGTCCGTGGTCAGCATCAGGCCCGCATCCGACGTGCCCGACCGGTTGGCGCCGATCGACACGGTGTTTTCCCGCGTCACCGCCAGAACCTCGGCCGTGACAAGCGGCCAGGGCGCAAAGTTCAGGCCCGGCTGCCCGATGGACGAGAAATCACCAAGGAACAATTCGACCGACTGTTCTTCCGGGCGGACCGTGTAGAACGAACTGAAGGCCCAGAGCAGCACGGCCAGACCGGCACCGCCAAGCCACAAAGTGCGCGGGCTGATGCCCGGGCCTTCGCCACCCCCGCCGCCGGACGCGCCGCCACGACCGCCGCCGCCCATCAGGACGCGCAGCTGTTCCTGGCCCCTGCGTACGATCTCGTCGATTTCGGGAATCTGCTGATCGCCACCGGTGCGACGCGGTCCGCGGCCGTTGTTTCCTCCACCACCGCCAGAGCCGCCACCGCCGCCCCAGGGTCCGCCATTATTGCCAGCCATGGCCTGTAAATCCTCTCACGTGATTACCCGTTCGCTATTCATATGGGGTCGCCCCCCGGAATTGCACCGTAAACTGTGCCCGAAGCCGCTGTTTTCAAGCGCTGCGGACCGGTGACTTCATCGTGACCAGCTCTTCGGACATGGTCGGATGAACCGCAACCGTACGGTCGAAATCCTCTTTCGTGGCGCCCATCTTCACCGCGATACCCGCCAGTTGGATCATTTCCCCCGCCGCGGGCGCGACGATGTGACATCCCAGAACCCGGCGCGTGGCCTTGGACACCACCAGTTTCATCAGCACCCGGTCGGGCCGCCCGGCAAAGGCGGTCTGCATCGGCCGGAAGGATGTGCAATAGACCTCGATGGGTTCCTGGTCGCGCGCCTCTTCCTCGCTCAGCCCGATGGTGCCGAATTCGGGCTGCGTGAAAACCGCCGACGGGATCAGGTGATGATCGACCGGCGTCGGGTTGCCCTTGAACACCGTTTCGACAAACGCCATCCCCTCGCGGATCGCCACCGGCGTCAGGTTCACCCGGTTGGTCACATCGCCGATGGCATAGATCGAAGGCACGCCGGTCTGGCTGTAGTCATCGACCACGATCTCGCCCCGCCGTCCGATTTCGACGCCCGCCTCTTCCAGGCCCATGTTGGCGGTGTTGGGCGCCCGTCCCGTTGCAAACAGCACCGCGTCATAAACCGCCTCGGTCCCGTTGGTCTGTTTCACCCGGACCGGGCCGCCCACGACATCGGATCTCTCGGCGACCACCTCGCCCGCAGGTGCCCCCATCGCCGCGCCGTCCGCGCCATGCCCGGCCCCGGCGGGTCCCATTTCGACGATATTGGTCCCCACATGCAGGTTCACGCCCTGTTCGCGCATCATGTCCGAGATCAGGCCGCGCGCCTCCTCGTCAAAGCCGCGCAGGATCTGCGCACCCCGGTAAACCTGCGTCACCTCGACCCCCAAGCCGTTGAGGATACAGGAAAACTCGCAAGCGATGTAGCCGCCTCCAACGATCAGGATCGATTTCGGCAGGTCGGTCATGTGAAAGATGTCGTCCGACACCATCCCCAGATGCGCGTTCGGCATATCCGGGCGGACGGGGTGGCCTCCGGTGGCGATCAGGATGTGCTTGGCGGTTTTCGTGGTGCCATCCGACAGGCGGACGGTATGGGCATCATCCAGCACCGCGCGGCTGTCGAAAATCTCGACCTTCGAGCCGTCCAGAAGGCTGCGATAAACCCCCTCAAGCCGATCAAGTTCGGTGTTCAAATGCCTGGAAAACTTCGACCAATCGAAATCGCCCGCCATCACGTCCCACCCGTAGGACCGCGCATCGGCGAATTCCTCGCGATAGGACGAGGCGAACACCATCAGCTTTTTCGGAACGCACCCCCGGATCACGCAGGTGCCGCCCAGCCGGCTTTCCTCGGCAATCGCCACCTTCGCGCCCTCGGCTGCAGCGACGCGGGCCGCCCGCACCCCGCCCGATCCCCCGCCAATGACGAACAGGTCGTAATCGAAAGCCATGCCGGATATCCTCGGGTCGTCCAGAATTCAGGCCCGTCTATCCCATACCGGGGCCTGTCTGGCCAGACCGGGGCTATTCCGCGATATCGACAAACAGGTTCTCGCTGTCGATCAGGTCGATGCGTTCGTGCTGCACGGTGCCGTTGTTGATGTCGCGCACCTCGACCGTGCCATCGGCGCTGCCGATCACCAGCACGTCGCAGATGTCGAGGAACAGCCCGTTTTCCACGACGCCGGGGATCTGGTTCAGCACCAGGCTGACCTGCGCGGGGTTGATGATGCGGCGCAGGTGCAGATCGAGGATGAAATTGCCTTCATCGGTGCGGAAGGGCTCGGTCCCGCTCAGGCGCAGCGACGCATTGCGGCCCGTGACCTCGACATTCGACAGCATCTCTTCGATCAGGGCCTTGGTCGTCTGCCAGCCGAACGGGATCACCTCGACCGGCAGGGGAAAGGCCCCCAGCGTGTCCACCTCTTTCGACGGATCGGCGATCACCACCATCTGATCGGACGCGGTCGCCACGATCTTTTCCTGCAACAGCGCCCCGCCCCCGCCCTTGATCAGGTTGAGGTTCCGGTCGAACTCATCCGCCCCGTCGATCGTCAGGTCCAGCCAGCGCACATCGTCCAGCGTGGCAACCGGAACGCCCACCTGCCGTGCCAGATCAGCGGTACGGGCCGAGGTGGCGACGCCGGTGACCTTGATGCCTTCGTCACGGATCAGCTCGCCCAGGCATTTCACCATCCAGGCCGCCGTCGACCCGGTGCCAAGCCCGACGCGCATCCCGTCCTCGATGAATTCCACCGCGCGGCGGGCGGCGATGTATTTCGCCCGGTCGATCGGCGACAAGTCAGCGGTCATGGCGAAAATCCCATCCAGCCCGGGCCTGTGTCATGTTTTCTTCATACCCAAGCCCGCCCCGTCAGGCGAGAGGAAAGGCCGCCCCTTACCCCCGCAGCGCCGCCGCGACGCGATCCAGCGCAGACCGGGGCAGGATCACCAGCATGCCCGGCCCGTCGAACGCCAGCACCTGGCGCGGGGCGACCGCCTCGTTCGAGGTGCCGATTCGCGTCGCCGGGTGAAAATCCAGCCCCTTGATGGGCCAGCGCAGCCCTTCCGACCGGCCTCTGACCGCCGACATCGGAAACAGCGACACCCGCGTTCCCGGGGGCAGATCGAGCGTGATCCCGGACGGGGCCGCGAATACCAGATCCGATCCTGTCAGCATCACGCAGCGTCGCTCGGGCCTGCGCACAAGCGAATGATAGGCCGCCAGTTCATGATCCACCCGCGCGCCCCCGAACCCCACGGCGATCAGGATCGGCGCCGCGACATGACGCAACGCCTTGTCGAAATCCGTGCTGTCCTGTTCGGCGATTTTATGCAGCCGTTCCGGGGCGATACGGGCCATCGTTTCGGAATCTATGGAATCGAAATCCCCGATCACCGCATCCGGCATCCGGCCTGCCTTCAGGGCCGCCGCCGCGCCGCCATCGACACCGACAAGCCCCGGCGCCAGCGCCAGCGCCAGCTCCAGATCGCCCGGCGGCAGGTCACCGCCGCCCACAAGGGTGACGCCGTGATCGCGCGTCACCAGCGCGGTCGCATTGCTGCCGTTTTTCAGATCAAACTCCTTGGAATGGCCAAATTCCCGTCGACTTTGGCTGCGAGGCATTTGCTACACATTTTTGCGAGATGGTAGAACCTTGCGGGTCTGCCTGAACGGAACTGAGCGCGGATCGAGTATGAGCGACGCCAATAAAATCCTGACGGTGTCCTATGGCACCTTCTCCTGCACGCTGGAAGGGTTCGACGACCCGTTTTCGGCGATGAAGGCGATTGCCGAGTATTTCCGCGATCTGGCCGCCGAGGACCGCTATTTCGGGGCCGAACCGCCGACGCCCGATGCCGAAGCCCTGCACCGCATCACCGAAGAGGCGATCCAGCGCCGCGTCGATGCCCAGATGCGCGAGGGCAACCTGATCCTGCGGCCCGGCGGCGCGGGTCTGCCCGCCGCCTATGCAGGCCTTGGCGCCGCCCCGGCGCCCGCCGCACCGGAGCCGACCCCCGAGGCCCGCGAAGCGCCCCGTCAGCCCGGTGACGCTCCGTTCGCGGAAGACGCGGAAACCGATGCTGCGCCCGAGACCGCAGCAGACACCGCGCCCGAGACCGCGACGGAGGCAGAGATCCTCGCCGGGGATGCGGCCGACACGCTGCCGGATGACCTCGACGGCGATGACACGATTGCCGCCGTCGCCGCCGCAATGGCCGAGGATGACGCGACCGGCGACGAGGACGACGCCGACACTGCCGATGCCGCACCCGAGGCGGAAGCGACCGACCAGGCCCCCGCCGACGAGATCGCGGACAGCGTCGCAGCCCGGGACGCAGACGGGGACACCGACACCGGGGATGCGTCGACGGACATGGGGCAGGACCCCGATGCCACCTTCGCCGCCGGCACGGATGACGCGCTCGATGCGCCCGACACGGACAGCGATGGCGATGAAGATCCGTTCTTCGGCACCGCGGCAGGCGCGGGCGCTGCCATTGCCGGGGCCTCGGTTGCGCAAAAGCTTGTCGAACTGCGCCGCAACGCCGCCGACGATGAGGACGACGATGACACCGCGGAGGATGGCCGCGGCAGCACCGCAGACACCGCCGCGCGCACTGCGCCCCGCACCGGCGCCGCGCCCGAGGCAAGGGGCGAGGATGCCGTCACCACCGGCGCCGAAGCCGAAGCGTCCCCGGCAGCGGGCGATCCGGGCACGGACGCAGCCGCCGATACCGCCGCAGAGGACGGTGCCTCCACCCTCGACCCGAGCGAGGAAGAGGCTTTGCAGGCCGAACTCGCCGCCATCGCCGCCGAAACCGCCGGCGATGAGGCCGCAGACACAGCCGATCAGGACTCCGCAACCGCGCCCCAGTCACAGGCCGACCTGGATGCCAGTGCCGAAACCGACCGTCTGTTCGACCTTGCGACGACGCAGATGTCGGCCACCGAGACCTCGCGCCGCCGTGCCAATATCGAACATCTCAAGGCCGCCGTCGCCGCCCGCCAGGCCGAAGCCCAGCTCGACCCGATCCCGGGCGCAGAAGATACTGACGAAACAGCGGATTACCGCGAAGACCTCAAGCAGGTGATGCGGCCCCGCCGGGTGCGCGTCGATGTCAGCCGCCGCCCGCGCAGCGAAAACCGTCAGCCGCCGCTCGTGCTGGTGTCCGAACAACGGGTCGATGACAGCGATGCCGCGCCCGCCGAACCCGTGCGCCCGCGCCGCGTCAGCCCGACCGAAACACCGGCGGCCGCCGGTCAGGCCCCGGCACAGGCAACGGCAGGGGCCGATGCCCCCGCCGAGACGCCCAACAGCCTTGCCATCCTCGCGCAACGCGCCGCCTCGATGATGCGGTCGCGCCGTGCCGCCGCGAACACGCCCGGCGAACCGGCCCGCCTGCCGCTGGCCGAAACCGGTGCCCGGTTCGCCGCCATGCTCGAGGTCAGCGATGCGGTCGAGATCGAGGATGTCGTGGAACTGGCCGCCCGCTTCTATCGCGACGAACTGGGCCAGTCGCAGTTTTCGGCCGATGACCTGATCGCGCTGGTCCGCGAGGCGACCGATGACTCCATCACAAGCGACGAAAGCCGCGCCGCGCTGAACACCCTGGTCGACGGCGGCACGCTGGCGCAGGATGGGCGCATCTATCGCGTCTCCTGACGTCGCCTGGTAATTACCTGTTTTTCAATGATATTCAGGTGTCTTCCGGCGCCGCATCCGGATCGGCCTGACCAACGCCCTTGAACACCGCCTTAAGCGGCAAGGCCCAAACGATGCCAAGCGCAGTGTAAACGCCCAGCTCCACCCAGACCGACGGGCGTTCGAACAGGCTGACCAGCCACCAGGCCAGCGCGATGTAAAGCGGCAGGCCCACCAGCAGCACGACAAGCGACAGGCGGCGGCGGGTCTTGTAGCTGAGGGCCATGGGCGGTCTCCGGGCGGTGGAAAAGGGTCTGTGCGTCAGTCGGCGAAGGGGTCGGTCACAAGGATCGTGTCGTCCCGCTCCGGCGAGGTGGACAATAGGGCGACCGGACACTGGATCAATTCCTCGATCCGGCGCACGTATTTGATTGCCTCTGCCGGAAGATCGGCCCAGGATCGCGCGCCTTCGGTCGAAGCGTGCCAGCCCGGCATCGTCTCGTAGATCGGCGTCACCCGCGCCTGCCGGTCGGCGGCGATGGGCAGCGTGTCGATCCGGTCCCCGTCCAGGTCATAGCCCACGCAGATCTTCAGCTCGTCGAACCCATCCAGCACATCCAGTTTCGTCAGCGCGATGCCGCTGACACCCGATGTGGCACAGGTCTGGCGCACAAGGACCGCATCGAACCAGCCGCAGCGGCGTTTTCGTCCGGTGGTTGTGCCGAATTCATGCCCCCGTTCACCCAGCCGCTGCCCGTCGGCATCCAGCAGCTCGGTCGGGAACGGCCCCTCGCCCACGCGGGTGGTATAGGCCTTCACGATGCCCAGCACGAAATCGATGCTGGTGGGCCCGACACCGACCCCGGTCGCGGCCTGCCCCGCGATGACATTCGACGATGTCACAAAGGGATAGGTGCCGAAGTCGATGTCGAGCAACGCACCCTGCGCGCCCTCGAACAGGATGCGCCGCCCGGCACGGCGGGCATCGGTCATCACCTTCCAGACCGGCCCCGCGAATTCGAGGATCTGCGGGGCGACGGCGCGCAACCTGTCGAGCAACCCGTCCCGGTCGACGGGTTCCAGCCCCAGGCCCCGGCGCAGCGCATCATGATGGACCAGCGCCCGGTCCACCCGCGTCTGCAAGGTCGCGTCATCGGCCAGGTCGGCGACCCGCACCGACCGGCGGCCCACCTTGTCCTCATAGGCCGGGCCGATCCCGCGCCCGGTGGTGCCGATCCGCGCGACCGCGTTCTGTGCCTCGCGCGCACGGTCCAGCTCGCCATGGATGGGCAGGATCAGGGGGGTGTTTTCCGCGATCATCAGCGTCTCGGGCGTGATCTCGACCCCCTGCGCGCGCACAGTGGCGATCTCCTCGACCAGGTGCCAGGGGTCCAGCACGACCCCGTTGCCGATCACGCTCAGCTTGCCACCGCGCACCACGCCCGAGGGCAGCGCATGCAGTTTGTAGACGGTGCCGTCGATCACCAGCGTGTGACCGGCATTATGCCCGCCCTGGAACCGCGCGATCACGTCGGCGCGCTCGCTCAGCCAGTCGACGATCTTGCCCTTGCCCTCGTCGCCCCACTGGGCCCCGACCACCACGACATTGGCCATCCGCGTTCCTTTCCGTCAGCGGTTGCAAACCCGCGCCGGTATAGCGACGCGCAGGCCAGGGGGAAACCGGATTTGCCGCCTCGCCCGAAGCGTGCAGGATCGCGGCCTCCAAGGCTGGGCCGGGGCCGGACCGCGGCCGGTTTTTCTGGATTGCCCGGGGTTCCGGCATAAATTCACTTCAAGCGCAAAAAATGCTTGCGCAAACATGGCGGTTTCCCCCTAGGGTTGTAGAGATGGGCTTGCGGCCTGCTGTCGCATCTCATAAACAGCCCGCCAGCAGCGGTGGAGGGACCGCGCGCCAAGAAGGACCTGCTGATGGAAAACGTGATCCTCGTCGTCCACCTTATTCTGGCCATCTGCCTGATCGGGGTCGTTCTTTTGCAGCGCTCCGAAGGGGGCGGACTGGGAATGGGCGGCGGCGGTGGCGGTGTCGTCACCGGGCGCCAAGCGGCCACGGCGCTGGGCAAACTGACCTGGGCTTTCGCGATCGCGTTCCTTGCCACCTCCATCACCCTGACCATCCTTGCCGCGCAGAACTCGGCCAGCGAATCCGTGCTCGACCGGATCGGCGCCGGCGACAGCCTGCTGCCGCCCGAGGGTGAAACCGGCACGGATGCCCCGGCGCGCCCGCCCGCAGCCGATCTTCTGCCGCCCGTCGACGGGGATGCCCCGGCCCTGCCGCCCCGCGCGGAGTGATCCCGGCACCGGTCGCCGACCCAAATATTTTGGGTCGGCCCGCCTATTCTTCACATCATATAGCCGCGCGCCTTGCGAAACCGGGGCGAATCTGGATATCCTTTAATCCCGTGGACTTGAGACTGACAGCGCGGTTTCGATCGGAATTCCGGCGCTGAACACGGGGGCAGCAGGCAATGGCACGCTTCATCTTCATTACCGGCGGCGTTGTGTCGTCGCTCGGCAAGGGGCTGGCCTCGGCGGCACTGGGCGCCCTTTTGCAGGCGCGGGGCTTCACCGTACGGCTGCGCAAGCTCGACCCATATCTGAACGTCGATCCCGGCACGATGTCACCCTTCGAGCATGGCGAGGTTTTCGTGACCGATGACGGCGCCGAAACCGATCTCGACCTCGGCCATTACGAACGTTTCACCGGTGTCGCGGCCCGCGCGACCGACAGCGTGTCATCGGGACGGATCTACCAGAACGTGCTCGACAAGGAACGGCGTGGGGATTACCTGGGGAAAACCATCCAGGTCATCCCGCATGTTACCAATGAAATCAAGGACTTCATCGCCATAGGCGAGGACGAGGTCGATTTCATGCTTTGTGAAATCGGCGGCACCGTCGGCGACATCGAGGGCCTGCCCTTCTTCGAAGCGATCCGCCAGTTCGGCCAGGACAAGCCGCGCGGGCAGTGCATCTTCATGCACCTCACGCTGCTGCCCTTCATCAAGGCGAGCGGAGAGTTGAAGACCAAACCGACGCAGCACAGCGTGAAGGAACTGCGCTCGATCGGCATCGCGCCCGATATCCTTGTCTGCCGCTCGGAAATGCCGATCCCCGCTAAGGAGCGGGAAAAGCTCGCGCTGTTCTGCAACGTCCGTCCCGAAGCGGTGATCGCGGCGCAGGATCTCAGCTCGATCTACGAGGCCCCGCTGGCCTATCACCGTGAGGGGCTGGATCAGGCGGTGCTCGATGCGTTCCAGATCAGCCCGGCCCCCAAACCCGATCTCAGCGTGTGGGAGGACGTGGCCGACCGGATCCACAATCCCGAGGGCGAGGTGCGCGTCGCCATCGTCGGCAAATACACCCAGCTTGAAGACGCCTACAAATCCATCGCCGAGGCACTGACCCATGGCGGCATGGCAAACCGCGTGAAGGTTGTCGCCGAATGGATCGACGCCGAGATTTTCGAGGCCGAAGACCCCGCCCCCCATCTGGAAGGCTTCGACGCGATCCTGGTGCCCGGCGGGTTCGGCGAACGCGGGACCGAGGGCAAGATCAAGGCCGCCGAATTCGCCCGTACCCGCAAGGTGCCCTATCTGGGCATTTGCCTTGGCATGCAGATGGCGGTGATCGAAGCCGCCCGCAACCTGGCCGATCTGGACGATGCCGGGTCCGAGGAATTCGACCATGAATCCGGCAAAAAGCGTTTCACGCCGGTGGTTTATCACCTGAAGGAATGGGTTCAGGGCAATCACAAGGTCACCCGCAGCGTCGCCGATGACAAGGGCGGCACGATGCGGCTCGGCGCCTATGATGCGGTGCTGGCCGAGGGCAGCCAGGTGGCCGCAGTTTACGGCACGACCACCATCGAGGAACGTCATCGCCACCGCTACGAGGTCGACATCAAGTATCGCGATGCGCTCGAGGAAAAGGGGCTGGCGTTTTCGGGGATGTCCCCGGACGGGCGGTTGCCCGAGATCGTCGAGGTCACCGACCACCCCTGGTTCATCGGTGTCCAGTTCCACCCCGAGCTGAAATCGAAACCGTTCGAACCCCACCCGCTGTTCCGGGATTTCGTGCGCGCGGCCAAGGAAAACTCGCGGCTGGTCTGATCGGGGGGCGGTTTTCTGCAGAAAACCGGGCGGAAAATCTGCAGATTTTCCAGATGCAAAATTCGGGTTTTCCGGCGCTTTACTCCGCCGCCTGCGGCTGCGCCGCAATCACCTCGTCCCGGATGATCTCGGCGATCAGGCGGCAATCCTCGACCGTAAAGGTCAGCGGCAGCCGCATGTCGATCAATCCCGCCAGGATCGCATCGGTTTTCGGCAGACGCTGCGCCGGGGTATAGCGCCAACTGTCATAGCGTGACGTAAAGGCGACGGGTTCCTCGGCCCCGAACCATTTCAGCTCGACCCCCCGCGCGGCGCAGGCGGCCAGGATGGCCCGGATACCTGGCGCCGAAACCCCCGGAAGCAGGAACTGGATCGACGATCCGACGATGCGTTCCTTGGGATGGCGTTCGATGACCTGCAGGCCGGGCGTGTTGCGCAGCCCCTCCTCCACGGCCGCGTAAAGCGCGTTCCATCGGTCGACCTCGCGCGGCAGGTCCGCAAGCTGGGGCCGCAGGATCGCCGCGCGCAGGTGATCCATCCGCCCCGATACGTTGGGCGTGTCGTATTTGACGGTTTCGAACACATCCGCGGGCGGGGCCGCCGTGTGGCGGGCATAGAGCATGTAACTCCCCGACAACATGATCGCGCGCGCCATCACATGGGCATCGTCGCTGACCAGAAACCCGCCTTCGCCGGAGTTGATGTGCTTGTAGGTCTGGGTCGAATAGCAGCCGATCACACCGTGCCGCCCGGACGGCACACCATCCCATTCCGCTCCCATCGTGTGGGCGCAATCCTCGACCACCTGCACACCGGCCGCATCGCAAATCTCCATCAGCCGGTCCATGTCGCAGATATGGCCCCGCATATGGCTGAGCAGGAGGGTCCGCGCCCCGCTCGTGGCGATCCGGGTTTCCAGATCGTCCAGATCGATGGTCAGCGCCTCGGTCGTTTCCACGAAAACCGGCTCGGCGCCGACGCTGGCAATCGCGCCCGGCACGGGCGCCAGGGTGAACCCGTTCGAAAGCACCCGGTCGCCATGCCCCACGCCAAGCGCGCGCAGGGCGCAGCCCATCGCGTAGCCGCCCGAGGCAACCGCCAGCGCATAGCGCGCCCCGGTGAAGGCGGCGAAGTCTTCCTCCAGCAACGACACCTCGCCCACCTCGCCGGGCGCAAGGTTATACCGATGCAACCGCCCCGACCGCAGAACGGCCATCGCAGCTTCGATACCCGCCTCGGGGATCGGCTCCTGCTGCGTGAAGTTTCCGGCGAAGATCGGCTTGTCCATGCCCCGAGGATTAGGCGCCCCCGCAGCAAGGTCAATGGCCCAGACGCATCCTCAGATCAGCAGGCGGTCGATCAGCGCCGCCAACCCGTCATAGCGGTCAAGCAGCGCCTCTGGCTGCAGGTCCGCCACCGCCTGTCCGCCCGGCCCGAAGGTCACCAGGACCGACGGCACCCCGGCGGCCCGCGCGGTTTCCCGGTCGGTCACCGTATCACCGACCAGGCAGGCCCGCCGGCGGTCGCCACCGGCGCGGTCGATGGCCGCGAACAAGGGGGCGGGGTCAGGTTTTCGTGTCGGCAGGGTGTCCGCCCCGATCAATGAGGCGAAGGCGCTGCGCACCCCAAGCTTCCACAGAAGGTCTTCGGCCAAAGCCTCTGGTTTGTTTGTACAAATACCAACTGCGATACCACTCGATCGCAAGTTATCCACAGCCTCCATAGCGCCGGGATAGAGCACCGTGTGCCGGTCTATGGCGTGTGCATATTCCTCAAGCAGGATCGGGTACCCCCGCTCCACCATCCCGGCCAGCCTGTCGTTCCCGATGCCCGCCCGCTCCCCAGCCAGCCGCAGCATCGCCCGCCCGCCGGCAAAGGCCGTGGCCGCATCGGCCACCGGATCCAGCGCAGCGCCCGCACCAAGTTCGGCAATGGCGGCATTCGCGGCGGCGATCAGGTCGGCGCTGGTATCGGCCAGCGTTCCGTCGAGGTCAAAAATCACGCAGCGCATCGCGCCTTCTCCCCATGGACATGGGCAATTTCCCGCTGCCCCGTGTAACAGCGCGTTGGGGAAAGTGACCAGCCACCCGCTTGCGCCAGGGCCAGCATGGCGCCACAAGGTGCCGAAAAACACCGATTGCAGGCCACAGATGCCCAAGACCGAGGCGCCCCGCGCCATATCCCTCATCGTCCTGGCCGCCGGAGCGGGCACGCGGATGAATTCCGACCTGCCAAAGCCGCTGCATCCGCTGGGCGGGGCGCCTATGCTGGCGCACGCTCTCGCGGCGGGCGCGGCCCTGAACCCGGCGCGCATCGTAGTGGTCACGGGGCACGGCGCGGCCGAGGTCGAGGCCGCGGTCAGCACCCACGCACCCGAAGCCGTCTGCGTCCGCCAGGACGCGCAACTTGGCACCGGCCACGCGGTTTTGCAGGCCGCCGATGCGCTGGCCGGTTTCGACGGCGACGCGCTGGTGCTTTACGCCGACACACCCTTCATCCGCGCCGAAACCCTGTCGGCGATGGTCGCCGCGCGGGCCGGCCATGACATCGTCGTCCTCGGGTTCGAAGCCGCCGATCCGGGCCGCTACGGGCGGCTGATCCTTGATGGCGATCGCTTGCTCAGGATCGTCGAGGCAAAGGATGCAACACCTGAAGAGCTGGCCGTAAACATCTGTAATTCGGGACTGATGATCGCGGATGCAGGCAGCATGATGGACCTGCTGGCACAGGTCACCGACGCCAATGCCGCGGGAGAATTCTACCTGACCGATGTGCCGGGTCTCGGGCTCGACCGGGGGATGAAAGCCACCGCGATCCTGTGTGACGAGGCCGAAACACTCGGCATCAATTCCCGCGCTGAACTGGTCAAGGCCGAGGTGCTGTTCCAGGCCCGCAAACGCGCCGAGGCGATGGAGGACGGGGTGGCCCTTGCCGCCCCCGACACCGTCCATTTCGCGCTTGATACTTTCATCGGCCGCGACGCGATTGTTGAGCCTTATGTGGTCTTTGGCCCCGGCGTAACGGTGGAATCCGGCGCAACGATCCGCGCCTTCTCGCATCTCGAATCCGCCCATGTCGGTGCGGGGGCGGTTATCGGGCCCTATGCCCGGCTGCGCCCCGGCGCTGAAATCGGCAATGACGCCCGGATCGGCAATTTCGTGGAAATCAAGGCCGCCGAGATCGGCGAAGGCGCCAAGGTGAACCATCTCAGCTATGTCGGCGATGCACGCATCGGCGCGGGCGCCAATCTGGGCGCGGGCACCGTCACCTGCAATTACGACGGGGTAATGAAGCACCGGACGGTGGTGGGCGCGGGCGCCTTTATCGGGTCTGACACGATGCTGGTGGCCCCGGTCACCGTCGGCGCGCGGGCGATGACCGCGTCGGGCTCGGTCATTACCGAAGATGTCCCGGACGAGGCGCTGGCGCTCGGCAGGGCGAAACAGGTCAACAAACCGGGACTGGCGGCGAAGCTCATGGCGCGGCTGCGCGCCGTGAAGGCCGCAAAATCAACGGACAAGAAAGGCTAGCGCATGTGTGGCATCGTCGGCGTGTTGGGCCATCACGAGGTCGCCCCGATCCTGGTCGAGGCGCTGAAGCGGCTCGAATATCGCGGCTATGACAGCGCCGGGATCGCCACGGTCGAGGATGGCAGGCTCGACCGTCGCCGCGCCGTGGGCAAGCTGGTGAACCTGTCCGACCTGCTGGTCCATGACCCGCTGGCCGGAAAATCCGGCATCGGTCACACGCGGTGGGCGACCCATGGCGCCCCGACCGAGGCCAACGCCCACCCCCACCGCGCAGGCCGGGTCGCCGTTGTCCATAACGGGATCATCGAAAACTTCCGTGAATTGCGCGCAGACCTGTCGGGGCGCCCCTTTGAAAGCGAGACCGACACCGAAACCATCGCGCAGCTGTGCGAGCGGCACATGGAGGCCGGGATGTCCCCGCGCGAGGCGGCCGTCGCCACCCTCGGCGCGCTCGAAGGTGCCTTCGCACTGGCCTTCCTGTTCGAGGGCGAGAATGACCTGATCGTCGCCGCGCGTAAGGGCTCGCCGCTGGCCATCGGCCATGGCGACGGAGAAATGTATGTGGGCTCGGACGCCATCGCGCTGGGCCCCCTGACCGACCGGATCACCTATCTCGAAGAAGGCGACTATGCCTTCGTCACCAGGGACGGCGCCGAAATCCATGATGCACGCGGGCGGCTGGCCAACCGCGAAATGCGCACCATCGCGCCGCAGGCGGCACAGGTCGACAAGGCCGGGCACCGGCATTTCATGGCCAAGGAAATCTTTGAACAACCGGTGGTCCTGTCCACCGCGCTGGCCGCATATTCCAGTGCGGGCCAGGTCACCCTGCCCGAAGGTGACTTGGACTTTTCCAACACGGACCGTGTCACCATGGTCGCATGTGGAACAGCATCTTATGCTTGTGCGATCGCCAAGTATTGGTTCGAGCAATTGGCCGGGCTGCCCTGCGATGTCGATATCGCCTCGGAATACCGCTACCGCGAACCGCCCGTCTCACCCGCTTCCACCGCGCTGTTCGTCAGCCAGTCGGGCGAAACCGCCGACACCTTGGCCGCCCTGCGCTACGCGCGGGGCAAGGCGGGGCGGATCCTGTCGATCGTCAACGTCCCCGAAAGCTCCATCGCGCGCGAAAGCGACCTGGCCCTGCCGATCCTGGCGGGGGTCGAGGTTGGCGTCGCCTCCACCAAGGCCTTCATGAACCAGCTCGCCGTTCTGGCGCATCTGGCGATCCTCGCGGGGCGCCAAAAGGGCCATATCGACCCCACGCGTGAGGCAGAATTGCTGGCCGATCTGGCGCGGTTGCCCGCGCTCCTGAACCAGGCGCTGGCGCTCGACCCCAAGATCGCGAAACGCACCGGCAAGCTGGCCGAGGCGCGCTCGGTCCTGTTCCTCGGCCGGGGGCCGATGTATCCGATGGCGCTGGAGGGCGCACTGAAGCTGAAGGAAATCAGCTATATACACGCCGAAGGTTACGCCAGCGGCGAACTGAAGCACGGCCCTATCGCGCTTGTCGACAAGACGGTGCCGGTGGTCGTGCTGGCCCCGCGCGACGCGCTTTTCGACAAGACCGTGTCGAACATGCAGGAAGTGCTTGCACGTGAAGGCCGGGTCTGGCTGATCACCGATGCGACCGGCGCGCAGGAGGCCGGCGACGGCGTCTGGCAAACCCTCGTCATGCCCGAGATCAACCCCATCTTCGCACCGATGCTTTACGCCGTGCCGGCGCAGCTGATCGCCTATCACACCGCGCTGCACAAAGGCACCGATGTGGACCAGCCGCGCAACCTGGCGAAATCGGTCACCGTGGAATGACACCCGACCTGCGCGACATGAGCGCCCTTGCCGTGCCCCGGGCCGCGCCGTAAGACGCGCGGCGGGAAAACGAAGGACGGTTCATGCCCATCTTGGTGATGAAGTTCGGCGGCACCAGCGTGGCCACGCTGGACCGCATTCGCCGCGCCGCCAAACGCGTCGGGCGCGAGGTGGCCAATGGCTATGACGTGATCATCATCGTGTCGGCCATGTCGGGCAAGACCAATGAACTGGTCGGCTGGGTCGAGGAAACCTCGCCGCTTTTCGACGCCCGCGAATATGATGCGGTCGTGTCCTCGGGCGAAAACGTCACCGCGGGCCTGATGGCGCTCACCCTGCAGGAAATGGACGTGCCCGCACGGTCCTGGCAGGGCTGGCAGGTGCCGGTGCAGACCACCTCGGCCCATGCCAGCGCGCGGATCGAGGCGATCCCGACCGACAACATCATGGCGAAATTCGCCGAAGGCATGCAGGTGGCCGTGGTCGCCGGTTTCCAGGGCATCAGCCCCGAGGGCCGCATCACCACGCTTGGCCGGGGCGGGTCCGATACCACCGCCGTCGCCTTCGCCGCCGCCTTCGGGGCTGAGCGTTGCGATATCTACACCGATGTCGATGGCGTCTACACCACGGACCCGCGCATCACCGACAAGGCGCGCAAGCTCGACAGGATCGCCTTCGAGGAAATGCTGGAACTGGCCAGCCTCGGCGCCAAGGTGCTGCAGACCCGGTCGGTCGAGCTGGCGATGCGCTACAATGTGCGCCTGCGCGTGGTGTCGAGTTTCGAGGAAATGAGCGATGACGCAGGCACCCTCGTCTGCGCGGAGGAGGAAATCGTGGAAAGCAACGTGGTGGCGGGCGTGGCCCATTCGCGCGACGAGGCGAAACTGACACTGACGGACGTGGCCGACAAACCGGGCATCGCCGCGTCGATCTTCGGACCCCTGGCCGAGGCCGGGGTGAATGTGGATATGATTGTGCAGAACATCTCGGAAGGCGGGATGACGGACATGACATTTTCCTGTCCGATCAATGAGGTAAAGCGCGCAGAGAAAGCGTTGGATGACGCCCGCGCAGCCGGGCAGATCGACTATGCCGATCTGGTCGCCGATACCGATGTGGCGAAGGTGTCGATCGTGGGTATCGGGATGCGGTCCCATGCCGGTGTCGCCGCGAAAATGTTCCAGACGCTGCGCGACGAGGGGATCAACATCAAGGTGATCACGACCTCCGAGATCAAGGTCAGCGTGCTGATCGACCGGAAATACATGGAACTGGCCGTGCAGGCGCTGCACGATGCCTTCGGGCTCGACAAAGCCGCCTGACCGCAAGGCCTGCAAGGCCGCCTGCGCCCGGGTCTGCTGACGCTTGCATCTGGTGCAGGGCGGATTTGCGCCCACGGGTCTGGCTGTCGCGGCAGGCTTTGCTAAATGGATGCCCAAGGGAGGAAACAGAAACACAACGCATCCAAGGGTTTCCATGTCCGCCTTCACATCTTCCGCCCCCGCCTCCATGCCCGCCACCGCGCCGGTCGTCCGCGTGATCGCGCGCCTCGCATCCGGGTTCGTGTCCGGGCTGTCCGATTTTTCCTGGCTGAATGCCGCGATGAACCGCCGCCTGTCCGAGGTGGAACAGCTTCAGGCGCTTTCCGATGATGATCTCGCCGCGCGCGGCCTGACCCGCGATGATATCGTGCGCCATGTCTTCCGCGACCTCATGCACGCCTGCTGATCACGCCGGACGTTATCCTTTGCCTGCTGGGCGCATGACTTGCCGCCCGGTTAACACCTTCGCCGTTGCGCGACGCCACCACCCCGCGCTATGCCTGATCCCCGGGTAAACGGCCAGATGGATGGGCCGGCACGCGAGGGTCATGGCGCAAGGGTCTGAAACCGAAAGCCGCAAACTGCTCAGCCGTTTGCAGGCGGTCATGGCCGACGCCGCCGCCGGTCAGGAACGGCTGGACCGGATCACGCATCTCATCGCCGATTCGATGGGGACCGAGGTCTGTTCCATCTACCTGCTGCGCGACGGCGACACGCTTGAGCTTTGCGCAACCCAGGGCCTCGCGCAGGAGGCCGTCCACGTCACCCGGATGCGCCTCGGCGAAGGTCTGGTGGGCCGGGTCGCCAAACGCGCCCAGCCCCTCAACACCGCGAACGCGCCCGCCGAACGCGGCTTCCGCTACATGCCCGAAACCGGCGAGGAACGGTTCTCCTCCTTCCTCGGCGTGCCGATCCAGCGGCTGGGCGAACGGCTCGGCGTGCTCGTCGTGCAGTCGAAAGACGCGCGCGAGTTTTCCGACGACGAGATCTATGCCCTCGAAGTCGTCGCCATGGTCATCGCCGAGATGACCGAACTGGGCGCCTTCGTCGGCGAAGGCCAGGCGATGCGCGCCCGCCACCAGCAGCAGGTGATGCTGCGCGGCGGCTGCGCGCAGGAAGGCGCGGCCATGGGCCATGTCTGGCTTCATGAACCGCGTGTGCTGGTGACCAAACCCGTGGCCGACGACCCCGAGGCCGAACTGACCCGCCTGCGCGAAGCGGTGGATCTGCTGCGCGCCGACATCGACCAGATGCTCGACCGCGCCCCCACCTGGGAAACCGAACAGCGCGAGGTGATCGAGGCCTACCGGATGTTCGCCCAGTCCCGCGGCTGGATGCGCCGGATGGAGGAAGACATCGCCCTCGGCCTCAGCGCCGAGGCCGCGGTGGAAAAGGAACAATCCATCGCCCGCGCCCGGATGGAAACGGTGCCCGATGCCTATCTGCGCGACCGCCTGCATGACCTTGACGATCTGTCGAACCGGCTTTTGCGCCGCCTCACCGGCCAGGGCCGCGACACCGGCGCCGACCTGCCCGACGACCCGATCCTGGTGGCGCGCAATATCGGGCCGGCCGAATTGCTGGATTACGGCCGCCGCCTGCGCGGTGTCGTGCTCGAGGAAGGATCGGTGGGCTCGCATGCGGCCATCGTCGCCCGCGCACTGGCCATCCCCCTCGTCATCAACGCCACCCGCATCACCACCGAGGCGCTGAACGGTGACCCGATCCTCGTCGATGCCGACCAGGGCATCGTGCATCTGCGCCCCGAGGATACCGTCGCCAGCGCCTTTCGCGACAAGATGGCGATGCAGGCCGCGGCGCAGGAACGCTATGCCTCGATCCGTGACAAACCGGCCCGGGCGACATGCGGCACGATCGTCAGCCTGCAGATGAACGCGGGGCTGATGGCCGATCTGCCCTCGCTCCCCTCATCCGGGGCCGACGGGGTGGGCCTGTTCCGCACCGAACTGCAATTCCTGACCCGCAACAAGGTGCCCCGCCGGGGGGAACTGGCCGCGCTTTATGCCCGCGTGATGGATGCCGCCGGCGAAAAGAAGGTCGTGTTCCGCACCCTCGATATCGGGTCAGACAAGGTCCTGCCCTACATGAAGCGTCAGGACGAACCCAACCCCGCTCTCGGCTGGCGCGCGATCCGCGTGGGCCTCGACAAACCCGGCGTGATGCGGATGCAGCTTCAGGCCCTGATCCGCGCGGCCGCGGGCCGCCCCCTCAGCGTGATGTTCCCCTTCATCGCCCAGCTCGAGGAATTCACCCGCGCCCGCGATCACCTCCTGCGCGAGATCGACCGCGAGGCCGCCCTTGGCCGCGCCCTGCCCGACAGGCTCGAGATCGGCGCGATGCTGGAAACCCCGTCGCTGGCCTTCGCCCCGCGCCGGTTTTTCGAACTGGCCGACTTCATCTCGATCGGCGGCAATGACCTGAAACAGTTCTTCTTCGCCGCCGACCGCGAAAACGAACGCGTCCGGCGGCGCTATGACACGCTGAACGTGTCTTTCCTCAGCTTCATCGAACAGATCGTGGGCCGCTGCGCCGAAACGGGCACCCCGCTCAGCTTCTGCGGCGAAGACGCGGGCCGCCCGGTCGAGGCGGTGTGTTTCGCGGCCATGGGCCTGCGCAGCCTGTCGATGCGCCCGGCTTCCATCGGGCCGGTCAAGTCGCTGCTCAGACGGGTGAACCTCGATGAGGTAAAGACGGTGATCCAGACCGCGCGCAATGACGGCGAACAATCGGTGCGCGGGCCGGTCATGGATTGGCTGCGCGCCAACGGCTGAGCCGGGCTAACCCGCGCCGCCCCAACGCGTCACCCGGCCCGTCACCCCGGCCCAGTCGCCCCGGCCCAGCACCCGTTCGGGGTTGGTGGGCGGCGGCATCTCCACCCCGTCCAGCCGGGCAAAACCGAAACGCGCGTAATAGGGTGCATCGCCCACCAGCATCACCCGCGACCAGCGCGCGGCCTCGGCCCGGGCCACGCCCTCGCGGATCAGTGCCGCGCCCAGCCCCTCGCCCTGCTGGGTCGGATGGACGGCAATGGGGCCCAGAAGCAGTGCCTCGGCCTGGCCTACCCTGACCGGCCAGAACCGGATCGCGCCGGCAAGGATCGCATCGGCGTCGCGCGCAACAAGGCACAACCCCCTGACCGGCGGCACCCCGTCGCGCAGCCGGTAGGAAGACAGCGCCTCGCGCCCCGGCGCGAAACACAGATCGTAAAGCGCCTCGACCTCCCACCGGTCTTCCGGCGTCTCGTCGGTCAGGTGATACATGGCGCGGACTGCCCGTTTGCTCTGGCATCCCGCCTAGCACGGCGCTACCCGGTTGCCAAACGAGGGAGTCACGCATGTTCTACCGCCCCGAAGACGGCCACGGCCTGCCCCATAACCCGTTCAACGCCATCGTCACCCCGCGGCCCATCGGCTGGATTTCGACGCGCGGCGCGGACGGGTCGGAAAACCTTGCCCCCTATTCCTTCTTCAACGCCGTGGCCTACGTGCCCCCGCAGGTCATGTTCGCCTCGACGAGCGCGAAAGAGGACCGGGGCGATACCAAGGACAGCGTCGCCAATATCCGCGACACGGGCGTCTTCTGTGTCAACGTCGTCGAATACGCGATGCGCGACGCGATGAACCAGACCTCGGGGCCGTGGGAGAAGGAGACCGATGAATTCGCGCTGGCGGGCATCGACCGGGCCGCGTGCGAAACGATTGCCTGTTCACGGGTGGCGGCGGCACCGGCCAGCCTGGAATGCAAGCTGACCCGGATCGTGAAACTGGCAGGTGAGGCGAATTTCGCCGTCTTCGGCGAGGTCACGGGCGTGCATATGCGTGACGATTGCCTCAAGAACGGCATCTTCGACGTGCTGTCCTTCAACCCGCTGACACGGATGGGATACCGCGATTACTCGGTGATCCGCGAGACATTCAGCCTGAAGCGGCCGGGTGAGTAACGGCCCTTCGGGACGTAATACTACTCCCTCAGCTTCCTCCCACTATCGCCCGGAGCGCGGCAAAGCCGCAGGGCGAGCAGTCGTTCATTGTGGCGCCATCGGTTCAAGCCCAATGGACGACGCCGTCCCCACGAACAGGCGCTCGCCCTGCTTGCTTCGCACCGCTCAATGTCCGCCGCTTAATATCCCCGTGCGCACGTTGTAGTTCACCGCCACGCCGTAATCGGGGTCATCGTCGCTGTCGACGATCAGGTGGCCCGCGCGGGTCAGCAACCGGTGGCAGTCATGGCTGAGATGGCGCAGTTGCAATTCCTTGCCTGCCGCCTCGTACCGCGCCGCCAGTTTCTCGATCGCCTGCAGCGCTGATTGATCGGCCACGCGGCTGTCGGCGAAATCGACGACCACGCGGGCCGGGTCGGCCTCGGGCGTGAACAGGTCTTCGAACCCCTGGGCCGATCCGAAAAACAGCGGCCCCTGCACCTGGTAGACCTTGGCCCCCTCGGGCGTCAGATAGGTGGAGGCGCGGATGCGTTTGGCGTTCTGCCAGGAATAGGCCAGCGCCGAGACGATGACCCCCACGACCACCGCCGTGGCCAGATCGGTCGCCACCGTCACCGCCGTCACAAGCACGATCACCACCGCGTCGGTCAGCGGCACCTTGCGCAGGATCATCAGCGAATTCCACGCAAACGTCCCGATCACCACCATGAACATCACACCCACAAGGGCTGCCAGCGGGATCCGTTCGATCAGGGGGGCCGCGAACAGGATGAAGGACAACAAGAACAGCGCCGCCGCGATCCCGGCGATCCGCGTGCGCGCGCCCGAATTCACGTTGATCATCGACTGCCCGATCATCGCGCAGCCGCCCATGCCGCCGAAAAACCCGGTGACGGTATTGGCCACGCCCTGCGCCACGCATTCCTGGCTGGACCCGCCGCGCCTGTTCGTGATCTCGCCCACCAAGTTCAGGGTCAGCAGGCTTTCGATCAGCCCGATGGCCGCAAGCACCAGCGCATAGGGCAGGATGATCTCGACCGTGTCCCAGCTCAGCGGCACCATTGGAATGTGGAAGGCAGGCAAGCCCCCCTCGATCGAGGCCATGTCGCCCACGCGCGGCACATCGATGCCGAAGACGATGACGATCGCGGCCACGATCCCGATCCCCGCCAGCGGCGCGGGCACCGCCCGCGTCAGGCGCGGCATGACCCAGATGATCGCCATGGTCAGCGCGACGAGGCCCAGCATCGTCCACAGCTGCACCCCTGACAGCCATTCCCCCCCCGTCATGCCATGGCCGGATGGCTCGGCCGTGCCGGGCACCTGGAATTGCGTCAGCTGCGCAAGAAAG
This sequence comes from Paracoccaceae bacterium, assembly GCA_024742455.1. Taxonomy (GTDB): domain Bacteria; phylum Pseudomonadota; class Alphaproteobacteria; order Rhodobacterales; family Rhodobacteraceae; genus JANSYL01. The sequence goes on along the minus strand of JANSYL010000007.1, from coordinate 11,760 downwards.
ATCACGATGGCCAGACCGTTGACGAAACCCAGCATCACCGAATGGGGCACCAGCCGGATGAACTTGCCCAGCTTGAACACCCCGGCGGCGATCTGGATCAGCCCCATCAGCACGACCGTGGCAAACAGGTATTCGACCCCGTGTTCGGCCACCAGGCTGACCATGACAACGGCCAGCGCACCGGTCGCCCCGGAAATCATGCCGGGCCGCCCGCCGATCAGCGCGGTGATCAGGCCCACGATGAAGGCCGCGTAAAGCCCCACCAGCGGGTGCACGCCCGCAACGAAGGCAAAGGCCACCGCCTCGGGCACCAGCGCCAGGGCCACGGTCAGCCCCGCCAGAACCTCGATCCGGATACGACCGAGGCCGATCCCCGCGCCAAGCGACGAGAGATCGGCGGAAAAACGGCCATTCGCCACCGCCGCCAGAATGCGGGTCATGATCTGTGTCCCTTCAAGGAGATTTTGCACGCCGGCGGCTTGTCCGACCGCCCGGACCCGTAACCTAGCGGCGGGGCCACCGGTTTCACGTCCTTTCCGGGTATAAGGCATTTGCTGCAGTGCAGAAAGTTTTTCCCGTGCCTAGCCGTTATGCATGTGACGCAACCATGGCCCGGGGGCCGCCCTTGTCCCTTGTCACTGTGCCGCCGCCATGTCTTGCTTGGGTCATTGACCAGAAAGGTGCGGCGCCATGCAAACCAAGCTCGGCATCATCGGCGGGTCCGGAGTTTACGAGATCGACGGGCTGGAGGGGGCGGAATGGATCCGCCCGACCAGTTCTTTCGGCACGCCCTCCGACGATGTGCTGACCGGCACGCTGGACGGGGTGGCGATGGTGTTCCTTCCCCGCCACGGGCGCGGCCATGTCCATTCCCCCTCCACCGTGCCCTACCGCGCCAATATCGACGCGCTGAAACGGCTGGGCGTGACGGACGTGATTTCCGTCTCCGCCTGCGGGTCCTTCCGCGAGGAAATGGCCCCGGGCGATTTCGTCATCGTCGATCAGTTCATCGACCGCACCTTCGCGCGCGACAAAAGCTTTTTCGGAACCGGGCTGGTCGCGCATGTGTCGGTCGCGCATCCGACCTGCCCCCGGCTTTCGGCGGCCTGCGCCGATGCCGCCCGCGCGGCGGGGGTGACGGTGCATGAGGGCGGCACCTATCTGGCGATGGAAGGCCCGCAATTTTCCAGCCTCGCGGAATCAAAGCTTTATCGGGAGGTCTGGGGCTGCGACGTGATCGGCATGACCAACATGCCAGAGGCCAAACTGGCCCGCGAGGCCGAGCTTTGCTACGCCTCGGTCGCAATGATCACCGACTATGACAGCTGGCACCCCGATCACGGGGCTGTCGACATCACCGAGATCGTCAAGACCCTGAAAGGCAATGCCGACAAGGCGCGCGCGCTGGTCAAGGGTCTGCCCGCCCGCCTTGGCGGCGACCGCGCGCCCTGCCCCCATGGCTGCGACCGGGCACTGGAACATGCGATCCTGACCGCACCCGACCAACGCGACCCGGCAATGGTGGAAAAACTGGCCGCCGTCGCGGGGCGGGTCCTGGGCTGATCCTTCGGGTGTGGTGCGGGTGGCGGCCGGCAGATGCCTCAGGCGACCGGTTCGGAGAAGCAAGGATGGGGGCGGTTGCGCGCGAGGCTTGAACAGGCGGGCGCGGCTTGCCAACACTGGGGCATGTTGCAGCGTGCCGCATATGCCCTTGTTTTCGCCGCCTTCTGTGCGCCCGTTTCCGCCCAGGAATACATCGCCGTGCCGGACCTGATCTCGGACGAGGCGTTCTACCGGCTGGTCGCCTGCGCCGCGCCGCCGGGGGGCGACTGCGCCAAACCCTTCATCCGCTGGCCCGAGGAGGTGCGGCTGTCGCTGACCGTGGGCATCGTGCAGGCCGATGCGGAATTTCCCGATTACAAGTTCGACCTTGTCGATGCCGCCATTGACCGCGCCATTGCCGAGATCAACGCCGCAGGCGCGCATCTGTTCCTCGAACGCGGCTTTCCCGGCGAAGGTGCCGTCGATATCCCGATCTATCTTGTCGATACCCCGCAGGGCGGGCGCGTCACCGGCACCGGGGTGGCCGATCTCGACGGTGCCGAAATCTCGATCGCCCGGGTGGTTATCCGGTCGCGCGGCGGCGACATCCACGGCTCGGCCATCGCCATAAGCCGCGACATCAGGCGGCGCGAGATCGCCTCGGTCGTGCTCGAGGAAATGGTCCAGGCCCTCGGCCTGCCCACCGACATAGCCTCGCCCGCCTATGACCGGTCGATCTTTTCCGAAGACCGCAACGCAACCGTCTGGCTGCGCGGCCAGGATGCCGCCGCGTTGCGCCGTCATTATCCCCGCCTCTGACCTTCAGGCTTTCTCAGGACCCCCACCCATGCTCGACCAGAAAACCGTTGCCGACTACATCCGCACGATCCCCGATTTCCCGCATGAAGGGATCCTGTTCCGGGACGTCACCACGCTGTTTGCCGACCCGCGCGGGTTCCGGCTGGCCATCGACCAGGTGCTGTCGCCCTTCGTCGGCTCCAAGATCGACATGGTCGCGGGGCTCGAGGCGCGCGGCTTCGTGCTGGGCGGGGCGGTGGCGCATCAGCTGTCGAAAGGCTTCGTGCCGATCCGCAAGAAGGGCAAGCTGCCGGGCAGGACCCATGAACAGGCCTATGAGCTGGAATACGGCTCGGCGGTGATGGAAATTCACGAAGACGCCCTGAACCCCGGGGACCGCGTGCTGCTGGTCGATGACCTGCTGGCCACGGGCGGCACGGCCGAGGCCGGTATCCGGCTGATCGAACGGCTGGGCGCCGAGGTGGTGGGCTGCGCCTTCGTGGTCGATCTGCCGGATCTCGGCGGGCGCCGCAAGCTCGAGGGGCTGGGCATGACCGTCCATGCCCTCGTCGCCTATGAGGGGCTTTAGCGGCGGGTCCGTCGCTCAGCGGCGGCGCGCGGTGTGCAAGGCCCGCAGAACATCCGCCTCGTCCAGATCGGCGCCGCCCAGAACGCGCCCGTCCAGCACCACCGAATATCCCGCCCCCGGGCGCACGGCCCTTTGATGCACGGCCCGGGCATCGGCCAGCCGGTCGATGGCCACCGGCTCGGGCCCCATCGCGGCAAGCAGCGCGGCGATCCTGCGGTCGGTATCGGCCATCTCACCCGTGGTCTGGACGCACAGACCGGGGCCAAGCCGTTGCACGCGCTGCGCGAAATCGTCCGGAAAGCGCGGCAATGCCAGCGGCCCCTGCAGGATGCGGCCCCAAAGCTCTGACCCGCAGGCGCTCTGATCCAGCTTCAGCCACCGGTGGGTCGGGCGGCGCAGCCTCGGGATGACGCCACAGCCTTCGCCGCCGATGGCCAGAACGGCGGCATATCCGTAGTAACGCGCGAAGCTTTCGACACTGTCCCAAAGGCGCCGCGTCGTCTCATCCGCGCCGGGCGCATCGGCGACACGCAGATCATGGATCACGATGGCCCGGTCGCCCCCCTCGATGGGGCGCCAGCTCAGCCGCCCGGGCTGGAACATCACGTACCCCCGGGCCTCACCCTGAAACATCCGGATCTGCAGACCATCGGCGAACCGGTCACTGATCCAGTCGCGGTCATAGGCGGCCTGGGTTTCGGAAAAGCCGCAATCTATGGCGGAAAAATCGGTATGGGCCAGTGTCGGGGGCGACACTGTCACGATATCTCTGTCGCTTCGGGGCATCGATGGGTCCCTTGCCTGCCAGTGATGTCTCCGCGCGCTGGCCCCATCCTGCCGCGCGCGATCCTGCCCCGCCTTGATCTGTCGCAAATCGCCGCAGGCCGCGCTGGAAACGAATTCTTAACCCCCGCAGGCAAGACTGAACCGGTCACGAAGCCCCCATGGCCCCGTGGCCTTTTGCTGCCTGCCTGTGACCCCGCCACGCGGCCCGGCCATCCCCCGGCCCGGCTGCGTGGCCCCGGCGCGGCACGGCCGGGTTTGCCATCGCCCGGTGCAGCCTGTAGCACCGGACTGCTGCGGGCGTGATGGAACTGGTAGACATATCGGACTTAAAATCCGTGGGCCGTATGGCCGTGTGGGTTCGAGTCCCACCGCCCGCACCAAAGGCTTTTCCGAAGCAAGATGCCACAAATGAAAACGCGCCCCGGAGGGCGCGCTTTCAGAGGCAGCTTGGGTAGAGGTTGATTACGCGGCTTCGGCTTCCGCTTCGGCGGCGTTGCGGCGTTCGCTTTCCTCGCGGCTGAGCGCGACCGAGGTCCGAACCCCGTTGGCCACGAAAGCCATCAGGCCGTTGACCACGCGTTCATTGGGGTCGATCCCCGCACAGGACAGCACGTCACGCCCGTCGCGCGACCGCGCCCAGCGGGCGATCTGTTCCGGGCCGTTGCCGTATTTCTTGTCATCCGCGATCGCATCATCGAGCGCGGCGAGAACAACAGCGGCAAACAGTTTGCGCGCGCGTTGGCCCTGTTCGAAGTTGAAGGCGGTGCCATCAACGAAATCTCGCATTTCGTCGTCCTTTTATTATGCTCTTGCATTTTCCGGCGTGACGCCCGTTATGCCTATGTTTCGAGCGATTCTGTGATGCGTTTTTTGCATATGAGGTATACGCCAGACGCATAGCTTCCGCCAAACTCACACAGGGGATCGTGGCTTGTAACAGGCCGGAAGCCAATATATGGGAAACGCCACCAAGATTGCAAGATTTCGTCAAGGTTTCGCCGCATGCCGAAAATCAACGGAAACGAGATTCGCCCGGGCAATGTGCTCGAACATAACGGTGGTCTCTGGGCCGCCGTGAAGGTCGACCATGTCAAACCCGGCAAGGGCGGCGCCTTCGCGCAGGTCGAAATGCGCAACCTGCGCAATGGCTCGAAGCTGAACGAACGCTTCCGCTCCGCAGACAAGGTCGAACGGGTGCGGCTGGAACAGAAGGATCAGCAGTTCCTGTATGAAACCGACGGGATGCTGGTGTTCATGGATTCCGAGACCTATGAACAGATCGAGCTGCCCGCCGATCTTCTGGGCGACCGGCGCCCGTTCCTGCAGGACGGCATGACCATCGTGGTGGAATTCTACGAGGCCGAGGCGCTGAACGCGACACTGCCGCAAAAGGTCGTGTGCAGGGTGGTCGAAACCGAACCCGTGGTGAAGGGCCAGACGGCGGCCAACAGTTTCAAACCGGCAATCCTGGACAATGGCGTCAAGGTCATGGTGCCGCCCTTCGTGGGCCAGGACGAGGATATCGTCGTCAACACCGAGACGATGGAATACGCCGAACGCGCCTGACCGGCGCAATCCACCGCCGCGCATTACGCCCCGGTATTCATACGTGTTTTCAGGTCGTTGGCGGGCTCATACCCCGCAAACCCAGTCGCGGTTGCCGCGTTTCCTTCGTCTAGTCGCGGTTGCCGCGTTTCTTTCGTCTAGTCGCGGTTGCCGCTCCATGGGCCGCCGCCGCGACGGCTGCCGCTGCGTGGAATGCGGCTCAGATCGGCAAGGGGCCGGTCGCCGGCATGGCCGCTGCGCACCGGGCGGACGCGCGGGATCGAACTGCGCGACCGGCGTTCCACCACATATTCGACCTCGTCATGGGGCGGCTTGCCATGGGTGGCCGACCAGTACCGTGCGCCCCCGCGCCTCAGCCAGGTCGGCAGGATCAGCACCAGCCCCGCGATGAACCCCCCCGCATGCGCCCAATAGGCGACGCCGCCGCCAGCGACATCCATCGCCAGCCCGTTGACCAGCTGCAGCGCGAACCACAGGCCCAGCATCAGCCAGGCAGGAATGGTGAAGACCTTGATCAGCACGATCAGGATCACCAGCACATCGATGCGGGCACGCGGGAACATCATCAGGTATCCGCCCATCACCCCGGCGATGGCACCCGAGGCGCCCACCATGGGGATCGAGGAGGCCGGATCGGCCAGCATCTGCCCCGCCGCCGCGGCAAGGCCCGACAGGATGTAGAACACCAGGAACCCGACATGGCCCATCAGGTCCTCGAGGTTGTCGCCGAAGATATACAGAAACAGCATGTTGCCGATCAGGTGCATCCAGCCGCCATGCAGGAACATCGAGGTCAGCAGGGTATGGGTATCGATGCCCTTGATCACCTCCGACGGGACCAGCGCCCATTGGTCGAAGAACCCCATCAGCAGGGCCTGGTTGGTGCCGAGCGTCGGGTAATAGCTCAGGAACACGATCACGTTGATCGCGATCAGCGCCCAGGTGACGACCGGGGTCCGTTCAGAGGGGTTGTGATCGCGGATCGGAAACATGGGGTCACATGTTGGGCGGGCGCGGGCCGAGGTCAACCCCGCCGCCGCGCCCGGGCCATGATCAGATGGCAGGCGCGATCAGTCGAGGTCTTCGGCGGCCAGCGCCAGCCGGATTTCCCGGCGCACCATCTTGCGCACATTGCGGGTGATGCGTTCACCCAGCGCACCCTGCAATTCCTCGCGCACCACCTCGGCGATGATCTCGCGCAGGGTGTCCTCATCCAGCTCGTCAAAGCCCTTGTCGGGAAAGGTGAAGGGCGACGGGTCTTCGCCCAGATCCTCGACATCGAGATCCTCGGCCTCGGGGGCGCTGTTGCTGCCGGTGCGGGCCGCAGGGCCATCCTCGTCAGCATCCGGGGTGAAGATATGGGGCGCCTCGTCGGCGCGGTCGCGCGTCTCGGCATCGACATGTTCGGGGCGCCCTGTCGTGGTGGCGAACGGTCCGGAATCGGCATCGGCATCCGGTTCTGCCCCGCTGTCAGGCGGTGATGTGACGACAAAGGGCCGCTGCGTGCGGGCAGCGGGGTCGGGGTCCGCATCGGCCCTGTCGTCCCCGTCCGGCGCCGCTCCCGCAAAGGCCGCCACGTCCCCGCGCTCCGGCGGCATCGCCTTTGCCGCGTCATCGCCGGGCATGAAAGCGCCTGACATGGAAGACGCATCCCCGCCCGCATCCTTCAGGGCCGCCGCAACCGCATCAAGATCAACCGGGTCGGGCGCAGGCGCGGCCCGGTCATCCGGGGTCAGCTCATCGGCCGTGCTGTCCACACCCCGCGGCACCGGGCGCCAGGGATCATCGGGGTCGGTCACGCGCAGGGCGGCGGTCAGGACCAGCCGGTCCTCCTCCTCCGCCGGGGGCGGTGGTGCCGCGCGTTCGACGGCGGACCCGGCGGTGGCGGGCTGATGTTCCGAGACCAGACGGCGAATCGAAGACAGCACATCCTCAATATCGTCGGCCCGCTTCACGGGGTCGGATTCCACGCGTTTCTCCTCAAAATCCCAAGGGACGCTGCCCGCGACCTAGGCGCCCCACCCAGGATCATCTGCGTCAAACTCAGCGCATACCATAGCCAGAGCGCCCGATCAGCACAACGAAATGCTGATTTTGCATGAAAATCCGGCGATTTGCGGCACAGCGCGCAGGTCTCAATCGCGCCCGACACGCTCCAGCACCGCATCCAGCCGCTGCCCCTGCGGCGACAGAACGCGCGGCACACCGGCGGGGAAGGCCGCGCCGTAAGCTTCGGCATCGTATTCGGGCACGTCGAGGCCCAGATGCGTGACGGTCAGAAGACCCGAGGCCTGAAGCACCTGATAGGCGGCTGTATGAAGCGCCGTCTGTGCCTCGATCCGGCTGATCCGCGCCTCCAGCAGGTCCTGTTCGGCATCAAGCACGTCAAGCGTGGTGCGCGCACCCAGCGCCGCCTCTTCCCGGACCCCGTCAAAGGCCAGCTGCGCGGCGCGGATCCGCTGGTCGGAGGCCTGGATCTGCGCCCCCGCGATGCGCAGCTGCGCATAGGCATTGCCCACCAGTTGCACATTGACCAGCGTTTGCTGCGACAGGTTCGCGCGCGCCGCCGCGACCTGCGCGATCGCCGCGCGTTCCAGCGACGCCACCTGCCCGCCCCGGTAGATCGGCTGCGTAAAGGTCAGGGCAAGCTGGGTGTTGACGCCCTCCTGCGCGGGGTTGGGGCTCTGGAAGGTCTCGTTGGCACTCAGCTGCAGCGACAGGTTCGGCCGCCCCTGCCCGCGCGCCTGTTCGACCGAATGTTCGGCGGCAGTGACCTGGGCCTGGATCGCACGGATCGCGGGGTGAACCTGGCGGGCCAGCTGTTCGGCGTCGGCCTCGGTCTCGGGCAGATGCGGCAATTGCCCCGGCCCTGTGATCGTCCCGGGATAGCGGCCCACGACCAGCGCGAACAATTCGCGGCTGATCTCAAGGCTGCCTTGCGCGGCGGCAAGGTTCGACCGGGCGGCGGCCAGGTTCGCCTCGGCCTGGGCGACATCGGTGCGGGTATCCTCGCCCACCTCGAACCGGTCACGGGCGGCGCGCAATTGCTGGGTGATGACGCGCACATTGCTCTGGCGCACCGCCACGACCTGGGCATCGCGCCACACGTTCAGATAGGCCTGCGCGGCATCGAACAGCACCTGCTGTTCCAGGTTGACCAGCTGCTGGCGTGCCGCATCGACCGTCGCGCGCGCCGCCGCGATCCCGGCACGGCGCTGGCCGCCCTGGTAGATCGCCAGATCGGCCACCAGCCGCGCGGTCGAGGTCAGCGTGTCATTGGTCAGGTCGCGCGTGGCGGTCGAGGTGAAGTTGATCACCGGAAACAGCTGCGCCACCGCCTGGGTGACGTTTTCATCATCGACCCTGAGCAGGAACCGGCTTTGCTCAAGAACCTGCGAATTGCGATAGGCATCGGCCAGCGCCCCCGGCAGCGTCTCGGCCGAAACCGCCGCCGCGGCACAGGCCATCGCCACCGCACCCAGCGCGGCGCGCCCGGCCGACTTGATCCCGCTCAACATCGCCTGCTCCTCTGCCTCGGCCCTGTGCCGGGCCCGCCTGTCTTCTTGCGACCGTTTCCCGAACGCTATCACAAAACCGAAGTCAAAACACGAAGGATGCCGTCCGTTCGAACCCCGGAAGAACCGGCGCGCTGGCGTTGAATTCCATCCGCCACGCGACGCGGCCGCCCGATTTGTGGCCGACCCGCACCTCGCCCAGATCGCCATCCATGAAGACCGCCGCGATCAGCCCGCCATCCTTGAGCTGGGCCTCGATTTCGGCCGGGACGGTTTCGACCCCGCCAAAGATCGCGATCCGGTCGTAGGGGGCGTTGCGCGGGTTGCCCGCCGTCATGTCGCCCGGCAGAAGCGCGGCATTGTCCACGCCCTGCCCCAGCAGCAGCGCCTCGGCCTCGGCCGCGCGCGCCTCATCGCCCTCGACGGCCACCACCGCCTCGGCCAGCCGCGCCAGAAGCGCGGTGGTATAGCCCAGGCCCGGCCCGATCTCGAGCACCAGATGCGACCGGTTGATATCGAGCACCTCCAGCATCATCCCGATGGTGCGCGGATCCAGCAGATGCCGCCCCCCGCCCAGCGGCACGGTGCCCCCGACATAGGCCAGGTCACGCATCGCATCGGGCACGAACACCTCGCGCGGGACGCTCAGCATCGCCTCGATGATCGGGAACCGCGTGACGTCATGGGGCCGGACCTGGGTGTCGACCATGGTGGTGCGCAATGTCTTGTAATCGGCCATCGAACTGAACCATTCCGTCTAGTTTCGGGTCCGATTCTGGCACAGGACCCCGCGCCGCGCAATAGAAGCCGGGCCAGCCCGGGGCGGCAAAGCGTCTTGCGCGCGCCCCTGCGATCCGATACCCGGTTGCAACCGATTGCGGACCCGGGGCGAGTTGGCGGAGTGGTGACGCAGCGGATTGCAAATCCGTGTACACCGGTTCGATTCCGGTACTCGCCTCCATACTTGTAGTTGTTTTTGCTACCTTTCACAGCAATAGCCGCAACATGTAGTCATCGCAAATCTGTACACAACGTGTACACAGTTTTGGCGTGCAAAATCGACCAAAACTTGCTATTACATCGCCATGTCAAACACTTACAGGCGATTGCGCAATGAGCTACGGTGTAAAGTCCGTGCAAGTACACAAGAAGCTGCGCCTCGACAAACGCAAGGGCAGCAACAGCTGGTACGCGCGATTGACGCTGCAAAATGGCCAGCGACAAGTGAAAACGACTGGCACAGACGACTTGGAAGAAGCGAAAGAAGCAGCGCTCGCGATGTACTTTGATGTGCAAGCGCGACTAAAAAATCAGCTGCCCGCAAATACGCGCAAGTTCAAACATGTAGCGGAGTTTGCTGTTCAACGCATGCAGGACGACTTGACGGCAGGCGCGGGCAAGCAGGCTTACAAAGACTATATCGGTGCCATAAACAACTGGTTGATACCGTACTTTGGAAAAGTTGACATCGACAAAATAGATCTCGCAGCGCTTACAGCTTTTGATGCTTGGCGCGCGCAAAAGTTCGGGAAAACGCCAGCTCAAAGCACAATCAACAACCATAACGCAGCGCTGAACAGGGTTTTGGACGAAGCAGAACTGCGTGGATGGATAACAAAAACTTTGCGCCCAACGCTGCTAAACAAAGGCACGGCAGCGCAAAGCAGGGGCAGCTATACAGCCGAAGAATATAGAACAATTTATACAGCACTGCGCTCATTTCACACCAAAACAGAACGCGAAGATGCAGCAGCAACACGGGAAACACTGCGAAATTATGTGCTGTTTTTAGCGAATACCGGTGTACGACATGGCACTGAAGCGCTGAGATTGGAGTGGCGCAACATTGAATGGTACACAAATGGTGATGATCGATACTTAGCTGTTAACGTTGATGGCAAAACCAAGAAACGCAAAGCCATTGCACGTGACCGGGTCGCTAATTTTCTGTTTCGTCAAAGCCAGCTCAATCCACGCTTAAATTATAGCACGCTGGATGACTTGCTGGCAGCACGCAGCACGGAAAAAGTATGGACAACACGACAAGGCAATGTTGCGGCACTTGCAAACCTCAATCGTGCTTACAATAAGTTACTTGACGAACTTGATCTGAAAATCGGCGCAGACGGATTGCAGCGTACGCTGTACAGCTGGCGGCAATTTTACGCGACACAAGACTTGGAACGCGGCATCAGCACACATGCGCTGAGCAAACAAATGGGCAACAGCACTGCGATGTTAGACAAACACTACAGCAAATACAGTCCACTGCTAAACGCCGAACTGCACAGCGGACGCACTAAAAAACAAAACGCCCAAACTACATCCGGCGTCAGCTCAATCACACTTGCATTTGAAATGTTGCACGAGGGCAAACTTACAGAACAAGAATTACTCGCTGCGCTTAACGTGGAGGGCGAAGATTATAAAGTAACAGAAGAAATTGCAATGCGCGCGCTGCAAGCCAAAAACTCTGAGCTGTTGGATAGCAGCACATTATTGAAAATACTAAATGGAAAGTAGAAGGACGCCGCTTTGATACGACGCCCTTCCATCAAACTTTGACGTAAGCTACTTGCTATTGCGCACAGCCAGCTTGCTCAACGCAGCATCGAATTCACCAGCAGCACAGGCAGCATAAAACGCTTCAAGCACCGGCGCTACGTCGTTAGGTTTTTTGACAAAAACAGAGTTTGCTTTGTCTCCAAGCTGCACAGTACGTGCGCCATATTTGCACTGCACATACCACCCACCATCTTGTTCAAAAAACCAAGCGCGCACACGCTTGTCATGTTCAACCAGCGTTCGTTCACCAGCGTCGTTCGTGTGGATCGGCATGCAAGATTGACCCCCGTCTTGGGGTGATCGGCGTCCAAAAGTGACCCCCCTGATAATTCATCAGAAGCTCCCTCAAAGGCATGAGGGAGCAGTCAGGGGATGTTGGTTGTGGAGACGATCGCGAAG
>JANSYL010000020.1 GCA_024742455.1 Paracoccaceae bacterium | reverse complement strand
CGCTGCACCGCTATGTCTGGCTCTACAACCAGCAACTACCGCAATCAGCCTTGGGCAGTAGGTCGCCATTGCAGGCGATGAAGGACTGGTACACGCTTAGCCCCAACCTGTTCAAGAAACAGCCATACTACCTTCCGGGATGTGACACCTAGGGCGGTCGATTAGAGACAAACGGCGTTCAGAGACCGGTTTCGACCGTTTTGACAGTCTCCGAAGGGCGGTCACCATGGCTAAACCCCTTTGAAACCAAAAGAAAAAAGGGCCCAGTGAGGGCCCATCATCGGTTTCGGCAAGTGTGGGTGGCGGAGGAGGTGGGATTCGAACCCACGGTACGCTTCCACGCACGCCGGTTTTCAAGACCGGTGCAATCGACCACTCTGCCACTCCTCCGAGGCTTCGGCGTTTAAGCCGCACCGGTCGATTCTGAAAGGGACGAGGTGGCTGGACGGGCGGCGAACCGGGGCGGTGCGGGTTTGGGTTTTCAGATCGCGCGGAACCGGCTATAATTGGAGTGAGGCAAAGCGGCCAAGGCGAGCAAACAAAGCCGCGACCGGCCCGGCAGACCCCGGGCCCATTCAGGACAAGGCCGAAAGGCCGGACACATACAGGCGGGACCGAGCAGTGATGACCCTCCAATTTACCCCCGCATACGCGGCCCGGTTGGTCGTGATGCTTGCGGCGCTTGCCGCTCTTGGCGCCTGTACCGAGGAATTCCAGCCCTTCGGCACCCGCGATGCTGCCTCGGGCGCGTCCGATATCGGCGCGACCCGTCTTGTCGAACGCGATGTCGAGGCGCCCGAGGTCTTTCAGGTCACCGAGGACGGCCTGTGGGACGGACGCCCGTCGCTCGGCGGAGTCTGGGTCGCCCATCCGGGCGCCACCGATCCCGAACGCGTCATCATCCGCAACGAGGAAAATGGCCGGTTCGTCATCGGCGCGCTGTTCCGGCGTGAACGCGACCTGCCGGGGCCGGAGCTCATGATTTCATCGGATGCGGCGGCGGCGCTGAACATCCTCGCCGGGGCGCCCACCATGCTGAACGTCACCGCGCTGCGCCGCGAAGAGGTCGAGGAAGCCAGCCCCGCGCCCGAAACAACCGCACCTCTGGCCGCCGATGTCGAAGGCGTGACCGAGGATGAAATCACCGCGACCCCGCTCGACGATCCGATCGCCGCGGCCGAGGCTGCGATCGCCGCCTCCGAAGCTGCGCCGGCCGCCCCCGCTGCCAGCACCAGCCCGGCGCTGGAACGCGCCTATGTCCAGATCGGCATATTCTCTGTGCAGGAAAACGCCACCAATACCGGAACCGCCTTGCGTGGACGCGGACTTGTGCCCACCATCTATGATCAGACGTCGAACGGCCGCCAGTTCTGGCGGGTCGTCGTCGGGCCCGCGACCTCGCTACAGGATCGTGACGCGATCCTGGAAACGGTGCGTGACCTGGGCTTCGAGGACGCCTATTTCGTTCGGCGATAACGCCTGAACCGAAACCGGGAGGTTCGATGCCCCACGCTCCCCGCGCCCGCAAGACCGCCTTTGCCGTCCTCGTGCTGTGCCTGACCGCCACCGGCTTTCCGGCCACCGCCCAGATGTTCCGGACCGACGCGACCGCCGCCTATGTGATCGACCACAACACCGGTCAGGTGCTGCTGTCGCACAATGCCGACGTGCCGCTGCCGCCCGCTTCGATGTCGAAGCTGATGACGCTTTTGATGACCTTCGAGGCGGTCGCCGAGGGCCGGTTGCAGCTCGACACCCGCGTACCGGTCAGCGCCCATGCGATGTCCTTCGGCGGCTCGACCATGTTTCTGACCACCTCCGACCGGCCCACGGTCGAGGACCTGATCCGCGGGGTGATCGTTGTTTCGGGCAACGATGCCTCGGTGGCCCTGGCCGAGGCGCTCAGCCCCGATGGCACCGAGGAAGGGTTTGCCCAGCTGGCCACCGAACGCGCCCGCGAACTGGGCATGACGGAAACCAATCTCGTCAATGCCAGCGGCTGGCCTGCGCCAGGCCATGTCATGAGCATGCGCGATCTGGGCATCCTCGCCGAGGAACTGATCACAGCGCATCCCGCACTCTACGACTATTTCGATGAGACCGAATTCGATTACGAGAACCGCGCGCCGGCCAACCGCTTCAACCGCAACCCGATCCTCGCGATGGGAATCGGCGCCGACGGGCTGAAAACCGGCCACACGCAGGAGGCGGGCTACGGGCTGGTCGGCTCGGCCGTGCAGGGCACGCGGCGGGTGACCTTCGTGATCACCGGGCTCGACTCGGCGGCGGCGCGCAGCCGCGAAAGCGAACGCATCCTGACCTGGGCCTTCCGGCAATTCGTCGAACGGCAGGTGGTCGAGGAAGGCGTCGAAATCGCCCGCGCCGATGTCTTCATGGGGGCCGCCGACAGCGTGGGCCTTGCCCCCGCCGAGGACCTGACGCTGCTGTTGCCCGCCTCGGGCGAGACGGGGCTTGAGGCCGAGGTAACCTATACCGGCCCGCTGATGTCGCCCGTGCGTGCAGGCGATGAAGTGGGCGCGCTGACCATCCGCTACGGGGCGGAAGGCGAGGAACGGATCATACCGCTGGTCGCAACCGAGGACGTGGCGCAGGGCGGCGTCGGCGTTCGCCTCGTCACCGCAGCCCAGGCGGTGATGCATCGCGTCTTCGGTCCGCCGCCAACCCTGCAGGGCAGCTGATGCCGGACGGGGCCGGGCTGTTCGTCAGCTTCGAGGGCATCGATGGATCGGGAAAATCCACGCAGGCGCATCTGCTGGCCGACACCCTGCGCGCCGAGGGGCATGATGTCGTTCTGACGCGCGAACCCGGCGGATCGCCGGGCGCGGAAGAGATCCGCGCGCTCGTGCTGCAAGGCGACCCCGACCGCTGGTCTGCGGAAACCGAGATCCTGCTTTTCACCGCCGCGCGCCGGGACCATATGGAACGCACGATCCTGCCCGCGCTCGCTGCAGGGAAAATCGTAATCTGCGACCGCTTCGCCGACAGCACGCGGATGTATCAGGGCATCTCTCGCGGTGATCTGCGGACACTGGTCGATGACCTGCACGCCCTGATGATCGGGCGTGAACCCGACCTGACCATCCTGATCGACATGGACCCCGAAGCAGGTCTTTCCCGCGCAAAGGGCCGCGACGGGATCGAGGAGCGGTTCGAGGATTTCGGGCTGGAGTTACAGGTAAAGATGCGCGCGGGCTTTCTCGACCTCGCCGCCGCCGCGCCCGACCGGTTCCGCGTCATCGACGGCAGTGGTGCCCGGGACGTTGTGGCCGATGCCGTCCGCGCCGCCATTGCCACGCACCTGCCCTGATCCTTCATCTTTCTCCAAATACGGATCCGCGGCGATCACCCCAAGCCATCCGTTACACCATTTCAGCGCCAACCCCGCCGTGCTAAGCCCGCGCCATGGCCCGTGACACCGACGACCTGCCCCCCGAAGCCGACAGGCTGGACGGCGCGCCGCATCCGCGTGAAACGGGGGCGCTCTACGGCCAGTCTCGGGCCGAGGCCGCGTTTCTCGAGGCGGCGACCTCGGGCCGTCTGCCCCATGGCTGGCTGCTGACGGGCCCCAAGGGCATCGGCAAGGCCACCTTCGCATGGCGCGCCGCGCGGTTCCTGCTGGCGCAAGCGGTACAGAATGACCCGGGCCTTTTCGGCGCGCCTCCGATGCCCGTCAGCCTCGATACCGACCCCGATCACCCGGTCGCCCGGCGCCTCGCCGCGCTCAGCGAACCGGGGCTTTGCCTGCTGCGCCGCCCGTGGGATGAAAAGGCGAAACGGCTCAAGACACAGCTGACCGTGGACGAAGTCCGCACGCTCAAATCCTTCTTTGCCATGTCGGCGGGGGGCAACGGGCGCCGGGTGGTGATCGTGGACAGCGCCGACGAGATGAACACCTCTGCCGCCAATGCCCTGCTGAAGGAACTGGAAGAACCGCCCGAGGACGCGGTGCTGTTCCTGATCAGCCATCGGCCCGCAGGGCTGTTGCCGACGATCCGGTCCCGCTGCCGGGTCCTGCGGTTCGCCCCGCTGGGCGCGGACGACCTGAGCCATGCCCTTACCCGTGCCGGCCATACCCCGCCCGCCGATGCGGCGGCGCTGACCCTTCTGGCGCAGGGCTCGGTCGGGACGGCCATCGGGCTGATCCGGGGCGACGGGCTGACGCTTTATCGCGATCTGCTGACGCTTGTGGGCAGCCTGCCACAGCTCGACCGCCCGGTGGCACTGCGTCTTGCCGAGGCCGCGGGCGGGCGCGATGAGGACCGGTTCGACCTGACGCTGACGATGCTCGACCGGCTGCTTTCCCGCCTTGCCACCACCGGCGCTATCGGCCAACCGCCCGAGCCGATCACCCCGGACGAACCGGCCACGCTCGCACGCCTCGCCCCCGACCCCCATACCGGGCGCGCCTGGGCCGATCTGGCCGCTACGCTCACGGCCAAGGCACGGCGCGGCAGGGCGGTCAACCTTGACCCGGTTCCGCTGGTGTTCGATATGTTCCTCGAAATCGACCGGATGGCCGCGCGGCTGCCGGCCTGAGGCCTCCACGCGCCACCATCCCGACAGGTTCATGCCAGACACGCCCCCCACCCTCGTCGACAGCCATTGCCACCTGGATTTTCCCAACCTGGCCGATGAACTGCCCGAGGTCATCGCCCGCGCCGAAGCGGCGGGCGTTACGCGAATGGTGACGATCTGCACCCGCCTGAAATCGGCCGACAGCGTACGCGCGATCGCCGAGACCTATGCGCCCGTCTTCTGGGCGGCGGGAACGCATCCGATGGCGGTGGCCGAGGAACCGATGGCAACGGTCGAGGCGCTGGTCGCACTGGCCGCGCATCCGAAATTCGTCGGCATCGGGGAAACCGGGCTCGACTACCATTACACCGCCGACACGGCAGCCCTGCAGCAGGACAGCCTGCGTATCCATATCGAGGCCGCACGGCAGACCGGACTGCCGCTGATCATCCATGCCCGGGACGCCGATGATGACATGGCTCGCATCCTCGCCGAAGAACACCGCTCAGGCGCCTACACATGCGTGATGCACTGCTTCTCGTCCGGCGCAGCGCTGGCCGAGGCGGCGCTTGATCTCGGGTTCTACCTGTCGATGTCGGGTATCGCGGCATTTCCGAAAAGCGGAGTCTTGCGCGATATCTTCGCGACCGCCCCCATCGACCGCATCCTCGTGGAAACCGACGCGCCCTATCTTGCACCGCCGCCCCATCGCGGCAAACGCAACGAACCCGCCTACACCGCGCACACCGCACGTGTCGGGGCAGAGGTGTTCGGGATGACCGAGGCGGAATTCGCCACCCGGACCACCGCCAATTTCGACCGGCTGTTCTGGAAAGCCGCCCAATGGGCGCGGGCCGCCTGATGGGCGAATTGCGCTTCACCATCCTTGGCTGCGGATCCTCGGGCGGGGTGCCCCGGCTCGGCGGCCACTGGGGCGATTGCGACCCCGATGAACCCCGAAACCGCCGCCGCCGTTGTTCGCTCTTGATCCAGAGGGTCGAGGAAGGCGGCGAAACCGCCGTCCTGATCGATGCCTCACCCGACCTGCGTCAGCAATTGCTGGATGCAGGCATCGGGCGGCTGGATGCGGTGGTCTTTACCCATGCCCATGCCGACCATGTCCATGGCATCGATGATCTGCGCATGATCGTGTTCAACATCCGCAAACGCCTTCCGGTCTATGCCGATGGCGCCACGATGGACGACCTGATCTCGCGCTTCGGTTATGCCTTCGTGCAGCCGCCCAATTCCGCCTATCCGCCCATTCTCGACCTCAACGGGATCGATGGTGACGTGGTGATCGACGGCGCGGGCGGGCCGGTGACGCTGACGCCTTTCGAGGTCCAACATGGCAACATCCATGCGCTCGGGTTTCGCGTCGGCAATGTCGCCTACCTGCCCGATGTCTCCGACATTCCCGACGCGGCATGGCCCACCCTTGAAAATCTCGACTGCTGGATCGTCGATGCGCTGCGCCGCACACCGCATCCCTCACATGCCCATCTCGAAAGGACGCTGGACTGGATCGCGCGGGCCGCACCCAAACGCGCGGTGCTGACCAACATGCATGTCGACCTGGACTACCGCACGCTCGACGCCGAGACCCCCGATCACATCGCCCCGGCCCATGACGGGATGGTGTTGAGCTTCCCCGCCTGATGGGCGCGCTGCTCACCGTCGTCCTGCCGGTCTTCATCGTGGTGGGCGCGGGATACCTGGCAGTCTGGCGGGGGCTTTTCACCGATGACTGGGTCGACGGCCTCATGGTCTTCACCCAGAAATTTGCCATTCCCTGCCTGCTGTTTTCCGCCATCGCGACCCTCGATCTGGGAGCGGAGTTTCAGCCGGGGCTGCTCATCGCCTTCTATGCCGGATCGGGAAGCTGCTTCTTCATAGGCCTGTTCGGGGCGCGGCTGATTTTCGGGCGCCCGTGGCCCGATTGCGTGGCCATCGGGTTCGCGGCGCTGTTTGCCAATTCCGTGCTGCTGGGGCTGCCGATCACCGAACGCGCCTATGGTGCCGAAGCCCTGGCGCCGAATTTTGCGATCATCGCGATGCACGCGCCGTTCTGTTACATCCTGGGCATCACGACGATGGAAATCGTGCGCGCCGAAGGCAAAGGCCCCCCTGCCGTGGCCGCGCAGGTCGCCCGCGCTGTGTTTTCCAACGCACTGATGATCGGCATCCTGTCGGGATTTGTCGTCAACCTCGGCGCCATCCCTTTGCCGGGCGTGGTGACCGAGGCGGTTGACCTGATGATCCGGGCCGCCTTGCCCGCGGCGCTGTTCGGTCTGGGCGGCGTGCTCTACCGCTACAAGCCCGAGGGTGATTTCTGGGTCATAGGCTTCGTCTGCGCTCTGTCGCTGATCCTGCACCCCGCAATCGCCTACGGGCTTGGCAGCACGGTGGCAGGTCTGAGCGACGGGCAGCTTCGCTCGGCCGTGCTGACCGGGGCAATGGCACCGGGGATCAACGCCTATATCTTCGCCAACATGTATGGGGCGGCGCGGCGCGTCGTGGCCTCGAGCGTGCTGATCGGCACGGCCCTGACGGTGCTGACGGCCTCGGCCTGGCTCTGGCTCCTGCCCTAGGCGGCCAAAAGCGCCCGCGCCTCGCGCGCGGTCAGTGGCGGGTGGATTACGGGGCCGTAGGCGCCGTCAGCGGCAAGCTCGGGGAACAGTGCCAGAACCTCGGCGCGGCCTTCGGCGCTGAGACCGGCCAGATTGTCGGCCGAGGGGTGATAGCTTTCCGCCTCGACGCCCTCGGCCAGCACGATCTGGTGCGTGTCGAACAGCAGGTGGTGATAGCTCACCCACTCGCCTTCGGCGATGGACACGCCGGGGCGGCCCAGAAAATGCACCGCCGGGATCAGGACGGCAGGCTCGCCGAACATCAGTTCCGCCCGCCAGCCCGACAACCGCAGCCGATGCTGGCGCGACACGCTCAACGTCCGTGCATTGCCCAGCACCCCGGGCGCGAACACAACGGGCGCAAACCGGCCCAGCGCCCGGACCCGCCGCGCACCCGCCCATTGCAGGGGCAACGCCCCGTGATCGCGGGTCAGCACCATGTCGCCCGCGGCAAGGCCTTCGACCGGCACCGCGCCGCCGGGAACGGCGATCTGCGTACCGGCTACAAAACAGATCGGGGTGGCGTAATCGGCGGCGGGAAAGCTGGGCCCTTCCTGCGCAGCGGTGATCGTCAGGGGCACGCCGATCGGTGGAAATCCGCCCTGCGGACCGATGAAGGCAAGGGCTTCGACGGTGGCGAAGGACGGGCTGGAGTTGACGATGTTGAAGGCGACAAGCGTGTAGGTTTCGCCGCCCGCCATCGCCGTCAGGCTGTATTCCGCCTGGACCCTCGTGCCCGTCGAAAAGGTCGTTCCGTCGATGGTGACCGGGTCGGCCAGTTGCTGCCCGCTGTCATTGTCAGCGAAGTCTGCGTCATTGTCATTGATCTCGACCGCCTGCCAGGCGTTGGAGTTCAGGGTGATTGTGCGCCCGACAAGATGGGACCCATCGCCCTGGGTTACGCCGTCCAAGACGGCGCCGTCGATGGTCATCTGACCTTCGGCCAAGACATAGATTGTGAACGTCACGACGGATTTGCCCGTTCTCTTGCCTGTTGCGATCGAACTACGGCGCGATCATGGCGAAAATATGGAACCGGGCCGTGCCGGCGCGGCTAGACGCCTTCGACCACGAGGATCACGCTGTCGGCGGAACGGCGCCGGATTTCGGCGACCGCCTGATATTCGGGGTCGTTATAGGCGGCCATGGCGGCCTCGTAGCTGTCGAATTCGAACACGACGTGGCGCTCGAACAATTCGCCTTCCATCACCTCGGCCTTGCCGCCCCGAATGATCGGCCTCGCCCCGTGGGACAACAGGATCGGCGTGTCCTTTTCGACATATTCCTTGTAGGCCTCGGGGTCGCGCACGGTGATGTGGCCGACGATGTATCCTTTGGGCATGCTGGCATCCTCACTGAAACCGTTCCCCCCCGCCTATGCGCGACAGGCAGCGTGGTAAAGCCCCCGACCCCACCCCGACGCTTGTCTGCCACGCCTGCTTGGCGTAAGCCGCCCCCTGCACGAGATGCAATGGATCGCCTGCCCTGACCCTTCCTCCCACCAACACCGCCGAGGCCCATGAAGGCGCAAGTGCCACGGACCTGATCGTCCGGCTGTGGCGTGAGCATGTGCTGCAATACTGGCCGCTGATCGCGGTGGCGGCGGTCTTGATGACGGTCGAAGGCGCAGCGCTGGGCGGGTTCGCCTACCTGATCCAGCCGCTCTTCGACGACTTGTTCGCGGCCGGGTCGATGTCGGGCGTGGCCTGGGTGGCCTTTGCCATTGCAGGGTTGTTCCTGTTGCGTGCAATCGCGGGGTTCACGCAGCGACTGATGATCACGTGGATCGGGCTCAACGTAACGACGACCTTGCAAACAAGGCTGGTGAACCACCTCCTGGCGCTCGATATGCGGTTCTTTTCTGACAACGCGCCAGGCGCCTTAATAGAACGGGTGCGCGGCGACACGGCCGCCCTGCAGAATCTGGCCGCGTCGGTGTTGATGTCGGTTGGACGCGACACCGTCACGGTGATTTCGCTTCTGACAGTCATGATGATCAGCGATTGGCTGTGGACGCTGACCGCGTTGATCGGCTTGCCCGTCATGGTTGTGCCGCTTCTGATGCTTCAGACTTTCATCCGAACGACCTCGCGCAAGGCGCGGGAAGCGGCGGCGCGCCTTTCAACTAGACTGGATGAGATGTTCCACGGTGTCCAAGCGATCAAGTTGAACCGGCTGGAACACCATATAGAAACCCGCTTCTTCGGCGAGGCGCGCAGCTACCTCAGACACATGTTCCGCGCCCAGATCGGCGTCGCCTCCAACCCCGCCCTCATCGACGTGGTCGCCGCCATAGGGTTCGTGGCCGTGCTTTACTACGGCGGCGCGCAGATCATCGCAGGCGAAAAGACGGTGGGCGAATTCATGTCGTTCTTCACCGCGCTCGGGCTGATCTTCGAACCGCTGCGGCGCTTGTCCAATATCGTGGGCCAGGTGCAGGCTGCCGTCGCCTCGCTCGACCGGCTTTATGCCGTGCTGGAAACCAAGCCAACGATCCTGCCGCCCGCCACGCCGAACCCCATCACCCCTGGCGCGATCCGCTTCGACGAGGTCGCCTTCGGCTATGACGAGGCGGAGGTCCTGAAGGCGATCAGCTTCGTGGCCGAGGACGGCCAGACCACTGGCATCGTGGGCCCGTCGGGCGCGGGCAAGACCACCATCTTCGCGCTGCTGACGCGACTGGTCGATCCGCAATCGGGGCAGATCAGCATCGGCGGAACGCCCATCGACACGGTCGACATCACCGGTCTGCGCGACACGGTGGCGGTCGTCGGTCAGGAAACCGCGCTTTTCGATGAAACCATCGCGCAGAACATCCGCCTGGGCAGACTGGATGCCAGCGATGCGGATATCATGCAGGCGGCGAAAGATGCAGGCGTCTGGGATTTCGCAGAACACCTGCCCGACGGATTGGACACGCTGGTCGGGCCTCGCGGATCGTCCCTGTCGGGCGGGCAACGCCAACGCGTGGCGATTGCCCGGGCGATGCTGAAATCGGCGCCGATCCTTTTGTTGGACGAGCCCACCTCGGCGCTCGATGCGCGCTCGGAAAATCTGGTTCAGGCCGCCCTCGAACGACTTTCGAAAGGTCGGACGACACTGGTGATCGCGCACCGGCTGTCGACCATCCGGGATGCCGACAAGATCATTGTGCTGGACCGGGGCCGCGTGGTCGAGGAAGGCACCCATGACGCCCTGATGACCGCCGATGGCGCCTATGCGAAACTGCATGCGCTGCAATCGGCCGGTATCGACCCGGATCTCTAGGCACCACCGCCCCTTGCCCTCTGGCCTCGGAGGCCAGAACCTGTAGGCTCCGCCTGTTGTCGCGGAGCGAGGCGGGAGGCGCGTCCGATGATCGACCTGTGGGACGGCGTGGTTCAGGCGCTGCGACTGGTGGCCGGCCTCGACGCCACGCTGACCGATATCGCGCTCCGCTCGCTGCAGGTGACGCTGTCCGCGCTTGGCATTGCCTGCCTAATCGCCTTTCCGCTTGCCGCCCTGCTTGCCGTGCGCCGGTTCCGCTGGCGCCGCACGGTGATCGCGGTGCTGAACGCGCTGATGGGCCTGCCGCCGGTGGTCGTTGGCCTTGTCGTCTATGTCCTGTTGTCGCGGTCGGGGCCGTTCGGGGTGCTCGGCCTGCTTTTCACCCCGACCGCCATGATTATCGCCCAGGTCATCATCATTGTGCCCCTGATCGCCAGCATCGCGCATCAATCGCTTCGCGACCTCTGGCATGACTATCACGATCTGCTGATCTCGATGAACGTCACGCAGGGGCAGAAGCTGCGGACCTTGATGTGGGACGCAAGACGCGCGCTCCTGACGGCGGCGCTGGCGGGCTTCGGTCGCGGCATAGGCGAGGTCGGCGCGATCATGATCGTGGGCGGCAATATCGACAACGCCACCCGGGTGATGACGACGGCAATCGCGCTGGAAACCGGGCGGGGGGACTTTGCGCTGGCACTGGCGCTGGGCTTCATCCTGATCGTGATGACCGTCGCCATCAACCTGGCCGTCCACACCCTTGGCCGGACCGAGCGGGAGGGGCGGTGGTGAGCGCGCTGTTCCCCCTGATCGTTACCCGGGCGGAAACCCGGCGCGGCGGCAAGGTTCTTGTCGGACCCGTGGACCTGACGCTCGAGGGCGCAGGCTGCACTGTCGTGATCGGGCCGAACGGGGCGGGCAAGACATCGCTCTTGCGGCTGCTGCACGGGATCGCGCGGTGCCATGCCGGCAGGATCGAATGGCAGGTCGACGCCGCTGCAGCCCGGCGTGCGCAATCCTTCGTCTTCCAGCGCCCTGTCATGCTGCGCCGGTCGGTGGCGCAGAACCTGGCCTATCCGCTGGCCATCCGCCACACCCCCCGGGCCGAGATCGCCGCCCGCGTCGCCCGGTGGGCCGAGGCGGTGGGCCTGACGGCCATGCTCGACCGCCCGGCACCCGTGTTGTCGGGCGGGGAACAGCAGAAACTGGCGTTGGCGCGCGCCCTGATCACCGAACCCGAACTGGTGTTTCTCGACGAACCCTGTGCCTCGCTGGATGGGCGCGCCACCCGCGAGATCGAGGCGATCCTGACCCGCGTCGCCGCTGCGGGCACCCGCCTGATCCTGACCACCCATGACATGGGCCAGGCACGGCGCCTCGCCGATCATGTCGTTTTCCTGCATGCAGGCCGCGTATTCGAAACAGCATCGGCCGCCCGGTTTTTCGATGCTCCGGCCACGCCCGAGGCCCGGGCTTTCCTGAAGGGAGATATCGTCGAATGATCCGCCTGTTGCTGGCCGTCCTTGTTGTCTGGTCCTCTGCCGCCTCCGCCGAAACGCTGCGCATGGCGGTGACGACCTCGTTCCACAATTCAGGGCTTGCCGATGTGCTGTTGCCCGAAATCGCCGACGATCTGGGGCTGGAGGTGCAGCTTCTGGTCGTGGGCACGGGGCAGGCGCTCAGGCTTGGCGAAGCGGGCGATGTCGACGCGATCCTCGTGCACTCCCGTGGCGCTGAAGAAGCCTTCGTGGCCGCCGGATACGGCACGCACCGGCGCGAAATCATGTACAACGATTTCGTGCTGATCGGGCCGCAAGACGACCCGGCCGCCATAGCCGAAAGCGAAACCGCGACGGAGGCGCTGACCCGCATTGCCGAGGCCCAAGCGATCTTCGTCAGCCGGGGCGATGACAGCGGAACCCATCTGAAGGAACTGGCGCTCTGGGCGGATGCGGGGCGCGATCCCGCCGGGTTCGGGCGCTGGTACAACGCCGTGGGTGCCGGCATGGGTGCGGCGCTGAACACCGCCTCGGGCCTGAACGCCTATATCCTGTCGGACCGGGCCAGCTGGCTGAGCTTCGGCAACCGGGGCGATCTGGCGCTTCTGTTCGCGGGCGATCCGGTGCTGTTCAATCAATATGCCTATCTGCCCGTGAACCCCGAACGCCACCCCCATGTCGCCGCCGACCTGGCCCGCGCGCTGGAGGACTGGCTGGTCTCGGACCGCGCCCGCGACCTGATCGACGGCTACCGCATGGAAGGCGAGCAGTTGTTCGTCTTCAACGCACAGAGCGAAGGCGACACCTGACGGACGAGACCTGAAAGAAACCCCACGCGCTCAAACAGCCCGAAGGGCGGCAGC
This sequence comes from Paracoccaceae bacterium, assembly GCA_024742455.1. Lineage (GTDB taxonomy): Bacteria > Pseudomonadota > Alphaproteobacteria > Rhodobacterales > Rhodobacteraceae > JANSYL01. The sequence goes on along the minus strand of JANSYL010000020.1, from coordinate 2,287 downwards.
GCAAGAACCACATCATGAATTTTCGGAAACCTCTGAGCGCTATGCTCCGGTAGCCGCTTCGTAGCCCTTGCCACATATCACGGCCGCGCCAGCGTAGGCATCTTTCTTAGAAAGAGCCATTGGTGCGGTCGAGACGCACCCAGAACCGAACTCACTACCTCTCACCACCTCTCACGGAGCACATATTTTCAATAAATACAGAGCTAAATGGCTTCATCCTCTCTTGCCAAGTCTCAGGCCATTGCACACGTTATGGGGGAGCAAAAGGAGGAGTGGATGCGCTCTCTGCACAAGCTTCCCAGCAACGCAGTGACCGCCCTGCCCGCAGGCAAACACGAGGACGGCGGCGGACTACGCCTCGTGAAGGACAAGACAGGCGGTGGCTATTGGGTGTTCCGTTTCAGCCTGCACGGCAGACGGCGCGAGATGGGCCTTGGATCAATCCAAGATGTGTCTCTCAAGCAGGCTCGTGAGCAGGCCGCTCACTGGCGGTCACGCAGGACAATGGGGTATGATCCCATCTCCGAACGGGACCGAGAGCGAGCCAACAGGCTGGGCGCCCTCCTGAATGAAGTTGCCCTCGACGCTTTTGAAACCCGCAAGGCCGAACTTAAAGGCGACGGAAAAGCAGGCCGATGGTTTTCCCCACTCGAACACCATGTCCTGCCCAAGTTGGGCGAAGTTCCAGTTGCGCAGATCACGCAAAGAGACATCCGCGACTGCCTTGCGCCGATTTGGCACAGCAAAGCGGCCACGGCCACCAAGGCGATAGACAGACTGAACGTGGTGATACTGCATGCTGCCGCGCTGGGTCTGGACGTAGATTTGCAGGTCGTGGACAAGGCAAAAGCGCTTCTTGGGAAACAGCGGCACAAAGTTGAACACATCCCTGCAATGCCGTGGCGTGAGGTACCAGCCTTCTACGCTAGGCTGAACGAACCGACGCTTGGCAATCTTGCGCTGAGGCTGCTCATCCTCACCGGCGTCCGCTCTGGTCCAATCCGCAACCTCAAGTTGGCAGACGTCTGCGGCGATATCTGGACCGTCCCTGCCGATGACATGAAAGGCCGCGTTGGGGCTGTCGCGGATTTCCGAGTTCCGCTCTCCACGGCGGCGTTGGACGTTATAGAACAGGCCAGACCACACGCTCGCAACGGCTTTTTGTTTTGGTCGCGCAAGGGCATAATAAGCGACATGACAATGTCAGCTGTGATGAAGCGGCAAGGCCTTGAAGCACGCCCACACGGCTTTCGTACTAGTTTGCGCGAGTGGTTGGCTGAATGCACCGATGCGCCTCACGAGGTGGCAGAAATGCTACTGGCACATAAGGCTGACAACTCAGTCGTGCGCGCCTACCGTCGAACAGATTTCTTGGATCAAAGGCGGGCCCTTCTTGAAAAATGGGCAGACTTCATTGTGCGGCATCGGTAGCGGAAGCATTGAAAGCGAATACAGCGCCACATCCTCCGCTCCCGATGCTGCCAGGTCAACTTGAACTCGACCAGGCAAGGACAGTGAAGATGGCCCTTAGGACGAGCCGAGACCGTGTCACTTGGAAACAGCGGCGGCGAGGTTGGCCCTAAAGACGGTTCGACTTAAAGTGAGCTACTCTGGTCTTGCCCCGGTTTCAGCGGACACTCAGGCGGTTGCGGTTTGAGCTGCTATGAACTCGCGAGGCGAGCGCATTTTTAGCCCTGAGTGCGGGTGGTTGTCGTTGTAGTCCTCGATCCACCCGGCGATCAATCCGAGGACTTTAGCGGCGTCAGGCAACGGCGTGACGTGGACGTAGTCACGCTTCAGGGTCTTCACGAATGCCTCCGCTATCCCGTTGCTCTGCGGGCTCTTCACCGGCGTGTAGCAGGGCCTCAGGCCGCTTGCAGCCCTTCAGCAACTCGTCCAGCAGTTCGTTCGAAATCGTCATCGTCCTTGCTCCTCTCAGAAACATGGACCCAATCAGCCGTACACAGAAGACCTGACACTCTCCGATGATCTCCACGCGGCCGTGAAGAAGGCCCTGCAATTGGGCGCGGTCGGCTTCACCACCGCTGCCGCACTCGTCAACGAGCTGATGGAAGCGCGCGACGAACGCCGTTTGCTGCGCGTCCAAAAACAGATGGCCGGCGTCAAGCTGCTCATCATCGACGAACTGGGCTTCGTGCCGCTGTCCAAGACCGGCGCCGAACTGCTGTTCGAACTGATCTCGCAGCGCTACGAGCGCGGCGCCACGATGATCACCAGCAACCTGCCATTCGACGAATGGACCGAAACCTTCGGAACTGAGCGCCTT
>JANSYL010000017.1 GCA_024742455.1 Paracoccaceae bacterium | reverse complement strand
CTGATCTTCGGCGTCGTGGTTGCCTGACTGTGAAGCTTGATCAGCATGTCGCTCTCCCGTCCCGCGCCTCGGTCAGAACCCAGCCTGCCATGAAAAGCGCCGATCGACGAGGGGCTATGTGATCATCCGGGATGGTACACCTAAGGATTTGGTTATGTTTGTTAAAAATGAATTAAATTCGGATTCGAAAGAAAAGCCGCGTTAACGAATTGGGATTCGGGAGAGCGCGCGCCACCCATTTCGAAGGGAGTCTTTCGAACAGGGCTTTCGACGCTGAATTTTCGTTTCAAAAACGATGGCTTGCACCATTTTCGATAAATCCGCCCGTCGACCGGCGCAGGGGGCCAAACCTCATTCGGTGGCGTAGCCGGTCTCGCCCAGATTGCGATAGGCGGTCTCGACACCTTCGCGGTGCGACAGAATACCCATCAGGATAGCGCCCGGTTTCATCGCGTCTCTGATCTGGGCCGCGGCACGCCGAATGTCGGACTGGGTAGTCAGGGCAAAGCGCGTCACCATCAGCACCGCATCGGCGTGATGCACGATGTATCGCGCGTCGACGACCGGCAGGATCGGCGGGCTGTCGATGATGACGATGTCGGCGCTTTCACGGGCCGCATCGACCAGTTCGGCGAACCTGCTTGAGACCAGCAGCTGGTCCGTGGGCAGATCGCTGCGACCCCGGCTGAGAAACACCAGCAGGCTGCTCGCCGGGTCGAGGGCGTAGAAACTCAGCTCTTCCTCGTCCGGCAGTTCACCCTGCAGGTATTCCAGCATGGACCCCTCGGGCTCGGTCGCCAGTTGCTGCGCCAGGGAAGGTTTCCGCAGATCCGCATCGATCAGGATCGTCCTCTTGCCGAAGATCGCATAGGTGCGTGCAAGGGCCAGCGCCGCGGTGGATTTGCCTTCGGCCGGGATCGACGAACTGAACAGGATCACCTTGCCCCCGGCGCCCCCGGTCGCCGGGTCCTGCAGGCTGTCGCGGGCGCGGAACCCCTGATCGAGACTGGCGCGCAGATGCCGGAATACCTCGGAATAGGCCGACAGCGGCTTGGTGGCCACAAGATCGGCCACCGAGGTCATCGCGCCGTTGACGGCCTGTTTCGGGACGGTGGCGGCCACCGGCACCTGCACGAGGCTGGCCAGCTGCGTGTCCGACGTCACGCCGCCGACATAGAATTCATTGGCAAATGCCAGCCCGAGCCCGAGCGCGGCGGACACCACGAGGGCAAGCACCAGGATCAGGCCCGTGTTCGGAAAGTCGGGCTCATTGGGCGGCAGTGCCTGCGATACGATGCGGCTGTCGGCAACCTGTACCAGGGCCTCGGTTTCCAGTTGCGACAGCCGGGCCAGAAGCGTGCGGTATTGCTGTCGCGAAAGCTCCGCCTCCTGGCGCAGCGTGAATACCTCGGCAAGGGTGTTCGAGGATAAATCCGAGCGCAAAAGCGTGCTGCGGATCTCGTCGCGGAAACGACCGGCTTCTGCGTCGATCCCCTCAAGATCCGCGCGCAACCCCGACAGGTTGGCGCCGGCGCGGGTTTCGAGATCGGCGTCAAGCTGGTCGAGCGCGGCGCGCAGATCGAAGGCCGGGGCGTCATCGTCATCGGCGCCGGCGAGGCGGGCGGCAAGATCACGGCGCTCCCGTTCCAGCTCGGCCAGGGCCTCATCCTCCAGCAGACGGGCGAGCGACGTCCAATCCCGCAGGGCAAGCGCTTCTTCGGCCAGGCCGGTCAGTTCAGCCCGGTTGGCGCGGGTCCGCTCGATCTCGGCAAGTTGGCCCCGCAGCGCGGCAATCTCATCGGCCCCGCTTTCATCGTCGAGGCGGTCCAGATTGTCGAAAATGAAACTGTCCAGCCGTTCCTCCGACCGCGCCAGCCGGTCCTGCGCCGTGGCGATCTGCCCGTTCAGCACATCCCGCGCGGCCAGCGCCCCCACCACCTTCGCCCGGACCTGCTGATCGATGTATGTCTGGGCCAGGGCATTGGCCAAACGGGCGGCGCGTGCGGGGTCTTCGGCGGTGACGCCGACGGCGATGATATAGGTCAGCCCGCTGCGGCGCACGTCGCGCGCGGCCTCGAACCGGGTCACGACGTCATTCAGCAGCCGCGCGCCGCTTTCGGGCGCGGCAGGATCCATACCGATGGCCTGCAACAGGCGTTCCCGGGTCGACAGCCGCGGCCCGAATTCGGGGTCCGCAATCAGGTTTGCCGCTTCGACAACGGCCAGTGCCATTGCCTGCGAGCGCAGGATTTCCACCTCGCTGTCGACGCGCGCGTTCAACGTGTTGCCGTTCAGCGATCCCTGCTGGGTGGGATCGAGCAGGTTCTGTTCAGCAGGATCGACAAGGATCAGCGCCTCGGCGCGGTAAAGCGGAGTGACCGTCACGGCGTAAAGCAGGGCAGCGGCGACCACGACCAGAATGGTCGCAAGGATCAGCCGCGACTGCCGCCTGATGACGCCGAAAACCTGGCGCATGTCGAGTTCCGTCTGCTCGGAGGGGTCCATCGTCGCTGATCCAAATCCTTGAGTTCTGGCTGCTCCTGGCCGCCTAGGCAGAGCGGGCCCACGACGCAGATGATCGGGCGGATGACGCACCGCGCGCGACTTGCAGAATTTCCGGAGGGTGGCCGGGCCGAAGGCAGACCGCGCTCAGCACGCCGCTGCCATAGACGCCGGTGTCCACTGCAATGCGGCGATTATGCAGGCCGATACGGAACTGCGGCACATGCCCGTGGACCATCTTCAGTCCATGCGCGGTCATGTCGGCGATCGCTGGTGCCGCGTCCGGCGCAAGGTCAAGCGCGCCGGGGTCGGACCACATCAGATCTTGATCGGTCTGCTGCGCGAGGGGGCGGGCCGGGTTCAGTCCGGCGTGACAGATCAGGTACCCGGGCAGGCGCAAGCTGACCGGCATCGTCTCGAGGAAAAACCGGTGGCTTTCGGGCACGGTCGCCTGAACCATATGGCGCAGCTGCCGGGTGGGCAGGTTGTAGCCGCGCAGGGGATCGGGGCGCAGACCATAGGAGCCGAGCGTTTCCGCGCCGCCATGGAACAGCCACGGGGCGTCGCCGCGCGGATGGTCGAGAAAGTCGAGAAACATCGCCTCGTGATTGCCTGCAAGCGCCAGGCGGTGCAGGCCCGGCGGGGGCGCCTCCTGCATCCGGTCCAGCACGCCTGCGGAATTCGGCCCCCGGTCGACAAGATCGCCGACCAGCACCAACAGGGCAGGCCCATCCCCTGCTGCATGAACGCTGATACGCGCCTCGAGCGCGTCGAAAAGGTCAAGACAGCCATGAACGTCGCCCACGACATAGGTGCGCGCAGGGGCCTCGGGCAGCATGAGACGGCGGCGGTGCTGGGTCATCGGCGAGCGCGGAGGTTGGAGGGTCGGCGATCGGTGCGTTGGGCACCCCCGGTCATCCGCGGCGCAACCCCGAGGGCAAGGATCGTGATCAGCAGGATCACATTGGCGGGCATCTCGAGGCTGAAATCCACAAGGCTGTGCAGGGCGCTAAGGCACAGCACGGCCAGCGCGGCGGCCGGTAGCGCGACATCCGCCGTCCTGCGGTGCAGAAGCGTGGCGAGCCTGACCGCCACCAACGCCCCGAGAACGATGGGGATCGACCCGACGACAAGGCCCGTCTCGACCCAGTAACTGAGATAGGTGGAATGCCCCCGGTCCCAGATGGCGGACACCGGCAAGGGCGGGCGGTGCACGGTCTCGAAAGCAGGCCGGAAGGCGTCCAGCCCATAACCCAGAAGCGGGCGGTCGCGTATCAGGTCAAGCGCGTAGGCGTATCCCTGAAAACGCGTCTCGAAGGCGCGTTCGAAAAGGACGAGACGATCGATCACCCCGTCCCCGGCCAAGATCAGCGCGCCACCACCACCCGCCAGCACGACGGCCGACAGGATCGCCAGCGGGCGGGTGCGACGCCCCGTGCGCTTCGCCGTCATCACCGCGCTGCAGATCACAAGGCCGGTCATCCCCACCAGAACGCCCATGCGCGACTGGGTGGCCACAAGGGCCAGCAGGATCGTCGCCAGACCTACGATACCAGGCAGCCTGTCGACTCGCCGCAGGTTGATCGTGTCCATCGGGTCACCCCGCCGGGGTCGCAGGGCACCACCCTGCTCAAGGATCAGCGCCAGACCCAGGCATGCGCCCATGGCAAGGAAGGTCGCAAACCCGTTGCGATTGATAAAGGTGCCGGTCGCCGCGCCCTCATACGCGGTCTTGGCCCCCCACAGCCCCGCGTCGCCCAGACCGTTCAGCGCGACAAGGGCCCAGGCCGCATGGGCCACGACGCCCCAGAACACCCACCAGCCGACGCGTGTCGCCCTTTGGCGGCTGCCCGCGATCTCGAGGGCAAGGAAGGCGAAGACGATGTAGAAACAGACCCGCAGCGCCGCCAGCGCAGAGGCCCCGGGCAACAGGCTGATATGCGCGGGGTCCGGCATGGCCGGGTCCACCCCCCCTGCTTCTGGCCAGGCCAGGGCCGCCGCCAGGGTCGCACTTGCCCGGCCCAGCGGAAGCGCCTGGATCAGGGCAAAACCCGGGATGCACAGCGCAAGTGCCACCAGCCCCGTGCCCGCCCACCAGGGCAGGCTGAACGCCAGCGCCGGGCGGGCGGGGTCGATCCGCCGCGCACGATCGAGGTAGACCAGCGCCGCAAACATCATGATCACCCCCCAGCCGAGCCAGACCGTGGGGCGGTTCAATGCCAGCGGAACCGCCGCCAGAGGGACGGAAAGGGCCACGAAAAGACCAAATCGGTCATTGAGCCGGGTGTATCGCGTGGCAGCCCGGCCATCCGACCGGGACATGCGGCCGGTTGCAGCGCCGGTGCGGGGACCGCGCCCGACGGCCGCCGCAGCGCCGGTCTGAAGTACGGGATCATCCTGAAACCCGAAGACGGAAAACGCGGGCACCGCTCCCGCATCCGCATCCGGGGGCGCGCACCATGAGTGCCGGGACAGCGGCGGCCGCGGTGCGGTCCTGGTCGGGAAGGTGATCTTGCGTCGCATGGGCGCCTCAGCCATTTGCCTGCAGGGCTGACACGAACCTTTGCTGCTGCCCGGGCGGAAGCGCCTCAACCGTGGCAAGGATGAACCCTTGCACGCTTTCCTTCCGGCGATAGAGCCGGGCAAGGTGTTGAACCTGCTCCTCCCGGCCATGCGCGAGGATGCGCCCCAGATCTCGGGCAAGCAGGTTCCGGCCTTCCGCAGGCAGGCCGTCGAACAACGCTATGGCCACATCCATGCGCCGCACCACCATCCACATCAACTCGGGCCCCCTGCGTTCGGCGAACCGCAGGGCCAGGCCGGCTTCGCTGATCCTTTGCGCATCCGGCCCGCCACGATCCTGCCCAGCAAGCTGCGTCAGGGCGGTGGCGCGGACGAGATGGGCCGGGGCGAGGCCGGGCGCGGATATCAGGACCCTATCCGCCGCATCAAGGCATCTGGTGGCGACCTCGGCCCGGGCAGTTGGAGGCATCAGCCGAGCGGTCAGGCTATTGAGCGCTGTGTCACAGGCGACCATGACCTTGTAGGTCGCATCGGCAGAGCGCAGCGGCGGCAGGGGCGGCGCGCCCGGCGCAAGATACCATTCTAGCGCGGGTTGCTGCGTCACGACGACGGCCCGGTATTCCGCCGGGAATGCCCAAAGGCCCGCCGCAAGGCTGACCCCGGCCAGCGTGAAAACGACACCGCGCGCTCTATCCATTCCGCCTCACACGATCCCGACCGGCCGCAGCCACGGTCCGGCATCCCGCAATGATCCCTCGGCGGACCCCCACAAAAAAATCTTTCGAATTGAGGGCGTCGGCCACGAAATTAACACTTGAGAGAAAAGTGTTAACCTTCCCTTAAAGCCGTCCGGCAGGCGCCGTCGGCACGTTTCGCGCGTGCCGCAGGCCGTGGTGGGCCGCAAGCGCACCCGTTTCCCGCTCCGCCCGTCATGCGTCGAACCGCACGTTATCCATTTGTTAATCTTGAGGGCGAACCCTCGCCGCGGTCACGGGGCACGGCCCATTCACGCCCGTCGGCCGGATGCAGGTGACCAAACGGGGTTGAGACATGATGGACCAGCACTTGGCACGGCAATCGCAGCGCCCCTGGCATGTGAACATCCTCGGCACGCGCGGCATTCCTGCAGCCCATGGCGGTTTTGAAACCTTTGCCGCGAAACTGGCGCAATACCTTCTGGATCGCGGCTGGTCGGTCACCGTTTATTGCCAGGATGACAGGGGCACCCGATCGGATGGTGAAACCGACACGTGGCAGGGTATCGAACGGGTGTTCTTCCGGACCAGCCGTGGCGGGTCCTTTGGCACCATGGAATTCGACTTCAAATGCGTCCGGCATTGCATGGGCCAACCCGGCATCGACCTGATCCTGGGTTACAACACCGCCCTCTTCAACCTGCCCCAACGCCTTGTCGGCAGGCGTATCCTGATGAACATGGACGGGATCGAATGGCGCCGGGCGAAATGGGGCAGGGTGGCAAAGGCCTGGTTGTTCCTGAACGAAGTGATCGGTTCCAACCTCGCGCATGTGACCATTGCGGACCATCCCCGCATCGCCGAACACATCGCCAGGCGCTGTCTGAAAACCCCGGTCATGATCCCCTACGGTGCCGACCGGGTCGAGACCGCCGACGCGGCCCCGTTGCGCGGCCTCGGGCTCGCACCCGGGCGATACGCCATCTCGATCGCGCGGATCGAACCGGAAAACTCCATCCTTGAACTTGTGCAGGGCGCACGCGCCCTTCCCGACGGGTTCCGCTGTGTCGTTCTGGGCAATCTCGATCCCGCGAACCCCTACCACGCAAGGGTGAAATCGGCCGGTGGCGCCCGGGTTATCTTTCCCGGTGCGATCTACGACACAGATGTGGTGGCCGCCCTGCGCTATCATGCGCTGGTCTATCTGCACGGACACCAGGTGGGGGGCACCAACCCCTCGCTCGTCGAGGCCCTGGGCGCGGGTAATGCGGTTCTGGCGCATGACAACCCGTTCAACCGCTGGACCGCGGGGCCGGGACAGTTCTATTTCACCGATCCTGACGAATGCGCACATCAGATCAGGATGATCTGCCGCGACCCCGCCCGCCTGACCCGCGCCCGGCAGGCGGCGCGCAAACGGTTCGCCGAGGCCTTTGAGTGGACGGAGATCCTGTCGCGATACGAGGATGCGCTTATCAGCCAGTGCGGGCAGGAATGGTTGCACGCGCAACCGCAATGACCGGGTCGAGCCCGACGGTTCTCTGCGTGCATCAGGGGTCCGAGCGCTATGGCTCGGACAAAAGCTTTGTCGCCGCCGTGGCTGCGATGCGTCACAAGGCCGGGTGGGCGACCCGCATTCTGCTTCCCGGGCGGGGCGCAATCGACGGGCTGGTGGCGGATGCGGCGCTCGCCCCCGCGCGCACGCGCCACATCTGGGTCTTGCGCAAGGCCGATCTTCTCCGGGAACTGACCATCGGCCTGCCGCGCAACCTGTGGTCGGTGGGGCGGGCGGTGGCGGATCTGTGGCGCCACGACATCGTCTACGTGAACACCGCCGTGATCGTCGATTTCCTGTGCGCCTCCATCCTTACCCGGCGGCGTCTTGTGGTGCATGTGCGCGAGATCCCCACCGGGATCGCGATGGCCGTCATCCGCCGGTTGCTGGTCACGGCACGGGCGCAGGTCATCTTCAACTCCGGGGCCACAGCCGCGGCCTTCGACCTGCCCCCGTTCATTGATCGGGCGGTGGTCCACAACGGATTTGACCTGCCTGCCCCGCCGATCCGCAGGGCGGGGTCCCGCGCGCGGCTGCGCGTGCTATGCATCGGGCGGCTGAATGCCTGGAAGGGACAGGAGGTGCTGGTCGAGGCATGCGCCCGGCTGCCCGAGGACCTGCAGGCACAGCTGGAGGTGCGGATCGTCGGTGGGGTCTATCGCGACCAGGTGCATTTTCGCACCACCCTTCAGGACAAGATCGCCCTGCGCGGGCTGCAAGGCATCATCGCGCTGCAGGATTTCGCCGATGACCCGGCACCGCATTACACCTGGGCCGACGTGGTGGTCGTGCCCTCGACCCAGCCCGAACCCTTCGGTCGCGTCGCCATCGAGGGCATGGCCCATGGTTGTGCGGTGCTGGCCTCGGACCATGGCGGGCTGCGCGAGATCGTCGTGACGGGTGGCCCCGAACCGCAGACCGGTGATCTTGTCGCCCCCGGTGATGCCGCTGCCCTGTCCCGGGCGCTGTGCCGCTACTGCATCGACCGCGATCTGGTGGCGACCCATGGCAGGGCTGGGCGCGCCCGGTTCGAAGCCGCCTTTACCCAGGGTGCCGCCGACCGGCAGCTCATCGCGACCCTCGCGGCGTTTTCAGGCCGCATCGTCGAACAGGACGCAACGCCGGGCCCATAGTTTCTTTTCAAGACCCGGCGGCCTCATGCCACCCGGAAACCGAGTGCCGCTCTGTCGGTGGTGCTGCACGGCCCACCAGGTGTTCAGGGACCGTACCGGGGCATCGTAGCCGCGCGCTCCGCTTGGGTGATGTCATGCCTGCGCCGACAGAACACCGCCCAGCATCCGGTGAGCCAGCGCCGTCACCGGGGTGATGAAGGCCAGCATTGCCACTCCGGTCAGCAGACAGGTCATCGCCAGTGACAGGCCAACTCCACCCCCCAGAAAGATCCCCGAGAAACAGGCCAGAACCGCTCCGGCTTCCAGCAGAAACGACAGCCGTTGCCGCCCGTAGAGCGAGAACACCATCTGCACGGGCCGCAGGATCAGAAGGCCCGCCACGTAAAGGCTGTTGGCCAGCGCGACCGCCCCCACCCCGGCCCAGTCAGGCGGGAACAGCCATCCTTCGGTCAGGAAGACCGCCAGACCCATCGCCGCCGAGCTGGCCACCGCCGCCAGGTAAAGCCGCCAGAGCAGAATTCTTCCCCGGGCCGCGGCGGCGTCTTCCTGGCCCGCGCGCAGGTTCCGGGCCATGGCAGCGCGAAACACCTCGGTGACCGAACGCACGACCAGCTCGGTCGGGCGGTAGGTGAGCAACAGCGCGATGGCGTAAATCCCGGCACCCGGGGCGAGGTAGAATATCGTGACGGCAAAGACCGGGCCGCGCATCGGCAGCTGACGCAGGAACTGGCCGCCGCCCTCGAACAGGATCCTCTCGCGGTGCCTTGCCAGAACACGCGGCACGAGGCGCAGCGCGGGCCCTGCAAAAAGACGCTGCAGCATAGGCCCCTGCCCCCGCGCCAGCACCGCCACCGCACCCCCCGCACCGGCGACCGCCGTCAACACCAGCCCCGTCAGGCCGAAACCCTGCAACCCCAATCCGATCCGGCCGAAAACGATCACGCCGGCCCGGATGTTTTCGGCCAGCACCACCGCACCAAAACGATCCGCGCGGATGCTGAGGCTTTGCAGCAGGTAGAACGCCCCGCGCGCAAACACGATCAGGAAACACGGGATGGTCAGCCAGGCCATCGCAAGGCCCGGGGTGGTCAGGCCCACCATGACCGCGATCCAGAACAGGCCCGCCCCCAGCGCGGCGACCAGCCCGATGCTCAGACCCGTGGCCAGGATCAAGGCCCGGCTGCCGCGATGCGACCGGGTGACATAAAGCGCCTTGTCCAGCGCCAGCGTCGCGCCGAAGGCCAGCACATCGCAATAGGCATCGAAGATCAGGAAATTGCCCAGTACCGTGGGGTCGTAGAGCCGCGCGATGACAGGGATCGACAGCGCGACGATCAGCTGCGACAGCGCCGAACCTGCGGCGAACCCGGCTATGCGGGCCCGAAAGCCGGGCGCCCACACCTCAGCCCGGTCCCGGGCGGCGGCGCAGCGCATGGGTCAATCCGATCACGGCGAGCGCGATATTGATCAGGTCCAGTGTCGAAAACAGCCCCTGGAAGGTCCAGATGATGAACAGGCACAACAGGATCGCGGTATGGTTGAAAAGCAGGTGCATGCGGCTGCGCGCCTGCGCCCGCGGCAGCACCATCGGCAGAAGACAGATCATGTAGAAGACCGATCCCAGCACCCCGAATTTCACCAGCGCCGTGGTCAGGGACACATGGGTGATCGGCACGGCGGTGTAGGTCTGTTGGGAGGCCGCCGTGGCCCCAAGCTCGATCGGAAACGTCAGGTAGACCAGCGCACCGAAGCCCTGGCCGAAAAGCTTCCCGATCGGGTCAAAGCCCTGAAACTGCCTCCAGGCCAGGTGTGCCTCGTAGGACCGGAAGGCATCGCGGATCTGCATCGGCGACCCGAAATCGGTGGCCACCATCTCGTTCAGCATCCGCGCGTCCAGATGGGCGAGCGCCGCGCTTAAAGGGCCGGTCACCGGTGGCAGGCTCAGGGCCGACACCGCCGCGATCAACACCATCAGCACCCAGCGAAACGGCACCCGGGCGAAAAAGATCAGGGCTGCCAGAAAGAACATCGGGATACAGATCAGCATGCCCCGTGACGTCGAGGCGATGACCGCCGCCACCATCACCGTGATGCCCAGCGATATCTGCAGGACCGGTATCCGGCCCTGCGCCGACAGGGCGCGGGGCGCAAACAGCGCGACCAGCAGCCCGAAGACGATCAGGTAATAGCCCCGCCCGACGGTGATGCGCAGATCTCGCCTGCTCATGTCCCAGCCCGCGTGGTGGATATAGGACAGCAGGTAGAAAACCGCGAGCAGGACCGCCGCCTGAAAGATCGCGCGCAACACCGCGTCCAGATCATCGATCCATTGCCCGACAAGCAACGAGACATAAAGGATGATCGGCACCTTGGCGAGGTAGGCGAAATCGCGAAGATAGGCCCAGGCATCGACATCGACCTGCAGCGCGCCGCCGGCGAGGCCGATCAGGATCACCACCAGAACCGGCCAGGACAGGCGCTGCGTGGCATTCAGCTTGTCCTGGTTGGAAAAGACCGTGCCGAGTGTGACGATGCCCGCCAGGCCCGCCAGAACCGTCACCGATTGCGTCGACAGCAGCACGAACCAGCCGATCAGCGCGACATGGCGGACCGACCGGAACACCGGCGCGGGCGCGGCATCGGAAAGCACGGTCATGGGCCGGCCTTTGCCCGGACAGGCGGCGCCATGGGGCCGCCCGATGCGGATGGCTTCAACGCATCGGCTTTGGAAAAATGCGACCGTTTCGCCGCGTTCCGGACAGGATTGACCACAGTTCGGTCACCGGATCGGCAGTTCGCGTTAAGCCATACCAGGCCCAATGCGGACACCCGCCGCACCTGCGCGGGGCCTGTCGGCAGAACGCGACCCCGAACCCGCGAAAGACCTGCCGCCCGGCGCCGGCCAAACGCCGGACCGTCCGGCATTGCCGCAACCTGAAAGGATCGACCATGCCCGCATTGAAACAGCGCGGCCGCGCTGCGCTGCCGCACGCGCTGGTCATGGCGCTGGCCCTGGTCGCGGGGGGCGTTCCCCGTACCCATGCCGAGGAAATCCATGTCGTGACCCATGACACCGGCGGCAGCGTGATCGCGCGCTGGCATGAGGTGACGAACCTGCGCGTGGAAGGAACCGAAGTCAGGATCGAGGGGCCGTGCATGTCGTCCTGCACGATGTATCTGGGCCTGCCCAACACCTGCGTCAGCCCATCGGCCAGTTTCGGTTTCCACGGCCCGCGATCCGGGACCACGGGCCGTTCCCTTGCCGACACGTCGGCCGCGCGGCTGATGGCCAGCCATTACCCCCCGGCGCTTCGCAACTGGTTCCTGCGCGAGGGACAGTATCTTCAGGGCAATCACGTCGTCACGCTTTCCGGGCACCAGCTTATTGCCATGGGCATCCGCCGGTGCTGAGCACAGGCGGGTGGCACTTGCGGGGGTCCCGAACCGGCATCGCCATCGCACATGGCGCGGTGCGCCCGGACCGTGGACATCAATTTGCACTGGCGAAATCGACCGAAGCGACCGCATCGCCCGCCACCACGACCGAGGCCGAGCGCGGGGCGCGGCCTTCGGCAGCGGCCAGACCGGCCTCGGTTTCGATAGACGCGGCAACCTCGGTCAAGGCATCGGCAACTTCCGCTGTGGCCAGGCGCGCGGTGATGGACCGAAGGGCCCGGGCAAGCTCGGCAGTGGCCGGGGGTCCAGCCCCGATGGCTACCGAGGATAGCGCGGCATACTGACGGTCGAGCACCTCACCAGGCGGGCCGCTGTCTGCGACCATTGCTGTCGCAAGTTCGAGGGCCGACGCGCAATCCCCGCCACCCCGGCACGCGGCGGCGACACCGGAAAGCAGCGCCTCCAGCGCATCTCCGGAAAGTGCTGCGCTTGCCGGTCCCGAGGGAGCTGCCAGACCGGCCATCAAAACCAGGGACACTGCCCGCCGTCTCATCCGCAGCCTCGTTTTTTCTCCGGGCATCCATGTCACGCCCGACGGTTTCCGTTTCATGCCGGTGCCACGGCCCCGAGGCCTATGCCCGACCCATCGGCCAAACGCTGCGACAAGCATCGGAAGGAAAGGTAAACAGCATCTTAAGGCAGGCGCTGCGTCGAGCGCCGCGGATGCAACCTGTGCAGAAGTCGCCTGACCGTGCGCGCATCAAACAGGCCGGGATTTCCCGCCCGAACCGGGACCCGGGCACTGGCACCGAAGGCCGAATTGGGGTCAAGTCACGCTATAGAGCCAAGTCACCCAAAAGTGCCGGACGGATGGAACAGTCAGCAGCAATCTGGACGATGGTCCGTGATGAGGAATTCTTTCTCAAGCTGTGGGTCGATTATTATAGCAGGTTCGTGCCGCGCCGGCAGCTTTTCATCCTCGTCGATGGCGAAGACAGCACGCTGCCGGACGGACTGGAGGGGTGCCAGATCGTGGTGCTTCCACATTCCGAGGTGGGTCCGGGATGGGACCGGCGGCGATGGGATTTCCTGTCTCATTTCGCCAGCGCGCTTACCATGCGGTTCGACGTGGTCATCGGCGGGGATGTCGATGAACTGATCGTGGTCGACCCAGAACTGGAAACCGATCCCGTCCGCTTCATCCT
The DNA here is from genome assembly GCA_024742455.1 of Paracoccaceae bacterium. Taxonomy (GTDB): domain Bacteria; phylum Pseudomonadota; class Alphaproteobacteria; order Rhodobacterales; family Rhodobacteraceae; genus JANSYL01. The sequence continues at coordinate 22,452 of JANSYL010000017.1, read as the reverse complement.
GGAACAGACGTCCGAGCCGGTGATCTCGCCCTTCGCGGTGGAGATCGTTCACCGAACGGACCTTGAAAAACCGTTGAACGCGGCGCTGCCGATCCTTGGGCAGCGGCGCTATGGGCGGATCAATGTCGCCTATTGCAAACCCTGCATCCACCGGGTGCCGTTGAAATGGTCCACCGGGCAGCATTTTTCCGACCACCCCGATCTTTGTCTTTCCAGGTCCCTGTTTCTGTTCCACCTGCGATATGTCGACCGGGACATGCTGCTCGACCGTCAGGGCAAACGCAGCGCCCGCATCCGGGACGAGATGGGCAAACCTGTTCCGGATGCAGCTGGCGAGGGGTGGAAGAAATCGACGGACGACATGGACCGTTTCCTTGCCAGCTTCGTGCGACGCGGCGCGCCGGAAGAGACCGATTTTTCCTTCGAATGGCAGCGGCGCCGGTTCGAGAAATCATGGACCTTCAACGAAGAGCAGCAGAACTATCAGCATACGCGGCTGCACAATCGGCGATCCTACACGATCCCGCAGAAGTTTCACGGCCTGTTCTGACGGGCCGCGCAGGCACGGCATGCGCCGCGACCGGCTCATCGCATGTTCTGAAACTGGTCGGAGTGAGAGGATTCGAACCTCCGACCCCTGCCTCCCGAAGACAGTGCTCTACCAGGCTGAGCTACACTCCGACCGTGCCGCGCGGCATAGCGGCGCGCGCCGCGTTATGCAAGACGCCGCAAACGGGTCAGAGCGTGGCCAGTTTCGCGACGATCGCATCGCCCATCTGGGACGTCGAAACCGGGTCCACCCCCTCTTCGCCGAGCAGATCGGCGGTGCGCACGCCATCGGCCAGCACCGCCTCGACCGCCCGTTCGACGCGCTCGGCCTCGGCACCCAGATCGAAGGAATAGCGCAGCGCCATCGCAAAGCTGAGGATGCAGGCGATCGGGTTCGCCTTGCCCTGACCGGCGATATCGGGGGCGGAGCCATGGACCGGTTCGTAGAGCGCCTTGGGCCGGCCGTTTTCCATCGGTGCGCCAAGGCTGGCCGAAGGCAGCATGCCCAGCGACCCGGTCAGCATCGCGGCCAGGTCGGACAGCAGGTCACCGAACAGGTTGTCGGTCACGATCACGTCGAACTGTTTCGGCCAGCGGGTCAGCTGCATCGCGCCCGCATCGGCATACATGTGGCTCAACTCCACATCCGGGTAATCGCGGTCATGCACCTCCTGCACGACCTCGCGCCACAGAACGCCTGACTCCATCACGTTGGCCTTCTCCATCGAGCAGACCTTGTTGCCCCGCCGCCGCGCCAGTTCGAAGGCCGACCGCGCCACCCGGTCGATCTCGGATTCCGTGTAGCGCTGCGTGTTGATGCCGACGCGTTCATTTCCCTCGGTATGGATGCCGCGCGGTTCGCCGAAATAGACGCCCGAGGTCAGTTCGCGCACGATCATGATGTCGAGGCCCGCGACCACGTCCTTTTTCAGGCTGCTGAAATCGGCCAGTGCGTCGAAGCATTGGGCGGGGCGCAGGTTGGCGTAAAGGTCCATCTCCTTTCGCAGGCGCAACAGGCCGCGTTCGGGCTTCACGCTGAAATCGAGACTGTCGTATTTCGGTCCGCCCACGGCGCCCAGCAACACGGCATCGACCTCCTGGGCCTTCGCCATCGTATCGTCATGCAGAGGGGTGCCATGCGCGTCATAGGCCGCGCCGCCGACCAGGTCCTCCTGCACGTCGAAGGCAATGCCCTGGGTGCCGAACCAGTCGATGACCTTGCGCACCTCGGCCATGACTTCCGGGCCGATGCCGTCCCCCGGCAGGATAAGGATCGAACGGTCGGACATGGCGCGGGCTCCCTCTGTAATGCGTGCAGGCGGCGTAGCCGCGCCATCGGGGGTCGTCAAGCAAGCCCGTCAGAAGCTGAGATCGACCCAGATCAGCCGGTGGTCCGAGGCGGTGTCGACCATCTCGTGCAGCGCAGGGTCTTCATCGGCTGTGGGCCAGAGCATCCCATGCCCCGTCACTGTCAGAGTGGCGGCGGGCAGGATGTAGTCGACCCGCAGATCGCCGGGCACCAGGTCGGCCCAATCGGCGGTGGCCGCGCCCCGGGCACCCGTCGGCGTCACCTCCTGGACCCCCGGATGATCCAGAAGCGCGCGCAGCACATCGCGGTGCCCCTCGCCCGACATGGGATCGACATTCAGGGTTCCGGCAAGAACGAAAGCGTCGGGCAGGCGCCATTCGGGAGTGGGTTGCCAACCGTCCAGAACCAGCTGCCAGAACCGCAACTCATCGGCATTGCGGATGCCATTGCGGTCTTCGGGGCCGTCGAAGACCGGGGTGCCTGCATGGGTGGCCAGCACCGTGACCGGCCCGCCGGGCACTGCGATCTCGACCGCCCATGCGCCGACGGTGGCCAGCCGCAACACCGGCAATGCGGCCTCGGGCGTGACCTCGGCGGCGCGGCTGCCCGGCAGGTCGCGCCACAGGGTCGCGGTGAAATCGGTGACCGGCCCAAGCGGATGGCGCGACAGAAGGGCCATGCCTCCTGCACCGTTGAAACCGCCGAACCCGTGCGCGTCGCGGCGCCAATGGCTGTGGCCATCGCCATCCAGGTCATGCCCCGTGGGTCGGCCGGTATTCGGCCGCAGCGTCAGGCGGAACGGGTAATCCTGCCCGCGCGCCGCCAATTCCCGGGCAAGGGCGGCCAGTGCAAGGCCCTCGGCATCATGGTCGATATCCTGCAGCAGGACGATGTCAGCCCGGGCGCGGGCAATGACGGTCAGGGTTGCGTCGATGACGGGGTCATCGCCCCGGACGATATCGGCCAGCAGAAGGCCCGGACCATCGGCCGAAAGGGTCGTGTGGAAACTGGCGATACGCAGCGTGTCGGCATCGGCCACCGGGACCGACAACAGGGCGATTGCTACCGCGCCACCCGTCCCGAGGCGGCCAGCGGAACCGGGCCATCGGCCTGCAGGTCGGCCACCAGCCGGGCGCGCCGCTGCGCGATCATGTCGGCGATCCGTGCCATGGCAAGGCCCCGCATGAACATGCTGAGCGGCAGGAACATCCACAGCCCGATCCCCCAGACCATCGCATGGGGTGAATTCAGGACGGTCACGCCCATATGGTTGACCGCCACGACGCCCACGACGGGGATCAGGAATGGCAAGGCAAACCCTAATATAATGTTAACGCGGCCATCGCGCACAAGGCGGCGGACAACGTCGCCCCCGGTCGTGGGGTCGAAGGTGGGCAGGTTGATCCAGACGTTGAAGGCACTGTCGCGATGGGGCCAGTGATGCAGCCGGATCAGCATCGCGAAAACACATAGCGAGAACAGCGTGATGAACACCGCCAGCCCCGCCATGATCTGCAATTGCAGAACCCAGACATGGGGCGCGGCCTGGGGCACGTGATCAAGAAGCAGACGCACCGGGCTGAACGGGAAATCCAGCGCCCGGCCCACAAGCAGGCCCACGGCATTGAACACGAGCGTCAGCGTCGACCCGGCATCGGCACGGGCCACCACGCTCAGACAGAACAGCATCAGCAGAAGGGTCAGCGCCCGCACCCGGTTGAACGGCGGCGCGTCCCGGAACTCGACAAGGGCGGGATAAGCCGCAGCGTATTCGAAGGCCACGAACAGCCCCATCATCAGCGCCACCAGCATCACGACCTGCGCGCCCTCCGGTGATGTCCCCGGAAGCAGCAGCGACGGCGTCGCCAGGATCAACATAACGATGGCCGCTCGCAACACAGCGCCCAAGAGCTGCGAAACCACTGCCTTCACCTCAATGACGGGTGCACGAGAATCCGCTGCACCTTCTTTTATTCCCCGCCAATTGCGCCGATTTTTCGGTTCGATTGGCAGAGTGTTTGTCGGAAAGGTGAAGAAAATCAGACGGTTTTGCAAGAATTTGGGCGCAAGACCGCCACAATCCCGCCCCAATTGGGGACGGTGTCGCCCGATTGCATCACTTTCGCCGGATCAGACCCACGGGCGGGACTGGGTCGCCTGAGCCTCGAACGCATCGATTTTCGCTGCCTTTTCAAGGCTCAAGCCGATATCGTCCAGCCCATTGATCAAGCAATGCTTGCGGAACGGATCGACCTCGAAGGCGACGGTTTCACCGTTCGGGCGGATGATGACTTGATTTTCCAGATCAACTGTCATCCGGGCGTTCGCCCCTTTTTCGGCGTCTTCCATCAGGGCGTCGACCAGCTCCTGCGGCAGAGCGATGGGCAGAATGCCGTTCTTGAAGCAGTTGTTGAAGAAGATATCGGCAAAGGACGGCGCGATCACGCAGCGGATGCCGAAGTCCAGCAGCGCCCAGGGCGCGTGTTCCCGGCTCGACCCGCACCCGAAGTTATCGCCCGCGATCAGGATCTCGGCATCGCGATAGGCCGGTTTGTTCAGCACGAAATCCGCGATCTCGGCCCCGTCCGCATCATAGCGCATCTCGTCGAACAGGTTCACGCCAAGACCCGAGCGCTTGATCGTCTTCAGGAATTGCTTGGGGATGATCATGTCGGTATCGACATTGATCAGCGGCATCGGGGCGGCAATCCCGGTGAGGGTCGTGAACTTGTCCATTGGCGTCTCCTTCGCGCACCGGCAATACCGCAGTTGGCCCGGGCGCGACAAGCCACCCTTGCAGGACATGCGCCTTGCGCTTGCCGTCCCGGGTCCGGCGGGGCAGGGTCCGACCCGGTCGCTCTGCGCCGCATCACGGAAAGGGTCTCTCACGTGTGGGAATTTCTCACCCGGAACCGGCGCTGGCTGGCCACCGGGTTTCTTCTCGCCCTCGGGTCATCCTTCGGACAGACCTATTTCATCTCGCTCTTTGCCGGGGAAATCCGTGCCGAATACGGGCTCAGCGACGGGGATTGGGGCCCTATCTATACCGTGGCCACGCTGGCCTCGGCCGCGCTGCTGCTTGGGCGGGGGTCGGTCGCCGACAGCGTTCCCCTGTCCCGCCTCGCTCCTTCCATCGCGGTGGGCTTCGCGGGGGCGGCCGCCCTGATGGCGCTCGGGTGGAACGTGTGGACGCTGCTGATCGCGGTCTTCCTGCTGCGCTTCTGCGGGCAGGGCATGTTCAGCCATATCAAGGTCATCGCGATGGCGCGCTGGTTCGTGGCCACGCGGGGCCGGGCGATGGCGCTGACCAACCTCGGCTATCCGGCAGGCGAGATGACGCTGCCGCTGCTCTTCATCCCGCTTCTGGCCCTGATCGGCTGGCGGATGAGCTGGGGCGTGGTCGTGGCCCTGCTGCTGTTCGTGGTCCTGCCGCTTCTGGTCTGGCTGCTGCGCGAAGATCGCGCGCCACAGGGACAGGCGGCCACGACCGGAGGGGCAGGGATCGACGGGCGGCACTGGCAACGGCCCGAGGTGCTGCACCACTGGGCCTTCTGGGCGCTGATCCCGTTCCTGCTGACCCCGGGATTTATCGGCACGGTGGTGTTTTTCCACCAGGTCCATGTGTCCGAGGTGAAGGGGTGGACGCTGGCGGCGATGGCGCCCGGATACATCGCCTATGCGGCGGCCAGCGTGTCGACCTCTTTCGTGGCCGGATGGGCCAGCGACAGGTTCACCCCGCCGGCGCTGTTGCCCATTGCAGTCCTGCCGATGGCCCTGGGCGCAGTGCTGATCGGAACGGCGGTCGATCCCGTGGGCTGGTTCGCGGCCCTCGCCCTGACCGGGATCAGCACGGGCATTTCGGCCACGCTCGGCGGCACGCTGCTGCCCTTTCTCTACGGCACCGATCATCTGGGCGCGATCCGGGCGATCGCCACGGCGGTGATGGTGTTTTCCACCGCGATCGGGCCGGGTATCACGGGGCTGGTCATCGATTGGGGGATCGCCTTTCCCGATCAGGGCGTGGCGATGGCGCTGTGGTGCGTGGCCCTGAGCGCCGGGATGGCGCTGGTGGCGGCACGGCTGCGACGGATGGCGCTGGCCTAACGCCCGCCTATCCGGGCCAGCATCCAAAGCCCGAACCCGGCAAAGATCAGCTCCAGACCAAGCAGGATGCCCAGAATGCTGCTTGCCGCGCCCCCGAGATTGGCCATGATCGCGCCGCCAAGCAGGACCGACAGCGCGCCCGAGATCAGCACCAACCAGAACCCGGGCCGGTCCCGAAGCATCCATGCCAGCGCCAGCCGCACGCCGCCCGACAGCAGGAACAGGATGCCCACCAACACTGTCAGCGACACCAGACCGGCCAACGGGTTCACCAGAATACCCATGCCGATCAGCAGGCCGAGGGCGGCGAACACCCCATGCGCGACACGATCTTCGGACGATGCAAGCGCCGCCCAAAGGTTGATCAGACCCGCAAACAGGAAGGTCCAGCCGACGATCAGGGTCACCGCGATCGAGGCCCAGTAGGGTGCAAGCAGGGCCAGCACCCCGCCCAGCATCAGCACGATCCCCGCGATGCGCATGCGCTGCATGTCGATCATGGCGCGCGCGCCGTCACATCATCTCCCGCACATCCGTCAGGCGGCCCGTCACCGCAGCCGCTGCCGCCATCGCGGGCGACATCAGGTGGGTGCGCGACCCACGGCCCTGCCGGCCCTCGAAATTCCGGTTCGAGGTCGAGGCGCAGCGGACCTGCGGGCCCAGCTGGTCGGGATTCATGCCCAGGCACATGGAACAACCGGCCAGACGCCATTCGAACCCCGCCTCGCGGAAGATATCGGCCAGCCCTTCCTCCTCGGCCTGCAGGCGGACGAGACCGGAACCGGGCACGACGATGGCCGTCTGCAGCCCGTCCTTGATCTTCTTGCCGCGCACGACCTCGGCGGCGGCGCGCAAATCCTCGATCCGGCCATTGGTGCAGGACCCGATAAAGACCGCGTCGATCTCCACGTCCTGCAGGCGGGTGCCGGGCGTCAGGCCCATGTAGTCCAGCGACCGGCGCGCGGCGTCGACCTTGCCACCCTGGAAATCGGCCGGGTCGGGCACCACTCCGGTGATCGGCAGCACATCCTCGGGGCTGGTGCCCCAAGTGACGACCGGCGCGATTTCGGCGGCGTCGATGGTAACCACCTTGTCCCATTCCGCGTCATCATCGGAATAAAGCGTCTTCCACCAGGCCAGCGCGGCCTCCCATTGCGCGCCCTTGGGCGCATGCGGGCGGCCCTTCACATAGGCGAAGGTCGTCTCGTCCGGGGCGATCAGACCGGCGCGCGCGCCGCCTTCGATGGCCATGTTGCACACCGTCATCCGCCCTTCCATGGAAAGGCCCCGGATCGCCTCGCCGCAATACTCGATCACATAGCCGGTGCCGCCCGCCGTGCCGGTGCGCCCGATCACGGTCAGGGTGATGTCCTTGGCGGTCACCCCGGGCGGAAGCTGGCCCGTGATCTCCACCTTCATGTTCTTCGATTTCTTCTGGATCAGCGTCTGGGTGGCCAGCACATGTTCCACCTCGCTGGTCCCGATGCCGTGCGCCAGCGCCCCGAAGGCCCCGTGCGTCGCGGTGTGGCTGTCGCCGCAGACGACGGTCATGCCCGGCAGGGTCCAGCCCTGTTCCGGCCCCACGATATGCACGATCCCCTGCCGGATATCGTTCATCTCGTAGTAATGCATCAGCCCGAAATCCCGCGCGTTCCGGTTCAGCGCCTCGACCTGGATCCGGCTTTCCTCGTTATCGATCCCGTCCTCGCGGTCCCATGTGGTGGGCACGTTGTGGTCGGGCACGGCGATGGTTTTCTCGGGCGCGCGCACGGTGCGGCCCGCCATCCGCAGCCCTTCGAAGGCCTGCGGGCTGGTGACCTCATGCACGAGGTGGCGGTCGATATAGATCAGGCTGGTGCCATCCTCGGCTTCGTCGACGAGATGGGCGTCCCAGATTTTGTCATACAGGGTCTTGCCGGGCATCGGTGGGGTCCTTTCAACGCGTTGAAGTTGGGGGCGCAGCACCCCTCATAGGCGGCCCCGGGCGCCCCGCATCGCACCGAAAAACCGCCACGGCAGGCGGGCGCGATCACCGATATCGAACACACGGATCATGGGGTCCGATCTACGCTTGCACCCCGGCCCGTGCAAGCCCGGCTGTCACCCTCCCCCGGCCTTCACCCGCGCCCGCCAGAGCGTGAACAGCCCCGCCGCGACCACGAGCACCGCACCGACCACGACATTCAGCGCCAGCGTTTCGCCGAAGACGGCGATCCCGAGCGTGGCGGCGAAGACCAGCTGCAGGAAGGCGAAGGGCTGCACGGCGCTGGCCTCTGCCACCTCGTAGGTCTTGATCAGCAGGTAATGCCCCCCTGCCCCGGTCACACACAGCAGCGCCATCCACGCCCAGTCACGGGCGATCATCGGCTCCCACGACCAGATGCCGACGGCGGTCATCACCACCGCGCCCGCCGTGCCGGTCCAGAAGAAACTGGTGGCCGCGCTGTCGCGGCGGGCGGCATACCGGGTCAGCAGGCCGTAAAGCGCGAACAGGAACGCAGCGGCCAGCGCCACCAGTGCCTCGACCTGGAACACGCGCAATCCCGGCTGCAGAATGATCAGCACGCCGATGAAGCCCACACCGATCGCAGCCCAGCGCCGCCAGCCGACCTTTTCGCCCAGGATCGGGCCCGACAGCGCAGCGACGAGAAGCGGGTAACACGTAAAGATCGCGTGGCTTTCCACCAGCCCCAGCAGCGTGAAGGCCAGCACCATCACGCAGATCTCGACCGCCAGCAGCACGCCGCGCCCGATCTGCAGCAGCGGCTGGTCGGTGCGGGCGGCCTTTGCAAGCCCGCCGGCCTGTTTCGCGGTCACGGTCATCACGAAGGCGGCGAAGAACCAGTAGCGGATCATCACCACCATCAGGACATTGTATTCGCCGGCCAGGTGGCGGCTGATCCCGTCCTGCATCGCGAAGACGAAAGTGGTCGCGATCATCAGGAAGATGCCGAGCCGGGTGTTGGTCTGCGTCATGGCATCCGTCCCACACTCATGTGCCGCTTGCGCCCGTATCCGGCGAGGCGGTCGACCGTGAACCCGGCCCCGGCCAGCGCGCGGCGCACGGCCCCCGCCGCCGTGTAAGTGGCGCAACTGCCCCCCGGCGCAGTATGGGCGGCAACGGCGGCCAAAAGGTCCGGCTCCCACAGCTCGGGGTTCTTGGCGGGGGAAAACCCATCCAGGAACCACGCGTCGGCGCGCCCATCCCAGGCGGGCAGCGTCGCACGCGCATCCCCTACGACCACCGTCAACACCAGGTCTTCCACCGCGATCCGTGCCGTTTCCCCCTTCGCGATCTCAAGGGCCTCGGCGATCACCAGGGCCGCGAATGCAAGACCGGGATGGGCCGCAAGGGCGCGGCGCGCCTCGTCCGGCCTCATCGGGAAAGCTTCGAAACTGGTGAACTGCAACGGGCCGTCCGGGCCCGCCTGCCGCCAAGCGGCCCATGTCGCGGCGAGGTTGAGCCCGGTCCCGAACCCCAGTTCGGCCACGTGAAACCCGGGCTGGAACCGGTCGGGCAGACCATTGCCTGCCAGAAATACATGCCGCGCCTCGGCCAGCCCGTCCTCAAGGGAAAAGAACGGATCATCGAACAGCGCTGATACCGGCACCTCGCCGTCGCGCCAATCGATCCTCTGTGTCTGGTTCATGGGGGCGGGTCCCGCTAAGGAATGGCGGAGTAGTGGGGCAGCCCGGTGGCAGGTGCAATGGCCGATATACTGATCCGGGGGGCGGGGGTGTTCGGCCTGTCGATCGCGTGGGAGTGCCTGCGGCGCGGCGCGCGGGTGGTCGTTGTCGACCCGAACGGCGTGGCGGCGGGGGCCTCGGGCGGGCTGGTGGGCGCACTGGCCCCGCATATTCCGGAAAACTGGAACGACAAGAAGGCGTTGCAGTTCGACAGCCTCGAACGGGCCGAGGGCTTCTGGGCCGAGGTGGCCGAGGCATCGGGCGCAGACCCGGGCTATGCCCGGCTCGGACGGGTGCAACCCCTGGCCGATGACCACGCGGTCACCCTGGCGCGCGCGCGCTGCAGCAGCGCCGCGGACTATTGGCAGGGCCGCCACGGGTGGGAGGTGGTCGCCGCCGACCCCGACCTGTGCCCGTCACCCACCGGATTGATGATCCGCGACACGCTGACCGCCCGCGTCCATCCCCGCCGCGCGACCAGGGCACTGGCGACGGCGTTGCTGGCCCGCGGCGGACGGATCGAGGCGCACGAGGACGATGCCACCGGGATCGAGATCGAGGCCACGGGTGTCGCGGGGCTTGCCGCCCTGTCCGCCACACTCGGCCAGGACGTGGGCAACGGGGTCAAGGGACAGGCCGCGCTTCTCGCCTGCGACCTGCGCAACCGGCCCCAGATTTTCGCCGATGGCCTCCATATCGTGCCCCATGCCGACGGGACGGTGGCCATCGGGTCAACCTCGGAACGCGATTACGACACCCCCGAAGGAACCGACGCGCAGCTTGACGCCCTCATCGACTGCGCCCGCGCGGCCTGTCCGGCGCTCGCGGGTGCCGAGGTGGTCGAACGATGGGCCGGGGTGCGGCCCCGCGCCCGATCGCGCGCGCCGATGCTCGGGGCACATCCGGCCAAACCCGGTGCCTTCATCGTCAATGGCGGGTTCAAGATCGGCTTCGGCATAGCGCCGATCTGTGCCCTGCTGATCGCCGATCTGGTGCTGGAGGGCGTGGACCGCATTCCCGACAGCTTTCGCCCCGAGGCGAGTTTCCCGAAATCGGGCGAAAAATAGATTACAAAAAACCGCCAAATCGTGGGGTTTTTGTAATCTATTTCAACTCAATCCGGCAGCTTTCCGCAGCTCTTCCATCAGCTCTCCGACCAGCTTGACGGCGAACTCATCCGTCAGGTGCCCGGCCTCATCGAACGCGTTGCCCGAATTCGCAATGAACACCTCGGGCCCGGTCAGCAGCCGGGGCCGGAAAGGGGTCAGCGCGTGGCGCATGGTCATCTGGCTGCGTTCCCCGCCTGCGCGCCCCGCGGCCGCCGACAGGATCGCCACGGGCTTGTCGCGCCACGGCCCGCCCTTGACCCGGCTGACCCAGTCCAGCGCGTTTTTCAGCACACCCGACAAGGCCTTGTTGTATTCCGGCCCGACCACGATGATCGCGTCGGCTGCCGCGATCTGCCCAGCCAGCGTGGTGACCGCCTGGGGCACGCCTTCGGCATCCTCCAGATCGCCGTCATAAAGAGGCAACCGGATATCGGCGTCGATGAAGGTTGCGGGGTCGAAGACGCGCGCCGCCTCCAGCATCAGCTTGCGATTGGTCGAGGCCGCGCGCAGCGACCCGCAAATCCCCAAAAGTGTTCCGCTGGACATCACCCGAACCTCCGATCAAAACCTGTGGGGGACCTAAGGCAGGAGGGGCCGATGGCAAAGGCACATGGCGGAAAAATCCTGGCCGACCATCTGCATCGGCAGCGGGTCGCCCGTGTCTTCTCGGTGCCGGGGGAAAGTTTCCTCGCCGCGCTGGATGGGCTTTATGACCGCTCCATCGCAAACATCGTCTGCCGCCAGGAAGGCGGCGCGGCGATGATGGCCGAGGCGCATGCCAAGCTGACCGGCCAGCCCGGCGTCCTGTTCGTCACGCGCGGCCCCGGGGCCACCAATGCCAGTTCCGGCCTGCATGTGGCGATGCATGACGCCACGCCGCTTGTCTGTTTCGTGGGGCAGGTGCCACTGGCCCATCGTGACCGGGGCGTGTTCCAGGAGGTGAATTACCGCGCCCTTTTCGGCCCCCTGGTCAAATGGGTGGCCGAGGTGGAGCGGACCGACCGGATCGGCGAATATGTCGACCGCGCCTTTGCCGTGGCGCAATCCGGGCGGCCCGGGCCGGTGGTGCTGGCCCTGCCCGAGGATGTGCTGTCGGCAGTGATCGACGCGCCCGACGCGGCGCCCCTGCCAGCCACGCCCACCAGTGCTGTTGCGCCGGAGACGGTCGCGCAGGCCGTTGAAATCCTGAAGACGGCCCAACGCCCGCTGATCATCTGCGGCGGCTCGCAATGGGATGCGGACACGGGTCAGGCAGCGGCGGAGATCGCCCGGCGCCTCGGCGCGCCGGTGGCGGTGACCTTCCGGCGACAGGACTATGTCGACAACGACCACACGAATTACGCGGGTGATCTGGGCGTCGGGATGAACCCGGCGCTTGGCGCGCGCCTGTCAGATGCGGATGCAGTGTTGCTGCTCGGGGCTGAGCTGAACGACGTCACCACCAGGGAATTCACCCTGCTCGACCCCGCGGCACCAACCCGGATCGTGCAGGTGGCCCCCGATGGCGACGCGCTGTCGAAACACTACCCGGCCGAGGTCGCCATTATTGCCGATCCGCGTGATGCGGTGGGCGCTCTGCTGGCGGCCCTTGCCGATGCGGATGGCGAGGACCGGGGCGCGAAAGACGCCCGCGCCGCCTATGAAAGCTGGCAGGCGCCGCAAGCCACGCCGGGTGCGGTGCGGATGGAAGAGGTTGTGACGCATATGGCCCGCACCCTGCCCCATCAGACCATCGTCACCAACGGGGCGGGCAATTACGCCGCCTTCCTGCATCGCTATTACCGGTTCCGGCAGTTCGGCACGCAAGCGGCCCCCACCTCGGGGTCGATGGGCTATGGCCTGCCCGCCGCTGTCGCCGCGAAACTGGCACATCCCGACCGGCCTGTGGTCTGCCTTGCAGGCGATGGGTGTCTGCAGATGACGATCCAGGAACTGTCGACCGCCCGGCAATACGGGGCCGATATCATCGTCGTCATCGCCAATAACGGGCGTTACGGCACGATCCGGATGCACCAGGAAAAACACTATCCGGGCCGTGTGTCGGGGACCGAGCTGTTCAACCCCGATTATGTGGCGCTGGCAGGGGCCTATGGCGGCACCGGGCATCTGGTTCAGGATATGGCGGCGTTCGAGGCGGCATTGACTGCAGGATTGCAGGGCGGGCTGCACCTGATCGAGCTGCGGCTGGACCGGCAGATGCTGAGCACAACGGCGTCGCTGCCCGGGTAAATGGGCGGAAAACTGCAGTTTTCCTGAACGAACATCTGCAGATTTTCGGTGCTATTCCGAAAGCCGCTCCGCAAGACGTGGCGCGGGCAGTTCGCCCGTCAGCCGCGCCTCGTAAATCGGGATCGCCTCGGTCACGCGCATCACGTAGTTGCGGGTCTCGGTGAAGGGCAGCGCCTCGATCCAGAACACGATGTCCTCGGCCTCGCGCGGATCGCCGAAGCGTTCGATCCAGTCCGAGGCCCGGCGCGGCCCGGCATTGTAGCCGATGGAGACCAGCACAAGGTTGCCGTCGAACCGATCGATCAGCCCCTCGATATAGGTGGCGCCGAGAAGCAGGTTGTAGTCGGGATCGCTGAGCAGGCGGGACTGGCTGTACTCGACGCCAAGCGCGCCCGCCGTGTCGCGCCCGGTTCCCGGCATCACCTGCATCAGCCCCATCGCCCCGGCACCGCTGGTCACGCCGGGGTCGAATTCGGATTCACGGCGCGCGATGGACAGGGCGAGCGCGGCATCGATGGGCAGGTCCGCACTGGCGAAATCGGCAACCGGGTAATAGGCGCGCATGATCTCATGCCCGTTCTGCGCCGCCCGTTTGGCGATGCGCAGCGCGATATGGGGATCACCGAGATCCAGGGCAAAATCGCCCAACTGCCCCGCCTCGACCCGGCTAAGGCTTTCGGTCAGATGGGTCAGGAAGCGTTCGGCCAGATTGCGTTCATCGGCCTCGTAAAGCAGCAGCGCGGCAAGGAAGACCGAGGACCCGGTAAAGGACGCGTTGCGCCAGGGTCCGTAATCCTCGTCGGCCAGAAAACCCGGATCGGCGGGCAGCCCTCCGGCTTCGGCGGCAAGCTGGCCGTAAAAGCTGGACTGGTATTGCGCGCCGAGGGCGAAGGCGCGGGCGGCGGCCTCGTCATTGCCGGCGGCGCGGTGGGCGCGGCCAAGCCAATACCCCGCCCGCCCCATGGAAATCGGGCTGAAGACCGTGTCGCGGAAGGGTTCGAAATGGCCGATCGCGGGGTCGTAGCGGCCAAGCCGGTAGGCGCAGTACCCCGCCAGCCATTCCAGTTCGGCAAAGGAGAGGTAATCGGCCTCGGGCGTGACGTGGTGGTTGGCGGCATATCTATAGCAGGTGTCGAACTCGCCCTCGCGCATGACGTCGCGGGCCAGGTCGGCGCGCCGGTCCGCCCAGGCGGAGGGACGCCCGAGGCTTTCGGCCGAGGTCGAGCGTTCGGCCATCAGCTCACCCGCCGTGTCCCAGAACCCCGACCGGACGCGCCAGATGAACCGGTCATAGGCCAGTCCCGGATCATCCTGCAGCGTGGCAGGCACCGCCTCGATCAGGGCGTCGACGCCGGGGGCTCGGGCCTGCAGCGCCAGCCGCGCGGCGGCCAGCGCCTGCCAGTCCTCGGGTACAAGCGGGAACATGGCACGCGCGCGGTCCTCGGCCCCTTCCCACAGCAAATGGTCCAGCCGGTCGGTGTGATAGCTGCCGGAATTGAGCAGCGCGCCATGGGCGCTGCGAAGCGCCCCGGCCTCGTCCCCGGTCAAGACCATGGTGGTCCAGCCCCGGATCACCTCGGCGCGGGCGGAATCGGGCTGACCGGATGCCTCGAGCGCCTCTGCCAGAGCCAGAACCCCTGCGCCGGTCTCGGGCGGCTGGTCCCCGAAATAGGCCAATACCCGGGCCGGGTCGGCGCCGGGCGGGATCGCCGGTTCGCCGCGCGCCCTGAGATAGGGCAGACCCGGCCAGTCAGGATAGGCGGCAAGGAAACCTTCGTAATCCTCGAACGTCCCGGTCCCGGCACGCAGCAGGTGCCAGGTGACGATGTCCTGCGCGGTGCCCGGACCCAGATCGGTGGCGATCCGTTCGGCATCCTCGATCTGTCCGGCGCGCAGGGCGTCGATCGCCTGGCCGAGCAACTCGGCATCGGCCAGCGCCGGTGCGGGTGCCAGAACCACGAGAAAGAAGGCTGCGAAGCTGCGCATGAAAATCCCTGCCTGTTTTCGCCCAAGGATAAGGGATGGCCGCCACGAGGCAACACACGAACTTGGCATTGCCCGGGGGCGCGGATAGGGTCCGCGGCGATCCGCCGATCGGGGCGGCGATGGAAGGGAAAAGTCATGTTCCAGGGCTCGTTGACCGCGATGGTGACGCCGTTTGACGGCGACGGTGTGGATTTCGACGCGCTGAAAGCCCTGGTCGAGTGGCAGATCGCCGAAGGCACGAACGGGTTAGTTCCCGTCGGCACCACCGGCGAAAGCCCGACCCTGACCCATGCCGAGCATGAAGCGGTGGTCAGCGCAGTGATAGCGTCGGCAGCGGGCCGGGTGCCGGTGATCGCGGGGGCCGGGTCGAACAACACGGTCGAAGCGTTGCGGTTCGTGGAACACGCGAAAGAGGCCGGGGCCGATGCGGCCCTGGTGGTGACCCCCTATTACAACAAGCCGACACAGGCCGGGCTGATCGCGCATTACACGGCGCTGAACGCTGTCGGCTTGCCGATCATCATCTACAACATCCCGCCCCGCTCGGTCATCGACATGACGCCCGAGACGATGGGGGCGCTGGCGAAACTGCCCAATATCGTGGGCGTGAAGGATGCCACCGCCGACCTGTCGCGGGTGCCCAGGCAACGCGCGGCCTGCGGGGCGGATTTCATCCAGCTTTCCGGCGAGGATGCCACGGCACTGGGGTTCAACGCGCAGGGCGGGCGGGGCTGCATCGGTGTGACAGCAAACGTGGCCCCCCGACTGTGTTCCGAGATGCAGGCGGCGATGGCCGCGGGCGATTTCGCCAAGGCGCTGGAGTACCAGGACCGGCTGATGCCGCTGCACGAGGCGATCTTTACCGAACCGGGCGTGGCCGGGGCGAAATACGCCCTGTCGGTTCTGGGGCGCTGCACCGATGCGGTGCGCCTGCCCCTGACCCCGGTAACCGAGCCGACGCGCGCGCGGATCGACGCGGCCATGCGCCACGCCGGGCTGATCAACTGAGCGGGTCGCCCGACCGGCGGCCGGGCGAGGTTGCCCTGCCCTTTGACCCGGCAGACCGGGCCGACGCCGGCCTGGTCTTCATCGGCCAGATCCGGTCGCCCTGGGGGCCGGGCACCGCCCCCAAGAACATCCGGCAGGCGCGGGAGACTGGCAAGGCAGCGCGTCTGGAGCTTTATGCGGACTATGCGCAGGCGCTTGCGGCGCTGGAGGTCGGGCAGGCCATCCAGGTCCTCTACTGGGTGGATCGTGGCCAGCGCGACCTGCTGGTCCAGTCCCCCCGACATGCCGATGGGCCGCGCGGCACCTTTGCGCTGCGCTCGCCGGTGCGGCCGAACCCGATTGCCCTGGCCACGGTGGTGATCACCGGTCTGGATCGCAACGTGGTCGAGATCGACGCCATCGATGCCTTCGACGGCACGCCCATCCTCGATATCAAGCCGTGGCTTTCCACCGTGGATGTGCCGCCGGGCTGGCGACCCGGGGGCTGACCCCCTATATCCGCCGCCATGGCCAGCACACAGCAACAAGACAATTACAAGGTGATCGCCGAGAACCGGCGCGCGCGCTTCGATTACGCGATCGAGGACGATCTTGAGGTCGGGATCGTTCTGGAAGGGTCCGAGGTGAAAAGCCTGCGTGAGGGGCAATCGGGGATCGCCGAAAGCTATGCCGCCGTCGAAGATGGCGAACTCTGGCTGACGAACGCCTATATCGCGCCCTACGCACAGGCCAAGACCTTCGGCCACGAGGAACGGCGCAAGCGCAAGCTGCTGGTCAGCCGGCGGGAGTTGTCGCGGCTCTGGAACGCCACGCAGCGGCAGGGCATGACGCTTGTGCCGCTGGTGATGTATTTCAATCATAAGGGCCTGGTGAAGCTGAAGATCGGCATCGCCAAGGGCAAGAAGGTCGCCGACAAGCGCGAAACCTCGGCCAAGCGCGATTGGGGACGGCAGAAGCAGCGTTTGCTGAAACAGGGCGGGTAGCAGCGCCCGCCGTCAGGCGCCGCCCGCGCCCTCCGCCGGCCGCGTTGCCACGGACCACGCCATGACATGTCCAACGGGCCAGCCGTGGCGTGATCGGCGGCGTCCGGCGGAGGTATTTGGAAAGCAAAGAGGGTATGGGCGGGGCTTGCGCGCGGGCGCGCGTGGGCTTAGGCCGGATCGGTGGAAAACGCCGATTGCCGGAGGGGCGCCATGGCCGACGACGATCCGAAAACCCTGGTGTCCACCGACTGGCTTGCCGCGCATCTGGAAGACCCGGATCTGCGCGTCATCGACGCCTCCTACTACCTTGCGGAGATGGGGCGCGATGCGAAAGCCGAATATGATGCGGGCCATATCCCCGGCGCGCGGTTTTTCGATATCGACGAGATCGCCGATGCCCGGGCCGCGCTTCCGCATATGGCCGCGCCGCCCGAGAAATTCGTCAGCCGGATGCGTGCCATGGGTATCGGGGACGGCCACCAGGTGGTGGTCTATGACGGTATGGGCCTGTTTTCCGCGGCGCGCGTGTGGTGGAATTTCCGGCTGATGGGCAAGACCGACGTCGCGGTTCTGGATGGCGGATTTCCGAAGTGGCAGGCCGAGGGGCGCGCGGTGGAAGACCTGCCGCCGATGCTGCGCGACAGGCATATCACGGTGCAGCGGCATGCCGCCCTCGTGCGGGACGTGACCCAGGTTGCGGCGGCGTCCAAGCTGGGGGATTGGCAGATCGTCGATGCACGGTCGCCCGCGCGGTTCGAGGGCACGGAGGCCGAGGCGCGTCCGGGACTGCGGTCAGGACATATCCCGGGGTCGAAGAACGTCCATTACGCGACGCTGCTGAACGCCGACGGGACGATGAAGGGGCTGGGCGCGCTCAAGACGGTGTTCGAGGCGGCAGGCGTCGACCCGATGAAACGCACGATCACCACCTGCGGGTCAGGCGTGACGGCGGCCATCGTGATGCTGGCGCTGACGCGGCTCGGCAACAGCCACGTGTCCCTTTATGACGGGTCCTGGGCCGAATGGGGGCAGTTCGAGCAATTGCCCGTCGCCACCGGATGACGCTGATCCCGGCGGGCACCGAGGTAGAGTTCACGATCACCTATCTCGAAATGACGGCGCCAGCGGGATCCGCCACGGCATTGCCCGAAGGCGTGGAGCTTCAGCGCGCCATAGACCCGCCGGTCTGGTATTTCCTGTCGCTCTACGATGCGGTGGGGCGCGACTACGAGTGGCAGGATCGCTTCGACCAGGCCGAAACCGACCCGCTTGCCCTGCAGGATTTCGTGCGGCACCCCGACGTCGTGATCTGGACGGCGATGGCGCGCGGCTGGCCGCAGGGGTTTTTCATGCTGGACTGGCGCGAGGGAGGGACCTGTGACCTGGCCTATTTCGGACTGGTGCCGCAGGCAGTGGGCAGGGGGCTTGGCGGCCCGCTTCTGAGCGAAGCGATTGCAACAGGGTGGGCGCGGGACGGGGTGGCGCGGATGACCGTGAACACCTGCACGCTGGATCACCCGCGTGCGCTGGCGATGTATCAGAAGGCCGGGTTTGCGCCGGTGCGCCGGGAAACCCGCCGCCGCGTGCTGGTTCATGACCACGACCCGGACCGGGTCGCCTGAGGGGACGCGCCGATGTTTGCAGATCTTCCGACGCCGCCGATCGACAAGATCATCGAGTTGATGACGCTGTTCGCCGCTGATCCCCGTGGGGACAAGGTCGACCTTGGCGTCGGTGTCTACCGCAACGCGGCAGGCCAGGTGCCGATCATGGCCGCGGTGAAAGATGCAGAGCACCGTCTGTGGCAGGTGCAGGAGACCAAGGGCTACATCTCGTTCGCCGGGGATGCGGGGTTCATCGATGCCTTGTCCGGCCTGGTTCTTGGCGAGGCGGTGCCCGCCGACCGGGTGGCCGGAATCGCCACGCCCGGGGGCACGGGCGGGGTGCGCCAGATCCTGGAGCTGGTGCGCCACCTGACGCCCCGGGCGCGCGTCTGGGTGTCGGATCCAAGCTGGCCGAACCATGCGGTGATCATCGACCACCTCGGCCTCGAAAGGCGGGCCTATCGTTACCTCGACCGCGACGCCGGGGCGGTTGACCGCGACGGGATGCGCGACGACCTGGCCGGTGTGGCGCAGGGCGACGTCATCCTGCTGCACGGGTGCTGTCACAACCCCAGTGGCGCGGACCTGCGGGCGGAGGATTGGGACTGGCTGGCCGGGCTGTGCCGCCGGACAGGGGCCATTCCCTTCATCGACATGGCCTATCAGGGGTTCGGGACAGGCCTTGAGGAAGACGCCGCCGGAACGCGTGCCCTTGCGGTGCAGGTCCCCGAAGCGTTCATCGCCGTCAGCTGCTCGAAGAATTTCGGGCTTTACCGGGAACGTGCGGGGGTGGCGCTTGCGATCACCGACACGGGACAGCCACGCGCGGCGGCGCAGGCGCAGCTGATCGCCATGAACCGGATGTCCTTTTCCTTTCCGCCTGATCACGGGGCGCGGCTGGTCGAGATGATCCTGCGCGATCCGGTGTTGCGCGCGTCCTGGGAGGCGGAGCTGACCGGCATGCGTCAGACGATGCAGCGCAACCGGTCGGCGCTTGCTGAGGCATTGCGGCAAGAAACCGGGTCGGACCGGTTCGGGTTTCTCGTCGGGCATCAGGGGATGTTTTCGCTCTGTGGGGCGACGCCGGAACAGGTGCTGCGCCTGCGCGACGCGCACGGCGTCTACATGGTGCCGGACGGGCGGATCAATGTCGCCGGGCTGACAGAGACCAACATCCCGAAAGTGGCGCGCGCCCTGGCGACGGTGCTTGGCTGAGGCTTGCAGAGCGCGGGCGGGCGGCGTAAGGGGCGGGCCTGCCCGGATGGGCCAAGTCTCCGACCACCTTGTCAAAACGGAAAAACATCATGAGCACCAGATACTTGCCAGGCATCCTGGCGATGGCCACGATCGTCGTGGCCTCCAACATCCTTGTCCAGTTCCTGTTCGGCCAATGGCTGACCTGGGGGGCGTTCACCTATCCGCTGGCCTTCCTGGTCACCGACATCATGAACCGCGTCTACGGTGTTTCCGCCGCGCGGCGCGTTGTTTTCATTGGCTTTCTGGTGGGTGTCGCGTGTTCGCTGATCGGAACGCAGATCATGGGCGAATTCGGGCCGCTGGTGACGCTGCGCATCGCCGTGGGATCGGGGATCGCGTTCCTGACCGCGCAACTGCTGGACGTCGCGATCTTTGACCGGCTGCGCGCTGCGAAATGGTGGCAAGCCCCTGTTTTTTCGAGCATTATCGGGTCGAGCGTGGATACGTTCCTGTTCTTCTCCATCGCGTTCTCGGCGCAGCTGGCGTTTCTCGAACCGGTTAACGACGTGTCCTGGGCCAATGAGGTGCTGCCGCTTCTGGGCATGGGGCCCGAGGCGCCGCTCTGGGTGTCCCTGGCCGTCGCCGACTGGGGCGTGAAGATGGCGCTAGCGCTGATCGCGCTGATCCCCTTCCGGATCGTCACACGCAGATTATTGGCACAGGTTGCGTAAAAACTTTTGACAACCACGAAATCTGTGGCACGCTCACCTCAACCGAAACCAAATCGAAAGGAGGTGATCCAGTGTCTAGAAGGGTATTGGAGAAACGGGACGGGACAACTTGGGAGGTGCGCCGCTGAGGCAACCCTCGGGGGTCAAGGCCCCTTCCAAGGTGGAATTTCCTAACCTTTCCGCCTCCTGATCTTTCGAAAGGGCCGCCGACCTTGGGCGGCCCTTTTTCGTGGGTTATTGGGGGGTCACAACCTGTACACACCCCGTACACACCCCGTGCATATGCGAATGAGCCGATGCTTCGCGTAACAGACGACATCCAGATCGCCGATTGGGAGATCACCGAAAGCTTCATCCGCGCCTCGGGGCCGGGCGGGCAGAACGTGAACAAGGTGTCGAGCGCGGTGGAACTGCGGTTCGAGGCGGCGCGGTCCCCGAACCTGCCCGACCCGGTGAAACGGCGCTTGCAACGGCTGGCCGGGCGGCGCTGGACCAAGGACGGCGCGGTGGTGCTGCAGGTGTCGGAGGAACGCAGCCAGGCCCGCAACCGCGAGATCGCGCGGGAGCGGCTGGCGGAGCTGGTGCGGCGGGCGACGGTGGTGCCAAAGAAACGCCGCCCGACGCGGCCGACCAAGGGGTCGGTGGAACGGCGGATCAAGGCGAAGAAGGTGCGGGGGGAGGTGAAGGCCGCCCGTGGGGCCGTCGACCCGGACATGTAGGGCGGGGTTTACCCCGCCGATCGGCGGCGGCGGGACAAGTCCCGCCCTACGCAGCGGCGACGGTGGTGCCGAAGAAGCGGAGACCGACGCGGCCGACCAAGGGGTCGGTGGAGCGGCGGATCAAGGCGAAGAAGGTGCGGGGGGAGGTGAAGGCCGCCCGTGGGGCCGTCGACCCGGACATGTAGGGCGGGGTTCACCCCGCCGACCGGCGGCGGGACAAGTCCCGCCCTATGCGGCGAGCGACGGTGGTGCCGAAGAAACGCCGCCCGACGCGGCCGACCAAGGGGTCGGTGGAGCGGCGGATCAAGGCGAAGAAGGTGCGGGGGGAGGTGAAGGGGTTGCGGGGACGCGTGGAGGAGTAGGGTGGGTGAAACCCACCATGCGCGCGCGTGGTTGGCGGGGATGGTGGGTTGCACCCACCGTACCGAAACCCGGATTGACAGATGCCACCACGATACCAATCATTGGTATATCAGATCGGAGGCAGATCATGGCCAAGAACACATCGGTATCATTGGGCGATCACTTCGCGGGCTTCATCGAGGAGAAGGTGAAGGAAGGGCGCTATGGGTCAGCCAGTGACGTGATCCGGGCGGGGCTGCGCCTGCTGGAGGAAGAAGAGGCGAAGCTGGCGCGGCTCAGGGAACTGATCGCGGAGGGCGAGGCGAGCGGGATTGCACGTGAATGGGATTGGCCCGCGCGCAGGGCTGAATGGATCGCCGAGGCCCGCAAGCGCGAGGCGTCGTGAAACGGCTCGATGTCATGCCGGATGCCGAAGCGGATTTGCGCGGTATCTGGATCTATTCGTTCCAGACATGGGGCGAGGTGAAGGCCGCCCGTGGGGCCGTCGACCCGGACATGTAGGGCGGGGTTAACCCCGCCGATCAGCGGCGGGACAAGTCCCGCCCTACGCGGCGAGCGACGGTGGTGCCCAAGAAACGCCGCCCGACGCGGCCGACCAAGGGGTCGGTGGAACGGCGTATCAAGGCGAAAAAGGTGCGGGGCGAGGTGAAGGGGTTGAGACGGCGGTTGGAGGAGTCGGGTGGGCACGTGCTTGAGACGATCTTGGACTGAGCTTGCTGGGTTGCGACGAGCCGAGAGAGTGTCAGGTCTTCTGTGTACGGCTGATTGGGTCCATGCTTCCTGAGAGGAGCAAGGACGATGACGATTTCGAACGAACTGCTGGACGAGTTGCTGAAGGGCTGCAAGCGGCCTGAGGATCTGCTGGGCGAAGCGG
>JANSYL010000015.1 GCA_024742455.1 Paracoccaceae bacterium | reverse complement strand
TCGCGATCGTCTCCACAACCAACATCCCCTGACTGCTCCCTCATGCCTTTGAGGGAGCTTCTGATGAATTATCAGGGGGGTCACTTTTGGACGCCGATCACCCCAAGACGGGGGTCAATCTTGCATGCCGATCCACAGCTTGCAGATATTCGGGGAGCTGGACGTGCCGCCCAGCCCCCTTCTTCTGCCACTTGTAACGCTTGTTGCTCATTTGCGGCCGCCATCGCCGACAAGGGCCAGCCACAGGCGTAGGGCCACCCTGTGGTCACCACAGCCGCCGAGTGACAACCAAGCGGCTTGGGCGGCGCTCTCCGCGCCCTTTCGCACGGATACGTGCCAGCGGCCGTCCTGCCGCGTCAGGCGGGCCTTCAGGCGTTCATCAGTCATTCCGGGCCTCACCGTAGATGAAGGACGCCAGAAGCCGCGCCTGGGCTTCGCTGAGACCGTAGAGACGGCAGAGACGGGCAATGCGCAGCCGGTTCATGCCGCATCGCCTTTCGGGTCCAGATCCACCGCCGAGCGCGGGAAGCGCAGGGACGCCGGGTCGGTTCCCGGCATCAGCCGGTAGTGCGCCACGTTGTCAGGGCCGCGATACTCGGCCTCGATGGGCCAGCCATAGTGACGCCGCAGCCGATGGACGATGGCCCCGAGACGCCAGCCGCGAACCTCGCGGATTTCGGTCTTGTGAGTAATGGTTCGGCCTTCAAGAAGGGCCTTGCAGGTCCAGAAGACCTGGCTCTGCCCCGAATACCACTTGTCTGAGTTCATGCTCGTGCCTTTCGTTGCTTATGAAAGGCGCTGGGCGTATGCTACGGCTGTTCCCGCAAAGAACACCGACCACCCCAGCGCCTTGGGCTTCCCGCCGCGCGGGGGTGGTCGTCATTCCTCTAGTGCAGAGATTGCAGCGTCGATATCGGCCTCGGCCCAATACAGGCGCGAGCCGATTTTTACAGGGCGCGGGAGCCGTCCGGCCTCCACGTCCCTATAGATAGTCGTGCGGCCCCGGTTACCGAGTTTGGCTTGGAGTTCGCGAAACGTAAGATAGCGCATGGGGGTGCTCCATGAGTTGCGTGGAGCGACACCTATGGGCGTTCGGGGCGTCAGTCGTGACTAAGGAATAAAATCTTCTCAGACACCCCAATACGCCCGGTCCAGAAGATGTGTCGGAATTATGCCAGCGTCTCGGGCATGGCGAGATGCCTTGATAATCTCGCCTGCAATCTGGCGAGCGGCTGCTTGCCCTGGAGTCTTGGCATAGCAGATTTGCTTAAGTGCCGTGTACGTGACTCTGTGGCCGTTCCGCTCAATACCTGCAGCAACCGCATCGCAGGCACTTGTACCCGCCTCGGTAGCATCATTGCGCGATACGCTCAGCGCGTGGTCGGCCATGACGGTCCGCACCCATACGTAGAGCATGACGTTTCGCATAGACGTTAGATGAGCCTTTACGGGCTTTGGCTTTTCCAAGCTGCCCGAAAGGTGCAACACCGCGAATTTTCGCATTGATGGCAGAAGTTCTTTCCTTTGATAGATGTAGTCGGCGCAGGCATCTGCAAGCATCTGGTAGGCCGCGTGTGACCTTTCGCTTTCGTTCAAGAGCCAGGAAGCTGCGTCTTCATGAAAATGCCACTGCCCGGAAACTTGCGATGCTGAACCAGCGTCATCGTCTGGGAGCCAAAAAACGCCAAGATACAATCGGAAAACTGCTTGGATTGGATCAATCTGTGGGAATTCAAGTCGGCCGTCCTTGACGTATGGGGCACTTACGCGCGCGACCCAATCCACAGCCGAAGTGTATGCGTCTTGCTCAGCGGACATGTTGCGCCGTTTTTGACTTTGAAGTCGCAAACTCGGATACCTCTCCCGACTTTACGTCGAGATGCCGCGCCCACCGCTCCATGAGCACCCGCCGCTGCTCCAGAAAGTCTGTCCGCCGATATGCTCTTTCCACGGGACCGCCCGAAACATGGCCTAGCGCCGTCTCCGCAACCTCGCGCGGCGTGTTGGTCGCCTCCGCCGTCCAGTCCCGGAAGGATGAGCGGAAGCCGTGCGGCCGCGCCTCCATCCCGCGCCGGTCCATGAATTTCGTCATGGTCATGTCGGAGATGACACCCTTGCGCAGGCCGGGGAACAGGTAGCCGTCCCGCGCGAATTTCCGCGCCTCCTGAATGACCGCCTGCGCCTCGGCCGACAGGGGCACTCGGAAGTTGGAGACAGCCCCTACGCGGCCTTTCATGTAATCTGCCGGGATGGCCCAGATATCGCCCTCGATCTGGTCCTCGCGAATGTGGCGGAGGGGATAGGACCGCACGGCCGTCAGGATGAGAAGGCGCAGCGCCAGTTCCGACACCGTGCCACCTGAAAGGCTCTGGTAGAAGGCCGGAACCTCCTGCCACGGTAGGGCAGGGATATGCTGTGAGACATGGCGCTGTTTGCCGAGCAGCGCGCGGGCCTTGTCGGTTGCCTGAATATCAACGTCGAGGCCCAGCGCTGCCGCATGGCGAAGGCAGATGCCAAGCCGGTTCATGGCCTTGCGCGCCGTCTCGGCCTTCGAGTGCCAGATCGGGGCGAGCGTGTCGCGGATATCGCGTTGGTCGATTTCAGAGACGGGCATACGGCCGAGTTTCGGCAGAACGTGCAATTCCAGCGGGCCAAACCAGCGCCCTGCCTTGCCGTCGGCCTTCAGTTCGGCTTTGCGGCTTTCGAAGGCGTCAAGCGCGATATCGTGTAGAAGGTGCGCGTTACGCTCGGCAACCCTCTTGCGGCGCTCGCGTTCCTTGATGGCGTCCTTGCCCTGACGGACGACGCCGCGCCATTCCTCGGCGCTCTCGCGCGCCTCTTTCAAGGAAACGTCAGGGAAGCGCCCGAGGCCCATTTCGTGCCTGCGCCCGTGGATGGTGTAGCGGAGCACCCATTGCGCCCCGCCATCCTCGCGGCGGTAGAGCCAAAGCCCCCCGCCGTCCGCATGTTTTCCAGGTGGTGCTGCCTTGACGGTGGCCGCCGAGAGCTTGTGAAGTGCGCGGGCCATTCTGTCCCCTTTCCAATCCCCCTCAAGATATGGGGTGTCTTGGGGCACGATGGAATAGGGCGGAACACTGCGCGTCTCTAATTTTCTCTATTTTGGACGTCCACAGGTCGCCGCGACACATCAAGATATAGGAATTGGATGCCCTTCATCGGCACCATTCTTGTTTGGCCTACCGCACTTCGGGCTACTTGAGGCCATTGGGTCAAATCAGAAATGGTCAGTGCTTTTGTCGACCGCTTCTTGCGATGCCCTCATCGCTTTATTCCGAAAATGGCTGCCGCTTGTGATTGCTGTGCCGCTCGGCGGCATCATTCTTCGAAAGAGCCCCGTCCGCCTCAAGCAGCGCGTAGCGCGGCTGGCCAACCCACGGCCTCAAGTAGCGCGAAGCGCGGTAGGCCGACAAAAGTGGTGACCCCGGCAGGACTCGAACCTGCAACCTATCCCTTAGGAGGGGATTGCTCTATCCAGTTGAGCCACGGGGCCACGACCCCGGTCATCGGCGATTTCCCCGCGCCGTGCAACCGCTTGCCGCCCGGGCCGCCCGCGCCTATCACGGATCAACCCACCGCAAATCCCGAGGTATTCCTGTTGCGCGGTCGCAATCCCTTTGACGGCAAGCCCCAGATGACGCTGCGCGACGTAGCCGAGGCCGCCGGCGTCAGCGAGATGACGGTCAGCCGTGTCCTGCGCCAGCGCGGCGACGTGTCGGACAAGACCCGGCAACGCGTCTTCGATGCCGCCCGCACACTGGGCTACGTGCCCAACAAGATCGCGGGCGCGCTGGCGTCGAACCGGGTGAACCTCGTGGGCGTGATCATCCCGTCGCTCAGCAACATGGTGTTTCCCGATGTCCTGTCGGGGATCGGCGACGTGCTGGACGCCACCCCCCTTCAACCCGTGGTCGGCACCTCGAAATACGACATCGCGCACGAGGAACACGTGATCTACGAGATGCTGTCCTGGCGGCCCTCGGGCCTGATCGTGGCGGGGCTGGAACATAATGACGCCGCCCGCGCGATGCTGGCCAACGCGGGGATCCCCGTGGTCGAGGTGATGGATGTCGACGGCGACCCGGTGGCGGCGGCGGTGGGCATCCACCACCGCAAGGCCGGGCGGCGCATGGCCGAGGAAATCCTGGCGCGCGGTTATCGCCGGATCGGGTACCTGGGGTCGCGCGCGCAGGGGGATTTCCGCGCGCAGAAACGCCTCGCCGGGCTGGAGGAGGGGCTGGCCGCCGCCGGCCTGACCCTGGCCGACCGCTGCTATTACGACGGGCGGTCGGGCTTTGCGACGGGCCGCGCCATGACCAACGAGATCCTGACGCGCACCCCCGACCTCGATTTCCTCTACTACAATTCCGACGTGAACGCGGCGGGCGGGCTGCTTTATGGCCTCGAACGCGGCCTCGACATCCCCGGCACGGTCGGGATCGCGGGGTTCAACGGGTTCGACCTGCTGGACGGGATGCCGATGCGCATCGCCACCATGGACAGCCGCCGCACCGATATCGGCCGCCGCGCCGCCGAACTGATCGCGGCCAATGCCCTGACCGATGAAGTGGTGGAGCTCGAGCCGGTGTTCCTGCCCGGTCAGACGGTGCGCGCGATCTGATCCTTCAGCATTCCGGCAGGTTCACCGCCAGCCCGCCAAGGCTCGTCTCCTTGTATTTCGCGTTCATGTCGAGCCCGGTCTGGCGCATCGTCTCGATGCAATTGTCGAGCGGCATGAAATGCGTGCCATCCCCCCGCAGCGCCAGCGATGCCGCCGACACCGCCTTGATCGCACCCAGCCCGTTGCGTTCGATACAGGGCACCTGCACCAGCCCGCCCACCGGGTCGCAGGTCATGCCCAGATGATGTTCCAGCGCGATCTCGGCGGCGTTTTCGACCTGCGCGTTGGTTCCGCCCAGCGCCGCACACAGCCCCGCCGCCGCCATCGCCGCCGCACTTCCCACCTCGCCCTGGCACCCCACCTCGGCCCCGGAGATCGAGGCATTGTGCTTGATCAGCCCGCCGATGGCCGACGCGGTCAGAAGGAAGGTCTTGCGCCCCCCGGCGGTCGCGCCCACGCAATGGTCGCGGTAATAGCGCAGAACCGCCGGAACCACCCCGGCCGCCCCGTTGGTGGGCGATGTGACGACGCGCCCCCCGGCGGCGTTTTCCTCGTTTACCGCCATGGCATAGACGCTCAGCCAGTCGTTGATCGTATGGGGCTGGGCGATGTTACGCCCCCGTTCGGCCTGCAACTGGTCATGGATATGCTTGGCCCGCCGCCGCACCTTCAGTCCGCCGGGCAGTTCCCCCTCGACCCTCAGGCCGCGCTCGATACAGGCATCCATCGCCTGCCACACCGCCTCCAGCCGCCGCTCGGCCTCGGCCCGCCCGTGATGGGCGCATTCGTTGGCCCATTTCATTTCGGCGATGGTCAGGCCCGAGGCCGTCCCCATCTCCAGCATCTCGGCGGCGGATCCGAAGGGGTGGGGATAGCCTGCGGCGGCCTTGTCGGCATGAAACGCCGCCGCCCCGCCCTTGGCCTGGGCGTCCAGTTCCGCCGCGGTCAGGACGAAACCGCCCCCGATCGAGTAATAGGTTTCTTCCGCGTAAAGATGCCCGCCCGTGTCGAAGGCGCGCAGGACCATGCCATTGGCATGACCGGGCAGCGGCGGGCCGTAATCGAAGACCAGGTCGGTTTCGGGGTCGAAGGACAGGGGCGGCAGGCCCGGCGGGGCCACGCGGTGGTGGCGCCGCACCTCGGCCTCCAATGCCTCGGCCGCGTCGGGGTCCAGCGTGGCCGGTTCGAACCCTGACAACCCCAGGATCACCGCCCGGTCGGTGGCGTGGCCCTTGCCCGTGAAGGCGAGCGAGCCATGCAGGCTGCAGCCGAGCCGCGCCAGTTCCCCCGCGCCGGGTTCCTTCACCCGCCAGTCGCGCAGATGGTCGAGAAACCGCGCGGCGGCGGTCATCGGCCCCATCGTGTGGGACGAGGACGGGCCGACGCCGATCTTGAAGATGTCGAAGACGCTCAGGAACATTACTCAAAGGTAATTAATGTTCTGTGTCATGTTGCGCTCAA
Organism: Paracoccaceae bacterium; assembly: GCA_024742455.1. Taxonomy (GTDB): domain Bacteria; phylum Pseudomonadota; class Alphaproteobacteria; order Rhodobacterales; family Rhodobacteraceae; genus JANSYL01. The sequence goes on along the minus strand of JANSYL010000015.1, from coordinate 32,787 downwards.
AACGACACGAGGGGCGCCTGACACGACCATTGGATCACCCCTGAGACTAAAAGATGCGAAAAATTTTCAAAAGAATTTTTGCTTAAATTTTTCGGCTCAGTAGGCAGGTCGAAATCACAACAGTGTGGTGCGAGCGTGTACCAACCAAATGCACACCAAAAAAACTGGGCTGGGCACCGTTATTGCGCTGCCAATCCTGTGTTATTCAAGCACAGCGACAAACACATCGGTATTGCACGCAAGAATAATTGGCGCGGTGTAACTAGCAGAAGAGCGGGCACAGGGCCCGCTCTTCCAGTGTTTCATAATCCAATTGGATTAGAACGACATGCTCAGGCCAAGCGAGTAGGTGTCGATGTCTGCCGCGCCAGCGGTCGAACCAGAACCGTAGCCAAACAGCAGATCGGCACCACCGCCGAGGTCGTAGCCGGCTGCGACGCCGTAGCCGGTGTTATCCGCAGCACCGTTGACATTGTCGATGCCGTAGTTGGCGTGCAGCGAGAACGGACCGAACGCATAGCCAAGACCAAGGCCGGTATGCGTGTAGTCGTTGCCACCTTCAATCTGCACATCTGTGAATGCCAGCGTTGCTTCAAAGCCGGAATCCATGGCCAGAGCGGCGCTGATACCGGCTGCCGACTCACCATTGCCGCTCACAGCAGCAGCTTCCTGGAAAGCTGCGCCGAAACGAACCGACCCGCCAGCGAATGCAAGGTTGTAAGTTGCACCCAGTGCGTAGCCAGTGTCGAGGGTGTCGGTGCCGTCAGCACCCATCTCGATCGAAACAGCAACACCGAAGTCGCCAAAGCTGTTGTCGTAACGCAGGATCTGGCCGTTGCCATCGGCGTCACCGTCAAGGTAGGAGCCTTCGTAGCCAGCGTGACCGGTCTCGGCGTCGTTCAGCGAGCCAGGGCTGCCAGCAGTGTTTGCCTCCTGCATCGCCCAGTCCATTGCACCATCGGTATCACCCAGGGTCAGCGTGCCAAACGCACCCGAAACGAAGACAGTGAAGTCTGCGAACGCATTGGTGAGATTGGTGTTGTCCTGCTGCGAGTCGTCGAGATCGATGACTGCACCAAAAGTAAGGCCATTGTCGGTTTCACCCGCCATGCTGAAGCGAACATCGACCGACTGGAAGAAGCCTTCAGTAACACCGGCGCCACCGCCGGCATAACCCATCTCAGCCGAGCCCGAGATTTCAATGCCCTGTGCCGCAGCGAAGCCCGCCGAAGCAACCAGAGCGGTAGTTGCGAAAAGAACCTTTTTCATGGTTTTCCCTCGTATTTCATTCAAGGTGCACCTCAAGACGGGGAATCCGTATTGAGTATGCTGCTGTGTCGCCAATGGGCCGGGCATTTGCAACAAACCGGGCCGGTCACCGTCAAAGAAGGGCTGACCATGGTGCAGACATGCCACAGTCGGGTCATCGGCGGCGGGCGGGCGCTGTCGGCGCCCCGCAGGCCCGGATGGGCGGCCGACGGGCGGCCAACGGGCCTTGCCGCGCGGGGGGCGGTCCTATACGAACGGGTCGTCTTGATAAAGGCCGACAGGGGCACGGAATGCGCGCACGCTTTGCACAGCTTACAATGACACTCGCCGCGGCGGCCCTGCTGGCGGGATGCGGCGGGGGTGGCCTGGGCGGTAACCTCTTCGGCGGCGGGCAGACGCAGGAGGTTCAGACCTCCGGGAACACGCAGCTCGGCCTGAACGCCGATGGTCATGTCGTCCCGATGGAGCGCGGAGAATCGATCTTCGACCTGTTCGGCGGCGGCGCCGACCCCAATGTCACGGTCGGGGTGAACCGCTATCTTTGGAATGCCTCGCTGGAAATCCTTGATTTCATGCCGATCGAGGCCGCCGATCCCTTCACCGGCATCATCGTCTATGGCTACGGCACCCCGCCCGGCGGCGCGCGCGCCTATCGCGCCACCGTCTACATCCAGGACCCCGCGCTCGAGGCACGGTCGCTGCGCGTGGCCGTGCAGACGCGCAATGGCGCGGTCGCCCGCGAAACCGCGCGCCAGATCGAGGATGCGATCCTGACCCGCGCCCGGCAGCTCAGGATTCGCGACGGCAGCCTGTGACCTGACAGGGGCCCGGCGGCCCCTCAGCCCCCGAGGACGACACGACGTGCCGCATTACGACCCTGCGACCATCGAGGCGAAATGGCAGGCCGCCTGGGACGAAGACGGCACCTTCATCGCCCGCGAAGACCCCGCGCGCCCGAAATACTACGTGCTCGAGATGTTCCCCTACCCCTCGGGGCGCATCCATATCGGCCATGTGCGCAACTACACCATGGGCGACGTGATCGCGCGGTTCAAAGCCTGCACCGGGTTCAACGTCCTGCACCCGATGGGGTTCGATGCCTTCGGGATGCCCGCGGAAAACGCCGCCATGGCCTCGGGCGGGCATCCCAAGACCTGGACCTACGACAATATCGACACGATGGTCGCGCAGATGAAGCCGCTGGGCTTCTCGCTCGACTGGACGCGGATGTTCGCCACCTGCGACCCCGAATATTACGGCCAGCAGCAGGCGCTGTTCCTCGATTTCCTCGAGAAGGGACTGGTCTACCGCAAGAACGCGGTGGTGAACTGGGACCCGGTCGACATGACCGTGCTGGCCAATGAACAGGTGATCGACGGCAAGGGCTGGCGGTCGGGCGCCGAGGTCGAACGCCGCGAACTCACCCAGTGGTTCTTCAAGATCAGCGATTTCTCCGAAGACCTGCTCGACGCGCTCGATACGCTCGATGACTGGCCCGCCAAGGTCCGCCTGATGCAGGAAAACTGGATCGGCAAGTCGCGCGGGCTGCGGATGTCGTGGTCCCTGACCGCGCCGGTCCATGGCTTCGACGCCATCGACGTCTACACCACCCGCCCCGACACGCTGATGGGCGCGTCCTTTCTGGGGCTGTCCCCCGATCACCCGCTGGCCCGCGCGCTGGAGGCCGACAACCCGGAAATGGCCGAAGCCCTCGCCGCGATGCGCAAGGGCGGCACCACCGAAGAGGCGCTTGAAAAGGCCGAGAAACTGGGCTTCGACACCGGCCTCAAGGTGCGCCACCCCCTGAACCCCGACTGGGAAATCCCGGTCTGGGTCGCGAATTTCATCCTGATGGATTACGGCACCGGGGCGATCTTCGCCTGCCCCGCCCATGACCAGCGCGATCTGGATTTCTGCCGCAAATACGATCTGCCGGTCATCGACACCTTCCTGTCGGCCGAGAACCCGCAACCGGTCACGACCGAGGCCTTCGTGCCGCCGAAAACCGAACCCGTGCGCTGGGTCAACCACTTCGCCGGGCTCGACATCGCCACCGGGCAGGAGGCGATCGACGCCACCATCGCCTATATGGAAGACCGCGACCTCGGCACCGGCGTCACCCAGTTCCGCCTGCGCGACTGGGGGCTGTCGCGCCAACGCTACTGGGGCTGCCCGATTCCCGTCGTCCATTGCGACGCCTGCGGCGTGGTGCCCGAGAAAAAGGAAAACCTGCCCGTCACCCTGCCCGACGATGTCAGCTTCGACATCCCCGGCAACCCGCTCGACCGGCACCCGACATGGCGCGACGTGCCCTGCCCCGCCTGCGGCAAGCCCGCGAAACGCGAAACCGACACGATGGACACCTTCGTCGATTCGTCATGGTATTTCGCCCGCTTCACCGCGCCCCGCGCCGAAACGCCCACCGATCCGGACGCGGCAGCCTACTGGATGAATGTCGACCAGTATATCGGCGGCATCGAACACGCGATCCTGCACCTGCTGTATTCGCGATTCTTCGCCCGCGCGATGCACATCACCGGCCACCTCCCCGCGAAATCGCGCGAACCCTTCGATGCGCTGTTCACGCAAGGGATGGTGACCCACGCGATCTACAAGACCACGGATGCGCAGGGACGCCCCGTCTATCACTACCCCGAAGAGGTGGAGCTGAGGGACGGCAAGGGCTTCCTCGCCGACGGAACCGAGGTGGAAATCGTCCCCTCGGCCAAGATGTCGAAGTCGAAGAACAACGTCGTCGACCCCGTCGCGATCATAGAAAAATACGGCGCCGATACTGCGCGCTGGTTCGTGCTCAGCGATTCGCCCCCCGAACGCGACGTGGAATGGACCGCGGCAGGCGCGGAAGGCGCCTATAAACATCTGGGCCGGGTCTGGTCGCTCAGCGACCGGATCGCGCAGATGGACCCTGCCGCGCCCGGTGACGGGGATGACGATCTCTTGCGCGCCATGCACAAGACCATCTTCGACGTCACCGGCGGCATCGAAAGCTTCGGCTTCAACGCCGCCATCGCAAGGCTTTACGCCTTCACCAACACGCTTGCGAAATCCAAGGCCTCCCATGCCGCGCAACGCAGCGCGATCATGACACTGGCGCAACTTATGGCGCCCATGACCCCGCATCTGGCCGAAGATATCTGGGTCCGTCAGGGCGGCGAGGGCCTGCTCGCACGCGCGCCCTGGCCCGTCGCGGATGAGGCGATGCTGATCGAAGACACGATCACCCTGCCGATCCAGATCAACGGCAAACGCAAATCCGAGATCGAGGTCGCCCGCGACGCCAGCAAGGAAGACGTTGAAAAGATCGCGCTCAGCGACGACGCTGTGGTAAAGGCGCTGGCCGGGGGTCAGCCGAGGAAACTGATCGTCGTGCCAGGCAGGATCGTGAATGTCGTTATCTGATCGTCGAACCTTTCTCACCATCATGGCCGCCGGGCTTGCGGCGGGCTGTGGCTTTGCCCCGGTCTACGGGCCGGGCGGAACCGGTACCGCGCTGCGCGGCCGGGTCGACGTGGCCGGGCCGGACACGCGGCAGGATTTCGTCCTCGTCGCCCGGTTCGAGGAACGGCACGGCCGCGCCACGACCCCCATCTACCGTCTCGACTACTCCACCTCGGTGACCAGCACGGGCGTCGGCATCACCGGTGCCGATGACGTGACGCGCGCCAATCTCACGGGCAGCCTCGATTACGTCCTGTCGGACCGGGCGACCGGGGCCACGGTCGTGTCGGGGCAGGTATCGACCTTCACCGCCTATTCGACCACCGGCTCGCCGGTGGCGACGCGGGCGGCCCGGCGCGATGCCGAGGACCGGCTGATGGTCGCGCTGGCCGATCAGACCGTGTCGCAGCTTCTGGTGCGCGCGCCCTCCGGATCATGAAGCTCGGCGCGCGCGACGCGCAGGCCTATTTCCGCACCCCGGACCCTGATGCCGCGGGTATCCTGATTTTCGGCGATGATGCCGCGCGCGTGGCGCTCCGGCGGCAGGACGTGACCACCGCCCTGCTCGGCCCCGGGGCAGAGGCGGAAATGCGCCTGACGCGGCTGACCGGCGCCGACCTGCGCACGGACCCCGCCGCGCTGCTTGATGCGGTGAAGGCCGTGGGGTTCTTTCCCGGCCCGCGCGCCGTGGTCATCGACGGCGCCACCGATGGGCTGGCCCCGGTCTTTGCCGAGGCGCTGGCGGACTGGGGGCAGGGCGACGCCCAGATCATCGCCACCGCCGGGCGGCTGACCGCGAAATCGGCGCTGCGCAAGGTCTTCGAAGGGCACAAAGCCGCCTATGCCGCGGGGATATATGACGATCCCCCCTCCCGGGCCGAGATCGACGACCTGCTGCGCGCCGCCGATCTGCCGGAAGTGTCCCGCGACGCCCGGGCCGACCTCGACGCCCTGTCGCGCAGCCTGTCACCCGGGGATTTCCGACAAACGATCGACAAGCTCGGCCTGTACAAACGAGGCGATCCGTCACCGGTATCGCCCGCCGACCTCGATGCGGTTGCCCCCGTCACCCGCGACGTGGGGCTCGATGACCTGCTGGACGCGGTCGCCGATGCCAGCGCCGACCGGATCGGCCCGCTTCTGGCGCGGCTGACGGCGCAGGGGGTGGCGCCCGTCACGCTCTGCATTTCGGCGATGCGCCATTTCCGGGCGCTCTATGCCGTGTCCATCCATCCGGGCGGACCGGCGGCGGGCCTCTCGGCGCTGCGCCCCCCGGTCTTCGGCCCGCGCCGCGACCGGATGCAGCGGCAGGTGCAGGCCTGGGGCGCGCGCCATCTGGAACAGGCCCTGTCGGAACTGGTGGAAACCGATCTGGACTTGCGATCCTCGGCCGCCGCCCCGCAAATGGCCGTGATGGAGCGCGCCCTGATCCGTCTGGCGATGATGCCGCGCGCGCAACGAAGGGGATAGGCATGGGATACGAAGTGATCGGCGGCGTGAAAAGCCGCACCTTGCGGGTGCTCTGGATGCTGGAGGAGATCGGCCAGCCCTACACCCATGTTCCCGCGCTTCCGCAATCGGATGAGGTCACGCGGTTCAGCCCGGCGGGAAAAATCCCCCTTCTGGTCGCCGATGGCGTGCCGATTTCCGATTCGGTGGCGATCATGACCTATCTGGGCGACAGGCATGGCGCCCTGACCTACCCGGCGGGCAGCATCGACCGGGCGCGGCAGGACAGCCTGACCCAGTTCATCATCGACGAGTTCGACCAGTTGCTCTGGATGGCCGCCAAGCACAGTTTCGTCCTGCCCGAGGATCAACGGCACCCCGAAGTGAAGGACAGCCTGAAATGGGAGTTCGAGCGCAGCCAGAAGGCGCTGATCCCGCGCATGGCCGAGGATGCCGAATTCCTGATGGGCGACAAGATGACGATCCCTGACATCCTGCTGGCCCATTGCGGCGGATGGGCGGTGGGGGCGAAATTCCCGATCGTGGAACCGCTGTTCCGCGATTACGTCAGCCGGATGCGCGACCGCCCGGCCTTTGCCCGGGCGCTGGCGGCCTAGGCACAGGCGCACCGTCTTTTCGTTTTTGCGCTTTCATCCTGCGCCCATCGCGTATGCACGGGGTGTGTACAGGGTGTGCACGGGGTGTGACGTGCAAAAGATCACGCCCAAAGCGCGGCGTGTCGCCCGGCCCAGGCCCCTGTCGCCAGACACCCGGTGATCAGGTAACCGCCCGTCGGCGCCTCCCAATCCAGCATCTCTCCGGCGCAGAAAACCCCTGGCCAGTCGCACAGCATCAGCGCGTCGGTCAGCGCCGCACGCGGCACGCCCCCGGCGGTCGAAATCGCCTCATCCATGGGGCGCGGCCCGGCATGGGGCAGGGTCAGCGCCTTCAGGATCGGGGCCAGATCGGCACCCGTCGGAAGCGGGCGCGCCACCTCCTGCAGCAGGGCGATCTTCACCGGCGACAGCCCGAGGGCTGACCGCAAGTGCTTGGTGAGGTTTCGTTTTTTCGGGCGCCCTTCCAGCCGGGCGGAAACCTCCCCGACGCTCAGGTCGGGCAGAAGATCGACCTGCAACACCGCCCCGTCCCGCACCGCAGCCGACACCGCGTAGATGCCGCCGCCTTCCAGCCCCCGCCCGGACAAGACGAATTCCCCCCGCAGCCAGGGCCCCTCCCCCGCCCGCAGCGCGACCGGTTTGACGGGCTGGCCGAAATGGGCGGGCATATGGGCGCTCCACGCCATGCAGAACCCCATATTGGCCGGTTTGAACGGCGCCAGCGGAATGCCCCGCCGCGCGAATTCTTCGGCCCAGACCCCATCCGACCCCAACCGCCCCCAACTGGCCCCGCCAAGCGCGAGAACGACAACTTGCGGCAGCAGAATGCGTTCTTTTTCAGGGGTTTGGAATGTCCACAGCGCGCCGTCTGTTCCCGTCCAGCGCCAGCCCAATCGCATCTCTGCCGGGATGCGCCTGAGCCAGGCCCGCAGCAGCGGCGAGGCTTTCATCGCCTTCGGAAACACCCGTCCGGAACTGCCGGTGAAAACGGGCTGATCCAGCCCCTCGGCAAAGGTCTTGACGTCCTGCGGACCCATCTTCCGCAGCATCGGCGCGAGCCAATCGGCGGCATCACCAATGGCGGCGAGAAACCGGTCAGGCGCTTCATCCTTGGTCAGGTTCAGCCCCGATTTCCCCGCCATCAGGAACTTGCGCCCCGCCGACGGTTTCGCCTCGGCGATCACGACATCGCGCCCGGCCTGGGCCAGGCGTTCCGCCGCCATCAACCCCGCCGGGCCCGCGCCGATCACCAGCGCATCGACCGCCTCACCCCCCTTGCCAACAAGGGCCCGTCCACCACTTTCCTCAGTCATGGAGGATAACCTTCCCATCTGCCCCCTTTGCCGGCGCCCGATCCCGCCCGAGGCAAAGCAAAGCCTGCACCACCTGATCCCACGCCTGCGGGGTGGCAAGGGCGGGCCGACGGTGTTGCTGCATCAGATCTGTCACAACGAAATTCACGCCACCCTGTCCGAGGCCGAGCTTGCCCGCAGCTTCAACACCATCGAAGCCCTGCGCGCCCATCCGCGCCTTGCGGGCTTCATCACATGGATCGGCAAGCGGCCCCCCTCCTTTCATTCCAAAACCCCGGGCGCGCGGCGCGGCTGGAAGCGGCGCAAGGGTTAGCGCGCGGCGCACATCGCCTTGATCCGGCGCAGGTTTTCCGGATCTCCGGCCAGGGCATCGGCGGCAATCTCGCGGGCTGCATCGGTCGCCGATCCGTCCACGACCCGGTCGATCAGGCCAAAGGTGAACGCGGTTTCGGCATCTATTTTCTGCGCGCCCATAAGCAGCAGCTTCGCCCGTGCCGGCCCCATCAGATCGACCAGCCGCCCAGGGTCGGAGGGTTGCGGCAGAAAGCCCAGTTTCGCGACGGGGTAGAAGAATTTCGCCCCCGTCACCGCGATCCTCAGATCACAGGCCAGCGCCATGCCGAAGGCGCCGCCTGCCAATGTGCCGTTCAGTGCCGCGATGGTCAGACAGGGCAACGCGGCAATCGCGCCCGACACCTCCTCCCACACCGGATCGGTGGCCAACCCCGCCTTCGCCTCATCCAGATCGGCGCCCGCGGAAAACGCTCGGTCCCCCGCTCCGGTCAGGACGAAGGCGCGCAGCTCGGCATCTTCGGCGGCCGCCCGGGCCATGTCGCGCAGGTCGCGCAGCATGGCACCGGTCAGGCTGTTGGCCTTGTCGGGACGATTGACCGTGACAAGCCAGAACCCGCCATCGCGCAGCAGGTCGATCACGTGGTCAGACCCAACCGCGCCCGCAGGTCGGGGTCGCGCAGTTTCACATCGGTGCCCAGGTAATCATCCGCTTCCGCGCTGCACATCCAGATCAGCGCCCGGGCGGGCCAGTCGGGCGGGATGTGATCGGACCAGTCCAGTTGCGAAACCGGATTCACGCCCGAGGCCTTGATCACGCGCTGCATCTGCGTGGCGACCGTGCCCGGCGACAGGCCGAGCGCGCGGATGCCCGCGCCGCCCAGTTCCTTGTGCAGGCTGGCCGTCAGCATCAGAACCGCCGCCTTGGACGCGCAATACGCGCTCCATCCCTCCAGCGCGCTGGTGGCGGCGCCGGAACTGATGTTGATGACCGTGCCGCCACCCCGCTGGCGCATCACCGGAACGGCGGCACGGATGCCGTGCAGGACCCCCTTGAGGTTCACGTCGATCAGATTGCCCCAGGCGTCGGGATCGACCGCGTCGATGGGGGCGATGGGTTCGATGATGCCCGCGTTGTTGATCAGCACATTGAGGCCCCCGAAGGTGTCGACCCCTGCGGTGATCGCGGCCTCGACCTCCCAGTAGCGCGACACGTCGCAGGGCACGGCCAGGGCGCTGGTGCCGATCTGACCGGCCAGTTGCGCGATGGCATCACCGTCACGCGCTATCAGGATCACCTGGGCGCCGGCATCGGCAAAGGCCTCGGCGGCGGCGGCACCGATCCCCCGGCTGGCCCCGGTAATCGCGACGGTCTTGCCCTGCAGATGGTCTGTCATGCTGCACCTCCATTCCGATTCCCGCCCATTGCTAAAGGGCACAATCCCGGATCGCCATAGCCCTTTGCCGCCATGCTGACGGGAACCGGGACCGATCCAGACTTGACGCGGGCGGGCGTTGGACGCGACCCTTGCCATGTCCTGCCCGCCCCTGATCCGGAGTCCGTGATGACCCACCGTGCCCTTGCCAATGTCGGCCTTGCCGCCTGTTTCTGTCTTTCAGCACCCGCAGCCCTCGCCCAGGTCACCGCAGACGAGCTTTGGGCCGAATGGCAGGCGCAAGCCGCAGCCACCGGGCAACCCGTAACGGCCGCCACCGTCACCGAGACAGGAAACGGGCTGACACTTGGGGGCGTGACCTCGCAATATGTCGACAGCGACGTGTCGGTGCGCAGCGCGGTCGATGAAATCCGGATGGTGGAAAATGGCGACGGCGGGGTCGACATCACGATGTCGCAACCCTACCGGATCAGCCTGACCTTTCCGGTGGACGGCTCGCCCGGCGAGGCGACGATCGAGGTTCTCCTGTTCCACGAGAACCTGGCGATCACCGCAAACGGCCCGGTCGAGGCGCGGACCTACAGCTATACCGCCGACCTACTGACGATGACCGAGGGGGCGATCACCTCGGGCGGGATGCCGGTAAGCATGGAGCTTGATGGCGAAATGCGCGGGCTGAATGCCGAATACATCGTCGATGGACGCAATCCCGACAACCTTGCCATCACCAGCACGACGCAGCTTGACAGCATCGCCATCGGGCTTGACCTCCGGCCCGAGGATCCCAGCCAGGGCTACCTCAAATCCAGCTTCCAGATGGCCGATCTGGCGACCACCGGCAATGCCACGCTGGGCGCGATCGGGGCGCTGGCAGCGGCCGACGGCCTGCCCGAGGGGTTCGCACTGGACAGCGTGGTGGAATACGGGGCGCTGGCCTTCGTCTTCGACCTGCAACAGCCCGGTGAGCCACTGCGCATCGCCAATTCGACCCGGGGCGGCAGCCTGTCGACAACGATCAACGACACGATGCTGGCCTACGGGATCGCGGCCACCGGCAGCCAGTGGGAACTGGAAGCCCCCGACCTGCCCCTGCCGATCGAGGTCAGTGCCGGGCAATCCGAGTTCCGCTTCGAGATCCCTGTGGCAGCCGCCCCCGACCCGCAGGGTTTCGCGGCCCGGCTCGCTTATGAGGATGTGATGCTGGACGATACGATCTGGGCGATGATGGATCCCGCCCAGGTGGTCCCGCGCGACCCGATTTCGCTGGTGGCAGATGTCAGCGGGATGGTGCGGGTCCTGGTCGACATGATGCAGACCGATCCGGGCAGCCTGAACGCCCCGCCAGGCGAATTGCGCAGCCTCGACATCAACGAACTGCGTGTTGCGGCGGCGGGCGCCGAGCTGACCGGGGACGGCGCGCTGACCTTCGCGGGGGGCCAGGCGATGCCGCTGCCGCAGGGCCGGGTGGAGCTGGGGCTGTCGGGGGGGCTGGCGCTGCTTGACCGGCTGCAGGCCAGCGGGGCCGTCCCGGCCGAGGAAATGGTAGGCATCCGGGCCGCGCTTGGCGCCTTCGCCAGGCCCGGGGCCACGCCGGACACGCTGGAATCGACGGTGGAATTCGGGCCGAACGGCACGATCACCGCCAATGGTCTGCCGCTGCAGTAACGCGCCCCCCGCACGGCCCGCCTTGTAGCCCGCCCCGCACTGACCTAGGTCGCGGGGCAGGCAATGAACGGGTCCGACATGAACACCTCCTCCCTCGCCGATCTTACCGAGGTTCTGCTGGCAGCAGCGACAAAGGCCGGGGCCGGGGCCGCTGATGCCATCGCCATCGACGGCAATTCGACCAGCATCGAGGTGCGCGGCGGGGTCCTGGAACAGGCCGAGCGGTCCGAAGGCGTGGAGATCGGGCTGAGGGTTCTGGTCGGGGCGAAACAGGCCTGTGTCTCGGCCTCAGACGCCCGACCCGAAACGATCGCCGAGCTTGCCGAGCGCGCGGTGGCGATGGCGCGCCTTGCGCCCGACGACCCCTCGATCGGGCTGGCCGAGCCGGGCCAGCTGACCGATATCCGCGATGCGGCGGGGCTGGACCTGAACGACCCCGACCCTGATCCCACGCCCGAGCTTCTGGAAACGCTGGCGCGCGAGACCGAGGCCGCGGCACTGGCCGTCACCGGCATCAGCCAGGTGCAGGCCGCGCGGTCGGGTTTCAGCCGCCGCCGCGTGCATCTGGCCGCGACCAACGGGTTTTCCGGCGGCTATGCGCGGTCGGACCATGGGCTGGCCTGCGTGGCGATCACCGGCGAAGGCCTCGGGATGGAGCGCGACTATTTCGGTGACAGCCGCCTGCATCGCGCGGACCTGATGGATGCGGCCGAGGTCGGACGGATCGCCGCCGAACGGACCATCGAACGTGCCGGCGCGCGCAAGCCGCCCACAGGCAGCTACCCGGTGCTGTATGACGAACGGATTTCCTCGGGCCTGATCGGCCATCTCGTGGCGGCGATCAACGGAACCGCCGTTCAGCGCGGGGCCAGTTGGCTGCGTGACGCGCTGGGCGAACCGGTGCTGCCCAAGGGACTCGACCTGATCGAAGACGCCCACCGCCCCCGCGTGGGCGGATCGCGGCCCTTCGATGCCGAGGGTCTGGCCACCACGCGCCGCGTCCTCATTGAAAACGGGGTGTTGACCGGGTGGATCCTGGACCTGGCCACCGGGCGCAAGCTGGGCCTGCCATCGACCGCGAATGCCAGCCGGGGTGCCTCGGCTCCGCCAAGCCCCAGTGTCGGCAACCTTGAACTGACCCAGGGCGACAAGGACCGCGCCACGCTGATGCGGGACATGGGCACGGGTCTGCTGGTCACCTCGATGATCGGGGCCTCGATCAACCCGACCACCGGAGATTATTCGCGCGGCGCATCGGGGTTCTGGGTGGAAAACGGGGAAATCGCCTACCCGGTCAACGAATGCACCATCGCGGGCAATTTGCGGGACATGCTGCGGACGGTGGTCCCCGCAAATGACGCGCGCCCGCATCTGAGCCGCGTGATCCCGTCGCTTCTGGTCGAAGGTATGACGCTTGCCGGGGCCTGAACCGGCGGATGATCTTGCGCTGCTGACCGAGGCCGCGCGGGAGGCGGGGCGCATCGCCATGCGCCATTTCCGGCGCGACCCCAGGACGTGGGAAAAGGCCGACGGCACCGGGCCGGTGACCGAGGCCGATCTCGATGTCGATGCCATGCTGCGGGACACGTTGACCGCCGCGCGCCCCGAATACGGCTGGCTGTCCGAGGAAACAGCGGACACGCCCGACCGGCCGGACCGCGACACCTTGTTCATCTGTGATCCGATCGACGGCACCCGCGCCTTCATCGACGGGCAATCCGCCTTTGCCCATGCGCTTTGCGTTGTTCGAAAGGGTGCACCCGTGGCAGGCGTGATCTACCTGCCCGCGCAGGACAGGCTTTATGCGGCGGCTTTGGGCCGGGGCGCGACGCTGAACGGCGAACCGGTGCACGCCACAGATGCAGCGGCGGAAGGGCCTGCCAGCCTGCTGATCACCAAGCCCGCTCTTGCCGCCAGGCACTGGCCCGGCGGGGTGCCCGATATCGACCGGCATTACCGACCGTCGCTGGCCTATCGGATTGCCCTTGTCGCCGAGGGTCGGTTCGATGGCATGGTGACCTTTCGCGCCACGTGGGAATGGGACGCCGCCGCAGGCGCGATCATCGCGTCCGAGGCCGGGGCGAAAGTGACCGATGCGCAGGGCAGAGCCCTGCAATTCAACCGCCCAATGCCTCAGGTTTCGGGCATGATCATCGCCGCCCCTGCCCTTCACGGCGCCCTGATGGCGCGACGCTAGGGCTCGCTTGACCCGCCTCGCGCAACCCGTAGGGTGCGCGCCACCTGATCCAAGCACCCAAGGCCAGACCATGCCCCAACGTCTTCACCTCGTTTTCGGCGGTGAGCTCGTCGATCCGCAGCACAGCGAGTTCCGCGATATCGACGACATCCATATCGTCGGCATGTTCCCCGATTACGAGACCGCCTATAACGCCTGGAAAGCCGAGGCGCAGCGCACCGTGGACAACGCCCATATGCGATATTTCATTGCCCATATTCACCGGCTCCGCGACGAAGAGGCCGAAGCCTCGCCTACCGAAGAACTGGGAAAGTAAACCTTCATGGCGCAACCGCTGGCCCTGCGGCTTTATCTGGCGTGGTCGGCCCGGCGCGGCACCCGCTTTGCCGAGCGCAAGCTGGAAGACCGGCTGGCGGCGGGCAAGGAGGATCGCGCGCGCGTCGATGAACGGCGCGGCAACGCATCCCTGCCGCGCCCGGAGGGCAAGCTGGTCTGGTTCCATGCCGCCAGCGTCGGGGAATCGCTGGCGCTTCTGGAACTCATCCGGCAATTGCTGGATGCGCGCGATGATCTGTCGATCCTCGTGACCACCGGCACCGTCACCTCGGCGGCGCTGATGGGGGAACGCCTGCCGGAGCGGGCGGTGCACCAATACGTGCCGCTGGACGCGCGGGATTACGTCACGCATTTCCTCGACCATTGGCAGCCGGACCTTGCGATCTGGACCGAAAGCGAATTGTGGCCCTGCCTGATCGAGACGACCGCCGGCCGCGATATTCCCATGCTTCTGATCAATGCGCGGATGTCGAAGGCCAGCCATGACAAGTGGCGGTTTCTGCGGCGCGTGGCCCGGCATCTGCTCAACCGGTTTTCCCATGCGCTGGTGCAGGATGACCTGACCGAGATCTACCTGCGCCGCCTCGGCCTGTCGCCCGACCGGATGGAGGTGACAGGCACGCTCAAGGAAGGCGCAGCCGCGCTGCCCGCCGATGAAGGCGTGCTGTCACGGATGCGTGCCGATCTGGCCGGGCGCCCGGTCTGGCTTGCAGCGTCCACCCATCCCGGTGAGGAGGAAAAAGTGCTCGAGGCGCACCGTGCGGCACTCAAGGCCAATCCCCGCCTGCTGCTGATCCTCGTGCCGCGCCATCCCGACAGGGGCGACGATCTGGCAGGGATGCTGGAGCGCGACGGCTGGTCCTATGCCCGCCGGTCTGCGGGGGCGCATCCGTCGGGCCAGACGCAGGTCTATCTCGCCGATACGGTGGGGGAGTTGGGGCTGTGGTACCGGCTGGCGCCGATCAGCTTCATCGGTGGGTCCTGGGAGCCCATCGGCGGGCACAACCCGTTCGAACCCGCCGCGCTCGGCTCGGCCATCCTGCACGGACCCTATGTGACGAATTTCGTCGACATCTACCAGCGCCTGACCGAAGCCCGGGCAGCGCGGCTGGTCTCGGCGCCGCAAAGCCTGGCCGCCGCCGTCAACGACCTGATGTCGCCCGACCGGGCCGCCGCGATGGCCCATGCCGCGTGGGAGCTGGTCTCGGCAGGTGCGGACGTGACCGACCGCAGCGTCGATCTGGTGCTCGACCGGCTGGACCAGGGAGGACGGGGGGCGCGATGAAGACCCCCGGTTTCTGGTATCGCCCGCCGTGCGCCGCGGCGACGCTGCTGGCCCCCCTTGGCGCGGTCTACGGTCTGGCGACACGGCGGCGGCTGGCGCGCGGTGGGCGGCATCGCGTGGGCGTGCCGGTGATCTGCGTCGGCAACCTGACAGCGGGCGGGACCGGCAAAACGCCCACGGTGATCGCGCTGGCACAACGGATCGCCGAAAGGGGCATGCACGTTCATGCTGTCACCCGGGGACATGGCGGCAGGCTGGAGGGGCCTGTGGCCGTCGATCCATCCGCCCACGGCGCCGCCGACACCGGGGACGAGGCGTTGCTTCTGGCCGCTTTCCTGCCGACCTGGGTCGCCAAGGACCGGGCCGCCGGAGCGCGCGCGGCCGTGGCCGCCGGGGCGCAGGTGATCCTTCTTGATGACGGGTTCCAGAACCCGGGTCTTTTTCATGATCTGTCGCTTCTGGTCGCCGACGCCCATCGCGGGTTCGGCAATGGCCGCCTGATCCCCGCCGGGCCACTGCGCGAACCGGTGGCGCAGGGGATGGCGCGGGCCGATGCGATCCTGACAATCGGCGGGCCTGCTGCGCAGGATCGGTTCACCCGGACCTGGGGGGACGCCGTGGGCGTGCCGCGCCTGACCGGTCATCTTGCCCCTTTGCCTACCGGTTTGCCGCTGGCGGGCCTGCCCGTTCTGGCCTTTGCCGGGATCGGCCATCCGGAAAAGTTCTTCGCCACGCTGCGCGACCTGGGCGCGGACCTGCGCGCCACCCATGCGCTCGCCGATCATCAGCCGCTCAGCGATGCGGTGATGGCGCGGATGGCGCGCGAGGCCGGGCGGCTCGGCGCGCAAATGGTGACCACGGAAAAAGACGCCGTGCGGCTCGGGCCCAATTGGCGCAGCCGGGTTCTTACTGTTCCCGTGCGGCTTGAGAGTGCCGATTGGGCACCGCTGGACGCGGCGCTTGACCGGGTGCTTGAGGCACCCGGCTAGGCAAACTCAATTGGCCCCGACCTGCGCCAGGCGTCCATCCAGAATGGCGGAGAAATCGGCATAGCTCATGTTCGAATAGCGTTCGCCGTCGATCACGAAGGTCGGGGTCGCCGTGACGTCATGCGCCTCGGACTGGCGTTCATAGGTATCGATGATCGCCTGCGCGGTATCGGCATCCTGCAGACAGGCATCGAGCTGATCACCGCTCATCCCCGCGATCAGGCCGATCTGGCGCAGGTTGTCCGACACGTCGGCCATGCTGCCCTGGGTCCATTCGGCCTGCCCGCGATAGATCAGATCGAGCAGGCCGAAATACCGGTCCTCGCCCGCGCAGCGCGCCACCAGCGTCGCCCAAAGGCCCGGACGGTCAAAGATCGCCTCACGGTGGACGAACCGGACCTGGCCGGTGTCGATGTAGTTTTCCTTGATCTGTGGCAGAACGACGCTGTGAAAGCGTGCGCAATGCGGACAGGTCAGCGAGGCGTATTCGATCACCTCGACGGGCGCGTTCGCGTCGCCCATCACCATGTCGGGGATCAGGCCGTAACTGGTGTCGGCGGCCATCGGCAGCGATCCCGCCTGCATGGCAGCCACGGGTTGGCCGCCGCCCGACATTTTGCGGTAGACCAGAACGCCGCCGATGACGACGAAGCCTGCCCCGGCCCCCATGATCAGGGTTCTGCGATCCATCTGGGTGATCTCCTTCAGCGTTTCTGCGGTGTTGCGATGTTCCGGGCCAGCCGCGTCAATGCGCCGCGCAGCCCAGTATCGGTTATTTCGTCCAGCCCGGGCCGGGCGCGGTCGAGCATGGCCTGGTCGGGTTCGGGCACGCGGACGGGGGCGCTGCGGAACGCCACCTGCCCCTCGGCAAAACCCGTGGGCGCGGTCTGCGTCACCTGCACCCGGCTGACGGCGCGGTATCCGAAGGCGGCATTGGCGCGGTCGATAATCCGGTCCTTCTGCATTTCGACCACGGGGGCATGCCCGCCCGTCGTCAGCACCACAAGGGTGCCGCCCAGACCCCGGCCATGGCTGATCTTGACCGGGCGGGCGATGGCCGCGATATCCTCGCCCATAATCTCGGCCCAATGGGTCAGAAGGCGCGCATCGGCAAACCCGCGCTTGGCGGCCGGCCCCTTGATATCGCCCGCGATCAGCGCACCGGCGGGTTCGAACCCACGGCGGCGGCGATGCGGTTTCGGGGCTTCGGTCTGCGTCATCTCTTGCCTTTCCGTCAACGGCGCCAATCTATGCGGTCGCACATGGCGCACCAATAACTTCTGCGTGGGGGCGCGCGCTTTTGCAACCGACCGATCTCAGCCGGACGCTTTTGGACTGGTATGATCATCATGCCCGCGACCTGCCGTGGCGCGTCGGGCCAGACAGTCTGCGCCATGGGGTGCGACCCGATCCCTACCGCGTCTGGCTGTCCGAGATCATGCTGCAGCAGACGACCGTGGCCGCCGTCCGGGCCTATTTCCTGGATTTCACGCGGCGCTGGCCCGCGGTCGGTCGTCTTGCCGCCGCCCAGGATGCCGAGGTGATGGCCGCCTGGGCAGGGCTCGGTTACTACGCCCGCGCCCGCAACCTTCTGAAATGCGCCCGGGTGGTGGCGGAGCAGCACGGCGGCGTCTTTCCCGACACCGAAGCGGGGTTGCTGGCTCTGCCGGGCATCGGCCCCTACACCGCCGCCGCCATTGCCGCGATCGCCTTCGACCGTCCCGCCACCGTGATGGACGGCAATGTGGAACGGGTCATGGCGCGCCTGTTTGCGGTCGAGACACCGCTGCCTGCCGCCAAGCCCGAACTGAAGGCCCGTGCCGGCGCCCTGACCCCAGGGCAGCGCCCCGGCTGTCACGCGCAGGCGGTGATGGACCTCGGCGCCACGATCTGCACGCCGAAATCACCCGCCTGCGGCATCTGCCCGCTCAGGACGTCCTGTCAGGCTCGGGTGCGGGGCATCGCCGCCGATCTGCCCCGCAAATCCCCGAAGAAAGCCAAACCGATCCGGTACGGCATCGCCTACCTCGCGCAGCGCGCCGATGGTGCCTGGCTGCTGGAAACGCGCACCGAAAAGGGGTTGCTCGGCGGCATGCTCGGCTGGCCGGGATCGGATTGGACCGAGGAGGAACCCGCGCCCGTGCCCCCTATCGCCGCCGACTGGCGCGACCCGGGCGGCGAAGTGCGCCATACCTTCACTCATTTCCACCTGCGCCTGAGCCTGCGGGTGGCCCGTCTGCCCCTCGATGCGGTCCCTGATCGTGGCGTGTTCCGGGCCAAAGCCGATTTCCGGCCCTCCGACCTACCCACTGTCATGCGCAAGGCCTATGACCTTGCGTGGAAGACCGGTGCGCCCGATTGACGACATGCCCGGTTCCGGCGATCCTTGCATACGCAACGACAGGAGGTCCGCCCGCATGATCCCCGCCGCGCAATTGGCGAAATGGCAAAGCGCCGTGCCGTTCTGGATGTCGCTTCTGTTGGTCCCGCTGATCTTCTGGGTGGCGACAGTGGGCGGTTGGTGGCTTTTGATCCTGCCCTTGTCGACCTGGTGGCTGTTTTCGATGCTAGACGCGGCGATCGGCCTGAACACCGAAAACGCGGACCCGGAAACCGGGGACGATGACCTGTTCTGGTATCGTTTCGTCACGCTGATCTGGTTCCCGCTGCAGGCAGCGGCGATCTTTAGCCTGATCTTCTACGCCACCCGCGCCCCGCATCTGAGCGGGATCGAACTGGTGGGCTTGTTCATGGGTGTCGGCATCCTGTCGGGGACGATCGGCATCACCTATGCCCATGAGCTGATGCACCAGAAATCCAAACTGGAACGCGGGATGGGCGATCTGCTGATGGCTTCGGTCCTCTATTGCCATTTCCGGTCGGAACACCTGCTGGTCCACCACCGTTATGTCGGCACGGGCAAGGACCCGGTGACGGCGCGTTACAACGAGGGCTTTCACCGGTTCTTTCCGCGCGTGCTGCGCCAGAGCCTCGTGTCATCCTTCAAGGCCGAGGCCGCGATGCTGGCCCGCAAGGGAAAGCCGTGGTGGGATTTCGGGAACCCGTTCTGGAAATACGCGGGGCTGCAAGGGGCGTTGCTGCTGCTGGCCTTCCTGCTGGGCGGCTGGGCCGGGGTCGCGCTGTTCGCCGTGCAGGCCTTCACCGCGATCTGGCAGCTGGAGCTGACCAATTACGTCGAACATTACGGGCTGACCCGGCGGCATCTGGGTGACGGCAAATACGAACATGTCCAGCCGCGCCATTCCTGGAACGCCGCGCACAGGGCGTCGAACTGGCTTCTGATCAACCTGCAGCGCCATTCCGACCACCACTACAAGCCGGACCGGCGGTTCCCCTTGCTGCAGAACTACGGGGAAGATGAAGCCCCTCAACTGCCCGCAGGCTATCCGGTGATGACGGCGGCCGCGATGATCCCGCCCTTGTGGAAGAAGATCATGAACCCCCGGGTCAGGGCGTGGCGGCAGCAGTATTATCCCGATATCGAGGACTGGCACCCCTACAACAAGGCGCTCAACCCCGCGCCGCGCTAGGGGGCTCTGCCCCCGGCCTTCGGCCTTCCCCCGAGGTATTTGTCAAAGCAAAGAGGGGATCAGCGCTGGATTGCGGGGGTCTTGTGGATATGGCTGCCGGTCTCGGCTGCCGTGATCAGGTAATGGCCCACATCGGCGCGGCTGATAAGGCCCTGCCGCCAGGTGTCGGGTTCGACCAGAACCTGGTATTTCCCGGTTCGGGCGGTGTTGGTCAGGATACCGGGGCGGGCAATGGTCCAGTCGAGCGAGGACCCCTTGATCAGGTCCTCCTGGATCGCCTTGTCGGCATAGGCCCGGCCCAGAAACACGTTGCGGCCCAGTTTCTCGACCGAGGACAGCCAGTCATAGCTTTCGCCCGCGCCGAAGCCCGTGACCGCGATCAGGCGTCTGATCCCCGCCGCCTCCATCGCCGGGATCAGGGCCTGGGTGGCGGCAGAGAAAAGCGTGGTGAATTTCAACACGCGGATATCGCGCGGCACGCCCAGTGTCAGGATCACCGCCTCGGCGCCGTCGATAGCCTTTTGAAGGTCCTGCGGGTCGGTCGCGTCGCCTACCATTTTTTCCAGGTTGGGCGCGTCCAGCGCGATCTTGTCCGCAGACCGGGCGACGGCGCGGATGACGTGGCCCCGCTCCACCCCGTATTTCACGGTTTCCAGCCCGATGCCCTTGCTTGCGCCGATAACGGTCAGTCTCATGATGGGTACCTCCCCGCCAGAGATAGGCAGCCCCGTGCGCGATCCAAGAAAAAACCCCCGCCGGCTTGGGGGCGGCGGGGGCGAAAGGTCGGGGGCTCTTGGAGGAGAGCGACACTCCAGGAAACTCGGACGGTCAGTCGTCGATTTCGGCGCGCAGTTTCTGGCGCAGCACGTCGATGGGCACCGGTTTGCCCTCGAAGGAATAATGCCAGTAGGTCCAGCCGTTGCAGGATGGCGCACCTTCCAGCTTGGCGCCGACCTGGTGGATCGAGCCGGTGATCTGATCGGCCACCAGCGTGCCGTCGACCCGCACCTTGGCCGCCTGGCCGCGCGGGTTGGTCAGCGTCTCACCGGGGCGCAACAACCCGCGCTCGACGATCTGACCGAAGGGAATGCGCGGTTCCTGCCGCCTGGACGTCGCGGTTTTCAGAACCGCCCCGTCCAGCTTGCGCGCCCTGGCCAGCCGCGCCTCGGCGATGGCGATATAGTCGGTCTCGCGTTCGATCCCGATGAAATCGCGGCCAAGCGTCTTGGCGACCGCGCCGGTCGTGCCCGTGCCGAAGAACGGGTCGAGCACGATATCGCCGGGGTTGGTGGAGCCCACGAGGATACGGTGCAGCAGCGCCTCGGGCTTTTGCGTCGGGTGGGCCTTGTCACCCTTGTCGTCCTTCAGCCGCTCGGCGCCGTTGCAGATCGGGATCACCCAGTCCGACCGCATCTGCACACCTTCGTTCAGCGCCTTAAGCGCCTCGTAATTGAAGGTGTATTTTGCGCCCTCGGCCTTCGACGCCCAGATCATCGTCTCATGGGCATTGGTCAGGCGCATGCCCCGGAAATTCGGCATCGGGTTCGATTTGCGCCAGACCACGTCGTTGAGGATCCAGAACCCCTGGTTCTGCATCTCGGCACCCACGCGGAAGATGTTGTGATAGCTGCCGATCACCCAGATCGCGCCCTGCGGTTTCAGGATGCGCCGCGCCTCGGCCAGCCAGGCCTTTGTGAACACATCATAGGCACGGAAACTGTCGAACTGATCCCAGGCGTCATCGACGGCGTCGACCAGCGTGTTGTTGGGACGGTGCAATGTGCCCTTGAGCTGCAGGTTATAGGGGGGATCGGCAAAGATCAGGTCGATGCACGCATCCGGCAGCCCCCGCATCACGTCGATACAGTCGCCTTGCACAATAGTGTTCAACGGCAGCGTTGCGGCCGCCATCTGGGGGGTCTTTGTCATTATCACTGCCTTCGGTCGGCGCCTTCTTCGGACGCTCGGGATTTGTCCACAAGGTCGCCGAAAACCGATTCGCAGTCAATTTATTTATTGGAATCAGTGTGTTGCGCCGTTTTTGCCCGCAAGATGTTGTAGACCGGCGCGAAAGACCGTCTATGGTGCGGCGTCAGCCCAAGATGTTGTAGCGCATCGCGATGGGCCTGCGTTGGATAGCCCTGGTTGGCCTCCCACCCATAGCCGGGATGTTTTCTCGCAAGCTCTGCCATCAGCCTGTCCCGTGCGACCTTCGCGATGATCGAAGCGGCGGCGATCGACAGCGACAGGGCGTCGCCCTTCACAACGGCGGTGGCCGGACAGGGCAGCCCGTCGGGCAGGGCGTTGCCGTCGATCAGCACATGCGCGGGGCGCAGGCGGAGACCGTCGACCGCCCGGCGCATCGCCAGAAGCGAGGCCGCACGGATGTTGAGCCGGTCGATCTCCTCGACGCTGGCCCAGGCGAGGCTGACCTGCGCCGAAGCCTCTATCGCCTCGAAAAGGGCGGCCCGGCGCGCGGCTGTCAGTTTCTTGGAATCATTCAGCCCCGGGGGCACCGCCGCGGGATCGAGGATCACCGCCGCCGCTGCAACAGGGCCTGCCAAGGGGCCACGGCCCGCCTCATCAACGCCGGCAACAGGGCCGGGACAGCCATTTTCGATATCGAAGCCAGGAACGGGCATGGCGGCCATCTGTCCCCCCGGGCTGTGCCCCGTCAAGAAAAACGGCAGCCCGGTTGACCCGGACCGCCGCGCGCCCGTTCGGGCGGCTGCTCGAAAGTCGGTCACATCATGCGCGGACCCAACCGTTCCGGATCATGCAGCGCTGGCCATAGAAATTGCGGATGCCGCGTTCGGTGCGGACCTGGCGGATGCACTGGTCGGGCAGACGGTTCGGGCGGGCGACGCGGTTCTGGGTGCAGCGCACATTGTAGCCGACGAAGCGGCCATTGGCGGTCGGGAACACCCGGCGGCAATCGGCGGGCAAGACCCGGCGCTGCGGCTGCGGGTGGATCACGGGCGGCTGATGCGCCACCGGCGGCCGATGGACCTGCGTACCAGAGTCGTTGCCCTGGTTGTGCTGGATCACGCGGCTGATGGCGTAAAGGGCGATCAGGCCACCGAGAATGGCAGCGGCCTCGTCGTTGTCGGCGCGCGCGGGCGTCGTGGAGGCGCCGAGGCTGGTGATGGCGATGGCCAGCGCAAGGGCACCGGCGGTCAGGGTCTTGCCGAGGGATGCGAACATGGTTGGGTCCTTTCGGTTGCGGTCTCGGGTGACGCGGAATGCGCCGGGATGACCGAACCTTCGCGCCGGTGGGCAACGCCGCTCAATAACGCGGGGGCGTTATCCGATAGCAGGACCGCCCGACCCCGCAGTCATTGAATGACCGGCCCCGCCCATGCGATATCCGACGGCAAGGCCGGTTTGCAGGCCGACCCAATGATCGAGCCCCGCTATGTCACGCCCCATTGCCCGTCTGACCCTTGCCGCCGCTTTCGCGCTTGCCGCAGGCCCTGCGCTTGCGGCGTGCTATGCCGATTACCGCGCGACGATGGATAACCCGCTCAGGCTGCATTACGGTGTGATCGAACTGCCCGACGCCGCCTGTTCGGTCGCCGCCGCCGCGCCGGTGATCGCAGAACGGATCGGCGCGGACGGGTGGGAATTGCTGCAGGTGATCTCGGTTTTCGACCAAGCCGGGCTCGCCGCAAGGAGAGCCGATGCCGGGGACTTCTTCCTCCGTTTCTGACACCCGCGCGGCGGGGACGCGGATCGTGCAACTGGGGATCGGGGCGATCGTCGCGATCCTTGTGGGCACGGCGATCCTGTTGTTCATGAACCTGCCCGACGCGGATGCCTTCAACCAGGCGATCCAGGACCTGTTCGTCGAAGGCGATATCCGAAACCCCGATGCCACGCGGATGCTGGAAATCCTCGCCCAGTCGGGGACGGAGTTTTCCGCCGTTCTGGCCAGCTACCGCACCGTGATCTTCGTGCTGATGGTCTTTGCCACCGCCCTGATGATCGCCTGCCTCGTGTTCCTGACCACCATCGTCGGGCTGAACCGCCGGATGGGGGAAATCGAACGGTCCGGCATTACCGTGTCTTCACTGATCCTCAGCCGTGAGGAACGGGTGGTTCTGATCAACAACCTTGAATTCAAGCTGACCGATGCCGCGATGGAAACGCTGAGCGTTCTGGTCGAGGCGCGGATGGATGACGAGGTGCTGAGCGGCGCCGAGATCGAGGCGATGGTGTCCGGCAAGTCTTCGGCGGATGCCGATGAGGCCGCCGGTGCCACCCGGATCAAGCGGTTGCGCGACAGCCTTGGCAACCAGATCGTGTCGGAACTGCTGGTGAAAAACATCGCGCGGCGCGGCTATGTGCTTGCCATCGACAAGGACGTGATCCGGATGATCTGAGTGTCGGCGGGGGGCTTGGCACCCCTGCCGGAATTCGCCATCGTCGGCGCAGGCAGACGGGGCGGTGCATCATGGCGGCAAAGGCGTGGCGGTTGGGGGTCGATATCGGCGGCACCTTCACCGATGTCGTGCTCGAGGGTCCGGGCGGGCAGGCCTCGACCAAGGTGCTGACGACCTATGCCGCGCCGGAAAACGCGATCATCGATGGGATGGGACAAGTCTGCGCCAAGGCCGGGATCAATCCTCGTGCGATCACCCAGATCATCCATGGCACGACGCTGGCCACAAATGCGCTGATCGAACGGCGCGGGGCCAGGACGGCGCTGATCACCACGCAAGGCTTCCGCGACGTGATCGAGATGCGGACAGAAAGCCGGTTCGAGCAGTATGACCTGAACCTGCGCCTGCCCGATCCGCTGTTGCCCCGGAACCGGCGCTACACGGTGGCGGAACGGGTCGATGCACGGGGCGAGGTTCTGATCCCCCTCGACCGGGCCGAGGTCGTGGTGCTGGCCGAGACTCTGAAGGCCGCGGAATACGAAAGCGTCGCCATCGGCCTGCTGCATGCCTACGCCAATGCCGCCCATGAACGGATGGTGGCCGAGGTTCTGGCCGACCATCTGCCCGGCGTCGCGGTCTCGCTCAGTTCCGAGGTCTCGCCGCAGATGCGGGAATACGAACGTTTCAACACCACCATTGCCAACGCCTATATCAAGCCGCTTATGGCCTCCTATCTCGGCCGTTTGCGGGACCGGCTGGCCGAGGCCGGCGCGGATTGCCCGATCTTCCTGATGCATTCGGGTGGCGGGATCATGTCGCTGGAAAGCGCTGCGGAATTCCCAGTCCGGCTGGTGGAATCCGGGCCAGCTGGCGGCGCGATCTTCGCCGCCGATATCGCGGCACGGCATGGGCTGGACCGCGTGCTGAGCTTCGACATGGGTGGCACCACCGCGAAGATCTGCCTGATCAAGGACCAGACCCCGAAAACCGCCCGCGTGTTCGAGGTGGCGCGGTCCTACCGGTTCAAGAAAGGCTCGGGCATGCCGATCTCGATCCCGGTGATCGACATGGTGGAAATCGGCGCGGGCGGCGGGTCGCTGGCGCATGTCGACGCATTGCGACAGATCCGCGTGGGGCCGGAGAGCGCCGGATCCGAACCGGGGCCCGCCTGCTACGGGCGCGGCGGCGATCGGCCCGCCGTGACCGATGCCGACCTGATCCTGGGCAAGCTCGACCCAGATGATTTTGCGGGCGGGTCTATCGCCCTGTCGCCGGATGCGTCAGAGGCCGCGCTTGCGGCGCATGTCGGCGACACGCTCAACATGTCGGCGGAGGAGGCCGCCTGGGGCGTGGCCGAAGTGGTTGATGAGAACATGGCCAATGCCGCCCGGGTTCATGCGGTCGAGAACGGCGAGGATCTGGCGGACTACACCATGATCGCCTTTGGTGGCGCCGCCCCCCTGCATGCCGCACGGCTATGCGAGAAACTGGGGATCGACCGTTGCCTCGTGCCGCAGGGTGCGGGCGTCGGCTCGGCCATCGGTTTCCTGCGCGCCCCCTTCAGTTTCGAGGCGACGCGGTCGGTCTTCATGCGGATGACGGATTTCGACGGGGCCGCCATCCGTGCCCTTTTCGCCGATCTCAGGACCGAGGCGGAAGGGTTCGTGCGCACCTGCGCCCCCGACGACGCGGTCCTGACCGAACACAAGGTCTACATGCGCTATGCCGGCCAGGGGTGGGAGATTCCCGTCGCTCTGCCCAAGGCGCTGGCGCAGGACCCCGACGCGGACGCGATCCTTGCCTTGTTCGAAGCGGAATACGCCAAGCTGTTTTCGCGCACCGTTGCGGGGCTGCCGGTGGAGGCGACGGTATGGGCGGTCAACGCGGCCACCGAACGCCCCGCCCCGGTGCGCGCAGCCGAGGCCCGGGCACGTCCGGCACCCGAGGCGCAAGCCATCCGCCGCCTGTTCGACAGCAGCACCGCCAAACCCGTGGACGCAACGGTGCATGCCCGCGCCGCGCTGTCACCCGGCACCGATGCACCCGGCCCCGCGCTGGTGACCGAGGCCGAAACCACCGCGATTGTCCCGTCGTCCCGCCATGTGCGCGCCCTCGGGGACGGCACGCTCGACCTTTACCGCCCGGGATCGGAGGCACCATGACCGAGCTCACGCAAGTCGCGCTGCAAGTGATGTGGACCCGCCTGATCTCGGTGGTCGAGGAACAGGCGCAGGCGCTGGTGCGCACCGCCTTCTCCACTTCGGTGAGGGAGGCGGGCGACCTGTCGGCAGGTGTTTACGATGCCCATGGCCGGATGCTGGCCCAGGCCGTCACCGGCACGCCGGGCCATGTGAACGCGATGGCCGATGCCGTTGGCCATTTCATGCGCCGGATCGGCACCGATACGATGGCCGAGGGCGACATCTACATCACCAACGACCCGTGGGAAGGCACAGGCCACCTGCATGACATCACGGTGGTCACCCCGGTCTTCCACGACGCCACCCTGATCGGGTTCTTCGCCTGCACGGCCCATATCGTCGACATCGGCGGGCGCGGCTTCGGGGCGGACGCGAATTCGGTCTACGAGGAGGGGCTTTATATCCCGATCATGCGTTTCGCCGACAAGGGCACGGTGGACCGGACGCTGGTGCGGATCATCCGGGGCAATGTGCGCGAACCGGACCAACTGGTCGGTGATATCTACGCCCTGGCCACCTGCAACGATATCGGCAAGCGGCGGCTGGCGGAGATGCTGGCGGAATACGGGCTGACCGATCTGGGCGCGATTTCCGATTTCATCCTGACCCGTTCGCGGGAGGCGACGCTGGCGCGGATCAATGCGCTGGCACCGGGCGAGGCCACCGGCCACATGCGCATCGACGGGTTCGATACGCCCATCGACCTGAATGTCCGCGTAACGATCGAAAGGGACCGCATTCTCAGCGATTGGGCGGGCACCTCGCCCGTGGACAGGAAAGGCATCAACGTCCCCCTGGTCTACACCAAGGCCTATACCTGCTACGCCCTGAAATGCGCCATCGCGCCGGAGATCCCCAACAACGCGGCCTCCCTCGCCCCGTTCGAGATCACCGCGCCCGAAGGCTCCATCGTCAACGCCGTTCATCCCGCCCCGGTCGCGCTGCGGCACGTGATCGGCCATATGGTGCCCGACACGGTCTATGACGCGCTCGACAAGCTGCTGCCGGGGCTCGTACCTGCCGAAGGAGCCGGGTGCCTGTGTAATTTCCAGGTCTCCTTGCGCCCGCGCAGCGATGCCCCGGCCCCGGATGCCCTGCGCGCCGAGGTGCTGACCTTCAACTCCGGTGGCTCCGGCGCGCGGCCCGCACTGGACGGGATGAATGCAACGGCCTTTCCCTCGGGCGTCATGACGATGCCGGTGGAGGCGACGGAACATGCCGGCCCGGTGATCATCTGGCGGAAGGAGCTGCGCCCGGATTCCGGGGGCGCGGGGCAGTTCAGGGGCGGTCTGGGCCAGTACATGGAGGTCGGCGCGCGCGACGGGCATGAATTCGACATCCAGGCCATGTTCGACCGCGTCCACCACCCCGCGCGCGGCCGCCGTGGCGGGGCCGAAGGCGCACCCACCACCATCGCCCGCGATGATGGCGCCGCGATGCAGGGCAAGGGCAAGCAATTCGTGCCCCACGGACACCGCGTTCACATGGGCTTTCCCGGTGGTGCGGGCTATGGCGCGCCGCAGGACCGCGACACGGCAGCCATCCACCGCGATCTGGCGGGCGGCTACATCAGTCCCGAGGCAGCGGCGCGGGATTACGGGATGGCGCAGGCCGAGATCTACGACATCCTGAACCGCGCCGCGAAGGGAGAGGTGTTCTGATGCCTCTGGACCCGATCATCGCCACCCCGAAACGGGACAGCTATGACGTGGTCATCATCGGCGGCGCGATCATGGGGTCATCCACCGCGTGGTTCCTGACCGACACTCCGGATTTCGACGGCTCCGTCCTCGTGATCGAACGCGACCCGACCTACGAATTCGCCTCCACCTCGCTGTCCAACTCCTGCATCCGGCAGCAGTATTCGACCACGCTGAACGTCAGGATTTCCCAGTTCGGCGCGGATTTCTACTCCAGCCTCCGTGCGCGGATGGGCGGCGACGAACGGGTGCCGGAGCTGACGATCCGGTCCTTCGGCTACCTCTACCTGGCAGACACCGACGCCTTCGCCGACGTGCTGCGCGCCAATCACGCGGTGCAGGTCGCCGCCGGGGCAGGCACCCGGTTGATGACGGCGGACGAGATCGCTGCAGCCTATCCGTTCTACAATGTGGATGACATCGTCCTTGGCTCCCACAACATGGTCAACGAAGGGTATTTCGACGGTGTCACCATGTTCGACTGGTGGAAACGGCAGGCGCGCGAACGGGGCGTCGAATACATCTCGAACGAAGTGACCGCGATCACCCGCACCGGCGACAGGATCGACAGCGTCACCCTGAACACCGGCGAGGTCGTCGCCTGCGGCCAGCTTGTCAACGCCACCGGACCCCGCGCCGCGCGCACCGCGAAGATGGCCGGGATCGATGTGCCGGTGGAGCCGCGCAAGCGCTACAGCTACATCTTCACCGCCGAGAAACCGCTCGACCGTGACCTGCCGCTGACCATCGACCCCTCGGGCGTGCATGTGCGCGAAAACGGCGGCGGCACCTACCTTGCGGGGGGACATCCCGACGACGACCCGGCGGTGGACCCTGCCGATTTCACGATGGATCACATGTTCTGGGAGGCCGAGGTTTGGCCAGCCATCGCCACCCGCATCCCGCAATTCGAAGCCATCAAGGTGACGCGCGAATGGGCGGGGCACTATGCCTATAACACGCTGGACCAGAACGCGATCACCGGGCCGCACCCGGACGTGGCGAATTTCATCTTCGTCAACGGGTTCTCGGGCCACGGGCTGCAGCAAAGCCCCGCGATGGGGCGCGGCACGGCGGAATGGCTGACTTACGGGCAATACCGCAGCCTCGACCTGACCCCGTTCCATTACGACCGTATCCTTGCCAATCAACCGATCCTCGAAAGGGCCGTGATATGAAGAAAATCGTTCTGACCGGGGCCGCCGGGCGGCTTGGCTCCTACCTCCGCGAACCGCTGTCGAAGATGTGCGAGACGCTGCTGTCCACCGATATCGCCGATGATGTGGGCGCGCTTTACGCAGGCGAGACCTATGTGAAGGCCGACCTGGCCGAGATGGCCCAGATCGCTCCCCTGATGGACGGCGCCGACATGGTCGTGCATTTCGGCGCCATCGTGGACGAGGCCCCGTTCGAGATGCTGTGGGGACCCAATTTCGTGGGGTCCTACAACGTGTGGGAGGCGGGGTATCAGGCGGGCGTCCGGCGGATCGTCTATGCCTCATCGATTCACGCGATGGGGATGTACCCGCGCAATCACCGGATCACGGTCGACGAACCCCACCGCCCCGACGGGTTCTACGGGCTGGCCAAATGCTTCACCGAGGACCTTGGCCGGATGTACTGGGAAAAGCGCGGGCTGGAATCCGTGCATCTGCGCATCGCGTCCTGCGCGCAGGTCACCAATGCCCGCGCGCTTGGCACATGGCTCAGTTATGATGACCTGATCCAGCTTGTCACCCGCGCCATCGACACGCCGACCACCGGGTTCACCATCGCCTATGGCGTATCGAACAATGACCGCAATCCGGTGGACATGTCGGCGGGTGCCTATCTTGGTTACAAGCCCAAGGACAATGCCGAGGTCTACGCCGCCGAGATTCTGGCGAACGCCCCGCCGGGCGACCCGACCGACCCCGCACAGATGTGCCATGGCGGCCCCTTCGCCGCCGTCGATATCGGGCAGAGCGGACTGGCGCAAATGACCATCGTGGACGACAAGAAGACGACCTGACGCCAGGCCTGAACGCGGACCGGGTCCTGGCGCGTAACGGCCGAACCGGGGCCGGGGCCGTGGCCATGGCCATGGCCATGGCCGTGACAATTCCCCCACTTGATGCAGGTCAATGTGCCGCAAGAGGGCCGGTGATTACCATCTGCATCTATCTTGATTGCAACAAAGAGGGGGTGTTGTCGTGACGAGGTTTTTGCAGATTCTCGGTGCCTTGGCGGTTCTGGCGTCAGGCGCCCTACTTTTGTCGGCGGATCAGGCCGAGGCACAGCTTCTTAATCCCTGTCCCTATACCAATGACGGCGATTGCGACGAACCCAACGGGCTCGGCTTTTGTGCATGGGGCACTGACGTGGCCGACTGTTCGAACCCGAATTCCAATTTCGGCAATGGCAGCGGGTATATGGGCGGCACGACCACCGGTGGAACGGGCCTCATGAACCCCTGCCCCTACACCAATGACGGTGACTGCGACGAACCCAACGGGCTGGGCCTTTGCGCCTGGGGCACCGATGTTGCCGATTGCTCGAACCCGAATTCCAATTTCGGCAATGGCAGCGGCTATGCCGGAGGGGCGGCCCCGGCGGGCGGAAACCGGATGCTGGAATCCTACACCGCATTTCTCAGCTGGCAGGACCACTACAACTCGAACGGGGCACGGCTGACCGAGCCGTGGCAGATCATCCGTCAGGACCGGGCGAACTATCACCGGTTCGGCGTCCGCGATCCGCAGGATCAATGGGACAGCTTCTTCGCCGATTTCAACAACCGCGATCGGGCCGAACAGATGCTGATGAACGGCTATATCTCGCCACAGGCCCGCAGCGCGATCGTCAACGGGCCCACCATGATCCGGGTGGAGATCTGGGGTCAGGGCAACACAGGCACATCGATCCGGGTCGACGTCTATTGATGCGGCTGGCGGTCCTGATGCTGGCAGCGGCCTGGGTTGCGCCCCAGGCCGCTGCCGACTGCGTCCCGGTCGACTGGATGGCGCTTGACCTGCCCGGACCGGGCAACCGGGTCGAGATCGCGCTGGAAACCGCCTATCCCGGTCTGGACCTCGACCGGGGGGCGGGGACGGTGACCCTGCCATCGGGGGATCGGCTGGAATATGCACCGGCCCGGGAGACCGGCCTCGACCCCGCCCTGCGGCTCGATGATGCCACGATAGGCGACCAGTTTTTCTATACCTACCCGCTCGATTTCACGCTGCGCGCTCGGCAACGGCCGTTTCATGACCCGGGCCGCCTGCGCAACGAAGCCTTCTTCCGCGCGCTCTACTTCCGGACAGAAGCCGAGGCGCGGGCCTCGCTGGCGACGGTCACCTATGACGGGCAGGGGCGGGCGGTCCGGTTCCGCGTGACACAGCAGCATTGCGTGCATGCCCAGCTTGAGGCGGCGTTGAACCAGATCGAAGCCCTCGGGCCCGATATGGCGGTGTATTTCCAGAACTCCGGCGGCAGCTTCAACTGGCGGCGCATCGCCGGAACCGACCGGCTGTCGACGCACAGTTTCGGGATAGCGGTCGACCTTAATACCGAGCTAGGCGGGTATTGGCGCTGGGCCGGTGTGGCGGAGGGCGAAGCGGCGGTCTATGACAACCGCATCCCCGAAGAGATCGTGCGTGCCTTCGAGCGCTTCGGCTTCATATGGGGTGGGAAATGGCATCATTTCGACGGCATGCATTTCGAATACAGGCCCGAGATGATCGTCCATGCCCGGCTGGCCGGGCGGGGCTAGTGCGGCTGACGTCCGACAAGCAACTCAGCGTCCGGTGCGGCGGAGCACGACAATAGGCGTCCGCAGCAGCAACCGCAGGTCCGTCAGCAGCGACATATGCCTCGAATACCGGTTGTCGTAGCGCACGCGATCGACAAAGGCCGTGGCGTTCCGGCCATTCACCTGCCATTCGCCCGTGATCCCCGGCCGCATCGCGAAATAGGCGACGCCGCCTGCCTCGGTGTATAGCGACGCCTGGCTCGGCAGAAAGGGCCGCGGGCCCACCAGGCTCATGTCGCCGCGCAACACGTTCCAGATCTGGGGGAGTTCATCGAGGCTTGTGGACCGCAGGAACGCACCCACGCGGGTGATGCGGGGATCGCGGCTGAGCTTCTGGTAGACGCGCCATTCCCGGGCCACCTTGGGGTCCGCCGCAATCATCCGGGCCAGCACCCCCTCGGCATCCACCAGCATGGTGCGCAGCTTCCAGCAGGTAAAGATCCGGCCATCGCGGCCAACGCGGGGCTGCCCGTAGAACCCCGGGCCGGCATCCAGTCGCACCAATGCCCACATCAATAGGATGAATGGCGCCAGCACCGGCAGCAGCGTCAAGGACATCACGATATCGAAGAAACGTTTTGCTCCGGCAGCGTAAAAACGGGCTTGCGGGAACCGTCTGTCCGGCGCCAGAATTGTTAACTTTTGAGGTTCCGGAATTCCAGGTAGATAACTCATGCCGCCGCCGCCGAATGGTTAATCTGGTCGTCGAATGCCGCGCGTGGCCGTGACGTCCGTCATTAACCTCGGGCAACGCCTAAGTGTCACATCCCGGAAGGTAGTATGGCTGTTTCTTGAACAGGTTGGGGCTAAGCGTGTACCAGTCCTTCATCGCCTGCAAGGGCGACCTACTGCCCAAGGCTGATTGCGGTAGTTGCTGGTTGTAGAGCCAGACATAG
>JANSYL010000009.1 GCA_024742455.1 Paracoccaceae bacterium | reverse complement strand
TACGACCCTAGGGCCTTCATCACTCACGCGGCATGGCTAGATCAGGCTTGCGCCCATTGTCTAAGATTCCCCACTGCTGCCTCCCGTAGGAGTCTGGGCCGTGTCTCAGTCCCAGTGTGGCTGATCATCCTCTCAAACCAGCTATGGATCGTCGGCTTGGTAGGCTTTTACCCCACCAACTACCTAATCCAACGCGGGCCGATCCTTCTCCGAAATTCTTTCCCCCGAAGGGCGTATACGGTATTAAACCCAGTTTCCCGGGACTATTCCGTAGAGAAGGGCACGTTCCCACGCGTTACTCACCCGTCCGCCGCTAACCCGAAGGTTCGCTCGACTTGCATGTGTTAGGCCTGCCGCCAGCGTTCGTTCTGAGCCAGGATCAAACTCTCAAGTTGAAACGCCGTTACCAGCGTATCCTTGACGTTGAACCTATGCACATCCTTTGCTTGTTCTGCCTTGCGGCATGGCTGACCTGGCTAGGTGCAGCCCAAACAAAGAGTCATCTGTTTTTCGTGCATCGTTTCTAGGAAACGAAGCCGTCCAAACAGTGAAGCTGACACTTCATCATCGACCCGAAGGTCTAGAAGCGTGATATGCTAGGTCTGCGTCGCATGGACCAAACCGCCCGCATATCTCTTCAGATACTATCGATGTCAAAGAGCGAGAGACAAAACAAAACCGACTGCGCTCTGTATTTCAGCGCCGCCCGCCCGATCTATCTCTGTTTTTGTTGCCGCCCGCACCGTCTACTGTCTCCAGCGTTAGGCCCGTTTGGCGTTCCCTTTGGCGCCTCAGCGCCGCCGGTGAGGAGCTATCTACGGATCGGGGCCGGGGGCCGCAAGGGCTTTTTTTCAGAAAGATGACATTTCTTGCGTAGCAGCCGAAAAAACGCTTTCTTTCAATCGTTTAAAACCGCCCTGCCACCCTGTCGCAGGGCCATGTCGCGGTTGCCTATGGCCGCAGCCGCACCGTGTCTGTGGATAGAGTCAGGCCGCGTTGTGGTCGGGGCGGGCCCGATCCCCAGATTTAGACATATGGGGGGCCGTCAGGGGCGACTCAAGCCCGGCGGCTGCGGTCGGACCAGGGCAACCGAGTCGCCAGAAGCACCAGGGTGATTGCCAGGTAGACCAGCGGTTCGATCTGGAATCCCTTCGCCAGCCACAGGTAATGCACCGCGCCCAGCACCGCCGCCGGGTAGACCAGCTTGTGCAGGCGGCGCCAGAGCACCGGCCCCAGTTTGCGGACCGACAGATTGTTCGAGGTCACGCCCAGCGGGATCAGCAGCACGAACCCCGCCATCCCGATGGTGACATAGGGGCGTTTGACGATGTCATCCCACACCCGTGCCGCCGTCTGCACATCCAGCACCGCCCAGACCAAAAAATGTGCCAGCACGAAGAAGAAGGCCAGAACCCCGATCGACCGTCGCAGCGGCATCAGGTTCAGCCCGAAATACTGGCGCAGCGGCGTCACCGCGAGGCCCAGAAGGATCAGTTGGATCGCGACCTCGCCGTAGCGGCGCTCCAACTCGTTGATCGGCTCGGCCCCCAGCCCGCCCGTGGCGCCGAGGTAGAATAACCATGCCCCATGGGCCGCGCCCAGCACGTAGACCAGCCAGACCGGCACCTGCCGGATCGCGGCGTTTGCGCGTTGGGTCAGCGTCATGGACGCGGGGATGTTGTCGGAGGCTGCCATCGGCAGATCAGTGGAACTCGATCAGGTCCATACCCTCATACATATGGGCGACCTCTTCTTCGTAGCCGTTGAACATCAGCGTCTCGATATTGCGCGCGAACAGGCCCCCGCCGACGCGGCGCTCGAACTCCTGGCTCCAGCGCGGATGCGACCGGTTCGGGTTCACGTTGGAATAGAACCCGTATTCGTTCGGGGCATAGGTGTTCCACGCGGTCGGCGGCTGTTCATCGGTCAGCGTGATCCGCACGATCGACTTGATCGACTTGTAGCCGTATTTCCACGGCACCACCAATCGGATCGGCGCGCCGTTCTGGTTCGGCATCGGCTCGTCATAAAGGCCTGTCGCCAGGATGGTCAGCGGATGCATCGCCTCATCCAGCCTCAGGCCTTCCTTGTAGGGCCAGTCGATGATCGGCACCCGCAGGCCCGGCATTTCCTCGGGCCGCGCCAGCGTTTCGAAGGCGACATACCGCGCGCCCTCCTGCACGCCCACACGCTCAAGCAGGTCGGCGAACTCGAACCCCTGCCAAGGGATCACCATGGACCAGCGTTCCACGCAGCGCAGGCGATAGATGCGTTCCTCGATGGTCTGGCCCTCGACGATCTCGGCCAGCGAATAGGTGCCGGGGTTGTCGACCATCCCGTCGATGACGATCTCCCACGGGTCGGTCGTCATCATATGCGCATTGCGCGCCGGGTCAGACTTGTCGGTGCCGAATTCATAGAAATTATTGTAGCTCGTCACGTCTTCATACGAGGTGAGCGTCAGGTCCCAGGCATCCTCGGCCCGGGCCTTCCCGGCACCCAGCCCCGCACCCATCAGGGCCGTGCCGCCCATCATGATCTGGCGACGGTTGAGGTACAGCTGTTTCGGTGTGACATCGTCCCGGGTCAGGTCGGATGTGTAACGGTGGGCCATGTCGTCTCCTCCGGATGCGCTTTCAGCGTGCTATCCGGATAGATGGGGCTCGCCCAAGCCCTGACATCGTTTTTCACGAAACCTTTAACGCGGGTTCAGGCACCGAGGTCTTTGCCATGACCTCCTCCTCGGTCGGGTAAAGCCGGTCCATCGGGACCGACGCGCCATTGGGCTGCACGATCCGCACATGGCGGCGGCGCAGTTTTCGGGGCTCACTCACACCCACCGAATGGGCGATCACCTCGACCTCCTTGACGATGGATTGGGCATAGGCCGCGACGCGCTTGTCCTTTTCGGCCACGACCAGACCGCCCTGAAACCGTGGATCATGGGTGGTGATGCCGGTGGGGCAGGTATTCTTGTGGCATTTCAACGCCTGGATACAGCCCAGCGCGAACATGAAGCCGCGCGCCGAGGTCACGAAATCCGCCCCCGCCGCGATGGCCCAGGCCACGTCGCCCGGGTTGACCAGCTTGCCGGACGCGATCAGCCGGATCCGGTCCTTCAGCCCCATCCTGTTGCGCAGGTCGGTCAGGCGCGGCAGCGCCTCGCGGATCGACATGCCCACAAGATCCATAAGCGGCATGGGCGCGGCGCCGGTGCCCCCTTCACCGCCGTCCAGCGTGATGAAATCCGGCGCGCTTTCGGGGCCGCGGCGCAGGATTTCCTCGAACAGTTCCTCGAAATGGCCCAGATGGCCCATCACCGTCTTGATGCCCACGGGCTTGCCCGACACCTCGCGGATATGGGCGATGAAATCGAGAAGCTCGGAATTGGTTGACGCTTCGCGGTGGCGGTTCGGGCTGATCCCGTCCACGCCCCTGGGCAGGCCCCGGATTTCGGCGATCTCGTCGGTGATCTTGGCGGCGGGCAGGATACCACCCTTGCCGGGCTTGGCGCCCTGGGCGAGCTTAAGCTCGAACATCCTGACCTGGGGATGCGCCGCCACCTCGGCCAGCTTGGCATCATCGAGATTGCCCTCGGCATCGCGCACCCCGAACTTCGCCGTCCCGATCTGGAACACGATGTCGGCCCCGCCTTCCAGGTGATAGGGCGACAAGGCCCCTTCGCCGGTGTTCATCCACATGCCAGCCATCTTCGCCCCGCGGCTGAGCGCCAGAACCGCCGGTTTCGAGATCGCGCCATAGGACATGCCCGAGATGTTGAAGATCGACCGCGCCTCATAGGGCTGGCGGGCATGGGGGCCGATCACCAGCGGTTCGGATTTGGCGAACTGGTCATCGAGCGGGGGAAAGGGCGCGGGGGTGAAGATCGGCGTGCCCACCTCGGCGATGTTGCGGGTCGACCCGAAGGGCCTGGTGTAAGACCCGCCATCGGCGGCATGCCCGACCCAGTCCCGCTGCGCCCGGTTGAACGGCAGCTCTTCGCGGTCCATGGCGAAGAAATACTGGCGGAAAAATTCGCCCAAGGTGCTGAAAAGATTTCGGAAGCGCCCGATCACCGGATAGTTGCGCCGGATCGCATCGGCCTTCTGGCTGCGGTCGATCACGAAGATCACCACCACCGCAAGGGCCGCCGCCCCGATCACCAGCCAGAAGGTCAGCGCCAGCGCTTCCAGGTACCAAGTCATCGGGTTCGTCCTTTCACCGGTCGGGTCCTTTGCAACAAATACCACAGCATCGGTCACGTCCCGTCACATGATTTCACGTCGAATTTATTGGAAATCCGCCACCCGCGCCGCTTAGCCGCGCTGCGCCTTGCGTCAAGCATATGCGCGGAAATTCGCTTCACTTGAAAGCATCTGCCGCCGTCTACCTCCCGCCCTATCAGGGGCGACCGGCCCCTGCGCAAAAAGGAGAGAGACATGCGCAAGATGATGATGGCGCTTGCCGCCACCACCGCCCTGGCCACCCCGGCCTTCGCCGACGACCATGGCATGAACATCGTCGAGACCGCCGTCGAGGCGGGCACCTTCGAAACCCTGGTCGCAGCCGTCACCGCCGCGGGCCTCGTTGAAACGCTGTCGGGCGAAGGTCCCTTCACCGTCTTCGCGCCCACCGACGAAGCCTTCGCCGCTCTGCCCGAGGGCACCGTGGAAGGGTTGCTGAACGACATCCCGGCCCTGACCGAGGTTCTGACCTACCACGTCGTCCCGGGCGCCGTGATGTCGGGCGACCTGTCCGACGGCATGATGGCGACCACCGTTCAGGGGTCCGACATCACGATCGGCGTGGGCGAAGGCGTGACCGTCAATGATGCCAATGTCGTGGCCGCCGATATCGAGGCCTCGAACGGCGTCATCCACGTGATCGACGCGGTGATCCTGCCGTCGATGTAAGGCCATCCGGCCCCGGCCGGCCCCGACCCCGGGGCCGGCCTTTTTCCTGCAAACCAAACAAAGGAGGATTTTCCATGGACCGCCGTAAATTCCTGACCACCAGCGCGATGGGCGTTGCCGCCGCTGCCACGCTGACCCTGCCCGCGATGCCCGCACGTGCCCAATCCGGCACGATCGTCGATATCGCGGCTGCCACCCCGGATCTCAGCACGCTGGTCACCGCCGTGGGCGCTGCAGGGCTGGTCGACACGCTGTCGGGGCCCGGCCCCTTCACCGTTTTCGCGCCGACCAACGCGGCCTTCGCCGCGCTGCCCCATGGTGTGCTGGACGGCCTGCTGGCCGATATCCCGGCCCTGACCAACGTCCTGACGTATCACGTCGCCTCGGGTCTCTACCCGGCGTCGTCGCTGGTGGGCGTGCGTGGCCGCGTCCCGACCGTACAGGGCGGTTTCATCAATGTCGACGGCACCCATGGTGTGCGCCTGAACCGCTCGATCGAAGTGACCACGCCGGACGTGACCGCGTCGAACGGCATCGTGCACATCATCGACGGTGTTCTGATCCCGCACTGATCGGTATCGCCGCCATTGCGGCGATCCGGCGGGGGGTTCTGCCCCCCTGCGACCCCCCGACCGTATTTGGGGAAAGATGAACAAGGGGCGTGCCGCGTCAGGCACGCCCCTTTCGCCAAGTGGGATCAGTGAACGACAGCAGCGTCGGGTTTGGGTCGGTTCGAGGCCGCCAGCCTGTCACCCACGATCAGGCCATCCGGCCCCGCGCTGACCGGGATCCTCGCCCCGTCCAGCACGTCTCCCGCCAGGATCATCTCGGCCAGTTCATCCTGCAGGCTGCGCTGGATCACACGCTTGAGCGGCCGGGCGCCGAAGACGGGGTCATAGCCTTCATCGGCCAGCCATTTCAGCGCGCTGTCATCCAGATCGAGGGTGATCTTGCGCTGTGCCAGACGCCGCTCCAGCCGCTTGAGCTGAATCTTCACGATACCGTCCATATCGGCGCGGCTGAGCCGGTCGAAGACGATCATGTCATCCAGCCGGTTCAGGAACTCGGGCCGGAAATGGGCACGCACGGCGTCCATCACGTCCTGCTTGGCCGTCGCGGCATCGGCCCCGTCGGGCAACTGGCTGAGCGCCTGAGACCCCAGGTTCGACGTCATCACGATCAGCGTCTGCTTGAAATCGACCGTGCGGCCCTGACCATCGGTCAGGATCCCGTCATCAAGAACCTGCAAGAGCACGTTGAAGACCTCAGGATGCGCCTTCTCGACCTCGTCGAACAGGATCACCTGGTAGGGCCTGCGCCGCACCGCTTCTGTCAGAACACCGCCCTCGTCATAGCCGACATAGCCCGGGGGCGCCCCGATCAGCCGCGCGACGGCGTGCTTCTCCATGAACTCGCTCATGTCGATCCGCACCATCGCCTGGTCATCGTCAAAGAGGTACTCGGCCAGCGCCTTGGTCAGCTCGGTCTTGCCGACGCCGGTCGGCCCGAGAAACAGGAAAGACCCGAGCGGGCGGTTTTCATCCTGCAGCCCGGCGCGCGCGCGGCGCACCGCGCGGCTGACGGCGCCCACGGCCTGGGTCTGGCCGATGACGCGGCGGCCCAGTTCGTCCTCCATCTTGAGCAGTTTCTCCCGTTCACCTTCCAGCATCTTCGAGGTCGGGATGCCGGTCCAGCGTTCGACCACCGCGGCGATCTGTTCGGGACGGACGGCCTCTTCGACCATCACGTCCTCGTCCTGTTCCTCGGCGGCAGCGAGATCCTTTTCAAGCTGCGGGATGACGCCGTATGACAGCTCACCGGCGCGGGCCAGATCGCCCCGGCGCTTGGCCTGGTCCAGTTCCGCACGGGCCTGGTCAAGCTTTTCCTTCAACCCCCGGGCGGATTCGAGCTTGTCGCGCTCGGACTGCCATTTCGCCGTCATCTCCGCCGATTGCTGTTGCAGGTCACCCAGCTCGCGCTCCAGCTTTTCCAGCCGGTCCTTCGAGGCGGTGTCGTCTTCCTTCTTCAGCGCCTCGGCCTCGATCTGCATCTGAAGGATCTGCCGGTCGAGCGCGTCCAGTTCCTCGGGCTTGGAATCCACCTCCATCCGCAGGCGGGACGCCGCCTCGTCCATCAGGTCGATGGCCTTGTCGGGCAGGAACCGGTCGGTGATGTAGCGATGGCTGAGCGTCGCCGCCGACACCAGCGCGGCATCGGAAATCCGCACCCCGTGGTGCAACTCGTATTTTTCCTTGATGCCGCGCAGGATGCTGACGGTGTCCTCGACCGTGGGTTCCTCGACCACAAGCGGCTGGAACCGGCGGGCCAACGCTGCGTCTTTCTCAACGTATTTGCGATATTCATCCAGCGTGGTGGCACCGATACAGTGCAGCTCTCCCCGCGCCAGCGCCGGCTTGATGAGGTTGGCGGCATCCATCGCGCCATCGGTCTTGCCCGCGCCCACAAGGGTGTGCATCTCGTCGATGAACAGGATGATCTCGCCTGCGGCGGCGGTGATTTCGCCCAGAACCGCCTTGAGCCGTTCCTCGAATTCGCCCCGGTATTTCGCGCCGGCGATCAGAGCACCCATGTCGAGCGCCATCAGCGTCTTGTTGCGCAGGCTTTCCGGAACGTCGCCATTGACGATGCGCAGCGCCAGCCCCTCTGCGATCGCGGTCTTGCCGACGCCGGGTTCGCCGATCAGCACCGGGTTGTTCTTGGTCCGGCGGCTCAGCACCTGCATCGCGCGGCGGATTTCCTCGTCGCGCCCGATGATCGGGTCGATCTTGCCCTCGCGCGCCGCTTCGGTCAGGTCGCGGGCGTATTTCTTCAGCGCCTCGTAACTGTCCTCGGCACTGGCGCTGTCGGCGGTGCGCCCCTTGCGCAGATCGTTGATCGCGGCGTTGATCGCCTGCGCGTTCACGGCACCGGCATCCAGCGCGTCCTTGGCCGGGCTTTTCACCATGGCCAACGCGGTCAGCAGGCGTTCGACCGGCACGAAACTGTCGCCCGCCTTCTGCGCGACCTTCTCGGCCTCGGCCAGGACCTTGGCGGTCTGACCATCCATGTAGAGCTGCCCGTCGGTGCCCGTGACCTTGGGTATTTTCGCAAGCGTCAGCTCCAGCGCCTCGCGCACGCGGTCGGGTGCGCCGCCCGCTTTCGCGATCAGGTTGGCGGCCAGGCCCTGGTCGTCATCCAGCAAGGCCTTCAGCAAATGTTCGGGGGCCAGTTTCTGATGATCTTCGCGCTGCGCGATGGTCTGCGCGGCCTGCAGGAACCCGCGCGCGCGGTCGGTGAACTTTTCCAAGTTCATGATCTCTCTCCTCATACAAGCGCCCATGGATGGCGGCGCCCGCTTCGCGGCACGCCCCGGATCGGGCCTCGGGCATTGATATGGGAAGCGCCCCGCCACCTCGCAAGTCCGTGAGGTGCGGCAAGGGTGGACAGCGCGCGCCCCCTCGGGCAGGCACGGGCGGGCGGACAGAAAGGGACCCCGATGGCCGATGACCGTTTGATCGTGGCGCTGGACGTCGCCGATGCGCTGACCGGGCTGAACATGGCCATGCGCCTCGGCGACGCCGTCTCATTCTACAAGATCGGGCTCGGGATGCTGACCGGCGGGGGCCTGGCACTGGCCAATGAGCTGAAGCAGGACCATGGCAAGCGCATCTTTCTGGACATGAAGCTGTTCGACATCTCCAACACGGTCGAGGCGGCGGTGCGCGGGCTGGCGCAATTCGATCTGGATTTCCTGACCGTGCATGGCGACCCCCATGTGGTGCGCGCCGCGCGCGAGGGCGCGGCGGGCAAGGACCTGAAAATCCTCGCCGTCACGGTTCTGACCTCGCTCGACCGGTCCGATCTGGATGCGGGGATGATCGTGGCGGGCGCGGTGCCCGATATCGTCGTCGATCGCGCCGCGCGCGCATTTCAGGCCGGGGCAGATGGCGTCATCGCCTCCCCGCAGGAGGCCGCCGCAATCCGCGCCCTGCCCGAGGCGGCGGGCAAGCTGATCGTCACCCCCGGGGTGCGGCCTGCCGGCAGCGCGACAGGGGATCAGAAACGGGTGATGACACCGGGTGAGGCGTTGCGCCAGGGCGCCGACCATATCGTGGTCGGCCGTCCGATCAACGCCGCCCCCGACCCGGCGGCAGCGGCGCGCGCGATCCTGGCGGACATGCCCTGACGGGACCGGGAACCGCGCGTTCTCCGTGCCGTTTTTCGCGCGAAAACGGGCCCCTCAGTTGTCGTTGATGTCGTGATCGAAGGTTTTCACCTGCCCGCGATAGACACCGACCCAGCGCCGCAACCCCAGCCAGGCCAGAAGCGAGATCACCGCGAAGATCAGCAGCAGCGCAGGCAGCGACCCGGCCAGCCAGACCGCCAGCGGCCCGCCCACCAGCAGGATCAGCGCAACCGCCCCGGCCCCTATGGCAAAGCCCAGCAGGACGAAACTGGGCAGCAAGACCTCGCCCACCGCCAGCAGCACGGCCGCCGCGCCCCAGACCCACCATTCGGCCCACATCAGCCGCGCCCCTTCAGCATCTGGAACGCCTTGCCGAAGGCATCGACGGCATCTGCAGGCACCACGATGGTCTGGTTGCCCTGGCCGCCTGCGATCTTGGAGATCGCCTTCACCTGTTCCAGCGCGATATTGTATTGCACGGCCTCCAGCCCGCCCTTGGCGATGGCCTCCGCCACGACACCGGTGGCATAGGCCTCGGCATCGGCCTCGACCCGGCGCGCCTCGGCTTCCTGCCGCGCGGCGTAAAGATCGGCATCCGCCTGCAGTTCGACCGCGCGCTTCTGACCCTCGGCCCGGGTGACCGCGGCGCGGCGCTCCCGTTCGGCGTTCAACTGCTGCAGCATCGCATCGCGCGTGGCCTGATCAAGATTGACGTCGAGGATCTCGGCCCGCGTCACCTCGATCCCCCAGTCATTCACGGCGTCCTCGACACTGGCCTTGATGGTGGAAATCAGCACCGACCGGTTCGATTGCACCTCGTCCAGTTCCATCTTGCCGATCTCGGCACGCACGATCCCCGCGACCGTGGTGGCGATCGCGGCATCCACGTCTCGGATGCGATAGACGGTGCGTTCGGGTTCGAGGATGCGGTAGAAAACCGAGGTGTCGATCTGCACCAGCACGTTGTCGGCGGTGATCGCATCCTGCGTGGCATTGGGCAATTGGCGTTCCAGGATCGACACCCGGTGCGCCACCCGGTCAAGGAAGGGCACGATAAAGTTGATCCCCGGCCCGAGCACCGATTTCAACCGCCCGAAACGTTCCACCACATGCTGTTCGGATTGCGGCACGATCCGGATGGCGAGGAAAATGCAAAGTATGATGAACAGCGCCAGCAGGAGCACAACGAGGCTCCCGCCGAACAATTGGTCGAGCAACGCTTCCATATCGAACCCCGGATTTGGCGGATCTTGTTTCATGGCCCCTCTATGCTCAGCCCGGCCCGGCGAATCCAGAAAAATTCTTCCGCGCCCGGGTGGGATTTTCCCGCCCCCCGCCCGGCTGTCCTGTCCCGCCGTGCCCCGCCTGCTATACTGACCCCATCATGCCCGCCCTGTGCCGCGATTGCTTTCACACCCTGCAGACCGCAAGGCGGTGCACCGCCTGCGGCAGCCCCCGCGTGACCGCACATCCCGAACTCTTCGACCTCGGGATCGCGCATATGGATTGCGATGCCTTCTATGCCTCGGTCGAAAAGCGAGACAATCCCGACCTGCGCGACAAGCCCGTCATCATCGGCGGCGGGCGGCGCGGCGTGGTCTCCACCGCCTGCTATATCGCACGGATCAAGGGCGTGCGGTCCGCCATGCCGATGTTTCAGGCCCTGAAACTCTGCCCCGAAGCGGTGGTCGTGAAAGGCCGGATGGAGGTCTACGCGCAGGTCTCCCGCCAGATCCGCGCGATGATGGAGGATCTGACACCCGCCATCGAACCCCTCTCGCTCGACGAGGCCTTCCTCGACCTGACCGGCACCGCCAAGCTGCACGGCGCCCCGCCGGCGGTGATGCTGGCCCGGCTTGTCAAACGCATGGCGACCGAGCTTGGCATTACCGGCTCCATCGGGCTTTCCCACAACAAGTTCCTGGCAAAACTCGCCTCGGACCTCGACAAGCCGCAGGGGTTTTCGGTGATCGGTGCGGCGGAAACCGCCGATTTCCTCGCCGACAAACCCGTGCGGATGATCTGGGGGATCGGTGCGGCGGGACAGGCGAGCCTCGAAAAGGCGGGCATCCGCACCTTCGCCGATCTGCGCCGGTGGGACCGGCGCGCACTGCAGGACCGGTTCGGGTCGATGGGTGACCGGCTCTACCATCTCAGCCGGGGCGAGGATACGCGCCGTATCGCGCGCGACCGACCGGTCAAATCGATCTCGAACGAGACCACCTTTTCCGACGATATCGCCGATCCCGACCTGATCGACGGCCATCTCTGGCGGCTGGCCGAAAAGGTGGCCGACCGCGCCAAGGCCAAGGGGATCGCAGGCCGCGTCGTCACGCTCAAACTCAAACGCGCTGATTTCAAGCTGCTGACGCGCCGGACCAGCCTGCCTGATGGCACCCAGA
This sequence comes from Paracoccaceae bacterium, assembly GCA_024742455.1. Taxonomy (GTDB): domain Bacteria; phylum Pseudomonadota; class Alphaproteobacteria; order Rhodobacterales; family Rhodobacteraceae; genus JANSYL01. The sequence goes on along the minus strand of JANSYL010000009.1, from coordinate 89,873 downwards.
TGGCAGACCGCCTCTACCGCACGGCCCGCGCGCTTTACGACCAGACCAACCATCCGAAACCCTACCGCCTGATCGGCGTGGGGCTGAGCGAGCTGATCCCGGCAGAGGCCGCCGACACTGCAGGCGACCTGCTCGATCCCGGGGCCGCAAGACGGGGGCAGGCCGAACGCGCCACCGACGCCATCCGCGCCCGGTTCGGCGAGGACGCGATCCTCAAGGGCCGGGCCTTGCGCTAGGCGTCGCAGTCGGGGGCGCTGCCCCCGGCCGTCGCCATCTGGGCTTGAACCAGTGACGCCACGGATGGCGACCCTCCCCCAGGCATTTGTGAAGCAAAGAGGGGCCCATTTGGGGATACCCAGCCCCTCTTTGCTTTCCAAATACCTCCGCCCGCTGCCCGTCAGGCGGCTTTGCCGCCGAGAGGGGAGGCCTCCGCCCGCAAGGGCGGCGAAGAAGAAACAATGCCGCAAAGCGGCGCCTTTTTGATTGGATCAGGCCGCGCTTTCGGGCAGCGCGCCGAAGGCCGCGACCATCAGTTCGCGGGTATAGGCCGAGGTCGGGTTGCGGAACAGCGCCTGCGTCTCGCCGATTTCCACCACGTCGCCCTGGCGCATCACGATCACCCGGTGGCTGAGCGCGCGGACGACTTTCAGATCGTGACTGATGAACAGATAGGCCAGCCCGTGTTTCGCCTGCAGGCTGCGCAGAAGGTCGACGATCTGCACCTGCACCGTCATGTCGAGCGCGCTGGTCGGTTCATCCAGCACCAGAAGCTTCGGGCGCAGGATCATCGCCCGGGCGATGGCGATGCGCTGGCGCTGTCCACCCGAGAACTCGTGCGGGTAGCGGTCCATCATCGCGGGGTCGAGGCCCACCTCGGTCAGCATCTCGGCCACCTGCGGGCGGGATTGCGACCGAGGCACGCCCTGCACCCCCAGCCCCTCGGCCACGATCTGTTCGATCGTCATTCGGGGGCTGAGCGATCCGTAAGGGTCCTGGAACACGATCTGCATGTCGCGGCGCACGGGCCGCAGCGCGCGTGACGACATCCCCTGCAGATCGCGCCCCATGAATACCACCGGCCCGTCCGATGAAATCAGCCGCATGATCGCCAGCGCCAGCGTGGTCTTGCCCGACCCGCTTTCGCCGACGATCCCAAGCGTCTCGCCCGCCCGCACGCTGACCGTTGCGGCATTCACCGCCTTCACATGCCCCACGGTGCGGCGCAGCAACCCACGCTGGATCGGGAACCAGACACGCAGATCGGTGGTCGACACGATCTCGGGCGCAGTCTCGGGCACCGGATCGGGGCTGCCCGCGGGTTCGGCGGCCAGCAGCTTCTGCGTATAAGGATGTTTCGGCGCGGCAAATATCTCGGCCGTCTCGCCCTGTTCCACGATCTCGCCGCCCTGCATCACGCAGACCCGGTCGGCGATGCGGCGCACGATGCCGAGGTCATGGGTGATGAACAAAAGGCTCATGCCCATATCGCGTTTCAGGTCGGCCAGCAGTTCCAGGATCTGCGCCTGGATCGTCACGTCGAGCGCCGTGGTGGGTTCATCCGCGATCAGCAATTCCGGCCCGTTCGCCAGCGCCATGGCGATCATCACCCGCTGACGCTGCCCCCCCGACAGCTGGTGCGGATAGGCGCCAAGCCGGCTTTCGGGGTCGCGGATGCCCACCTTGGTCAAAAGCTCGATGACCCTTGTGCGTGCCGCATCGCCCTTCAGCCCCTGGTGCAGGGTCAGGCTTTCGGTGATCTGTTTTTCCAGCGTATGCAGCGGGTTGAGCGACGTCATCGGCTCCTGAAAGATGAAGCTGATGTCATTGCCGCGAATGGCGCGCAGCAGGTCTTCCTCGGCGCCGACCATCTCGCGCCCGAGATATCTGACCGATCCTGTCACCTCCGCCGATTCGGGCAGAAGCGACACGGTACTCAGCGCCGTCACCGATTTGCCTGACCCGCTCTCGCCCACCAGCGCAACGGTTTCACCCTTTTCCACGTGAAACGACACGCCGCGCACGGCATGCACCGCGCCGTCTTCCTGTGCGAAACTGACGGACAGGTTCTGGACCTCCAGCACGCTCATCTGAACGTCTTCCTCGGGTCGAAGGCATCGCGCACGCCTTCGAAGATGAAGACCAGAAGCGACAGCATGATCGCGAAGGTGAAGAAGGCGGTGAAGCCCAACCACGGGGCCGACAGGTTGTTTTTCGCCTGCAAGGTCAGCTCGCCCAGGGACGGGGCCGAGGACGGCAGCCCGAAGCCCAGGAAATCAAGCGAGGCCAGCGCCCCGATCCCGCCCGTGACGATGAAGGGCAGGAAGGTCAGGGTCGCCACCATCGCGTTGGGCAGAACATGGCGGAACATGATCGTGCCGTTGCCCACGCCCAAGGCCCGCGCGGCGCGAACATATTCGAAATTGCGCGCGCGCAGGAATTCGGCGCGCACCACGCCCACCAGCCCGGTCCAGCCGAACAGGACCATGAGGAAGACGAGCAGCCAGAAATTCATCGTGAAAATGGCCGATATGATGATGATGATGAACAGGCTGGGCGTGGCGTTCCATATCTCGATGATCCGCTGGAAAATCAGGTCCAGCCAGCCGCCGAAATATCCCTGCGCCGCCCCCGCCGCGATCCCGATCACGGATGTCAGGAAGGTCACGATCAGCGCGAAACTGACCGACAGGCGGAAGCCGTAGATGACCCTGGCCAGCACGTCGCGCGCGGTGTCATCGGTGCCCAGCCAATGGTCGGCATCGGGCGGTGACGGCGCGGCGCGGCCCAGGTCGTTGACGGTGTTGTAGCTGTAGGGGATCAGCGGCCACATCACCCAGCCGCGCTGCACCTCGGCGCCCTGGTAGGCGCCGGTTTCCTGCACTTCCGCGATCACCTCCTCGGGCGCGTCCCAACAGGCCTCCAGCCCGCCCGAGACGATCAGGCATTCCACCTCGATATCGCGATAGACGGCTTCCGTCCGGAAATCGCCGCCGAATGTGGTTTCGGGATAGAAGGTGAAGACCGGCGTGTAGAACGCCCCCTGGTAACGCACCAGCAGCGGCTTGTCGTTGGCGATGAACTCGGCGAACAGCGACAGCCCGTAAAGCACGGCGAAAATCCACAGCGACCAGAACGCGCGGCGGTTGGCCTTGAAATTCTTCCAGCGCCGCTGGTTCAGAGGCGACAGGGTGAACAGCCCGCGCCGGGGCTCCGGCGGCGGCGCCGGGTCGGCGACCCGGTCGGGCGCAAGGTCGGGGCCCGTACCGGGGCCTGTGTCGGGCATCGCCATCGCTCAGGTCTCCCTGCTTTCGAAGTCGATGCGCGGGTCGATCCAGATATACATCAGGTCCGACAGGATGCCGACCAAAAGCCCGATCAGCCCGAACACGAACAGCGTGCCGAAGATCACCGGATAATCCCGGCTGACCGCCGCTTCGAAGGCCAGGCGCCCAAGCCCGTCGAGGCTGAAGATCGTCTCGATGATCAGCGATCCGCCGAAGAACACGCCGACGAAGACCGCCGGAAAGCCCGCGATCACGATCAGCATCGCGTTGCGGAAGACATGGCCGTAAAGCACCGCGTTTTCCCGCAGGCCCTTGGCCCTCGCGGTTACCACGTATTGCTTCTTGATCTCATCGAGAAAGCTGTTCTTCGTCAGCAATGTCAGCGTGGCAAAGGCCGAGATGGTCGAGGCCAGAACCGGCAGCGTGATATGCCACAGGTAATCGCCGATCTGCTGGATCAGCGTCAGGTCCTCCCACCCGTCCGACACCAGCCCCCTGAGCGGGAAGATCTGGAAATACCGTCCCCCTGCAAACAGCACCAGCAGCAGGATCGCGAACAGGAACCCGGGGATGGCATAGGCCACGATGATCACGCCCGAGGTCCAGGTGTCGAACCGCGACCCGTCGCGCACCGCCTTGCGGATACCCAGCGGGATCGACACGAGATAGGCGATCAGCGTCGACCACAGGCCCAGCGTGATCGACACCGGCATCTTCTCGAGCACGAGGTCCACCACGCTGATCGACCGGAAATAGCTCTCACCGAAATCGAAGCGCATGTAATCCCAAATCATCAGGAAGAAGCGTTCGACGCCGGGGATATCCTCGGCCACGCATTCCTCGGCGGCGATGTCGGGGATGCCGGCGAACCCGTCTTCGCACACGATGCGGGCGAAGTTGAACTGCACCCGCAATTCATCCAGAAACTCCTGCGGCAGGCCGCGGCCGCCCTGGTAGGTTTCGCCAAGCTGATCCTCGCCCACGGTTTCGCTGCCGCCGCCCGAGATCCCGGCAAACACGTCGCCCTCGCCCTCGATCTGGGCCAGCACCTGTTCGACCGGGCCGCCGGGGACGAATTGCGTCAGCGCGAAATTGATCACCATGATCCCGACAAGCGTCGGGATGATCAGCAGCAGCCGTCTGAGGATATAGGCGCCCATGCTTGCTTAGAACGCGCCCTGTTCGCGCAACGCCGCCTCGGCCTCGGGGTCGATCCACCAGAAATCCAGAAAGCCCAGCGAATAGGGCGGCAGCTCGTCGGGGTAACGATACATGTCGTAATACGCCACCCAGTAGCTGTCGTTGAACCATTGCGGCACGCGGATCTTCATGGCGCGCAAAACGCGGTCGAACGCGCTGACGGCGGTGCGCATCTCTTCCTCTGTCTCGGCGCGGATCACCAGCTCCAGCAGCGCATCGACCGTCGGATCGCTCAGACCCGCCGCGTTGAAGACCGGATCATCGGCACCGATAGAGCCGAAATACTGCCGCAGCCCCGCGCCGGGTTCATAACCGGTGGGAAAGAACGTCGTGATCATGTCGAAATCGGCATCGCGCTGGCGCTGGCTGAACTGCGCCCCGTCGACCCGGTTCAGGCTGGCATTCACGCCAATGGCGCGCAGGTTCTCGACATAGGGGTTGATGATCCGGTCGAACAGCGGCCCGGCGTTCAGGAACTCCACATCCAGCGTCTGCCCGGCGGCATTTCGCACCAGCCCGTCATCGCCGGGCACCCACCCCGCCTCTTCCAGCAGGGCGACGGCACGGCGCGCCTGGCGCCGGTCGAAACTGCGGTCGGGGTCCGATGGCGGCGCGGTAAAGGGTTCCTCGGTGAAGACCTCCGGCGGCAGGCTGTCCCGGAACGGTTCGAGGATCGCCAGTTCCGCGTCCGTCGGCAGGCCGCTGGCGGCAAGATCGGTGTTTTCCCAGAAGCTGGTGACCGGTGCGTACAGCCCCGAAAACAGCGTCTGGTTGGTCCATTCGAAATTGAACATCAGCGCGATGGCTTCGCGCACGCGCGGGTCCTGGAATTTCTGGCGGCGCAGGTTGAACGCGAAACTCTGTCCCGGCGCGATGGTGCCGTCGAACAGCGTCTCGCGGATCACGGTGCCGCGTTCCAGCGCCGGGAAATCATAGTTGTTCGCCCAGGACTGGCTGCTGTTTTCCTGCCGGAAGGTATAGGTGCCCGCGGTGAACCCTTCGAAGGCCGCGATGGCATCGCCGTAATACTCGATCCGGATCGACCCGTAATTGTTGCGCCCCACATTGATCGGCAGGATGTCGCCCCAGTAATCCTCGTCGCGCACGAAAATCGTGCGGCGGCCCGGGTCGATCTCTTCCAGGATATAGGGTCCGGACCCGACCAGGGGCTCCAGCCGCGGCTCGTCGAAGGGCAGGCCGCTGGCGATATGGCTGGCCTGGCTGAACACCGGCAATCCGCCCGCGAATTCGATCCGGCCCCGCTGCTGCGCCTCGCGGTTGAAATCGAACCGGATCGTGCGGTCGTCGATCACCTCGGCCCCCGCGATGGTCAGGGGCAGGTTGCGGCGGAAACTCGGCAGACCCTCGTCGCGCAGGATTTCATATGAAAACAGCGCGTCCTGCGCCGTCACCGGCGTGCCGTCTGAAAACCGTGCCTCTTCCCTTATGGTGAAGATCACGTAGGACCGATCCTCGGGGTAAGCGACGGTTTCACACAGCAGGCAATAACTCTGCCCGATCGTGTCCGCCGTCCCAGTCAGCATCGATTCAAAGAACACCGAGGCCAGAACCGCCGGATCGCCCCTCAGCGTATAGGGATGGATAGAATCGAACGACCCACCCGCCGAAGACCAGGAAAACGACAACTCGCCCCCGCGCGGGGCATCGGGGTTCACGTAATCCAGGTGCACGAAATCCGCCGGGTAATCGAGGTCGCCGAAGGTCGACACCCCGTGGCTGACGATCAGGTCATCCTCCTGCGCCTGCGCCACCCCGGCCCCAAGCGCGATCAGCGCCGCAAGAACCGGCAGCCAGGGGGCCGCCGTCACCGGGGATGAAGCATGTTCAGCCGTCACAGCCATGGGGCGATCGCGCATGAAGTTCTCCTGACAGGCAACACCGCTCTGTGCCCTTACTTGGGTCGCGGCAGGTTACGGACCAGACCCGTCTTGATTCAAGTTGAGAATCCGTGATCGCGAAGTCAGGCGGCACGCGGCCCCAATGAAAAAGCCGCCGGGGCTCCGGCGGCTTCGATGCGTTGCCCGGGGGCGGCTTACTGGAAGGTCGCCAGGTAGGCGATCAGGTTCGCGCGATCCTCGATCTCGCGCATCCCGTTATAGGCCATCGCGGTGCCCGGCGCGTAGCCGCGCGGGTTCTCGATGAAGGCCGAGATGTTCTCCGGCGTCCAGGCCCCGTCCTGCGACAGTAGCGCGTCGGAATAGTTGTAGCCTTCCGCCGAATGCTTGGGCCGGTCGACGATACCGTGCAGGTAGGGGCCGACCCCGTTCTGCCCGGGTTCCAGCGCATGACAGGCCGAACACTGCCGCCACAGCCGTTCGCCCGCAGCCGGGTCGGCGGCGGCATAGACATCGGCAAAGGCCACTTCCACGACCGCGTCGGCGACCGCGACATCATCCATGCCCTCGTCTTCCAACACCACGTAGCCGCGCACATGGTCATCGCCGTGGTGGTCGATGCCATAGAGACCCTCGGCTGCCCATCCGCCCAGCAAAAGCACAAGAAGGCCCGCACAGAGCGAGGCGAATGCCTTGGTCAGGTTCATCGTGTCGAACATGGGTCCCCCACTTGCTTCGCGACGTTCGGTGGTATGTATGGGCCTTCGAAGGGGCAAGGCAAGCGAAAGCGGCGCGACGAAACGCCCACAATCAGGAGGCGAGAATGCCGCAGAAAATCGCGTTCCAGGGCGAACCCGGCGCCTATTCCCACCAGGCCTGCCATGCCGCCCGCCCGGGGCTGGAGGCGCTGCCCTGCCCGTCGTTCGAGGATGCGATCGCGGCGGTGACCTCGGGCGCGGCCGAACAGGCGATGCTGCCGGTGGAGAACACCACCTATGGCCGGGTGGCCGACATTCACCGCCTGCTGCCTGAATCGGGCCTGCACATCATCGACGAGGCATTTGTCCGCGTGCATATCAACCTGCTCGGCGTGCCCGGTGCAAAGCTGTCCGATATCCGCGAGGCCTACAGCCACCTCGTGCTGCTGCCGCAATGCGCCCGTTTCCTGCGCGAACACGGTATCACCGGCCGCGTCAGCCCCGACAATGCCCGCGCCGCCCGCGATGTCGCCGCCGAAGGCGACCGGACCCGCGCTGCGCTGGCTTCGGAACTGGCGGGCGAGATCTATGGCCTCGACACCCTGGCCCGCCATATCGAGGATCACGACACCAACACCACGCGCTTCCTGATCATGTCGCGCGAGGCCGAGATGACGCGGCGTGCCGACAAGATGATGACCACCTTCGTCTTCCGCGTCCGCAACATTCCCGCCGCGCTCTACAAGGCGATGGGGGGCTTTGCGACCAATGGCGTGAACATGACCAAGCTGGAAAGCTACATGGTCGGCGGCCATTTCACCGCGACGCAGTTCTATTCCGATATCGAGGGCCATCCCGACGATCCGCCTGTGCAGCGCGCGCTGGAGGAGTTGGGCTTTTTCACCGATTACCTGAAAATCCTCGGCACCTACCCCGCCGACCCCGCCCGCGACGACACGTAGGGCGGGATTGATCCCGCCGTCCTCACCTTTGCCGCCACGTCCCGCTATTCCCCCGCCGCCCCCCGCGCTACAACCGGGCAACGCAGACGAGGGAGGACGACATGGCACTCACAATCGACGTGACCGGCAAAACCGTGGTGGTCATCGGTGGCACCAGCGGCATCAACCGCGGCATCGCCGAGCTTTACGCCGAACACGGGGCAAAGGTTGCCGTGGCCAGCCGCAGCCAAGACAAGGTCGATGACACCGTCGCCGCACTCAAGGCGCACGGGGCCGAGTCGATGGGCTTCGCCGCCGATGTCCGCGAGTACGACGCCATCGTGGCGGGTCTGGCCCAGGTAGCCGAAACCTTCGGCGAAATCGACGTGCTGGTCTCGGGCGCCGCGGGCAACTTCCCCGCCACCGTCAACGCCATGTCCCCCAACGCCTTCAAAAGCGTTGTCGATATCGACCTTCTGGGCACCATGCACGTGATGAAGGCCGCCTTCCCGCATCTGAGGAAACCGGGCGCGTCGGTCATCAACATCTCCGCCCCGCAGGCGTTCCTGCCGATGCAGGGGCAGGCCCATGTCTGCGCCGCCAAAGCGGGCGTCGACATGATCACCCGCACGCTGGCGATGGAATGGGGCCCCGACGGCATCCGCGTCAATTCCGTGGTGCCCGGCCCCATCGAGGGCACCGAAGGCATGGCCCGCCTCGCCCCCACGCTTGAAATGCTGTCGAAGGTCGCGGGCACCGTCCCCATCGGCCGCCTCGGCCAGCCGGGCGATATCGGCATGGCCTGCATGTTCCTCGGCTCCGATCTGGGGGCCTATGTCAGTGGCCAGATCCTCGCCGTCGACGGCGGCTGGTCCCAGGCCGGTTGCGGCGACATGAGCAGCTTTCTGGGCAAGATGCTGCGGCAGATGGGGGGGTGAGGGTGATCGCGGTCTAGGGCTGCTTTGCGGACCTTGCCACCGTCGGCGCAAGTTCGGACGATGCCGGCTTTTTACTCGACGGGTGTTCCGAAAACGGCGACTGCGGCGCCAAAAAGCGCCAAGATTGCAAAGCCCGCCGTTTGCCATGGATGCAGGCGTTGCGATGCGCGGATCGCGGCGATGCTCGACTGCAGTGCGTAGTAGAGGGCGAATGCTCGCGAAGCATAGCTGATGATCTCGAAGATGTTGGCCATCCATGTCAGCACGAGTCCGATGCCAACCAACAACACATAGGCCGATTTTTCCTTGACGATGCCCTTGGTCGTCTCGGCCATCAGGCCGCCCGAGCCGTTCGTGTCCGCGATTGCGGCGCTGAATTGGGCGCTGAGGGCTGCGACAACCAAGAGCAAGGGGAGGATCGGGGCGACAACCTGCATCAGGTCAATGATTGCCGTTTCGTCCAAGGACATTGGATCGGACTCGAAGGCGTAGGTCAGCAATCCGATGTAGAGGCAGTAGATTGCCGTGGATATCCACTGAGCGAGCCGCATGGACTTGATCCGCAAGGGCGCGTCATAAGCTTCCCCGAGATACCGTGAAGTCTCGAAACCCTGGACCGTCACGATCAGACCGGCCATCAGCGTCACCCCTGCCCATCCGGTGACTTCCGGCGGATCGAACTCCAATGCGCTTCGGTCCACGACCTGCCCGAAATGCACTGCGAGCGCGAGCAACAGCCCCGCGATGATGGACAGCTTCAGCCCGACCGAGACCTGCTCCATCCGTTCGAGCGCGCTGAACCCCCGCGTCATCCCCGTGAAAAGGATCAGCAGAAAAACGGCGGTGGTCAGCAAGTTGGCGTGGTATGCGTCGTCAAGCGTCGTCAGGCTCACGCCGAACGCGCCGAAGAGATTGAGATAATAGGCCACGGAAATGATGAAGGCGAAGGCCAGAACAACGGAAGACGCCTGTTCAAGCCCCGAGAGCAGACGAGACGGCGCAGGGCGTGCGTCGATGTCCGCAATGTTGAACCTAATCGCGGCTCCGAACAAATAGGCGATCGCACACAAGCCAAGCATGACGAGCGGCGCATACCCGCCGTAGCTGACATCGAGGATCGGCCCCAGAACGAGAAACCCGCTGCCGATTATGGAGGCCAGGGGTGTTATCGTCGCTCTCCAAACCGGCGCATTGGAGAGCCGGGGCCAAATCAGGAGGACGCCGACAAGGACCGCAATTGCCAGAATCGCTATGTTCAGCATGCCACCACAAGATCAAATCGAAGGCGACTGGGCAACTTGGCCCGATGTCCCGAAGCAGACTTTCAGCGGACGTGCGGCAGAGGCCAATTCGGGCTCAAACCCGTCCTTCGCTGCATCGCAAACAGCCCCCTTCACCCTTCCTCAACCCTCCCACGCCAAACCCCTCCCCCGTCGCCACCGGTTAAGGACGCATCGCGCGGGATGCGGGTGTAGACAGCCCCCTCATTGGGCCAACACCCTACTCCGCCGCCACGCGTCCCGGTCCGCCCTCCGGCGACACCTGCACCACTGTCCGCGTCGGGAACGGGATGTCGATGCCTGCGGCGTCCAGCGCCTCCTTCACCTGCCGTTTCATGTCGGCCTGGTACTGGAAATAATCCCCCGCGTCGCACCACACCCGCACCAGGAAATCCACGCTGCTGGCATTCAGCTCGTTGACCTGGATGAAGGGTGCGGGCTCGGTGTGGGACCGCGCATCGCCCATGATCGTGTCGCGGATCACGCGTTCCGCCTCGGCCAGGTTCGCGCCATAGCCCACGCCGAACACCCATTCCGCCCGCCGCGTCGGATAGGCCGAATAATTCGTGATCCGGTTCCCCCAGACCTCGGAATTCGGCACCACGATCTTGACGTTCCCGACACTGGCCAGTTCGGTGTAGTTCAACGTGATCTCCTTCACCGTGCCCATGGTCCCGTCGATCTCCACGAAATCGCCGATCCGCAGGGGCCGGAACAGGATCAGCATGACCCCGGCGGCGATGTTCGACAGCGTGCCCTGCAGCGCCAGGCCGATGGCCAGACCCGCCGCACCGATCAGTGCCACGACCGATGTGGTCTGCACCCCGAAGGTGTTCAGGATGAACAGCACCGCGAAGGCCAGCACCGTGTAGCGCACGATATTGGACAGGAACTGGAACAGGGTGTTGTCGAGCCGCTCGTGTTTCTCGCCCAGCCGCCGGATGCGGCGGCCGAGGAACCCCGAGACCGACATCCCGATCAGGATGATCACCAGCGCCGCCACCAGGTCTCCGGCCACGCCCAGCAGCGCGTCGAGCGTCAGGAAATCGCCGATCGACTGGCCGTTGTAGATGTCCATGCTCAACAGATCCTGAAACCAGCCCCCGGCGGTTTCGACTGCGGTGTCCAATTCTTCCATACCGTCCTCCAGATACTGCATCCGCGACCGCGAAAGCCCGCGCCGGGGTTCGTTCGGATGGGGATGTCGTGGCCGCTGCTCCGCCCTAGGCTGACATGGGTGGCGGCGGGCAACAACCCGGGCGGGCGTCTTCCGGCCAGCGGCGCGCGCAGGACGCTCCGCAGGCCGCCGTTAACCCCGCCTTAACCCTGCCGCGCTAAACCCTTTGCCCGTGGCCACAGGTTGAGGACGCATCGCGCGGGACGCGGGCGAAGACAGCCCCCTCATCGGGCCAAGTCCGACCTCCCGCAGGCAAACGCTGGCATCCCCGGTCAATCACGCCCGGACATGCGATGTTCCGCCCAGGGGCGGGCCCGCCTCATCTTCGAAACGGATCGATCACCCCGATGGGCATGGCCCGGACCAGATCGAGCCCCGCGACCCGCAACTCCGCGGCCCCGGCCCGCCGGCGCGGGACGCCTGTGCCTGCCCGGGCCCCGCCCCTCTTTGCTTCGAAAATACCTCGGGGGAGGCGCGTCAGCGCAGGGGGCAGCGCCCCCGTACCCGTCCCGCAGGGACGGCCCCATCCATCTTGCCGCGCTCCTGGCTTGGCCCTATGCCGCGCGCATGTCCCCGCTTACCGGCATCGCGCTGAAAATCGCCTCGGTCTGCGCCCTGATGGCGATGTCGGGCCTCGTGAAGGCCAGCGCCGACACCGTTCCGCCGGGCCAGATCGTGTTCTTCCGGTCGCTGTTCGCGCTGCCGGTCATCCTGGCCTGGCTGGCCTGGCGGCGCGAACTGGCAACCGGGCTGCGGACCGCACGGCCCCTCACCCACCTGACCCGCGGCCTTGTCGGCACGACCGCCATGGGGCTGATGTTCACGGCGCTGGGCCTTTTGCCGCTGCCCGAGGTGACGGCGATCTTCTACGCCGCGCCGATCCTTCTGGTCGTCTTCGCGGCGCTGTTTCTCGGCGAACAGGTGCGGCTTTTCCGCTATTCGATGGTGGCGCTCGGCATGGTGGGGGTGCTGATCGTGCTCAGCCCGCGCCTGGCGATCGGCACGGGCCTGACCAGCGATGCCGAAGCCCTGGGCGCGCTGGCCGCACTGGGCTGCGCGATCCTCGCGGCGCTGGCGATGGTCTTCGTGCGCAAGCTGGTGGCGACCGAGACGACCTCGGCGATCGTCTTCTATTTCTCGGTCACCGCGACGCTCCTGTCGCTCCTGACCCTGCCCTGGGGATGGGTGCGGCCCGACCCCGCCACGCTGGCGATGCTGATCGGAGCGGGGCTGATGGGCGGGATCGGACAGATCCTTCTGACCTCCAGCTTCCGCTATGCCGATGCCTCGCTCATCGCGCCCTTCGAATACACCTCGATGCTGCTGGCCATCGCGGTGGGTTACGCGGTGTTTGGCGAGGTGCCCACGGCCCCGGTCCTCGCTGGCGCCGCGCTGATCACGCTGGCCGGCCTGATGATCATCCGGCGAGAACGGCAACTGGGCCTCGAACGCGCGCGCCAGCGCAAGGCCGCAAGCAACCAGCCCTAGGCGCGCCCCGCCGTGCTCGACAGCATCAGGGGATGGATACCAAGGCTGGCCAGCGCCGCCTCCCATTTCGTCTCCATCGTCTTGTCGAAGACCAGTTCCGGCGTCGCCTCGCAGGTCAGCCAGGCGTTTTCGGCGATCTCGCCTTCCAGCTGCGCGGGCGCCCACCCGGCATAGCCCAGCGCCATCAGCGCGTGTTCGGGGCCATTGCCCCTGGCTAGGTCCTCGACCACGTCCAGCGTTGCGGCCATGGTGAACCTGCCGCCGACCTCCAGCGCATCGCCTGCGCGGCCACGGTACTCGGCGGAATGCAGCACGAAGCCGCGCCGCTGATCCATCGGCCCGCCATAGCACAGCGGCACCGGCGGCACGGGGGGCTCATGCGCGATCTCGAGCTGGTCCAGCATGTCGGCAAACCCGATATCGGGCAGCGGCTTGTTGATCAGCACCCCCATCGCGCCGTCCGCCCCGTGGCGGCACAGGAACACCACCCCGCCAGCAAAGCGCGGGTCGCCCAGATCGGGCATCGCGATCAGCAGGTGCCCGGTCAGATCGGTGGCGGCAGCGTCGGACATGCCCGAAGCATGGGGGCTGGCCCGCGCTGTTGCAAGCCGGGCGCGCGCACGGCGCCGTCGCCAAAACGTGATTTCCTTCCGGTTGCGGCTGTGCTTAGCTGCCCCCCATGCGATTGATGCCCCATATTCTTGCCGCCCTTGTCGCGGTGATCCTGACCGGACCGGCCCCGGCCCAGCAATTCGACGGCCGCAGCGCCGATGATGTCGTGGCGGTGTCGCTCATCGGCGGCTGGCGGATGTCCGAGACGCGCCACATGGCGGCCATCCGCATCGCGCTGGCACCGGGGTGGAAGACCTATTGGCGCGCGCCCGGCGAGGCCGGTGTGCCCACGGTGCTGACCCTGCGCCGCGCCGAGGGGATCACCGGAATGGCGATCCACTGGCCCCGTCCGGAAGTGTTCTTTTCCAATGGCATGCGGTCCATCGGTTACCGGGGCGACGTGATCCTGCCGGTGGAATTCGCCGTGGACCGGGCCGGGCAGATCCGGGTCGATGGCGTGCTGGACCTGGGCGTCTGCCACGATGTCTGCATGCCGATCAGCGTCGATCTTGCCGGCCTGTTGCCCGGGACAGGCACCCGCGAGCCGATGATCGACCGGGCCCTGTCGAACCGCCCCCTGACCGCGTCCGAGGCCGGGGCGGGCACCGCGCGCTGCCGGGTCGAGCCCATCGCAGACGGGCTGCGCGTCACGGTGTCGGCCGCGATGCCCGATACCGGCAATGACGAAACACTGGTCATCGAACATGCCGATCCGAGGATCTGGGTGTCCGAAGCCGCCACGCGGCGCGATGGCGGGATGATCCAGGGCACCGCCGATATCGTGCCGCCCCATGCCGGGCCTTTCGCGCTGCAACGCGCCGATCTCCGGATCACGGTGATCGGAACGCGGATGGCGGTGGACCTCGGCGCCTGCACCGGGTGAGCCAGACCGGCTGACCCGAAGCGCGGCGTCACGCCCGCAGCATCTGGCGACCGGCGATTACGGCCCAGGTCCCCAGACACAACAGCGCGGCACCGCCGAGAAACAGGCCAAGCGCCGCCACGCCGCCGCCAAGCGCGCCCAGCGGCCCGGCCATCGCCCCGGTCAGCGCCGCCGCCCCGACCGTGACGGCGAACCATAAGGCCAGCACCGCGCCCAGCCCGGCCAGACCCTTCGCAAGCTCCGGCTGCCGCCGCGCGCCCGCGAAGGCCCGGCGCAGCGCGCGCATCTGCTGGCCCACATCCTGCTGCATCGCAAGGATCGCGGGCACCACCAGCAACACGATGAACATGCCCACCCCCAAGCCATAGACCAGCGTGATCACCGTGGGTTTCAGGAACTGCGCCTGTTGCGAACCTTCGAACAGCAATGGCGCAAGGCCCAGAACCGTGGTCAGCGTCGTCAGCAGAACCGGGCGCAGCCGGTCCGCTGCGCCATCGACGATCGCGGGGATCAGGCCCCGGTCCTCGGCATATTCATCGACCGTGGTCACCAGCACTATGGAATCGTTGATGATGATGCCGGTCATCCCGATCAGGCCCACAACCGTGAACATGCTCAGGGGCACGTCCCATTGCAGGTGGCCGTAGATCGTGCCCACGAGGCCGAAGGGAATGATCGCCATAACGACCATCGGCCGCGTCCAGCTGGCAAAGATCCAGGCCAGCACCAGATAGATCGCCAGAAGACAGGCGCCAAAGCCCATCGCGGCATCGCTCAGGAAATCACGCTCCTGCTCGGCCAGGCCAGCCAGCCTTGTGCCGACGCCGAATTCCGCCTCGATGGCGGGGATGATCACCTCGCGCAACTCGGTCATCACCGCATCGGCACGCTCGGGCGCATCCTCGTTCAGGTCGCCCGTGACCGAGATCACGCGCAGCCCGTTCTCGCGCTCGACGGCGGCAAAGCCCTGCCGCGCGGTGACGGTGACGATATCGGCAAGGGGCACGTAATCACCGCTCGCGCTGCGCAGGAGCGTCCGGTCGAGGAAATCGGCGGTCAGCTCACCCTCGGGCAGTTCGACGCGGATCGACGCGGTGCGGGTCCCGTCGGGATAGGTCGCGGCCTCCAGCCCGCCCAGCCGGTGGCTGAGAACACGGCCGAGCGCGTCGATGTCGAACCCCAGCGCCGCGCCCTGCGGGGTCAGGGCAAGACGCAGTTCCTCGCGGTCATAGCCCATCGAATCATCGAGGTTCGACACCTCGCCGAAGGGCGCCAGCGCCGCCTGCAGCGCGAGCGAGGCGGATTTCAGCACCTCGGTCTCGGCCCCGAAAATCTCCACGTCGATGGCCGCCCCGCCCGGCCCGCTGCGCCAGCCGCGGAAGGCCAGCGCCTCGGTCAGGGGCAGTTGCCGCACCTCGTCCTGCAGATCGGCCACGAAGGCGAAGCTGGAATAGGGGCGCAGGTCGGCGTCGATCAGCTCGATGGTGATCGACCCCAGCAGGTCGGCATCCTTGGTGTCGGCCACGCCCAGCGCGTTGCCCACATTGCCGCCGACCTCTGCCAGGACATAAAGCACAGGGTTCCGCCCGTGCTCCGCCTCGTAGCGCGCCGCCACCGCATCGACCGCGCGCTGCATCTCGGCAACCATCGCCACGCTGTCGTCGCGCGTTGCACTGTCGAGCATGGCGAAATTGCCGGTCACCGTCCCCTGTTCGGGCGCGTTGAAGAACCGCCATGTCACGTCGCCCCGGATGAAATGCGCCGCCTGCAGCGCAAGCAGCGCGATCATCGCCGCCAGCACCGGGTAGCGCGCGATGATCACCCATTTCATCAGGGGCCGGAACAGGCGCTCCTTGGCCCAGTCGAAGCCCCGGTTCACCACGCGGGACGGCATGTCATACCAATGGGTCTTGGCCGAATGGGCCAGCGCATGGGCCATGTGACGGGGCAGGATCAGGAAACATTCCACCAGGCTTGCGATCAGCACCACGATCACGGTGAAGGGAATATCGGCGATCAGCGCCCCGAACCGCCCGCTGATCGCGGTCAGCCCGGCGAAGGCCAGAACCGTGGTCAGGGTCGCGGCGAAGACCGGCGCGGCCATGCGTGACGCGGCCCGTTCGGCGGCCACGGTCGGTGCCTCGCCCAGATGACGCGCCCGGAAATCGGCATGTTCGCCCACCACGATGGCGTCATCCACGACGATCCCCAGCGTGATGATCAGCGCGAAAAGCGAGATCATGTTGATGGTGATGCCCACCGCCCACATCATCGCGATCGCGGCCAGCATCGCCACGGGAATCCCCGCCGCAACCCAGAAGGCGGTGCGCGCATTGAGGAACAGGAACAGGAGCAACACCACCAGCGCCAGCCCGATCACCGCGTTGTCGAGCAGGATGTTCAGACGCGCCGAGATGGTTTCGGACAGGGTGCGGATCAGGTCGATGGACGTGCCCTGCGGCAGCGTCGCCTGCATCTCGGCCGCGACCTCTTCGACAATGGCCTGGATCGCAAGGGCATCACCATCCTCGGACCGTTCGACGCGCACCGAAACGGCGGAATTTTCAGCGACGAAATAGGCGCGTTCCCGGTCCACGCCCTCGGCCCGGACGGTGGCGATATCGCCCACGGTCAGCGCGCTGCCATCAGGGGCGGCGCGCAGCGTCAGCGCGGCGATCGCCTCGGCGCTGCGGGTGGCCTCGCCGGTGCGCACGCGGGCATTGGCGGCATCCACATCGCCCGCCGGATCGGTGTCGGCGGCGCCCGCGATGATGCGCGCGATCTCTTCCATCGTGATGTCGTGGCGGATCAGTTCCGCCGACGGCACCTCGATGACCGTTTCGGGCGCGGCCACGCCGCGGATCGAGGTCTGGGTGACGCCCCGGTCGAACAGCCGCGCCACGAATTCATCGGCGAAACGGGCCAGTTGCACCGGCTCCAGCGGTCCGGTGATCACCACATCGGTCACCCGGTCCGACCAGCGGCCGCGCTGGATTTCCGGGTCCTCGGCATCCTCGGGCAGGTCGGTGATCGAATCGAGCGCCGCCTCGACGTCGTCTTCGGCGCGGGCCATGTCCCATCCGGGTTCGAACTCCAGCTCGATCGAGGCACGGCCCTCGCGGCTGGTGGCGAAGGAGGACGCGACGCCCGGCACGGCCAGCAGGCTAGGCTCCATCACCGCGACGATGGCCTCGTCGATATCCTCGGGGCCCGCCCCCTCCCAGATCACCGAAATGTCGATGTCGTCGGAGGCGGTATCGGGGAAAAACTGCGCCCGCATGTTGGGAAAGGCCAGCAGCCCCGCGGCGATCAGCAGCACCAGAAGCAGGTTCGCCGCCGTGCGGTGCCGGGTGAAATAGCTCAGCACGCCATTGACGCGGGGGGGCAGGATACGCATCGCCTAGCTGCCCATCCGGCTTTCCAGCCGGGCGACGACGCTGGCGGGCACGGTGTCCTGGTTCAGTTGCGCGATCAGGCGCGCCCGGGCCTCTTCCGGCATCCGGGTGTTGCCCTCGACAAAGGCGATCAGGCGCGCGCGCCGGTTGGGATCGAGCGCGATATCCTCGTCCGCTTCGGCGGGCGCGGCGGCGGCTCCGGGTTCGATGGGCGCGACGCGGATGCCCGCGCCCAGAACCGGGGTACGGGCCAGCACCACCTGCCGCCCGTCGATCTCCTCGCCCGAGACCAGCACGTCATCGCCCTGCCGCCGCAGCAGCGTAACCGGCACGGCCTCAAGCCGGTTTTCGGCCCCCACCACCAGGACACGTCCATCCGAGCCAAGCGCCGTCGCGGGCAGGCGGGCCACGCCATCAAGCGGCGGCTCGGCCACCTCGACGCGCACGAAATCGCCCACGCGCAACCCGCGCGGGGCCGTGATCTCGGCGAACAGCAACCGGCCCGATTGCCCGGCCTCGACGGATCCGGCCTCGCGTACCAGGACCGCCTCGGCGCGCAGGTCCAGCCCGAAGGCATCCAGCGCGACGGTGACGGGCAGGGCGGGCAGGCGGCCAGCTTCATCCAGAAGGCGGGCATATTGCGCGGTCGATACGCGGAACGCGACCTCCAGCGCATCGGGGTCGATCAGGCGGCCCAGCGCCTCGTTGCGGGCGACCAGCGCGCCCTCGGTCACCGACACCGCGCTCAGCACACCCGAAAACGCTGCCACGAGGTCGGTCTCGGACAGGGCCCGGTCGGCCTCGGACAGGGCGATGGCGCGGCGGTCGCGGGTGATCTCGGCCTGGGCGAGGCGCGTTTCGGCCTGGGCCAGCGCCTGGCGGCGCCCGACCACGGCCTGCCGCGCGTTCACCGCCTGGATTTGCGCGGCCTCCAGCGCGGCGGCGGTGCCGCTGCCACGCTCCAGCAGGTCCTGCTGGCGGGTGACGGCGCTTTGCAGCAGCGCGGCTTCCTCCCGGGCGGCGGCCAGGTCCTCGCGCGCCAGCGCCAGCGCGCTTTCAGCATCGGCAAGGTCGGTCTCGGCCTCGCGCAGATCGGCCCGGGCGGTGGCCTGTGCCGCGCGCGCCTCGGTCGGGTCGATGGTCAGAAGCAGATCACCGGCCGCCACCCCGGCCCCTTCGGCAAAGCCCGGTGCAAGATAGGTCACCGTCCCCTCGGCGGGCGCGCGCAAATCCAGCGTGCGCGCCGACCGTATATCGCCGAAGGCGGTCAGGACCGGCACCTCGGTCCCGAGCGTCACGGTGACCACCTGCGCCGAGAACACCCGTTCGCGCGTCGGCTGCGCCATGCCGTCCTCGGCCCAGCGGGTCTGCAGCGCGCCGAAGATCGCGCCCCCGGCCGTGGCCAGAAGCCCGAGCGTCAGGGCGGTGAGGAACAGGCCCATAAGGGCGCGGCTGAAAAATCGCATGTTCGGCGGACCTTGCACGAAAGGGGTGGGCACGGCTGGCTGTGCTCAAAGGTAGGGGGTCGGGCCGAAAGGTCCAAGCGCATGTTGCACGCGCGCCCGGGCTATTTCCGTCGCAGGTGTTCGTCGAGGCGCGGCAGGATCTCGATGAAGTTGCAGGGCCGGTGGCGGAAATCGAGCTGGAAGGCGAGGATTTCGTCCCAGGCGTCCCTGCAGGCCCCCGACGATCCGGGCAGCGCGAACAGGTAGGTGCCACCGGCCACGCCGCCGGTCGCGCGCGACTGCACGGCGGAGGTGCCGATCTTCTGCATCGAGACAAGCGTGAAGACGGTGGCGAAGGCCTCGATCTCTTTCTCGTAGACGTCGCGATGCGCCTCGACCGTCACGTCACGCCCCGTCAGCCCGGTGCCCCCGGTCGAGATGACGACGTCGATCTCGGGGTCGGCGACCCAGGCACGAAGCTGATCGGCGATCTGTGTGCGTTCATCGGGCAGGATCGCGCGGGCGGCCAGCACATGCCCCGCGCCGGTCAGACGCTCGACCAGCAGATCGCCCGATTTGTCCTCGGCCATGCTGCGCGTGTCGGATACCGCCAGAATCGCGATGCGCGCGGACAGAAACGGGCGGGTATCATCGATCCGGGTCATCCGATGTCTCTCAGCCGGGCCTGCAGCGCCAGAAGATCGGCCCAGGCTTTCGCCTTTTCGCCCGGTTTGCGCAACAGGTAGGCCGGGTGGAACATCGGGATCGCGGGGCGGCCCAGAACCTCGGTCCACTGGCCGCGCAGGCGGGTGATGCCACGCTGGCCCGTCAATCCCTGGCAGGCGGCATTTCCCATCAGGATCAGGGCCCTGGGTGCGGCCAGCTCGATATGGCGGCGCACGAAGGGGCCAAGCATCGACAATTCCTCGGGCGTCGGGTCGCGGTTCTGCGGCGGACGCCAGGGCAGCATGTTGGTGATGTAGACGCCGGTATCCGGATCGGGAGATTGCCGGTCGCGCCCGATGGCGGCCAGCATCCGGTCCAGAAGCTGCCCGGCGCGCCCGACAAAGGGTTTGCCCTGCGCATCCTCATCCCGTCCCGGGGCCTCGCCCACGATCATCAGATCGGCCTCGGGATGTCCGTCGGCAAAGACGATCTGCCTGGCGGTGTCTTTCAGCGGGCAATGGGCAAACGCCTCCATCGCGGCCTTCAGCGCGGGCAGATCAGGGGCCGCCCCGGCTGCGGTGCGCGCGGCCTCGGTGGCGTCGATCACCCGGGCCGTTGGCGCGGCCGGTGCAGGTTCGGGGGCAGCGGGCGTCGGCACGGGGTTCGGCGGCACGGTGTCGAGCGCGAAGCGGTCCACCGGTGCATCCAGGATCGCCTCATCCGCGCCAAGCTCGATCTGCCAGGCGAGATGGGCGAGGGCGTCATGGGGGGTGAGCTCAGGCATGGGGCCAATTGGTAGCGGGCATTGCCGCTCAAGAAAAGGCGTGGGGATGTGCACACTCTGGATGGTCACGGGGTGTTCTATGGCAAGTCGGAACAGCGGCTCCGCCGCCCGACCATCGCCGGGCCGCCCCCCGGACCGGCGATTTGGCCGACAAAAGCGCCAAGTTCGTTCGTTGTCCTGACTTGACAGGGATAAATCGCGCCGATCAGACCAAGGCATCGCCGATCCGCGGCCCGTCGATGGTCGGGCTTTGATGGATGGCGTCACCCTACACCCAACCTTGCCCGCCCGCCCCGCCGCAGGCTATGCCAGCCCCAACCTCAGGCCAGGACTGCCGATGACCTATACCCGCCCGCATCTTCTCGGCATCGAGGACCTGAGCCAGGCCGAGATCACCACCCTGCTCGACCGTGCCGACACCCATGCCGAGGCCGAGCGCGGCAGCCGTGACCATGGTGCGCCGCTCAAGGGGCTGACCCAGATCAACATGTTCTTCGAGGCCTCGACCCGCACGCAGGCGAGTTTCGAGATCGCGGGCAAGCGGCTGGGCGCGGATGTGATGAACATGGCCGTTTCGGCCAGTTCGATCAGAAAGGGCGAAACCCTGATCGACACCGCCCTGACGCTGAACGCGATGCATCCCGACCTGCTGGTCGTCCGCCACCCCCATTCCGGCGCGGTCAGGCTGCTGGCCGACAAGGTGAACTGTGCCGTCCTCAACGCGGGTGACGGGCGGCACGAACACCCCACGCAGGCACTGCTGGATGCGCTGACGATCCGGCGGGCCAAGGGGCGGCTGCATCGCCTGACCATCGCCATTTGCGGCGACATCGCCCATTCCCGGGTCGCGCGCTCCAACATCTTCCTGCTCGGCAAGATGGAGAACCGCGTGCGGCTGGTCGGGCCGCCGACGCTCATGCCCTCGGGCGCCGCCGATTGGGGGGTCGAGGTGTATGGCGACATGGCCGAAGGGCTGAAGGGCGCCGACGTGGTGATGATGCTCAGGCTGCAGAAGGAACGGATGGACGGGGCCTTCATCCCCTCCGAACGCGAATATTTCCACCGCTTCGGCCTGAACGCCGAGAAACTGGGCCATGCCAAGCCCGACGCCATCGTCATGCACCCGGGGCCCATGAACCGGGGGGTCGAGATCGACGGCACCATCGCCGATGACATCAACCGGTCGGTGATCCAGGAGCAGGTGGAGATGGGCGTTGCCGTGCGGATGGCCGCGATGGAGATCCTGGCGGAGAATTTGCGGGCGCGGCGGGAGGCGGGTGAATGACCACCCTCCACGTCCTCGCCCTTTCCACCGACGCCGACCTGCGCCATACCCATCTGACCCGGGCGCAGGGCAACAGCACGGCGTTGCCGGACCTTGCCGGGTGGCTCGGGGTCGGCACGCTCGACACCGATGAGATCGAGGTGTTCCCGGTGAAGGACCTCGGCGATCTGAGCCTCAGCGATTACGTCAACATGGCCTTCGCACCCGAGGCGATCCGCCGTCAGGACCGGGCACGGATGGATGCAATGGAGGGGACCGTGCTGCTGGTTCCGGACACGGCGATCCCCGCGCCGCCCGAACCGGGGGCCAACGCGACGCTCGTGACCAGCCTGCCGCTCACCAAACCCGACCATGACGCGGTCTTGCCCAAGGCGGCGTTGACGCCCCTGACCGCCGGCGCCCCCACGCCCGAGGTCCCGCGCAAGGGCGTCAGCCCGATGCTGCTCTGGCTCATTGCGGGCAAGGTGGTATTGATCGGGGTGATCGTGGCGCTTGTGATGGTGATGATGCGATGACCGGACCCACCCCCTTTACCCCCGAAACCGCGCTGGACCCGGGCGAGACCGTGCTGGCGCAGTTCCCGTCGGACCGGGCCACCTATTGGCGCGAACATGCCTGGATGGCGGCCATGGCGATGGCGTTCGGGATGCTGGTGCTGGCGCTGATCGGAAATCCGTTCATCTGGACCGGGGCGGTTGGCGGGCTTTTTGCCATCGCGGTCAGGGGTCTCTACCTCGCCTCGGACGAGACGAAGATGCGGTGGGACCTGACCGACCGGCGGATGCTCGGCCCCGGCGCGCGGGTGATCGCGCTGGACAACATCGCCGCCGTCAACACGATCTTTTCCGCCGTGCAGCTGGTGACCGTGACCGGCGACAAGCACCTGCTGAAGTACCAGGCCGACGCCGGGGCCGTGAAGGCCCGGATCGACGCGGCACGGGGGCGGGCATGAGCGGCGGCTGGGACGGGTTTCTGGACGAAGGGGAACACGTCCTGTGGCAGGGCCGCCCGGACCCAGGCATCGAATGGCGGCAGATGCTGTCGCCCACCTCGCTGTTCGGGGTGGTTTTCACCGCCTTCTCGCTGTTCTGGATGGGCGCGGCTGCGGCGATGATCTGGGGCACCGGCGACGCACCGGGCATCTTCGTTCTGTTCCCTCTGTTCGGCCTGCCCTTCCTGCTGATCGGTCTGTTCATGATGGGCGGCAATGTGGTCTGGGCGGCCTATCTGCGCCGCTCCACCATCTATTCCGTCGCCACGCGGCAGGTCTTCATCGCGCGCGACACCGGGGCAGGCCGCACGCTCGAGGCGATCCGCATCGCCAACATCACCGATATCGCGCTGGAAGGCGGCGATCCGGGCACGGTGCGTATCGACGTGGCGCGGCCGCTGGGCTTTCGCACGGAAAAGATCGACGGGCCGGACGGCATGGGGATGGCGCGCAGCAAGCGCAGTTTCCGCCTCGCCCGCCTGCCCGAGGCCGCACGCGTCTTTTCCCTGATCCGCGACCAGCAGCGCGCTCTGGCCGAGGCCGCCGCGCGGGAGGGCGGGGCATGACCAATGCACTTTTGCACAATGCACGCCTGATCGACCCCGAGGCGGGGACCGAGACGCTTGGCTGGCTCAGGATCGAGGATGGGCGGATCGCCGAGACGGGCGAGGGTCCACGCTCGGGCGGGACCGATTGCGGCGGGCTGTGTCTTGCGCCCGGCATCGTGGACCTTGGCGTGAAGGTGGGCGAGCCGGGCGAACGGCACAAGGAAAGCTTTCGCAGCGCCGGGATGGCCGCCGCCGCCGGGGGTGTCACCACCATGGTCACCCGGCCCGACACCGCCACCCCCATCGACACGCCCGAGGTGCTGGAATTCGTCACCCGCCGCGCCGAGGCCGAGGCGGTGGTGAATGTCCGCCCGATGGCCGCGCTGACCCGCGCGCGCGCCGGCCGCGAGATGACCGAGATCGGGTTCCTGCTGGATGCGGGCGCGGTGGCGTTTTCCGATGGCGATCACGTCACGACCGATACCAAGGTCCTGTCGCGCTGCATGACCTACGCCCGGTCACTGGGCGCACTGATCATCGCCCACCCGCAGGAGCCGGGGTTGAGCGATGGCGCCGCAGTCACGTCGGGAAAATTCGCCGCGCTGCGCGGCCTTCCGTCGGTGCCGGTGATGGCCGAACGCATCGGGCTGGAACGCGACCTGGCCCTGGTCGAGATGACCGGCGCGCGCTACCACGCCGACCAGATCACCACCGCCACGGCCCTGCCCGCGCTTGAGCGCGCCAAGGATGCGGGGCTGGACGTGACGGCGGGGGTGTCGATCCATCACCTGACGCTGAACGAGCTGGATGTCGGCCCCTACCGGACCTTCTTCAAGATCAAGCCGCCGCTCAGGTCCGAAGACGACCGGCAGGCGATGGTCGCCGCGCTGCGCGACGGGCTGATCGACGTGCTGTGTTCCATGCACACCCCGCAGGACGAAGAATCAAAACGCCTGCCCTTCGAGGCGGCGGCCAGCGGGGCGGTGGGGCTGGAGACGCTGCTGCCCGCCGCGCTGAGGCTGTACCACAACGCCGAGATGGACCTGCCCGGCCTGTTCCGGGCGCTGGCGCTGAACCCGGCGAAACGTCTGGGGCTGGAGGCCGGGCGGCTGAGCCCCGGCGCGCCCGCGGACCTGGTGCTGTTCGACCCGGACGTGCCTTTCGTGCTGGACCGGTTCACGCTCAGATCCAAGGCCAAGAACACGCCCTTTGACGGGGCGCGGATGCAGGGACGGGTCGACCGCACCTGGGTCGGGGGTGAGACCGTTTACACAAGGGAATGCGCCTGATGTCCGGCCTTCTGCCCGCCTTCGAGACCGCGCAAGGGCTTCTGGCGCTGACGGGTATGCTGGCCTATCTGCTTGGCTCGATCCCCTTCGGGATCGTGATGGCCCGGCTGTTCGGCCTTGGCGATCTGCGTGCCATCGGATCGGGCAATATCGGCGCCACCAACGTGCTGCGCACCGGCAACAAGACCGCCGCGGCGCTGACCCTGATCCTGGATGCCGGCAAGGGCGGTGCGGCGGTTCTGATCGCGCGCGCCCTGCTGGGCGAGGATGCCGCGCAACTGGCGGGGTTCGCGGCATTTCTCGGCCATTGTTTCCCGGTCTTCCTGCGTTTCAGGGGCGGCAAGGGCGTGGCGACCTTCCTTGGCACGCTCCTGGCGCTGACCTGGCCGGTGGGTCTGGCGGCCTGCGCGACATGGGCCGTGGTGGCCGCCGTCACGCGCTATTCGTCCCTGTCGGCCCTGATGGCGGCGGCGCTGTCGCCGCTCTGGGCCGGTCTTCTGGGCAACGGGTCGGCCGCGATCCTCTGTGCGGCGCTGGCCGTCTTGATTTTCATCCGGCACCGGGAAAACATCGCCCGGCTGCTGGCGGGGACCGAACCGAAGATCGGACGCGGGGCGTGACCGGCGGCGGACGACCGAAAAACAGCTTAAAAGGGACAGATCCATGGATTTCGTGGCGGCAGTGAAAACCTGCATTCTGGAAAAATACATCAACTTTCAGGACCGCGCGCCGCGGTCGGAATACTGGTGGTTTGCCTTGTTCAACATTGGCGGGGCGGTTCTGCTCGGCCTGATCGGGATCACGATCCTGCAGACCTTGTGGAGCCTTGCCCTGTTCCTGCCGGGCATCGCGGTGTCGATCCGGCGCCTGCATGACCTGGACAAATCCGGGTGGTGGCTGCTTTTGCCGCTTGGCACGCTGATCCTGGGCGGGGTCATCGGGGCGCTGCTGATGCCGATCATCGGCGGGATCATCTACCTCGCCGGTGTGGCCATCCTGATCTACTGGTTCGTCCAGAAGGGCACGGACGGCGCCAACCAGTTCGGGCCGGACCCGCTGGCCTGACCCCCGCTTTTGCCGGACCGCGCCACGGAATGTCGCGGTTCGGCCATCGCTTCGCCCCATTCCGTCCCCATGTCTGCGCGCGTCAGTAACCATCGCAGCGTGGGTGCGTCATGGGGTTCTTCGCCGCCATCGGATCGGCTTATGCCAACGTCTTCGACGCCACCGGCCGGGCGCGCCGGTCGGAATTCTGGTGGTTCTTCCTGTTCCAGGTTCTGGTCAGCTTCGACGCGCAGATCGGGCTCGGGATCTATGCCCTCGGCGACCCCACGCTTCTGGCCGAACTGAACGACAAGGAAGTGCTGGAGTTGTGGCTGACCCAGAACTCCGACCTCGCCTGGATCGCGGGTTACCTGTTCGCGGGCCAACTGCTGTTCCTGTGGGTCCCGAACCTGACACTGACGATCCGGCGGCTGCATGACACCAACCGGTCGGGCTGGTTCATGTTCATGCCGCTCGTGGCGCTGATCCTGTCGATCCTGGGCATGTTCTTTTTCGCCGCCGGTGCGGCGGTCAGCCGGGGCGCGATCGCCATTGTCATCGCCTTCGCACTGATTCCCCTTGCGGCATCCATCTGGTATTTCGTGGTGCTGTGCCTGCCCGGTACCCATGGCGGCAACCGGTTCGGCCCCGACCCTATCCCCGACCGGCGCGCGCCGCCGCCCGCGCATCCGGCCTTTGCCCCGAAACTGACCGGTGCGGATGCCCGTGCGTTCGAGGCCATGCGCAAGCGCGAGGCGCAGGATTACTACCGGTCGAAGGTCCTGCCTTCGATCCAGCGGCCCGAGGCTCAGTAACTGAATTCCGCATAGATCCGGCTGAGGTCACCGCCCCAGTCGCCGTGATATTGCGCCAGCAATTCGTCGGCGGGGACCTGGCCGGTTTCGACGCTGTCCTTCAGCGCGTTCAGGAAATGCGTCTCATCGGGCACCAGCCCGTCCGCCCCGGGGCGCGCGCGGGCCTTCAGCCCGGCCTCGGCGATCTCCAGCACGTCGCGCGCCAGGTCATGCATACGGATGTCGCCCACCTCGGCCTGCAGCGCATCGACCGAGGCGGCGACTCGCAAGGCTTCGCGCGTTTCGGCATCCCACCCCTTCACCAGGTCCCAGGCGGCATCGAGCGCGGTCTGGTCATAGGTCAGCCCGACCCAGAGCGCGGGCAGCGCGCAGAGCCTGCGCCACGGGCCGCCATCGGCGCCGCGCATCTCGATGAATTTCTTGATCCGCGCCTCGGGGAAGATCGTGGTCAGGTGATCGGCCCAATCGCTGAGCGTCGGCACCTCGCCCGGCAGGGCGGGCAGACGGCCATCGAGGAAATCGCGGAAGGACTGGCCGCGCGCGTCGATGTAGCCGCCGTCGCGATAGACGAAATACATCGGCACATCGAGGGCGTAATCCACCCAGGCCTCGAAACCGAACCCGTCTTCGAAAACGAAGGGCAGCATCCCCGTGCGGTCGGCATCGAGGTCACGCCAGACGCGGGAGCGCCAGGATTTGTGCCCGTTCGGGGCCCCGTCGATGAAGGGGGAATTGGCGAACAGCGCGGTGGCGACGGGCTGCAGCGCCAGCGCCACGCGCAGTTTCTGCACCATGTCGGCCTCGGAGGAGAAATCGAGGTTCACCTGCACCGTGCAGGTCCGGTACATCATGGTTTTGCCCATGGTCCCGACCCGGTCCATGTAATCGGTCATCAGGGCATATCGGCCCTTTGGCATCATCTCCATGTCCTCGTGCCGCCAGATGGGCGCGGCACCCAGACCGATGAATTCCACCCCGATCCGTTCGGCCACCTCGCGCACCTGGCGCAGGTGTTCGTTCACCTCGTCGCAGGTCTGGTGGATCGTCTCCAGCGGCGCGCCCGACAGTTCCAGCTGCCCGCCGGGTTCGAGGCTGACATTGGCGCCATCCTTTTCCAGGCCGATGAGGTTTCCCGCCTCCTCGACCGGGTGCCAGCCAAAGCGGTCGCGCAGCCCTTCCAGAACCGCCTTCACCGACCGTGGCCCGTCATAGGGCAGCGGTTTCAGGCTGTCGCGGCAATAGCCGAATTTCTCGTGCTCCGTGCCGATGCGCCATTGATCGGCGGGCTTGCAGCCCGAGGCGAGGTAGGCGGCGAGATCGGATTTGTCTTCGATGGGGCCGCCGCCCGATTGGGGGATCGACATGGGGTCTGTCTCCGGCAGCCGTGGCACGTGGTGGGGCAGGACTGACCCGCCGGGTGCGGGCTGTCAAGCGGGCGGAAGTGCCGCGTCCGTGCGGGACCGCACCCAAAGCCGGGTGGTGCCGGGCGCGTTGTTGGTCAGCGCGGCATGCAGGCGCCCGGGCGTCAGCCCATCCAGCGTCAGCAGCGCATCCATCAGCGCCTCGGCCCCGGCGGCGTCGGTGGGCACCGTGATCAGCCCCGTGGGATCGACCAGCACCCAGGCGGTGCGCCCCCCGGTGTCGCGCCGCAGGCTCAGATGGGTAAGGTCGGGCAGGGCCACGGTGCCGCCCGTGACCGGACCCATGTAAAGCACGCGCCCCTCGTCGACGCGGACGATGCCGGGACCGCTGCCGGGATGGGCCGCACCCGACAGCCGCGCGCGGCGGATCGCGGGCAGGAGGGCAATGGCCCCCAGCGCGATCAGCACCCACCCGAAACCCTGCACGAAGGGGCCGGGCTGCAGGGCGATCCAGAGGCCGAGGCCGATGACGACAAGCCCGGCGATGACCTCGCGCCAGCGGTGGAGCGCAGTGGCAACCTCGGGGCGGATGAACCCGGTCATTTCCAATCCCCCCGCGCCGCCTGCCAGAGCGCCAGCGCGGCGACGGCGGCGGTATCGGCGCGCAGGATGCGGGGGCCGAGGCTGACCGGGGTGACCTGTGGCAGAGCGGTCAGGCGCGCGCGTTCAGCCTCGGAAAACCCGCCCTCAGGGCCGATCAGGATCGCGGCGGGACCCGTCGGCAGCGCGGCAAAGCTGTCATGCGCGCCGACCCTGCCCTCATCCGCGAAGACAAGGGTACGGTCCCCGGGCCAGTCCGCCAGCACGGCGTCGAGGCTTTGCAGCGCGGCCACCCCGGGCACGTAGGTGCCGCCGCATTGCTCGGCCGCCTCGATGGCATGAGCCTGCAGCCGGTCCTGCCGGATGCGGTCGGAATTGGTGAAATCGGTCCGCACCGGCACGATCCGCGCCGCGCCCATTTCGGCGGCCTTCTCGACGATGAAATCGGTGCGCGCCTTCTTGATCGGCGCAAAAAGGAGCCAGAGATCGGGCGGCGCCTGCTGCGGGGCGGTCTGATGATCGCAGGTCAGAACCGCGCCCCGCTTGTGCGCCTCGGCGATCCGGGCGCGCCATTCGCCGTCGCGCCCGTTGAAAAGCGCCACCTCGGCCCCCGCCGCAAGGCGCATCACCGATATCAGGTAATGCGCCTGATCCCGCGACAGGGGAACGCTTTGCCCCGGCCCCAGCGGGTGCTCTACATACAGCCGTATCTTGGGGCGATCAGACATGGAGCGGACCCTATGGCCGAGGCAGGCAGAACGCCAGAGGGACAGGTCGCCGACGCGGTGCGCGGCAACTGGGTGGACCGGATCGCGCCGCCGGCGACGCGGCCCTACCTGAGGCTGAGCCGGGCCGACCGGCCGATCGGCACATGGCTGTTGCTGCTGCCCTGCTGGTGGGGCGTAGGGCTGGCGGCGGCAGCGAGCGGACAAGTGACGCCCACCGACCTCTGGATCGTTCTGGGCTGCGCGATCGGCGCCTTCCTGATGCGGGGGGCGGGCTGCACCTGGAACGACATCACCGACCGCGACATCGACGCCGCCGTGGCGCGCACCCGGTCGCGCCCGATCCCGTCGGGGCAGGTTACGACCCGGCAGGCGCTGATCTGGGCCGTCCTGCAATCGCTGATCGCCTTCGGCATCCTGCTGAGCTTCAACCTGAACGCCATCCTGCTGGGCATCCTGTCGCTGGTCCCGGTGGCCATCTACCCTTTTGCAAAACGCTTCACCTGGTGGCCTCAGGTGTTTCTGGGGATCGCCTTCAACTGGGGGGCGCTTCTGGCCTGGACAGCCTCGACCGGCAGCCTGGGCTGGCCCGCCGTGCTGCTGTATGTCGGCGGGATCGCCTGGACGCTTTTCTACGACACGATCTATGCCCACCAGGACACCGAGGATGACGCGCTGATCGGCGTGAAATCGACCGCGCGGCTGTTCGGGGACGTGACAAAGACCTGGCTGCGCGGGTTCCTGGTGGCCACCGTCCTTCTGCTCGGCGCGGCGGTGGTGCTGGCGCTGGCGGCGACGGGCGATGTTCTGGCGCTGGTCCTGGGCATTGCCGGGGTCTGGGCGATGGGCTGGCACCTTGCCTGGCAATTGGGTCGGCTGGACATTTCCGACCCCGCCCTGTGCCTTCGGCTGTTCCGGTCGAACCGCGACGCGGGGCTTCTGGTCGCGCTGTTTTTCGCCGGTGCGGCGCTGGTCTGATTGAACCGCCCGTCACAAGGCGATAGGAAGGCCCGAACCGCAGGTATCACCGGATCCCCATGAGCCGTTTCCCGCAACTCATCGCCCTGGCCTCCTTCGTGGCGGCGGCCTTGCTTGCGGCGGGTGTGGCGTTCCTGTCCGCGGTGACGGTGGAGCGGCGGTCGGTCGAAGCAGTGGACAGCGCGCTGACCATCGAAGGCCATGACTGGGTGCAGGTGACGGCGGACGGGCTGCAGGTGATGCTGCATGGCACCGCGCCGGACGAAGCCAGCAATTTCAGTGCCTTCCGCCTTGCCGGCACGGTGGTCGACGCCGATCGGGTAATCAACATGATGAGCGTGCGGCAGACCCAGACGGTGACGCCGCCGCGGTTTTCGCTGGACATGCTGCGCAATGATGACGGCATCCAGCTGATCGGCCTGGTCCCCACCGAGACGGGGACCGCGCCGGTCACCGACGGGATCGCGGATATCGCGGCGGGGGTCGAGGTGACCAACATGGTCGAGACCGCCGATTTCCCCGCCCCCGCCACCTGGGAGGCGGCGCTGGATTTCGGGCTGCGCGCGCTGACCGACCTGCCCCGGTCGAAGGTGACGGTCTACGAGGATCTCGTCGAGGTGCAGGCGATCAGCGAAAGCGCCGCCGAACGCGCCGAGGTTCTGGCCGCGCTGGAACAGGGCCAGCCGCAGGGCGTGGAGGTTATGCTGGATATCTCGGCCCCGCGCCCGGTGATCACGCCCTTCACCACGCGGTTCATCATCGACGCCGACGGGGCCCGGTTCGATACCTGCGCCGCCGATACCGATGCCGCGCGCGACCGGATCGTGGCCGCCGCTGCTGCGGCCGGCGCGGAAGAGCCGATCACCTGCCGCGTCGGGCTTGGCACGCCGTCGCCGCAATGGGGCGATGCCGTCACCCGCGCGATCACCGCATTGACCGAACTGGGCGGCGGCACCGTGACGATCACCGATGCCGATGTGACCCTGGTGGCGGCACCGGGCACCGGGCAGGACATGTTCGACCGGGTCGCGGGCGAACTGGGCGTGGCGCTGCCCGAGCTGTTTTCGCTGGAAGGCGTGCTGCCGCCGCCGCCGGGTGCGGGCAATGCCGGGCCGCCCCGGTTCATCGCCACGCTGGCCGATACCGGCACCGTCGAGTTGCGCGGCCGGGTGCCCGGCGGACCGGTCGGCACATCGGTCAGCGCCTATGCGATGGCCGTTTTCGGACGTGACGAAACCGATGTGGCGACCCGCGCGGTGCCCGATCTGCCCGAGGGCTGGGCGATGCGGGCCATGGTGGGGCTAGATGCGCTGGCGCTGCTGGCCGAGGGCACGCTGACGGTGGAGCCTGACCTGATCCGCCTGGAAGGCCGCAGCGGCGATTCCGAGATCGGGTCGGACGTGGCGCGGCTTCTGACCGAGCGGCTGGGCCGGTCAGGGGATTTCAACCTCGACATCCGCTATGACGAAAGCCTCGATCCGGTGGCCTCGCTGGCCTCGCCCGAGGAATGCATCGCGCGCCTGCAGGCGGTGCAGGAGGACAATGGCAAGATCGTCTTCGAGCCGGGATCGGTCGAGATCACCGAGGAGGCGGGCCTGATCCTGGACCGGATCGCGGAAATCCTGCCCGATTGCCGGCATGTGCGGATGGAGATCGGCGGCCATACCGACAGCCAGGGCAGCGAGGAATTGAACCTCAACCTCAGCCAGGCGCGGGCGGATTCGGTTCTGAACGGGCTTCTGGCGCGCAATGTGCTGGTGTCGAACCTGATCGCGCAGGGCTATGGCGAAAGCCAGCCCATCGCCGATAACGACACCGAAGAGGGGCGCGAGCAGAACCGGCGCATCGCCTTCCGGCTGTTGTCGGAGGCGGTGGTCGAACAAGAGGCGCTGGAGGCCGAGGAAGAACTGGCCGAGGCGGCGGCGCGGCTGGCGGAACTGGCCGAGTTCCGGCCCGCGATGCGGCCCGACAGCGTGGTCCAAGCCGCCGCAGAGGCGGCAGAGGGAGACGACGAATGAACCGTCTGGAGTTTATCATCGCGATCGCGGTGATCCTGTTCGTGGCCTTCATGCTGGGCTGGCTGGCGCATTGGCTGGTCACGAAATTCAGCCAGGTCACCAGCGCCGATCTGAACGAGATGGAGGCGCTGGCCAAATCGCTGCACGATGCCGAGGAAACCCGGGACCAGGCGATCGCCTATCTGCAGCAGCGCGAGGCCGAACTGACCAACCAGCTGAGCCAGACCGAGGCGGAGCTGCGCGCCGCGATGGACGGGCTGCGCGATGCCCGCCACGAGGCAGAGGAATTGCGCGTCTATATCGAGCGGGTGACGCAGCAGGCCTGACCGGGCAGCACCCCGCCTCGCGCCCCTGCGGGGCGGTCGGCGGGCCGCGTTGCCACGGACAGGACGATCAGGCGATGCGCAGGGTGGCGCGCGGCGGAGACGTATTTGGGGAAAGAAGAAGCGGGGGGTCACCAGCGGGTGAGCGCCGCCTCATCGTCGTCTTTTGCCGCGACCCATGCAGCACCGGTCGCGGTGATTTCCTTTTTCCAGAACGGGGCGCGGGACTTCAGGTAATCCATCAGGAACTCCGCCCCCTTGAAGGCCGCGGCCCGGTGACGGGCGGCGGTGGCGACCATCATGATCGGATCGCCCGGGGCAAGGCGGCCATACCGGTGCAGCACCAGCGCATCGATGAGGTCGAAACGGGCGATGGCCCGGCTGCGGATATCCTCGAGCGCGGCCTCGGTCATGCCGGGGTAATGTTCGATCTCCATCGCCACGAGATCATGCGCGGCGAGATCGCGGGTGATGCCGGAAAAGCTGACCACGGCCCCGGCGCCGTCGGCCAGCCCCGTGAAGGCCGACAGGATCGCCCCGGGATCGAACGGACCGTGCTGCACGGTGACGCGCTGCATCGGTCAGCCGCCGGTCATCGGCGGGAAAAAGGCCACCTCATGCGCGCCCGCGATCGGGGCATCCATGTCGACCAGCGTCTGGTCGAGCGCGGCGCGGATCGCCTCGGGGTCGGAGAAGGCGTGGCGATGCCCCTCGCTCAGCGCCGAAAGTTCGGCGATGAGATCGGCGATAGTGG
The DNA here is from genome assembly GCA_024742455.1 of Paracoccaceae bacterium. Classification (GTDB taxonomy): domain Bacteria; phylum Pseudomonadota; class Alphaproteobacteria; order Rhodobacterales; family Rhodobacteraceae; genus JANSYL01. Next base: position 56,495 of record JANSYL010000009.1, on the reverse strand, counting down.
CGGCCTCGGTCTCAAGCGTTTCCGAGGCGGCGCCGACGCGTTCGCGGACCCATGCGAAATAGCGGATCTCGATCTTCATGGACCCTCCTGCAGATGGGGGCGGGCCTTGCGGTAATAGTCGATGCCGGTGATCAGGGTCAGCAGCGCCGCCGCCCAGAGCAGCAGGATGCCCCCGTTCGACGTGATCAGCAGACCCCAGCGTTTCCAGTTCAGGCCCACGTCATCGGCGATCTCACCCGACAGGATACCGCCGACGATGCCCGGATCCATCCCGAGGACCTGCATGTAGAAATAATGGTCGAAAAGGCCCCAGGCGAACAGCAGCGCGATGGCCAGCATCTGCACCGTCGTCTTCCATTTGGCGAGCCTGGTGACCGCCAGCGTGCCCGCGGTATCGCCCAGGAATTCGCGCAGGCCGGATACGAAAACCTCGCGGAACAGGATGATCGCGACGGGCACCAGCAGCACCGGCATCGCACCGTTGAGCGCCAGCACCACCGCCAGCGCCAGCACCACCATCGCCTTGTCGGCAATCGGGTCGAGCATGGTGCCCAGCTTCGTCACCTGGTCCCATTTGCGCGCCAGATAGCCGTCGAGGTAGTCGGTGACGGAGGCGGCGATGAACAAGGTCAGCGCGGTCCAGTCGGCATAGGGGCGCGGCAGGACGAGAAAGGCCAGCACCACCCCGGGCGCGGCCCAGAGGCGGAAAACGGTCAGGGCGTTGGGCAGGGTCATGCGCATGGCGCGGGTGTAGCGCAGCGCGCGCGCCGGGGCCAGAGCATCGGGGGTTCCGGGCGCAGGGAGGGCAGGCTAGCATCGGGTCATGATCCGGCATCTGCTTCCCATCACCGCGCTTCTGACCGGGTCGGCCCTGCTGCTGTTCGCGGGCGGGATCAACGGGCTGATCCTGCCGGTGCGCGGCGCGCAGGAAGGGTTTTCGGACACCGCCCTGGGCCTGCTGGGCACGGGCTGGGCCATCGGATACGTGGCGGGCTGCGTGCTGGTGCCACGCCTTGTGGGCGCGGTGGGCCATATCCGCACCTTCGGGGTCATGTGCGCGCTGGCGGCCATCGCCATCCTGAGCCAGGCCCTGGTGGTGACCGACTGGGCCTGGATCCCCACGCGCGCGGTGTCGGGCTTCTGTTTCGCGGGCGCGGCGATGATCGTGGAATCCTGGCTGAGCGACCGGGCCGATGCGCGCACGCGGGGCACGATTTTCGGCATCTACACGATGGTGAACCTGGCGGCGGCGACGGCGGGGCAACTGGTGATCTCGCTCGGGGACACGACCGGGTTCCTGTTCTTCGCGCTGGGCGCGATGGTCTATTGCCTGGCGCTGGTGCCGACGGCGCTGTCGACATCGGCCGCGCCCGCGCCGCTGACCGAGGTGCGGCTGAACCTGCCCGCGCTGTGGCGCAATTCGCCGGTGGCGGTGGGGGCGGTGTTGCTGGTCGGCGTGTCGAACGGGGCGTTCGGGACGCTGGCGGCGGTCTATGGCGAACGCATTGGCCTGCCCATCGCCACCATCGCGCTGTTTGCCAGCATCCCGATCCTGGCAGGCGCGCTGGCGCAATTGCCGGTGGGCTGGATCAGCGACCGGACCGACCGGCGCTGGGTGCTGGTGGGGATTGCCGGGGTGGCGTTGCTGGCCGATCTGGCCTTCGTCATCGCGGCACCTGCAGGCGACACGGCGAACCTGGTGCTGGTGGGGCTGCTGGGTGCGGCGATCTTTTCGATGTATCCGGTGATCATCGCCCATGCCAATGACCACGCCCCGCCGGGCACCGCGATCCAGGTGTCGGGGGGGTTGCTGCTGGTCTTCGGGATGGGGGCGATCCTGGGGCCGCTGGCGGCCGGGGCGGTGATGCAGGGGATCGGGCCGGAGGGCCTGTTCCTGACGATGGTGGCGGCGCATCTGGCGATCATCGGGTTCGCCGTCTGGCGCATCCTGCAGCGCGCCGCCCCGCCCGAGGCAGACAAGGTCGCCTTCCAGATCAGCGTGCCCGCCCGCAGCGCGACCCCCGAAACCGCGGCCCTGGGCGCCGGCGAGGAGGAGGCGCTGCCCTTCGACGGCCCGGAAGCCGACGCCGCGGAGGGGCGCGGGTGACCGGGATCACGCCGGAATGGGCCGCTGCGCAGATGCCGCGCGTCGCCCGCGCCGTGTCGGGCCTGCCTGACATGCAAGGCGTGCGGCTGGCGATGTCGATGCATCTGGACATGAAGATGGTGCCGCTGGTGGCGGGGCTGCGCGCCAAAGGCGCGGAACTCTACATCACCACCTGCAACCCCGCGACCGTGCGCGACGCGGTGGTGGCGGAGATGCGGGGCCTGGGGGCCGAGGTGGTCGCGTGGAAGGACATGGGGCAGGCCGATTGGGACACAGCGATCGCCGGGGGGATCGACTGGGCGCCCACGCATCTGAGCGAGATGGGGGCGGATTACACCCATCACCTGCTGACCACCGGCCGCGCGATGCCTTCCGTGCGTGCGGGGCTGGAGGCGACGGGATCGGGGATGAACCGGCTGCAAGGCGCGCTGCCGCCATGGCCAATCTTCAACTGGGACGACCTGCCGGTGAAGGAGGGGCTGCACAACCGGCACATGGTCGGGCTGACGACATGGGCCGCGCTGTTCCAGCGGACGCTGCTCAGCCTGCATGAGAAGACGGTGCTGGTCGTGGGCTACGGGTCCGTGGGCCAGGGGCTGGCGGCGAGCGCGCGGGCCTTCGGCGGGACGGTGATGGTGGCCGAGGTCGACCCGGGGCGCGCGTTGCAGGCGCGCTATGACGGGTGGCGGTTCGGCACGGTAGAGGCGCTGGCGGGCGAGGCCGACGTGATCGTCACCGCCACCGGGGCGCGGCATGTGCTGCCGTTCCCGGTGATGAGAGGGCTGCGGGACGGGTGCCTGTTGCTGAACGCGGGGCACCTGATCGACGAGATCGAGCTGGGGCCGTTGCTGGCCCTGCCGTCCGAGACGCCGACCCCGGGCGTGACGACCCACAGCCTGCCCTCGGGCCACCGGGTGCATTTGTTCGTGGGCGGGGCGATGGCGAACCTGACGGGCGGGGAAGGCGACAGCCTGAACGCCTTCGACGTGACGCTGGCAGTGATGGCGGCGGGGATCGGGTATGTGGTGGGGGACGGTGCGGCGGCAGAGGCGGGGGTGCATGTGCTGCCGCAGGCGGTGTGGGAGGGGGTTTTGTGAAGGGAGGGGGTCGCGAGCTTTACTGCCACTCGTTTATGAAACAACTGAGGGAACGCCTTAGGATCTGGCGTCTGCAGCTTCCTTAAGCAGCCATTTATTTGAGCATTGATTGGAATTTCAATGACCGAGAACGATAATTGGAAGGAACTGGAAAGCATCTGGGAAAAGCGGAGAAAAGCACCGTTTCATTTCTACGCAAAAGCCTCCAACGCGCGAATGTCTGCGTATATCTTGTCACATATCAGGGAGAATTCATACGGTGATCTAGCCTCAGAAGCAGGATACGGCGGCGATCCTGCCTATGCACTTTATGAAAGCTTTTTGCGTGAAGCTTCAATTTCATTAGAGCTCATATCAAAAGCTATTTTGTGTCTCAAAAAAAATGAAGCGCCACGTTTTACACATGATGTCTACGAGCTTTGGTCTGAAGCTGACCTCCCCAAGCTTTCGGAAGAGGACTCTTACCGTCTAACCTATATGACACAGGTACTTTACTGGTCAGGACGCTATGCTGCTCCGAAGGCGGACAGAGACTTGAGCGGGTCGTATGGACGTTTAGAGAAACATCAAAAAGCCGAACAACTCGGAAAATACAAAGTTCACAGGACCCCTATGCTTGGGTGGAAAGAGTTTGATTTGATTTACCAAATTGCGCATCAGAATTTCTGGGATCTCGACCCCCAAAACCCCAAGAACTTCATGACGTAGTCAGTAATGGATTCTGGAAAAATCTTGCGTTCCAGCATCCATACTGGTCTTTGATTTAAGTCAGCACGAAAGGTTCCTACGGGCTTAAAGGCACCGTACTTGCCCCCCTCACCCCTTCTCATGAAAATAGTCGTAGATCTTCTGCGCCATCGCCTCGCTGACACCGTCCACCGCCTTCAGGTCGGCGAGGTTGGCGCGGCTGACGGCCTTGGCGGAGCCGAAATGGGTCAGCAGCGAGCGTTTGCGGGTGGCGCCGACGCCGGGGATGTCGTCGAGCGGGGTGGCGGAGATGGTCTTCGCGCGTTTGGCGCGGTGGGCGCCGATGGCGTAGCGGTGCGCCTCGTCCCGCAGGCGCTGGATGAAGTAGAGGACGGGATCATTGCGTTTCAGGGCCATGGCGCTGCGGTCGGGGCGGTGAAACTCCTCCTTCCCCTGGTCACGGTCGATGCCCTTTGCGACACCGACAAACGGCACATCAGTGATGCCGAGGCTTTCCATGATCTGGCGCGTCGCGGTCACCTGCCCCGCGCCGCCGTCGATCAGCAGAAGGTCCGGCCAGGCCTCTGATTCCCGGTCTGGGTCTTCCTTGAGCAGGCGCTGGAAGCGGCGGGTCAGAACCTCGCGCATCATGCCGAAATCGTCGCCGGGGGTCAGGTCATCGCCCCTGATGTTGAACTTGCGATACTGGCCTTTCTCGAAGCCTTCCGGCCCGGCCACCACCATCGCGCCCACGGCATGGGCACCCTGGATGTGGGAGTTGTCGTAGATCTCGACCCGGCGCGGGGGCGTGTCGAGATCGAAGGCCTCGGCCAGCCCCGCCAGCAGTTTCGCCTGCGTCTGGTTTTCGGCCATGCGGCGGGCGAGGCTTTCGCGGGCATTGCGCAAGGCGCTGTCGATCAGTTCGGCCTTTTCCCCGCGCTGGGGGACGAGGACGTCGACCTTGCGGTCGATCTTTTGCCCCAGCGCGTCGGCCATCAGGTCGGGGTTCGGCAGCGGGTGGGACAGGATGATCTGCCGCGTGGGTTCGCGGTTGTCGTAGAACTGACCCAGAAACGCCTCGAGCACCTCGGGTTCCTCGATGTCCGGCCCGACCCGGGGGTAGTAATCGCGGTTGCCCCAGTTCTGGTTGGCGCGGATGAAGAAGACCTGCACGCAGGCCTGCCCGCCCTCCATGTGCAGTGCGAAGATATCCGCCTCGGCCACGCCACGGGGGTTGATGCCCTGGGCGGTCTGCACCTGTGTCAGCGCGCGGATGCGGTCGCGGAGGGCTGCGGCGCGTTCGAACTCCATCGCTTGCGCGGCTTCCTCCATCTCGACCTTGAGCGCGCCCTGCGCCTCGGTCGATTTGCCTTGCAGGAAATCATCGGCGGCGCGCACCAGCCTGGCGTAATCCTCCTTGCTGATCTTGCCGCCGCAGGGGCCGGCGCAGCGTTTGAGGTGGTAGTTGAGACAGGGGCGGTCGCCCGCCTCGACCTCGCGGTCCGAGCAGGAGCGCAGCAGGAACACCTTCTGCAGTGTGTTCAACGTCCGGTTGACCGCGCCCGCGCTGGCGAAGGGGCCGTAATAGCGCCCCTTGCGCGTTTTGGCACCGCGATGTTTCTCGATCCGGGGAAAGTCGTGTTCGGACGAGATGAAGATGTAGGGGAAGGATTTGTCGTCCCTCAGCAGCACGTTGTATTTCGGTTTCAGCTGCTTGATCAGGTTCTGTTCCAGCAGCAACGCCTCGGTTTCCGTGCGTGTTGTCAGGAACATCATCGACGCGGTGTCGCGGATCATGCGGGCGATGCGCGGCGAGTGGCCGGAGGGGTTGGCATAGTTCGCCACCCGCTTTTTCAGTGCGCGCGCCTTGCCCACGTAGAGCACCCGGGATTGTGCATCGAGCATGCGATACACGCCTGGGCTGTTATCGAGGGATTTCAGGTATCCCTGGATCACCTCATGGCCTGTCAGAGGGTCAGTGTCAGCGGAGTTTGACATCATTCAATTGACGGTTGCGATTCCATTTTCGGCTGCACCGAAACGTGCGCCCTGACAAGGGGTCGGCTTTCCACCGCTTCTGTGGATAAGCTTTCGGATAAATCTTGGGCATCGGGAATTTTTCTTTGTTTTCGGCACGGTTCTGGGTTTTGCACGATTTTTAGGCTTTTCCGCAAGTTATTGATTAGAAACATTATTTTTGCAATATGTCGGCGCATTGCAGGGCTGTTACGAAACGTTAACCTGCGCGTTACATGCGGGTTTTCGGTGGACAAGTAAGGTTTCCATGCGCCGGGCGCCCTATTCCACGCCCAGAACGTCCGGGGTCTGCCAGGCCAGGTGCTGACCGCCATCGACGCAAATCAGCTGCCCCGTCACCGCGCGCGCATCGAGGAAATAGCGCAGGGCGGCGGTGATGCCTTCGGGGTCGGCACCACGCTGCAGAACCGTGGCCGCGCGCTGGGCCGCGAAATGGTCGGCGGACTGGCGTGCACCCTGCATCGTGGGGCCGGGGCCGATGGCGTTGACACGGATCGCGGGGGCCAGCGCCTGCGCGGCGGTGCGGGTAAAGGCCCAGAGGCCCATCTTGGCCAGCGTGTAGGTCATGAATTCAGGCGTCAGCTTGTGCACCCGCTGGTCGATCATGTTGACGATCAGGCCGGTGGCCTGTGGTTCGCCATTTTCGTCCGCGGCCGGTTCCAGCCCCTGCGCGGCCATCGCCTGGGTCAGAAGGAAGGGCGCGCGGAGGTTCGACTGCATGTGCCGGTCCCAACTGGTGCGGGTAGCGGTTTCGATCGTGTCATATTCGAAGATCGAAGCGTTGTTGATCAGCACGGTGACGGGGCCACCAAGCGCCTCCGCTGCGGCGGGCAGCAGCGCGGAGGTGGCGGCATCATCCAGCAGGTCGGCCTGCAGGGTGACGGCCCGGACACCGAGCGCGCGGATGTCGGCGGCGGTGGCCTCGGCGGCGTCGGCGCTGCCGGCATAGTGGACGGCGACATCATGGCCTTGCGCGGCCAGGTCGAGCGCCATGGCGCGGCCGAGGCGCTTGGCGGCTCCGGTGACCAATGCGGGCATGAGGCGCCCTCCTCAGTTCAGGACGATCAGGAGATACGCGATGTAGAGCGCCGAAAACGCCACGCCAACCCGCCGCCCCATCCGCCAGCGCCAGAACACGAAGGGGATCAGGATCAGCGAGGCGGCCAGCATCACCCACAGATCGAAGCGCAGGATTTCGGGATCGACCGGGATCGGCCCGACCAGCGCGGCGACGCCGATGATGCCCAGAAGGTTGAACATGTTCGACCCGATCACGTTGCCGAGCGCCACATCGGTATGGCGGCGCAGCGCGGCCATGACGGTGGTGGCCAGTTCCGGCAGCGAGGTGCCGATGGCCACAAGGGTCAGGCCGATCACGGTATCACTGACGCCATAGGCCTGCGCGATGGCCACGGAACTGTCGACCAGAAGGTCGGCGCCGAGCGGCAGGCCGACAAGCCCGAGGCCGAGGAAGACGCCGATCTTCCACCACGGCATGTCGGGATCGGCTTCCTCGATCTCGGGGGCGCCCGCGTCTTCGGCGGATTGACGGTGTGCATTGGCCTGCCGGGCCGCATCCACGAGGATGAACGCCAGGATCGCCAGCAGGATCAGCCCGTGCCACCAGGTGAAGGGCCCGAGGAACGCCAGCACGATGAACACCAGCGTGCCCGCGATCATCGCGAGGAACGACTTTCGGGTGTCGCTGGCCGCCGCGAGACCCGAGATCAGGGCAGGCACGCCGAGAACCAGCAGGATATTGGCGGTGTTCGACCCGACCACATTACCCAGTGCCAGGCCCGGCACGCCATCGAGGATCGCCTTGACCGATATCAGCAGTTCCGGTGCGGACGTGCCGAAGGCCACCACCGTCAGGCTGACGATCAGCGCGGGGATGCCCAGGCGCAGGCTGAGGTTGACCGCGCCTTTCACCAGCACGTCGCCCGCAAGCAGCAGGATCAGGAGGCCGAGCCCCGCAAAGGCGAATTCGGTGATCAAGGGGAGGGCCTTACCGGTTGCTCGAGCAGTCGCGGCAGGGGCCGCCTTGCAGGTTGTAGCGCCCGCATTCGGGGCAGATGCGCGGTTTCTTCAGACCGCCATCGCGGCGGGTGATGCGCGGGCCGGACCGGAACCGGCCGAATACGGCGACGATGGCGATGAAGATCAGGAAGAGAAGGACGATGTTCAGCATCACGACAACCCGTAGCGCGCCCAGAGCGCGCGGTCTTCTACGCCGCCCCCCAGATCAGCCAGAACCTGCGCGCCGAAACGTTGCAGCAGGCCACGGCGCGGGCCGATGGGGGCAAAGCGGACCTTGTCGCCGTAAAGTTCCTTCATCTTTGGCACCAGATGCGCGACCCCGTCCGCAAGGCCGAGGTCGACCCCGGTCTGCCCGACCCAGAATTCACCTGTAAACAGGTCGGTGCCGGCGCTCAGCCGGTCGCCCCGGCGGGTTTTGACGTGATTGATGAAGGCCTGGTGGATCTGGCCCTGGATCGCCTTGATCCGCGCCACGTCCTCGGGGTTTTCCGGGCGGAACGGGTCGAGCGTCGATTTGCTTTCGCCCGCGGTATAGACGCGGCGTTCGATGCCGAGATTCTTGATCGCCCGGTGGAGGCCGAAGCCGGCCGAGATGACCCCGATCGAGCCGGTGATGGAATTGTCGTCCACCCAGATGTGATCGGCCGCACAGGCCAGCCAGTACCCGCCCGAGGCCGCGACGTCTTCGACAAAGGCATGGACCGGAAGGTTCTTTTCCTCGGCCAGGCGGCGGATGCGCGCGGCGATCAGCGAGGATTGGGCGGGGCTGCCGCCGGGCGAGTTGATGGACAGCGCCACGGCGACGGGTTTGCCGCGCCTGAACGCCTTTTCGATGGCGGGCGCGAGAATCTGGTCACTGAGCGCACCCGTGCGGGGCGATGCGGCGATGGCACCGGACATCCGGATCACCGGCACCAGCGGGTCTTGTTTCAGGAATGGCAGATACTGTCGCATGGGGCGCGATGTAGACCGCGCCCGGCCCTTCAACAAGAAGCGGTGCGCGCAATAGCGTGATTGTGCCCGGGTTGCACCGGTTTTGGGGCGGGACGGCGCCGGGCGGGCCTTGCGCGCCCCCGGGCAACAAACTATCCGCAGCGCCGACAACAGCGACATATCCTTGCGCGCCCGCCCGCGCCCCACGGATCGAAAAGGACCCCGGTCATGAGCTTCCGCCTGCAGCCCCAACCCATTTCCCGCCCGAACCGATGCCAGTTGTTCGGCCCCGGCTCGCGCCCGGAACTGTTCGAGAAAATGACCGGGTCGGCGGCGGATGTGATCAACCTGGACCTCGAGGATTCGGTGGCGCCGAACGACAAGGACGAGGCGCGCAGGAACGTGATCGCGGCCATCGGTGACGTGGATTGGGGTGACAAGACCCTGAGCGTGCGGATCAACGGGCTCGACAGCCCCTACTGGTACCGCGACGTGGTGGATTTGCTGGAACAGGCCGGCGACCGGCTGGACCAGATCATGATCCCCAAGGCGGGCAATGCCGCCGACATCTACGCCGTGGATGCGCTGGTCAGTTCGGTCGAGGCCGCGAAGGGCCGCACTAGGCCCCTGAAATTCGAGGTGATCATCGAAAGCGCGGCGGGTATCGCCCATGTCGAGGAAATCGCCGCCGCCTCGCCCCGGCTGGTGGCGATGAGCCTGGGCGCCGCCGATTTCGCGGCTTCGATGGGCATGCAGACGACCGGGATCGGGGGCACGCAGGAAAACTATTACATGCACCGGGACGGACAGAAATACTGGGCCGACCCGTGGCACTGGGCACAGGCGGCCATCGTGGCGGCCTGCCGCACCCATGGGGTGCTGCCGGTCGACGGGCCGTTCGGCGATTTCTCGGACGAGGACGGGTTCCGCGCGCAGGCGCTCAGGTCGGCGACGCTGGGCATGGTGGGCAAATGGGCGATCCACCCGAAACAGGTGGCACTAGCCAACGAGATCTTCACCCCGTCCGAGGCGGCGGTGACGGAGGCCCGCGAGATCCTCGTCGCGATGGAAGAGGCCAAGGCCGCGGGACAGGGCGCCGCCGTCTACAAAGGGCGGCTGGTCGATATCGCCTCGATCAAGCAGGCCGAGGTGATCGTGAAGCAGGCGGAGATGATCGCAAATCGCGGCAAGTGACGGGCGCGCGTTAAGCCCGCGTTGACGGGCCACGGGTGACGGTGCCCCGGGCTATGCGTGGGGCGTGCGATGGATACCGACCTGATGATCGATTTCGCCAGTTCGCTGGCGTTGCTGGCCCTGTTGTCATGGAGCTATGGCATCCTGCGCCGCCGTCTCGGCGGTGCCAAACTGGCCCCCGTGGTGCTTGGGGGGCTATTCGGTTTCGTGGCGCTGTTGCAGATGCATGCGCCCATCGAACCCGCCGAGGGGCTGATCATCGACCTGCGTGCGGTGCCCGTGGCGTTGGCCGGGGCGTTTCTGGGGCGCGCGGGGCTTGTTGCCTGCATGACCGTGGCCCTGGGCGCGCGCTATGGCATCGGCGGCATCGGCATGATCGCGGGAATGACGGGGATCGCGCTGGCCGGGGCGGCGGGCCTGATCTGGCACCGGATGACGGCGCATCTGGGCCGGCGCCGGTTCCGCGATCTGTTGGGATTGGCGGTCTGCGTCTCGGCAAGCCTGACCGGCGCTGCGCTTCTACCTGCGCCGCACGCGGCGTGGTTCTTCAGCCAGGCGGCCCCGGCGCTGGCCGCCGCCTACCTGGTCGCCATACCCGCCATCGGCGCGCTGCTGGAACGGGAACGGATCATTCTGAAGCTCGAGGATGACATGAAGGCCGATGCAAGGATCGACCCCTCATCGGGGCTGTATACCGTGCCCGGTTTCGCCCGACGCATCGCCGAGACCAGCGCCACCGGACGCGTTGCGCCGGTCAGGGCGGTGATGGTGCTGGAGCTGCGCCACGGGGCGCTGTTGTCGGCCCATTGGGGGCAGGCGATCCTGGGCCATGTGCTGAAAGGGCTGCGCGGACGGGTGGCCGGGCTGGTCCGGCATGGCGACATGCTGGTCAAGCCGGGCGAGCAGAGCATCGGCATCGCCCTGACCGCCGACGAGATGGCGCGCGCGGCCGATCTGGCCGCAGAGGCCCGCCGGATCATCGCCGAACGCGCCATCGCGCTGCCCGATGGCGACGCGGTGCAGGTGCGGGTTGATGCGCGGGTGGTGCCGTTGGGCGCGCCGGACTGCGAGGATGTCACCATCGCCGCCCTGACCGGAAGGCCCCCTGTCCGCAGGCGGGCGTGGCGCAGCCGGGCCGGGGCGCGCAAGGCGATGCGCCCGATCAGCCACCACGCCCTGTTCGTAAAGGCCGACCGCCTGCTGGCCCACCGCGAGGATACCGCACCCCGGCAACGCCTCTGACAGCGCCGCTCACAGCGGGCGCGGCCCTGGACGGGCCGAGTTGCATCGCCGCCGACGCGCCGTCATATAGGCGTCCAGACCCCGTGGCTGGACCGGTACGCGCAATGATGAATTATCTCGACTTCGAAAAACCCCTGGCCGAGATCGAAGGCAAGGCCGAGGAATTGCGAGCGCTGGCACGCCGCAACGAAGAAATGGATGTCGAGGCCGAGGCGGCGGCGCTGGACCAGAAAGCCGCCGAGATGCTGCGCGAGCTTTACCGCAATCTCACGCCCTGGCGGAAATGTCAGGTCGCCCGCCACCCCGACCGGCCCCATTGCCGCGACTATATCGAGGCGCTGTTCACCGAATACACGCCGCTCGCCGGGGACCGGAACTTCGCCGATGACCATGCCGTGATGGGCGGGCTGGCGCGGTTTCATGACCAGCCGGTGATGGTGATCGGCCATGAAAAGGGCCATGATACGAAAACGCGGATCGAACGCAATTTCGGCATGGCGCGGCCCGAAGGCTACCGCAAGGCGGTGCGCCTGATGGAGATCGCCGACCGGTTCGGCCTGCCGGTCATCACCCTGGTCGACACGCCCGGCGCCTACCCGGGCAAGGGGGCCGAGGAACGCGGGCAGTCCGAGGCCATCGCCCGGTCGACCGAGAAATGCCTGCAGATCGGGGTGCCGCTGATCTCGGTCATCATCGGCGAAGGCGGATCGGGCGGCGCGGTGGCCTTTGCCACCGCCGACCGGCTGGCGATGCTGGAACACTCGATCTATTCGGTGATCAGCCCGGAAGGCTGCGCCTCGATCCTGTGGAAGGATGCCGAAAAGATGCGCGAGGCGGCCGAGGCGCTGCGCCTGACGGCGCAGGACCTGATGAAACTTGGCGTCTGCGATCTGGTGGTGGCCGAACCGCTGGGCGGCGCGCAGCGCGACCGCGAGGCCGCGATCCATGATGTGGGCAAGGCCATCGCCTCGATGCTTGCCCCGCTGAAGGAGGCGAGCCGCGCCGACCTGATCGCGGCGCGGCGGCGCAAATACCTCGACCTCGGGTCCAAGGGCCTTGCCGCGTGATCGCGCGCCGGTCAGTTCTGATCGGCGCAGCCGCCATGCTTGCGCCCGTCGGACGGGCTGACGCGGTGGAGATGATCACCCCCGCCGCGCGCGACTGGCGCTTCATCGCGGATGGCGTGATGGGTGGCGTGTCGCAGGGCCAGGCGGTGTTGGAGGGCGCAGGGGTGCGCCTGACCGGCACGGTGTCGACGGAAAACAATGGCGGGTTCCTGCAGGTGCGCACCGATCTGCCCGACGGCGCGCCGGAGGCTGCCACCGGCCTGCGCATCCGGGTGCGGGGCAATGGCGCACGGTATTTCATCCACCTGCGCAACCGGTCCGGACGCGCCCCTTGGCAGTTCCACCAGGCGGGGTTCGATACGGGGACGGAATTTGCCGAGATCGATCTGCCCTTCGCCCGGTTCGAGCCGCGCGGCGGGCTTCGGGTTCCGGCGCCTGTGGCGGGCGACATCACCTCGCTGGCGCTGGTGGCCTATGGCGCGGATTATGCGGCCGATGTGACCCTGGCCGGGTTCGGCTGGATCTCGGGTTAGCCGGGCCGTCTACCACATCCGCGACCGGGCATATTCGGCATAACCGCTGTCATAGCCGTCAGCGTCGAAACGTTCGTCCATTTCCTGCAGGAACATGCCCGGGGTGGGCAGGTCGGGCGGCGTCGCCGTCCACAGGTTCGACCGCATCAGCGCCTTGGCGCATTGGAAATACATCTCGCCGATGCGCAGGACGATGACCAGTCTCGGCTGCCGTTCGTCCCGTTCGAACGCGCCGGTCACCGCAGGGTCATCGGTCAGCAGGGCGGTGCCGTTGACCCGCACCACGGTGTCCGACTCGGTGACCATGAACAACAGGCTGGCGCGCGGGTCACGGATGAGGTTGCGCAGGCTGTCGAGCCGGTTGTTGCCACGCCAGTCGGGCAGCCACAGGGTGTGATCATCGGCGATGCGCACCACCGGGCCGTCATCGCCGCGGGGGCTGGCATCGGTGCCCTCGGGGCCGACTGTGGTCAGGATGCAGAACCGCGCCGCCCCGATCCAGCGGCGGTAGTGGGGAGTCATCGCGCGCGCGACCTTCTGGATCGAACGGGGGGTGGCTTTGTCGAAAAGCGCGTCGAGCGCGTCGAGACTGTCGATGGTTTTCATGCGCTGCGGGCCTCTTGAAGCAGCCGGTCCGAGGCGGTCTCGATGTCCGATTCGAGCCGGGTCATGAACGCCTCCTGATCAAGGCCGGGGCCGATGGGGTCGAGGAATTCGACCACCGCCAGGCCCGGTTTGCGGCGGATGCCCGTGCGCGGCCAGAAATGGCCGACATTGGTGGCCGCGGGAATGCAGGTCTGACCGGTTTCGGCATAGAGGACGGCGGTGCCGATCTTGTAGGGTTTCCTGGCGTCCGGTGCGACGCGCGTGCCCTGCGGGTAGATGATCAGCTGACCGGGGTCCTGCGAGCCCGTGGCCACGCCCTCAACCATCTGGCGCACCGCCTCGGCGCGTTTGCCGCGATCGACCGGCACGCAGCCGATCCTGAGCGCATACCAGCCCAGGATCGGGGCCCATTTCAGCGACGCCTTCATGATGAATTTCGGGCGCGGCACGACCGAGACGATCATGATGATGTCGAGAAAGCTCTGGTGTTTCGAGGCGATCAGGACCTCCTCCGTGGGGACCTTCCCCCGGATCTCGGTTCGCAGCCCGACCATCCAGGCGGCGGTCCAGCGGACCCAGCGGCAATAGGTATGCACACCGGCGAAGGCGCCCCGGCGGTCGAGGATCGCCCAGGGTGTGAAGAAGACGGCCATCAGCGCCATCATCGCGTACATCTGCCCGACGAAGAGAAGTGAGCGCAGGCTCTGGATCATGGCAGGCTCCTCAAGGTGCGAAAGGCGGCGATGCGGGTCGCCCAGAACGCGGTCACGGCGGCCAGCAGGGGCACGCCGAGCGGCATGGCCCATTCCTGACCCCGGAACCCGAGATCGGACAGGACCGCCCCCGCCGTTCCGGTATCGGGGATCGCCAGCAGGGCGCCAAGGCCGAGGCCCGTGCCCGCCAGCGCCCCGGTGAAGGCGCGCAGGGTGAAGCGGCGCACGAAGGCGCGGGCGATGTAGCTGTCGCGCGCACCGACGAGGCGCAGCACGCGGATGACCGGCTGGTTCGATGCCAGCGACGCTTGTGCGGCCAGTGTCACCATCGCCGCTGTCGAGCCCAGGATCAGCGCCAGTGCCAGCCCCCCGAGCAGGCGCAGACGTTCCGCCGCCGCCACCAGCGGCCTGCGCCACCGGGTGTGATCATCCAGAACCGCCGCAGGCACCTCGGCGGCCAGGCGCAGGCGCAACCCGTCATCGTCATACCCTTCGGGGGTTTCGACGATCTCGATCAGCTGCGGCACCGGCAGGTCGCCCAGCGGCAGGTCGGGCCCGAACCACGGCTCCAGCAGCGCGGCCTGTTCCTCGGCGCCGATCACCCGGGTCCGGGCGATGCCCGGGGTCTGGTCAAGGATCGTCATCACGGTCGCCAGTTGCGCGGGCGCTTCTGCCGGGGGCGCCGACAGCCGGATGGTCGAGGTCAGCGCCAGCGCGTCCGACCAGCGGTCGGCCAGCCGCCCGGCCGATACCGACAGTGCCAGCGCAAAGACCGCAAGGAACGCCATCGCCCCCGCCACGGCCACCGTCAGGCGCACCGATTGCCCGCTGCGCGGCACGACGCGGTCGGCCTGCGGGTCGCCGCGCATCAGCGCGAAGATGTCACCGAACACGCTCATAGCTCGGCTGCCGCCGCTTCGATGCGGCCCCGGTTGAGGCGCAGCACCCGCGCGCCCACCTGTTGCTTGGCGGCGCGTATCAGGCCCAGGTCATGGGTTGCGATCAGGATCGTCTTGCCCATGCGGTTCAGCTCGACCAGCAGGCGCAGGAGGCGGATCGACATTTCCCAGTCCACATTGCCGGTGGGCTCATCGGCGAGGATCAGGTCGGGATCGGTGATGATCGCGCGCGCCAGCGCGGCGCGTTGGCGTTCGCCCCCCGACAATTCCGGTGGCATGGCATGGGCGCGCGGCATCAGCCCGACCCATGTCAGAAGATCGGCCAGGTCCTGCGTGCGCGTGGCGCTCGCGCGGCGTGACACGGTCAGCGGCAGGGCGATATTCTCGTCGAGCGGCAGGTGGTCGAGGAACTGGCAATCCTGGTGCACCACGCCGATCCTTTGCCGCGCCCGCGCGACGGCGTCGCGGTTCAGCGCGTCGGCGCTGTTGCCGAAGATCGTGACCTGCCCGCGAACCGGCAGAAGCTCGGCATAGCAGAGTTTCAGGAAGGTGGTCTTGCCCGACCCCGACGGCCCCGTCAGGAAATGGAACGACCCCGGCGCAAGGCGCAGCGTAAGGTCCGACAGCACCAGATCGGACCCATAGCCATAGGCGGCATCGTGCATTTCGATCATCGGTGGCCCCGTCCAGGTCTTCACCCGTGATGCAACGGAAGCCGCGCGGTTGCAATCGGGGCGCCTGCGGATGCTTGGAAAGGCAGGGGGCGGTTGCTATAACAAGGGCCAACAGGGGCGGGCCGCACGGCCGGTGCACCCGGAAGCGACAGGACGACGATGCGTCTCACATGCCCCAATTGCAGCGCCCGTTACGAGGTCGATGACGCCATGGTCGGCGCGGATGGGCGCGATGTGCAATGCGCCAATTGCGGCACCACGTGGTTTCAGCCGGGCCGCAGGCCCGTCGCGGGTGCACCGCGCGCGGTGCATGTCGCACGCAACGCGCAGGTGCAGGGCGCGGAGGCCGGGGCCGCCACCGCGCCGCGCCCCGGTCGCGACCTCGCCACCGCGATGCGCGAGATCCTGCGCCAGGAGGCCGAGCGCGAGGCCCGGCTGCGCCGCGCGGCTGCACCGGTCGAAACCCAGTCCGAGATGCCGCTTGAGACCACGCGGCGCCCGCTGCCGCCGCGCCCCGAACTGGATGCGGCGCGCGATGCGTTTGATGCGGATGCCGAAACACCGGCCTCGCGCCGGGACCTGCTGCCCGATATCGAGGAGATCAATTCGACCCTGCGCGCCACCGGCGACCGGTCACCCGAGGATCGCGCAAGCTCGGATGTCGAGACGCTGGAAACCGCGCGCAGGCGGCGGCGCGGCGTGCGGCTGGGCTTCCTGACTGTCCTGATCCTGTCGATCTCGGGCGTGCTGGTCTATGACAACACGGCGCTGGTCATCGACCTCGTGCCGGAGGCCGAACCGCTGGTGCGCGGGTTCGTCGATGCGGTGAACACGGCGCGGTTCCGGCTGGACGACCTGGCCCGCAACCTTGCCGAGCGCACCGGCGGCTGACCGGTCAGAACTGGTCGAGCAGGCGGCGCAGGTAATCGCGTTCCACCTCGGGACGGTCCTGTTCGGCGGAGCGGCGGCGCAATTCCTCCATCAGGTCGCGGGCCCGGCGCGAAGCTTCGGCCTGGGCGTCCATGTCGGCGTCCGAGCCGAACGCCCCGGAATTGCCCGCCTGACGGCCGAGCGGGTCCTGCAGGGGGTTGTCGGGGGCCATGTTGCCCATCGCCTGACCCTGCCCCGGGTCTTCGCCGCGTTCATCGGCCAGGGCCCGGCCCAGTTCCGACATGCCTTCGCGCAGCGCCTCGAGCGCGCGGGACTGTTCGTCGAGCGCACCGGCGATATCGCCGTTCTCAAGGCTTTCCTCGGCCTCGCGCATGGCGCGGCCCGCCTCGTCGAGCTGGCGCAGCGCCTCATCGCCCGCTTCGGTGCCCGAGCCCGGCAGACGGCCCGATTGCTCGGCCAGTTGCCGGCGCAAGGCTTCCTGCCGCTCGGCGAGGCTGCGGCCATCGGCATCGCTTTGCCCCTCGGCATTCTCGCCGCCCTGGCCGTCACCGGGCTGCTGGCCGGGCTGGTTCTGACCGGGCTGCTGCCCATCCTGCCCGTCCTGCTGGCCCTGTTGTTGCCCCTGTTGCTGGCCGTCCTGCTGACCCTGCTCACGCCCGTTGAACTGGTCCTGCAATTCGCGGAAGGCGTCATCGCTCAGTTCCTGCTGATCGCGCAGCGTGTCCTGCAGGTCTTCCATGGCCTGCTGGCCGGGTGTCTGGGGGCCGTCGCCGCCGCCTTCGCCCTGCGTGACCTCCATGTTTTCCAGCATCTGTTGCAGCGCCTGAAGCATCTGCTGCGCCTCGGCCATGCGGCCCTGCTGCATCAGTTCCTCGATCTGGCGCATCATCTCTTCGAGGTCGGACATCGACATTTCCATCCGCTCGCCGCTCTGGTCGGGGCGGTCTTCGCCGGGCTGCGCGTTCTCGGCCAGCTCGCGCATGTAATTGTCCATCGCCTCGCGCAGTTCCTGCATCAGCTGGCTGATTTCCTCGTCGGTGGCGCCGCGTTCCATCGCCTCGGACAGGCGTTCCTGCGCCCGGCGCAGCGCCTCGAGCGCGTTGTCGAGATCGCCGACCTCAAGCTCGAGCGCCGCCTCCCACAGGATCCCGGCCACCTCGTCGCGGGTGTCGGGGGAAATGCTGTCGACACCTGATTCGAGCCGCCGGATCGCGCTGCGCAGCATCAGGTAGACGCTTTCATCCAGCCCGTCCTCGGGCGCGACCGTGATCGCGCGCAAAAGCTGCGCGGCGCGGGGCGCGTTTTCCCGCGACCACAGGATGTCGCGGCGCATCTCGATCACGGCATTGGCCAGCGGGTCGAAAAAGCTGCGGCCCGGCAGGCGCGGCAGGTCATAGCTGACCGTGCCGATCTGGCCGCGATCGTCGGTGACCGTCAGGGTCATGGTGACGGGCAGGTTGGCGAAGGGATGTTCGGACAGGTCTTCGATCACCACCTCGGTGAATTCCGCGCGCGACCCGCGGAACGGCATCGGCAGATCGACGGCGACCGCTTCGCGCGGTTCGGGCGCGGTGGCGAGGCCGTAGCGGCGGTCCACGGCGGCCAGATCGAGGCTGAACCGCGCCTGCCCCGAGGTGACGCCGTAATCATCGGTGGCGGTAAAGCTGAACTGCATCTGGCCGGGCGGTTCGCCCTGCACCTCGCCATCGAGCACGACCGAGGGCGCGGTATCGGCGCGCATCGCGATGTTCCAGCTGCGCCCGCCGGGGCCGTCGACGGTCAGGGTGCCCGCCCGTTCCAGCGTGACCGATTGCACGCTGGCATCCTCGGGGGCGTCGGGCATCGGGCCGATATCGGTCTGCAGCGTGATCTCACCCGGCGCGCCGTAATTGCGCAGGGTCACGCGGGCGCCCTCGGGGGCCTCGAACCGGGGCGCGAGAATGTCGTTGAGGTATAGCGACGGCAGGCCGGTATAGACCGGCGGTTCAACCCAGCCTTCCCAGGACGGGCCGCTGGCCACTGCCGCGCCGGGACCCAGCGTAACGGCATCGCCGACCTCGCCCACCCGGCCTAGCGTGCCGAAGAGAAGCGCCATGGCCAGCGCCGTCGCCGCGACATAGCGCAGGGCGAAGGGGTCACGGCGGCTGAGCCGGAGGTCAGGCTGCGGGGCGCGCGCGGTTTCCGCGCGGGCGGCCATGCGGCGGATATGAGCAGCCCAGACCGACAGGCTGGCCGGGTCGCTGCCGCCGATGGCGGGCGCATCGAGCAGCGCCGAGATCGGACGGCCGGGCATGGTGGCATCGAGTCGGGCCAGCGCATCGGCATGGGTGGGCAGCGAGAACCGCCGCCACCCGACATAGGTGGCGGCGACCAGTGCCGCGCCCCAGATACCCAGAATCACCCAGAAAACGATCCGCGGCACGGCGCCCGCAGCGCCGAACGCCAGGGCGGCAAACGCCACGAAGATCAGAGACCAGACCGGCCAGAAGGCCACCACGGCGCGTTCCGCGACGAGGCCGAGCCGGGTCAGCCGCAGGGGCCAGATCAGGCGGGCCAGCGCCTGGTCGGTGGCGGAGCTATCGGTCATTTGGCCATTCATGGGGCCTTTCCCGGGAGATGCGTCCCGTTGCCGGTCGAAGGGGTCATACCCACTCCGGAACGATATCGCGGTTTATGATCTCGTCAAATGTGGGGCGGGGGCGGATGACGGCAAAGTGTTCGTTCTTCACCATCACCTCGGGGATCAGGGGGCGGGTGTTGTATTCGCTGGCCATCACCGCACCATAGGCCCCGGCGGACCGGAAGGCGACCAGATCGCCGGGCGCCACGGGGGGCATCGGGCGGGATTTGGCAAAGGTGTCGCCGGTTTCACAGACCGGGCCGACGATGTCATAGGGCGCCTGATCGACGCCCACCTCCGGTTCGACCACCGGCACGATGTCATGCCAGGCCCCATACATCGCCGGGCGGATCAGGTCGTTCATCGCGGCATCGAGGATAAGGAAATCGCGTCCTTCGCCCTGTTTCACGTAGATCACGCCCGCCACGAGGATGCCCGCATTGCCCGAGATCAGGCGCCCCGGTTCAATCTCGACCTCGACATCCAGATCGCCCACCACCCGCTTGATCAGCGCACCGTATTCGGTGGGCAGCGGGGGCGCGGTGTTCGAGCGTTCATAGGGGATACCCAGGCCCCCGCCCAGATCGAGGCGGCGGATGGCGTGGCCTTGTGCGCGCAGGTGCAGCGTCAGGTCGCGGACCTTTTGATAGGCGGCTTCGAACGGGGCCAGGTCGGTCAGCTGGCTGCCGATATGAACGTCGATGCCCACCACCTCGATCCCCGGCAGGGCCGCGGCATGGGCATAGACGGCATCGGCGCGGGAAATCGGGATGCCGAACTTGTTGTCGGATTTGCCGGTGGCGATCTTCTCGTGGGTTTTCGCGTCGACATCGGGGTTCACCCGGACGGTGATCGGGGCCGTCAGGCCGAGCGATGTGGCCACGGCGGACAGGCGATCCAGCTCGGGCTCCGATTCGACGTTGAACTGGCGGATGCCGCCGGTCAGTGCCGCGCGCATCTCGTTTTCGGTCTTGCCGACGCCGGAAAAAACGATCCGGTCGCCGGGCACGCCGGCGGCCCGCGCACGGGCATATTCCCCGCCCGAGACCACGTCCATCCCCGCGCCGAGACCCGCCAGATGGGCGATCACGGCCTGGTTCGAATTCGATTTCATCGCGAAACAGACGAGGTTGTCGATACCCACCAGCGCATCCTTGAACAGGTGATAATGCCGGGTCAGCGTTGCGGTGGAGTAGACATAGAACGGCGTGCCGACCGACGCGGCGATCCGGGGGACCGGCACGTCCTCGGCATGCAGGATGCCGTCACGGTAAAGAAAATGGTCCATGCGCGTGCGTCCTTTCCGGCAGCCTGCGGCAGGTAGCACGGGGGTCTGCGCCGGGCAAAGGGGCGCATGAACATCCGAAGTTTTTCGGGCCGGAAAACTCGAGTTTTCCGCGCGCCCGGCGCGCGCTAGGTTCTGACCCGGGACAAAAGGAGGGTGAGGCATGGCCAGAACCGCAATCATCGAAGCACCGGGCGGGCCGGAGCAGTTCAAGATCGTCGACCTGGAGGTGGGCGAGCCCGGACCGGGCGAGATCCGTATCCGCCACAAGGCGGTGGGTCTGAATTTCATCGATGTCTACCAGCGCACGGGGC
This sequence comes from Paracoccaceae bacterium, assembly GCA_024742455.1. Taxonomy (GTDB): domain Bacteria; phylum Pseudomonadota; class Alphaproteobacteria; order Rhodobacterales; family Rhodobacteraceae; genus JANSYL01. Next base: position 35,556 of record JANSYL010000009.1, on the reverse strand, counting down.
TTTACCCGCTGACCATGCCGCAGGCGCTGGGCATGGAGGCGGCGGGCATCGTCGAGGCGGTGGGCGAGGGTGTCACGCATCTGTCCGCCGGCGACCGCGCCGCCTATGCCGCGATGCCGCCCGGGGCCTATACCGAGGCCCGCGTGATGCCCGCGGCCCAGGTCTGCCCCCTGCCCGACGCGATTTCCTTCGAGGAAGGCGCGGCGATGATGCTCAAGGGGCTGACCACCCATTACCTGTTCCGCCGCACCACGCCCATCGCCAAGGGCGACACCGTGCTGTTTCACGCCGCCGCGGGCGGTGTCGGGCTGATCGCCTGCCAATGGGCGGCCTCGGACGGGATCCGCCTGATCGGGACGGCGGGCACCGATGAAAAATGCGCGCTGGCCCGGGAGCACGGGGCCGATGCCTGCATCAACTACAAGTCCGCGGACTGGGTGGCCGAAGTCAAGGCGCTGACCGGCGGAAAGGGCGTTGACGTGGTGATGGACGCGGTCGGCGCGGACACGTTCGACGGATCGCTCGACAGCCTGCGACCCCTGGGTTTCATGATTTCCTTCGGCAATGCCTCGGGCCCGGTGCCGCCGTTTTCCATCGCCACGCTCGGACCGAAAGGATCGCTCAAGATCACGCGGCCCACGCTGTTCACCCATATCGCCGATCACGCCACCTGCCAGCAGATGGCGAAAGAGCTGTTCGAGAAGGTGGAAAGCGGCGCGGTGAAGATCCGCATCGACCAGACCTTCCCGCTGGAAGAGGTGGCCGAAGCGCATCGCGCGCTGGAGGCGCGGAAGACCACCGGGTCGACGGTGCTGACGCTGTGATCATCGCGGTGGTGACCATCCCCCTGCCCGGTCCCAAGCGGGACCGGCAGGCCGTGATCGACCGGTCGGTCGCCGATGCCCCGATTTTCCAGGAGGTGCCGGGGCTGCGGCGGAAATACTTCCTGAACGGCGAAACGGGGGGCGGCGGGGTCTATGAATTCGAAAGCCGGGCCGCCGCCGAGGCCTGGTTCAACGCCGACTGGGCCGACTGGATGGAGGGCCGGTTCGGCGCCCGGCCCTCGGTGACGATCTGGGACAATCCCGTGGTGCTCGACAATATCGCGGGCGAGGTGCGGGTCGACGGCGTGCCTACGCCGAAGCCCCAGACCGACGCGTGAGCAGCAGGAGCGCCAGCGGAAGCCCGGCGCTGACGCCGATGCCGAAGGTCACGGGGATCACCAGCAGATACCAGTAATCGCGCCGAACGACCCCTTCGTAGAGCGCCCAGACGGTCAGCGCCGCCGCCGCGACGGTCAGGTCATAGACCAGCCCCGTGGTGGCGAGGTTGACATACCAGGCATCGATCATCGCGCCGAGCGACCAGCCGTTTTCAGCGAACCATGCGTAGAAATAGCTCCAGGGCAGCACGGTGCCGATGATCAGCAGGGCGGCATAGACCAGGCGGGTGACGGTCATATCGGACCTCCTTGGGACGGTTTGGTCACAGCTAGGCCACGCGCCGCGCGCCGCCAAGCCCGGCCTTTGCGACGTGGCGTTGGAATTGACCTCTGCGACACCTTCGCGCTAGGCCCTTGCCCGACTGGGGGTTCGGCCCAATCCTCCCCTCCAGACACCAGGTGCAAGGGACCACGCGATGACCCAGATCGAACGCGAAAGCATGGAGTATGATGTGGTGATCGTCGGCGCCGGGCCGGCGGGGCTTTCGGCGGCGATCCGTCTGAAACAGCTCGACCCCGATCTGAGCGTCGTGGTGCTGGAAAAAGGGTCCGAGGTGGGCGCGCATATCCTGTCGGGCGCGGTGCTGGACCCCGCGGGGCTGGACGCGCTGATCCCGGACTGGCGTGACAAGGCGGCGCCGATCACAGTGCCGGTGCGCGACGACGAGTTCTACATGCTGGGCGAAGGCGGGCAGATCCGGCTGCCCAACTGGATGATGCCGCGGCTGATGAACAATCACGGCAATTACATCGTGTCGATGGGCAATGTCTGCCGCTGGATGGCCGAGCAGGCCGAGGCGATGGGCGTCGAGATCTTCCCCGGCATGGCCTGTTCGGAACTTGTCTATGGCAAGGATGGCGCGGTGAAGGGTGTCGTGGCCGGTGTCTTCGGCCTCGAACCCGATGGCTCGATCGGCGAGAACACCGAACCGGGCATGGAACTGCATGGCAAATACGTGTTCCTGGGTGAAGGCGTGCGCGGGTCGCTGACCAAGGAAGTGATGGAGAAATTCGACCTGTCGGCCGGGCGCGATCCGCAGAAATTCGGCCTCGGCATGAAGGAAATCTGGGAGGTCGATCCCGAGAAGCACCGCGAAGGCCTGGTGATGCACACGATGGGCTGGCCGCTGGGCAAGAACGCAGGCGGCGGGTCGTTCATCTATCACCTTGATAACAATCAGGTCTATGTGGGCTTCGTCACCCACCTGAATTACGCCAATCCGCATCTGTACCCCTACATGGAGTTCCAGCGGTTCAAGCATCACCCGATGGTCGCCGAGCTGTTGAAGGGCGGCAAACGCATCGCCTATGGCGCACGGGCGATTTCCGAAGGTGGCTGGCAATCGATGCCCAAAGCGGTCGCGCCGGGGGTGGCGCTTCTGGGCTGTGGTGTGGGGCTGGTGAACGTGCCGCGCATCAAGGGCAACCACAACGCGATGCTGTCGGGAAAGGCCGCCGCAGAGGCCGCGTTCGAAGCGATGAGCGCCGGGCGGTCGGGCGACGAACTGGACGCCTATGAGGCCGAGTTGCGCAGCGGCGCCGTGGCGCGCGATCTGAAACCGGTGCGCAACGTCAAGCCGCTGTGGTCGAAATACGGGCTTCTGGGCGGTCTTGGCCTGGGCGGGCTGGACATGTGGCTGAACAGCCTGATCGGCATCTCGCCCTTCGGCACGCTGAGCCATGGCAAATCGGATGCCGAGGCGACCGGCAAGGCCGACGACCACAAACCGATAGAGTATCCCCGCCCCGATGGCGTGCTGAGCTTTGACCGGCTGACCAATGTCAGTTTCTCCATGACCAATCACGAGGAAAGCCAGCCCGCGCATCTGAAGCTCAAGGATCCGTCGGTGCCGATTCTGGTGAACCTGCCGACCTATGCCGAACCCGCCGAACGCTATTGCCCGGCAGGCGTCTACGAGGTGGTGAAGGAAGACGGCAAGGACCCGCGTTTCGTGATCAATTTCCAGAACTGCGTTCACTGCAAGACCTGCGACATCAAGGACCCGAGCCAGAACATCAACTGGACCGTGCCGCAGGGGGGAGACGGGCCGAACTATCCCAACATGTGAGGGGTCGGCCGGTCACATACCGGTCAGCACGGCGCGGGAACGGCTGCGCGACATTGCCCTGCGCGGCGCGGAGGCCTAGGTTTCGAGCGCACGACCCGAGGAGATGCACGATGCCCCGCGCGTTTGCAGCGTTTGCCCTTTACATCGGGACGACCCTGTTGTCGCCCGCAGCCGTCCTTGCGCAGGCCGAGCCCGGGCCGGGCCTGTCGGGCGCCTACCTTGCCGGTCGGGCGGCCGCACTGGACGGGGATCAGCGGGCGGCGGCGCGGTTTTTCGAACGGGCGCTGATCGCGGACCCGGGCAACGGGCTGATCGCGGGGAATGCCATCTATGCATGGGCCGCGATGGGCGACTGGGCCCGGGCCGCCGAGCTTGCCGATGCGGCGGACGACACGCCCGGGGCGCGCGAACTGGCCGATCTGGCGCGGTTCGTTCTGGCGGTGCGGAGCGGTAATTTCGCAGAGGCCGCCGAGGCGATTGCCGCCCAGCAAGCCGGCGGCCCCCTGATCGACGGGCTGGCCGATGCGTGGCTGCGTTTTGGCGGCGGTGACATGACCGGTGCCGTTGCCGCGTTCGAAGCCGTGGCAGAGGAGCCCACGCTGGCCAACCTCGCCCGCACCCATCTGGGATATGCACGGGCCGCGGTCGGCGACTTCGAAGGGGCCGACCTGATCCTGTCGGGCGAGGCTTTCGGCCTGGTCACGATGACAGAACGCACGATCCGGGCCCGGGCCGAGATCCTGGCGCAACTGGACCGGCGCGACGAGGCGGTGGCCTTGCTCACTCGCTTTACCGATGCCGTCCCGGACCCTTCGATCCTGGCGCTGCAGGCGCGGCTGACAACGGAAACCGCGCCCCGGCCCTATGCCTTCATCACCACCGCGCAACAGGGCGTGGCCGAAGTGTTCTTTTCCGTCGCGCGGGCGCTGGAGGCGGACGGCCAGGCCGGCGGGTTGCCGGTTCTTTACGGCCAGGCCGCACGCGGCATCGACCCGGACCACGGGCAGGCGGCGATGTTCGTGGCGCGGATGTTTCTTGAACAGGGGCAGCATGAACTGGCGGCCGAAAGCTTCGCCACCGTGCCCCCCGACAGCGACAATTACGTCGAGGCGCAGGCGGGCCGGGCCGAGGCGCTTTATGAAGCGGGTGCCGCCGATGAGGCCATTGCCCTCCTGCGGGCGGTGACCGCCGAGAGGCCGGGCCTGTCGTCGATCTATGCCGCGCTCGGCGATCTTTTGCGCCGCGAAGACCGCTGCGGCGAGGCCATCGAAGCCTATAGCGAGGCCATCGACGCGATGGATGACAGCCAGGAAAGCGCCTGGTTCCTGTTCTACACCCGCGCCATCTGCTACGAGCAGACCGACAACTGGCCCCCGGCCGAGGCCGATTTCCGGCGCGCGCTGGAACTGAACCCCGAACAGCCCAACGTTCTGAATTACCTCGGCTATTCGCTTGTCGAACAGCGCCGCAACTTCGACGAGGCGCTCGACATGATCGAACGCGCCGTCGCGGGGCGGCCCGATTCGGGCTACATCACTGACAGTCTGGGCTGGGTCCTGTACCGGCTCGGCCGCTTCGAAGAGGCGGTGGCTCCGATGGAGCGCGCGGTGGAACTGGCCCCCTATGAGCCAATCATCCTCGACCATCTGGGCGATGTGTACTGGATGGTCGGACGCTACCGCGAGGCCGAGTTCCAGTGGAACCGGGCCCTGAGTTTCGAGCCCGAGCCCGATGTCGCCGACCGTATCCGCCGGAAGCTGGATATGGGCCTTTACGAGGTGCTGGAGGCCGAGGGCGGCGTCGGCGCCATTCAGTGAGCCACCGGCGGTTCGCCCCGGCCAAGGTCAACCTGGCGCTGCATGTCACCGGGCGGCGGGCGGACGGGTATCACCTGCTGGATTCGCTGGTGGTTTTTGCGGGCGCGGGCGACTGGATTTCGGTCGCGGCCGATGGCGCCCTGACCCTCGATGTCACCGGCCCCCGGTCCGAGGGCGTGCCGACCGATGATCGCAACCTGATCTGGAAGGCGGCGCAGGCGTTCGACCCGCCCCTTGGCGCGCGGATCATTCTGGACAAGCACCTGCCCCATGCGGGCGGGATCGGGGGCGGATCGGCCGATGCGGCGGCGGCGCTGCACGGGTTGGCGGCGCTGTGGGACAGGCCCCTGCCGGGGCTTGCGGCACAACTGGCCATCGGGGCGGATATCCCAGTCTGCGTGCATGGCGCACCCTGCCGGATGCGGGGCATTGGCGACGTGATCGAGCCGGTGCCGCCCTTGCCGCCGCTGTGGATCGTGCTGGCGAATGCCGGCGTCGCGGTGCCCACGGGGGCCGTATTCTCGCGCCTTGCGACGGCCGAAAACCCGCCCCTGTCCGACCCGGACTGGTCCGACCTGCCCGGCTTCGTGCGCTGGCTGTGTATCGCGCGGAACGACCTCTGGCCCCCGGCGCGGGACCTGGTGCCCGAGATCGGTACCGTGCTCGACCACCTGGAGGCGCGGCCCGGATGCCTGCTGGCGCGGATGAGCGGGTCGGGCGGCACCTGTTTCGGACTGTTCGGCGCCGAGGATGCCGCAACCGACGCGGCCAGGGCGCTGGGCCGCGATCAGCCCGATTGGTGGGTGGCCTCCGCGCCGGTGCTGGCCGCGCCCTAGGCCAGCCGCGCGACGACGTAGGACGCCAGATCGCGCATCATGTCGCGCAGCGGGTGATCGGGCAGCGCCTCCAGCGCACCGGCAGCGCGGGCGGCATGGGCTTCGGCCTCGGCCCGGGTTTCATCCAGAGTGCCATGTTTGCGCAACAGCCCGAGGGCTGTTTCCAGGTCGCCGTCCTGCTGGTCGCCCTTTTCGATGGTCCTTTTCCAGAAGTCGCGTTCGCCCGCATCGGCGCGGGCGATAGCGCGGATGACCGGCAGGGTCAGCTTGCGTTCGCGGAAATCATCACCGGTGTTCTTGCCAATCACCCCGGCAGCCCCGCCCCAATCCAGAAGGTCATCAGCCATCTGGAACGCGATGCCCAGCCCGTCGCCATAGGCGGCAAGCGCGGTGACGACATTGTCGGGCTGATCGGCGATCACACCGCCGACCTCGCAGGCCGCTTCGAACAGGGCGGCGGTCTTTCCACGGATCACCTGCAGGTAGGTGTCTTCGGTGGTCGCGATATTCATCGCCGCCGAAAGCTGCAGCACCTCGCCCTCGGCGATCACGGCGGCGGCGTTCGACAGGATGTTCAGCACCCGGAGCGACCCGGTTTCGACCATCAGCTGGAATGACCGGGCAAAAAGGTAATCACCCACCAGCACGCTGGATTTGTTGTCCCAGAGCAGGTTCGCGGTCGGGCGCCCCCTGCGGCGCTGGCTTTCATCGACCACGTCGTCATGCAGCAGCGTCGCGGTATGGATGAATTCCACCGTGGCGGCCAGTTTCCGGTGATCCTGACCCTCATAGCCACAGAGCCGCGCGGCGGCCAATGTCAGCATCGGACGGATGCGCTTGCCCCCGGCTTCGACCAGATGGGCGGTGACCTCGGGAATGCGCGGCGCGTGTTCCGAGGCCATCCGGTCGCGGATCAACGCGTTCACCGCCGCCAGATCATCGGCCAGATGGGCCGACAGGCGGTCATGGGGTTTGGTAGCGGCCTGGTCCAGGCTCATGGCGCGCGGGTCCTTCCCTCGTGGGGCCGTCCGGCCCTTGTCTCGACAACCGCCGGTGGCGGGCATACATCCCCGACATGCTCGAGGTCCTGCGCTCCAACGATCCGACCGTCATCGCCTTCGCCAACGCATTGCTGTCGGGCGAGGATATAGAAGTGTTCGAAATGGACGTCCACATGAGCGTCCTCGAAGGGTCGATCGGCATTTTGCCGCGCCGGTTGCTGGTGGCGCGGGCGGACGCGTTCCGCGCGCGGGCCGTTCTGCGCGACAACGACCTGCCGGTAAGCGAGTGAGCGCGAACGCGACCGACCTGACCCATGACGCATTCCTGGATGGCCGGGTGCGGGCATGGCAGCCGGCATCGGGTTACCGTGCCGGAACCGACCCGGTGCTGCTGGCCGCAGCGGTGGAGGCGCGGGCGGGACAATCGGTGCTGGAGCTTGGCTGTGGCGTGGGGGTGGCCAGCCTGTGCCTTGCGGCGCGGGTGCCGGGGCTGCGGGTCACGGGGGTTGAGCGCCAGGGCAGCTATGCCGATCTGGCCCGGCGGAACGTCGCGGAGGCAGGGCTCGAGGCGCAGATCGTGACCGCCGACCTGGCCGACCTGCCGGGCGAGCTGCGGCAGCAAAGCTTTGACCAGGTTGTTGCCAATCCCCCCTATTTCCCGCCGGAAACGGGCACCGCCGCCGCCGATCCGGGGCGCGAGGCGGCGCTGCGCGAGGACACGCCGCTGGCGGATTGGATCGCGGTGGGCCGGGCGCGGCTGGCCCCCAGGGGATGGCTGACGCTGATCCTGTCATCGGACCGTTTGCCGGATGCCCTGGCCGCGATGAACGGGCTTGGATCGGTCGCGGTGCGCCCGGTCGCCGGACGCGCGGGGCGGGAGGCGGGGCAGGTGCTGGTCCGTGCCCGCAAAGGCGGGCGCGCCCCGTTTCGCCTGCTGGCCCCTGCCGTGCTGCATGCCGCGCCGCACCATGCGGGCGACGGCGAGGACCAGACGGACATCGCCCGCGCGATCCTGCGCGACGCTCAGGCGCTGCCCTGGGATTGAGCCGCGGCCCGGTGCCGTTCGCACAATGCTTTGCAACAGATGCGTGACACGACTCGGGTTTCGTGTTGCACTTTGTGCAGTGTAATCAGCGAAAGGAGGACGCAGATGTCGATCGACGCCCATCTGTCGGAGTTGAAGAAAAAGCATGCCCACCTGTCCGACCGCGTGGAAGAGGCGCAACGCTGCCCCGGCATGGATGACGTGACCCTCCGTGATCTGAAGAAACAGAAACTGCGTCTGAAAGAGGAAATCTCGCGCCTCGACAGCTAGGCGCCGGGACGCGCGGCGGGGGCCGGCACGAACCGGTGCCCCGCCTCATAGGTATCCAGATCCGCGATCTGGCTTTCCAGCCAGGCAAGGAAGGCTTGCACCTGAGGCCGGGTCTGGACCCCTTCGGGACAGACGAAGCGATAGGCGGCCGAGGTGGTCAGCGCCAGATCGTAGGGCATGACCAGCCGCCCCTCGCGCAGGTCCTTTTCAGCAAGGATCACCCGGCCGAGCACCACGCCCGCCCCGGCCGCCGCAGCATCCAATGCATGATCGGCCTGGCTGAACCTTGTGCCCTCGCCCTTGGGCATCGGCAGACCGGCAGCCGCGAACCAGCTTTTCCATCCGATTTCCGGAAACAGGAGCCTGATATCGTCCGAGCTGAGCAGCGGGGCGGTCAGCAGGTCCGCGGGTTCAGGGTATCTCGCGGCCATCTCGGCGGTCATCATCGGCGTGACCCATTCCGATACGATCTGGCGCGAGAAAAGGCCCTGTTCGTCGCGCGGGATGCCGAAGCGGATCGCCACATCCACATTGTCGCGGTCGAAATCCATCAGCCTGAGCGAGGCCGCGAACCTGAGTTCGATCTCGGGGTGATCCTGCGCGAACCCGAACAGGCGCGGTGCCAGCCATTTCGCGGTGAAGGCGGGACCGGCGGTGACGGTCAGGCCGGTCGTATCGGTGCTGCGCTGCGCCGCGCGCCAGGCCGATTGCAGCGTGGCGAATCCGTCGGCGGCCCCCGGGGCCAGCGCCTGGCCCGCGGCGGTCAGTTCCACGGCACGGTTGAGGCGGCGGAACACCGGGGTGCCCAGATGATCCTCGAGCGACTTGATCTGAAAGCTGAGCGCGGCGGGCGTGACGTTCAGTTCCTCGGCCGCGCGCGCGAAACTCATATGCCGCGCAGCGGCATCGAACGCGCGCAAGGCGGTCAGCGGGGGCAGACGGTCGCTCATCCCACTTAAGTATAGCTTAACTGACTGCTTGGAAAGACTCGTTTGTCGCACGGCCCGCAAGGGCGCATGTAAGGCCTCAAGACACACAAACGAGACAGCGCGCCGACATGACCCTTAACAAATTCATTCACAAGCCTTGCGCCAGCCGAGATGCCGCAATGCAGAATCCGAAATGGTCATGTCAGCAAGGCTGACCCATCTTATCCCCAAGATCAGAGCAGAAAGGACACCAGATGTATTATCGTGGTATCACCCCCGAAGCGCGCGCCGGTTTCGAACGCGCCGAAGCCGCCCGCGCAGAATTCCTTAAAGGGATGTGGGCGTCGATCTTTGCCCGCCCCGAGCCGAAACCGGTTCTGCGCGGCGCCACTGCTGCCGTCTGATACGGCTGGCTGGGCCGGGGCGGGGTCACCCCCGCCCGGCCCATGCTGCGCGCGTCGGGCGACGCGCCGTCAGACGAAGAACTGCGCGCCGTTGGCCGAGATCGTGGAGCCGTTGATAAACCCGGCATCGTCGGAGGCCAGGAACACCACACAGCGTGCGATTTCCTCGGGCTCGCCCAGACGACCGGCGGGGATCTGCGGGATGATCACTTCGTTCAGGATCTTCTCGTCGATCGCGCGCACCATTTCGGTGCCGATATAGCCCGGGCAGATCGCGTTGGCGGTGATACCGCGCCGCGCGCCTTCCTGCGCAAGCGATTTGACGATGCCGAGATCGCCCGCCTTGGTCGCGGCATAGTTGACCTGACCCATCTGGCCCTTTTGCCCGTTGATCGACGAGATCACGATCACCCGGCCAAAGCCCCGGTCGCGCATCCCGCCCCAGACCGGGTGGACGGTGTTGAAGACCCCCGTGAGGTTGGTGGCGATCACCTCGTTCCACATCTCGGGCGTCATCTTGTGGAACGCGGCGTCGCGGGTGATGCCCGCGTTGGCCACGACGATGTCGATGGGGCCAAGGTCGGCCTCGATCTGGGCGATCCCGGCCTTGGAGGCGTCGTAATCGGCGACGTTCCACTTGTAGGTCTTGATGCCGGTATCGGCGGTGAAGGCGGCGGCCTTCTTATCGTTGCCGGCATAGGTCGCGGCGACCTCATACCCTTCGGCTTTCAACGCTTTCGAGATAGCCTCGCCGATGCCCCGGCTGCCGCCGGTGACCAGTGCCACACGTCCCATGAATGTCTCCTCCAGATCGGGATGCCCGGTTTCCGGGTCATGTTGATGGGTAGGCGGCGCGCGGACGCGCTGCCTTGATCCATATCACGGGCGTTCGACGCACATGGCAACACCCATGCCGCCCCCGATGCACAGCGTTGCGAGGCCTTTCTTGGCATCGCGGCGCTGCATCTCGAACAGCAAGGTGTTCAGCACGCGGCAGCCCGAGGCGCCGATCGGGTGGCCGATGGCGATGGCCCCGCCATTGACGTTCACGATCTCGGGGTCCCAGCCCATGTCCTTGTTCACCGCGCAGGCCTGGGCGGCGAAGGCTTCGTTGGCTTCCACAAGGTCGAGATCGTCGACCTTCCAGCCCGCCTTTTCCAGCGCCTTGCGCGACGCATAGATCGGGCCGACGCCCATGATCGAGGGGTCGAGACCCGCCGTGGCGTAGGACACGATCCGTGCCAGAGGTTCGATGCCCCGTTTCTCGGCCGCCTCGGCGGTCATCAGCAGGGTGCCCGCCGCGCCGTCATTGATGCCCGAGGCATTGGCGGCGGTGACGGATCCGTCCTTGGTGAAGGCCGGGCGCAGTTTCGCCATCGCATCCATGGTGGCGCCGTGGCGGATGTATTCATCGCTGTCGACGGTGATGTCGCCCTTGCGGGTCTTGATGGTGACGGGGGCGATTTCATCGGCGAACTTGCCAGCCTTCTGCGCGGCCTCGGCCTTGTTCTGGCTGGCGACGGCGAATTCATCCTGCATGTCGCGGCTGATCTGCCATTGCTCGGCCACGTTTTCGGCAGTCTGACCCATGTGGTAGCCGTTGAAGGCGTCCCACAACCCGTCGCGGATCATGGTGTCGATGTATTTCAGGTCGCCCATCTTCTGACCCTGGCGCAGCGTCGCGGCATGGGGCGACATCGACATGTTCTCCTGGCCGCCCGCGACAACGATATCTGCATCGCCCAGCATGATATGCTGCGCCCCGATGGCCACGGCCCTGAGGCCCGAACCGCAGACCTGGTTGATGCTCCAGGCCGCGCTTTCCTTGGGCAGGCCTGCGTTGATATGGGCCTGGCGCGCGGGGTTCTGGCCCTGGGCTGCGGTCAGCACCTGGCCGAGGATCGTTTCGGACACCTCCGACTTGTCGATGCCCGCGCGGTCGATCAGCGCCTCGATCACCGTTGTGCCCAGGTCATGGGCAGGCGTGTTGGCGAAGGAGCCGAGAAAACTGCCGACCGGCGTGCGGGCGGCGGAGGCAATGACGACATTGGTCATGGAGATCCCTTCCATTGGACACGGGCAGTGGACAAGTGGCCGCCGGGCGAACCATGACGGCGGCGCCACACGTTACACGCGAGTGATATGCCGCAGGGGGCAGCGCCCGATACCGGACACGGTGTCTCAGCCGCCGCGTTTGGTCCCCGGGTGGCGCGCGTCTTGCCTAGCGGGGCATCTGCGCGTTCGCCCAGGGCGGGGTCATGGACGGGGCGGCATAGTAATAGCCTTGCAGGCAATCCACCCCGGCGGCGGTCAGCCAATCCGCCTCGCCCAGTGTTTCGACGGCTTCGGATACGACGACCATGTCGAAATGGCGCGCCAGCGAGATCAGCACCTCGCACAGCACCTGGTTGTCGGCGTCCTGATCGACGCTGCGGGCGAACTGGCCGTCGATCTTGAGGATGTCGAAACAGAAATGGCGCAGGTGGCGGAACGCGGTATAGCCCGCCCCGAAATCGTCCAGCGCGAAGGTGATCCCCTTGTCCTGAAAATCCTCCATGAAGATTTTCACGATCTCGGGCATCTGCATCACGGAGGTTTCGGTGATTTCCAGGATCAGGCGCTGCGCCACGTCCGGGCGGTCGCGCACGTTGCGGCGCAGGATCTGCATCCAGGCCGGATAGCCCACGGATCGGGCCGACATGTTGATCGACAGCCTGAGCGACGGGTTGGCCTTGAGCGCGTTCAGCCCGATCCTGAGCGCGGCGCAGTCGATCTGGCGGCCAAGGTCCTGGTCTTCGACAACGGTGATGAAATCGCGCGCGGGGATCACGCGCCCGGTTTCGTCGAGGATTCGGATCAGACCTTCGTAAAAGGCCACCCCCGCCCCGTCCGCACGCACCACCGGCTGATAGGCCAGAACGGCATCGCCGCGTTCCAGCGCCTGGCGCACCATCGCCATGGTGCCGCGGTCGCGCTGCGACACCGCCACGTCGAGCGGACTTTCGACACCCTCGTCAATGAGCTTGCGCCCGATCCGTCCCATCCTGAAACCTCCGCGTCACGACACTTGCGCTGATGCCGCCGCACCCCTTAAGGAGGCATGAATATTCCACTTTTGTTCTAATTTGAGGGACGGCAATGGACGGGCGGGGGCGCTGCGGCTGGTGCGGGGATGATCCGCTTTACGTCGCCTATCACGACACCGAATGGGGGGTGCCCGAAAGAAGCAGCCGCGCGTTGTGGGAAAAGCTGATCCTCGACGGGTTCCAGGCGGGGCTCGCCTGGATCACCATCCTTCGCAAGCGCGACGGGTTTCGGCGGGCCTTCGACGGGTTCGATCCGAACGTGGTCGCGACATGGGGCGAGGCGGAGGTGACGCGGCTGCTGCAGGACCCCGCGATCGTCAGGCATCGCGGCAAGATCGAGGCCGCGATCGGCAATGCGCGCGCCTGGCAGGCGATGGAGGCACGGGGGGGATTTGACGGGTTCGTGTGGGATTACGTGGGCGGGGTGCCGGTGCAGAACAGCTGGCGCAGCCTGTCCGAGGTGCCCGCCTTCACCCCGATGAGCGAGAAGATGTCGAAAGACCTGAAAAGGGCCGGGTTCCGGTTTTGCGGGCCGACCATCGTCTATGCCTGGCTGCAGGCGACCGGGGTGGTCAACGACCACCTGACAACCTGTTTCCGGCACGCCGAGGTGGCCGGGCCCTAGGTGATCTTCCGCAGAAAATCGGGACGGAAATCGCCCCTCTCAGTCGTCGGCCCCTTGCGCCAGCACCGCCTCGATCAGGGCGAAGGCATCCTCGCCGGCCCATTCGGCATCCCCCCTCAGCCGTGCGATCTCTTGGCCTTCGGGGTTCAGAAGCACCGTGATCGGCAGGCCGAACACCCCCATCTCGCGCGCGATCTGCTGGTTGATGTCGCGATACATCGTCAGGTCGGTCAGGCCTTCCTCATCGAAAAACCTCTGGATCGCCTGCGGCGGGTTGCGGCCTGTGGCCAGCGTGACGACCGTGAAATCCTCACCGCCATAGGTCTGCTGCAGCGTGTTGAGCGCGGGCATTTCGTGGCGGCAGGGCGCGCACCAGGTGGCCCAGAAATTCAAAAGCACATACCGACCGGCATAATCGGCCAGCACACCTTCGGTTTCATCCATTTTCAGGAAGGGTTCGGCCGAGGCGGGCACAGGGGTGTCATGGAATACCAGCCCCCGCATCTCGCCCACGGCCAGATCGGCCGGGCCCTGCGCCAGCGCCAGGTTTGCGCTGAGCGCGGCAGAGATGTAGAGGGCGGCAGCAGCCAGATGGCGGATCATCGAGAAACCTCCCGCAAAGGGCGAATACGTATGTCGGACCAGGACACCAACAGCATGTGGGGCGGGCGTTTCGCCGCCGGGCCGGACGCGATCATGGAAGCGATCAATGCCTCGATCGGGTTCGACAAGCGGTTGGCGAAACAGGACATCGCAGGGTCCCGTGCCCACGCGGCCATGCTGGCGGCCACCGGTGTGATCACCGATAACGATGCGGCGGCGATCCGGGAAGGGCTTCTCACGGTCTTGTCAGAGATCGAGGCCGGAGATTTCACCTTTTCCACTGCGCTGGAAGACATTCACATGAATGTCGAGGCACGGCTGAAGGCGTTGATCGGGGAACCTGCGGGCCGTTTGCACACGGCGCGGTCGCGCAATGACCAGGTGGCGACGGATTTCAAGCTGTGGGTGCGCGACCAGATCGACGCGGCGATCCAGGGGCTGGAGGCGCTCATGCGGGCGCTTCTCGCACAGGCCGAGGCCGGGGCCGATTGGGTCATGCCGGGCTTCACCCATCTGCAAACGGCGCAGCCGGTCACCTGGGGCCACCATATGATGGCCTATGTCGAGATGTTCGCCCGAGACCGCTCGCGCCTGATCGACGCGCGGGCGCGGATGAACGAATGCCCGCTCGGCGCGGCCGCGCTGGCCGGCACCTCCTTTCCCATCGACCGCGAGATGACGGCGGCCGCGCTCGGCTTCGACCGGCCGGCGGCCAATTCGCTGGATGCCGTCAGCGACCGGGATTTCGCACTGGAGTTTCTGGCCGCCGCCACGATCTGCGCCATGCATCTGAGCCGGTTCGCCGAAGAGCTGGTGATCTGGTCCTCGGCCCAGTTCCGCTTCGTCACGCTGTCGGACAGGTTTTCCACCGGCTCCTCGATCATGCCGCAAAAGAAGAACCCCGATGCCGCCGAACTGATCCGCGCCAAGATCGGGCGGATACTTGGGGCGAACGTGGCGCTGCTGACGGTGATGAAGGGGCTGCCCTTGGCCTATTCCAAGGACATGCAGGAGGACAAGGAACAGGTCTTCGATGCGGCCGACAACCTGATGCTGGCACTGGCGGCGATGACGGGGATGGTGCGCGACATGACCGCCAACCGCGCAGCACTTGAAACCGCCGCGGCCAGCGGGTTTTCCACCGCCACCGACCTGGCCGACTGGCTGGTGCGGGCCCTTGGCCTGCCCTTCCGCGAGGCCCATCACGTCACCGGCGCGCTGGTGAAAATGGCCGAAGATCGCGGATGCGATCTTTCCGATCTGAGCCTGCTGGACATGCAATCGGTTCAGGCGCAGATTACCGAGGATGTGTTCGGCGTGCTGGGCGTGGCGAATTCGGTCGCCTCGCGCATGTCCTACGGAGGCACGGCACCGGTGCAGGTACGTGCCCAGATCGCCCGCTGGAAGGAGAAGCTGCCATGATCCGGATCGTCGCCTGCGTGGCGCTGTTCAGCGCGCTTGTTGCCTGCGGGGTGGATGGCGAGCCTGAACGGCCCGAACCCCGCCCGGCGACCGGGATCACCATCACCGGCACGGTCGAGGTCGGCATTTCCGGATGACCCGATCCCCGTTGAACCCGCGCAGGATTGCCCCTACGCTCCGGTTTTTCGTCCAAGACCGTCCCGCCACCGACACGCAGCAAACGAAGCGAACCGATGGAAAAATTCCCGATGACCCCGGCGGGCTACAAGGCCCTTGATGCCGAGCTGAAGACCCTGAAATCCGTCGAACGTCCCGCGATCATCAAGGCGATTTCGGAGGCGCGCGAGCATGGTGACCTGTCGGAGAACGCCGAATACCATTCCGCGCGCGAAAAGCAGTCCTTCATCGAGGGCCGCATCAAGGAGCTTGAGGGCACATTGGGCCTGGCGCAGGTGATCGACCCGAAAACACTGTCGGGGCCGGTGAAGTTCGGCGCGACCGTGGTTCTGGTCGATGAGGACGACGTCGAAAAGACCTACCAGATCGTCGGCGAGCTCGAGGCCGATATCGAGAAGGGGCTTTTGAACATCAAGTCGCCGCTCGCCCGCGCCTTGATCGGCAAGGATGAAGGTGACAGTGTCGAAGTGACCACGCCGGGCGGCACCAAGGACTATGAAATCGTCTCGATCTCCTACGTCTGAGGGCGCTGCCCGGCGGCCTTGACGCGGACCTGTCATGCCCGACGACAAGACGCCTTCGAACCTGGATCTGGGCCTTTATCCGGGGGACCCGCCGCCACGCCGTGTGACCGGGGTCGAAGTGACGGCGACAGTGCTGACGGCGGCATGGCTGGGCGTCGTGGTGCTTTACGGGCTGGAAGGCGATGGTGAAGGGCTGCCCCAGGGCACGGTGAACACGGTTCTGACCGCGCTGGCCGTGCTGATGCCGGTGGCGCTGATCTGGGTGGCGGCCTCGGCCGCGCGCACCGCCCGCACCCTCCGCCAGGAGGCCGCCCGGCTGCAGGCCTCGATCGACGCGATGCGCGCCACCTATGTCGAACAGCAGCACAAGGCCGGGATCAACCTGAGCAGCGGCGTCATGGAGAAGCTGGACGCACTGGTGGCCGCGCAGCGCACGGCGGCGGCCCACCCCACCTTCACCTCGCTGCGCGGGCAGGCGCCCGCCGACAGCCGGGCCGCCGTGCCGCCCAAGGCCCCCGTGTCCGATCAGCCGCAGCAGACCCTGGGGTTGAGCACGCCCGCCCCGAAGGCCCCGATCAGCGTGGTGGATTTCATCAAGGCGATGAATTTCCCGGAGAACGAGCATGACAAGGAAGGGTTCCGCACGCTGCGCCGCGCGCTGGAGGACCCGGCGACCGAACGGCTGATCCGCGCGAGCCAGGACGCGCTGACCCTGCTCAGCCAGGACGGTGTCTACATGGACGACCTGCGCCCCGACCATGCGCGCCCCGAGATCTGGCGCAAATTCGCGCATGGCGAACGCGGGCGCGCGATTGCCGATCTGGGCGGGATCCATGACCGGTCATCGCTGGTGCTGGCGGCAGGGCGGATGCGCAAGGACCCGGTGTTCCGCGACGTGGTGCATCACTTCCTGCGCCATTTCGACCGGACCTTCACCGAGTTCGAGAAAACCGCCAGCGATGCCGATATCGCGGCGATGGCCAATACCCGCACCTCGCGGGCCTTCATGCTGCTCGGGCGGGTGACAGGCACCTTTGACTAGGCCGCGTTACCTGTTGATGGTGGCGATCAAGTCGTCATGATGACCGAGGCCCAATATCCATCCTTCTTCACGGTCGCCTTCGCGCAGCATCGCGTCGAGGCGCGTGGGATCGAGACCGGCGAAAGCCTGCGCCATCACGACGACCTGCGCGGCGTCGAGGATTTCGTCCTCGCCCTGTCGGCGCTTGACCTCTGCTGCAAGTAGCGACGGGTAAATCTCGGCCAGGATGATCGGGGCGTCGCGGTCCTCGAAAGGCCGGACCGCCAGCGCGGGGCCGTAACGTCGGCGCAGGTTCTGCAGGCGGGGCAGGCCGAGCAGGGACTGGCTGCCCACCGACCCGGTGGTGAAAAGCTTCCACACCGGCTGCGCGGTTCTCATCCGTGCCTCGACCACACGGCGTTCGGCCATGCCGTGCCCGTGGCGCAGGCTGCCTTTCATCGGCAAGGCGGCGGTGGCGCGCGCGGCGGGACAGCCCCAGAACGGTCCCACGCCGGGGAACAGGCCATTCAGCGCCTCGGCCACGTCGAAGCGGTTGTTGGCGTTGCGGTCATCGTCTGCGATCCGCGTGGCCAGCCAGTCCCAGACCGCGAATGGGTCGGGCGTGCCGGTCACGGCCCGGGCAAAGCCCCTTGGGTAGCCGAAGGGGAAATCGAAGCCTGCAAGCACGCGCCGCCCTCCCGCCAGCGCGGCGTCGAACAGGCCGGTCAGACAGGCCAGCGCATCGGCCCGGGTCCGGTGATAGGTCACGGATGTGCGGCCCCCATCGGCCACCGCGACAAAGATAGCGTCCTTGGTGGGACGCGCAGGGGACGGGGCCGACCGCGCCGACCAATCCACCATCACAACCTGATCGAACCCGCCCGTCATTCCGTTCCCTGATCCGGCATCCCACGGGTGGTGAATTGCATCCCCACACCCCGGGGTTTAGGGCAACGGGGCACAGAACCCAACGCTTTCGACACAGATGTCACCCTCCCGTCCCAGAACCGCCTTTTGGCGCGGCTTTCGCGCTGCGCTGCCCTTTTCGCTGATGGTGGTGCCTTTCGGCACGATCTTCGGGGTGATCGCGATCGAGGCCGGTCTGGACCTTTTGGAAGCGATGAGCATGACGGTGCTGGTCATCGCCGGGGCGTCGCAGCTGACCGCGCTGCAACTGATGATGGACGATGCGCCACTTTGGGTGGTGGTGCTGTCGGCTCTGGCGGTGAACCTGCGGATGGCGATGTATTCGGCGGCGCTGGCACCGCATCTGGGTCCCGCGCCATTCTGGACCCGGGCCTGTGCGGCCTATCTGCTGTTCGATCAGACCTATGCCCTGTCGGTCGTCGATTACGAGGATCGCCCGGCAGACAGCACCGCCGCCAAGGTCGCGTTCTATTTCGGCTCGGCCACGCCGATCCTGCCGCTCTGGCTGATCTCAAGCTATGCGGGGGCGGTTCTGGGAACCGCGATCCCGGAAGAATTCGGGTTGGAATTCGCCGTTCCGATCATGTTCCTGGCGATTATCGGGCCGGCCCTGCGCACCCCCGCCCATATCGCGGCGGCCTTCGCGGCCATCGCAACGGCGCTGGCGCTTTCCTTTTTGCCCTGGAACCTCTGGCTGATCGCGGCGGGTCTTGTCGGCATGATGGTCGGGGCCGAGGTGGAACGGCGCACCGAGCTTTGGAAGGCGCGGCAGGCATGAGTTACAACGGTTTCGAGCTTTGGCTGATCATCGGGCTTCTGGGCCTTGGCACCTTCCTTGTGCGGTTTTCCTTCCTCGGGCTGATCGGCGACCGCGACCTGCCGCCCTGGCTGCTGCGGCATCTGCGCTATACCGCCGTGGCGATCCTGCCCGCGATGGTCATGCCGCTGGTGCTGGCCCCCGATGCTGCCACCAACGCCCCCGACCCGGTGAAAATCGCCGCCGCGACGGCCACTCTGGCGGCGGGCTACATCACCAGGAACGTGCTCTGGGCGATGCTGGCGGGGGTGGTCACGCTGTACGGATTGGGTTTTCTGATCGGTTGAAGGGGCTGGAAAGCGCGGGCGCGCTTTGCCAAGCTCACCCCAGAGAGAGGGAGGGCACCATGGCCAAGGGTTTCGCCAGCGCGGGCGATCTGACCGAGAAGACGATCAGTTTCAGCCAGATCGGTGACGGGCTTTATGCCTTCACCGCCGAGGGCGATCCCAATACCGGCGTCATCATCGGCGATGAAAGCGTGATGATCGTCGAGGCACAGGCCACCCCGCGGCTGGCACGCAAGGTGATCGACTGCGTCCGGTCCGTCACCGACAAGCCGATCAGCCACCTGGTGCTGACCCACTACCATGCCGTCCGCGTTCTGGGTGCCTCGGCTTATGGCGCGGGCCAGATCATCATGTCGGAGGCCGCGCGCGGCATGGTCGCCGAACGCGGGCAGGAGGATTGGGACAGTGAATTCGCCCGCTTCCCGCGGCTGTTCGAAGGGCATGAGGAAATCCCCGGCCTGACCTGGCCCACCACGACGTTTTCCGACCGGATGACGGTCTATCTGGGCGACCGGCGGATCGAGGTCTTTCGCCCCGGGCGCGCGCATACGGCGGGCGACGCGGTGGTCTGGGTGCCTGATCAGGAGGTGATGTTCACCGGCGACATCGTCGAATACCACTCCGCCTGCTATTGCGGCGACGGGCATCTGACCGAATGGGGCGGCACGCTGGACGTGATCGCGGGCTACCAGCCACGCGCCATCGTACCGGGGCGGGGCGACGCGCTGGTCGGGGCCGAGATGGTGGGCAAGGCCATCGCCTCGACCCGCGATTTCGTCGACAGCACCTATGCCGCCGCCGCCCGGGTCGCCGCGCGGGGCGGGTCGCTGAAAGAGGCATGGGACGCCGTGCGCGCCACCTGTGACCCCAAGTTCAGCGATTTTGCGATCTACGAACACTGCCTGCCCTTCAACGTCGCCCGCGCCTATGACGAGGCGTGCGGCATCGCCCATCCCCGCATCTGGACCGCCGAACGCGATCAGGACATGTGGGCGGCGCTGCAGGGATGAAGAAATACGGACCCACGCGGGGGGAGCTGAAGCTGCGCCTCGTGATCAGCGTGGCGGGGCTGGCGATGACGGGGCTTGCCGCCTCCTGGCACGGGTTCGAAGGGGTCGGCTGGGTCGAGGTCATGGTGATCGGCGGCCTGTTCTTCGGCGGCGGCGCGGTGCTGTCGCTGCGTGCACTGCTGAAGGGAGATCATCCATGACCACCGCCGTGATCATCCGGCTGACCCTGCAATTTCTGGTGTTTCTTGTCTGGGCGTTCTGCATGTTCAAGATGCTGTTCGACGTCCGCCGCATCGCCGCAGGAAAGACCGGCAGCACGTTTCCGGGTCCGGTGCCCTTTCTGTCTGCGATGGGGGAATGGGGCCGCGCGCCCGCGACGCGGCCCTGGCGCAATCTCCTGCTCTTCCTTACGGTCGTTTTATTTGCAATGATCGGCTCGAGCTATCTGCTGGCCGGGGGATGAGACCGTGCCTTATGACTACCGACCCTTTCCCTATGTGCCGCCCAGGGGGCTGAGCGCAGCGGAGGAAAAGAAATCAGTCATCATCGTGGGCGCAGGCCCCATCGGGCTGGCCATGGCGCTGGAGCTTGCACGCCACGGCACGGCATCGGTGGTGCTCGATGACAACAACGTGGTGTCGGTGGGCAGCCGCGCGATCTGCTGGTCGAAGCGCAGCCTCGAAATCCTCGACCGGATCGGGGTGGGCGCGCGGGCGGCGGAAAAGGGCGTGACCTGGAAGGTCGGGCGCACCTTTCACCGCGATGCCGAGGTGTTCAATTTCGACCTTCTGCCCGAGGACGGGCACAAGATGCCCGCCTTCGTGAACCTTCAGCAATACTACGTCGAACAGTTCCTGGTCGAAGAATGCCAGGCCAATGACCTGATCGACCTGCGGTTCAAGAATCGCGTCACCGAGGTTGCGCAGGATGCGGATGGGGCCACGGTGACGGTCGAAACCCCGGACGGCGCCTATGCCCTGGCGGCCGACTACCTGGTCGCCTGCGACGGGGCCAAATCGCCGGTCCGGTCGATGATGGGGCTGGAATTCAACGGCGAGCTTTTCGAGGAACGGTTCCTGATCGCCGATATCGAGATGGAGGCCGATTTCCCCAGTGAACGGCGGTTCTGGTTCGAACCGGTCTTTCACCCCGGCCAGTCGGCCCTGCTGCACAAGCAGCCCGACAACATCTATCGGATCGACCTGCAACTGGGGTGGGACGCGGACCCCGAGGTCGAGAAGTCGCCCGAGGTCGTGATCCCGCGCATCGAAAAGGTGGTGGGGCATTCCGATTTCCGGCTGGACTGGGTCAGCGTCTACACGTTCCAGTGCCGTCGGCTGGACCGGTTCGTCCATGACCGGGTGATCTTTGTCGGCGACAGCGCCCATGTGGTCAGCCCATTCGGCGCACGTGGCGGCAATGGCGGCCTGCAGGATGTGGATGCGCTGGGCTGGCGGCTGGCGGCCGTGCTGCAGGGGCGCGCGCCCGCGCGGTCCCTGGCCGCATATGACCGGGAACGGCAGTTCGGCGCCGATGAGAACATCGCCAATTCCACCCGTGCGACGCGCTTCATGACGCCCGCGGACGGGATCGAGCGCTTGTTCCGCGATCAGGTCCTGGCGCTGGCGGCCAAGGCCGATTTCGCGCGGCCCATGGTCAATTCGGGGCGCCTGTCGAAACCCTGTATCTACCCGCTGCCGGGGGCGCCCGATGCACCCGGCCTGCCCGGTGTCAGCCGCCCCGGGGCGGTGGCGCCCGATGCGCCGATGGGCAATGGCTGGCTGATCGATGCGATGGGCACCGACCCGGTGGTGCTGGCCATCGGATGCGACGCGCCCGGGATTTCCGGCGCAGCGGCGTTGCACGTGAAACCGACGCCCGAAATCGCTCGCCGATACCTGGGCGATGCATCGCAGGCGATCTACCTCATCCGCCCTGACCAGGTGATCGCGGCGCGCTGGACGCGCACAACGGCCGACGACATCACGGCGGCACTGGCCGCGATGTGGGAGGGCGTCTGATGGCGCTTGTCACCGCCCCCAACCTCGCCGAGGCCGATGAGGTCTATGCCGCCCTGCTCAAGGCGCATGAGGGGCTGAGCGAGGCGCAAAGCCACGCGATGAACGCGCAGCTGGTGCTGATACTAGCCAATCACATCGGCAACCGGCAGGTGCTGGAAGACGCCTTTGCCTTGGCCCGCAAGGGGCTTTAGGGGGCCGCGCACCCGTTTCCGAAAACCGGTTTGCCCGTTGCGGGCGACGCTTCAGGCCGCTTTCGCCGCGTCCGCGCTGCGGATGAAGGCCGGTTTGCCGGGCGTGCTGAGGTCGGGCGCATGGACATAGCCGCCGGTATCGAAGGCGGTGATGTCCTCGGGGTCGGTCAGACGCCGTTCGACGATGAAGCGGGCCATCGCGCCGCGCGCCTTCTTGGCGAAGAAGCTGACGATCTTGGGGCCGCCCGGTTTGTCCTCGAAGAATTGCGGGGTGACGACCGGGATGGTCAAAGCGTCTTCGGGCACTGCCGAGAAATATTCGACCGAGGCGCAGTTGATCAGCGCCTTTGCTTTCACCGCCTGGGCCTGATCGTTCAGCGCCCGGGCCAGCCTGTCGGCCCAATAGGCATAGAGGTTCGGACCTTTGCGCGTCTTCAACCGGCTGCCCATTTCCAGCCGATAGGCCTGAATGCCATCCAGCGGGCGCAGAAGGCCGTAAAGCCCCGACAGAATACGCAGGTGATCCTGGGCATAGCGCAGCGCGTCGTCGTCCAGTGTCGCAGCCTCCAGCCCCTGGTAAGTGTCGCCGGCAAAGGCCAGCGCTGCGGGGCGGATGTCGTCCTTGTCCTCGGCAAACCGCCTGAACCGGTCGGCGTTCAGTTTCGCCAGGTCCGGCGACAGGTCCATCAGGCTGGCCAGTTCCGCCTGGCTGAGCCGCTTTGCCGCCCGCGCTAGCACCTCGGCCTCGTCCTGAAAGGCGGGCGTGGTCATCTCGACCTCGCGCACGGTCCAGTCGAGCCGTTTGGCAGGCGAAATCACGGTCAGCATGGCAGGTTCCCCCTTTGGCTTTGCCGCACGATAATAACCGAGATCACGCCTCTATCCAGCGTCGCGCAGCACGTCGAGAAAGGCGTCGCCGAACCGGTCGACCTTCTGCGCGCCCATGCCGGTGATCCGTTCCAGGCTGTCCTTGCAGGACGGGCGACGCTCGGCGATCTGTTTCAGGGTCGAATGGGTGCAGCTGAGGTATTTGCCGGTGCCGTCTTCGCCCCGGCTCAGGTCCTGCTGCACCGCAAGCAGACGGTCGAACAGATCGCCCGCCGCGCGGCCCGCCAGCTTGCGGCGCGCGGGGTGGACGGCGTCCGGGGCGTCGCCGGTGATGATTTCCAGAAATGCAGCGCCGTAGCGGTCGAGTTTCTTGGCCCCCACGCCGGACACCCGCGCCAGTGCATCCAGTGTTTGCGGCCGCGTCTCGGCCATTTCGATCAGCGTCCGGTCAGTGAAGATGACATAGGCGGGCACCCGCGCCTCCTCGGCCAGGGCCCGGCGTTTCGCCTTGAGCGCGGCCAGCAGCGGCGCGTCTTCTTCCGCGACCAGCGCGCGCGCTTCGGGCCGGTGGCGCGTGGCGGCCATCGTGTCCTTGCGGAAACTTATGCCTGCCTCGCCCCGCAGGATCGGACGTGCAGCCTCGGTCATCCTCAGGGCGCCGTGACGGTCGGGGTCAGGGCGCATCAGGTCATGGGCCGACATCTGCCGGAACACCGCCTGCCAGCCCTTGGCGTCGAATTCGGTTCCGACGCCGAAGGTCGGCAGGCTGTCATGGCCGCGCTGGCGCACCTTGTCGGTGGCGCGACCCGTGAGGATGTCGATCAGGTGGCCCGCGCCGAAGCTTTCGCCGGTGCGCAGCATCGCCGACAGCGCCTTTTGAACGGCGGTGGAGGCATCGAAGACTTCGGGCGGCGCATCACAGAGGTCACAATTCCCACAGGGCTCCGCCGCTTCCCCGAAATAGCCCAGCAGCACCTGCCGCCGACATCCCAGCGCCTCGGCCAGACCCAGGAGCGCGTTCAGCCGCCCGTGATCGGCGCTGCGTCGTTCCGGCGGGGCCAGTCCTTCGTCGATCTGCTGGCGGCGGAACCGGATGTCATCGGCCCCGTAAAGCGTGAGCGTATCAGCGGGCGCGCCATCCCGGCCCGCGCGGCCGATTTCCTGGTAATAGGCCTCGATGGATTTCGGCAGGTCGGCATGGGCGACCCAGCGGATATCGGGTTTGTCAACACCCATCCCGAAGGCCACGGTTGCCACCACGATCAATCCATCCTCCTGCGCGAAGCGCCCTTCGACATGCCGCCGGTCATCTGCCTCCATCCCGCCGTGGTAATGGCAGGCGCTGTGGCCCTCTTCGCGCAGGGCGGCGGCGATGGTTTCGGTCTTCGCACGGGTGCCGCAATAGACGATGCCCGACTGCCCCTTGCGCGCGGCGGCGAAGTCGAGGATCTGGCGGCGTGGCTGGTTCTTCACCTCGAAGGCCAGCGACAGGTTGGGCCGGTCGAAGCCGCGCAGGAACACCTGCGGGTCCGCTTCGCCGAACAACCGCACGATGATCTCAGCCCGCGTTTCGGCATCTGCGGTCGCGGTGAAGGCGGCCAGAGGCACGTCAAGCGCGCGGCGCAACGCGCCGATGCGAAGGTAATCGGGGCGGAAATCATGGCCCCATTGGCTGACGCAATGGGCCTCATCCACGGCGATCAGACCGACGCCCGCATCGCGCAGCATCCGTTCCGTGCCGGAGGAGGCCAGCCGTTCCGGCGCGATATAAAGCAGCTTCAGACTGCCCGCATGCAGGCCCTGCCAGACAGCATTGGTTTCTTCCTCGGTGTTGCCCGAGGTCAGCGCGCCCGCCTCGACCCCCAGTTCCTTCAAGCCCCGCACCTGGTCCCGCATCAGCGCAATGAGCGGCGAGATCACCACGGTCACCCCGTCCCGCATCAGGGCGGGCAACTGGAAACACAGCGACTTGCCGCCCCCGGTGGGCATGATCGCCAGCACGTCCTGCCCGCTGGCCACGGCCCTGACGATCTCGGCCTGACCCGGGCGGAAGGTGTCAAAGCCAAAGACTTGAGACAGAAGATCAGTGCCGTCTTGGGTCACGGGGGGTGGGGCCTGTCGGAGGATTTATGTCGCTCGGGTTTTATCGACTGTCCCATGTTGCGGGGGCGTTAACAAGACCGGCCCCATCATAGGAAACGGGGTAAGTTATGCGACTGATTTGCAATTGCAGTGATCATGCTTATATCCGTTGTCGCGCTGCGCTAGCAGCGTGACGAACCCGATCTCATCAAAAGGAGGTCTCGAATGCGTTTCATTGGGACCCTGACCGCCGCCCTTGCGGGCCTCACCCTGACCACGGCCGCGATGGCCCAGGACGCCCAGCCGGAGGTGACGCTGCGCTTTCAGCATTTCGTCTCGCCCCTCTCGGCGAACCCGACCTATTTCATGCAGCCCTGGGCCGATGCGATCAAGGAACAATCGGACGGGCGCATCCGGGTCGAGCTTTACCCGTTCATGCAGCTGGGCGGCGCCGCCACCTCGCAATATGACCTGATCCGCGATGGTGCGATCGATGGCGGTTGGGTGATCCCCGGCTACCAGCCGGGCCGTTTTCCCGAAGCCGAGGCGCTGGAACTGCCCTTCATGACCACGAAGTCGGGCGAGGAAGCCAGCCGCGCGGCCTGGGCCTTTACCCAGGAATTTCTGATGGATGATTTCGCCGATGTGCATGTCATCGCGGCGCATATGCATGGCCGGGGTCTCGTCCACCTGCGCGGGGACGCCATCGATGAAATGAGCGATTTCGACGGTCTTCGCCTGCGCGGCCCGTCGCGGCCAGCCACCCTGCTTCTGGAGGGGCTCGGCGCCTCGCCCATCGGCATGCCGGTGCCCGCCTTCCCCGAGGCATTGTCGCGCGGGGTCGTGGATGGCGGTGTCATCACGTGGGAAATGTCGCCTTCGCTAAGGCTGGACGAACTGGCCAACAGCCATACCGACGTGGCAGGCGACTATTCCCTCTATAACCTCTATTTCATTTGGGCGATGAACCGCGACGTCTACGAAGGCCTGCCCGACGATCTGCGCGCCGTGATCGACGCCAATTCCGGCCTGATGGCCAGCGCCTGGGCGGGGCGCGCCCATGACACAGGCGATGCCGTGGGCCGCGACGCGATGGCGGCGGCGGGCAACCAGATTGCCGTGATGTCGGAGGAGCTGACCGCAGAAATCCGCGCCCTTGGCGAAGAGATCACCCAAGCCTGGCTCGCCGAGGCCTCCGAGCGGGGCCTTGACGGGGCCGCGCTGGTCGACGCCGCCCGCGCCGCGGTGGAGGCAGAACGGGGCAGCGCCCCGGGTCCCTACACGGAATGATGTGAGCGCGCGGCCGGATCGTACGGACCGCGCGCCTTACACAACGCGCCGCGTAAGGTCCAACGCCTCGCGCGGCGCGGGCCCGGACAGAAGCGGCTCGGCCACGACACCGCCGAACCGCGCCTCCCGCACCAGAACGGGCCGCCCGCCGATCAGGCACAAGACAGCGCGGACCACCTGAGCCGCATCGGGGTCTTCCGTGGCATAGCGCCAGCAAAGCCCCCCGCTGGCCGACACATTGCCGAAAACGAGCCGCCGCCCCGCTCCATCGGTCGCACTCCTCCGGCAGTCTGTGCAGAAATGCCAGGGATAGCGCGGAAAGGCTTTCCGCTCCGCCCCGCAACCCGGGCAGAAATGCGGCGCATCGCTCATGGCAGGGCCGCTTCGACCATCCGCAAAAGCGTGATCCATGTGCCGCCATAGCGCCGCTGTTCCAGCGTCTCGAGGCCCTCGGGCACCATTGGCGGCGCGCTTTCCTCCCAGGCGATGACCGCGCCCGGCGCAAGCCAGCCGCCCTGCCGCGCGGAAGCCAGCGCCGCCTCGCCCAGCCCCTTGCCGTAAGGGGGATCAAGGAACACCAGATCGCAGGTTTCGAGCGCCGGACCGAGTTGGGTGGCATCGCGGCGGAACACACGGGTTGTTCCCTGCTGACCGCAAAGCGCGATGTTTTCCCGGATCAGCGCGCGCGCCGCCGTGCCGTCATCGACGAAGGTACACTGCACCGCACCCCGGCTGAGCGCCTCAAGCCCGAGCGCGCCCGTCCCCGCAAAAAGGTCAAGCACGCGCGCACCCTCGATCCGCACGTCGTGGCGCCCGTTCACAAGCAGGTTGAACAGCGTCTCGCGCACCCGGTCCGTTGTCGGGCGCAGATGGGCGGCGGCGTCGCCCGCGCCCAGTTCAGCCAGCTTGCGCCCGCGCCACCTGCCCCCGACAATCCTCACGCCTGAAGCAACGCCTTCAGGTCGGTGACAGGGTCGGCGATGGCCGTAGGATCGGGCGACCGTCCCGCCTCGATCAGCCGCTTGCCCACCATGTAGCCGCGCGGATCGTTCATCGCGTCGACCGCCAGCAGGGTGTCCCCCGCGAAATACCAATGCGACCGCGCCGCGCCACCGTCGCGCACGACCACCCGGTCATACCCGGTGTTCAGCCCGGCGATCTGCAGCTTCACATCATACTGGTCCGACCAGAACCACGGCATCGGCACATAAGCCGTGTCCGCGCCCAGGATGTTGGCCGCCACCGCCTCGGCCTGGTCGATGGCGTTCTGCACGCTTTCCAGCCGGATGCGCCCGCCGCGATAGGGCAGGCTTGCGCAATCGCCGGCGGCATAGATCGAAGGGTCCGAGGTGCGGCCCATTGCATCGGTCCTGATGCCGTTCTCGATCTCGAGCCCCGCCGCTTCGGCCAGAGCGGTGGCCGGCGTTATGCCGATACCAATGACGGCGAGGTCGAAAGGATGCTCGGTCAGGTCCGCCAGGATGGCGCCCGTCACCCGCCCGTCGACGCCGGTCAGGCAGGTCAGCCCGACCCCTTCGCGCAGCGTGACCCCGTGGGCCCTGTGCAGATCGCGGAAATAGGCCGAGGTTTCGGGGGCCGCGACCCGTTGCAGGATGCGCTCTGCGGCTTCGATCAGGGTGACCTCCATCCCGCGTTTGCGCAGGACCGCCGCCGCCTCGAGCCCGATATAGCCGCCGCCGATGACCAAAGCGCGCGCCCCGTCCACCACGCCCGGCGCCATGCCGTCGACATCGGCCAGCGTGCGGACCACATGCGCCCCCGCCAGATCGCCGCCCATGTCCGACGGCAACCGCCGCGGCACCGATCCCGTGGTCAGAACAAGCGCATCAAAGGGCACCGTATGCCCGCCAGCGATCACCACCTTGTCAGCGCGGTCGATGGCATCGACACGGGTATCGAGCCGCAGATCGATCCGGTTCTCGGCATAATAGCTTTCGGGCCGGAGATAGAGCCGGTCGATCCCCATCTCCCCAAGCAGGTAAGCCTTGGACAGCGGCGGGCGCTGGTAGGGCGGCGCGTGTTCCTCGCCGATCAGGGTGATCTGGCCCATGAAGCCCAGGGCGCGCAGCCTGGCCACCGTAGCGGCCCCCGCCTGACCCGCGCCCACCACCACGATGTTTTTCATCCGACCCTCACCCTGTCTCTGGCCTGTCGCCGGGCGGACCCTATATGCGGGCGGAACGACAAGACAAGCTAAGGGGACTTTGAGATGACGATTTCCGTGGGTGATACGCTGCCCGATGCCACGCTGCTGCGCGTTGGTGAGAACGGGCCGGAACAGGTGCAGATGGCCGACAAGCTGAAGGGCCGCAAGGTGGTCATTTTCGGCCTGCCCGGTGCCTTCACCCGCACCTGTACCGCCGCCCATATGCCAAGCTTCATCCGCACCAAGGACGGTTTCGATGCCAAGGGCGTGGACGAGGTGATCTGCGTGGCCGTCAACGACCCCTTCGTCATGGACGCCTGGGGTGAACAGACCGGCGGCACGGCGGCGGGCATCACCCTTCTGGGCGACGCGGCCAGCGAGTTCACCAAGGCCATCGGCCTGACCCTGACCGCCCCGCCCGTGGGGTTCTACGACCGGTCGCAGCGCTATGCCCTTTACGCCGAGGACGGCGTGGTCAAGGTGCTGAACGTCGAGGAAGGCCCCGGTGTCTGCGACATCTCGGCCGGGGAAACCCTGCTCAAGGCGATCTGATCCGCCCTGAGGCTGTGCCGCACCGGCGCAGCCTCAGGCCGCCAGTTCAGACCAGCGCGTCCATCTTTTCGGCCAGCGCGATGTCGAGGGTGGACAGACCATCGACATCATGGGTGGTCAGAGTCACCTCGACCGTCTTGTAGACGTTGAACCATTCGGGGTGGTGGTTCAGTTTCTCGGCATGGATCGCGACCTTGGCCATCCAGCCGAAGGCGTCGACAAAATTGGCGAACACGAAGCTTTTCGTGATCGCGTCGCGGTCTTCCATCGTGCCCCACCCGGCCTCGGCCAGCCGGGACAGCGCCGCGTGCCGCGCGGCGCCCTGCAGTTTCTCTGCGCTCATTCCGGTTCCTCTCCCTGTGATCGCTTGAACGGCCCGTAGCTGGTCAGCACCTCGATATCCTGATCCACCGCGTCGCGTTCGGCCTGCAGATAGGCCGCGATCGCCTCGGCAAAGCCTGCGTCCCGCACCCAGTGCAGCGAATGCGTCTGCACCGGCAGATAGCCGCGCGCCAGCTTGTGTTCGCCCTGCGCGCCCGCCTCGACCCGTTCCAGCCCACGCGCGATGGCCGCGTCGATGGCCTGATAATAGCACAGCTCGAAATGCAGGCAGGGATGATCCTCGATGCAGCCCCAGTAACGGCCATAAAGCGTGTGCCGCCCAATGAAGTTCAGCGCGCCCGCCACGGGCCGGTCGCCATCCACCGCCAGGACCAGCAACATGTCGTCGCGCAAGGCCTCCTGCGCGACATCGAAAAACGCGCGCGTCAGGTAGGGCGTGCCCCATTTTCGCGCCCCGGTGTCCTGGTAGAACACCCAGAACGCGTCCCAATGGGCAGGCGTCAGGTCATCGCCGGTCAGTTGCACGATATCGCCGCCGAACCCCTGCGCCGTGGCACGTTCCTTGCGGATATTCTTGCGCTTGCGCGAACTGAGATCGGCCAGGAACCCGTCGAAATCGGCATAGCCGCGGTTTTCCCAGTGAAACTGCTGGCTGGCCCGCGCCATCATCCCAATGCGTTCTCCGGCCTGTGCCTCATCCTTTGTGCAGAAGGTCACGTGGACCGAAGACAGGTGGTTGTCCGAGGCCAGTTGCACCGCCCCCTGCACCAGTGCCGCCCGCCCCGTCGCCTCCCATCCAGGTCTGACGAGGAACCGGCGCCCGGTGGCGGGGGTGAAGGGCACGGCGATCTGCAGCTTCGGGTAATACCGCCCCCCAGCCCGTTCATAGGCATGGGCCCAGTTGTGATCGAAGATGTATTCGCCCTGGCTGTGGCCCTTGGCATACATCGGCGCGGTGGCGATCACCTGCCCCTCGCAGCGGGCCACGAGGTGGCGGGGCTGCCAGCCGGTGCCGGTGCCCACCGAACGCGACGTTTCAAGCGCCCGCAGGAACCTGTGGGTCGTGAACGGATCATCGGGCGGGCCGCCATCGGCGGCTTCCGGGCAGGCGCAGGCATCCCAGTCCTCGGCCGCGATATCGGCGAGCGATGTCAGAACCTCGATCTCGATCGGGGGGGTGCCGTCCATGGGGGCCTGCCGTGTTTTGTGACCCCGAAAAACATGGGGGCAAAACCGCCAAGGTCAATCTCGCGGCGGCGGCAGGTAGCCTTCGAAGGTGACGGTCTCGGCGATCTTCAGGGCCTCGGCGTGGTCATCGGGGGTTTTGGTCGTCCAGCACAGGATGGGCACGCCCCGCGCCGCCAGTTCTGCGAGTCGCGGTCGGTCGAGGTCGGCCCAGTAGTGGCTGACGAAACTGGCGCCCACCGTATCGAAATCGGCGATCCGCCGCAGCCTTGCGCGCTCGGCCTCGGGCACGGCGGGCCATTTTTCGGGCGGGAAATCCGAGGTCACCAGCCCGCGCGGAATGTCGGGGGCATGCGCAGCCAACGCGGCGACGACATGGGGGTTGAACGACATCACAGCGACATCGCCGGCGTAGCGGGCAAGATCCCTTGCGACCGCGCGTTCAAGCGTGGCGGGACCGGACCCTAGACAGCCGGACTGGTCCTTGAGCTCCAGCAGGACCGGTACCTGCCCATCGACAAGATCAAGCACCTCGGCCAGCGTCGGGATCGTGTCCTGCGTGCCCGACAGGCGGATCCGGCCCAGTTCTGTTGCGTCACGACCCGATACCGGCCCGGACTGGTCGGTCAGGCGGTCCAGTTCAGGATCATGGAACACCATCGCCACGCCGTCGCGGGACAGTTGCAGGTCGATCTCGATGCCGTATCCGGCCGCGATCGCGCGGCGGATCGCTAAGGGGCTGTTCTCGACCGCACCGGTCGCACGGTCGTGCAGCGCCCGGTGTGCCAGCGACGTGTTCCGAAAACCACGGGGCAGCGACACGGGTCAGACGTCGATTTCGAAAATCCCCTCGATCTCGACCGCGAGGCCGAAGGGCAATGCCCCGGCGCTGACCGCTGACCGGCTGTGCCGCCCGATATCGCCCAGCGCTTCGACGAAGAAATCGGACGCGCCGTTGATCACCTTGGGCTGATCGCCGAAATCGGGGGTGGAGTTCACGAAACCGGTCAGTTTGACCACCCGCTTGAGCTTGCCCAGATCCCCGCCGCAAGCGACCTTGACCTGCGACAGCAGGTTGATCGCGCAGACGCGCGCGGCGGCAGCGCCCTCTTCCACGGACATGTCTTCGCCCATGCGGCCCTTGATCATGCCCTCGGCAGTCATCGACACCTGCCCCGAGACGAACAGCATCGAACCCACCGCGACGAAGGGAACGTAATTGGCGGCCGGCGCCGGCGGCGCATCCAGCGTCACGCCCATGTCCGACAGCCGTTTTTCGAAATTCGAGGTCATTTTGCGCACCCTCCGTTGTGCCGTGTCGCGCGCACGCTAACGGCGGGGCATGACAAGCGGAAGACCTGAATGAGATACGCGGGCACCGCGCCTAGCTTTCCCGGAACGCGCGGTTGAAATAAGCGGCCACCGGCGCAAGAAGATAGTCGAGCGGGCGCCGGTCAGCGGTGCGGATGAACGCCTCGACCGGCATCCCGGGCAGCAGGCTGCGCCCTTCGAGCCGGTCAAGCTCACCGGGCGCGATCGTCACCTCGGCGCGGTAGAAAGCCGCCCCGGTCGCATCATCCCGGAAAACGTCGCCCGAAACCTGTGATACCTCGCCATGCAGGTCGGGGATCGCGCGCATGTCGAAGGCGGGAAAGCGCAGCACCACGGCCTGGCCGACGAAGACCTCGTCGACATGGATCGCTGGCACCCGGCTCGAGATGATCAGCGGCCGGTCATCGGGAACGATGAAGGCCACCGGCTCGCCCGGCGCGACCACCGATTGCGGCCCGAACACGCGAAGCCCGTGAATCGTGCCGCCGACCGGCGCATGGATTTCCAGCGCGGCGATGCGGCGGTTCAGATCGGCGGCCCGGGCACGGAATTCTTCTTCGCGGACGCGGATCTCGCGCAATTCCGAGATCGCGCGCTCGATTCGTGCGGTTCCAAGCTGGGTGATCGCAAGCTCGGTCTCGGTCACCCGTTCGGCGGCCTCGGCGCGGCGGGCGGCGATCTCGCCCAATGCGCCGCGCATCTGCGCCGCATCGCGTTGCAGCCGGAGAATCGGATCAGACTGGATCAGCCCACGTTCCAGAAGATCGGTCTGGCGCGCGAGGTCCTGTTCCACCAGATCGAGCTGTTCGCGCAGGGCCGCCTCCTGCGCATCGAGCGCGCCGATCTGCGCCCCGATCTGGGTGATGCGGGCGCGCAATTGCTCGGTCTCGCGGTCGAGCACCGTCCGTCGCGCATCGAACAGCCGGGCCTGACCTTCGAGGAACTCGGCCAGGTCCGGGTCCGTTCCGGTCTGGGCTGTGAGCGCGTCGGGAAATGCGATCTGCGCCGCCCCGTCGCGTTCCGCTTCAAGACGCGCGCGCCGCGCCTGCAGCTCGAACAGCTGCGCCTCGACCACGCGGCGGGCGGCCTGCAACTCGGCCGGGTCGAAGGCAAGGATCAACTGTCCCTCGCGCACCCGGTCGCCTTCATCGACGTCCAGCGTTGCCACCACGCCGCCATCAGGGTGCTGGATCGCCTGGCGGTTGCGGTCCACCTCGATCTGGCCGCGCGCGACGACGGCGCCGGCAAGGGTCGAAAACACTGCCCATCCGCCGAACCCGGCCACGAGGATCAACAGCGCGGCAAGGCCCAGGATCAGGGGCCGGCGCACCGACCAGGATTGCGCCGGACCGGCGCCGGACGCGCGGGTCATGTCACGCCCCCAGGAGTTTTGCCGGTCACCTTGAGATCAGCGTAATTGGCCATGGTCTTCTTCAGAACCTCCTGGGTGGGTCCAAACATGGCGGGTTTGCCGTTCTGCAGAACCAGCAGTTTCTCGCATTCATGGATGGCGCTGGGGCGGTGGGCCATGATCAGGGCCGCGCCACCCTTGGCCTTCAGGTCCTTCACCGCCGTGTTGAGCGCCACCGACCCGTGATTGTCGAGCGCCGAATTGGGTTCATCGAGCACCAGAAGGACCGGGTCGCCATAGAGCGCGCGGGCAAGGCCGATGCGCTGCAGCTGCCCGCCCGACAGGGTGGCGTCATTGCCGTGCAGCGGCGTGTCGTAGCCTTGCGGCAGATCGAGGATCATTTCATGCGCGGCGGCCCGCATCGCGGCCTCGACCACCTTGTCGCCATCGGGCGCCTCGGACAGGCGGGCGATATTCTCGGCGATCGTGCCGTCGAACAGACGCACGGTCTGCGGCAGGTAGCCGATATAGCTGCCCAGCGCGTCGGGGTCGTGCTGGTCAAGCGTCGCGCCATCCAGCCTGACCTGCCCGGCCGCAGGCGGCCATACCCCGGTCACCGCCCGGGCGAGCGTCGATTTGCCGGACCCGGTCGGTCCGATCACGCCAACGGCTTCGCCCGGCAGGACCCGAAGGCTCACGTCGGTCAGGGTGGCCAGCGCGGCCCCGGGCGGCACCACCGACAAGCGTGTGATATCAAGCTGGGCGCTGGGGCGCGGCAGGGCCATCCGTGGCGGTGGGACGGGTTCACTGGCAAGCAGCGCCTTCAGCCGCCGACGCCCCTGTGCGGCCTCGGCAATCATCGCCCATTGCCCGATGGCCAGTTCCACCGGCGCCAGCGCCCGTCCAAGCAGGATCGAGGCCGCGATCATCGCCCCCGCCGTCAGCGACCCCTGCAGAACGAGATACGCGCCGACCCCGAGGATGGCGGATTGCAGGAACAGGCGCAGGGTCCGCGTCATCGTTGTGAACCCGCCGACCCGGTCTGCCCCGCGCATCCCTTCGTCAAGCGCCCGGCGCCGCGCCGACCGCCACCGGTCAAGCGCCGCCTGCGTCATGCCGAGGCTGCCGATCGCCTCGGACTGGGTTTGCATGTCCTCGGCCATGCGGTCCGATTGGCGGCCCGCCGACGCCGATGCATCCAATGGCGCGCGGCTGAGCCGCTGGTTGGCCAGCGTCAGTGCGACCAGAACCGCGCCGCCCAACAGCGCGACCCATCCCAGCCAGGGGTGAAAGACGAAAATCGCGGCGATGAACAGAGGCGTCCAGGGCAGGTCGAAAACCGCCATGAAGACCGGCGAGCCGCACAGCCGCTGCACCATGGCGATGTCGCGCAGCCCGGTCTGGGGCTGCCGGGTGCGGCGGGCGGCCTGAAGGCTGGCCTCGAACACCCGTGCATCGAGATTTTCCTGAAGCCGCGCG
Organism: Paracoccaceae bacterium; assembly: GCA_024742455.1. Lineage (GTDB taxonomy): Bacteria > Pseudomonadota > Alphaproteobacteria > Rhodobacterales > Rhodobacteraceae > JANSYL01. The sequence goes on along the minus strand of JANSYL010000009.1, from coordinate 644 downwards.
CCATAGCGGGCCGCAATCCGGCCACGCACGAAATCCAGCACCCCCATCATCAGGAACAGGAAGGTCACCAGAATCGAAAGGGCCAGCAGGGTTTCCTCGGACCCGGACCCCAGCACCCGGTCATAGACCTGCAGCATGTAAAGCGGCCCGGTCAGCATCAGCAGGTTGACCGCCGCGCTGAACCCTGCGACCGAGACCAGAAGCCACCCGTTGTCGCGGCGGAACGTCGCCAGATCCGTGACCGGTGGTTGTGTCATCCGTGACCCCATTTCCGCACTTGCCGACCGCTTTGCCCCCGATCCCGGTCAAGTCTTGACTCCTTAACTTGCAAATCCGAGTAACGGCTTACGAGAGATCGATACAACAGTTTTACGCTTCCAAATCGTTGCCCGTGCTCATTTCAACGCCCCGGGTCTGCTGCAAGGGATAGAATTTTGACGACGACTACCGCCTCCCCGCGTGCGACCCGTTTTGCCGTTCTGGCCATGCTCGGCGTGCTGACCGCCTGTGGTCCCGCCCCGATTCCATCGGGCGACAGCGTGGTGGACCGGGACGAGGCGCAGAATCGCGAGGTGCATCGGTTCAACGTGGGTGTTGACCGTTACGTCCTGTCGCCCGTCGCCGACGCCTATGGCAATGTCGTT
>JANSYL010000019.1 GCA_024742455.1 Paracoccaceae bacterium | reverse complement strand
CGTCAATCTCGTCATAGGCCTTGAAGTCGCCGAACTGCTTCGTGATCGCCGCCGTCAGCGTCGTCTTGCCGTGGTCAACATGACCAATCGTGCCGATGTTCACATGCGGCTTCGTGCGTTCAAACTTTTCCTTTGCCATCGATAGGCTCCTTCCTTGTCTCACGGTGCGTGCAGGGCACACACCCTACGGGTTTGGTAGGGTGCGTGGTTTCCCACGCACCGCGGCTCATGCGTATTTCGCCTGGATCTCTTCCGAGATGTTCTGCGGAACGGGTTCGTAATGGTCGAACTGCATCGTGAACTGCGCGCGGCCCGAGGACATCGAACGCAGCGTGTTGATGTAGCCGAACATGTTGGCCAGCGGCACGAAGGCTTCGATCGCGATCGCGTTGCCGCGCGTATCCTGGCCCTGCACCTGACCCCGACGCGAGGTCAGATCGCCGATGATGCCGCCGGTATATTCCTCGGGCGTCACCACCTCGACCTTCATGATCGGTTCCAGCAGTTTTGCGCCGGCCTTCTTCATGCCTTCGCGCATGCCCATCCGGGCGGCGATTTCAAAGGCCAGAACCGAGGAGTCGACGTCATGGAACTTGCCGTCGATCAGCGCGACCTTGAAGTCGATCACCGGGAAGCCGGCCAACGGGCCCGAGTCCATCACCGACTTGATGCCCTTTTCGACACCGGGGATGTATTCCTTGGGCACGGCACCGCCGACGATGCGGGATTCGAAGGAATACCCTTCGCCCGGTTCGGTCGGCGAGATCACCAGCTTGACCTCGGCGAACTGACCCGACCCACCGGACTGTTTCTTGTGGGTGTAGGTGTGTTCGACCTCATGGCCGATGGTTTCGCGATAGGCCACCTGCGGCGCACCGATATTCGCCTCGACCTTGAACTCGCGCTTCATGCGGTCGACGAGGATGTCGAGGTGCAGTTCGCCCATGCCCTTCATGATGGTCTGGCCCGATTCCAGATCGGTTTCGACGCGGAATGACGGGTCTTCGGCGGCCAGACGCTGCAGCGCCTGGGCCATCTTTTCCTGGTCGGCCTTGGTCTTGGGTTCGACCGCGATCTCGATCACCGGATCGGGGAAGGTCATGGTTTCCAGCACCACCGGATCGTTGGGGTCGCACAGCGTGTCACCCGTGGTGGTGTCCTTCATGCCCGCCAGCGCGATGATGTCGCCTGCGAAGGCTTCATCGATCTCTTCGCGGTTGTTGGAATGCATCATCATCATCCGGCCGATGCGTTCCTTCTTGCCCTTGGTCGAGTTCAGAAGGCTGTCGCCCTTCTTCATCTGACCCGAGTAGATGCGGGTGAAGGTGAGCGAGCCGACGAAGGGGTCGTTCATGATCTTGAACGCAAGGCCCGAGAAGGCCATGTCGTCCTCGGCGCGGCGGGCGATGTTGCGGGTTTCGGTTTCGTCGCCCGGCTTGAAGCCCATATAATCGACCACGTCGAGCGGGCTCGGCAGGAAGTCAATCACGGCGTTCAGAAGCGGCTGCACACCCTTGTTCTTGAAGGCCGAGCCACCCAGAACCGGCACGAAGCTGAGGTTCAGACAGCCCTTGCGGATCAGTTTGCGCAGCGTGTCGACGTCGGGCTCTTCGCCTTCCAGATACGCCTCCATCGCGGCGTCGTCCTGTTCGACGGCATTCTCGATCATGTTGGCGCGCCATTCGTCGGCCAGGTCCTTCAGCTCGGCACGCACCGGCTGACGAATCCAGGATGCGCCCAGGTCCTCACCCTGCCAGACCCATTCTTCCATGGTGATCAGGTCGACGATGCCTTCCAGCTTGTCCTCGGCCCCGATCGGGAAGTTGACCGGCACAGGGGTCGCGCCGGTACGGTCCTTGATCATCTTGACGCAGTTGAAGAAGTCCGCGCCGATCTTGTCCATCTTGTTGACGAACACCATGCGCGGCACCTTGTAGCGGTCGGCCTGGCGCCACACGGTTTCGGTCTGCGGTTCGACACCGGCATTGGCATCGAGCAGCGCGATGGCCCCGTCGAGCACGGCCAGCGAACGTTCCACCTCGATGGTGAAATCCACGTGTCCCGGGGTGTCGATGATGTTGAAGCGGTGCTTTTCTGTCTGCGCGCTGTCGCCGGTTTCGGTGCGTTCCCAGAAGGTGGTGGTCGCAGCCGAGGTGATGGTGATCCCGCGTTCCTGTTCCTGCTCCATCCAATCCATGGTCGCAGCGCCATCATGGACCTCGCCGATCTTGTGGGACTTGCCGGTGTAGAACAGGATGCGTTCGGTCGTGGTGGTCTTGCCGGCGTCGATATGCGCCATAATCCCGAAGTTGCGGTAACGCTCGAGCGGGTATTCGCGGGCCATGGGGAGGGTCCTTGGGCTTGAATTGAAGAAAGATGTGCCGCCCCGTAGCGGGACGGCCCGTGTCTTACCAGCGGTAGTGGCTGAACGCCTTGTTCGCGTCGGCCATCTTGTGGGTGTCTTCGCGCTTTTTCACGGCCGCACCGCGGGAGTTGACCGCATCGACCAGTTCCCCGGCCAGGCGTTCTTCCATGGTGTTTTCGTTGCGGGCGCGCGCGGCATTGATCAGCCAGCGGATCGCCAGCGCCTCGCGACGCTCGGGGCGCACGTCGACGGGCACCTGATAGGTGGCACCACCAACCCGGCGCGAGCGAACCTCGACGGCGGGCTTGATGTTGTCGAGCGCTTCGTGGAACACCTCGACGGGCGCGCGCTTCAGACGATCCTCGACCCGGTCGAAGGCGTTGTAGACAATGCGCTCGGCGACCGACTTCTTGCCGTCGATCATCAGGTTGTTCATGAACTTGGTCAGCACGGTATCGCCGAACTTGGCGTCGGGCAGAACAGCGCGTTTTTCAGCAGCGTGACGGCGGGACATAGGCCTATCCTCTTCTTGGGCTTACTTGGGACGCTTGGCGCCGTATTTCGAACGGCGCTGCTTGCGGTCCTTGACGCCCTGGGTATCCAGAACACCCCGAAGGATGTGGTAACGGACACCCGGAAGGTCCTTCACACGACCGCCACGGATCAGCACAACCGAGTGTTCCTGCAGGTTGTGGCTTTCACCGGGGATATAGCTGATCACCTCGTAGCCGTTGGTCAGGCGCACCTTGGCCACTTTCCGCATCGCCGAGTTCGGCTTTTTCGGGGTCGTGGTGTAGACGCGCGTGCACACGCCACGCTTTTGCGGGCAGCTTTCCAAGTGCTGAGACTTGGACCGTTTGATTTTCGGCTGCCGCGGCTTGCGGATCAGCTGTTGAATTGTCGGCATCAGGTCTTCCTGTTTCTCTCTCTTCCGGGCGGGCGGCTCGCACGATGCGCGAAAACACCAAAGCCGCATGCATCCCTTCCCAACCTGGAGGACGCTGCGGTGGATGTCTCAGAGGATCGGGGCACCTCAAACGGCCCGGATCATGACCACTCAAATCTGTAAGTCAGCCGCAAAGCCCAAACGGACAACCCGGCCAAGTGGCGCGGTCTATAGGTGGAATCAAATGGGCTGTCAACTGAACCCCTGGTCGGCCGCCCGCCGCGCCGCACGGTGGCGGATCATGCGTTCGCGGGCCAGCGTGTATATGCCCGTGGCCATCACCAGCGCCGCCCCCGCAAGCGCTATATCATTGGGCCATTCGGAAAAGACGAGCCAGCCCACGACAAGGGCGAAGACCAGCGAGGTATAGCGGAACGGGGCGACAGCGCCCACCTCGCCCACGCGCATCGCAAGGACCGAGAAAACATAGGCCCCGATGAGCATGACGGCGGCAAAAGCCACGAGCATCAGGTCACGGGCGTCGGGGATCACCCAGACTTCGCCGACCGACAGCAGCCCGCCCGCGACCGCCACCCCGAAGGCCGTGATGACGGCCACGCCCATCGATGGTACCGCGGGCGAAAAGCGTCGCGTCACCAGGTCCCTTCCCGTCACCATTGCCACCGCCGCCAGCGCCCAGAGCGCATAGATGTTGAACCCGGCCATGCCCGGCTGGACGATCATCAATACACCGACCGCCCCCACCAGGATCGCGGTGATCCGCCGCCAGCCAAGCGGTTCCTTCAGAAACAGCGTGGCACCCAGCGTCACGGCCAGCGGCAGCGCGGCGAGGATCGCGGTGGCATTGGCGATCGGCATATGAATGAGCGCGGTCAGAAAGGTCACCATCGCCCCGATCTCGAACAGGGTGCGCCAGGCGACTCGGCCGCGGTCGCTGCGCGGGATGCTGAAACGCAACCCGCCCAGCATCCAGACGACCGCGACCAGCAGGACCGTGGTCAGCAGGCCGCGCAGGAACACCGCCTGGAACAGGGGCACCGTGCCGGTGACAAGCTTCATGGCCGCGTCGTTGAGGGTGAACCCCAACATCGCCGCCGTCATGTAAAGCGCGCCGAGCGCGTTGGGGTTCGATGTCACGACACGCGTCCGTGCACGGCATCCATCGCCGCGATCACCGCGTCGGGGTCGAGACCGAACCGGGCGGCGAGGGCCGGTTTCACGCGGTCGAGCGGCAGCGCATCGCCACGCCTCGGCACCGAGCGGCCGCTGTCATTGTCCTCATGCACCCCGCGAATGAACATGATGTCCTCCGGATCGATCCATGTGCGCAGATAGGCCGGAAGATGGCGGTGGTTGAAGCGGAAAATATTGGTGCGGGCATCCACCGGGCTGATCATCGCCGAGGCCTGGCCAAGGGGCACGTAGTCACGCACATCATAGAAGGCCTGTTCGGGGTCATCGGTGAAATGCCAGTAAAGCCCGCGCGAAAAGGCCAGCGCCACCGGGTGCCGGTCGCCGGCCCAGCCTTCGTTCAGCATGTGATCGGCCAGTGCGCGGGTGCGGGCGATGTAGTCGACGGCGACCGCATCATCATCATCGATGCGGAACCCGGTCACAAAACCGGTATCCTGGCGCAGGCCGCGCCGGAACGCGCGGCGTGAGGATTGCAGTGGGCCCATCGGCTCGCTCACGCAGATGCGCAGGAACGGGTGGGCATCGCGCAGGGCGAAAAGCCGGTTCATGGCCTTTTGTGGCAACAGGTCGCTGACCAGCAGGACGAGGATGAAATCCGGATCGGTCTGCGCGGCCAGGGAGGGCAGGCAGAGGGATTCGAAATAGGCGAACCGGCGGCGCATGCGTTCGGGATCGAAAAGCAGGTCCTTCTGCGCTTCGAGCCCGCCTTGCGCGGCGCGGAAACCGCCGGTGGCCAGAAAGGAAAACCGGCACACCCCGATGATCTGGTTGTCGGCCCGTCCCATGCGTCGCTGTCCCGAGATCGGCGTCCGGGGAGCCTAGGCCAAAAGCCGGATCGTGGAAAACCGGTTTCCTCGGGCGGTGCGGGCCAAATGTGAACCGCCCCGCCCGGGGTCGGGCGAGGCGGCTTTGAGTTTCGCCGGCGGTGCGGATTATTCCGCCGCACCCTCCGGCATGTCCGCGGCCTCGGGCGACGCATCGGCGCCAGCCTCGGGCGCGGCCAGAGCAGCGGCGGCCTCGGCCTCGGCGCGGGCCGCGTCGATCACCACCTGGTCACGGTCCTGCGCGATGCGGCGCACGCGCTGCGTGGCCCCGCCGGTCCCCGCCGGGATCAGGCGGCCGACGATGACATTTTCCTTCAGGCCCACCAGCTTGTCGCGCTTGCCCTGAACCGAAGCCTCGGTCAGCACGCGGGTGGTTTCCTGGAAGGACGCGGCCGAGATGAACGACCGGGTCTGCAGCGACGCCTTGGTGATGCCGAGCAGGATCGGCTCGCCCTCAGCCGGACGGCGGCCTTCGGCGATGGCCTTTTCATTGGCCTCGTCGAACTCGATCTTGTCGACGTTTTCGCCCTTCAGAAGCGTGGTTTCCCCGCTGTCGAGGATTTCCCATTTCTGCAGCATCTGCCGGACGATCACCTCGATATGCTTGTCGTTGATCTTCACGCCCTGCAGGCGGTAGACGTCCTGCACCTCGTCGATCAGGTAATCGGCCAGCGCCTCGATCCCCATGATCCGCAGGATGTCATGCGGGGCCGGGTTGCCATCCATGATATAGTCGCCCTTCTGGACGAAATCGCCCTCGGCCACCGGGGTGTGCTTGCCCTTGGGCACCATGTATTCCACCGGCTCAAGGCTGTCGTCCGCGGGAACGATCGCGATCCGGCGCTTGTTCTTGAAGTCGCGGCCGAATTTCACGTAGCCATCGATTTCGGCGATGATCGCGTGGTCCTTGGGACGACGGGCTTCGAACAGTTCCGCCACCCGCGGCAGACCGCCGGTGATGTCCTTGGTCTTGGCGCCTTCGCGCGGGATCCGCGCGACGGTTTCGCCCGCCTGGATGTCCTGCCCGTCCTCGACCGACAGGATCGCGTCCACCGACATCGTGTAGGTGACCGGGTTGCCCGCGTCGTTGCGGACCGGTTCGCCATCTTCGCCCACGATCAGGATTTCGGGCTTCAGCTCGTTGCCCTTGGGCGCGGTGCGCCAGTCGGCCACGATCTTCTGGGTCATGCCGGTGGCATCGTCGGTTTCCTCGCGCACGGCGATACCGCTGACGAGGTCGACGAATTTCACGCGGCCGGCCTTCTCGGCGATGATCGGCAGGGTGTAGGGATCCCATTCGAACAGGCGGTCGCCGCGCGACACTTTCGCGCCATCGGCCACATGGACCTTGGTGCCGTAGCCCAGTTTGAAGCTCGCCCGTTCCACGCCCTGATCATCATTGATGAGCATCTGCATGTTGCGGCCCATGACGATCTGTTCGCCGGCCGGGTTCTGCAGAAGGTTCGGGTTGGCGAAAGCGACGGTGCCCTCGACATTTGCCTCCTGGAAGGACTGCTGGCCACCCTGGGCCACGCCGCCGATATGGAAGGTCCGCATCGTCAGCTGCGTGCCCGGTTCACCGATCGACTGGGCCGCGATGATGCCGACAGCCTCACCGGTATTCACCTTGGTCCCGCGCGCCAGGTCGCGGCCGTAGCAGGTGGCACAAACGCCTTCCTCAGCCTCGCAGGTCAGCGGTGAGCGGATCTTCATCGACTGCACGCCCGCTGCCTCAACGGCATCGGCCTTGCGTTCGTCAATCAGCTCGCCACGTGCGACGATCACTTCATCGGTGCCCGGCACGACGACATCCTCACCCGAAGTCCGGCCCAGGATACGTTCGGCCAGTGAGGACACGACCTCACCATCATTGACGGCGGCCTCGGCGGTGATCGTGTTCTCGGTGCCGCAATCGTCCATGCGCACGATGCAGTCCTGCGCCACGTCCACCAGGCGGCGGGTCAGGTAACCGGAGTTCGCCGTTTTCAGGGCGGTGTCCGACAGACCTTTCCGCGCGCCGTGGGTCGAGTTGAAATACTCGAGCACGGTCAGGCCTTCCTTGAAGTTCGAGATGATCGGCGTCTCGATGATCTCGCCCGAGGGTTTGGCCATCAGGCCGCGCATCGCGCCCAGCTGCTTCATCTGGGTGACCGAACCACGCGCCTTGGAATGGGCCATCATATAGACGGAGTTCGGTTCCATCTCGGCACCGTTTTCGTCTTTCTGACGCGACGAGATCGCATCCATCATGGCTTCGGTGACCTTATCGTTGCACTTCGACCAGGCATCGATGACCTTGTTGTATTTCTCACCCTGGGTGATCAGGCCATCCATGTATTGCTGTTCGAATTCCTTGACCTGGTCGCGGACCTCTTCGACGATTTCCCACTTGCTGTCCGGGATCACCATGTCGTCCTTGCCGAAGCTGATGCCGGCCTTGAACGCTTCGCGGAAACCCAGCGACATGATCTGGTCGCAGAAGATGACGCTCTCTTTCTGGCCGCAATAGCGGTAGACGGTGTCGATGACGTTCTGAACCTCGCCCTTGCGCAGAAGGCGGTTCACCAGGTCGAAAGGTGCCTTGGCATTCAGGGGCAACAGGCTGCCAAGACGGATCCGGCCAGGCGTGGTTTCGAACCGGCGATAGACCTCGTTGCCCTCGTCGTCGATCTGCTTGATCCGCGCTGTGATACGGGCGTGCAGGTGCACCTCGCCCGCGTCCAGCGCATGTTCGACCTCATCGACCGAGGCGAAGATCATGCCTTCGCCCTTCATGCCTTCGCGCATCAGCGTGACATAGTAGAGGCCAAGGATCATGTCCTGCGACGGCACGATGATCGGCGCACCGTTGGCGGGGCTGAGGACGTTGTTCGTCGACATCATCAGCACGCGTGCTTCCAGCTGCGCCTCGAGGCTGAGCGGAACGTGCACGGCCATCTGGTCACCGTCGAAATCGGCGTTGAAGGCCGAACAGACCAGCGGGTGAAGCTGGATCGCCTTGCCCTCGATCAGCACGGGTTCGAAGGCCTGGATACCCAGACGGTGCAGTGTCGGTGCCCGGTTCAGAAGGACCGGGTGTTCGCGGATCACCTCGTCGAGGATATCCCAGACCTCGGGGCGTTCCTTTTCGACAAGCTTCTTGGCCTGTTTGACAGTCGACGACAGACCCTTGGCCTCGAGCCGCGAATAGATGAAGGGCTTGAACAGCTCCAGGGCCATCTTCTTGGGCAGGCCGCATTGGTGCAGCTTCAACTCAGGCCCGGTCACGATGACAGAACGGCCCGAGAAGTCGACGCGCTTGCCCAGAAGGTTCTGGCGGAACCGGCCCTGTTTGCCCTTCAGCATGTCCGACAGCGATTTCAGCGGGCGCTTGTTGGCCCCCGTGATGACGCGTCCGCGACGGCCGTTGTCGAACAGCGCATCGACCGATTCCTGCAGCATCCGCTTTTCGTTGCGGATGATGATGTCGGGCGCGCGCAGTTCGATCAGCCGCTTCAGACGGTTGTTGCGGTTGATGACCCGTCGGTAGAGGTCGTTCAGGTCGGACGTGGCGAAGCGGCCCCCGTCGAGCGGCACCAGCGGGCGCAGTTCGGGCGGGATCACCGGCACGACGGTCAGCACCATCCATTCGGGACGGTTGCCCGATTCGATGAAATGCTCGACGATCTTCAGCCGCTTGATGATCTTTTTCGGCTTCAGCTCACCGGTCGCCTCTTTCAGGTCCTCGCGAAGCTGTGCCGCCTCGGCCTCGAGGTCGATATTCTGCAGCATCTCACGAATGGCTTCGGCGCCGATATTGGCCGTGAACGCATCCATGCCATAGGCATCCTGGGCGTCCATGAATTCTTCTTCGCTCATCAACTGACCATAGGTCAGGTCGGTGAGGCCGGGCTCGATCACCACGTAATTCTCGAAATAGAGGATGCGTTCCAGATCACGCAGCGTCATGTCGAGCATCAGGCCGATGCGCGACGGCAGCGATTTCAGGAACCAGATATGCGCCACCGGCGCGGCCAGTTCGATATGGCCCATCCGTTCGCGGCGCACCTTCTGCAGCGTGACCTCGACGCCGCATTTCTCGCAGACGACGCCGCGATATTTCATGCGCTTGTATTTGCCGCACAGGCATTCGTAATCCTTGATCGGCCCGAAAATCCGCGCACAGAACAGGCCATCACGTTCCGGCTTGAACGTGCGGTAGTTGATCGTCTCGGGCTTCTTGATCTCGCCGTAGGACCAGCTGAGGATCCGCTCGGGCGATGCCAGCGACACCTTGATCTCGTCGAAAGCTTTCGGCGGGGTCAGCGGGTTGAACGGGTTGTTGGTCAGTTCCTGGTTCATGTGATTACCTCGAAATTCGGTCTTGGAGGGACGTTACCGGGCCGGGGCACGGTTGTAGGGGGTGCGGTGCTGAGACCGGGCTTGGCCCGGTCGCGGCACCGGCAGGCGGATCACTCCGCCGCGATGCCCCCTTCGTCTTCGTCCTCCGCATCCAGGAGTTCCATGTTGAGGCCCAGACCCCGGACCTCTTTGACGAGCACATTGAACGATTCCGGCACGCCGGCCTCGAAATTGTCCTCGCCCTTGACGATGCTTTCATAGACCTTGGTCCGGCCCGCGACGTCATCGGATTTCACCGTCAGCATTTCCTGCAGGGTGTAGGCCGCGCCATAGGCTTCCAGTGCCCAGACCTCCATCTCGCCGAAGCGCTGGCCGCCGAACTGGGCCTTGCCGCCCAACGGCTGCTGCGTGACGAGGGAGTAGGGTCCGGTGGACCGGGCGTGGATCTTGTCATCGACCAGGTGGTGAAGTTTCAGCAGATACTTCACACCCACCGTGACGGGCCGCGCGAATTTCTCGCCGGTGCGCCCGTCGAACAGGTCCGACTGGCCCGAGGTGTCGAAACCGGCCTTGATCAGGGCTTCGTCCACGTCGGCCTCTTTCGCACCGTCGAAGACCGGCGTTGCGATCGGAACACCGCGCGTCACGTTCGACGCCGCCTCGATCACCTGATCCTCGTCCATGTCGCCAAAGGCGTCCTGATAGGTCTCGTCGCCATAGGCGATCTTGAGCGCATCACGCACCGGGGTCATGTCGCCGGAACGCCGGTAATCCTCGAGCGCCTCGTCGATCTTCAGACCCAGGCCGCGGGCGGCCCAGCCCATATGGGTTTCCAGGATCTGGCCCACGTTCATGCGGCTCGGCACGCCGAGCGGGTTGAGCACGAAATCGACCGGGGTGCCATCGGCGAGGAACGGCATGTCCTCCATGGGCACCACCTTCGAGATCACGCCCTTGTTGCCGTGACGCCCGGCCATCTTGTCGCCCGGTTGCAGCTTGCGCTTCACCGCGATGAAGACCTTGACCATCTTCATGACACCCGGGGGCAGGTCATCGCCGCGGCGGACTTTCTCCACCTTGTCCTCGAACCGGTGATCCAGGGCACGCTTCTGCGCCTCGAACTGTTCGTGCAAGGCTTCGACCTCGGCCGCGTCCTTCTCGTCGCCGAGGGCCAGTTGCCACCACTGGCCGCGGCTGAGGCCGTCCAGAAGCGCGTCGTCGATCTTGGACCCGGACTTCACGCCCTTGGGTCCCTTCACCGCCGTCTTGCCAAGGATCATTTCCTTCAGGCGCGCATAGGTGTTGCGTTCCAGGATCACCAGCTCGTCGTCGCGGTCCCGGCTGAGGCGTTCGACCTCTTCGCGCTCGATCTGCAGTGCGCGTTCATCCTTTTCCACGCCGTGGCGGTTGAAGACGCGCACCTCGACCACGGTACCGAAATCACCGGGCGGAAGACGCAGGGAGGTGTCGCGGACATCGGACGCCTTTTCCCCGAAGATGGCGCGGAGCAGTTTTTCCTCCGGCGTCATCGGGCTTTCGCCCTTGGGGGTGATCTTGCCGACAAGGATATCGCCCGGCCCCACTTCGGCGCCGATATAGACGATCCCCGCCTCGTCGAGGTTGCGCAGCGCTTCCTCGCCGACATTGGGGATGTCGCGGGTGATTTCCTCGGGCCCGAGCTTGGTGTCGCGCGCGGCGACCTCGAATTCCTCGATATGGATCGAGGTAAAGACGTCATCCTGCACGATCCGTTCGGAAATCAGGATCGAGTCCTCGTAGTTGTAGCCGTTCCAGGGCATGAAGGCGACCACGACGTTCTTGCCGAGCGCCAGTTCCCCCATGTCGGTCGACGGGCCATCGGCGATCACCTCGCCCTTGGACACGCGGTCCCCGACCTTCACCAACGGACGCTGGTTGATACAGGTGTTCTGGTTCGACCGCTGGAATTTGCGCAGGCTGTAGATATCGACACCCGCATCGCCCAGTTCCAGATCCTCGGTGGCGCGCACCACGATCCGCTGTGCATCGACCTGGTCGATCACGCCGCCGCGTTTTGCCATGATCGCGGCACCCGAATCCTGGGCCACGACGCGTTCGATGCCGGTGCCCACGAAAGGCGCGTCGGCCTGCAGCAGGGGCACCGCCTGACGCTGCATGTTCGACCCCATTAGTGCACGGTTGGCGTCATCGTTTTCAAGGAACGGGATCAGCGAGGCCGCCACCGAAACCAGCTGTTTCGGCGACACGTCGATCAGGTCCACTTCACCGCGCGGAGACAGGGGGTATTCCCCCGCTTTCCGCGACGATACCAGATCGTTGATGAACTCGCCCTCGTCGGTCAGCTTGGCGTTGGCCTGCGCCACCGTGTGGCGCATTTCCTCGGTCGCGGACATATAGACCACGTCATCGGTGACCTTGCCATCGACGACCTTGCGATACGGCGTTTCGATAAAGCCGTACTTGTTGACCCGCGCGAAGGTCGCCAGGCTGTTGATCAGGCCGATATTGGGGCCTTCCGGCGTTTCGATCGGGCACATCCGGCCGTAATGGGTCGGGTGAACGTCGCGCACCTCGAATCCCGCACGCTCACGTGTCAGGCCGCCCGGCCCGAGCGCCGAGAGACGGCGTTTATGGGTGACCTCGCTGAGCGGGTTGGTCTGGTCCATGAACTGGCTGAGCTGAGAGGAGCCGAAGAACTCGCGCACCGCCGCCGCTGCAGGCTTGGCGTTGATCAGGTCCTGCGGCATCACCGTGTCGATCTCGACCGACGACATGCGTTCCTTGATCGCGCGCTCCATCCGCAGAAGACCCACGCGATACTGGTTCTCCATCAGCTCACCGACCGAGCGCACCCGGCGGTTTCCGAGATGGTCGATATCGTCGATGTCGCCGCGCCCGTCGCGCAGTTCCACCAGCGCCTTGATACAGGCGATGATGTCTTCGCGGCGCAGCGTACGCATCGTGTCCTCGGCATCGAGGGCAAGGCGCATGTTCATCTTGACGCGGCCAACCGCCGACAGGTCATAGCGTTCGCTGTCGAAGAACAGCTGGTCGAAAAGGGCCGAGGCCGCTTCGACGGTGGGCGGCTCGCCCGGGCGCATGACGCGGTAGATATCCATCAACGCGGTGTCGCGGTTGAGGTTCTTGTCCAGCGCCATGGTGTTGCGCATGTAGGGGCCGACGGTGACATTATCGATGTCGAGCACCGGGATGTCGGTGATCCCCGCATCCAGAAGCTCTTTCAGGGTGCCGCCGGTCACCTCGCCATCCTTGTCGAGTTCCCAGGTCAGTTCATCCCCGGCCTCTACATAGATCGCGCCGGTTTCCTCGTTGATGATGTCCTTCGCGGCATAGCGGCCGACGATGGCGTCAAAAGGTACCAGAAGCTCGGTCACCTTGCCTTCGTCGATCAACTGCTTGACCGCGCGCGGCGTGACCTTCTTGCCCGCCTCGGCGATCACGTTGCCGGTGGCCGCATCGATCAGGTCATACATCGGGCGGGTGCCCCGCACCCGTTCGGGGAAGAACTTGGTGGCCCAGCCCTTGTTCTTCACCTGGCGGAATTCGACCGTGTCGTAATAGGCATCCATGATGCCTTGCTGGTCGAGACCCAGCGCATAAAGCAGCGTCGTGACCGGCAGTTTGCGGCGCCGGTCGATCCGGGCATGCACGATATCCTTGGCGTCGAATTCGAAATCCAGCCACGATCCGCGATAGGGAATGATCCGGCAGGCAAACAGCAGCCGTCCCGAGGAATGGGTCTTGCCCTTGTCATGGTCGAAGAACACGCCGGGCGACCGGTGCATCTGGCTGACGATCACGCGTTCGGTGCCGTTGACGATGAAGGTGCCGTTCGGCGTCATCAGGGGCATGTCGCCCATGAAAACGTCCTGTTCCTTGATATCCTTGACCGATTTCGCGCCGGTATCCTCGTCGACATCGAACACGATCAGGCGCAGTGTCACCTTTAGCGGTGCGGCATAGGTCAGGTCGCGCTGCTGGCATTCCTCGACATCGAATTTCGGAGCTTCCAGTTCGTATTTCACGAACTCCAGCACGGCGGTTTCGTTGAAATCCTTGATCGGGAAGACCGACTGGAAAACGCCCATGATGCCTTCGCCATCGGACGGAACATCCTTGTCGCCGGAATTCAGGAACAGGTCGTAGGAGGATTTCTGAACCTCGATCAGGTTCGGCATCTCCAGAACTTCACGGATCTTGCCGAAATATTTCCGGATACGTTTCTGGCCTGCGTAGGTCTGCGGCATGTGACTGCGCACCTTTCTTCATGTCTGGCGTGGGCAGGGCGCCGCCGGGGCCTCGGCGCCTGCACACTCTGACACAAGACGGAGGGGACAATTCCTGCGCACCGGCCCAATGGTGCGCGCCCGTTCCCTCGCTCTCCGTCCAGGGGAACATCCCGCGCGCATTCGCCGGGATCCTCGCCAAGACGCCGCGCTTCTTTAGACGCGGAAAGCCGGACCCGATTTTCCCGGGTCCAGCTTCTTGTTTTTCACGGTGCACATGAATTTGCCCCCTACGCATCAAACCGCAGGGCGCACCTTCAGGCGCACGGCCTCAGGCCAGTTCGACCTCGGCGCCAGCTGCTTCCAGCTTGCCCTTGATCTCTTCGGCTTCGGCCTTGTCGACGCCTTCCTTGATCTTGCCGCCGGCTTCGACCAGTTCCTTGGCTTCTTTCAAGCCAAGACCGGTGATGCCGCGCACTTCCTTGATCACGTTGATCTTCTGTGCGCCGGCGTTCTTCAGAACGACATCGAATTCGGTTTTCTCTTCGGCTGCGCCACCGGCGTCGCCGCCGCCGGCCGGGCCAGCCATCATCACGGCGCCGCCCGCTGCGGGCTCGATGCCGTATTCGTCCTTGAGGATTGTCTTGAGTTCCTGGGCTTCCAGGAGGGTCAGACCAACGATCTCTTCTGCGAGTTTCTTAAGATCAGCCATTGTTCAGCTTCCGTATGTAGGTGTGTGATCCAACGCCACAAGGGGTGGTCAGGGTCGGGTTGCTTACGCCGCCTTCTCTTCGATGGTCGAAAGGATGGAGGCGATGTTCGAAGCGGGTGCGCCAATGGCCCCGGCGATGTTGGACGCGGGCGCGCCGATACAGCCGACGATGGAGGCAATAAGCTCCTCGCGCGACGGCATCTTTGCGACGGCCTTCACACCATCGAGGTCCAGAACCGTGCCGCCCATCGCGCCGCCGATGATGACGTATTTGTCATTTTCCTTGGCGAATTCGTCCGCGGCTCTTGCAGCCGCGACCGGATCTTCCGAATAGGCGAGAACGGTCATGCCCGTCATCATGTCGGCGATCCCCTCAGCCGGGGTGCCGCTCAGGGCGATTTTGGCGAGCCGGTTCTTGGCGACACGCACGGACCCGCCCGCGTCGCGAACGCGCCCGCGCAGGTCCTGCATCTCTGCAACCGTGAGGCCCTGGTAGTGTGCCACCACCACGACGCCAGAGCTTTCGAAGATCTGGCCGAGTTCTTCGACCACTTTCTCTTTCTGGGCTCTATCCACGAGGTTACTCCAATTTGGGGCCCCGTCACTTGGGAAACCCCGGCTCAGGTCTTACCGGATCGCTCCGGCGGTTTGGTCCTTTGAACGGAACCAAGACCGCCCAAGCGCTCAACGGGTGAGCCTCGGAAACTGTCTGATCCCGCCTCGGGCAGGAATTATTGGGAAAATCCCAACCCACCGTCTCGGACGAAAAGCAAAAGAGCGCTCGACGAATCGTGCGCTCCACTGCTGTGCCGTTGCTAAACGCTTCGCTCCAGGTTGCCAAGCCCTATCGGGTGCAATCCATGCGCGCATGGCCGCTAGACCGGGGCCTGGGCGTCCTGCTGCTGGAATGCCTTGCGGGCCTTGAAGGAAAACACCGGCCATTCGACCAGGTCATCGAGACCCTCGTCCAGGATTTCCGGCCGGTGCCCCGTGACCCACATCACATAGGGCAAGGCGATCTGGTCGCGGCCCATCCCGGCGGCATAGGTATCATACCAGGCCTGGTTGAAGGCGCGCGTTTCGTCAGAGCCCATTTTCTGCACACAGACCATGTTGGCGAAAAGCCCCGCATTCCTGGGCATCCTTTCGCGTGCGAAAGCCTGTTGGATGGCGTCGTATTGCCCGGGCGTGATGAACCCCTTTTTCCGGCAGATCCGCGCCTCGCGATGGATGCAGTCCCGTTTCATGTGGCGCAGCAGGTAGCGCCCGGCGGGCGGGTTGCCCTTGTGGCGGCGGGTGATCGTGGCGACCAGCTTGACCGGATCGGCGGTCAGACGGGCGCGATTGTCGCAATAGATCACCCAGTCATGGTCGGGAAAGAACCGTTCGGGCATCAGCTTAGGCTGGCGCGAGGCCAGCGTCGACGACAGGCCGGTATTGGGCAGGGTGATCGCCTGCACCCCGTCGGGCACCATGTCGGGCCGGTCAGTAAAGACCACCGTGTCGAACCCTTCCCCGACCGGCAGCGCGGTGGGATTGTAGGGTTCGCGTCCACCGAAATAGCAAGAATAGACCGCGATGCCGCCGGTGCCCTTGGCCACCTTCGGGGCTGCGGTCAGCGCCTTGTGCGCGCGAAAGACAATGGTGCGGATCGGATGCTTGCGATGGCTGCCGCCGTCGATCACGTCGACGACGCGGCCCAGATCGGCACACGCCTTGTTGAGCAGCGCGATCAACCCCTCCTCGGTGATCCCGAACGGGTCCATCGCCGTCACGCGGTCGGTCTGATAGTTCCAGCCGTGATCCAGCATCATCATCCCGCCAGGCCGCAGGCAACTGGCCCAGGCGCGGAAGGCGCGTTCGGGATCAAAGCTGTGATCCCAGGAATTGGAATAGACGAAGTCGAGCGCGCCGATCCAATCATCCTGCAGCTCGTGGAAATCCCATTGGATCGTGTGTGGAAAATCGGTCGCCGTGTCCGAGATTTCGGTGCCGATCACATCGGCCTCACCCGTTGGACCCGCGGGCAGGTGACGGCGGAACCAGACCTGTTCATTGCCCCGCCGCGTGCCGTGGCAGATGCCGCGCGTGCATTCCGGGGCGTGCCGGTTCAGATACCGGCTCAGGATCTCGATATGGCTTTCGGGCACCCATTGATTGTCCAACTTCATCTTGTTGGCCAGTGTCTGGATCTCCCGGTAGGTGTCGTAATCGAAATTGCCGTCCACGTCGTAGCGCAGCAGCTTCATGTCCGCCGCTTCCTCGACGGTGGCGTTGGCAAGCACGTCGCGGACCAGTTCCCGGTAGCGTTGGCGCAACACTTCCGCGTCGGGCGCGGCGTCGTCCGGGGTCAGTTCATCCTTGCTCACGATTGGTCCTTTTCGGCGCTGCTCTGTTCTTGTTGGGCGCCATCATACCGGCTCACCCGGGTTCAAGAAACAGAAAGCTGCCGCAGGCTCGGGGGGCTTGCCTGTCAGGAACCCGCACCCCAAAGGCGCCGGGACCAAGTCCCTTTACGTGCGACCCCCCGCTTTATCCCGTGCATCTAGACCCATTGCCGCGCCTGCAGCAGGGGTTTTCCGTTGCTGCGGTGACGCGCGACCAGGCTGCGGATCACATGGCCCTTGGGCATCAGCCGGGCGGGGGTGGCCGCCGTCGCGAACCGTTCGCGCAGCGCCCGCACCGCGACGCCGGGAAGCAGCGCATCGGCCTGCGGGCCCAGGAACAGGGATTCCGTCGGCGCGCCTTCGGCAAAGACGATTTCGTGCCGGTCGAAAAGAAGGTGGACGTATCGGATCGCCAGGCGCGGCTTCAACCGCCTTATACCCGGCAGGCCCAACAGCTGTTTGGCGGGCACCAGCACCTGCGCCTGCCCCGTCATCCGCGACGCGACCGCCGAGGCCACCAGCACCCGGTGTTGCGGTGACACGACCAGATCGGCCCGGGGCAACCCTTCGCCCAGCGCGCCGGGCGCGATGGCGATCGGCCCGGCAGCCCCGGCCGCAGGCACCACGCGCCCGCCGATCCAGCGCACCGGTTGCGGGCCGTGATCGGCGGTTTCGACCAGGTCGCCCACGCGCAGCCCTTCGACCTTGCGCGCCCCGCCCGGCACCGACAACCGGGTGCCTGCGGCGAAACACGGGGCCTTGAACAGGCCTGCCGCCCGATCCTCGGCCAGGCCCAGGGAATGGCTGTCGAACAGGGCGTTCAGCTTCAGGGCGGTGATCGGTTTCGCCTCGAGCGCGGACTGGTCGGCATTTTCCGACATTTCCGGTGCAAGGTAGGTCTGGCCGTTGATATCCTGGAAAATGACCGCCGAAATCTCGGCGGTGGTGCCATCGGAATAGATCAGCGTCGCGTCATAGACGGCCACGGCGGCGAATACCTGGGCCGGGCCGCCGTCGATGTGAAACCCGTTATTCTCGGACCCGTCCTGATCATAATGGGGGGTGTCGCCGCCGGCATCCTTGTCCTCGGCCGGGGTCATCTGGGCGATATGGTCATAAAGCGGATCATGGGCGCCGCCGAATTCCTTGCCGTTGAGCTTGTAGGCCCTTTCGGCGTTGTAATCGCCGTCCAGCTTGTCGATCTGGGTGTGCTGCCCCAGGGCGATGACATTGAACGTGGTCGGCATGACGGCCCCCGGTCCGGCGTGGTGCCGACGGGTCTAGGGCCAAATTCTTGACGCAAGATGAGCGGAAACGAAAAAGCGGGCCACACAGGGCCCGCTTTCACGTTGTCATCGTCGCCGGACTCAGTTGCCGGTGGCGCTGTCCAGGTTGATCGACACGCCCGGGCCCATGGTCGAGCTGAGCGAGATCTTTTTCAGATATGCGCCCTTGGCGCCCGACGGCTTGGCCCGGTTGACCGCGTCGATGAAGGCGCGGACGTTCTGGGCCAGCTTGTCGGCGTCAAAGGACGCCTTGCCGACACCGGCATGAACGACGCCCGCCTTTTCGGCCTTGAACTGCACCTGCCCGCCCTTGGCCGCCTCGACCGCGTCCTTGATGTCCATGGTCACGGTGCCGATCTTGGGGTTCGGCATCAGGTTGCGCGGACCCAGAACCTTGCCCAGACGGCCAACGATCGGCATCATGTCGGGCGTGGCGATGCAGCGATCGAATTCGATCGTGCCGCCCTGAACGGTTTCCATCAGGTCCTCGGCACCCACGATATCGGCGCCAGCCGCTTTCGCCTCATCGGCCTTGGGGCCACGTGCAAAGACGGCGACCCGCACGGTCTTGCCGGTGCCGTTGGGCAGGTTGACCGTGCCGCGGACCATCTGGTCGGCATGGCGCGGATCGACGCCCAGGTTCATCGCGATCTCGACGCTTTCGTCGAACTTGGCCGAGGCATTGGCCTTGATCAGCTCGACCGCCTCTTCGACCGTCACATCTTCGCGGCCATCGAAGGCGGCGCGGGCGGCCTTGAGGCGTTTTCCCATCTTACCCATGACTTACCCTTTCACCTCGATACCCATCGACTTGGCCGAGCCCAGGATGATCTTCATCGCGGCTTCGACGTCGTTGGCGCTCAGATCCTTCATCTTCGCCTCGGCGATCTCGCGCAGCTGTGCGGGCGTGATCGTCGCGATGGTTTCGCGACCGGGCGCTTCGGCGCCGCGCGGACGGTTGCGCTTGCCGACATTCTTCAGGCCTGCCGCCTTTTTCAGATAGAAGGACGCCGGCGGCGTCTTGATATCCATGGTGAAGGATTTGTCGGAATAATAGGTGATCACCGTCGGGCACGGGGCACCCGGCTCCATATCCGCGGTCTTGGCGTTGAACGCCTTGGTGAATTCCATGATGTTGATGCCGCGCTGACCCAGGGCGGGACCCACGGGCGGCGACGGGTTGGCTTGGCCTGCAGGGATCTGCAGCTTCATGGTGCCAGCAAGTTTCTTGGCCATCTCGGGCCTTCTCCTTTTCCAACAGCCGAAGGGCGCGCCCCTTGGCCTTTGTTAGCGTGGTCCGGTCCGGCACACGCGTGCGCCTCGCCTCCCACGATGGGACCCCTTCCGGGGTATCCGCGTTTGGGCGGACCGCGGCGGGATAGACAGGCAGCCCCCGCAACGCAAGGTGATTTCGCAGACGGGCAGCGATTGGCGTGCCCGCGATCCCGTGGCATCGTGCCGGGCATGAGCATACGCACCCGCCGCCTGTCGCTGCCGAAAGGGGCCGTCGTCTTTGCACCGGGCGACCCCTGCCCCGGTTTCGTGCAGCTCGAAACCGGCACGATTCGTGTGTCCTTGGCGGCCGAGAACGGGCGCGAGGTGGTGCTGTACCGCGTGCAGGCGGGCGATGTCTGCCTGCAGACGTTTTCCTGCCTCATCAACGACGCCCCCTACCGCGCCGAGGGTGTTGCCGAAACGGACCTGACGGGCACGCTTCTGCCGCCCGAGGCCTTCCATGCCCGCCTGGGCGAGGACGCGACGTTCCGCGCGGCGATCTTTTCCTCGGTCGCGCGCCGGTTCGGCGATTTCGAACAACTGGTCGAGGATGTGGCACTGATCGGGTTCGACGCCCGGCTGGCCCGGACGCTTCTGCGCCTGCGGGACGGCGACGACCGGGTGACGGCCACCCATGACCGGCTGGCGACCGAAACCGCATCGGGGCGGGCCTTCGTGTCACGCAGGCTGGCGGATTTCGCACGGCAGGGCCTGCTGGTGCCGGGGCGCGGCTGGATCGACCTGACCGATATCGCGGGGCTGGAACGGATTGCCGCAGACGCAAGGTGACAGTGTCACCGTGGACCGGCACCCGATGGGTGTAGACGCTGTCCATCGCAATGCTTGAAAAGGACACTCCAATGATCCGCAACGAAGGCAGACTCGACCGCGCGCTGCGCATCATCCTGGGCCTCGCGCTCATCGCCATCGTCTTTGTCGGCCCGCAGACACCGGTGGGCTGGATCGGCGTTGTGCCGCTGGTGACGGGGCTGGTGGGCATGTGCCCGCTCTATTCGCTGCTCGGCATCAACACCTGCGGCCTGAAGCGCGGCTGACGGCGCGCTGCGGCAGGGCGGCTCGTCCCCCGGCGCAGGTCTGAGCGACCGCCGGGGGAATGCCGTCCGGCGGCTGCCGCGAATGCCGGGCCGAGATGCGGCAGGTCGGCCCGGCCTGCCCGGTCAGGTCTGTTTCGACACCTGCGTGAACTCCAGCTCCACCGGCGTGGCGCGGCCAAAGATCGAGACGGTCACCTTAAGGCGTTGATTATCCTCATCAACTTCCTCGACCATACCGTCGAAACCTTCGAAGGGGCCGTCGGTGACCTTGACCTGTTCGCCGACGTCGAAGGTGATGGTCGACCGCGGCGCGGCCTCGCCTTCCTCGACCCGGTTCAGGATCGCGTTCACCTCTTCGTCGCGCATCGGCATCGGGCGGCCCTGGGGGCCCAGAAACCCGGTGACGCGCTGGATCGAGTTGATGGCGTGATAGGCGCGGTCGGTCATCTCCATGCGCACCAGCACATAGCCCGGCATGAAGCGGCGCGGCACGGTGACCTTCTTGCCCCGGCGCACCTCGATCACGTCTTCCTCGGGCACCAGAACCTCTTCGATCTCGTCTTCGAGACCGTTCTCGATCACCGCCGTGCGGATCTGTTCGGCGATGCGTTTCTCGAAATTGGACAGCACGCTGACCGAATACCACCGTTTCGCCATCGCTTTGATTTCCTTGCATAAAAGCCGCATGGCGCGGCGGACGGGCAGGCCCCGTCAGGACACGGCTAGAGAGACCATCGGATCGGCGCCAGCACTGTCGGGAATGGCGTAAGGGTTAGCGCCCCCGCCGGACAAGTTCAAGGGGGCAGACGATCAGCCGAAAATCGTCAGGATCGCCTCGAGCCCCTGGCGGATCAGCCAGTCGACGAAGAAGAAGAAGATCGCAAAGACCACCGCCATCAGGAACACCATCGCGGTGGTCACCAGCACCTCGCGCCGCGACGGCCAGACGACCTTGGCGATTTCTGCGCGGGTCTGTTGCAGGAACTGGAACGGGTTGGTCATTGCGCCCTCTCGGATCGGATTGGAGGCGCATATACGCATCCCGGCGCGGGCACGCAAGGCGGCGAAAGGGCCGTACACAACCTGTGCACCGGGCCGTGCACAGCCCGTGCAGACGTGCGTCACCGGTTCCCTCCGAGACTTGACGTAGCGGAAATCGCCGAATTGACTGACTTCGTAAATCATTCAGGAGGACCCTATGCGTATTTCAGCACCTGCCCCTTTCGCCCTCACCGTCGCGCTGGCCGGCACTGCCCTGGCCGAAAGTCCGCTGACCCCGACCGAGGTCACCGTCACACGGCATGACACGTTCATCAATTACGACACCGACACCGGGATCGTCTGCTGCGCGCATCAGGTGTATCTGAGCGGTGCGGATGCCGATTTCATCTATATCGACGCCGATTTCGACGTGGCCTGGAGCGAAGATCTCGACAGCGTCTCGTATAACAGCCGGGAAATCCTGCTGGCCTATGACGGGGCCGAGGAACCGATCCAGTCCTGGGGCCGGGTGGCCTATATGCCCGTGGTCGAGGCCAGCGGCGCATCCGTCCGTGCCCGCAGGCCGCGCGATTTCCCGGACGAAACGGTTCCCGCATTCCTGAACGCGGTCTTCACCGTGCCGAACGGGATCGCCACGGCGACATTGCTGGTGGGCCCGGAAGAGGCGCGGATCAGCGTGCCGATCACGATCCCCGCCGGGGCGACCGAGATGCCCCCGGTCACCGATTACCTGACCTTCACCCCCGATGCGCTGCAGATCGTCGACGTGATCGAAACCTCGGAACGGCGCGGCCCGGGCGAGCTGGCCGGGCAGATCACTGCCGGAACGGGGCAAATCCTTGCGCTGGATCTGACGGTGCAGGCGCTGGTGAACGCGGATATGGATGCCGATCCCGGCGACAACCAGGTGTTCTACTACAACACCGCCATCGCCCTTGTCGGCCCCGACGGCGCACCGCTGGCGCCGATGGGACAAGACACCGGCGGCGCGATCCGCAACGATTATTCCAACTCGATCAGCTGGGACACCGAATCGAGCCCGAACACGCGGCGCATGTATTACCTGGGCAGCGGAACGCCGGGCACTTACCGGGTGTTCTACCTGACCGAGGAGGTGGGCCAGATCAACCTCGCCCCCTGACAGGCAAGCCGCGCTCAGAGGTTGCGGGTGCGGGTGAAGACCACGTAGAGGCGGCGGTGGACCATGCGGCGGATTTCGACCGTGGCGCCGCCGCCGGGGATCGCCGCCGCACTGTCGGCGAGGATGCCGGTCTGCCACTGGAAGGCGCGGGCGGGCGCGGCCCGGTCGCAGCGCGCGGGGTCCGACAGACAGGCCCCGCCCCGCGCCGTGGGCACATCGCTGCGCGCGAACACCACGGGCTGGGCGGTCAGCGGGCCGATGCCGCAGCGCATCTCGAGATATCCCGTGCCGTCTGCGGCCAGCCGCGTCCGGATCGTCATGCGCTGCCATTCGCCGAAATCCTCGGGCGCCTGGCAGGTGCGGCCCAGAAACGTCACGCCCCGGCGGCCGTCCACCTCGAGATCATAGAGCACGCGCCCGGTTTCGGCGTCGATGATATGGGCAACCGACAGGCCGCCCCGGCTGGAGCGCAGCGCGGGGTCCACGCGGAATTCGAACCCGGCCATGTAGGCATTGCCCAGTTCCCATTGCTGTCCCGACACCGCGACGGACCTGTAGGGGCGGCGGGCGCGGTCGATCGTGAAAGCGAAGACATTGCCGGTCACCTCGGGCGGGCGGCCGGTTTCGTCGATGGCGATGCTGGTGGGCAGGCCGCGTTCGGGGCCGCTGGGGGCCAGTTCACCGCAGCCCGCGACAAGGGCCAGCGGCACAAGGATCAGCGCGCGCAGAAGGGACATGGGCCGTCTCCGATACCAGGGTCGGCGGATGGCTACCCTGTCGGAGGCGGCGCGGCAACGGGGGAGCCCCGCGCAGCGGGCGGACCGGGGCCTTGGGGGCACAGTCACCACGGGCGGGGGAAGATGGCCTGGCAGGGGCGGAGGGACTCGAACCCCCGGCCTGCGGATTTGGAATCCGCTGCTCTACCAACTGAGCTACACCCCTAGGCCGACAGGCGGGATAGGGCGAAACCGGGCCGGTGTCCAGATGCCAAGACCGATCCGGCGGCCCGCTGCCCGGCGGGCCGCGGCGATGACGATGCCCACCGGCATGGCGGCGGTCAGACCAGCGGCGGCCAGGGCAGGTTGAGACCCGATGCCCCCGGCCTGTCGGTCCGTTCCACCCCGTGCGCGCCGAAGAAATCGCGTTGCGCCTGGATCATGTTCGCGGTGCCGCGCGCCTGGCGGATGCTGTCGAAATAGGCCAGCGTCGCGGCCAGCGCAGGCACCGGAAGCCCGGCGGTCGCCGCCACGGCCACCACGCTTCTCAGGGCGGGGATATGGGTGCGCAACAGCCCGGCGAAGCTGGGCGCGAAGGCCAGTGGCGTCTCCGGCGACGCCTGCAGGGCCCCGGCCATGTCATCGAGCATCGCGGAGCGGATGATGCAGCCCGCCCGCCAGATCCGCGCGATGTCCGGCAGGGGCAGGGCCCAGTCTTCCTCGGCGCCCGCGACCCCCAGAAGCGAAAACCCCTGGCTGTAGGCCAGCACCTTGGCCGCGATCAGGGCAGCCTCGAGCGTGTCGGTATCCAGCGCCACGGCGCCCGGGCCGTCGGCGAAGACCGAGGCGCCCTGCGCCCGCAGATCGGCCGCGCCGGACAGGACGCGTGCGGTCACCGCTGCCTCGACCGCAGGCAGGGGGGCGGCGCGCGTCTGCGCGTCGATCACCGTCCAGCGGCCCGTGCCCTTCTGCCCCGCCCGGTCGACGATCAGGTCCAGAAGCGGCTGGCCCGTTTCGGGGTCCGTAGCGGCGGCGACATGGGCGGTGATCTGGATGAGGTAGGAGCTGAGGGGGCCATCATTCCAGTCCGCGAAGATCTGGGCGATACGGTCCGCGCCCTGCCCCATCCCGTCGCGCAGCAGGCCGTAGATTTCCGCGATCAGCTGCATGTCGGCATATTCGATGCCGTTATGGACCATCTTGACGTAATGGCCCGCCCCGTCCGGCCCCAGATGAGCGACACAGGGCGCGCCCTGATACTGCGCCGCGATACCCGACAGGATCGGTTCGAGCGCGGCATAGGCCTCTGCCGAACCGCCCGCCATCATCGACGGACCGTGGCGCGCGCCCTCGGCCCCGCCGGATACGCCCAGGCCCAGAAGCTGCACCGCGCCCATGTCCGCGGCCCGGCGGCGCGTGTCGCGCCAGTCGGAATTGCCCCCGTCCACGATCACATCGCCCGCATCGAGCAAGGGCAGAAGGGCGGCGATCTGGTCATCCACCGGTTGCCCGGCGGGCACCATCAGGATGATGCGGCGGGGGCGGGCAAGGCTGGAAACGAATGCCTTAAGCGTGTCGGTGGGCACGATCCGCGCGGCCAGTGCGCCCGCATCGGCGGCAAAGCGATGGGTCCGGGCGGTGGTGCGGTTGAAGACGGCGATCCGGTGGCCGGTATCGGCGATGTTGAGGGCGAGGTTAGCGCCCATGGTTCCCAGACCGATCAGGCCGATTTCCGCTGTGTCGTCCATCCGTCGGCCCCCCGTGCGTTCGCCCCAAGCTGTGCCCGGAGACCGGGGAGGTCCAGACGAAAAAGACCGCCCGGTCGGGGCGGTCTTGGGTATCGGGCTGTGAGCGGGCGGGAAAACTGCAGTTTTCCATGGGGGTTTTCTGCAGAAAACCCCGGCTCCCAGATCTCGGCTGTGTGGCTCTCATCACTTTTGCAGGCAAAAGCGACTGCCGCCACTCGGTGCGCGGGGCTTTGCAGCCCCGCACCCCGAGCTTTCGGCAGATTGGCCCTGGGGCCAATCGCCTGTCGCCCGGCGGCAGAGCCGCCGTTACTCGATGATCTTCGAGACCACGCCTGCGCCGACGGTGCGGCCGCCTTCGCGGATGGCGAAGCGCAGGCCGTTCTCCATCGCGATCGGCGCGATCAGTTCCACGTTGAACTTCAGGTTGTCGCCCGGCATCACCATCTCGG
>JANSYL010000012.1 GCA_024742455.1 Paracoccaceae bacterium | reverse complement strand
TAGGTCAGGTCGGCAAACCGAACCGTAGCCGAAGAACAACCGTGGCCGCCAAGCGACCCGCGCGGGCCTCGCTTCGCTACGCGAAGGCTCCGCTCAGCCCGCGCTACCGGCGGGAATTACACCAACTGCCGGGACACTGCTCGCGCATCAGGAGATCGCCGAGTTTTTTTGCCGGATCGGACTCCGCCCGGCCACCACCGGCAGTGCTCGGGACAACTGCATGACGGAACGCGACGTCCTTATGTGCAAGATCGCTGATAGCATCCAGCAACAGATCAACCCATCGGGTCGACAGAAGGCCCGTGGTGATGTGCAGCGAATCCTCGTCAGTGGCGATTGCGTCATGCACCACGCCGCGTGGGACATACGCCATATCTCCGGCACGCAGGACGAACTCATCAATCAATTTTCCAGGAGCAAATCCTTCGGGCGTGAAACTCTGGCTGCGCAACGGAAGCTGCGTACCGGACTCGTAGATGCGCCAGGTCTTGGACCCGTGCACCTGCAAGACGATCACATCGTGTGAATCGTAGTGGGTCTTGAACCCTTGGGCCCCGCCCGGGGTCAGATAGATGTTCGTCTGCAGATCGCAGCCAAAAACGGTTTCCAGAGATCGACAGAATGCCGCCAATTGAGGCAGGCGTCGCTGAAGACCTGGCAGAACGACAGTCGCACCGTCATAAAAATGCTTGACGACTTGCACCGGGTCTATGTGCCCCGATGCGACGGAATACTGCTCGGGGTTAACCGCGCTGCCTGTGTTGACCAGGTTCACTTCATCGACCGGCAAGACCTGCTGCGTCAGAACCTTGTCGATATCTGCGAACGTGAGGAGGTTCTCGTAATACTGGGGATCTTCACGGCGAACCACGACATGCTTTTGTTCAAACACGTCGTCGAAGAACGTCTTCCGAGACATTGGCGCGATAGCGCGCTCAAAATTCATTGGTGGCGTTGCCGCAGTAAGATCCTTCATGCTTCCCTCCCTCAAAACGCGCATTCGCTCCGGACGCAGGCGTCAGCAAGCATCTTGTTCATCCAGTCGCGACGCCACGGATGTTCCAGGGGCGCTGGGACCGTGCCACGTGCGCCCACGCGACTATCGACAACTGCCATACCCGGACGGGTCCATGCCCGGTCCCATGTCCCTGTCGCTGCAGCCGGTCCAGGTGGTTCGGGGGTGCGCGGTCAGGCCTGCACAGGTCCTGCCGGCATTCACCCGGTCTCTTATTGAGCCGTAATCCTGGTCGGTGCAGCCGGTGTAGGTACAATGCGTTCCCCGATTGATCGGGTCAGCGCGCGGGCCTTCATCGTAGTCGCTGCACCCCGTAACCGGAGCCGCACCGCCTCCGGTTTGGCCGCCACTGGAATCGGCAAATGCAGGCCCTGCGGTGCCCAGCGCTGCCACGCCGGTGAGACCGCAATACAAAAGCTGGCGCCGGGTCAACGAGGCGCGCTTTGTCTTGATATCGTCGTCTAGAAGGGTGGTTTTCATCATGCAGGCCTCCGTCCTGCCACGCGTTCTTTGCGAAGCGAGGCAATCCCATGATTCTTCAAATGGTGACCTAGTTGGCAATGACAATCAAGCACGTCATCATGCCAAGCCGCAGCTTCGCCGTGATGCCGAACGGGTTTTGCGCTGAATTCGCAGCAGATCCTCAGACGCTGGTGATCCAGCCGCGAGATGTTGCTGGGGACCTGGCGGTTGATGAGCATGGATCTTCGCCCATGACCAACGATTTCCCAAGGCAGAGTTGCGGCTTGACGAAAGTGCTTTCACCTGACAACTATTGACCCTTGCGTGTTGCTGCTGCCGACGGAGGGGCTTCATGAGAAAAAGTTCAAAAATGGCAACCTTGTCCGCTTCTGACATCAAGTCAGGGAAAGCGATGGGCCGCAGGACATTCCTGCTGGGGGTCGTCGGAGGCTCTACTGCCTTGGCGGCGTGTGTTCCCAGCGGAATGACCGATGCCGACATGGGCGCCTATGCGGACCCAGTTGGCGGCGGTCGAGGCGTCGGGCCCAGGCCCGTTGCGAGTGGCATCACTGATCGCGACGTTGGAGCCTACGCAGATCCTGTAGGGGGCGGTCGTGGTGTCGGCTCTCGACCGGGGGCGACGGGTGTAACCGATAGTGACGGTGGAGCCTACGCTGATCCGGTGGGTTACGGTCGGGGCGGGAGTGCACGTGCCTGCACGGATCGGGATCTGGGTGCATATGCCGATCCTGTCGGCCAGGGACGCCGTTGTTAAGGTTCGATGCTTAAGGCACCGATCTGGGTTCTGAGTCGGTTGGTGCATGTTGGCGCCGAATGCCGGTTGCTGTCGCCAATCTGGGCGGCCAGTCCTTGCCGGACGAAGCCGTAGACATGCCGAGTTATTGACCGAGCCAGTGGATGAAGGAAATGGGTTCGATGCGTCGCATTCTTCTGATTTTCGCCTTGGTTCTGGTTCCTTTGCCGGCCTTGGCCGAGGGTTGGTATGAACCGCCACGTGGCAGCGACACACGTGCCGCGTTGATGGATGCAATACGCCCGCATGCGGAGTGGATATTCGGGCCACCCATCGAATTCGACGTTTATGAATTGCGTGTTGCGGGCGATGTTGCTTTCGCAGGGCTGACGGCGCAGCGTCCCGGGGGCGCGCCAATCGATTTGCTGGCGACACCCGGATATGCGCGGGGCGAGGTCGACACATCCGGCATAAGTATCCCGCAGATCATCCAGGTTCTTTACCGGCTTTCGGGGAATACATGGGTGGCCACCCATTTCAGGTTCGGCGCGACGGATGTATGGTATTCCTACGGACCAATATGCGCCGAGTATCGTGCCGTTGTTGGTGACGTGTGCGAATAGCACGGGTCAGATGCGTTGCAGTACCGGTCGTCAGGATGATGTCGTCATCTTGAACATCCGGTTCTGGCCTCGAGCAACCCTCATTTTTCACGAATGCGCCACCATGCGTGGCTGGCCGTGAGGCAGAGCAATGCCCGAAAGGGGTGAAGGCACCGAAGCAGCCTCACCTGCTGACGACTCTGCTCACCCCTTGCCAAAGCCTTTCCAAAACCCGGAAAACCTTATGAAATCAGGATTTTGCCCCGAATGCGCAATCCTGAGCGCCCGGTCCGGCGCCTATTTCCCCCACATCCCTTTCGGGTAAAGCCCCTCGTAGATCGGCACCAGGGTCTGCGTATCCAGAAGCGAGGAGACGCTGGTGCCGTTCCAGGTATGCAGGATCGCCTGGGCCAGCAGCGGGGCGGCGGGGACGGTGCGGATGATGGGGCAGCCCGCCACCGCCTCGGTCGCCGCGATCGTGTCGGTGATGACCAGCGATTTCAGCGCCGATCCGGTGATCCGTTCCACCGCGGGCCCGCTGAGGACGCCATGGGTGGTATAGGCATGCACCTCGGTCGCGCCCGCCTCCATCAGCACCTCGGCGGCCTTGCAGAGCGTGCCGGCGGTGTCGCAGATGTCATCGATGATGATGCAGGTCTTGCCCGCCACATCCCCGATCACCGTCATCCCCGCCACTTCACCGGCCTGTTCGCGGCGCTTGTCGACGATGGCCAGCGGCGCATGGATGCGCTGCGCCAGTTCCCGCGCACGCGTCACGCCGCCGACATCGGGCGAGACCACCATCAGATCGTCGGTGCGCCCGCCGAACTGGTGCAACAGGTCCAGCGCGAAGATCGGGCTGGCGTAAAGATTGTCGACGGGGATGTCGAAAAACCCCTGGATCTGGGCGGCGTGCAGATCCATCGTCAGCACCCGGTCGATGCCGCCCGCCGTCATCATGTTGGCGACCAGTTTCGCGGTGATGGGCGTGCGCGATTTCGTGCGCCGGTCCTGCCGGGCATAGCCGAAATAGGGGATCACGGCGGTGATGCGCGCGGCGGATGACCGGCGCAGCGCGTCGGCCATGATCAACAGCTCCATCAGGTTGTCATTGGCCGGTTTAGAGGTCGACTGGATGATGAACATGTCCTCGCCCCGGACATTTTCATAGACCTCGACGAAGACCTCGGCATCGTTGAACCGTTCGACCCGGGCATCGACCAGGTCGACCTGGCTGCCGCGATGCATCGACATCCGCCGCACGATGGCATTGGCGAGGTCCGAGTTTGAATTTCCTGAAATGAGCTTGGGGTCTTGCGACGGCATGCAGGTCCTGTCCCTTGTCCGTGTCGAAACCGACGCATGAAAGATGTCGGTTTGTTGACACCCCCTATCACCCGGCTACGGTCCGCGCAAAGTCCTTAAAGGAGCGCGCCGCGCCATGGCCCATATCGACTATTTCTTCGCCACCGTATCGCCCTTCACCTATCTCGCGGGCACCCGGATGGAGGCGATCGCGGCCCGGCACGGCGCGACGATCACTTACAAGCCGATGGATGTGATCGCGCTGTTCGGGCGGACCGGGGGCGTGGCGCCGAAAGACCGCCACCCGGCGCGGCAGGCCTACCGGTTGCAGGAGATGCGGCGCCAGGCCACCAAGGCGGGCATGCCGATGAACCTGCAGCCCGCCCATTGGCCGACGAACCCGGCGCCCGCCTCTTACGCGATCATCGCGGCGCAGAAGACCGGGGGCGGCGATCTGGGCCGCCTCGTGGCCGCGATCACCGCGAAATGCTGGGCCGGGGAAAAGAACATCGCCGAGGATGATGTGATTGCCGAGGCGCTGGGCGAGGCGGGATTCGACCCCGCGCTGGCGTCGGGCATGATGCTGGCAGAGGCCGAGGAATACGCAGCCAACCTCGAAGAGGCGGTCAACGCAGGCGTCTTCGGCGCGCCCTTCTACATCGTGGACGGGACCGAGCATTTCTGGGGGCAGGACCGGCTGGAAGATCTGGACCTGTTTCTGGCCGGCAAGCTGTGACCGGGTTCGCGCGCCGATGGGGGGAGGGCGACCCGGCGCTTTTGCTGCATTGCGCGCTGGCCCATTCCGGCGCCTGGGATGGTGTGGCGCGGCGCCTGTCTGACAGGGTGTCGATGGTGGCGCCCGACCTGATCGGGCATGGCCGCGCGGGCGATGGAACCCCGGGGGCCGATTACCATGATCAGCTGACCGCGCAGGGGGAGGCGGTGCTGAACGAGGCGGGGCGGCCCGCGCATGTGATCGGGCACAGCTACGGGGCGACGGTGGCGCTGAGGCTGGCCATCGAACAGCCCGACCGGGTGCGCAGCCTGACCCTGATCGAGCCGGTCCTTTTCGCCGCCGCCGAGGGCACGGAAAGCCACGCCGCGCAAAAGCGGGATTTCGAGCCGTTCGGCGAGGCCTGGGCGGCGGGCGACCGGGAGCGGGCGACGCAGATATTCATCGGGATGTGGGGCGATACGACGCCGCTTGCCGATCTGCCGGCAAAGCAGCGCGATTACCTCGTGAAGACGATCTGGGTGATTCCCGCCGGGCGCCGGGCCCTGTGGGAGGACAGTGCCCGGCTTTTGCCCCGGTTGGGTCAGGTCGGCTGCCCGGTGCTCTTGATGCAGGGCGGCGCGTCGCCGGAGGCGATCGGGGATATCCTGTCGGCGCTGGCGCGGGGTCTGCCGCAGGCGCGCCGCGTGCGCATTCCGGGCGCGCAGCACATGGGGCCGATCACCCATGCGGATGACTTTGCCGCCGCCATCGGCGACTTTCTCGATACCCTGCCCTGACGCGGCCAAAGCCTTGGCAGGCTCTGGCTCGGATGTTCGACGATCCGGGCCCTGTTCAGCCGCGCCAGGCCGCGAGCAGCGCCTCGATATCCTCGGGTGTTTTCGACCAGTCGCACACGATGCGGCAGCGCAGGGGCGCGTCGGGATCGCCGGTGTCCACCGGGTCTTCCGACCGGATGTAGTATTTCGCCCCGGCCGCCATCGCCCGCTGATGCACTGCGCGGGGCAGGTCCAGAAAGGCCATGTTGCCCGCCGGGGGGTGCGCCACGACTGCACCGGGCACCGTCGAAAGCCCCTCGATCAGGGCCTTCATCCGGGCATTGGCCGCGCGCGCCATTTCCAGCCACAGCCCGTCCGTGGCATAGGCCGCCATCTGCGCCGACAGGTAGCGGTGCTTGGAAAACAGATGCCCGCCGCGCTTGCGGCGCAGCTCCAGCTCGCGGCCCTTTGCGGGGTCGAACAGCACCACTGCCTCGACCCCCAGGCACCCGTTCTTGGTGCCCCCGAAACTGACCGCGTCGATGCCCAGTTTCCATGTCATCCCGGCTGCCGTGCAATCCAGCGCGGCGCAGGCATTGGCGAAGCGTGCGCCGTCCAGATGCACCGCCAGCCCGTGCCGTTTGGCCACCGCGACCAGCGCCGCGATCTCGTCCAGCGTGTAGACCGTGCCCAGTTCGGTGATGTTGGTCAGCGTGACCGGTCCGGGCTGCACGCCATGCACGCCGCGCCCCGCCGCCTCGCGGATCGCGGCATCCAGTGCCTCCGGGTCCATCCTGGCGTCCTGCCCGTCGATCAGGATCAGCTTGGCCCCGGAATAAAACTCCGGCGCGCCGCATTCATCCTCTTCGACATGAGACACGCGATGGGCGAAAATCCCGTCGAAGGGACGCGCGAGGCAGGCCAGGGCCAGCGCGTTGGCAACGCTGCCGGTGGCGACGAATTCGACGGTGGCTTCGGGCGCTTCGAACAGGTCGCGCACAGCGGCGCGTGCGGCACGGGTGATATCGTCATTGCCATAGGGCATCGCGTGGCCGGCATTGGCGGCCATCACCGCCTCCATCACGCGCGGGTGGGCGGGGCCTGCATTGTCCGAGGCAAAGATCATGTGCCGGGTTCCTCGATCACGTAATCCTCCCATTCTTCTTCCGGCACCTCGAATTCGGGCACGGTGATCCCCTGCACGCTGATGCCGGCCTGATGCACGCTGTCCGGATCGCCCGACACCAGCGGGTGCCACCAGCGCAGCGGCTTGCCCTCATGCAGCAGGCGATAGGCGCAGGTTTCGGGCATGAAATAGGCCACATCCCGCATCGTCGCGGGCGTCAGGTGGATGCATTCGGGCACCAGCGTCTTGCGGATTTCGTAGTTGCCGCAGCGACAGGTCGTGTCATCGAGCAGGCGACAGGCGACGCGGGTGAAGGCGATTTCCTGCGTCTCCTCGTCTTCGAGCTTGTTCAGGCAGCATTTGCCGCAGCCGTCGCAGAGCGCCTCCCACTCCTC
The DNA here is from genome assembly GCA_024742455.1 of Paracoccaceae bacterium. GTDB lineage: Bacteria > Pseudomonadota > Alphaproteobacteria > Rhodobacterales > Rhodobacteraceae > JANSYL01. The sequence goes on along the minus strand of JANSYL010000012.1, from coordinate 81,325 downwards.
GGGTGTCATGCGGGCCATCGGCACCCGTTCCCAGAACCTGTCCCTCATAGTGTGGCCAGGATGTGGCGGGCGGCGGCGCTGTCCTCGTGCATCTGGGCGATCAGCGCCTCGATGCCGTCGAATTTCGCCTCGTCCCTGAGATGTGCGACCAGACCGACCGACAGGTGCTGGCCGTAAAGATCGCCCGAGTAATCGAAAAGATGCGTTTCGAGGTTCGGGGCCGTGCGTTCGAACATCGGGCGAAAGCCGAGATTGGCCACCCCCCGATAGGTGCCCGCCTCAGGCCCTTCGAGGATATCGACCAGAACGGCGTAGACGCCGGGTTTGGGCAGGTGCAGCCCTTCCATCGACATGTTCGCGGTGGGATAGCCCAGCGCGCGGCCACGTTTTTCACCGTGCAGCACGGGCCCCTCGATCCGGTGCCAATGGCCCAGCATCCGGGCCGCCGCTGCCGGATCACCCGCAGCGAGCGCGGTGCGGATCGCGGTGGAGGACACGGGCGTGACCCCGCCGGTCAGAAGCTCGGCGATCGTTACGTCGAACCCCATCGCGGCGCCGAATTCGCGCAGGTCTTCGGCCTTGCCCGCCCGCCCCTTGCCGAAACAGAAATCGGCGCCGACAACGACATGGGAAAGCTTCAGCCCCTCGGCCAGCACCTCGCGCGCGAAGGCTTCGGGGCTGAGGGCGGCGAGGCTGGCATCAAAGGGCAGTTCGGCCAGCATCTCGACGCCCAGTTTTTCCAGCCGGTGCGCGCGCGCCTCGGCATTCATCAGGCGGAAGGGCGGCGCGGTGGGGGCGAAGAATTCCCGGGGGTGCGGTTCGAACGTCACGACGCCCAGCGGCGTGCCGCCGCGCCGGGCCAGGTCCAGCACATGCTGATGGCCCAGATGCACGCCGTCGAAATTGCCGATCGCGGCCGAGGCCCCGGTAAGTGCTTTGGGCGTATATTGCGGGTCGCGGACAATGCGCATGGGGGCGGCTTAGCGGCGTGCACCGGGCAGGGCAAGCGGTGCCTCTGATGCGGATGTCGGGCCTGAAAACGGACGATGGAAAATCGGGAAAGCGGAACGTCAGGTCATTCGGTTCAGTCGAATTTCCGCGACGGGGCCAGCACGACCGCCTCACCCTTCAGGACCACGGTGTCATCGACCTTGCAATGGGTATCCAGCGTGACGCGGCGTTTGCGGTGGTCGATATCGGTCACTGCGACCTCGGCATGGACAAGGTCGCCGGGACGGACGGGGGCCATGAATTTCAGGGTCTGACCCAGATAGACGGTGCCGTGACCGGGCAGCTGTTCGCCTATGACGGCCGAGATCAGGCCGGCGGTCAGCATACCATGGGCGATCCGGCCTTCGAAGATCGTGTCGCGCGCATAATCGTCATCGATATGGACGGGGTTATGGTCGGTCGAAACCTCAGCGAACATCTCGATATCACGGTCGGTGACGATCTTGGTCAGCGACCGGGACATCCCGATTTCCAGGTCTTCGATGACAATCGTGCCTTTGGTCGAATTGTCGAGCATGGGGCCGTCTCCTGCTTCCGTTGCGCGGTATAGGCCGGTTTAGGACGGCTCTGCAATGCGGAAAGTAACAAAGCGTAAAATATTTGCCTGTTCGCCGCAATTATGTTGCGCGCCCGTTACCGCAGCATTCCCATGGCATAGGTCGGCTCCAACTGGGCCTCGGTCAGAACGCGGGCGAGTTTAGACGGGTCGGGCTGATGATCGGTTCCGGTTTCCTCGCGCAACAATCCGCCGGTGATGAACAGCGTGTCGAGATTTTCACCAAGCCCGCCCAGAACATCGGTGTGCAGCCCGTCGCCGATTGCGAGAATCCGGTCATCGGGCGCCGGGGCTTCGATCTCGGCCAGGCGGCGGCGCGCCAGGTCATAGATCGGCGGATGCGGTTTGCCGAAATACAGGCTTTCGCCCCCCATCTCGGTGTAAAGCCGGGCCAGTGCACCGGCGCACCATTCCCGGTCCTCGCCCCGGTCCACGACGATGTCGGGATTGGCGCAAAGCAGTTTCAGGCCGCGGGTCTTGGCCAGCAGGAATTGCGGCCGCATCACCGACGGGTCGGCCTTGGGGTCGAAGGGGCCGGTACAGACGATCCCTTCGGCCTCGTTCAGATCGACCTGTTCGATCCCGACCGGGTCGGCGACCAGGTCCATCTTTTCGAAGAACCGCTGATCGTGGTCTTCGCCGATGAACCAGATCTTGCGGCCCACCACGCCCTGGAACATCGCCGCCCGTGCGCTGTCGCCCGATGTGGCGATCACGTCCCAGACATCCTCGGGCACGCCGAACCGCTCCAGTTGGCGCGCGACCGAGGCGCGGGGGCGGGGCGAGTTGGTCAGCAGCAGGACGGTGCCGCCCTGCGCCTTGTAGTCTGCCAGCGCCGCGACGGCCTCGGCATAGGCGGTGATGCCGTTATGCAGGCAGCCCCATAGGTCACAGAAGACCGCGTCGTAACTGGACGCAACCTCGGACAGGTTTTCGATGATGCGGGTCATGGGGATGCTCCGATGGTCGGGTTTGCGGGCCTGATAGGCCGCGTCGGGCGCAGGGGCCAGCGGGTTATTCGATGATCTCTTCCACCGCGCCGAAAAACCCCATCTCGGGGTCGAAGGCCCCGTCGCGCAGGAAGGCGATGGTCTGGCCGATGACCATGGGGTTGTTCATCAGGAAAGTGTGGGTGACCGGCAGCACGATATGATCGGTCATGCCATCGACACGGGTGTTGGAGACGCTGACCTTGCCATCGTCAGGGCCGGGGATCATCGCCGAATAGATCGGGTTCAGCGTCCGGTCACCCGCGATCACGCCAAGCGGGAAATCGACCGGGGGCAGGGTGTTGGGCACGGCGTCCGGATCGGTGCCAAGCTCGCGCCCTGCCGGGCCGTTGACCCATTCGAACGGGTCCAGCGGGCCGAACACGTCCACAAGTTCGGACCCCTGGTTGGGGGGCGCCAGCATGACCACCCGGCCCAGGTTCGGCGGGCGGTGATTGGCCAGCCAGTAGCGCACGAGGATGCCGCCCATCGAATGGGTGACGAAATGCGTCCGGTCATGACCGCAATGGGCCATGGCGGGCTGGATCGTGGCGGGCGACAGGTCAGCGATGGAGGCACGGGTGGACGGGTATCCGCGATTGACCACGCGGAACCCTTCGGCCGACAGCGCCTCGGCCATCACGGTCAGCGAGGCATGGGTGCGCGCCAGCCCATGCAGCAGGATCACGCACTCGGTTGCCTGCGCGGGCACGGGTGCTGCGAGAAGCGTGAAGAGGGCAAGGGCGGTCAGGCGCATGGGGGTCACCTAAGGCACCTTGGGTCGGATTTACACAGTCATGGATCGCAACAGCCACACGAACGCTGCGTCACGCCGTCTTTGGCGGCGCGGCACGGCCGGATCGCCCCGGGGCTGCGCCTGTCCGGGGACCTGTTTCGCCGGGATGGGCAAGCGCGCACCACCCGCCGGCTTCCCCTTCGTCGCCCCTTGCCCACACCCCGCCTCCGATGCAGTGTGCCGCGCATGAACGAGTTGGGTATCCGCCCCCGCGTCCGGTTGGCCGTTCGGGGTATCCTCATGATCGACGACAAGCTGCTTCTGGTGAATGCCTTCGGCGATGACCAGAGCGACCTTCTCTGCGCGCCGGGCGGCGGGGTGCGGCCGCATGAAAGCCTGCCCGACAACCTGGTGCGCGAGTTCCACGAGGAAACCGGCCTGACCGTCGAGGTCGGCGTTCCCTGCATGATCAACGAGTTCCACGCGCCAGAATTCGGGATGCATCAGGTGGATGTCTATTTCCGCGTCACCCTGAAGGAGGGAGACCTGTCGAAGGACTGGATCGACCCTGAAGGCATCGTTACCGAGCGCAAGCTGGTCACGCGCGAGGAAATGGCCGACCTGCGCTACAAGCCCGATACGCTGCCCGAGGCCGCATGGGGTGACACGGTGATCTATGATCCGCTGGAGCTTTTGGTGCGCTGAGGCGCGAGAAGGCCGAAAGCGATCCCCCCGATCACCAGCGCCGCCGCCCCGGCGAAGCGCCAGCTGACCGGTTCGGCCAGAAGCACCACACCGCCGAGGGCCGCGATCACGGGAACCGACAACTGCACGAGGCCCGCCGCCGAGGCCCTGAGCTGCGGCAGCACCGCATACCAGAGCGCGTAGCCGAGGCCCGAGGTGATCGCCCCCGATATGATCGCAAGGCCCGCGCCGGGCAGCGTGACATCCGATTGCTGGGTCAGCGGCAGGACCAGCGCGAGGGCGCAGATCGGCGTGGCAAAGGCGAAATTGGCGGCGGTATCGGCCAGCGGATCGGTCGCGCGCCTCCCGGCGAGGGAATACATCCCCCACCCGATACCTGCGGCCAGCATCGACAGGGTGGCCGCGACCGGCAGGGCGACGGTTTCGGTGGGCCAGACCAGCCAGGCCAGCCCGGCAAAGGCCACAACCGCGCCGATCCATCGCGCGGGCCCGGGACGTTCGCCGCCGATCAGCCCGCCTGCGAACATCGTGATCTGCACCGCCCCGAACAGGAGCAGCGCACCGACGCCTGCGTCGATGGCGGTATAGGCCAGTGAGAAACCGACCAGGTAGATCGACAGGGTGGCCGCCCCGATATGCCGCCCCGGCGTGGTGAGCGGCAGCGATCCGCCCCGCCACATCACCAGAAGTGCAAGGATACCGGCCCCGGCCGCGGCCCTTATCACCGCGAAATCCAGCGCGTCGATCAGCCCGGGGCCCACGGCCATGCGGTTGAGAACCGAATTGGCGGCGAAGGCGACCATCACCAGCGCCACGAGAAGGGCCAGGCGCATCATGACGCCACCATCCGCGCGGCCAGCCCGCCGCTGAGATAGCTGATCCGACCGGCGGCGATCGTGCCCTCGATGATGCGGGTGTCCGCGTTCAGAATCGTCAGGTCCGCGCGCAGGCCCGGTGACAGGTGCCCCCGGTCATCGAGCCCAAGAACCGAAGCGGGGCCGCCGGAGATCAGGCCCCAGGCCGTGGGCCAGTCGATGCCGTCCCCGATCAGTTTCAGCGCCGCGCGGTGCGGGGCGGGGTAGTGGTAATCCGAGACAAGCGCGGTGACCAACCCGTCCTCGATCAGGTCGCGCGCAGGCTGGTTTTTCTTGTGCGACGCGCCGCGCACGACGTTCGGGGCCCCCATCAGAACCGGTTCACCCGCCGCATGGGCGGCCTCGGCCGCGGCGCGGGTTTCGGGGAATTCGGCGATATCGGCCCCAAGGGCGCGATACCGTGCGCGGTCTTCGGCAGTGGTGTCGTCATGGCTTCCGAGCCGGACACCGCGCGCCTTGAGCGTTGCGGCGAGCGGCGGCAGGGCGGTGGCCACACGGTCGCGCCCGGCATGGAGCCCGTGAAGATAGGCCTCATGCGCCTCGGGCGAGCGCGCGGCCTTGAGCGCCTGCGGGATCAGGCCGGGGGGTTTCTTGCCGGAGGCCAGCGCGTCATGGGGCAGGTGGTCGTTAAAGACGAGGAAGGGGATGTCGAAGGCTTCGACCAGGGCCAGCGCGCGGGGGTAATCCTCGACCATGTTGACCTCGAGCCGCAGCTGCATCCGCAGGTCGGTGAGCCCCCGGAAACCGGAAACCGCTTCGGCGACCCGTTCGGCGAAATCGGGGCCGCGCATGCCCCCCTCCCACGAGAAGAACTGTGCCAGGACCGCGGTGGTGATGCCGTTAGCGGCCAGTTCCGCGTCCAGCCCCAGAAGACCTGCGTCGAGGCTTTCGAGCGCGCCGCGCCTTGGGGCGAGATGGCGTTCGAACCCGTCGCCATGCAGATCGACGATACCGGGCAGAAGGATGTAGCCGGTCAGGTCGCGTTCGGGGGCGGCATCGTCGGTGATCCGGCCATCGGCCAGGGTGATTGCGTCACGCGCAAGGCCATCGGGGCGCAGAACATGAGCCCCGGTCAGGCGAAGGGGCTGCAGGTCAGTCATGGGCCCGGTAAGCACGGGCCAGGATGGCGGCACCGTCAGCGTCTTCCAGGCCTGCAGCGATCGCCGCCGTGATCCAGCCTTCGAACTGATCGAGTGTCGGGGTTGCGACGCCCAGTTCCTTGGCCACGGCACGGAAAACGGAATTGTCCTTGTACATGCCTGACACCGTGAATCCGACGCTGTCGTCTTTGCCCAGGATTTTCGGAATCCGGTCGCGGATCAACGGGATGCCGCCGGGGCCACCGCACAGGATTGTCAGCGCCGTTTCAATGGCGAGACCGCCGCCCCTGGCGACCTGCAACTGCTCGGCCAGGCCGGAAATGTAGGTCTGAATCACCGCGTTGTTGATCGTCTTCATCACCATTCCGGTGCCGAGCGGGCCGACATGAAAGATGCGGTTCGATATGGGGTTGCATGCGCGCTCGGCGCGTTGGGCGGCGGCAGCCTCCCCACCGATGAAGACGCCGCATTGTCCGGCGGTCACCAGTTCCGGTCCGCCGGAAATGGGCGCATCGACAATCTGGGCGCCTGCTGCCGCGATCCGGTCGGCCCGGGTTTTCACAACGCTTGGCACGATGGTGCTGGTCTCGGCGATCAGCTTGCCGTCGAGGGGCAGGGTGAGCAGCGCGTCGAGTGCTTCTGCCGCCGCGTCCCCGTCAAACAGGCTCAGCATCAGCACGTCGCTTTCGCGGGTCAGTGTCGCCAGATCGGGGGCAGCAGGCACCCCGTCCACCGCCCGGCCGCTGCGCGTCCAGCCGGTGACGGGCACGCCCTGACCGGCGTAGCGTTGCGCCATGGCGCTGCCCATGCGGCCCAACCCGATGATGCCGATGCGCTCCATGTCCTAATCCCCTTCCTTGCCGCCGGCCCCCTTGTCGGCCATCGCGCCGCCCGATGCCAGAGGCGGGGTAAGGCGGGCGGCGAGGATCTGGGTCAGGACGTAGATGTCGTCGCGGTTCCAGGCAGTCGCCAGTGCGGTGAGGTCGGCGCGCAGCTGTCGGGGCAGCTGGAGGGGGAGGGGCGTGCCTTGCGGTGCGATGCACAGATCGCAAGCCTTGGGCAGGTCCGCCTGCGCGATACGGCGGACCTGATCGGCGAGGGACCCGCCGCGCGCGAGGGCACGCAGGGCGCGACGCCACGGCCGGGGCAGGGGCAGCATGAGGGCGCGGCGGGGGTCTTTGGCGGACATGGGAAGGAGTTGCGTGAAGCGTTGTGCCGGGCTTCGACGGGCCGCGGATCGGCGATGGGGCAGGTGTTCAGTGCACTTTATCGCAACCGTCACCGACAACGCCATTCCTATGCGCACTTGGCTGGCAAATAGCCGGTCCGCGGGGGCGGTCGCCATTGTTGCGCCATTGGTTTGAGCAATAATGGCGACACGATGCGCGGCGGCCTGCGGCCTTTATTCCGCGTTTTGGTGCGAGCCGGAAACGACAAAGGCCCCTGGGAGGGGCCTTTGCACTTTACTTTCAACCGTGTGGCTCTCGGCATCTTTCGCAAGTGAAAGAGCCTGCCGCCACCAGGCAGACTTCGCGAAGCGAAGTCGCCTTTCCCTCTCATGACAAAGGGGCCCGAAGGCCCCTTTGCACTGACGGGTTACGACTTTTTCGCCGAGGCGAAAAAGTCTTGTCCTATCGGCATCTTCCGCCTTTTGGCGAAAGAGCCTGTCGGATGCGCGCGAATTGGCTCTACGCCAATTCGCTGCTTACATCATGCCGCCCATGCCGCCCATGTCGGGCATTGCGGGGGCGTCGTCTTTCTTGGGCTTGTCTGCCACCATCGCTTCGGTGGTGATCAGCAGGCCCGCGACCGACGCGGCGTCTTCCAGCGCGGTGCGCACGACCTTTGCGGGGTCGATCACGCCGAACTTGAACAGGTCGCCGTATTCCTCGGTCTGCGCGTTGAAGCCGAAGGCCAGGTCGTTCGATTCGCGGATCTTGCCCGCGACGACCGAGCCGTCGACGCCAGCGTTTTCCGCGATCTGGCGCAGCGGGGCCTCCAGAGCCTTGCGGACGATGGCGATACCGGCGTCCTGGTCGGAGTTTTCACCCTTCAGACCGTCGAGCGACTTTGCACCCTGCACAAGGGCGACACCGCCGCCGACGACCACGCCTTCCTGAACGGCCGCGCGGGTCGCGTTCAGCGCGTCATCGACACGGTCCTTGCGCTCTTTCACTTCGACCTCGGTCATGCCGCCGACGCGGATGACAGCAACGCCACCGGCCAGTTTCGCGACACGTTCCTGCAGCTTCTCCCGGTCGTAGTCCGAGGTGGTTTCCTCGATCTGCTGACGGATCTGCGAGACGCGCGCCTCGATCTCGGCCTTTTCACCGGCGCCGTCGACGATGGTGGTTTCGTCCTTGGTGATCGAGATCCGCTTGGCCGAACCGAGCATGTCCATGGTGACATTCTCGAGCTTCATGCCCAGGTCTTCCGAGATCACCTGACCGCCGGTCAGGATCGCGATGTCCTGCAGCATGGCCTTGCGGCGATCGCCGAAGCCGGGCGCCTTGACGGCCGCGATCTTCAGACCGCCGCGCAGCTTGTTGACCACGAGGGTTGCCAGGGCTTCGCCCTCGACATCCTCGGCGATGATCAGAAGCGGCTTGCCCGACTGGATGACCTGCTCGAGCAGGGGCACCATCGGCTGCAGCGAGGACAGTTTCTTTTCGTGCAGCAGGATGATCGCGTCTTCCAGTTCGGCGACCATCTTGTCGGGATTGGTCACGAAGTAGGGGCTGAGGTAACCGCGGTCGAACTGCATGCCTTCGACGACTTCGGTCTCGGTCTCGAGGCCCTTGTTTTCCTCGACGGTGATCACGCCGTCATTGCCGACCTTCTGCATCGCATCCGCGATCTGACGGCCGATTTCCTTCTCGCCATTGGCCGAGATGGTGCCGACCTGCGCGACCTCGTCGCTGTCGGTGACTTCGCGGGCGGCGTTCTTGATGTGCTCGACGACCTTGGCGGTGGCCATGTCGATGCCGCGCTTGAGGTCCATCGGGTTCATGCCGGCGGCGACCGATTTCATGCCTTCCTTGACGATGGCCTGGGCCAGAACGGTGGCGGTGGTGGTGCCGTCACCTGCTTCGTCATTGGTGCGGCTGGCCACTTCCTTGACCATCTGCGCGCCCATGTTCTCGAACTTGTCTTCCAGTTCGATTTCCTTGGCGACCGACACACCGTCCTTGGTGATGCGGGGCGCGCCGAAGGATTTTTCGATCACGACGTTGCGGCCTTTGGGGCCGAGGGTCACCTTGACCGCGTCGGCCAGAATGTTGACGCCCCTGAGCATACGGTTGCGGGCATCGGTGTCGAACTTGACGTCCTTAGCAGCCATCTTTGATAGCTCCCTTGAATTGAGTGGTTAACTGTTGTCGACGATCACGCGGGGCCTTCAGGCGGCCGCGGCGGCAGCCTTATCGGTGATCACGCCGAGAATGTCGGATTCCTTCATGATCAGAAGTTCCTCGCCATCCAGGGTGATCTCGGTGCCGGACCATTTGCCGAACAGGATACGGTCGCCGGGTTTGACGGCCATCTCGATCAGCTCGCCGGAATCCTTGCGGGCGCCTTCGCCGACGGCGATGATTTCGCCTTCGGAAGGCTTTTCCTTGGCGCTGTCAGGAATGATCAGACCGCCCTTGGTCTTTTCGTCGGATTCGATACGGCGGACCAGAACACGGTCGTGCAGCGGTTTGAATGCCATCTGTCGAACTCTCCTCTCAGGGTTCGTGTGTCTCTCCCGTTAGCACTCGGTCTCGATGAGTGCTAACGAAGCGGCAGATAGGCATGCTGCGACAGTCTGTCAACAGCCGCACGGCGCGGTTTTTTCCGCCCATCCGCCTGACCGGGTGACAAGGGACGCCGGCGCTGCTAGGTGGCGCGCGATTTCTGCAATTTGGTGAGAGACCGCCCATGACCACCCTCGTCTTCGGCCATAAATCCCCCGACACCGACTCGACCGGATCGCCGCTGATCTGGGCGTGGTATCTGAGCGAGGTGAAGGGCCAGCCGGCCGAGGCGGTTCTGCTGGGCGAGCCGAACACCGAAGCCGCGTTCCTGCTGGAGAAGTGGTCGATCGACAAGCCGCGCATCATCGACGGGGTCGAAGCCGGACAGCCGGTCGTGATCGTCGACACCAACAACCCCGCCGAACTGCCCGATGGGATCAATAATGCCGATATTCGGCAGATCATTGATCATCACAAGCTGGTCGGCGGGCTGGAAACCAAGGGGCCCATCGACATCCGCATCGAACCCGTGGCCTGCACCGCGACGCTGATGTGGAAGATGATCGGCAAGGACATGGCGCAGGCGCCCGCATGGGTGAAGGGCGCGATGCTGACCTGCATCCTGTCGGACACGCTGGAGTTCCGGTCGCCCACCACCACGCAGGAAGACGAGGCCATCGCCCATGCGCTGGCCGAGGATCTGAAGATCGACATCCCGACCTATGCGACCGACATGTTCGCGGCGAAATCGGACGTGTCGGCGTTTTCCGAGGCCGAGTTGCTGCGGATGGATTCCAAGGAATACGAGGTCGGTGGCAAATCCTTCCGCGTCAGCGTGCTGGAGACGACCTCGCCCGACACCGTTCTGGCGCGCAAGGATGCCCTGGTCGCCGCGATGCCGAAGGTCGCCGAAGAGGACGGCGTCGATCAGGTGCTGCTGTTCGTCGTTGATATCCTGAACGAGGAAGCGACGCTGCTGGTCCCCAATGATCTTGTGAAAACGGTGGCCGAAAAAAGCTTTGCCACCGTGGTGGGGGAGGCCGACCAGGTGGTGCTGCCGGGTGTGGTCAGCCGGAAAAAGCAGATCATCCCGAACCTGGCCCTGTAAAACGCGCGGCCCGGGATCAAAGCCGGGTCAGCAAATCCTCGCGTGCGCGGGCCACGGTCCGCGCGTCCACGAAACGCGGTGTGTCGACCATATAACGCAGGAAGGCGGTGCCGTAGCCCTTGGCCAGCCAGCGTTCCTCGTTCAGGGCGAACAGGAAATAGATCGCCAGAAGCCCGCCCGCGAGCGCCAGCACGATCACCGACCCGGCCACGACCGCAAGACCGAGCGCCGCGGCCAGTGAGGCGACATAGCCCGGGTTGCGCGAATAGGCGTAAAGCCCGACCGTCACCAACCCGTCGCTGCCGAAATAGGTATTGTCCTTGCCAAGCCCCTTGTAGGCCCAAAGCGACAGGGCATAGGCCCCGCCCATCATCGGCAGGCCTATGGCGTAGCGCGGCCATTGGCCCAGGCCCCAGACCCAGAGCGCCACGCCCGCCACGCCGACCATCCCGAAGGCATAGGCCCGGAACAGCCACAGCGTCAGGTCGCGCCGCCAGCCGGGGTCGGCGGGCCAGAAGCCCGAGGGACGGACCAGGTTGAAGACAAGAAGCCCGCTCAGCACCGCGCCGGGCAGCGCGACGATGGCAGCGGCGATATAGACGACATTGTCCATGGCGATCCCCCTCCGACGGTCCGGTGACGGTGCCAAGCCAGTGTAACAGATTCTTTGCAATCGTCAGGGGGCGGGGCCGGTGATCCGGTTCAGGTGGCCCATCTTGCGACCCGGCCGCGCCTCGGCCTTGCCATAGAGGTGGACCTGGATGTGCGGATCGGCAGCGGCGGTCAGGGCGCGGGCGACATCGTCACCGATCAGGTTTTCCATCACCACATCCGCATACCGCGTGCCATCGCCAAGGGGCCACCCCGCGACCGCGCGGATATGCTGTTCGAACTGGTCGACGGCGCAGCCCGCCTGCGTCCAGTGGCCGGAATTGTGCACGCGTGGTGCGATCTCGTTCACGATCAGGGCGGTGGGTGTCACGAACAGTTCCACCCCCATGACGCCCACGTAATCGAGCGCGGTCAGGATGCGGGACGCGATCAGCACCGCGTCGGTCCTGCGCCGGGCGGGCAGGGCGGCGGGGACGGTGGTGGTGAACAGGATGCCGCCCACGTGGACGTTTTCGCCGGGGTCGTAGACGGCCACCTGCCCGTCCTGCCCCCGCGCGGCGATGACGCTGATTTCCGACAGGAAGGGCACGACGCCTTCGGCGATGGCGGGCGCGCCGTTCAGCTCTGCGAGTGCGGCCCCGGCCCCGTCCATGTCCGTCACCCGGGCCTGGCCCTTGCCGTCATAGCCAAAGCGCCGGGTTTTCAGGATCGCGGGCAGGCCCGTGGCTGCCAGTGCCTCGGGCAGGTCCACTGGCCCGTCGATGGGGGCGAAGGGGGCGGTGGACAGGCCCTGTTCCATCAGGAATCGTTTCTCGGTCAGCCGGTCCTGGCTGACCTCCAGCGCGTTCGGACGCGGAAAGATCGGTTTCGCACCTGCGAGCCGGTCCAGCGCCTTGGCCGGGATGTTTTCAAACTCGAACGTGATGACATCGCAATCGGCAGCAAAGGCATCGAGCGCGGCGTCGTCGTCATAGGGCGCCTGCGTCCAGCGATGGGCGACATCGGCGGCGGGGGCGGGCCCCGGTTCGAAGATATGGGTTTTCAGCCCCAGTCGCGCGGCGGCCATCGCCAGCATCCGGCCCAGTTGACCGCCGCCCAGGATGCCCACGGTGCTGCCGGGAGGCAGCGGGTCAGTCATCACTCGGTGCCTCGGGGATCGAGGCCGATAGCGCGGCGCGCCAGGCATCGAGGCGGTGGGCCAGGTCGGCATCGGAGGTGGCGAGGATGGCGGCCGCCATCAGCCCTGCATTTGCCGCGCCCGCCGCCCCGATGGCCATGGTGGCGACCGGGTAGCCCTTGGGCATCTGGACGATGGAATAGAGGCTGTCGACACCCGACAGGGCCCGTGTTTCGACCGGCACCCCGATCACCGGCACCCGGGTTTTCGACGCCATCATGCCCGGCAGATGCGCCGCCCCGCCCGCGCCTGCGATGATCACCTTCAGCCCCCGGTCGGCGGCTGTCCGGCCATAGTCCCACAGCCGGTCGGGCGTGCGGTGCGCCGACACGATCCGGGTTTCATAGGCGAGGCCCAATTCGTCCAGCACCCCGGCGGCAAGCTTCATGGTCGGCCAGTCGGACTGGCTGCCCATGATGATGCCGATCTCGATCTCCGCCATGCGAACGCACCCTTACCGCCTGAAACGCCGCACTATAGCCACGCCCACGGGCGGTGCAACGGAATGGTCAGGCGATGATATCGGGGGTCAGTTCATCCTCGATCCGGGCGATCCGATCCTTCAGTCCGAGCTTTTGCTTTTTCAGGCGCCTGAGCGTCAGCTGGTCGGGGTTCACCTGTTCCTGCAGGGCCTCGATCGCGGCATCCAGATCACGATGCTCGCGGCGCAGGACCTCGAGCTTGAGGCGCAAAACATCCTCATGCGTCATCTCCACGGGTGGGGTCATGATCTGCGTCTCGCGGCCTTCGGTTTGGGTGGCGGCCCCCGGCGGAACCCGGCAGGCCATGCAGGTTACCGCGTTCCCTGCAGGCCGCCAAGCCTTGCCCGGCGGGGTTGTCGCGGGCGCGCCTGCCTCCCATATTCGTGGCAACGGCGTCGCCGAAAGGGGCGCCCCCATGCAGATCGCTTTACCACAAAGGATGTGCGGCATGACGAAACTGATGCTCGGGTCCCACCCGTTCCTTCTGGGCTTTGACGAGCTGGAACGCCTCGTCGAACGCACCGCCAAGACCGGCAATGAGGGCTACCCGCCCTACAATATCGAACAGCAGAGCGACAATGCGTTCCGCATAACGCTGGCCGTGGCGGGGTTTTCCGAGGCGGACCTGTCGATCACCGTCGAGGACCGTCAACTGGTGATCCGGGGCAAGCAGACCGACGACGGTGCCGACCGCGTGTTCCTGCATCGCGGGATTGCGGCGCGACAGTTCCAGCGCAGTTTCGTGCTGGCTGACGGGGTCGAGGTGGCGGGGGCTGTGACCGAAAACGGATTGCTCCATGTCGACCTGACGCGAGCCGTCCCCGAGGCGGTGGTGAAGACGATCAAGATCACGAGCGGAGGCAAATGATATGACCGAAGACACCCATACCCCTGATCAGGGCGCACGGCCCATCGTCTACATCCGCCCCGTCGCCGTGGCCGACCTGCCCGAGGATGTGCAGGCGCAGGCCAAGGGGCTAGAGACGCTGTACGCCATCGGCAATGAGGACGGGCAGCAACTGGCGCTGGTCAGGGACCGAAAGCTGGCCTTTGTCGTGGCGCGGCAGAACGACATGGCGCCGGTCAGCGTCCACTGATCCCGGTTCTTGATCCGATTGAGAAAGGGCACCCGGCGCGGTGCCCTTTTTCGTTGCCCGTATCGGGGCGCAGGCTAGGCTGCGGGCGGCGAAACCCGAAAGGATCAGGTCCGATGCCAAGCGATCCGTCCATCGACATCCGCCCGGTCGCGGCAGAGGATAACGTGGTCTGGCGTGCGCTATGGACCGGGTATCTGGCGTTCTATGAAACCACCGTGCCGGAAGACGTCTATGCCACCACCTTCGACCGTCTGTTGTCGGACGATCCCTGGATGCCCTCGGGCCGGCTGGCATGGGTTGGTGGAAAGGCGGTCGGACTGGTCCATTACCTTTACCACGCCCATTGCTGGCGGGTGGAGCGGGTGTGTTACCTGCAGGACCTGTACGCCGCGCCCGAAGCGCGCGGCACCGGCGTCGGGCGCGCGTTGATCCAGGCGGTCTATGCCCAGGCCGATGCCGATGGGGCACCGGTAGTCTATTGGACGACGCAGGATCACAACACCACGGCGCGCCGGCTTTACGACCGGATCGCCACGCTGACACCGTTCATCAAATACCAACGCTGAGCGGGCCCTAGGCCTTCGGGCCGGCTGACAGCTTTGCTTGGCCTCGCGTTCGCGGGCTGCAGGATCGGTGCGATGACGGAGCCGACATGAGGCGCGGCGAATGACGGCCTCGACCCGCCCCGAAGGGCGATGATGGGCGCAGGCACGCCGGGCCACCCAGATCCTGCACCACCGGCAGGGTGATCCCCGCTTCGGCGGCATGGACGAAGATCGCCTTCATCGCTCCGTTCAGATCGGCGCGGTCAATCCGGGCCCATGGAACCCGCCCCCGTGGTCCCAGGCGGATCCCTTCGGGCGCGATGACGAAATCCTGCGTGCCTGCGAGGACCAGGTAAAGGCGCCAGGCCAGATACAAGACGGCGGGAAAGACCAGTGGCACGGCCTAAAGGATGCCGGTGTCCACGAAGACGTCGCTGTCGTGCAGCGCCCCGGTGGCATAGGCCAGACCTAGGCCCAGGCAGAACGTTAGCGCGCAGACGAAATACACCGGGATGCCGGCGCCGGGCCGCAGGGTCAGGTGCCCCTCATCCCTGCCCGTTGTCGCGCCAGCGGTTCACGATGGGATAGCGCCGGTCGAGCCAGAACGCGCGTTCGGTCAGCCGCGCACCGGGCGCGGACTGGAACCTTTTGTATTCACTGATGTAAATCAGGTGTTCGACCTTTTTCACCGTTTCCCGGTCATAGCCTGCGGCGACCACATCGGCGACGGACGCCTCCTTGTCGATCAGCATTTCCAGGATGACATCCAGCACTTCGTAGGGCGGCAGGCTGTCCTCGTCCTTCTGATCCTCGCGCAACTCGGCGGTGGGGGGCTTGTCGATCACGCGGGGCGGAATGACCTCGCCCGCAGGCGCCTTCATCCAGGGGCGGTGATTGGCGTTGCGCCAGCGGCAGGTTTCGAACACGCGGGTCTTGTAGAGATCCTTGATCGGGTTGTAGCCGCCCGCCATGTCGCCGTAGATCGTGGCATAGCCCACCGCGACCTCGGACTTGTTGCCGGTGGTCAGGAGCATTTCGCCGAACTTGTTGCTGAGCCCCATCAGCATCACGCCGCGCAGGCGCGACTGGATGTTTTCCTCGGCGATACCCGGTTCGGCCCCGTTGAAGACGGGGGCCAGCGCCTCGGTCACCGCCGCATGCGCGCCGCCGATCGACACGGTATCCAGCCTTGTACCCAGCCGGTTGGCCACCCCTTCCGCATCCTCAAGCGAGGTCTGCGAGGTATAGCGCGAGGGCAGCATCACGCAGCGCACGTTTTCCGGCCCCAGCGCATCGGCGGCAATGGTGGCGACCAGCGCGGAATCGACCCCGCCCGACAGCCCGAGGACCGCCTTGGCAAACCCTGTCTTCGCGAAATAGTCGCGCAGCGCCTCGACCATGACGCGGTAGTCGGCCTCCCACGGGTCGGGCAGATGCGCCTTCTCGCCCGGGATCGCACGCCAGCCTTCGCTGCCGTGCTGGAAATCGACATGGAACAGCCCCGCCTCGAAGGCGGGCATCTGGTGCGTCAGCACCCCGCCGGGGTTCAGCACGAAACTGGCCCCGTCAAACATCTGGTCGTCCTGCCCGCCCAGCAGGTTCAGATAGACCAGCGGCAACCCCGTCTCGACCACGCGGGAGACCATGATGGATTGGCGGATATCCATCTTGCCCCGGTGATAGGGCGACCCGTTGGGTACCATCAGGATTTCGGCACCGGTTTCCTGCAGGGTTTCGCAGACATCCTCGAACCACGCATCCTCGCAGATCGGGATGCCGATGCGCACTGGGCCGACCTGCACCGGGCCGGACGGATCGCCCGCGTGGTAATAGCGCTTTTCGTCGAACACCGCGTAATTGGGCAGGTGGTGTTTGAGGATCTGCGCCTGCATCCGCCCGCCCGACAGCACGAAATATCCGTTGAAGGGCTTGTCGCCGCCGGGCAACGGGCCGCCGATGCCGATGGTGGGGCCATCGGTGCAATCCTCGGCCAGTTGCGCCAGAACGCGCTGGACGTCGGCGGCAAAGGCCGGTTTCTTCACGAGGTCCTGCAACTGGTAGCCGGTCAGGAACATCTCGGGAAACGCGATCATGTCGGCCCGTGCATCCCGCGCCTCGGCCCAGGCCGCGCGCGCCATCTCCGCGTTTCCCGCGAGGTCGCCCACCGTGGGGTTGAGTTGCGCCAGGGTCAGGCGGAACCGGTCGGACATGGGATGCTCCTTCGCCGTTCGCGCCGACATGTAGCAGATCGCCCGCCCGCGCCAAGCCGGGGGTGAAAGACATTGCACGGCCCCGGACCGTCCCCTAGCTTACGCAGCGAGGGGCGAATGCGAGCAATGGGGGAGCGACCCGTGCGACAGCAATTCACAGGCGGGCTGATGCGGAGTGTGATCCGGGGTTTCGCCCTGGCGCTGGCGCTGGGCGCGGCGCAGACCGCGCTGGCCCAGGGTGAGGTCACGGTCGATATCCAGCAATACGACAATGGCGGCATCTACGAGGGTGAGTTCCGGGGCGGGGTGCAGCATGGCACCGGCACCTACCGCCTGCCCAACGGGTATGAATACACCGGGGAATGGGTCGATGGCGAGATCCGCGGCCAGGGCCGCGCCACCTTTCCCGACGGGTCGGTCTATGAGGGCACGTTTCTGGCCGGGCGGCCCGAGGGCGAAGGCACGATCACCTTTGCCGATGGGTCGACCTATACCGGCACCTGGCAGGAAGGCCGCATCCATGGCGCGGGCGTGGCCGTCTATTCCAACGGCGTGACCTATGAGGGCGAATTCCAGAACGCGCTTCACCATGGTCAGGGCGTCATGACCGGCCCCAACGGATACCGCTATGAAGGCGGCTGGGAGGCGGGGCTGAAAAGCGGGCAGGGCACGATCACCTATCCCGACGGCGCCGTATATACCGGCCAGTTCGAGGCCGGGCAGCGGTCGGGAACCGGGCGGCTGGAGATGGCCGATGGCGTCGTCTACGAAGGCGCCTGGGCCGAGGGCCAGATCAACGGCGAAGGTGTGCTGTCGCAGCCCAATGGCGATGTCTACGAGGGCAGCCTGGTCAATGGCCGCCGCCAGGGCACCGGCACCGTCACCTATGCCAATGGCGATATCTACCAGGGCGAGTTCAACGATGACCGCCGTGAAGGGCAGGGCACCTTCACCGGTGCCGACGGGTATATCTATGTCGGCGAATGGCGCGCGGGCCGCATCGCCGGGCAGGGTGAGGTCACCTATCCCGATGGGTCCGTCTATACGGGCCAGTTCGAAGATGATCTGGCCAATGGCAGCGGCACGATCACCTACCCCGACGGCTCCTCTTACGAGGGCGAATGGGTTGCCGGCGTGATCGAGGGCACGGGAACGGCGCGTTATGCCAATGGTCTGGTTTATGAGGGTGAGTTCGTCGACGGCCTTCAGCACGGGCAGGGCGTGATGACCCATCCCGACGGCTACCGCTATGACGGTGGCTGGGAGGCGGGGCTGCGGCATGGCCAGGGCACCGCCACCTATACCGACGGCAGCGTCTACGAAGGCATGTTCGAGGCGGGCGAGCGCGCAGGCCAGGGGCGTCTGACGATGCCCGACGGGTTCACTTATGAAGGCCAGTGGGCCGATGGGGAGATCAACGGGACGGGCGTGGCCACCTATTCCAACGGCGATGTGTACGAGGGCCAGTTCGTCGATGGCCGCCGTCAGGGCCAGGGCATCATGCGATATGCCTCGGGCGAGGTGGTGGAAGGCGATTGGGAAAACGGGTTGCCGACCTCGGGGGCGGGCGATGCCCCCGCCCCCGCCGCCGATCCGGACACGACCGAGACCGGGCCGGGCGAAACCGCAACGGACGGCTGAGGCGCCTCCGGCACCCGGCTGCTGCCCCAGCTGCCCGATCGGCGGAATTCCGTCGACACAGCCCTTTCACAGGCTTGTGCGTTCACGCCATCATGGCGGCGGGTCATGCTCGTCCGGCCGCCCTGGGGACCGTGCGGTTATTGCTTCGACCAAACGAAAGGTGCCTACCGATGAAACGTCTCGCAATTCTCGCTGCTGCCGGTCTGTTCGTGGCCGGTTGCACCAATGATCCGTCGCTGAACGCGGCAACCGGCGCGCTGGCCGGGGCCGCCATCGGCAGCCAGTTCGGCCAGGCCGAGGGGCGCGTTGGGGCAACGCTCGCCGGGGCGGCGATCGGCACCGCGATCGGTGCCAGCCAACCCACGCAGCGCAACTGCCTCTACCGCAACACCCGCACCGGCGAGGTGTTCGAGGCCCCCTGCCAGTAACCGGCACGGACCACCGGGAGAAAGGGCGGGATGGGCGCACACTCCCGCCCGTCCTTGTTTTCAGGATACCTGTCAGGCAGGGGGCAACGCACCCTGCGCCAACGCCTCGGCGGCAAATGCCCGTCAGGCCGCGATCAGGCCCATGCTCTCCAGCTTCAGCAGAACCTGCTGGGCGCAGTAATCGACATCGACGCTTTCGGTATCGACGACCAGTTCGGCATTGGTCGGGGCCTCGTAAGGATCTGAAATTCCTGTGAATTCCTTGATCTTGCCTTCGCGCGCCAGCTTGTAGAGCCCTTTGCGGTCACGGCGTTCGCATTCCTCCAGCGACGTTGCGACATGCACCTCAACGAAGGCGCCGTAGGCCTCCACCATCTCGCGCACCGCCCGCCGGGTCGCGGTATAGGGCGCGATGGGCGCACATATCGCGATGCCGCCGTTCTTGGTGATCTCGGAGGCAACATAGCCGATGCGGCGGATATTGATGTCGCGATGTTCCTTGGAAAACCCAAGCTCGGAGGACAGGTGTTTCCGGACCACGTCACCATCGAGCAGGGTCGTGGGTCGCCCGCCCATCTCCATCAGCTTGACCATCAGCGCATTGGCGATGGTCGATTTGCCGGACCCGGACAGCCCGGTGAAGAACACGGTAAAGCCCTGCTGGCTGCGCGGCGGTGAGGTGCGGCGCAGTTCGCGCACCACCTCGGGGAAAGAGAACCATTCCGGGATCTCCAGCCCCTCGCGCAACCGGCGGCGCAGTTCCGTACCCGAGATGTTGAGGATCGTGACATTGTCCTTGTCGGCGATCTCATCCGCCGGCTCGTATTGCGCGCGTTCCTGCACGAAGACCATGTGTTTGAAATCGACCATTTCGATACCGATATCCGCCTCGTGCTGGCGGAACAGGTCCTGCGCGTCATAGGGGCCGTAGAAATCCTCGCCCGCGCTGTTCTTGCCGGGGCCCGCGTGGTCGCGGCCCACGATCATGTGGGTGCAGCCGTGGTTCTTGCGGATCAGCCCGTGCCAGACTGCCTCGCGCGGGCCGGCCATGCGCATGGCCAGGTTCAGAAGGCTCATGGTCGTGGTGGCCGAGGGGTATTTGTCCAGCACCGCCTCGTAGCAGCGCACGCGGGTGAAATGGTCCACGTCGCCCGGTTTCGTCATGCCGACGACCGGGTGGATCAGCAGGTTGGCCTGTGCCTCCTTGGCGGCCCGGAAGGTCAGTTCCTGGTGCGCGCGGTGCAACGGGTTACGCGTCTGGAAGGCCACGATGCGGCGCCAGCCGAGTTTGCGGAAATAGGCGCGCAATTCGTTGGGCGTGTCGCGGCGGGCGCGGAAGTCGTAATGCACCGGCGGCTGAATGCCCGTGATCGCGCCGCCCAGGTAAACCGGCCCCGCGACATGGTGCAGGTAATTGACCGCCGGATGCGCGATGTCATCGGCACCGTAAACCTTTTCCGCCTCGTGGCTCTTGTTGGGCAGCCATTTGTCGCTGACCGACAGGATGGCCAGAATCACGCCCTCGGCATCCCGAAGGGCGATGTCCTGGCCGGGTTCGATGCTGTCGGCAAAGGCCTGGCTCACATCCAGCGTGATCGGCATCGGCCAGAGCGTCCCGTCGGCCAGCCGCATGCTATCGACGACGCTGTCGTAATCGGCCTGGCCGAGAAACCCTTTCAGCGGCGCGAAACCGCCGTTCATCAACAGCTCGAGGTCACAGGTCTGCCGCGGTGTCAGGTCCCATGACGGCAGATCAGCGGCCTCTGTCTTCAGCTTCTGGGCGCTTTCGTAGGAGACATAAAGCTCCGGGATCGGGGTGAGGTTCGATTGCATCGTCATCATCCTGTGCTTCGGGGGACGAAGGGGGCTTTGCGTGCCGGTCAATTCGGCATGAAGGGCGTTGTATTCATTCAGTTTAGCGGCCAGAAAAGCGTCGACCAGACGGGCCTTTTCAGCCGCGCCTTTCGGGGTCAGCGCATAGGCCACGCGGCTGCGCCGGTCGGCGCTGTCACGGTCGGTCAGCTGCACCAATCCGGCTTCCGTGGCCGCGCGCAGCTGCGCGTTGAACCGGCCAAGGCTGATGCCAAGCGCCTCGGCCGCCGCCCGTTGCGGGGCGTCGGGGGCGTCATCGAGCCGGCGCAGCAGCCGGAACAATTGGGCGTCATCGGGCAGGTTGGTCATGGCGCAAGTTTCTGTTCAATATTGAACATACATCAGGGGGGCCCGTCTGGGAAGGGGTTTGTTCAAATTGGAACAAAAACCGGGGCAAAAGCCCGGCACTTTGCCCCGCGCCGTTAACGCAGCGGTCAGCGGGACAGGCACAGGCTGGCCCCATGCGCGCCCTGATCCTGCATATCGGCATGAACAAGACCGGCTCGACCGCGGTGCAGGCCGCGCTCGCCCGCGCGCGTGCCGGGCCGGACTGGGCCTTTGTCGCGCCGGTCATTCCCAATGCGTCGAACGTCGTGCGGCTGGCCTTTCACCCAAACGCTCCGTCCGAGGCATGGCGCATGCATCCGGGCGCGCGCAGCCCCGAACAGGCCGTCGCGGCGATCGACCGCGCGCTGGCCGCCTGCGATGCGCCGCGCGGCGTGATGTCGGGGGAGAGGTTGTTCCGCCTTGGCAAGCCGTCGATCCGGGCGCTGGTCGATCTGGCCCGGTCCCATGCCGATCACGTGCAAGCCGTGGCCTACGTGCGCCCGCCTGCCTCGTTCATGGTCTCGAGCTTTCAGCAGCGCATGAAAACGCGCCACATCCCGCTGGATGACCTGCACCGCGCGCCGATGTTGACATTCGACCGGGCCGCCGCTGGGTGGGAGGATATACTGGGCAAGGAAAACGTGGCCTTCCGGCCCTATGACCGGCGCCACCTGCCCGGGGGGTCGGTGGTTGCCGATCTCGCCGGCCTGTGCGGCCTCGGGTCCCTGCCGTCGGCGCGCGACAACAACCCGGGCCTGGCGGGCGAGGCGATGCGCCTGTTGGTGCAATACCGCCGCCGGGTTCCGGCCTGGCAGGCGACCGACGCCCCGATCCTGACCGCGCTAAGCGATCTGCCCGGTCCCCGTTTCGCCGTGGCGCCGCCGCTTCTGGCCCCTGCGCGGGCCGCTGCCGACCGGATGCGCGACTGGGCGCTGGACCGGATGGGCTGGGACATGGCCGAACCACCGGACGACCCCGCCGCACGGCCCGTCGCCCGCGAGGGTGATTTCGATGACATCCTGCCAGAAACGGTGGAGTGGCTGGCCGCAAGGACCGGGCGTGCCGTTTCGGGCCTGCGGGATGACATGGACGCCATCGCAGGGGCGGTCGCATCGCTTGGTCAGGTCCGGTTGCCCGTCGCGGCACGGGCCATGCCCCGTGTCGTGCTCCGTTTCCGCTGGGCTTTCCGTCGGCCGCGACCGGCCTGAACGAAAGGGGCTATTCGGCTGCGTCCACCGGCGCGGCATAGGCGGCCGCTTCGGCCGGGGTTTCCCCCTCCTGTTCGGCCAGCCATTTCTCCGCATCGAGCGCCGCCATGCATCCCATGCCTGCGCTGGTAACGGCCTGACGATAGATGTGGTCGGTCAGGTCGCCGGCTGCAAAGACACCGGGGATCGAGGTACGGGTGGTGCCCGCCTCGACCTTCACATAGCCGCCATTGTGCAGCTCCAGCTGATCCTTGACCAACTCGGTCGCAGGGGCATGGCCGATGGCGACGAAGAACCCGGCGCAGGGGATGGTAGTCGTCTCGCCGGTGTCGACATGCCTGATGACGACACCTTCCACGCCTCGGGGTTCCTGTGCGCCGACGACTTCCTCGACCGTGTGGTTCCACACCACCTCGACCTTGGGGTTCTTGAACAGCCGGTCCTGCATGATCTTTTCGGCCCGCAGGCTGTCGCGGCGATGGACCAGCGTGACCTTCGAGGCGAAATTGGTCAGGAACAGAGCCTCTTCCACCGCCGTGTTGCCGCCGCCGACCACGACGATTTCTTTGCCCCGATAGAAAAACCCGTCGCAGGTGGCGCAGGCCGAGACGCCGAAGCCCTTGAAATGTTCCTCTGACGGCAGGCCCAGCCATTTGGCCTGCGCCCCAGTGGCGAGGATCACGGCATCGGCGGTGTAGGTGGTGCCGCTGTCGCCCTGCGCCACGAAGGGCCGGGCCCCGAGGTCGAGCGACATGATATGGTCGGAAATGATCTCGGTGCCCATCTCCCTGGCATGGGCTTCCATCCGCACCATCAGGTCGGGCCCCATGACGGTGGTATCGCCCGGCCAGTTCTCGACATCGGTGGTGATGGTCAATTGCCCGCCCGGCTGGATGCCCTGCACAAGGACCGGTTCCAGCATCGCGCGCGACGCGTAGACCGCGGCGGTATAGCCTGCCGGGCCGGAGCCGATGATCAGGACACGGGTGTGGCGGGTATCGGTCATCGGGCACCTCCTTGTCGTTCGCCCGATATAGGCCGGGTGGGCGGGGGGCGAAAGGGGCATGGGCCGTTCCGGGAGGCACCGAAAGGATGTTGCGTCAGCGCGAAACAATATTGCGCGCAAGCCCCAGTCTGCTATAGCTTTCGCAAATTCAAGGGGAGATCGGGGATGGCCCATACGCGGCTGGACGATATAGACCGCAAAATCCTCGCCGAATTGCAAGACGACGGCCGGATGACCAATGTCGAACTGGCCAAGCGCGTCGGCATTTCCGCGCCGCCCTGCCTGCGCCGGGTCCGTACGCTGGAAGAGGCGGGCTTCATCCGTGGCTACCATGCCGAGATCGACCCCCGGATGCTGGGATTCGAAGTGCAGGTTTTCGCCATGGTGGGGCTGCATAGCCAGGCCGAGGCCGACCTCGTTGCCTTCGAGGATCTGTGCCGGGGCTGGCCGCTGGTGCGCGAGTGTCACATGCTCAATGGCGAGATCGATTTCATCCTGAAATGCGTGGCCCCCGACCTGTCGAGTTTCCAGAGCTTTCTGACCGGGCATCTGACCTCGGCTCCGAACGTGGCCAGCGTGCGCACCTCGCTGGTGATCCGCGCCGCCAAGGACGCGCCGGGGGTTCCGTTCGACGTGATGGAGGCGCGGCTGAGCCAGACGGCCTGAGCGATGTTGCCCCCCAAGACCACCGATATCAAACCGCTCTACGCGCGCGCCCTCGACCTGCAAAAGCAGGGCAAGGGGGCGGAGGCGCTGACGATTCACCAGCGGATCCTGTTGGCACAGCCGAAGCTGGCGGAAGTGCATTTCCAGATCGGTCGCATCCATGCCGAGGCCGGCCATACCGACAAGGCCGAGGCGGCGCTGCGCAAGGCGCTTGCGCTCAAGCCCGGCGAGGCGGCGATCTGGCAGGCGCTGGTCGCGGTGCTGCGCGGCGGGGCGGCGAAGAAGCTGGCGCGCGAGGCCGCGAAGGCCGGCATCGTTCTGGGCACCGAGGCCGAGGCGGCGCCGATCCTCGCCGGTCTTGCCCGGGACCCGGCAAAGGCCGAAGCGGCGGCGCTGGCGCTGGTCAAACAGGCGCCGCAGGCATTCTGGCCGGTCTTCGCCCTGGGCCAGGCAAGGCTGACGCGTGGCAACTGGGCCGGGGCGCTGGGTGCATTGGAGGCAGCCAATGCGCGCGACCCCCACCATGCCGAAGCGGCACTCGCACTCGGCCAATGCCTCGCCCGTCTCGATCAGCCTTCGCGGGCCGAGGCGCTGTTGCGCCCGCTTGCCGGGTCATCATCGCGCGCGCGGCTGGCGCTGGCGCGGCTCCTGCGCGAGGGCCTGCGCTTTGACGAGGCGGTGGCGGTGCTCGGCGATGACGCAGCCAGCGCCGCGCTGGCGGCCGAACTGGCGCTGGCCGAGGCGGCGCGCGGGCATGTCGACGCCGCGCTGGAGGCCGCAACGCGTGCGATTTCGGCGGGCGCCGACCCCGTGGCCTTGTCGCTCGATCTGGCCCGGGGCCTGCAGGGTGCGGGCGCGGCGGCGGCCATGCCCCGGGCGCTGGAGCTTGGGCTGGCGCAGTTCCCGGGCGATCCCCGGTTGCTGACGCAGCTGGCGGCGCATCTGCAATCGGACGGGGCATTCGACCGTGCTGCCGCGATCCTCGACGATGTGATCGCGGCCCATCCCGGCCATGCGCCCGCCTATCTGTCGCAGGTGTCCAGCCGCAAGCTGTCCGAGGGTGACCCGTTGCTCGATCAGCTTCTGACGCAGGCGGGGCGCGCGGATCTGCCCGTCGCCGATCGCCGGATCCTGAACTTCGCTGCCGCCAAGGCGATGGAGGGGCTGAAACGGCGCGAGGCGGTGATCGATCACGTGCATCGTGCCAACCGCCTGATGGCCTCGGAATTCGGCTATTCCTTCGATGCCGACCTTGCCGCCGCACGGGCGCTGGTGGCCGATTGGCCGGTCCTGCAGTCCATCGCGCCCGAAGCGCCGAGCGACCCGGTGTTCTTTGTCACCGGCCTGCCGCGGTCGGGTACGACACTGGTCGAGACCATCCTGGCGGCGCATTCGGGTGTGGCGGCGGGTGGCGAGATGCCGTTCCTGAACCGCGCCCTGGCCCCCGCACTTGAGGGTTTGCGCGCCGGTGTCCCCGATCCTGGCGCCTTCGCGGCGGCCGGTGCCCGATATCTTGCGGCGGGGCGTCGGCGGGCGGGCGGGACCCTGTTCACCGACAAGGCGATTTCCACCTTTTCGCGGGTCGGTCATGCGGCAACCGCGTTGCCCGGGGCGCGGTTCGTGATCCTCGACCGCGATCCGCGCGATGTCGGCTGGTCGATCTACCGCAACATGTTCGCCCCCGGCTCCCATCGGTATGCCACTGATCTGGCGACCATCGGCCGATACATCCGGCTCCATGATGCACTGGTGGCGTTCTGGGCGGATGCGCTGCCCGACCGGGTCATGCGGATCAGCTACGAGGCGTTAACCGCAGAGCCCGAGCCGGTGATCCGGGATCTGGTCGCGTTTGCGGGGCTCGATTGGGAGGATGCCTGCCTTGCGCCCGAGAAATCCGGCCGCCGGGTCGAAACGCTGAGCTTTGCGCAGGTCCGCCAGCCCATCGGCCGGCAAGCCGTCGCGGGATGGCGGGCCTATGAGACCGACCTCGCGCCGCTGATCGCGGCCCTGGAAACCGAGATCGACCTGTTTGCCTGAGCCTTGTTCGCAAAAAGGGCAAAGGCGGCCGTTCTGGCCGCCCCCTACAAGCGTGATCTGCGGGCGGCTTATTCGGCCGCGCTGAGCCGGACAGGCTTTGCCACCCGGCGCTTGGCCCGCCTTGCGCGGGTCCAGGGCATTTCTTTCTGCTCTTTCTTGGCTTCGGCCAGGATCGTTTTCATCCAGCGTCGCGTTTTCATTGCCCGTGTCCTTTCCGGCCGGTTGATGGCGATGCGGCGACGAGGCCGCCTTTGCACCAAACCTGCACCGGGTTTCCGGCAGGGATACGGCAAGATCGCTAATGCGCGGTGAATCTTTGCGGCGAATCTGGGGCAGCCCCGGATGGTCTGCAGGCTGTGCCTGCTGGACCTCTCGCCGGGGGCGCGCGGAAATCGGGCAAGCCTTGGGCAAGGCCGGCCCGAAAGCCGCCAGAATCGCCGCGCGCAGGGTCACGCAGTCGGCCATCCTTCCGGGATCGACAGGGCCTAAAGGCGAATCACCGAAATCAGGCGCCCGTAATCGGCCTCACCCTGATGGACGGACCGGCGATAGGAAAAGAACTGGTCGGCATCGCCATAGGTGCAGCGCCCGATCCATTCCGCCTCGGCCACACCGGCGGCCCGCAGCCGCATCAGGCCATAGCTGGGCAGGTCGAACAGGAACTTGCCGCCGGCACCATGGATGAAGAACCGCCCGTTGGCGGGGTCCTCGGTCATGAAACGATCGAAGAACTCTTCGCCGACCTCGTAATTGGCCTGGCTGATGGTGGGGCCGATGACGGCATGGATCCGGTCGCGCCGCGCGCCGAGGCTTTCCATCGCACCAAGCGTCGCTTCGAGCACGCCGTCGACCGCGCCCCGCCACCCGGCATGCGCAGCCCCGATGACGCCCGCATCGTGGTCCGCCATCAGCACAGGCTGGCAATCGGCGGTCAGAACCGCCAGGGCCACGCCGGGCGTCGCGGTGACGATACCGTCGGCCTTGGGCTTGTCGGCAAGCGGTCCGTCCACGGTGACCGCGTCGGCGGAATGGGTCTGGTGCACAGTAACGAGGTGGTGCAGGTCGACGCCCATCGCCTCGGCGACGCGGCTGCGGTTCATCTCGACGATGGCCGATTGGTCCGACGACCCGCCCCCACAATTCAGCCCGGCGAAAATGCCCGAGGACGCGCCGCCGCGGCGGCTGAAGAACCCGTGCCGGACCCCGTCGAGCAGGGGGGATGTCAGGATATCCAGGCTGAGCGTGACCGCATTCATGGCAGGGGGTCCTGATCGTTGAAACCGGGGGGCGTCGGGGCGTCGGGCGGCACCACCGCCAGCATCTTGAAAAGGTGGCCCATGGCGTCGGGATGCGTCAACCGTCTGTGCGCCGCGACATGATCGGCCAGGGCCGGTCCGTCCATGTGATGTGCCAGAGCCTGCGCGCGGGCGGTGATGCCGAGCCGTTCCAGAACCGTACCCTGCTGCGTCAGGGGCAGCGCGCGCGCCGGATGCGCTGCTTCGCCCAGCGGGGCAAAGGCCACATGGGCGGTCAGGTCGGCCAGGCCCGGATCGGCCAGCGGATCGGCAAAGGCATGCTGGCGGACGGCCTGCAACGTGTCGCCCCGGCTGATCCAGTCGCCGTAGTCCACGATCAGGGCCGCACCGCCATGATCGGCTATGCGGGCGCCGATCTCGGCCATCACCGCTTCACCCGCCCGCGATTGTTCGACGATCTGGCCCGGAACGGTATCGTCCAGCCTGTCCGCGAGCGCGGGCATCGGTGTTTCCGGCCCGAGCCCCCAGGCCAGCGCCCCGTCCACCACGCCGATCCGGCGTTCGTGCCAGCCTTGTCTGCCGCGCTGGAACTGGCGGACCGGCAGGGCATCGAAGAATTCATTGGCGATCAGGAACAGCGGCCCATCCGGCAGGTCCGCAACCTCGTGGTGGAAGACGGGGATCATCGGCGCGGCGGCATCTTCCTGCGCGGCGCGCAGCACGGCGGAACCTTCGACAAGATGCAGCCGCATGGCGAGGTGAAACTCGGGCACCTGCCGTGTAGCGCGCAGCGCGTCGCGCAACAGCGTGCCGCGCCCGGCGCCAAGCTCGCACAGGATGAACGGGTCGGGCGCACCCTGATCCTGCCAGACCGCCAGCAGCCAGAGGCCCAGGAGCTCGCCATACATCTGGCTGATCTCGGGCGCGGTGATGAAATCGCCGGTGGCCCCCAGCGGATCGCGGGTGGCGTAGTAGCCATGCGTCGGATGCCACAGGCATATCGTCATGTAATCGGCAACGCTCAGCGGACCGTCGCGGGCGATCTGGTCGTGTATCAGCGCCTCGAGCGGGCTCATGCCGCGCGCCGTCGGGCGAGCAAAATCAGCGCCAGACCGATCGCGATCATCGGCAGCGACAGGAGCTGACCCATCGTCACCCCGATCCCGGGCGTGAAAAGGATGGCATAGCCGATGGGATTGTCGGGGGTGACGAATTCGATATTGGGCTGACGGACCAGTTCGACGATGAACCGCCCGATGCCGTAGGTGGCAAGGAACACCCCGGTGATTGCACCGGGCGTTTTGAACCAGCCGCGCCGGTAGACGAGGTAGAAGGCCAGGATCAGCAGCAACGCGCCCTCAAGCGCGGCCTCGTAAAGCTGCGAGGGGTGGCGCGCGCACAGCACCTGGCCGCCGATCTCGACCAGGCCCACAGGGCCGGAGCAATCCTGCGCAAGCGTGCCGCGAAAGATAACGCCCCAGGGCGCATCGGTGGGCCGGCCCCAAAGCTCTGCATTGATGAAATTCGCGATCCGCCCGAACAGCAGGCCGAACCCGATCACCAGCGACATCGCGTCGGCCACATGCACGGGGCGGATGCCGTTCGACCGGCAAAACAGCCAGGCCGCGACGGCGACACCGATCAGACCGCCGTGAAACGCCATGCCACCCTGCCAGATCTGCGGAATCTCAAGCGGGTTCTGCAGGTAATAGCCA
Organism: Paracoccaceae bacterium; assembly: GCA_024742455.1. Classification (GTDB taxonomy): domain Bacteria; phylum Pseudomonadota; class Alphaproteobacteria; order Rhodobacterales; family Rhodobacteraceae; genus JANSYL01. The sequence goes on along the minus strand of JANSYL010000012.1, from coordinate 52,232 downwards.
GGCTGGTAGAAAAACACGAAGCCCAGCCGCCCGCCGATGATGACGCCAAGGACCACCGCGGTCAGCAGCCCCTCGACCTGTTCGGGTCGCATCGGTGCGGTATTGTCGGGCCACAGATCGGCGCGTTTGACGGCACGCACAATCACCCACCAGCCAAGCAGGAGCCCCGCGATATAGGCCAGCGCGTACCAGCGCAGGGCGAACTCGAACCCGCCGATGGCGATGGCGAACAGATCGGGCGAGATATCGGGAAAAAGGATGGCGAAGCGCATTGGGGGTCTCCGGACCGGGCGGGTGTGGGATGCCATGCCCTGCGTCGAAGTCAACCTTGATCGGTCGCGCCGCCGGGGCCATATCTGCCAAGACACAGGAGGCCGCCCGATGCAGAATCGCAACAAGATCGTCGAAGACCTGAGCCAGCTTATGACCAACGCCATGGGCGTGGCGCAGGGCGCGCGGGAAGAGGCGGAAACCGCGATCAAGTCCATGATGGACCGCTGGCTGGCCGACCGCGATTTCGTGACGCGCGAGGAGTTCGATGCCGTGCGCGCGATGGCCCAGAAAGCACGCGAAGAGAATGACGTGCTGAAGGCACGGCTCGACGCGATGGAGCGCAAGAAGAAATAGACTGTCGCCGGTTTCGGCACGCCGGCCCCGAAGCGTTCACAGCTTTGCCTCAAAAATGTTCGGCTTGGTGCTGAGACATGTCTCCAACGAAACGACCATGTTGGAGTTCACATGTCCCTCGTCTTCACCCCATCCGTCATATATGCACTGGCCGCCATGATCGTGCTGGCCGTGCTGCTGCTGCGCCAGCCCATCGGCCGCAGCACCGCCCCCGGGGCCGCGCGCCGTTTGCTGTCGCGCCCGCGTGCGATGTGGGACGCCGCCAAGCGCCGCACCTTTGCCGATCTGGAAGCGGCAATCGACTCCGTGGCGCCGGGCCACCGCGTCTTTGCCGACATGCCGGTGGGCGCATTCCTGTCGGTGGAAACCCGTGATTCAGATGCGCGGGACGTCACCGCGACCCTGCGCCGGATCAGCAGCGTCGAGGTTGATTATCTGGTCGTCGACGAAGGCTGGAGCCCTGTCGCCGTTCTGGCAACGCCCGCCGATGACCGCGACCCCGATGCCGCCGCGCTGACGCGGGGTGCGTTGAAGGCGGCAGGGGTCGATTTCATCCCGCTGCCCGACCAGGGCATGACCAAGGACCTGCTGGACCGGGTGACGCGCGGCCTGCGCCCGCAAGCGATCTAGCCGCTTCCTCGCGCCTATCCGCATTATCTTGTGAGTAAGCCGCCATAGGGCGGCTTGCCTGCGTTCCGTCACAAAAATTATGCTTTACACCTTCAGCCCCACGGCGCACGGTATTTAGTAAGGGAACGCTACATCGTGGGGTTCCCGCAAAAAGACACCCAGTTTTTGGTGGGCGTCTTGGTCCCGGCCAGGCCCGCGAAAAGCTGTCAATGACACGAGGCCTGGGCAATGTCGCACGCAGAACAGTATCTTCACATCGAAGACCTCCACCCGATCGATATCGTCGAGACGCTGGCCACCCATCACGATTGGGATTTCGACCGCGTCGCCGACGATCAGATCGCCATGGCGATCGAGGGGCAGTGGCGGACATATTCGATCACGCTGGCCTGGTCGGCCTATGACGAAACGCTGCGCATGATCTGCACCTTCGAGATGGAGCCGCCCGAAGACACGCTGCCCCGCCTCTACGAGACCCTGAACCTGACCAACGACCGCTGCTGGGCGGGCGCGTTCACCTATTGGGCCGCGCAGAAGATGATGGTCTACCGCTACGGTCTGGTGCTGGCAGGCGAACAACTGGCCACCGCGGATCAGATCGCCTGCATGGTCGAAACCGCCGTTCTGGCCGCCGAGCGCTATTACCCGGCCTTCCAGCTGGCCTGCTGGGGCAACCGCACCCCCGAAGAAGCCATGCAGGTCGCCATTGCGGAGAGTTTCGGCCGCGCCTAACCTCACCCCGCCGACCTTGGGGGGATGATGGATTTTTCTGCGATCGAGGGCCGTGGGCTGGTGATGCTGGGCTGCGGCAAGATGGGGTCCGCGATGCTGGCCGGGTGGCTGGCGGCGGGCCTGCCTGCGCGCGATGTCCATATTGTCGATCCGCACCCGTCCGATTGGGTAGCGGGGCAGGGCGTGCATCTCAACGCAGATCTGCCTGCCGATCCTGCTGTCGCCATGGTCGCCGTCAAACCGCAGATGATGGCAGAGGCTCTGCCGATGCTTGCGCCTTTCGGCGGGGGTGGCACGCTTCTCCTGTCCGTCGCTGCGGGCACGCCCATCGCGGCCTTTGAGGCGGCTTTGGGCGAAAAGACCCGCGTGATCCGCGCCATGCCCAATACCCCCGCCGCCATTGGCAAGGGGATAACCGCGATCATCGGCAATGGGGTGGCAACTGTGGCCGATGCCGATCTGGCCGAGGGGTTGTTATCGTCTATCGGGCAGGTCGTCAGGCTTGAGACCGAGGACCAGATCGACGCCGTCACCGGCGTCTCCGGCTCCGGCCCCGCTTACGTCTTCTACATGATCGACGCGCTGGCGGCCGCCGCCCGGGCCGAAGGCTTGCCCGATGATCTGGCGATGCAACTGGCCAAGGCCACCGTCGCCGGGGCCGGTGCCCTGGCCGAGGCCGCGGACGAAACCCCCGAGCAATTGCGCATCAACGTCACCTCGCCCAATGGCACGACGCAGGCAGGGCTGGAGGTGCTGATGAACGCGGCGGACGGGCTGGACCCCCTGATGCGCCGCACCGTGGCCGCCGCCGCTGCCCGCAGCCGGGAATTGCGCGGATGACAGACCCCATCACCTACGACGATTTCCTCAGGGTCGATATCCGCTGCGGCACCGTCACGCGCGCCGAACCCTTCCCCGAGGCGCGCAAACCCGCTATCAAGCTCTGGATCGATTTCGGCCCGGAAATCGGGGAAAAGAAAAGCTCGGCCCAGATCACCGCCCGCTACGCTCCCGAAACGCTGGTCGGCAAACAGGTGATGGCCGTCGTGAACTTTCCGCCGCGCCAGATCGGGCCGATGCGGTCCGAGGTTCTTGTGCTCGGCGTCAGCGACCCCGATGGCAGTATCGTGCTGCTGGCCCCCGATCACCCGGTCTCGAACGGCGAGAGAATGCATTGATGAAGCTCCTGATCTCCCGCCGCCTACCCGAAACAGTCATGGCCGCCGCCAGGGCGCGCTTCGACGTGACTTGCCGCCCGACAACCGCGCCGATGACGCTGGATGAATGCGTCGCTGCCCTGGCCGAACAGGACGCGGTGATCCCTACGCTGGCCGATGCCTTCACGGCCGATGCCTTTGCCGCCGTCCCGACCCCGCGCTGCAGGCTGCTGGCCAATTTCGGGGTGGGCTACAACCATATCGACGTGGCCGCGGCCACCGCTGCGGGCGTCGCCGTTGCCAACACCCCCGGCGCCGTCACCGATGCGACTGCCGATATCGCCATGACGCTGATCCTGATGACCGCGCGCCGCGCGGGAGAAGGGGAGCGTCTGGTGCGCGCGGGCGCGTGGGATGGCTGGCACCCCACCCAGATGCTCGGCCTGCATGTCACGGGAAAAACGGTCGCGATCATCGGCATGGGCCGGATCGGGCAGGCCATCGCGCGGCGCTGCCATTTCGGCTTCGGCTGCCGGATCGTCTATGCCAACAGGTCTGAGAAATCCGTCGATTTCCCGGCCACCCAATTGCCGTTGCAGGACGCTCTGGCCGCCGCCGATTTCGTGGTGATCGCCACCCCCGGCGGCGCCGACACCCACCACCTGATCGACGCCACGGCGCTATCGGCCATGCAGCCCCATGCGATCTTCATTAACATCGCGCGCGGCGACGTGGTGGACGAGGCTGCCCTGATCACGGCGCTTCGGACCGGGGTCATCGCCGCCGCGGGCCTCGACGTGTATGAATTCGAACCGGCTATCCCCGATGCGCTGGTCGCGATGGAAAACGTCACCCTCCTCCCTCATCTCGGCACGGCTGCGCTGGAGGTGCGCGAGGCGATGGGCCGTATGGCGCTCGACAACGTCATGGCCCATGCCGAAGGCCGCCCGTTGCCGAACCCCGTCTGACCCTTCTTCTTGCCGGAAATACTTCCAAGGGCGCAGCCCGTCACGCCGGGGCGAGGGCTGCAACGCGGCCCGAGCCCCGGCGTTGCCCCCTTACGCGGTCCGGTCGCCAACCGCCTCGCGGAAATGCTTGCGGCAGAGCGAGATATAACGGTCATTCCCGCCCACCTCGATCTGCGCGCCCTCGGTCAGGGCGCGTCCCTCGGCATCCACCCGGATCACCATCGTGGCCTTCCGCCCGCAATGGCAGATCGTGCGCACCTCGCGCATCTCGTCGGCCAGCGCCAGAAGCGCGGCGGAGCCGGGGAACAGCTCGCCCCGGAAATCGACGCGCAGCCCGTAACACATGACCGGCACGCCCAGATCGTCGACCGCCCGGGCCAGTTGCCAGACCTGGTCGCGGGTCATCCATTGCGCCTCGTCGATCAGCACACAGGCACAGGGCCCGGCGTCCAGCCGGGCGGCGATCATCGCGAACAGGTCGGTGTCCTTGGCGTAGGTATCGGCCTCGGCCTCGATCCCGATCCGGCTGCCGATCCTGCCCACGCCCGCCCGGTCATCGAAATTGGCGGTCAGAAGATAGGTCTGCATCCCGCGTTCGATGTAATTGTAGGAGGCCTGCAGCAGCAGGGTCGATTTGCCTGCATTCATCGTGGAGTAATGGAAATAGAGCTTGGCCATGGGCTTGGTCTTGCCGGATGGGCGGGGCGCGCGCAAGCGGCCTGCGACGGGGTAAATCAGGCGATCAGGATTGGGCAGCGGGTCGAGTTATGGAAATATAACGCTTCAGGCGCTGATGTCCTTCCGACCCCTTGCTGAGCTGCCGCTCAGCCCACCCGGTCGACGATCACCGACCCCACCGAATAGCCCGCCCCGAAGGAACAGATCAGCCCGGTGTCGCCGGGCGTCAGATCGGCCGAGTTCTGCGCGAAGGCGATGATCGATCCGGCAGAGGATGTATTGGCGTAGTCCTGCAGGATATTGGGTTGTTCGCCCGGTTCCGGGTCGCGGCCCAGAACCTTTCTGCCGATATAGTCGTTCATCGTCTTGTTGGCCTGGTGCAGCCAGAGGCGTTTGAGATCACCCGCCGCCACGCCTTCGTCGGCCATATGCCCGGCGATGTGTTGCGACACCAGTGGCAGCACTTCCTTGAACACCTTGCGCCCGTTCTGCATGAACTGCATGTCGCGGCGGTCTTCCATGTGGCCCTTTCGAGTCCGACGCAGGAAGCCGTCATTGTTGCGGATATTGTTCGAAAACTGCGTGGCGCAGCGGGTGGAGCGGACCCTGAAGCGCGGCCCCGTCGCAAGGTCATCGCGTTCGATCAGGACTGCCGTGGCCACGTCGCCGAAGATGAAATGGCAATCCCGGTCGCGCCATTCGAGGTGCGCCGAGCAGATCTCGGGGTTCACGACCAGCGCGCGTTTGATCGAGCCGGACCGGATCATGTCGGCGGCGGCCTGGATGCCGAAGGTGGCCGAGGAACAGGCCACGTTCATGTCAAAACCGAACCCGCCGGTGCCCAGGATCTGCTGGATCTCGATGGCGATGGCCGGATAGGCGCGTTCATGGTTCGACGCGGCGCAGATCACCGCATCGACATCCGCCGCATCGACACCGGCCATGTCCAGCGCGGCGCGGCAGGCGGCCACCCCCATCTCGGCCATGACCGACGCCTCGTCCATGCCGCGTTCGGGCAGCCAGGGGTGCATCACGCCGGGGTCCAGCACGCCGGATTTGTCCATCACGTAGCGTTGTTCGATGCCCGAGGCCGCGAGGATGAATTCCGACGACGAATGCGCCTTGGCCTCGACCTCGCCCGCCGCGATCGCCGCGGCATGTTCGGCGTTCCACCTGTCGGCATATGCGTTGAAGGCGGCGACCAGTTCGTCATTCGTGATGGTCTGGGACGGCGTGAACACGCCTGAGCCGGTGATGGCGGGCTGATACATGTCTGTCTCCCCTGATCGGTGCAGATGGACGGGAAACCGCCATGGGGTCAAGCCGGGCGGTCCTTGACAGGGGGGACAAACTGCCCACCTTGCGCGGCAACGACAAAAGGAGCAGCCCGTGGCCACGCCCCCCCCGTTTTCCCGGTTCGAGTTTCTGATCGCCTGGCGTTACCTGCGCGCCCGCCGCGCCGAGGGCGGGGTCAGCGTGATGACCTGGATCAGTTTCCTGGGCATCATGCTGGCGGTCATGGCCCTGATCGCCACGCTCGCCGTAAGGTCGGGGTTCCGGTATGAATTCGTGGGCACGATCCTGGGCGCGAACCCGCATATCAGCGTCTATGATCAGGTGGAGGTGTCGGCCTCGGGCATGGCGGACCGCAGGCTTGAGAATTTTGCCCCGATCGCCGCAGCGGTGGCCGGGGTGCCCGGTGTCGTCCATGCCGCGCCGGTGATCCGGGGGCAGGTGATGGCCACGCATCGCGGCCGCAACGCGGGCGTCGAGGTGATCGGGATCGCGGGTGAGGACTTGGCGCGCGTGCCGCTGGTGGCCAACCCGGAACGACAGGAGGGTGACATCGCCCGGTTCGCCGACGGGGTCGCCATCGGGTCCGGCGTGGCGCGCGAGTTGGGGTTGGGCGTGGGTGACAGCATCCGCCTGATCTCACCCGACGGCGCGCGCACGGCCTTCGGCACCAGCCCCCGCGTCGGCGCCTACGAGGTCGTGTATATCTTTCAGGTCGGACGGTGGGATATCGACCGGGTCCGCGTCTACATGCCGTTTGCCGAGGCGCAGAGTTACTTCAACCGCGACGGCGTCGCCGACGAGATCGAGGTGATCGTCGAGAACCCCGAAGAGGTGAACGCCCTGATCTTCCCGGTGCTGCAGGCGGCGGGCGGCGACGTGACGATCTGGACCTGGCAGGACAGTTCCGGCGCCTTCCTTCAGGCGCTGCAGATGGAAGACAACATCATGTTCATCATCCTGTCGATCCTCGTGCTGATCGCGACGATGAACATCGTGTCCGGTCTGGTGATGCTGGTGAAGAACAAGTCCCGCGATATCGGCATCCTGCGCACGATGGGGTTGAGCGAGGGATCGGTCATGCGCGTGTTCTTCATCTGCGGATCGGTGATCGGGGTGGCGGGCACGGCGGCGGGCGTGGCGCTTGGCTGTGCCTTCGCGATCTGGATCGACCCGATTTTCAATGCGGTGAATTTTATCGCCGGCGGCGGGGTGTGGGACCCGTCGATAAGGTTGATCTCGGAACTGCCCGCGCGGCTGGAGCTTGAGGACGTGCTGTCGGCGGTGGCGCTGTCGCTGGGCCTGAGCTTTGCCGTCACCATCCTTCCTGCGCGCCGCGCGGCGCGGATGAACCCGGTCGAGGCGCTGCGCTATGAGTGAGGCGGTGCTGCGGCTGGCGGGGCTTGAGAAGCGGTACAATCCCGGTCGGCCCAATGAGGTGAAGGTGCTGGAAGGGGCCGACCTGTCCGTGGCCCCGGGCGAGGTTGTGGCCCTGGTCGCGCCCTCGGGGGCGGGGAAATCGACGCTGCTGCATATCGCCGGGCTTCTGGACACGCCCGATGGCGGCACGGTCGAGATCGCGGGCCATGACATGACCGGCGCGGGCGACCGGGCCCGGACCGCGACGCGGCGTGGTGCGGTTGGGTTCGTCTACCAGTTCCACCATCTGCTGCCCGAGTTCTCGGCCGCCGAGAACGTGATCCTGCCGCAACTGGCCCATGGCGTCAGCGCGGGTGCGGCGGCGGACCGGGCGGCGGCATTGCTGGCCTCGGTCGGGATGACGGCGCGGGCCGGTCACCGGCCTGCGGAATTGTCCGGGGGCGAACAGCAGCGGGTGGCGTTCTGCCGGGCGGTGGCGAACGGACCGCAACTGCTTCTGGCCGATGAGCCGACCGGCAACCTGGACCCGACCACGTCCGATACGGTGTTCGACGCGCTGATGGGGCTGGTGCGGGAGACGGGGATGGCCGCTCTGATCGCCACGCATAACCCTGCGCTGGCCGCGCGGATGGACCGGATCGTGCGCCTGGAAGGCGGGCGGCTGGTGGCGGGGTAGGATCGCCCTGCAGCTTCGCCGCGCGCAGGGCGGTCAGACAGCTTTTGCGTTCTGGAACAGCCGCAACACCGCCTCGAAGGCCTGCGCCCGGCGCTCGGGTGTTTCCATCAACAATTCATGCTCCGCCCCCTCGAGGACCAGCAGGTCGCAGGACGGCCAGGACGCCGCGCGCGCCTCGATCGCCCCGATCTCCACCACCCGCTCCCGCGTGCCGACCATCGCCAGTGCGGGCAGGTCGGGCGGGGCCATCTCCATCAGCGCCGCGCATTCCTCCAGCGCGGCCTTCACCCATCTGACCGAGGGGCCGCCGAGGGTCAGTGCCGGGTGCATTTGCGTCTGCCGCATCATGTAGTCGAACTGGTCCCGGTCGGCGGTCAGCGGGTTGTCGTCGAATGCCATCGGCGTGTAGGGACCGGTCGTGGGGGCAAAAGAGGTATCGAGCCCGAGCGGTTCGGCCAGGCCCAGCACGATGGTCGAGATGGATTTCAGAAACGGGGTCATCTTGATGCCCCACATCGGCGCGCTGAAGGCCGCCGTGGCCACGGGTGCCCCGTCATGCAGCGCCCTGAGCCCGATGCAGCCGCCCATCGAATGGGCCAGCATATGCCAGGGGCGCGGCAGGTTGAGCCGGATCAGCACATCGACAAGGGCCGTAACATCCTCGCGGTATTCATCGAAGCTGACCACATGGCCCATGTCGCGGCGGTGCTGCGGGCGGTCCGACAGGCCCTGCCCGCGCCAGTCGATGGCGGCCATCGCGTAACCCGCCGCCGCGAAATCCGCGGCGACGCGGCCGTATTTTTCGATGTATTCGGTGCGGCCCGGCAGCATGACCACCGTGCCCTTGGCACCGTCCGGCCAGACACCGATGCGCAGCCTGGTGCCATCGGCCGCTTGCGTCCAGACGGCGCGCCCGCCCTCGGGCCCTTCGGCCACATCGGCAAGAAACGGGGCGTCGGAAAAGGGTTCGGGCATGCCCGGCCCCGTCAGCTGAGCGCCGAGCCCAGTTTCATCGCCGTGCCCATGTCGCCATCAAGCTTGAGCTTGCCCGACATGAAGGCGGCGGTGGGGTTCAGATCACCCGACAGGATTTCCTGAAAGGTGTCGGCATCGGCGGTCATGGTGACATCGGCCTCGTCGCCATCTGCGGCTTCGCGCACACCCGCGCCGTCGACGATCACCGCGCCTTCGCCGTCGATGACGAATTTCGCGCTGCCGTCGAACCCGTCGATTTTTTCCGCGATCGCGCTGACCGCCGCCTCGATGACTGCACTTGCCATGGTTTCACGCTCCCATCTTGCCCAATTGTCCTGTCCTATCCGCTCGCCAAGCTTTGATATGGACCCCGGCGGCGGGGATGCTACCCTTGTCACCATGCGACTGTTACGCGCGTTTAACAACGCTGTCCTCGCGGCAGGTTTCAGCCTGGCCTCCGGCATGGCCTGGGCGGATGACGCACGCCTTGATGACCTGTTCGACCGGCTGGCCAGGCCTGATCTGCGCAACTGGGAACTGGTCGAGCAGGAGATCAACATGCTTTGGTCCCGGTCGGGCTCTGCCACGGCCGATTACCTGCTGCGACGGGGCGTGGCCGCGATGGAGGAGGGCGATTTCGACGCGGCCTACAATCACCTGACCGCCCTGACCGATCATGCTCCCGAGTTCGCCGAGGGCTGGAACGCCCGGGCAACGCTGTTTTTCCAGAGCCAGCGCTTCGGCCCCGCCATCGCCGATATCCAGCGCACCCTGGCGCTGGAGCCACGTCATTACGGGGCGCTGATGGGGCTTGGCATCATGCTGGAGGAGATGGGCGAATACGCGCGCGCGCTCGAGGCGTTTCGCATGGCCGAGGCTATACATCCGCACCGCCAGGAAATAACTGGGGCCATAGAACGGATCGAGCGGGAGCTCGACGGCATCGCGCTCTGAGCTGACAGGGGCGTATCGTCGGCGAGGGGGTGTCCACCAATGCTGGACGGCACGACAACGGGCAGGGGCCGTGTGGCTGCGGTGCTTGGCCCGACCAATACCGGCAAGACCCATTACGCCATCGACCGGATGCTGGCACATCGCACCGGGGTGATCGGCCTGCCCCTGCGTCTGCTGGCGCGCGAGGTCTATGACAAGATCGTCGCCCTGCGCGGCCCGTCTGTCGTGGCGCTGGTCACGGGTGAAGAACGCATCGTGCCGCCGCGCACGCAATACTGGGTCTGCACGGTCGAGGCGATGCCGGTGGGCAATGGTGCCGATTTCCTGGCGGTCGACGAGATCCAGCTCTGTGCCGATCCCGAACGCGGGCATGTTTTCACCGACCGGCTGCTGCATGCGCGGGGCCTGCACGAAACCCTGTTCCTCGGATCGGAAACGATGCGCAACGCCATCGCGGCGCTTGTGCCGGGCTGCGATTTCCTGAAACGGGAACGGTTCTCGCAGCTTGTGTATGCAGGTTCGAAAAAGATAAGCCGCATGCCTCCCCGCAGCGCCATTGTGGGGTTTTCCGTGGAAAACATCTACGCGATCGCGGAACTGCTGCGCCGACAGAAAGGCGGGGCTGCAGTGGTGATGGGGGCGCTGAGCCCGCGCACGAGAAACGCCCAGGTCGAACTTTACCAGAATGGCGAGGTCGATGTGCTGGTGGCCACCGACGCCATCGGCATGGGCCTGAACCTCGACATCAAACATGTTGCGTTTGCAGGGCTTCGCAAATTCGACGGCCGCAAGATGCGCGATCTGATGCCCCACGAACTGGGCCAGATCGCCGGGCGCGCGGGGCGTTATACACAGGACGGCAGTTTCGGTGTCACCGGTGAGGCACCGCCGCTGGACGATGGTATTGTCGAGGCGATCACCGCGCATCGCTTCGCCCCGGTCCGCAAATTGTGCTGGCGCAATTCCGACCTCAGCTTTGGCTCGGTCGCGCATCTGATCGCATCTTTGGAAGAGCGCACCGAAAATGAATGGCTGACACGCGCGCGCGAGGCCGATGACATCATGGCGCTCAAGGCGATCTCGACCCGCGAGGATGTGGCCGCGCGCCTGAACGGGGCGCCCGATGTGCGGCTGCTTTGGGATGTCTGCCGCATCCCCGATTTCCGGGGGATCAGCCATGCCGAACATGCCGCGCTGCTTGGGGCGATCTTCGACTATCTGCATGACCTGGGCCGTGTGCCCGACGACTGGATGGCTCGGCAGGTCAAACGCATCGACCGGACCGAGGGCGATATCGACACCCTGTCCAAACGCCTCGCCTATATCCGGACCTGGACATATGTGGCGCAACGCTCGGGCTGGCTCGATGATGAAACCCATTGGCGCGAGACGACCCGTGCCGTAGAAGACCGCCTGTCCGATGCGCTGCATGGCGCGTTGACCAACGCATTCGTCGACCGGCGCACCTCGGTTCTGCTGCGCCGGTTGAAACAGAGGGAGAGCCTGGTGGCCGACGTGAACGACAAGGGTGAGGTGACGGTCGAGGGTGAAGTCCTGGGCCGGATCGAAGGGTTCCGGTTCCGGCAGGATGCCTCGGCCAGCGCGGATGAGGCCAAGACCCTGCGCCAGGCCGCCTTTGCCGCGCTGCGCCCCGAGTTCCACCTGCGCGCCGACCGGTTCTACAACGCCCCCGATACCGAGTTCGACCTGACCGAACAGGGCGGGCTGATGTGGGGCGAACATGCGATCGGCAAGGTGGTGGCGGGGCCCGAACCGCTCAGGCCCACCGCCGAGGCTTTCGTCGACGAAGAAGCCGGGGCCGAGGTTCTGCAGAAGGTGCAGCGCCGCTTGCAGCATTTCCTTGACCGCCGCATCGCCGCACAGTTCGAGCCGCTTCTGGCGATGGCGCGTGACGAGACGCTCAGCGGGCTGGCCCGTGGCGTCGCCTTCCAGCTGATCGAGGCCTTCGGCATCGTCCCGCGCGCCCAGATCGCCGATGACATCAAGGCACTGGACCAGGACGCGCGGGGAATGCTGCGCAAGCACGGGGTGCGCTTCGGCCAGTTCACCATTTTCATGCCGCTGCTTCTGAAACCCGCGCCCACGCGGCTGCGGCTGGTGCTGTGGGGGTTGCAGCAGGGGTTGCAGGCCTTCCCGGAAAGCCCGCCGCCGGGTCTGGTCACCATTCCCCACGAAACCGACCAGCCCGAGGGGTACTACACCATGTCGGGCTACCGCCCGGCCGCCAGCCGCGCGATCCGCATCGACATGCTTGAACGCCTGGCCGACATGCTGCGCGGCAAGGACAGCCGGGGCGGGTTCGAGGCGACGGCAGACATGTTGTCGATCACCGGCCTGACGCTGGACCAGTTCGCCGATCTGATGGGCGGTCTGGGCTACAAAGCGTTGCGCGGCGAACGGCCCAAGGTAAAGACCTCGCCCGAACCGGCGGCCACCATCGCGCCGGAAACCATCGACGAAACCGTGCCGGAGGCAGCGCCGCCCACCGGGCTGGAAGGGGCCGATATGCCTGATCCGTCCCCGCAGGAGATGCCGGTCGACACACCGGCCGAAACCCCGCCCGCCCCGCCGGTCGAGGCACCCGCCGACACGCCGGACGAGACGCCCGCCGAAACGCCGACCGAGGTGCCGCAGGACATGTCCGACGGCCCCGAGGCCACCGAGATCGAAGTGTTCTATACCTTCACCTGGGCGCCCCGGCGCCAGGGCGGCAACCGGCAGGGCCAGCGCTCGAAATCCGACAAGCCGCGCGGCAGGAAGGGGCCGGGCGGCAAACCCCGGGGCAAGCCGGGCAAGCCGCAGGACGACAAGGCCAAGACCTATTCCGCCGCGCCGAAGAAATCCGACAAGATCGACCCCGACAATCCCTTTGCGCAGGCCCTGGCGGGGCTGAAGGGCAAGTCCTGACCGATCCCCGCCCTACCGACCGGCTGGACAAGTGGCTGTGGAAGGCGCGGTTCTTCAAGACGCGCAGCCTGGCCACGAAGCTGGTCGCGGCAGGGGCGGTGCGGGTGAATGGCGACAAGGTCAGCAAGCCCGCGACTGCCGTTGGATCAGGCGATGTGCTGACCTTTGCGCAGGCCCGCGCGATCCGGGTGATCCGTATCGAGGCGCCGGCCACCCGGCGTGGCCCTGCGCCCGAGGCCCAGGCGCTTTATACCGATCTCAGCCCGCCCGAACCCGGCGCCCCGCCGCCCCTGCGTGTCGGCCCGCGCCCGACCAAGAAAGCGCGCCGTGCGCTGGAGGCCGACCGCGACCGGGAAAGTGCGGCGGATTGACCGCAGGCCGGGGTCGATCCGGGCTTGCAAACTGTAAACCAAAGTTTACATTCGCGCATGGATGAACGACCGGACCGGGTTAGGCTTGCACCCATCGTGGTGCTGGCCTAACTCACCCCCCGGACAGACCAGCCGAGGACCCCCATGACCTATGTCGTGACGGAAAACTGCATCGCCTGCAAATACACAGATTGTGTCGAAGTGTGCCCCGTGGACTGCTTTTACGAAGGCGAGAACATGCTGGTCATCCATCCCGATGAATGCATCGATTGCGGTGTGTGCGAGCCGGAATGCCCCGCCGATGCGATCCGGCCAGATACCGAGCCGGACATGGAGAAATGGGTGGAGTTCAACCGCAAGTATTCCGAGGCATGGCCGGTGATCATCACCAAGAAGGACCCGCTGCCTGATGCCGATGACAATGACGGCAAGGACGGAAAGATGGAGATGTTTTCCGAGGCCCCGGGCGAGGGCGGCTGACGGGGCGGGGCGCCCGATTCGGGGTGACCGGGCGGAGTCGAGGATACGATCCTGCCGCTGCGACGCGGCGTTGATCCGTTCAAACCCCTTGTTTCATTGGGGAAACAGGGTGTCCACGCGCAGCGAACTTTGAAATGCGCGATTTTTGTGCTATCTGAATTGGACAACATGTCTGTCCAATGCGAAGCGCGGGTCTGCCAACCTGCAATCTTCTCAGCGCTTGACGAATGATCCACCGGCGGAAGGGAAACACCCTTGCGTTGGATCCGTGTGGCCTGAGGAACCGTGCCGCACCGGGCGCAAGGGAAGGAAGGCTTTATGACGAAGTCGAAAAAGAACCGTGATTTCAGCCCCAACGAATACGTTGTCTACCCCGCCCATGGCGTGGGCCAGATCGTATCGATCGAGGAGCAGGAGATCGCGGGCCTGACGCTGGAGTTGTTCGTCATCTCCTTCGAGAAGGACAAGATGACCCTGCGCGTGCCGACCGCGAAGGCCACCGAGGTGGGGATGCGGTCGCTCAGCTCGCCCGATATCGTTTCGAAGGCGATGCAGACGCTGAAGGGCAAGGCCCGGGTCAAGCGTGCGATGTGGTCGCGCCGGGCCCAGGAATACGAACAGAAGATCAACTCCGGCGACCTGATTTCCATCGCCGAGGTGGTGCGCGACCTGCACCGCGCAGATGATCAGCGCGAACAGTCCTATTCCGAGCGTCAGCTTTACGAAGCGGCGCTTGAGCGGCTGACGCGTGAGCTGGCCGCCGTCAAGGGCATGGACGAGGCCGGGGCGCAGCGCCAGGTTGATGAGCTTCTGACCGCGCGCGCGGCGGCCTGATCAACCCGATCAGGCGATCAGACCGTTACGAATTTGACCCGCTGCGGATATCCGCAGCGGGTTTTTTCATGCCTGGGCCGCCATCGCGGTCAATGCCAGCAGCGCTGCCAGCGAACTGACGACCTGCACCGCGCCCAGCACATCGCCGGTCTGCCCGCCGATCTTGCGTATTGCAAGCGCCCCGACGCCCACCATGCCTGCGGCTGCCGCCACGATCGCAGCGGGGGCGAAAGGCCCGCCGATCAGCACCGCGATGCCCGAGGCCAGCGCGACGGCGACCAGCGCCGTGGCCCTGCCGGGCCTGCCGACATGGCGCGCCAGCCCGTCCGGCCGCGCATGGGCCAGCCCCGCCATGCTGAGCACCATCGCCCCCCGGCCCAGCACGGCGGGCACCAGCAACGCGGGCAACAGAAGCCCCGCGGCAAACAGGTCGGCCAGAAGCGCGGCCTGCAGGCCCAGCGTGACCAGCAAGGCCAGCATCCCGTAGCTACCGATCCTGCTGTCACGCATGATTTCAAGGCGTTTTTCCCGCGTGGCCCCGCCCCAGAACCCGTCGGCGCAATCGGCAAGCCCGTCTTCATGCAGGGCACCGGTGGCCGCGATCCCGGTGCCAAGCGCCAGGAAGGCGGCAGCCAGTGGCGGCAGACCGATCAGCAACGCCGCCTGTCCTGCCAGCGCCATCAGCGCACCCACGCCCAGCCCCACAAGGGGCCAGGTCCATGCCGCTGCGGCCCCGCGCGTGGCATCGGCACCGGGGGCGGGCAGGCGCGTCAGCAGGGCAAAGCTGCGCGCGATGTCGCGGGGGTGGAACAAGGGGGCGTCTGGGTCGGCCATGGGTGCCTGGTCTGGGCCTTTCTGCCGCAGGTCAGGCGCGGCGCAGGCAGCTAAACCGGGCCGACACGCCCTGGCAACCGAAAGACCACCGATGCAACTCGATACACCCGCCTCGCTCGATGATCTTCGTGCCCGGCTTGCCGCCGCGAGAGGCCCTGACGCATCCGCGACAGCCGGCGCGACGGCCCGCAACGGGCAGCTGACCAAACCGCCCGGCGCGCTTGGGCGGCTGGAGGACCTGGCAATCTGGTATTGCGGCTGGCGCGGCGATCCGCGCGCGCGCATCGATGCGGTGCAGGCGCTGGTTTTCGCGGGAAACCATGGCGTCGTGGCCCAGGGTGTCAGCGCCTTTCCGGCCGAGGTGACGGCCCAGATGGTCGCCAATTTCGCGGCCGGGGGCGCCGCCATCAACCAGCTCTGCGACGTGGCGGGTGCGCAATTGTCGGTGATCCCGCTCGACCTTGACCGGCCCACCGCCGATTTCACCCAAGGCCCCGCAATGTCCGAGGCCGAGGTGATGGCGGCCCTGTCGGCGGGGTGGGCGGCGGTCGACCCTGCCGCCGACCTGCTGATTGCCGGCGAGATGGGGATTGGCAACACCACCGCCGCCGCCGCCCTGGCCTGCGCGCTGTTCGGCGGCGGTGCGGCGGATTGGGTCGGGCGCGGCACCGGCGTCACCGATGCGGGGCTGGCGGCGAAAACGGACGCGGTGACGGCGGGGCTGGCCGCCAATCCGGGGGCTCTGGACGACCCGCTGATGGCGTTGCGCTGCCTTGGCGGGCGGGAACTGGCGGCAATGGCGGGCGCCATCGCGGCGGCGCGGCTGCACCGGATCCCGGTCATTCTTGACGGGTTCATCTGCACCGCTTCGGCGGCCTGTCTGGAACGGGCGGTGCCCGGCGCGCTGGATCACGCGGTGGCCGGGCACCTGAGCGAGGAGCAGGCGCATGGCGCGCTGCTTGACCGGCTTGGCAAGGTGCCGCTCCTGTCCCTCGGGATGCGGCTTGGCGAAGGCAGCGGTGCGGCGGTTGCAATCCAGGTGCTCAAGGCGGCGCTGGCCTGCCATTCCGGCATGGCGACCTTTGCCGAGGCAGGGGTGGCCGAGGGCGGCTGATCGCGGGACGGGCGCGGCGTGGCCTAGCCCCCGCTGCCGCCCGGTCTGCGGGGCGCGTTGCGGCTGCGCATCGTGCCCTTGAGCGCCCCGGCATCGCCGCGCGCCCGGGCGGTGGGCGCGCCTGGATCGGCGCCGCTTTCCGCGGCCTCGTCCAGGATCGAGACCAGCGCGGTTTCCAGGCTGGTGTTCAGCTCGCGCGATTTCTCGACATATTCATGGTTCTCGGATATCGGCACGCCGGGTTTCCACAGCTCGGCCAGGGCGCGAAGGTTCTCGCGGTCGTGGCGGTAGAAGGCGATTTCGAGCTCATGCGCCTCGTAATCGCTGAGGCCCATATCCTCGAGCACGTAGCGGGCCGCACGCAGCGAACTGTCAAACATCTCGCGCACGATATGATCGGCCCCCGCCTCGTACAGCTCGTAGACATGCAGCCGGTCATGGGCGCGTGCGGTGATAGACAGGTCCGGACGCACCTTTCGAGCATAGCGCACCAGTTGCACGGCCGCGTTGCGGTCATCGACGGCGACCACCAGAACCTTCGCCATCTCAAGCCCCGCCGCCTGCAACAGCTCGGGCCGGGTCGGGTCACCGAAATAGCCCTTGAACCCGAAGCGGCGCATCAGCTGGATCGTCTTCAGGTCACTGTCCAGCACGACCGTGTCGAAGCCCGAGGCCTTGACCATCCGGTTGACGACCTGGCCGAACCGCCCGATGCCCGCGATGATCACCGGGGCGGCATGATCTATGGCGTCAGGCTCGGCGGTCTCGTCGGGTCCGCCCAGGTGATCGCGCAGCCGTTCATAGGCGATGAAGGCCAGCGGCGTCAGCAGCATGCTGAGCGCGATAACCAGCAGCATGATCTCGGCCACCCGGCCGGGGAACACCGCCTGCTGGACACCGAAGGCGATCAGCACAAAGCCGAATTCGCCGGCCTGCGCCAGCCCGAGGGTGAACAGCCACCGGTCCGCCCCGCGCACCCGGAAGGCAAACGCAATGGCGTAAAGGATCAGCCCTTTCAGCACCATCAGCCCTGCCGTCAGCCCCACGATCAGGAACGGGTTGCCGATCAGCACCGCGAAATTGATTCCCGCGCCCACGGTGATGAAGAACAGGCCCAGAAGCAGGCCCTTGAAGGGTTCGATATTGGCCTCAAGCTCGTGGCGGAACTCGGAATTGGCCAGAACCACGCCCGCGACGAAGGCGCCCAGCGCGGGGCTGAGGCCCACGAGGATCATCAGGACGGCGATGCCCACAACGATGGCCAGCGCCACGGCGGTATACATCTCGCGCAGGCGCGACATGTGGATGAAGCGGAACAGGTGGGCCGACAGGTAGCGCCCGGCAAGGATCACGGCGACGACCGCGCCCAGCGTGACCAGCGTCACCCCCCAGGCGGGCAAACCTTCGACCAGGGAGATTGCGTGGTGGTCATCCGCCGCCACGCCGCGCTCGATTGACCCGTCCTCGGCAAAGCGGATCATCCCGGCCTCGCTGGCCAGAAGGGGCAGGAAGGCGAGGAACGGGATCACCGCGATATCCTGCGTCAGCAGGACCGAAAACGCCGACCGCCCGCCACCTGTCTGCATCAGGTCCTTTTCGTTCAGCGTCTTCAGCACGATGGCGGTGGAGGACAGCGACAGGGTCAGCCCGACCGCCAGCGCCATCTGCGCATCAAGCCCAAGGGAAAACGCCGCCGCCGCAATGGCAAGCGTCGTGATCACGACCTGTAATCCACCCAGTCCCAACAGCTTGCGCCGCATTTCCCACAGGCCCTTGGGGTCAAGCTCCAGCCCGATCAGGAACAGCATCAGGACCACGCCGAATTCGGCGTAATGCTGCAGGTCTTCCGTCTCCGACCCGACAAGGCCCAGAACCGGGCCGATGGCGATGCCCGCGATCAGGTAACCCAGCACCGAGCCGAGCCCGAAGCGCACCGACAGCGGCACCGCGATCACCATCGCGCCGAGGTAGATCAGGGATTGCAGCAGAACGCCGTCCATCGGCTGTCCTTGTTCAAGCGGTCACGGCTTGGCTGCACCCTACAACCTCTGCGCGACCTGTCCAGCGACGCGCGGGTGCGCATGGACCTAGGTGCAGGATATCTGCGGATTTTCGCAGGGCTTGTTTGAGGAAACTGCCCCCGGGCACATGCCTATAGCGCGCGCCAGCCAATATCGCGGCGACAGAACCCTTCCGGCCAGTCGATGGCGTCCACCATGGCATAGGCGCGATCCCGCGCCTCGGCCAGGCTCGCCCCGCGCGCGGTCACGTTCAGGACCCGCCCGCCATTGGCCACGATCTGCCCGTCGCGTTCCGTGGTGCTCGCGTGAAACACCATATGCGCGCTGTCTTCCGCCACGGTGTCGAGCCCGCCGATGACCGACCCCTTGTCATGGGCCCCGGGGTATCCCCTGGCGGCCATCACCACCGTCATCGCGTGATCATCGGCCCAGTTGACCCGCATGTCCTTCAGCCGCCCCTCGGCGGCGGCCAGCATCAGGTCCAGTGCCTGCCCGCCAAGCCGCATCATCAGCACCTGTGCCTCCGGATCGCCGAAGCGGACATTGTATTCGACCAGCCGGGGCGCGCCGTCCCTGATCATCAGGCCGGCATAAAGCACCCCGCGATAGGGCGTGCCGCGCCGGGCCATTTCGGCCAGTGTGGGTTCCACGATCTCGCGCAGCGCGCGGTCCGCCACGTCCCCTTCCAGCACCGGGGCGGGCGAATAGGCCCCCATGCCGCCGGTATTGGGGCCGGTATCGCCTTCGCCCACGCGCTTGTGGTCCTGCGCGGTGCCGATGGGCAGGGCCACCTCGCCATCGCAGAGCACGAAAAACGACGCCTCTTCCCCCTCCATGAATTCCTCGATCACCACTTCGGTTCCGGCATCGCCGAATTCGCCGCCGAACATGTCGTCGATGGCGGCGAGCGCCTGATCCTCGTCTGTCGCCACGATCACGCCCTTGCCTGCGGCCAGCCCGTCGGCCTTGACGACGATAGGCGCGCCCCGGGCGCGGATGTAGTCCCTGGCGGGTGCGGCCTGGGTGAACCGGGCCCAGGCGGCGGTGGGCGCGCCCGCTGCATCGCAGACCTCTTTGGTAAAGGCTTTCGAGGCTTCCAGTTGTGCCGCCGCCGCGGTGGGGCCGAAGGTGGAAATCCCCGCCGTCTCCAGCCGGTCGACCACCCCCGCGGCCAGCGGTGCCTCGGGTCCCACGATCACGAAATCTATGGATTCGGCGTCGGCGAAAGAGACCACCGCGTCGCCATCGAGGATATCCAGATCGGCGCATTCCGCGATCCGGTCGATCCCGGCATTGCCCGGCGCAACGACCAGCCGGTCGCATTTGGGGTTCTGCAACACCGCCCAGGCCAGCGCATGTTCGCGGCCTCCAGCACCGAGGATCAGGATGTTCACGGCTGCCCCTTCCGTTGCTAGGCTGTCGCGGCATAGCGGCGCCTGCTCCGCAGGACAACATGGACAGCCGGGCCGAATGGCCGCACAAGGACCCGCACCGACCAAGGAGCGCGTTATGGACCACCCGGACATCTGGGCCGAGATTGACACCACATTGCCTGCATCGACGGCCGCCGCCGGGGCGCGCTGGCAGGCCCTGATCCAGCATGCCGGTTGGGGCGGGCGCTATGCCGATGATGTGCTGCGGGAAACGCGCCGCGCACTGTATCTTGCGCTGACGGGTGACACGCCCATCTCCGTGCCGCAGCCGGTTGGCTTCTGCCTCGATGTCATGGGCAAGATCACTGCTGAGGCGCAGCCCGTCCTCGACCGCGCCGCGCCGCAGATCCTGCGCCCGGCCCCCATTGCCACCGACGCGCTCGAGGCGACGCGGCTGGCCGATATCACGCTGGCCCAAGCCTATGACGCGACGCGGACCCGCTATGCCGCAACCTTTGGCGCCGATCCCGATCCCGAGGTCTGGCACAGGGCGGACCCCGCCGAAGTGCATCTCTGGGCAGCCCACAAGCTGAACCAGCCCGCGCGGATGAGCTCGGGCCGGCGTACCGGCATCGGCATGACGGTCTTTCTGTGGGGCGGCGGGGCCTATCTGTGGTATGTGGACGGGCGCGGCCCGGATGCGGGCGTCAGCACCGAGGCGCTGGTCTTCATGGCGGCGATGGGGGCGGCCTCGCTCCTCTTCGCGATCTTCATGGGCAAGCCCGAAGGCGGCGAGGCGGATGCCGCCAGCGTGCTGGCCTTTGCCGAGCCCGAGCGGCTGGAGTTCGACCGCTTCATCGAGACCGGTGGGTTCGCCCGCATCGAGGCCGACCGGTCCTGACCGATGGATGACCTGATAGAGGATACCGGCGACGCGCCCGGCAACGCCCCGGAATTCACGGTCAGCGAAATCTCGGGCGCGGTCAAACGCACGGTCGAGGGCGCGTTTTCCCATGTCCGCGTGCGGGGGGAGGTCGGTCGGCTCAGCCGCCCCCGGTCGGGTCATGTCTATCTCGACCTCAAGGATGATCGCAGCGTTCTGGCTTCGGTTATCTGGAAGGGCGTGGCCGGTCGGCTGGCCCATCCGCCCGAGGAAGGGATGGAGGTGATCGCCACGGGCCGCCTGACGACTTTTGCCGGGCAGTCGAAATACCAGCTGGTCATCGACGATCTGCGTCCGGCGGGCATGGGCGCGCTGATGGCGATGCTGGAAAAGCGCCGTGCGGCGCTGGCTGCCGAAGGGCTTTTCGATGAGGGCCGCAAGCAGCCGCTGCCCTACCTGCCCGAGATCATCGGCGTCGTCACCTCGCCCTCGGGCGCGGTGATCCGCGATATCCTGCACCGGCTGCGCGACCGGTTCCCGCGCAAGGTGCTCATCTGGCCCGTTGCCGTGCAGGGCGAACGCTGTGCGCCCGAGGTGACCCGCGCCATCAAGGGGTTCAACGCGCTGAGCTCCGGCGGCGCGCTGCCCCGGCCCGATCTTCTGATCGTGGCGCGCGGCGGCGGCAGTCTTGAGGATCTCTGGGGGTTCAACGAGGAAAGCGTCGTGCGCGCCGCTGCCGCAAGCGACATCCCCCTGATCTCGGCCGTCGGCCATGAGACCGACACCACGCTGATCGACTTCGCCGCCGACTGGCGCGCGCCCACCCCCACTGCGGCGGCGGAAAAGGCGGTGCCGGTGCGCGTCGACCTCATGAACTGGCTCGCGGGGCAGGAGGCGGTGCTGACCCGCACCATGGCGCAAGCCCTGACCACGCGCGGCCAGCGTCTGCGCGACCTGGCCCGCGCCTTGCCCCGGCCCGAGGCGTTGCTCGAAAGCGCGCGCCAGCGGCTGGACCTTGCCGCGCTGACCCTGGCCCCCGCCCTGCGCGCCCGGGCCCAGACCGCGCGCGCGCGCGCCGACCGGGCAGGGGCTGCCCTGACCCCCGCGCTCGACCGGGCCGTGGCCCGTCATCGCCTGTCCTTCGGTCACCAGGCCGCCCGGCTGACGCCCGCCCGGCTGACGGGGCTCACGCGGCAGGGCCAGCGCGATCTCGACCGTCTCGACCAGCGTCTCGACCCCGCACGCATTGCCGCGCGCACCGCACAGGCGCGCGCCCGTTTCGATGATCTCGGCCGCCAGTTCGACCGCGCCGCCCGGGCCACCACCGCCCGCCACCGCGCCCGGCTGGACGCGCTGGCGCGGCTGCATCAGAGCCTCGGCTATACCGAGACGCTGCGCCGGGGGTATGCGGTGGTGCGGGCGGGCAAGAAGATCGTCACCGGCCAGGGCCAGGCGGCAAAGGCGGCCACGCTGGAGATCGAATTCGCCGATGGCCGGCTGACCGTCACCCCCGACACCGGTGCCCCGGCCCCCAAACCGCGCGCGAAACGGCATCCGTCCAAAGACCAGGGCAGCCTGTTCTGACCCGACCCATGCGCCCTCTTTGCTTTCCAAATACCTGACACGCCGCCTGCTCCGGGAAATTGACATTTTCGACAGTGCGCGTCAGATGTCGGCATGACCGCCGCCGCACCGTCCCGCTTGCGTGCCCATCTGGATGCGCTGGAGCCTGACCCCAAGGCGCGCGTCGTCCTCTGGGCGGCGTTCGACACCTTCCTGCAATTCGGTGTCCGCCGCACCTCGATGCAGGATATCGCGGACCGCGCGGGCATGAGCCGGGCTGCGCTTTACCTCATTTACCGCAACAAGGATGATATCTTCCGCGCGCTCATGGCCCGGTATTTCGCCGCCGCCGCCGGTGTCGTGACCGAGGTGCTGGCAAGTGCGGGTGACCCCGAGACGGCGCTGGCCGCCGCGTTCGAGGCACAGATGGCCGATATCGCCGAGGCGGTGATGGCCAGCCCCCATGCCGAGGAGATGATGTCGGCCAAACAGGGCGCGGCGCAGGATGTGGTCGCGGCAGGCGAGTCTGCGCTTGCCGGAGCCTATGCGGCCTGGCTCAGGGACGGGGCGGCAGCGGGCCGGCTGTCGAAACAGGCCGTTGGCCCGCAACCGGACACGACCGCAGCCCTGATCCTCATGGCGGTGTTCGCGGTCGAGAAATCGGGCGGGGAACCGGCGGTGCGCGCCGCTGGCCGCAGGCACCTGGCGCGTTTGTTCGGGCGCGCACTGCGCCCTTGAACACGCCGAAAATCGCGCGATTTTCGGTTCGGTTTTCGCGCGATAACCGCCCCCGTCGCATCTCAAGGCAGCGGGCGTTTGACAGGGGCACGCAGGCCGACCTAGCCTTCGTGGATGCGTGCCCTCCCGCCGGTCCAGCCATGCCTTGCTCCATGATGCCATTGCCCTCAGCGTGGCTGGCATGACTTACCCGTTTCGCGTTCCCCAGACGCCCGAACATACCGCGCCCCTGCCGGATGCCGTGGACCTTGCCGTGATCGGGGGCGGCATCATCGGGCTGGGCACGGCGATTTTCGCGGCGCGCAAGGGGCTGAGGGTGGTCCTGCTGGAAAAGGGGCGGCTCGGGGCCGAACAATCCAGCCGCAACTGGGGCTGGATCCGGGTGCAGGGCCGGGATGAAGCCGAAATCCCCATCGCTCTCGAGGCGCAGGACCGGTGGGCGGCGTTCGATGCCGATTGCGGCGGAACGCTCGGCCTGAACCAGGTGGGCGTGACCTATATCGCGCGCAGTCAGGCCGCGCTGGACGGCTACGAGGCCTGGCTGGAGATCGCCCGACCCTATGGTGTCAGCAGCAGGATACTGGACCGTGAGGCCCTGATCGCGCTGATGGGCACCAGCGATCCGGCCTGGCGCGGGGCGCTCCACACACCGACCGACATGGTGGGCGAGCCGTGGGTGGCGGTGCCGGAACTGGGGCGGCTTGCGGCAGGTGAAGGGGTCATCATTCGCGAAGACACCGCCGTTCGGGGTCTGGAGATGACGGCTGGCACCGTGTCGGGCGTGGTGACCGAAGCGGGCCGGGTCGCCGCGCCGAAAGTCGTGCTGGCGGGCGGCGCATGGTCATCGCTGTTTTTGCGCCGCCACCGCGTGGCGATCCCGCAATTGTCGGTGCGTTCCAGCATCTTTGCCACCGGCCCGGTGCAGCAGGGCGTTGGCACTGCCGTGGCCGATACCGGGTTTGCGATCAGGCCCCGGGCCGATGGCGGCTATAGCGTGGCGCCCTCGGGCTATTCCGAACTGTTTCTGGGGCCCGATGCCTTCCGCAACCTGAAGAACTATATCCGCACGGCATTCTGGGCGGGGCGCGAGGTGCGGCTGCGCCTTGGCGCGCCGAACGGGTTCCCCGACGCCTGGCGCACCCCGCGCAGATGGGACATGGGCGATGAGACCCCGTTTGAACGCATGCGCATCCTGGACCCACGCCCCGACCGGCGCAAACTGGCCGCGGTGAAGGCGCGCGCCGGCGGTGTGGTGCCGGAACTGGCCCGGTCCAGCGATCGGGCTGCATGGGCCGGGATGATCGACGTGATGCCCGACCTCGTGCCCATCGTCGATCATGTGCCGGACCTGCCCGGCCTGATCCTGGGCACGGGCATGTCGGGGCATGGGTTCGGCATAGGACCGGCCTTTGGCCGGATTCTTGCCGATCTTGCGGTGGGCGACGATCCCGGCCATGACTTGCACCGCTTTCGCTTTGATCGCTTCCGCGATGGCAGCCCGACCCGGTTGGGCCCCCATATCTGACATCGCCCCGGACCAAAGGACCAATCATGCCGATCAAGAACCGTTTCGCCGAATTGCTGCCCGAGATCACCGAATGGCGGCGCGACATCCACGCCCATCCGGAACTGCTGTTCGACACGCATCGCACCTCGGCCCTGGTGGCCGAGAAGCTGGCCCAGTTCGGTTGTGACGAGGTGGTCACGGGGATCGGGCGCACCGGCGTGGTCGGGATCATCAAGGGCCGCGCCAACGGATCGGGCAAGGTGATCGGGCTGCGCGCCGACATGGACGCGCTGCCGATCCACGAGGAAACCGGACTTGATTACGCGTCGAAGACGCCCGGGCTGATGCATGCCTGCGGCCATGACGGGCATACCGCGATGCTGCTCGGGGCCGCGAAATACCTTGCCGAGACACGCAATTTCGACGGCACCGTCGCGGTCATCTTCCAGCCGGCCGAAGAAGGCGGCGGTGGCGGGCGCGAGATGGTCGAGGACGGGATGCTGGACCGGTTCGGCATTCAGGAGGTTTACGGGATGCATAACTGGCCCGGTCAGCCCCTCGGTCAGTTCGCCATCCGCCCCGGCGCCTTTTTCGCGGCCACCGACCTTTTCGACATCCGTGTGCAGGGGCAGGGGGGGCATGCCGCCAAACCGCATGTGACCGTCGACAGCACCGTGATCGCCAGCCACATCGTGCTGGCCCTGCAGACCATCGTCAGCCGCAACGCCGACCCGACAAGGCAACTCGTTGTCTCGGTCACCAGTTTCGAGACCGCCACCAAGGCCTTCAACGTGATCCCCGACACCGTGCATCTGCGCGGCACCGTCCGCACGCTTGACCCGGAGACACGCGATCTGGCCGAGCGCCGCATGCGCGAGATCGTCGAAGGCACGGCAGCAACCTTTGGCGGCAGCGCGGTGCTGGACTACCAGCGCAATTACCCGGTCATGGTCAATTCCGAGGCCGAAACCGCCTTTGCCGCCGAGGTGGCCACCGCCGTTGCGGGCAATTGCGCCGAGGCGCCGCAGGTCATGGGGGGCGAGGATTTCGCCTTCATGCTCGAGGAACGGCCCGGGGCCTATATCCTCGTGGGCAATGGCGACACCGCCCATGTCCACACGCCGCGTTACAATTTCAACGACGAGATCATCCCGGCTGGCTGTTCGTGGTGGGCGGAACTGGTTGAACGGCGGATGCCCGCCGCCTGATGCTGAAGGCTCTGGATAGGCTGGAACGGCGCTGGCGGGCCCATTTCAACGTCGCGCCAACGGATGTGGAAAGCTGGCGGCGGGCGCGCATCTACATGCTGTGGTTCGACCATGCCGTGTTGCGGTTGTTCTGGACGAACCAGATGCAGATTGCGCCGGGGGTGATCCGGTCGAACCATCCCACACCCGGACGGCTGCACCGGCTGAAGCGGCGGGGGGTGGTGTCGGTGCTGACCCTGCGCGGATCGGCCGACAGCGCCCATTACGCCACCGAAAAGATTTATTGCCGCGAATTGGGCCTGACGCTGCATGCCATCGGGTTTTCCGACAAATCCGCGCCGCCCAAGGCGTCGCTCACGGCGCTGATCGACAAGTTCCGGACCATCGAGAAACCGTTCCTGATGCATTGCAAATCCGGGGCAGACCGGGCGGGGCTGGCCTCCGCGCTCTACCTCCTGGTGATCGAGGGAAAACCCCTGGCCGAGGCACGCCGGATGCTCAGCCCCCGGTTCCTTCATTTCAAGGGGTCGAAAACCGGGGTGCTGGACCGGGTCCTGGACCAGTATGAAACCGAATCCGCGGGCCGTGATTTCGAAACCTGGCTGGAGGAAAGCTATGATCCGACGCGGCTTTGACCCGGTGGCGCGATTCAGGTCCCTTGTCCTTGCATCGGCAGCGGTCGCTCTGTTGTGCTCTGTCTCGGCAGGCCGGTCCGATACGGATGTTCCCGCCTACACCGCGCAAGGCAATGAACCCTTCTGGTCGGTCGCGGTCGATCCGCCCGCGATGGTGCTGCGGCGGCTCGATTTCGAGACCGTCGCCTTCACTGTGACCGACACCGTAACCGAGGCCGGATCACGCACCATCTTCGCCTCGGCGCCGGACCTGCCATTGACCGCGACGCTGGACCTGGTGCCGATGCTCTGCCGGGACACGATGACCGGCCTGCCCTATCCCGACACCGCCAGACTTGCGCTTGGCGATACGGTCTATGAGGGCTGCGGCGGCGACCCGATGGACCTGCTGACCGGGCGGGAATGGCAGGTGGTCACAATCGCCGAACGGCCGGTGCCCGACGGGGTGACGGTGACGCTGGCCTTCGACGGTGAAGGCCGGATCGCGGGCGACGCGGGCTGCAACCGGTTTTTTGCCGCCGCCAGCCTGACGGGCGAGGGGCTGACTTTGGGGGAGGGGGCGACGACGATGATGGCCTGCCCCGAGCCGCAGATGACGACCGAACGCCGGTTTCTGGACGCGCTTCCGCTGGTCTACGGGTTCGATTTCACTGCAAATGGCGCGCTGCTTCTTCTCGGCCCGCAAGGCCCGGTCATCGAAACCGCCGCGCCCTGAGGGTCAGCCGCCCGTATGGCTCATGTGGCGGCTGACCTGGCCGTCGACCATCTGGCGGGAATAGTCGAAATCATGGCCCTTGGGCTTGCGGGCGATGGCGGCGCGGATCGCGTCCTCCAGCGGTGCATCATCCGGTGAGGCGCGCAAGGGCGCGCGCAGGTCGGCCATGTCCTCCTGCCCGAGGCACATGTAAAGCTGCCCCGTACAGGTCAGCCGCACCCGGTTGCAGCTTTCGCAGAAATTGTGGGACAGCGGCGTGATGAACCCGATCTTCTGCCCTGTCTCCTGTACCTGCACGTAACGCGCGGGGCCGCCCGTGCGTTCGGCAAGGTCGACCAGGGTGAAACGATCGTCCAGCCGGGCGCGCAGGTCCTTCAGGCTCCAGTATTGCGCCAGCCGGTCCTCATTGCCCAGATCGCCCATCGGCATGACCTCGATAAAGGTGAGGTCCATGTCACGGTCGGCGCACCAGGCCTGCAGGTCGAACAGTTCATCTTCGTTCACGCCCTTAAGGGCCACGGCGTTGATCTTGACGCGTATCCCCGCCTTCTGCGCCGCGTCGATGCCTTTCAAGACCTGTGCCAGACGCCCCCACCGGGTGATGGCGGCGAATTTCGCGTCGTCCAGCGTGTCGAGCGACACGTTCACACGCCGCACGCCCGCCGCCGCCAGGTCATCTGCGAAACGGTCGAGCTGGCTGCCATTGGTGGTCAGGGTCAATTCCTTCAGCGCGCCGGTTTCTAGGTGTCGGCCCATCGCGCGGAAAAACGTCATCATGTCCCGCCGCACCAGCGGTTCGCCGCCGGTGATGCGCAACTTTTCGACCCCCATCCGCACAAAGGCCGAACACATCCGGTCCAGCTCCTCCAGCGTCAGAAGTTCTTTCTTCGGCAGAAAGGTCATCTGCTCGGACATGCAGTAGACACAGCGGAAATCGCAGCGATCGGTCACCGAAACCCGCAGGTAGCGGATCGCGCGCTGGAACGGGTCGATCAGGGGAGCATCGGTCAGCATGGCGGAAACCTAGGCTGTGATCCCGCCCCCCGCAAGCGCCGCAGATCGGTTGCGGGCCGACCCGTTTGCCGGTATCAGGCAGTCCATGCGCATCATGTTTCTTCTTCCCTTCGTTCTGGTCCTTGGCGGCTGCGTCTCCAACCTTGGTGGCGGCCTGTTCGGCAACCGCGCCGGCAATACCGCCGAAGAAACGGTGACCGAAGCCGTTGACCCGGCCGCAGCCGAGGCGGTCGAGGCCGCCGGCGAAGGCCGCGTCGTCGGGTTCTCGGTGATCTCGCTTGGCGATGCCTCGGTGCCCGGCCTCTGGCTGGAAACGCCGCTGGTGACCGAAGAAGGCCCCGGCCAGATCATCGGCGAGGATGGCACCATCGTGAACCTGACGCTGCGCCCCTCGGGCGGGGAACGCAACTCGGGCTCACGCCTGTCGCTGCAGGGCTATGATGCACTGGGCATCCCGCTGTCGGCGCTGCCGACCGTGACCGTGGTCCAGATCGTGCCTGTCGACCCGGCCGCCATCGACGCGCCGGCCGAACTCGAAGGCTGACGCGCGTCCGTCGATGGACCGGCGGCTTTTCCAGGCCCAGGCCGATTGGACGACCCTTACCGAAGGGTTCGCCTGGCCTGTCGCCGACCGTTTCAACATTGCAAGGGTGTGCTGTGACGATTGGGCGGCGCGGGTGCCCGACCAGGTTGCGATCATCCATCGTCTGCCCGATGGGGGGCGGCAGACATGGACCTATGCCGCGCTGAAACGCGCCTCGGACGGGCTGGCTGTCGCGCTGTGGGCCAAGGGGGTGCGACGGGGCGACCGGGTTGCGATCCTGTTGGCGCAGGCACCCGAGGTTCTGGTGGCGCATTTCGCAGCGATGAAACTGGGGGCGGTGGCGCTTCCGCTCTTCACCCTTTTCGGGGTCGAAGCGCTGCGCTACCGGCTGTCGGATTCAGGGGCCCGGGCGGTGATCACCGCGCCCGAGACGCTCGACAAGGTGATGGATCTGAAACCGACCTTGCCGGCTCTGGAACTGGTGATCACAACCGGGCAGGCCCGCGCGCCGGTTCTGTCCTTCCCCGACCTTGCCGCCACCCCCGCCGACGGGTTCACACCCGAGGCCGTGACCGCCGAAGACCCCGCGGTGATGATCTACACCTCGGGCACCACGGGTGACCCCAAGGGCGTGTTGCACGCGCATCGCTTCCTGATCGGTCACCTGCCTTGCATGGAATTGAGCCAGGGGTTCTTCCCGCAGCCCGGCGCCGTCGGCTGGACGCCCGCCGACTGGGCCTGGATCGGCGGGTTGATGGATATGGCGCTGCCCTGCCTTTACTACGGCGTGCCGCTGGTGGCGCATCGCTTTGCCAAGTTCGACCCCGATGCCGCGTTCCGCCTGATGGCGCAAGAGACCGTGACCAACGCCTTCATCCCGCCCACGGCCCTGCGCCTGATGCGCGATGCGTTGCCGCCCCCGGGATTGCGACTGCGTGCGATCGGGTCGGGGGGCGAGGCGCTGGGCGCGGACCTTCTGGATTGGGGGCAGGACCGGCTGGGCAGCCCGATCAACGAGTTCTACGGCCAGACCGAGGCCAACCTGGTTGTCGCCGCCTGCACCGGCCTGATGGACCGTGTGCCCGGTGCCATGGGCCTGCCCGTGCCCGGCCACCGCGTCAGCCTGCGCGATGACAAGGGCGAGGTCGGCACAGGCGAAGTGGGCGAGGTTTGCGTCGCGGCCCCGGATCCGGTGATGTTCCTGGAATACTGGAACAAGCCCGGGGCGACGGCGGCCAAGATCAGGGACGGGTGGCTCAGAACCGGTGACCTTGCGACCCGGCGCGCTGACGGGCACCTGGTGTTTCACGCCCGGGACGACGACATCATCACCTCGGCAGGTTACCGGATCGGCCCGGTCGAGATCGAACAGGCCCTTGCGCGGCACCCCGACGTGGTGCTGGCCGCCGTGGTCGGCGACCCCGACCCGGTGCGCACGCAGATCGTCGTGGCCCATGTCGTGCTGCGCACGGGCGTGGCCCTGCCGGATATCGAGGCTGAACTGAAGGCCCGGGTGCGCGACGAGGTCTCGGCCCATCTCGTGCCGCGCAAATTCGTGCAGGCCGAAACGCTTCCGATGACGGCCACCGGAAAGATCATGCGCCGCGCCCTGCGCCGCGCCTGATCGGGAAGATTATTTTTCCATCGACCGGCGGATCGACCGCACCACCAGCCAGACCAGCAGGACCACGGGCACCACGACAAGCCCGGTAAGAAGGGTCGAGGACATGCCCGACCCCTCGGCCACCGGGCCCAGCAGGTAGACGACGAGGTTCACCGCGTAATAGCTGATCGCGACAACCGACAGGCCTTCGACCGTGCGTTGCAGGCGCAGCTGAAGGTCGGCGCGGCGGTCCATGCTGGCCAGCAGCACCTGGTTCTGGGCCGACCGGTCCACGTCGACCCGGGTCCTCAGCAGATCGCCCGCGCGGATCGCCCGTTCGGTCATGCTGAGCAGCCGCCGTTCGGTCGCCTTGACGGTGCGCATGGCCGGATCGAAGCGGCGCATCATGAATTCACCGAAGGTCTGGCGGCCCCGGAACCGTTCCTCGCGCATCACCTCGATGCGCTGCATCACCAGCGCCTCGTAGGCCCCGGTCGCGCCGAAGCGGAACGCGCTTTCGGTCTGCAGTTTTTCCAGCTCCGCCGCGATCGCCAGCAGCTGCGTCAGCGTCTCGTCGGGTTTCGACAGGTCCCCGGTCATGTCGCTGACCAGACCGGCAAGGCTTTCATCCATCTCGCCCATCCGGCGCGAGATGTCGCGCGCGCGCGGCAGGCCCAGCATCGACATCGCCTTGTAGGTCTCGATCTCGCAGATCCGCTGCACGATCCGGCCGATCCGGCGGCTGCCGGTATCGGGTTTGCAGAAGACTGCGAACCGCATGTGCCCGGCGCTGTCGATGCGAAAATCGCCCGCGATGATCGCGGTCTGGTCCAGCACATGGCTTACGGCCAGGCTTTCGGGCACCATCCACTCGTTCAGCGCATCCGCGATCTGACGCTCGTCAGGGGTGTCTTCGATCCTGATATGGGCCGAGGTGACGCGGGTGCCGGGTGAATCGGCCAGCCAGTCTTCGGGAAACACGTCCCAGATGGCGGGGTCGAACGGGCGTTCGCCGTTGGAATCGAGAAATGCCGTATAGGTGACGAATTCGGTGTGTTGTTCCCATTTGAGCCGGAACTTGCCCAAATCTCCGAAATAATGCGTGGCATCCGGTGCCGGGTGGTCGGCGCCGAACCGGTCAAGCAGCGCCAGGAGATGCGCCCGGTCGCGGGCCCGGTCGCGTTTCGCCGCCTGCGCGGGTTCCTTGATCGCGAGGAACAGGGCCTGTCCCGGGCAGGGGATTGCGGGGAAGGGACGGGCGTGCAGCTCGTTGGCGAGCGCGTAGCGCAGGGGGTGGTCTTCAAGGTTCATGGTCGGGGCTCATGGGTCAGATAACTTGCATCTAACCGCTCTGTCCGTCGTGTAAACAGGAAAATTGTTGAAAATGAATGGGTTGCGGGAATACAACGGTATGCCGATGGCCCAAGCCCCGACAAACAGGGCATAATTCGCCGGTCTCAGGTGACGGCACGCCGCGCGCGGAAGGCGGGGTCGTCATAGGCGCGGGTGGCGATGACCTCGGCCAGATGGTTCACCGCGGCGTCGATATCGGCCCTTGTCGTGTAAAGGGGCGTGATGCCGAAGCGCATGATATCGGGGGCGCGGAAATCGCCGATCACCCCGCGCGCGATCAGCGCCTGCATCGCGGCGTAGCCATCGGCGAAGCGGAACGACACCTGGCTGCCGCGCTGGTGCGGATCGCGGGGCGAAGCGAGCGTGAGGGCGGGGCAGGCCGCCTCGACCCCCGCGATGAAACAATCCGACAGCGCAATGGACCGGGCCCGCAGATCGGCCATATCGACATCGTCCCAGATATCGAGCGCAGCCTCGAGCACGCGCATCTGGATCACCGGCGGTGTGCCCACGCGCATCCGCGCGATGCCGGGGGCGGGGCGATACCCGGCCTCAAACGCAAAGGGGGCAGCATGGCCGAGCCAGCCGTTCAGAAGCGTCGGCGCGGTGTCGGCATGGCGGGGGCTCACATGGATGAAGGCAGGCGCGCCGGGCCCGCCATTGAGGAACTTGTAGGTACATCCGACGGCGAAATCGGCCCCCGCGCCTGCCAGGTCCACCGGCACCGCCCCCGCCGAATGGGCCAGGTCCCAGACCGTCAGCGCGCCCATGGCATGGGCCTGCGCGGTCAGCGCCGCCATGTCATGCATCCGGCCGGTGCGGTAATCGACCTGGGTCAACATCAGCACGCCCACCTCCTGGGTCAGGGCATCGGCCACCGCTTCGGGGTCGACGATCCGCAACTGATGGCCTTGGCCGAGTGTCTTCAACAGACCCCGCGCCATGTAGAGATCGGAGGGGAAATTGCCGCTGTCGGTCAGCACCACGCGCCGGTCGGTCAGGCCCAGCGCCGCGCCCAGCGCCTGGTAAAGCCGGATCGACAGGGTGTCGCCGACGAGGGTGGTGCCAGGGGCCGCCCCGATCAATGGCGCGATCCTGTCGCCGAGCGTGGTGGGCAGATCGATCCAACCGGCCGTGTTCCAGCCGCCGATCAGCATCTCGCCCCATTCGTTCTCCATCGCCCGGGTGGCCCGGTCGACTGCGCCACTGGGCAGGGGGCCCAGCGAATTTCCGTCGAGATAGATCACCCCGTCGGGCAGGTGGAACCGGGTTCTGGTGACGTTGAAATCGGTCATCTGCGGGCGTCCGTGGCTGGCCGGGGATGCCTCCGGCGGGCGGAATTGAAGCAAGACGAAGGGCGGGTCAGGACACCTGCCCCCCGGCGATCTGGATCGTCTGGCCATTGACGCTGCGCGCGGCGTCGGAACACAGCCAGAGCGCGGTGGCGGTCACCTCTTCGGTGTCCAGCAGGCGGCGGTGGCGGTTGCCCTTGGCAAGGATCATCCGCGCCTCGTCATCGGTGATGTCCTGGCGGTCGGCGATCTGGGCGGCGTTGCGATCGACGATGGGGGTATCGACGTAGCCCGGGCAGATCGCGTTGAAGGTGACGGGGCCGCCCATGTATTCCTCGCTCATGCCCCGGATCAGGCCGATCAGCCCGTGTTTTGATGCCGTGTAGGCAATAGCGCCACGCAGGCCGCGCAGCCCGGCGATGGAGGCGATGGCAATCATCCGGGCCGGTTGGTCGGGGGAAAGCGTCGCCAGCGCGGCCTGGAACGTCAGGAAAGCCCCGTCCAGATTGATCGCCATGGTGTGGCGCCAATGGTCCAGCGTTTCGCGGTGGAACAGAGCCGGTTCGGCGATGCCCGCATTGGCGACACAGATGGTCAACGGGCCGCGCGCGTCGGCGGCGGCGGCGATTCCGTCGCGCACCGATGCCTCGCGGGCCACGTCCATTTGCAGCGGGTGAAGGCGCGGAGTTTCTGCTGCGACCTCCTGTAACCGATCGAGGTTACGGCCCGTGATCGTCACGTCCGCCCCTTCACGGGCCAGCGCCTCGGCGATGTCACGGCCAATGCCCGTTCCGCCGCCGGTGACCAGGGCGTGGCGTGCTTGGAGTTGCATGACTGATCCTCCCTCTCCCATGCGGCGGACCCAATCACGCGGGGCGGCGGCGCGCAATGCGGTGTGCCATCGGCCAGAACCTGAGGTGGAGCGCGCGGGGCAGGGCACAACCCTGACAGAATATTGCGTGGTATGCCATTGTATACGTAATTATCTGTCGTGAAACCGCATGTTGTGGACCGCGCGCCGCCTTGTTATGGCACCTCGGTGCTGGCGTCAGCGAAAGAGGGGATGACAGTGAAAATCGGGGCTCCGAAAGAGGTCGAGGCAGGCGAAGCGCGGGTGGCGATGACACCCGACAGCGCGGCGCAACTGCAAAAGCTGGGCTATGAATGCGCGGTGGAATCCGGCGCCGGGGAGGCAGCGGGGTTTTCCGACGCGGCCTACAAGGCGGCGGGTGTCCAGATCTACAAGACCGCCGCCAGCCTGTGGAAAGGCTGCGACGTGATCGCCAAGGTCCGCCCCCCCAACGAGACCGAACTGGGGCGCCTGACAGCCGAAAAGACGCTGATCTCGTTCTTCTATCCCGGATCGAACGAAGCGCTGATGGAGCTGGCCAAAGACAAGGGCGCCAGCGTCATCGCCATGGACATGGTGCCTCGGATTTCCCGCGCGCAGAAAATGGACGCGCTCAGCTCGATGGCCAATATCGCGGGCTACCGCGCGGTGATCGAGGCGGGCAACAATTTCGGCCGCTTCTTTACCGGCCAGGTGACGGCGGCGGGGAAGGTGCCCCCGGCCAAGGTTCTGGTCGTGGGCGCGGGCGTGGCGGGGCTTGCCGCCATCGGCACCTCCACCAGCCTCGGCGCGATCACCTATGCCTTCGATGTGCGCCCCGAAGTGGCCGAACAGATTGAATCGATGGGGGCGGAATTCGTCTTTCTGGAGTTTTCCGACGACGAACTGCCCGACGGGGCCGAAACCGGCGGCTATGCCCCGCCGCAATCCCCCGAATTCCAGGCCAAGCAGCTGGAAAAATTCCGCGAGATCGCACCCGACATGGACATCGTCATCACCACGGCGCTGATCCCCAACCGCCCGGCCCCGGTGCTATGGACCAAGGACATGGTCGCGGCGATGAAGCCGGGTTCGGTCATCGTGGACCTCGCCGCCGAACGCGGTGGCAACTGCGAACTGACGGTCAAGGACGAACG
The DNA here is from genome assembly GCA_024742455.1 of Paracoccaceae bacterium. GTDB lineage: Bacteria > Pseudomonadota > Alphaproteobacteria > Rhodobacterales > Rhodobacteraceae > JANSYL01. Next base: position 17,166 of record JANSYL010000012.1, on the reverse strand, counting down.
CATCGTCACCGACAATGGCGTCGTCATCATCGGCTATACGGATTTCCCGTCCCGGATGGCCGCGCAATCCTCGACCCTTTATTCCACCAATATCCGTCACATGATGGCTGACCTGACGCCTGAAAAGGACGGGCAGATCGTGCACAACATGGAAGATGACGTGATCCGTGGTGCGACGATCACCCACAAGGGCGAGATCACCTTCCCGCCGCCGCCGCCGAAGGTCGCGGCGATCGCGGCGCAGAAGCGGGAAAAGCCCAAGGAGCTGACGCCCGAGGAAAAACGCGCCGCCGAGGTCGCGGCCTTCAAGGCCCAGACCAAGAGCCAGGTGACGCTATTGGCCATCGGTGCGGCGCTGATCCTCGGCGTCGGCCTGATCCCCGGCATGCCCGCCAGTTTCATGCAGCATTTCATCGTCTTTGTACTCAGCGTCTTCGTGGGCTTCCAGGTGATCTGGAACGTGGCCCATTCGCTGCACACCCCGCTGATGGCGGTCACCAACGCGATTTCGTCGATCATCATTCTGGGGGCGCTGATCCAGATCGGGTCATCCAGCGTGCTGATCACGATCCTCGCCGCGCTCGGCATCTTCATGGCGGCCGTCAACATCTTCGGCGGCTTCCTCGTGACACGGCGCATGCTCGCCATGTTCCAGAAATCGTAAAAGGGCAGGCGCAATGGAAAACGCATTCACCATCGCGGCCTATGTCGTCGCCGGTATCCTCTTCATCCTGTCGCTTGGCGGCCTGTCGGGCCAGGAAAGCGCCAAACGCGCCGTCTGGTATGGCATCGTCGGCATGGCGGTGGCCGTTCTGGCGACTATCATCGGACCGGGGCAGGGGCTTTGGCCCGCCTCTCTTATCCTGATCGCGCTCGGCGCGGCCGTCGGCTACCAATTGGCCACGAGGGTCGAGATGACCCAGATGCCCGAACTGGTCGCCATAATGCACAGCCTCGTGGGGCTGGCGGCGGTGTTCGTCGGCTTCAACGCCGACATCATGATCAACTATGTCGATGCGATCTACGAGGCCGAGGGGCTGGTTCTGGGCGCCGTGGGCGAGGACGGGATCACCGCCATCGGCCTGCCGCGCGAGATCCATGAAGGACTGTCGGCCTTCGGTCAGCTCATCGCCAAGAAATCCGCCGTCGAAATCGGCATCCTGCGGGTGGAACTGGTTCTGGGTATCTGGATCGGCGCGGTGACCTTCACCGGATCGGTCATCGCCTATGCCAAGCTTGCCGGCGGCTCCAGCCTGTTGCCCTTCAAGGTCGATACCGGGGCCAGGCAACTGCCCGGCGGTCACATGCTGAACGCCGCCGCCGCCGCGCTGTCGGTGGTGCTGTTGGCCGTCTACCTGTCGACGGGCGGGTCCTGGGCACTGATCGTGCTGGCCGTGGCCGGGCTGTTCATCGGCTACCACCTGATTATGGGCATCGGTGGCGCAGACATGCCGGTGGTGGTGTCGATGCTGAACTCCTATTCCGGGTGGGCGGCAGCGGCGATCGGGTTCAGCCTCGGCAATGATCTTCTGATCGTGGTGGGCGCGCTGGTGGGCTCCTCGGGTGCGATCCTGTCCTACATCATGTGCAAGGCGATGAACCGGTCCTTTGTCTCGGTCATCCTCGGCGGATGGGGCGGCGCGGCCGCGGGTGAACAGATGGCCGTGGAGGGCGAACAGGTCGCCATCGACGCCGATGGTGTGGCCACCGCGCTGAACGAGGCCGACAGCGTCATCATCGTGCCGGGCTACGGCATGGCAGTAGCGCAGGCGCAGCAGGGCGTGGCCGAACTGACCCGCAAGCTGCGTGGCATGGGCAAGGAGGTGCGGTTTGCCATCCACCCCGTCGCGGGGCGTCTGCCGGGGCATATGAACGTGCTGCTGGCCGAGGCCAAGGTGCCCTATGACATCGTGCTGGAGATGGAGGAGATCAACGAGGATTTCCCCGACACCGACGTGGTCATCGTCATCGGGTCGAACGACATCGTGAACCCGGCGGCGCAGGACGACCCCAACAGCCCGATCGCCGGTATGCCGGTGCTGGAGGTGTGGAAAGCCAAGCAGGTCTTCGTGTCGAAACGCGGCCAGGGCACGGGCTATTCGGGCATCGAGAACCCGCTGTTCTACAAGGACAACACGCTGATGTTCTACGGGGATGCCAAGGCGTCCATCGACACCCTGCTGCCCAAGATCGGCTGATCGGCGCAACAGACAAGCAAAGGCCCCGGAACTCCGGGGCCTTTTTTCGTGTCAGGCGACGGCGACCAGCCCAACCTTGTGGCGCGGCGGCTGCATCTCGATGACGCCGATGGTGAAGGTGGAATAATGGCAGGTCAGTTCCGTGCCTGCCGGAATGTCCCACCGCGCCACGCCCATCGCCTGGTCGGTGAAATCGAGGTTCGGCTCATCGGCATGATTCATGAACCGGCCCTCGTCGCTTTCCAGCACCACCATCGAGGGGTCGGCGAAATCGGGATAGCTGTAGCGTTCCAGGAATTCGCGCACATGGGGCGCGGCGGTTTCGACGAAACTGACGGGGATCCGCACGTCCAGCGTGGGCTCGGGCCGCCAGACGACATCGCCCGCTTTCAGATCGTCATGGCAAAAGACGCCCAGTCCTTCGATCGGGGACGGGGCGAGGTAGCAGCGCACAGTCATCATGCGCCTGATCCTTATCCAGGGGGTCCGGCCCGCCACCGGCCGGTGAGAGAGACGAGCGGCGCTCGACGCTGGCGGGACGCGCATCGGCGAAGATGTGCGATGTCGCAGGATTTGCAAGCGGTTTGGTGGGCCGGGCGCGAAATGGATACGCCGTCGCACCGGGCCATTGAGGCTTGCGTGAATCGATAACGGTGATTACCTGACTTGCATAGTCAGAATTAGGCCGCCATGACCGCTACTGCCGTTCTTGCCGTTCCTTCGGAACCGACCACCGCGCTGGACGATAAGGATCAGCTGGTCCTGACCATGCTGCGCTTCACCGGGGCGCGCTGCCGGGCGATGGCGCGCACGGACCTGTTCAAGGCCTGTGCCATGCTCAGCGATGATCGCAGCCGCGCGGTCGAGGCGGTCTGCACCGCGCTTCTGCGCAGCTTCAGCGGAACCGGCGGCCTTCCACGGCTAAGGCTATACGAGCTTACCTCGACCGAGGTGAGCTTTGACGAGCAGTGGTTGCTGGCCGCGCTCGGCGCCGCGCGTCGGGGCGATACCGACAGTCTGAGCTTCCTGCTTGCGCGTCGCGTGCCCGCCCATGCGCGCCGCCAGATCGGCTTTCTGGTGTCGGCGCTGGTCGATGCGATGGATCGCAACGCCAGGGCCGCCTGAGCGGCATTTCCAAGAGTTTCTGTCAGGCAAGATGCGAAAACCAAAAGGTTTTTGTGCCGGAACTGTTTTTAGAATGACTCTAGACAAGGCGGGGGTCGCGCCCTATCTGAAGGATCAGAGCAAGCGCGCGATCCGGCCAGCCAGCCACCAAAGCAAATCGGAAGGACACACATGCAACCCGCAATCGACCTCAGCCCGACGGCCCAAGCTGCCATTGTCGAGGCGCTGAACCAGTCCGTGGCGGAAACCGCCGTGACGACGATGCTGGCTCAGAACTTCCACTGGAACGTGACCGGCATGGGGTTCGGCCCTCTGCATGCCTTGTTCCAGGAAATCTACGAAGATCATTTCCAGGCCCAAGACGACCTGGCCGAACGGATCAAGGCGCTGGACGGTCATGCCGAAGGCATGCTGTCGAAAATGGTCGAGCGTTCGAAAGTGTCCGAACATGACGGCCACGCCGATGACCGCACCATGGTCGAGGCGATGAAGGTTGCGCAGGAAACGCTTGCCGCGACCGTCGGTGCGGCCGGGGTTCTGGCGGCCGAACACGGCGATACCCTGACCGAGGACCTGTGCATCGCCCGCGGCCAGGTGCATGAGAAATTCGCCTGGATGCTGCGCGCGCATCTGCGCTGAGCGAACAAGAAAATCTGCAGATTTTCCGTCCGGGAATCTGCAGATTTCCGCCCCCTCTAACTGGCCTTGGCGAACACGCCCTTGGGCGGTTTCACACCCTTTTTCATGCATTTGCGCGCGTAACGCGGCGCCCAATGGCTGTATTTGCCCATCACGTCCTGCTGCGTGATCAGCATGTCCACGAATGCCTCGCGGTGCGCGTCTTTCTTCAGTTTCTTGAACATCGATTTCTGCGCCTTCGTCATCGAACACCCGATGCAATGACCGGCGCGTTTGAACTTGCAGACATCAATACAGGGGCTTGGAGTCTTCGACATGCCTGGCCTTGGTGCGTTACTTGGTAAGGATCAGCTTGCCCGCACGGGTGATGCGCAGCGTGTAGGTCTTGTCGTCCAGCACGATCAGCGCGGTCGCGTCCTCGCCGACCAGGCGCCGGGCATCATAGACGGGCAGATCGGTTCGGGGCTGCGGGGCCGGGCGGGTTTCGGGACGGTCGGTCATCGGTCCGTGGTAACTCATGGCAGCGGTCCAGCGGTTGCGGTCTGTATCCAATCCTGAGCAGATTGCTCGGGTAAGTCAATCCTGATTGTTTTACTCTGGTGTCGCGGTGTCACGCCGGGCGGCGCAACGCCTCGGTCCGGCCTCTCGCGGCGGGTCTTGCGGCCAGATGCGCGATCCGGTCGGCGACCTCGGTGCGGATCGGGCCGGGCCTCGGGGCATCGCGCAGGGTGGTGAACCAGGTCTCGGGCGGGGTGCGCCCGGCGCGGGCACGATCCCACCGCAGGGCGCGCAACACGGCCTCACCTGCCTCGGGCAGACGATCGGGGATGTCATGGCCTGCCAGCGTGGCCCAGACCCCCGCCCAGAGCCTTCCGACCGACCACGGGTTATAGCCCCCGCCGCCAAGCACCAGGAAACGCGGCGCGCCCAGCCCGATCAGCCCCGCCACCACCGCCCAATGGGCGTTGTTCGACAGGGTCAGCCGCGACAGCGGATCCTCGGTCACGGCATCCGCTCCGCATTGCAACACGATGGCATCGGGCGCAAAGGCCGCGACGGCGGGCAGGATCAACCGGTCGCGTATCGCGGCCATTTCGCTGTCGTTCAGCCCTTTCGGCACCGGCAGGTTCAGGCAGTTCCCGCCACCGTCATCGTCCAGCGGGCCGGTGAAGGGCCAGCGCCGGTCCTCATGCACCGACAGGAACAATACCTCCGGATCGCCTGCAAACCCGACCTGAACCCCGTCGCCGTGATGGGCGTCGATGTCGATATAGGCCAGCCGCTGCGCGCCGGCCCGGCGCAGGCTCAGCATCGCCAGCACCGGATCGTTTAGGTAACAGAACCCCGCCGCCCGGTCGGGCAGCCCGTGATGGGTGCCGCCGCCTGGGTGGTAGATCACCCCGCCCGAGGCCAGCAATTCGCCCGCCAGAAGCGATGCACCCGCCGCCGTCGCCGGGCGACGATACATCTCGGGGAAGACCGGGTTCGACAGCGTGCCAAGTCCGTGCCGGTCCCGCACCGTATCGCTGACAGCCTGGTCGGCCTCGGCCCGGTGCAGTGCGGCCACGTAATCCTCGGTATGCCAGATCGTCAGGGCCTGCGGCTTGGCGCGCGGGCTGGTGCGGTAACGGTCCGGCGGCAGCCAGCCCATCGCGCGCGAGAGGTCCATCGCCGTCGAGACACGCGGCACCCGCAGCGGGTGATAGGCCCCGTAGCTCGATCCCCGGTAAATCTCGGACCCGAGGAACAGGGGCGCGGTCAACGGGGCAGTAATGGCTCGATCTCGCGTCGGATCTGCCGGCTCATCGGGTCTGTCATCGAATTGTAGGTCTGCACCACCCGGCCTTCGCCATCCAGCAGCACCTTGTTGAAATTCCATGACGGGCGGAACCGCACCTCATCCCTCAGCCAGGCATAGAACGGGTGCGCCGACGCGCCGCGCACATGGGTGATCGTGGTCATCGGCATGGTCAGGTTGAAATTGACCTCGCAGAACTCGGCCACCTCGGCGTCCGAACCCAGCTCCTGCGCAAAATCATTCGACGGCACCGCCAGCACGACCAGCCCCCGGTCGGCATAGGTGTCGTGCAACTGTTGCAGCGCGTCATATTGCGGTGTGAACCCGCAGAGCGAGGCGGTATTGACCACAAGCACAGGTCGGCCGCGCCAATCGGCCATGTCGTATTGCCCGCCATCTATGCTGTCGAAGACGAAGCCTTGTATCGCGCGCGCGGGCCGGGTCGGGGCCAAGAACGGCGCGGCAAGCAGCGCGGCGAGAAACGGGCGTCGTTGCATGATGTTCTCCGGTCGGGTGGCACACAGCTATGCTGACCTCCCGAACGGTCAAGTCCGACAATTGCGCGCGCCGCGGCGGCGTGGAATAACCGCCGCCATGGCCAAACATGTCAACCCACAGCCCACCTTGCGCATTCGCGGCTACGGCAAACGCGAAACCCGCACCCAGTTCGCGGCGCTGCCGTTCCGGCGCAAGAAATCGGGCGTTGAACTGTTGCTGGTGTCCACCCTCGATTCCAAGCGCTGGATCATTCCCAAGGGCTGGCCGATGGACGGCGTCACCCCGGCCGAGGCCGCCGCCCAGGAAGCCTGGGAGGAAGCGGGCGCGCGCGGCCGGATCTATGACGCCTGCATAGGTCTTTATTCCTATTCCAAGTGGCTGGACGAGGAATTGTCGCTGCCCTGCGTTGTCGCCGTGTTCGGCCTGGAGGTGCAGAAAATCGACGACAAGTTTCCCGAATCCGGCCGCCGCAAGCGCAAATGGCTGACGCCGAAAAAGGCCGCAGCGCGGGTCGAGGAACCCGAGCTCAAGCAGCTTCTGCGCCATTTCGATCCCGCGCGCCTGCGCTAGGGGCGGGCTTGAAGCTTGCCTGCGAAAACATAATTCTTCTTCAGAATGATCCGATACGCCCTCAGATGCGCCGATGGCCACAGGTTCGAAAGCTGGTTCCAATCGGCCGATGCCTTTGACGGGCTGGCTGAAAAGGGGCTGGTCAGCTGCGCCGTGTGCGGAAGGCCGGATGTGACCAAGGCGATCATGGCCCCGCAGGTCGCGGCGGAAACCGAGGCAGCGGCGCCCGAACCATCGAAACCGCTCAGCACCCCGTCCCACCCGATGGAGGCGGCCCTGCGCGCCTTTCGCGCCCATCTGGAGGCCAACTCCACCTATGTCGGCGGCAGGTTCGCCGCCGAGGCGCGGGCGATGCACCTGGGCGAAAAGGCTGATGCCCCGATCCACGGTGAGGCCAACCCCGACGAGGCCCGCGCCCTGATCGAGGACGGGGTGCCGATCCTGCCGATCCCGGTGCTGCCCAAGGCCAAGGCCAACTAGCGCCCCCGCGCCGCCATCGCGGCCAGTTCCGCTGCCTCGCGCGCATCCCTCTGATCCTCCAGCCGCCGGACCGAAGCCGCGACCGCGCGCGCGATCTGTGCATCCGGAATGCCCTGTGCCCGCAACTCGGCCACCCGGCGCTTGCCCCGCGGGGCCAGGGGTTGGGTGAACAGAAGATCGGTCAGCCGCTCGATCGGCACGGCGCCCGCGCGCTTCAGCGCGGCGATCCGGGCGGGATAGGCGGGATCGGCACGCAGCATGTCGATCCGTGCCGAATGCCATGCCATCGCATGATCATGCAGCGCGGCCAGCGTCCTGTCGCGCCTCCAATCGGCGATCATGTCGGCGAGTCGTCCGGCGAACCGGGTCAGCCCGTCATGGACCTCTTCATTGCGGTCAAAGACCGCGAAATAGGTCGGGTCGTATTTGCCGTCCTTCAGGTTCACGTTGCCCCGGTCACCGCGCAGGATGTAGCTTTCCAGACTGCGGGTGGCGAAATGGGCGATCTCGGCCAGCCCGTAGCCGATTGTCGCCGCCGAAGACCGCCAGCCCGACGCCAGGAACGATGGCGGCATCGGCCGACCCGATCCGTTGACCCAGGCCATCGCCTGCAAGGCCGCCAGTTTTTCCGGGTCGCGGCGCGCGCCCTTGATGGTCGGGCGATGAATGCCAAGCTTGAGGTCCGCGAACGGGCGGAACAGCGTCTTGACCCCCCACCCCTTGCGGAAATCATCGGGTGCGCCGTGGGTATAGGTTGTCAGGACGGGGCCCGGGAACCAATCGACATGCCCCGATGACCCCATCATCCGCCAGGTGACCGCCACGCCCCTGGTGCCCTGCGGGCAGGCCTCGACCAGGGCCTGGACCGACCCGTCGCCTGCTTTCACATGCAGGAACTCATCTGCATCCATCACGATCAGCCAGTCGGTCTCGGTCAGCGCCGCGTTTTTCTGCCCCTTGCTCAGGGCGTGGGGCTGCGGTTTCCGGCCCTCGGGCACGGCGTTGCGGACATGGCGGACCAGCCCCATCTCCGCCAGACGGTCCAGCATCGCGTCCGACCCGTCACGGCAATCATTGGAATAGACCCAGACCCGGTCGAACCCGATCAACCGGTGATAGGCAAGCCACTCCAAAAGGAACGGCCCCTCATCCTTCATCATCGTCAGGATGGTGAATGAACCGCCCGCCATCGCCGCTCAGTAATCGATGTAATGGCTTTGGATCACCTGTTTCGGCTTGCCGTCGCGCGGCTGTTTCTGGACCGCGTAGAACAGGAACTGCGGGTCGGCATAGCGGTGTTCGGCCCCGCGCGGCGACGTGGTCGGGTCGGGAATGTCGCGGGGAGCTTCGCGGCTGGCGCGGGGGAAGGTGACGCAGGTCAGCATCTTGTAGCCCATCGCGTGCACCCAGAACCGCCACGGCACATCCGGCCCCACCTGGTAGAACCCGTGCCCGAACCAGCCGTCGGTCCCGATGCAGGACACGAAAATTCCCTGATCCTTCAGCATCAGGTCGATGTTCCGAAAGGCCTGCGCGATGTCGAACACATGTTCCGTGGTGCCGCCGTCATAGACCAGATCGAACCGCGACTTCAGTTTCTTCATCACCGGCGTCGACAGGTCATGGACATGTTCGGCGCCCTCGATGTCCGAAAAATCCAGGCTTTCGGTTCTCGGCCAGCCGATGGTGTTCAGGTAGGTTTCGCAAAACCCGTCCTCCTGAAACAGGTCGGACGCGTCCGCCTCGATCCCCAGGCTTGCCAACCCGTTGATCAGCCTGGGCGTCCAGCCGGGCCGCCGGAAATGCATTTTCTGCCGGCCGAGCATGACGGCCGCCTCGCAGTCCTTCACGAGGGGCGCGATCCGGGCCAGCTGCAGCGCGATATTGATGCTGATGCCCACGCGTCTCAGCCCTCGAGCGCTGCAGCCGGGTCGATGCCGACCTCCTGGCACATCCGCCAGGCGTAGGAGTTTTCCAGTGGGACATGTCTGCGCCACCACGGCTTGGTGCCATTGGTGTAGAGATGGACCGACACCGTGGCGTCGGTGAACCAGCCTTCGACGCGGCCATGGGGGTCGTAGAAAATGTCGTTCAGCTGGAATGGCACGGGGTAGAGCACATCGGGCGTCATGGCCCGGTCATAATCCCCGGTCTGCTGCGCGAAATAGGTGAAGGCCTGCGGTCCGAAGGCCGTGCGCTCGGTCCTGTAGATCTTCACCGCATGCGGCAAGTCGTTGTTCTGGCGTTCCATTTTCCGGCGCTGGTTCTTGTTCCACCAGGGCACCATGTCGGGCAGGTTGTCGTAGTAATCGATCAATTGATCGATCAGCTCGCAGTGTTGCGGCAGTCCGACAACCCCACAATTCAGGGCGCCTCGCATGCCGTGGCCGGCGTAGATCCATTGCCAGTCGCCGGGGAAGGGTTTGTGGCAGAAGGCGTCGCAGTCGATCCAGATGGCGCCGGTGGCCCGGATCATCTTGTAGCGGAAGACGTTCGACAGGAAACTGGCCGAGGTCTGTTCGACGATATCCATGGGGATATCCATGATGTCGGTGGCCGGTTTCACCTCGACCCCCTCGGGGGCATTGGTGACCTCATCGGTGCAATAGAGCGTCACCGGATGCCCGTGGCGGAGATGAGACTTCAGGCATAACTGGTTGAGATATTGCAGCTTTTCCCCGATCCAGAGGGAGGCGACGGGGCGGCGGTTCAGCTCCATTTCGGGGGGTCCTCTGCTCGGGCCTCGGCGGGTTGGGGCGCGGATGACCCGCGTCTTGCTTGCCCCGTTTGTCCCGCATTTCCACGCCCGACGCAAAGACATTCACAGAGGGGTGTGGAGAGATGTGACAGATGTGCAAGGCCCCCGCCCGGGCGTTAACCCTTGCGCCCACACCCCCCGCCGCGCCCCGGACCGGCCCCGTCACACCCCGTACACCGGGGCGTACACACCGCGTGCATACGCGATGGGCGCACGGAGGGGGCGGGGATTATGGTTAACGGTGCGGGGGGGTGGCGGAAAGTGGACATTCGCTGCGGTGTGCGTAAGTGGTAGCATCGTTGCCAACGATCAAGCCCCGTCTAAAGTGACTTAGAGGGCTACAACTTGCGCTACGGACAACTGCCTAGCCTATTGGTGGTATAGCACCTGTGGACCTATCTTGTTCCGAGTTCGATGACAGTCTATACGTCCGGAAAGTGAGAGGGATGATGGCACCGCTTCCAAAAACACTTGAGCGTGAGCCCTTGGTCGACGCTGTTTTCGAAGTGCGCTTGAGTGGTGTACCACCTCTAGCGGATATCCTCCCTGGGTTCTTGCTGCACGACCTTGGACCAGGAACCGAGGTAATTCGGCTTCCCGCTGCTGATATCCCATTTCCGATGAGGAAAGAAGACGCGAAGCTACAATTTGCCCCAACCCAGCGCATTGAAATTAATGGGTTTTCGATTCTGGTCGGTGACCGGAACATCGTCGTCAGTTGCAAACTGCCTTATCCGAAATGGCCCAATTTCAAGCCAGTCATTTTGGATGTTATGTCACGCGTGGCCAAAGTTGGTCTGCCCGGAGCCATTGAGCGGTATTCGGTAAAATATGTTAATCTTATCCAAGCTCCGACATACCAAGAGCAGATCAAGAAAATTGCAATGAATATCACGCTTGGCGATCTTGAGGTGAGTAACGAGCATATCAACCTTCAAGTTCACCGCCACGAGGGCGATACTATTCACATTCTTTCGATATCGACCGGGGCCCATGGACAGATCGACGGCAAGGCCGTGTCTGGTGTGCTTGTAGATATTGACTCGATCAGACACGTGAACGTGTCGGATATTCGAACATTTGCAGGAAATCTCGAAGATGGGCTTGAGAGTCTGAGGCGTTCGAACAAAGAAAAGTTCTTTGGCTGCTTACTTGAAGAAACCATTAAGGAAATGGGGCCGACCTATGAATAGCATTTTTTTAATCCAGACGCCCGAAACCGCGACCGGGGCATTGGCGTTTGCTGTTGGGGCAGCTATGGCAGTTGGGCAGCCTGCATGGCCAGTTCCCGAAACGCCAAGCTACATAGTACCTGAGACGACATCGAGCTACAGTGAGTTTTCTGAGCAGGTTATGGTCGCGTCTAAGCAACCGGCTCACGCGGGATTTATCCGCGATATGGCGAGTATTTATGCGTCGCTGAACGAACGTCAAGAACGTCTAGGCGACGAATTTGAAGCAGCCATTTTTGACGATCTGGACAGTCTTTACGAGACCTGAAAGAGCGAATGACCCTCGACGCGGCGCAACTAAAAAACCAGATTCCGTTTTATCTTACGGAAGAACCCGCACAGAAAGAGCTGATCCGAAATCTCGATGCTTTGAATAGAGGCGTTAAGAGCGGATACTACATTTCTTCTGCGCGCGAACCCGACGCAGACTCGATGTTGCAAGGCGACGGTTGGGGTGGTTTTCAGTTGTTCTCCTTCGATGCGGGCGAAAAGCGCTCTGTCCGCGGCATTGTGCTGTCAAACTCCTGCGATGTATCGAAAGACAACGAAAGGCCCATTGCGCCGAAGATAGTCTTCGCCCCGATCGTCCGGTTGTCCGCAATAGAATCACGCTTGAAGGATCGAGGTTTGGCTGAAATCGCTATCGCGGACAAAATTGCCGCGATGAAGAGCCAATCCGTGACCAACATATTCTTCCTCCCTGCGGGCGGTCCTCTTGAGCAAGACTACGTCGCCCTCCTCGACGATCTTCATTCAATGCCGGTCGCGGCCCACACAAACGGTCAAAAGCTGTTTACGCTCAGCATGGCAGGCTTCTACTTATTTGTGTTTAAACTCTCCGTTCATTTTTGTCGGCTTCATGAGAACGTTGATCGTCGCCCAGAAGAGAACGCGGCGTAAAGTGCAACTGTCATCGTTGGCATTGGAGTGGCTAACGACGGCACCTGAACAAGAACCGAATGTCAATTCACGGCCGAAAGCCCCCCACAAATAAACGGGGCGGTGACCGCGCCCCGCTCTCGCTTCTGCTGTCAGGTCACGCGACCTGCGCGCCGTTGATGGCGATGGATTTCTTCGGGTCGTAGAACGGACGCTCCACCACCTCGGCGGTGACCATCGCGTTCTCGATCAGCACCTCGACGCTGTTGCCCAGCTCGGCCTCGCGCGCATCGACCATCGCCAGCGCGATGTTGCGGTCGAGCCGGGGGGAATGGACCGCCGAGGTGACCCGGCCGATATGCGAGGCGAATTTCATGATCGGCCAGAAATCAGTGTTGGGGCCCGGCAGCGGCGCGGTGTCGAGCACGAGGCCCACCTGTTTGCGCGTCACCCCTTCGTCGCGGATGCGGCGCAGGGCGTCCTTGCCGATGAAATCGGCCTCCATGTCCAGGTTGACCAGCCGGTCGAGGCCCAGTTCGAACGGGTTGGTCTGCGCGTCCATGTCGGCATGGTAGGACAGCATCGCCCCCTCGATCCGCCGGATCGTGGAGGTATGGCCGGGCTGCAGGCCATAGGGGGCGCCCGCCTCCATGATGCGTTCCCACAGGTCATCGCCGCGGTTGCCGTCCTGCAGGTAGATCTCGTAGCCCAGTTCGCTGGACCAGCCGGTGCGCGACACGACGACGGGGATGCCGTCGAGGTCAAGCTCGCGCAGCCAGAAATAGCGCAGGTCGGCGATGTCTTCGCCGAACAGCGCCTGCATGATGCGCAGCGATTGGGGGCCCTGCAGCTGCAGGGGGGACACGTCGGGTTCGCAGATCGTGACGTCGAGCCCGGAATGCACCGCCAGCCCCTGCGCCCAGAGCAGGATGTCGCTGTCGGCGAGCGAGAGCCAGATGCGGTCCTCGGCCAGGCGGAGCGCGATGGGGTCGTTGAGGATGCCGCCGCTTGCATTGGTGATCAGGACGTATTTGCACTGACCCACGGCCATGGTCGACAGGTCGCGCGGGGTCAGAAGCTGGGCAAAGCGCATCGCGTCGGGGCCGGTGATTTCGACCTGCCGTTCGACGGCGACATCGCACAGGATGGCGGTGTTGACGAGGTTCCAGTAATTCTGGACGGGGTCGCCGAAGTCGCGCGGGATATACATGTGGTTATAGACCGAGAACCCCTTGGCCCCCCAGCGCAGGGTGGCGTTGAAATAGGGTGATTTCCTGATCTGCGTTCCGAATCCGAAGCCTTGTGCATTCGCCATTTCACGGTCCTCCCAACCGAAAAGATCGCGCTGCAGAGTGCTATTTCTCGGTCCCCGAGGTGACGCGTGTTCGCGTGGTTTCGGTCTGACCTCCCTCAAGCCTGTTGCAACCGATCGGGCCCGATGCCCGACGGACGAGACATGACAGGCATGGCGATCCCATCTTCGCCATAAACGACACCTTCGGCATCGATCCCGGCGCGACGCGGGCCCGGGCTGTGCCGGTTTGATGCGTATCAAGGCGGGGCGGGTGTCTGGCGGGCAGGATCGCCGATGCGCGCCCGGTGGGGCGGCAGGGGTGAAACGGGGCGGGAGAGATCGGATGGAGCATTCACGGACCGGCAGGCATTTCCTGGTGACCGGCGGGGCCGGGTTCATGGGGATCAACCTTGTCCGGCACCTGCTGGACCGGGGCCATACCGTGCGCAGCTATGACATCGCGCCGTTCGTCTACCCCGAAGCGGGGCGCATCGACGTGATCCGGGGCGATATCCGCGACAGGGGCCTGCATGACCGGGCGTTCCGCGACATCGACGTGGTGGTCCATTGCGCCGCCGCGCTGCCCCTGGCCGACCCGGCCGAGATCCGGTCGACCAATGTCGATGGCACGCGGATGATGCTGGAGGCGGCGCGGCAGCGGGGCATCGCGCGGTTCGTTCATATCTCGTCGACGGCGGTTTACGGCATCCCCGATCATCACCCGCTGGTCGAGGGGGACCGGCTGACCGGGGTCGGGCCCTACGGCGTGTCGAAGGTCGAGGCCGAGGCGGTCTGTGCCGAATTTCGCGAGGCGGGCATGGTGGTGCCGGTGCTGCGCCCCAAAAGCTTTGTCGGCCCCGAACGGTTGGGGGTGTTCGAGCTGCTTTATGATTTCGCCGCGACGGGGCATAATTTCGCGGTGCTGGGGCGGGGGGATAACCTGTACCAGCTTCTGGATGTCGAGGACCTGAACGATGCGGTTCTGGCCGCCGCTGATGCCCCGGCGGAGGCCGCCAATGACGTGTTCAATATCGGGGCGGAAAGCTTCGGCTCGCTCCGCCAGAGTTTTCAGGCGGTGCTGGACCGGGCGGGGTTCGGCAAGCGGGTCGTGGCGCTGCCCGAGGGCCCGGCGATCTGGACGCTGCGCGCGCTGGAGGCGTTGCACCTGTCGCCGATCTACCAGTGGATCTACGATACCGCCGGCAAGGACAGCTATGTCGCCATCGACCGGGCGAAGGCGGTGCTGGGCTATGCGCCGAAACATTCCAACGAGGATGCCCTGATCCGCAATTTCGAATGGTATCTGGCCAACCGGGACAGGATCGCGCGTGCGCCCGGCGTGAGCCACCGGGTGCGCTGGAAACGGGGCGCGCTGGCCGTGGCGAAATGGGTGTTCTGAGGGGCGCGTCATGCCGCCGCGCTCAGCCGGTCCGGTCGAATTGCAGGCTGCCCGAGGCGGCGCGGTCGGGGGTTTCGGTGAACCCGTGGCGCGCGAGGACCGGGCCGTAACCTGCGCGCAGCCGGTCGGCCTCGGGCGTCGACAGGACGGGCAGGATCACCCTGCGCAGCGTCGACAGGTCCTGCGCCGCCAGAACCTCGGGCGGCAGGTCGCGCGCGCGCCCGATGCGCAGCGCATGGGGGCGGAAATCGGCGAGGTAGGCCGCGACGCCCCGCGCCGTCGCCCCGCCATCGCCCCTGAGCCGCAGGGGCCCGTCACTGAATTTCAGCCGGGCGCTGTCGGTGAGGCCCGCGCGTTCGGCGATTTCCCGCCCTGCCGCGATCAGGCCTGCGCGCGTGTCCTGCGCCATGTAGACCTGCGCCGCGCCTGACTGCACCGCGCGCATGGCGACGAAGCCCACGCCGCAGCCGATTTCCAGAACCCTGTCCATGCCGGACAGGTAGCCCGCGATGTTGCGGGCATGGCGGCGTTCGAACCGGCCCGAAATCACCGCGTTCAGGGTTTCGGGGGCGAACAGGCGCGGATCGGCGGGCAGGGGGATGCCGTGATTTTCCACCCATTGCAGGTCCATCTCGGGGGACCGGTCGATGGGCCCGTCGACATAAGGGTCGCCCTCGCCCTCGGCCCATCCGGGCGTGCCGGGCGGTTTCAGCTCGGGGCGCGGGGTGTCATGGGCCTGTTGTTCCACCCGGCTCATCAGCGCGGCGATCTTGGCGGGGTCGCGGGGCTGGGGCGGTTTCGCCTCGACCCGGGTGATCGGCACTTTCGATGCCTCGATCAGGCTGGCGCGCAGGTCCTTGTAGGTGTCCGTTTCGCGATGCTCGGCCAGCCGCGCCTCGACCCGGTCGAGCGCGTCGTGGTGCAGCCTGTGCAGGACGGGGTCGCCCAGCAGGTCGGCCATGATCCGGGCGCGGTCCCCGGCATGGCGCAGGATCGTGCGATCCTCGACCTCGTTGCGGTCCTGCAGCGACCAGTAATCGGCGTTATACTTGTCGGCCTTCAGGTTCACGTTGCCGCGCAATTTGCGGATCGCGTAGCTGTCGACGGATTTGACGGCGTAATGGTTCATCTGCGCCCAGTCATAGCCCACGGTGCGCCGGATCGACCGCCAGCCGCGGAACTTGAAATACTCCTCCATCGGGCGGCCGGACCCGTTGAGCCATTTGACGGTTTCGGGGAAATCGGTTTCCAGCCACTTGTTCTTGATCGACGGGCGGTGGATGCCGAGTTTCCAGTAATCGGGGTCGAACCTGAACAGGGTCTTCACGCCCCAGCCCTTGTTCCACATCGGGGGCGCGGCGCGCAGGTATTGTTCGGTCACGGGCGCGCGGGACCAGTCGATCACGCCGCCCGAGCCGAAGATGCGCCAGGTGATGACGAGGCCGTTGGCCCCCTGCGCCACCGTATCATCCAGCATGCCTTCAACGCTGCCCGAGGGGTGGCTGATGGCGAGGAATTCATCGGCATCGAACAGGATCACCCAATCGGAGGCCGCGACCAGCGGTTCTTTTTGGGCGTGGTTGATGGCCGAGGGTTGGGGTTTGACGCCTTCGGGGATCACGTTGCGGCGGTGATGGGCGAGGCCCAGGTCCTCCAGCCGGATGAGCATGTCATCGGTGCCGTCGGAGCAATCGTTGGTGTAGACGAGGATGTCGGTGAAGCCCACGGCGAGGTGATGGGCGACCCATTCCAGAAGGAAGGGGGCCTCGTCCTTCATCATTGACACGGCCATGACGGTGCCGTGCTTGGAGGTGGGTTTGAGGTGCTGCATGCCCGAGGCGGCCCGTTCTGCTGGCCTGTTTAGTGTTGCTTATCACGCGGGGGGCGGGGGGCCAAAGAGGGGATTTGTGGGGCTGGGGGGTGGGCTGTTGGGCGAGAAAACACTGCGATGCGACGAACGCCAGCTTAGAGCCCTATGCACCCCCTCAGACTTCAAGTTTAGTGGTAGTGCCACCGCGCACGTTCGCGCAGAAAATGAGTAAAAACGATGCATCGGAAAAGATTTTATCATGAAGTAGTGGAGCCGGTGACTCGCCTCATCAGGCGCGCGTCGGAAAACGTATGCGTCGAGCCAGATTACAATGACCTTATTTCGCGGGAGTGTCTGATCCTCTGTGTATCTGAGCGGGCCCATGCGGTTTTCAGATACGTTCAGGCGTCGAAGCGCCCGGCGAATATTATGGCCAGCTGATTGCGGGCGGCAACCCATTCCCGGACGGCGCGGCCGCCCTTTTCG
>JANSYL010000005.1 GCA_024742455.1 Paracoccaceae bacterium | reverse complement strand
GATCTTCGGCGTCGTGGTTGCCTGACTGTGAAGCTTGATCAGCATGTCGCTCTCCCGTCCCGCGCCTCGGTCAGAACCCAGCCTGCCATGAAAAGCGCCGATCGACGAGGGGCTATGTGATCATCCGGGATGGTACACTTAAGGAAGAGGCGGTGCGAGCCGCCGTGGAAAGCGCGACGTCCGTCAAGGCGCTATACGAGAGTGCCGTCGCGGATGACTACACCGTATGAGCCCACGGGATGAGCCCACGGGTTCGTTGTCGGTCGCGAACGCAGAGAGACGGCCCATTCGAACCAGCCGATCCCGCGGCTGCGGGAATACGCCGCAAAATCAGATGCTTGGGGCTCTTAACCGCCGGGGCGCGGTTAAGAGGTCGGGAGAAACCGGGAAAATAGAGACGCCAGACCCGGCGCTCTTGGGCTCTGCCGGTTAAGAGCCGCACCCGCATAACCCTCGAATACAACGAGAAAATCCGGCCGCAGCCGGATCGGGAGAACGCTTTCGCGAGGGCAAGTGGCGGAGAGACAGGGATTCGAACCCTGGAGACGGTTTCCCGCCTACACGCGTTCCAGGCGTGCGCCTTCGACCACTCGGCCACCTCTCCGGCCCGGGCGGCTTAGCGCATAGGGCGCGGCGGGTGCAAGGGTCATGGCTCTTGCCGCAGCCAATGTAAAAATGATTCACTTTTTTCGACCCACCCCCCTTGCAGCGTCACCGCGACCGGACCATATGCGTTAATGTGATTAACATTTACATTCACGCAACGGAAAGGGATACGCCCATGACCACCAACTCCCCCGCGATGGAACAGGCCCAGGGCTGGTTCTCGCGCGCCGAAAGCTGGCTCGACGCCCGCGGCAAAGGCGCGTGGATTGCCGCCATGGTCCTCGGCTTCATCCTGTTCTGGCCTATCGGCCTCGCCCTTCTTGCCTACATGATCTGGAGCAAACGCATGTTCAACGGCTCTTGCAACGCTCGCCGTCACACCGCCACGCGGCACAAGTTCCGCACCTCCGGCAACAGCGCCTTCGACAGCTACAAGGCCGATACGCTGCGCCGCCTGGAAGAGGAACAGGACGCGTTCGAGGCCTTCCTGCAGCGCCTGCGCGACGCCAAGGACAAGGCCGAGTTCGATGAATTCATGGCCGACCGTGACCGCACGGCCCGGGATACCGGCACCGGTGACGCCCAGGCCTGACCCCCCTGCCCCCCCCGGCCCGGGCCGTCCCCATCATGCCCGGGCCTTCCGCCGCGCCGCCCGTCCCCACCGGCGGCGCGGCCCCTTGCCCCGCCTGTTGACCTCTGCAGAAAACCTGCCATGCCTATGCCCATGACCGCCGGATTGCCCGACCCTGATTATGACGCCGTGTTCTATGACGGTGTGCCCGCCAAGCGCCTGATCGCCTGGGTGATCGACAGCGTCATCGTGCTGGCGGCCAGCTTCGTTCTGGCACTGCTCAGCGTGGGGCTGTTGTTTTTCGTCTTCTTCGCGCTCGTTTTCGTGGTGAACGCGACCTATCGCTGGATCACCGTGGCGCAGGGGTCGGCGACATTCGGAATGCGGGTGATGGCGCTTGAACTGCGCGGGCCCGATGGTGCGCGCCTCGACGGTGCGCTCGCCGCCTGGCACACGGGCCTGTTCATCCTGGCGTCGATGTTCGTTATCCCGCAGGTAATCTCGATGGTGCTGATCGCCACGCAACCGCGCCGGCAGGGTCTGCATGACCTGTTTCTCGGCACCGCTGCGATCAACCGTCCCGGGTAGTGTGCGGCCCGGATTCACCCGCCGCCAAAAAACACCTTGCCCAGACCGAAGACGGCGTGCAGGCTACGGCCAAGTTCAGATCAGACAGCCCGCACCAGACCGACCGACACCCTGACAGATGCGCCATACGCTTCCCATTGCGCCGCAATTCTATGTTACGGCTCCTCAATCCTGTCCCTATCTGGACGGGCGGCGGGAACGGAAACTGTTCACCGCATTGCAGGGCGACCAGGCCGAAAAGCTGAACAACGCCCTGTCGAAACAGGGGTTCCGGCGGTCGCAGAACGTGCTTTACCGCCCCTCCTGCACCGATTGCACGGCCTGCCTGTCGGCCCGGATCCGGGTGGCCGATTTCAAGCCCAAGCGCGGGCAGAAACGGGTCATGACGCGCAACCGGGGGCTGGAACGGCACGCGAAATCGGCCTGGGCAACCGAGGAACAATACGCGCTCTTCCGCGCCTATCTCGATGCCCGCCACGCCGATGGCGGTATGGCCGATATGGACGTGTTCGAATTCGCCGCGATGATAGAGGAAACGCCGGTCAGGACCCGCGTGATCGAATACCGCGACACCGAAGCCTTCGACCAGGGCATCAGCAATGACGAGGGTGAGGCGCCGCTGGCGGCGGTCTGCCTGACCGATATCCTCGATGACGGGGTCAGCCTGGTCTATTCCTTCTTCGATCCCGACCTGCGGCACCGGTCGCTCGGGACTTACGTGATCCTCGATCATGTGGCTCTGGCCGCCGGTCTGGGGCTGCCCTACGTCTATCTCGGCTACTGGGTGCCGGGCAGCGCCAAGATGGGCTACAAGGCCAGCTTTCCGGCGCTCGAGGTTTATGCCGACGGGATCTGGCAACCGCTCAGGGACCCGTCGGCCTTTTCCGACCAGACCCACCCCCTGTCGATCGACCCGATCGCGCAGCAGGTCGCGCAGATCAGCCTGCCGGACATGCGCGAAAAGTGATCGCGTTGCCGTCACGCGGTGCAGCGGCAAAAGGAAAGGGCCACTGGTTCGGGTGGCCCTTTCTTGATGTCCGAGTGGTCCCGCCTAGGGCAGCAGGTCCGGCAGGATCGTCACGATGCCCGGGAACATCCACAGCAGCGCAAGGCCCAGCACCTGGATACCCACGAAGGGCAGCACCCCGCGATAGATATGGCCGGTCGTGATGCCCTTGGGCGCCACCCCCCTGAGATAGAACAGCGCGAAGCCGAAGGGTGGCGTCAGGAACGATGTCTGCAGGTTCACCGCGATCATGATCGTCACCCAGGCCGGGTCCAGCGTGCCGCCGTAGATCACCGGCCCCACGATGGGGATCACGATGTAGATGATCTCGAGGAAGTCGAGAACGAAGCCAAGGATGAACAGGATCACCATCACCACCAAGAACACGACCATCTCGTTGTCGAAGGACCGCAGGAACTGCTGGATGTAATGCTCCCCCCCGAAGGAAATCAGCACCAGGTTCAACAACTGCGACCCGATCAGGATGGTGAAGACCATCGAGGTCACCTTGGCCGTTTCCCGCACCACCGGCCCGAGGATGCTGGACCGGAACAGAACCCAGCAGCTGTAGAGCAGGCCGAAGAAGGCGAAGTGATAGGCCAGCTGAGCGATCACATAGGCGACCCAGTCGGCAAAAGGCACGACCTCACGCGTGATGCGCAGGTCGAAATTGACACCGAACAGGATCATGATCACGAGGGCAAAGCTTGCCCAAATGACGATCTTGGCGGGGCCGTTTTCTTCCTTCAGCTTGCGATAGGCCGCCAGCATGATGGCCCCTGCCGCGCCGAGCGCCGCCGCGGGTGTCGGGTTCGTGATGCCCCCAAGGATCGAGCCAAGCACCGCCACGATCAGGACAAGCGGCGGGAAAACGACGCGCAGCAATTCGTTCTGCGCCATCCGTCCCATCGCCACTTTCGTTCCGTAAAGCGTGATCGCCAGCGGGATCGCCATGATCAGGAATGTCGCCGCCGGTCCTGTCAGCGGTGAGATGAACAGGATATCCGCCATCGCCGCCAAAACCACGCCAAGCCCGCCGATCAGCAGCGGCACCGGGGTGGCGGAGGGCGAGACACCGCGCGCGATGATCAGGATCAGCGCGAGCAGGGTGAAAATCGCGGCGACACCCGACCCGATCGGCGCTGCATTGACCAGTGCTGCGGCCAGCGCCTCGGTCCGCTCTTCCTCGGTCAGTTCGACGACCTCTTCGGTTTCACCGGCTTCAGCCATCGCGGCACGCTGCGCGACCGACGCATCCCAGACGTCCTGGCCATGCAAGTCGATCATCGAGGCCTGGCACTGCTCGGACACGTTGGTCCTGAGCGCGGGCCCCTCGGCGCGTTCGGCATAATCGGACACGGTTATGGTCTGGGTGCCGATCAGGCCGGTGCTGGCCGAAATCACCACCGCCGCGATCAGGCCGACCGGGGCAAACAGGAACCAGGTCAGCGCCTCGCCCCGCGTTACCGCCTCACCCGAGGTGCCATCCATCTGCACCGGCGGCGCGCTTTGCGGCCGCGCCAGGGCAAAGCCGAATGCATAGACGGCGTATAGACCGGCCAGGAACAGGCCCGGCAAAAGCGCCGCCTGGAACAGCGTGCCCACCGACAGAACCGCAGGCTCGCCCAGGAAGGTCAGCGCATCGTTACACCCCGCAAGCTGGGCGCGGGTTTCCTGCCCGGTGGCATAAAGGTCGCCCACCAGTGTGCCCAGAAGAACGATCACGATCGAGGGCGGGATGATCTGCCCCAGCGTGCCCGACGCGGCGATCACGCCCGTCGCCAGTTCCGGCGAGTAATTGTTCCTGAGCATCGTGGGCAGGGCCAGCAGGCCCATGGTCACCACGGTGGCGCCGACGATCCCCGTCGACGCGGCAAGGAACGCACCGACCATCACGATCGACACGGCCAGACCGCCCGGCAGCGGGCCGAACACCTTGGCCATCGTCGTCAGCAGATCCTCGGCAATGCGGGACCGTTCCAGCGTGATGCCCATCAGGACGAACATCAGAACCGCCAGCAGGGTTTCGATCGACTGGCCCGCGATCACGCGCTCGTTCATCCGGTTCACGATAAACGAGATGTTGCGCTCCATCGCGACTTCCCAGCCGCCTGGGAAGACCGGTTCCTCGATCCTGGGCAATTCGGGGTATCGGAAAACGGATATGCTTTCCCTGACCACGCCCTCTGCGATCAGCGCGGCATATTCCGCCGATCCGCTGTCGACGGCCTGGTGGATCAGCAACCCCGCACTGTCGAGCGCGGCGATGATCGCGAAGGAGATGACACCGGCGCCGCCGATGGCAAAGGCCACCGGGAACCCGGTCATGATACCCGCAAAGAGGGTCAGGAAGACGATGATCAGACCGACCTCGACCCCATCCAATCCGAATAGCATACTGTGAAATCCCCTCAGTTGGAGCGGTGCCGCTCACGCATGTTGTTGGTTGAGCCTCAGGTCGAGCCCGAATGGATGGCGTGTTCGAGGTCTTCCGCCTCGTGCCCCATCTTGTCGCGATCCAGATACTTGTCGGCGCTGTCCTCGCCCTCGCGCCATTCCAGGTAGGACCGCCAGAAGAACGCCACGGTATGCAGGAACAGCAGGACACAGAACAGCACGATCAGCACCTTGAACAGGAAATAGGCGTTGAACCCGTTGGGGCTGAAGCCGATCGTTTCCACGTTCCAGCGGAAGATGCGCGATTGCGCCAGCATCCGGTCGAGGTCCGAGGTGGACGTCACCGACGGCGTCATCAGGTGCCGCCACATGAAGAACCAGGCGTAGAGATATGTGATGACGGTCGCGGGAAGCATGAAGAACAGGCAGCCGAACATGTCGATCATCTTTTTCGTGCGGAACTTGACCGCCGAATACACCAGATCGACGCGCACATGCCCGCCCTGCACGAAAGTGTAGGACACGCACAGGCACACCACGATGGCATTCCAGAATTTCAGACCCTCGGCCCACCAGCTGAGGTCATAGGCCACGGCAGTGCCCAACGGGCCCAGCTCGATGGTTGCCACGCGGAAGATGCGCTGCAGGAACACGATCATCACCTGGATCAGCACCATGATCAGACCCGCCCAGGCCGCCGTCCGGCCGATGGCGTTGGCGATGCCTTCCAGCACGCGGACACCACCCCAGAGGATCTCGCGCTTCCAGGCCATGCCGAGCGCGGTGATCACGAGGAAGGTGGTGAAGAAAACAAAGAAAAGCTCGACCGACGCCCCGTAATAGATGAAGCGCATGACCGCCTCGGGGTTCGACCAGTTCAGCCAGTCGCCGGGATTGGTGATCGCCACGAACAGGTAATAGGGTGCCAGCGCGATATTCTGCAGGACCCAAAGGATGAATTCCATCGTGCCGTTCCCCCCAACCTAACGGGCGCACCCCGGCGGCGGGCGCCCAGACATTCAGACTGTCCTAGAGAAACCCCGCCCGGTGGTAAAGCACCGGACGGGGCAAAAAGCCGAAGAGATCAGCCTGCGTTCACGCGGTTACGCTGGCGCATGTATTCGCCATCGCCGATTTCGAACCACGCGGCCGATTCCGCCATGGATGCGAAATAGCTTTCCGCGATCTCGGCATAGATCGGGTCACCCATGTTCTCTTCGCGAACCTGTGCGGCGGCTGCGCCGAACGCGTCCCAGACATCATCGGGGAACTCGCGCGGCTGCACGCCAGCGGCCTGCAGACGGGCCAGGGCGGCACCGTTCTCGGCCAGCGACAGGGCGGTGTTCTGAGCATGTGCGGCTTCGGCTGCGACCCGGAAGATCGACTTCTGCTGTTCGGTCAGGGATTCCCAGACCTCTAGGTTGAAGCCCAGGTGCAGCGCCGAACCCGGCTCGTGGAAGCCCGAGGTGTAGTAGATGTTGGTGACTTCCTGGAAGCCCATGCGCTCGTCCGCATAGGGGCCGATCCATTCGGCACCGTCGATCTGACCCGACGCCAGCGCCTGGTAGATCTCGCCACCCGGGATGTTCTGCACCGATGCGCCCAGAACACCCAGAACCTGGCCACCCTGGCCGGGCATGCGGAACCGCAGGCCCTGCAGGTCTTCGGCCGAGTTGATCTCGACGTTGAACCAGCCACCCGGCTGCATCGCGGTCATGCCGCACATCAGCGGCTTGAGGTTGAACAGCGAAGACAGGTTGTCGTGCAGTTCCTGACCACCGCGACGATAGTACCAGTTGGCCATTTCCTGGCTGGTCATCCCGAACGGCACCGAGGTCATGAAGGCGAATGCCGGGTGCTGGTTCAGGAAGTAGTATTCCGCCGAGTGGTAGACATCGGCCTGACCGGCGGACACGGCGTCGAACACCTCGAAGGCGCCCACGAGCGAACCGGCGGGCATCTTGTTGATGGTGATCTGACCGTCCGACAGCGCCTCGACATATTCGATCGCGAGCTGGGCGGCGTCGTCAAAGATGGCGAACCCGTCCGGCACCGAGGTGACCATGGTCAGTTCGCGGTTGCCCTGGGCATAGGCCGGAGCGGCCAGAGTGGTCGACGCGGCGGCGGCGCCACCGAGTGCAGACGTTCTCAGAAAAGAACGACGATCCATTAGGTATCCTCCCCATGTGGATGCTCCCGCGATTTGCTTGGTGCGGGTAGCTGGTATGAAGTGGCGGCAACCTAGCGAAGCAATCGTGAACAGGAAACCGTTTTCCACACCCGAAATCGGCTTTTTTGTAAAAAAAAATTACCAATCGCGCCCATTTGTTGCGCATACAATTTGCGGTTGTGCAGGGAGCGGTCACTGCCCGAAAGTTGCGCGGCCTCTCGTTTCGGGCGCAAGGATGTTGCGCGTCGGGCGCGGTCCGGGCCGGACCGCGCCGCGCACGGGTTCAGCCGAGAAAACGGTCGCGCTGGCGGCGATAAACCCCTTCGGAGGCTTCGATCCAGGCCGAGGACGCCGCCATCGAGGCCATGGCGCTTTCGCGGATCCGGGCAAAGAGCGGGTCGGCCATGTTCTCGTCCAGCACCTCCTGCGAGGCCTGACCGAAGGCTTGCCAGACGTCATCGGGGAAGCTGCGCACCTGGACGCCGCCCTCGATCAGCTGCTGCAGCGAGGCGCCGTTATTGGAGAGGAACTGGGCAAGGCTGTACTGGTGCGATTCCGCCGCCGCAACCTCGAGGATGCGCTGATGCGTCGGGCTGAGCTCGTCATAGATGTCGCGGTTGATCGCCAGCGACAGCGCGGCACCCGGTTCATGGAACCCGGCGGCGTAGTAGATCGGCGTGATCTCCTGGAATCCCTGCGCCGCGTCGCCCCAGGGACCGAGCCATTCCGTCCCGTCGATCGCACCCGAGGCGAGCGCCTGATAAACTTCGCCGCCCGGGATGTTCTGCACCGAGGCGCCAAGCCTTCCCAGAACCTGCCCGCCCAGCCCCGGCATGCGGAACCGCATCCCCTGGAAATCCTCGACCGAGGTGACTTCCTCGCGGAACCATCCTCCGGACTGCAAGCCCGTATTGCCCGCGATGAACGCCTTCAGGCCAAAGATCTGGCCCAACTCGTCATGCAGCTGCATGCCGCCCATGTGGTAATACCAATTCGCCATTTCCTGCGCCGTCATCCCGAAGGGCACGGCGGTGAAGAAGGCGTAGGCCGGATGCTGGTTCAGGAAATAGTAATCGGCGGCATGATACATGTCGGCCTGCCCCGATACGACCGCATCGAACACCTCGAAGGCCCCGACCAGTTCCCCGGCGGCCCGCAGGTCGATGGTCAGCGACCCGCCGCTCAGCGCCCCGACAACTTCCACCACCCGTTCCTGTGCGTCCCCCACACCCGCCGAACCGCGCGACCAGGACGACACCATGGTCAGAACCCGGTCGCCCTGGGCATAGGCCGGGGCAGCCAGATGCGCGGACGCGGCGACCGCACCGCCCAGTGCAGAAGTCTTCAGGAAGGACCGACGATCCATTGATGTTTCTCCAGTGCATGTGCTGCGCGAGCCGGGGCTTTTGCGCAGCATTGTTTCGCCACACCCCGGGTATACCGACATAAAGATGCGCAAAACAGCACGTTTTCGGCATTGACGCCCCGCGCGCGCCTTTTTACGGTGAAGCCAACATGAAAGGATCGTTTTCGTGAACACCGAGATCGTACTTGTAGGACAGACGCGCATGGGATGGTGATCATCACCCCTGACTGACCCCATGCGCCCCCGGACCCCACCGGGGGCTTTTTTTTGCCAGAACCACACCCCGCCGCCAAAGCCCAAGGCCCGAACAGACCCAAAGGAAGGACCCCGCCATGACACGCCAAATGACCGGTGCGCAGATGGTTGTCGAAGCTCTGAAAGAACAGGGCGTCGATACTGTATTCGGCTATCCCGGCGGCGCCGTCCTTCCGATCTATGACGAGATCTTTCAGCAGAACGAGATCCGCCACATCCTGGTGCGCCACGAACAGGGCGCGGTCCATGCCGCCGAAGGCTATGCCCGGTCGACCGGCAAGCCCGGCGTCGTTCTGGTCACCTCCGGCCCCGGGGCGACCAATGCCGTTACCGGCCTGACGGACGCCCTGATGGATTCTATCCCCATCGTCGTTCTCACCGGGCAGGTTCCGACCTTCATGATCGGCTCCGACGCCTTCCAGGAGGCCGACACCGTGGGCATCACGCGCCCCTGCACCAAGATGAACTGGCTGGTCAAGGACACCGACGACCTGTCCGATGTCCTGCACCAGGCCTTTCACATCTCGACCCAGGGCCGCCCCGGCCCGGTTCTGGTCGACATTCCCAAGGACGTGCAGTTCGCCACCGGCACCTATGTCGAAAAACCGAAAGCCAAGGTCAGCCATTACCAGCCCAAGGTGAAGGGCGACATCGACACCATCACCGCGCTCATCGAGGCGATGGAACAGGCCGAACGCCCGATCTTCTATACCGGGGGCGGCGTGATCAATTCCGGCGACAAGGCCAGCGCGCTGCTGCGTGAACTGGTCGATGCCACCGGGTTCCCGATCACCTCCACCCTGATGGGCCTCGGGGCCTACCCGGCCTCGGGCAAGAACTGGCTCGGGATGCTCGGGATGCACGGGCTCTATGAGGCCAATCTCGCGATGCATGGCTGCGACCTGATGATCAATATCGGCGCGCGCTTCGACGACCGCATCACCGGGCGCATCGCCGATTTCTCGCCGCACAGCCGCAAGGCCCATGTCGATATCGACCCGTCCTCGATCAACAAGGTGATCCACGCCGATTTTCCGATCATCGGCGATGTCGCCCATGTGCTGGAAGACATGCTGCGGATCTGGAAGGCGCGCGGGCGCAAGACCAACTCCGCCGCCGTGCAGACCTGGTGGCAACAGATCGAGGCATGGCGGGCCGTCAAATGCCTTGCCTACACCAACGCGGAAAAGACCATCAAACCGCAATACGCGCTGGAACGGCTGGAGGCCCTGACCAAGGACCATGACCGCTACATCTGTACCGAGGTGGGCCAGCACCAGATGTGGGCTGCGCAATACCTGGGCTTCGAGGACCCGAACCGGTGGATGACCTCGGGCGGTCTCGGCACCATGGGCTACGGCACGCCGGCCTCGATCGGCGTGCAGATCGCGCATCCGGATGCGCTGGTCATCAATGTCGCCGGCGAGGCGTCCTGGCTGATGAACATGCAGGAGATGGGCACCGCGGTGCAGTACCGCCTGCCCGTCAAGCAGTTCATCATGAACAACGAACGCCTCGGCATGGTCCGCCAGTGGCAGGAACTGCTGCACGGCGAACGCTATTCGCACAGCTGGTCCGAGGCACTGCCCGATTTCGTCAAACTGGCCGAGGCCTTCGGCTGCAAGGGCATCCTCTGCTCCGACCCCGCCGATCTGGATGACGCGATCATGGAGATGCTGAATTACGAGGGTCCGGTGATCTTCGACTGCCTCGTCGAAAAACACGAGAACTGCTTCCCCATGATCCCGTCCGGCAAGGCCCATAACGAGATGCTTCTGGGCGAGGCCGAGACCCAGGGCGTGATCGACGCGGAAGGCGGGGTGTTGGTCTAGGTCTTGGTGTGGTATAGAAATCATACCATATGGAATTCGAGTGGGACCCGGAGAAGGACGCCGCCAATCGCGAGAAACACGGGATCGGCTTCGATGAGGCGATGACGCTTTGGGACGATCCCAACCATGTCATCGTTGATGCGGGCTACCCGTTCGAAGCCCGGTGGCTCGCCATCGGGTTGATCCGGTCAAAGCATTGGACGGCGGTGTTCACGGAACGCGGGACGAACATGCGGATCATCTCGCTGAGACGGGCGCGCAAGAAGGAGCTAGCCGAATATGGCGCAAACCAAACCTGAGTTGCTGCGCGGCCATGACGGTCGGGACATCACCGTGGAGGAGTTCGACCGCCTTTTCGATGAGGGCAGCGACGAAATCGACAACTGGATCGACTGGACGACAGCACGGCGGCCCGGACAGCTTGCGAAACGCGTCAACGTCGATTTCCCCGGCTGGATGGTCACCCGCCTTGACCGCGAAGCAAAGCATCGCGGCGTCTCGCGGCAGGCGTTGATCAAGATGTGGCTGGCCGACCGGCTGGAGGGCAAGTGACCGCGTACCCGCCCTCATCGCCGCGACGCTGCTGGCCGCCCTGCCCGCTCAGGCGCAGGATGCCGCCTCGATCATCGACCTGATCTGCGGGCGCACGGTGCATTACTGGGATCCCGGCCTCGGCAACCAGATCGAATACACCGCCGCCGACGGGCAGGCCTATCTCTGGCATGGCGACACCGATCAGCTGGTGGTGGGCACCTGGGAGGTGACGGCCATCACGCTGGATATCGGGGAGGTCTGCTATGTCTACGAACCCGGCGCCTTCAGCCTCGATGACCCGGGCTCCGAGTTCTGTTTCCGCTGGGACGACCTGATCGAGGATGTCCCGGCCGACGGCGTGCGCGACGGCGACCCCTACAACCTCGCCTCGGGCGAACAGCCGTTTTCCCTGCCCCGCGACCGCCCCGTCTCGCTCGAAGATCTGCGCGCGCGGTTTCCCGACCAGCCCCCCGAACGGGCCTGTGGTCTGCTGATGATGTGACCCGCGCGCCTGCGCGCCGCCACCTTGCCATGCCCCATCCCTGCCCCGGAAAAGGGCGACCAGACCGGTGAACCCGGCAGACTGGTTGCAACCCATGATGGGCATGTTAGCCTGATTCCGACATCAGACTTGTCGCTTTCGGGCCATTGACGGTCGCCGCCCCCCAAGTTGGCGCGCCAGCCCACCCGGACATTCATCCAACCCGGGATGACCGAAAATCAAAGACAGGAGGAGGGACCGCCCGTGTTCACCCATATCATGGTGCCCGTCGACCTGGCCCATGCCGACCGCCTGACCAGGGCGCTGGAGGCGGCCGCAGACCTGGCCAAATCACATGATGCGCGCATCACCTATGTCGGCGTGACCGCGCCGCAGCCGGGCCAGGCGGCCCGCAGCCCCGAGGACTTCGCCGACAAGCTGGCGCAGTTCGCAGCGACGCAGGCCGAGGCGATGGGCATCGCCGAAACCGGCACCCACCCGATCATCTCTCATGATCCCAGTGTCGAACTGGATCGCGCGCTCAAGGAGGCCGCCGACAGCCTCGGCGCGGACCTCATCGTCATGGGCAGCCATATCCCCCGCGCCTTCGACCTCAAAAGCCATGGCGGGCATCTGGCGCAGATGACCGACCGCTCGATCCTCTTGATCCGCGACCCGCAATCCTGACGCCCGCGAGAAGGAACCGAAAATGACCGACGATACCAACATCCAGGGCATCCCGGCCCCCGAGGGCGAAGCCGACCTGATCGAAACCGATTACGATATCGGCCAGGACAACGTCGAGGGCCAGGTCGGCCCGTTCGGCTTCGACATCCACAACCCCGTCTTCCTGATCTCGGGCCTGTCGATCGTGGCCTTCGTGGTCTACGCGCTGCTGGCGCCGACCCAAGCTGGCGATTTCTTCGGCTGGCTGCGGCCCGCGCTGACCTCGAATTTCGACTGGTTCTTCCTGATGTCGGCCAACATCTTCGTGCTGTTCTGCCTGGCGCTGATCGTGCTGCCGGTGGGCCGCGTGCGGCTGGGCGGGGCCGAGGCCACGCCCGATTATTCCTATCCCGGCTGGTTCGCGATGCTGTTCGCCGCCGGCATGGGGATCGGGCTGATGTTTTTCGGCGTTCTGGAACCGGCCTATTACTTCGGCACGCCCTGGGGTGATGCGCCGCTGGGCACCGTGCGCCCCTTCACCGAAGACGGCGCACTGGTCGCCGCCAATGTCGAGGAGGCGCGCCGGATGGCGCTGGCCGCCACCTCCTATCACTGGGCGCTCCACCCATGGGCGATCTATGCCGTCGTGGCACTGGCGCTGGCGCTGTTCACCTATAACAAGGGCCTGCCCCTGACGATCCGCTCGGCCTTTTACCCGCTTCTGGGCGACAGGGTCTGGGGCTGGTGGGGTCATGTCATCGACACGCTGGCGGTGTTCGCGACGCTTTTCGGGCTGGCCACCTCGCTCGGCTTCGGCGCGCAACAGGCCAATGCCGGGCTGGAATACATTTACGGCATCCCGATCTCGATCACCGCGCAGGTGATCCTGATCGTGGCGATCACCGCCGTGGCGCTGATCTCGGTGCTGAGGGGCCTCGATGGCGGTGTGAAACGGCTGTCCGAGCTGAACATGATCCTCGCCTTCGCGCTGTTGCTCTTCGTCCTTTTCACCGCCGGCGCGGCCACCATCCTGACCGAGTTCGGCCGCGGCATCGTCGCCTACGCGCAGGAAGTCGTGCCGCTGTCGAACCCGTTCGGGCGCGAAGACACCGGGTACATGCAGGGCTGGACGGCCTTCTACTGGGCCTGGTGGATTTCGTGGTCACCCTTCGTGGGCATGTTCATCGCCCGTGTCAGCCGGGGCCGCACGGTGCGCGAATTCATCACCTGCGTGCTGATCATCCCGTCGCTGGTCTGCGTGTTGTGGATGGCCGTCTTCGGCGGCGCGGCGATCAATGACATGATCGCCAACACGACCGAAAGTGCCGTCTATGCCAACGTGATCGCCGCCTACAGCCCGGAACTGTCGCTGTTTGCGATGCTCGAAA
This sequence comes from Paracoccaceae bacterium, assembly GCA_024742455.1. GTDB lineage: Bacteria > Pseudomonadota > Alphaproteobacteria > Rhodobacterales > Rhodobacteraceae > JANSYL01. The sequence continues at coordinate 177,516 of JANSYL010000005.1, read as the reverse complement.
GCCTGCCGCTGGCCTCGATCACCTCGACCCTCGGCATCATCCTCGTGATCGTGTTCTTCGTCACCTCCTCCGACAGCGGCAGCCTGGTGATCGACACGATAACGGCGGGCGGCAAGATCGACGCCCCGGTGCCGCAGCGCATTTTCTGGTGCACCTTCGAGGGCCTTGTCGCCATTGCGCTGCTGATCGGCGGCGGGCTGGCTGCCCTGCAGGCAATGGTGATCTCGACCGGCCTGCCCTTCACGGTCGTCCTGCTGCTGCTGTGCTACGCGATCTGGCGCGGTCTGAGGGCCGAACAGGCCTGACCCCGCCCGCGCAGGCGGGTCAGGGAAACGGGCGCCCGGCCTTGGGCGCCCGTTCGCGTTTCTGCCTTGATCGCCGCGCCCCCCCATGCTTTCACCCCGAAACCCAAGGGAGACAGCACATGGCGCTCAACATCGAAAAAGGCTCCTCCAGCCACTCCGCCTATGACCTGCGCAGCCATATGTCGGACGTGATCGAGACCCATACCCTCGCGATCCTGGTGCAGAACGAGGCCGGGGTGCTGGCGCGGGTGATTGGGCTGTTTTCCGGGCGCGGCTACAATATCGACAGTCTGACCGTGGCCGAGGTCGACCGCGAAGGCCACCGGTCGCGCATCACCATCGTCACCTCGGGTACGCCGCAGGTGATCAACCAGATCAAGATGCAGCTGGAACGCATGGTGCCCGTGCACGAGGTCGCCGACCTGACCGTCGAGGGCCCTCATGTCAGCCGTGAACTGGCGCTGATCAAGGTCGAGGCCAAGGGGGACGCGCGCGTCGAATCCCTGCGCATCGCCGAGATCTTCCGCGCCAATGTCGTCGACAGCACGCTGGAAAGCTTCGTCTTCGAGATCACCGGAACCCCGGACAAGATCGACGCCTTCTGCGACCTGATGCGCCCCCTGGGCGAGGTGCGGCTGGCCCGCACCGGCGTGGCGGCGATTGCGCGGGGGGTTTGACCCTTCGACCCCCGTTTCCATACGCCCCCCCCGCCCAGTGCGCGCTGACAGCGCAGGGCAAGCGGTCGTTCACTGGAACGCCATCGGTCCGACAGACAATGGCCAACGCCTCCCCGGCGGGCTGACGCACCGGGGCCGGGTCCACCGCTCACAAATGCCATGACTTGGCTGCCATGAAGTGAAAATCCCGGGTTTTGCCGCCCCCCGCGGGCAGGCGCGCACCCTGCTCCCGGGGGACAACGGTTGGCAAAGCATCACGCTGACCTGGCCCATTCCCGACATGTCCCATGTCGCCCCCGCGCAAGACGGGCCTTTGATCGCGCGGCGAAACTGCGCCAGCCCTAGGATGGAGGTCGCCATGCCCGATGATATCGCCCGCAGCCCGCTCGACGCCGTCATGGCCCCCATCGACCAGGCCCATGGCCTGCCCAACGCCCATTACACCGACCCCGCCACCATCGCGGCGGAAAACCGCGCCACGCTGGAAACCACCTGGGCCGCCATTGCCGTCGGCGCCGACGTGCCGGAAACCGGCGATGCGAAACCGATCACCTTCCTCGGCCAGCCCCTGCTGCTGTTGCGCGACGATGCCGGGCAGGTGCGCGTCTTCTACAATATCTGCCGCCACCGGGGCATGATCCTTGTCGATGAACCCCGCAAGATCGAGGGCGCGATCCGCTGCCCCTATCATTCCTGGTGCTATGCCAAGGACGGGCGTCTGGTCGCCACGCCCCATGTGGGCGGGCCCGGCCAGAACGCCCATGACGGCATCAACCGCGCGCTTCTGGGCCTGCTTGAGGTGCCCACCCATCTGTGGCGCGACGTGGTCTTCGTGAACCTGTCGGGCGATGCGCCCCCTTTTGAAGAACTCCATGCCAACCTGCTGGAAAGATGGGCCGAATTCGAACAGCCGATCTTTCACGGCGGCCCCGAAAGCAGTTTCACCCTTGAGGTCGACACCAACTGGAAACTGGCCGTCGAAAACTACTGCGAAAGCTATCATTTGCCCTGGGTGCATCCCGGGCTGAACAGCTATTCCCGCCTCGAAGATCACTACCATATCGAGGAACCGGGCGCCTATTCCGGGCAGGGCACCTATGTCTACCGCCAGCTCAGGGGCGAGGACGGCGCGACCTTCCCCGATTTCGACGGCCTGTCCGATTTCTGGCAGACCGGGGCGGAATACGTGGCGCTCTATCCCAATGTCCTGCTCGGCGTGCATCGCGACCACAGCTACGCGATCATCCTCGAACCCGCCGCCCATGACAAAACCCGCGAACACGTCCATATCTACTATCCCACCCCCGACACCGACCCGGACCTGCGGGCGAAAAACGCCCAGCTTTGGAAAGGCGTCTTTGTCGAGGATGTCTTCGTCGTCGAAGGCATGCAGCGTGGCCGCGCGGCGACGGGGTTCGATGGGGGGCGGTTTTCCCCCGCGATGGACGGGCCGACCCATTGCTTCCACGCCTGGGTGGCGAAACGGATGGCCGACAGCGCGTGACCGGCGATCTCAACGCCGCCCTGCTCGCGGCCCATGCGGCGGGGGACCACGCGGCGCTGATCACGCTCTATGCGCAAGCCGCCGGGGCCGCCACCGGCGTCGCGGCGGCCTTCTACCTGACCCATGCCTACGTCTTCGCGCTCGAGGCGGGTGACCCGCGCGCGCCGGAGCTGAAGGCGCAGCTGGTCGCGCGCGGGGCCGAAACCGCCGCCTAGCCGTCCGTGCCCAGGATGATCCGTACGTAATCCTGCGTCTCCGGGAACGGCGGCACGCCGTTATGTTCGTGCACCGCCGCAGGCCCCGCATTGTAGGCGGCCAGCGCCAGGCGCCAATTGCCGAAGGTGCGGAATTGCTGCGCCAGGTAACGCGCGCCGCCATCCAGATTGGCGACCGGATCGGTCGGATCGACGCCCAGGTCCATCGCCGTGTCCGGCATCAGCTGCGCCAGCCCGATGGCACCTGCATGGCTGACCGCCTCGGGGTCCCAGGCGGATTCCTGGGAGACAAGGCGCAGGAAAAGGTCCTCGGGGATATCGTTGCGGCGCGCCGCATCACGGGCGACCTGCAGCCAAGGTCCGGAATAGCTTCCGCGATATCGCGGCAGCGGCCCGTCTTCGGGTTCGGCATCGGGCACGTAATCGGGGCGCAGCCGGGCGGAAAACGCGTATTGCTCGCTCACACGGTCGTCCAGCACGCCAAGCGCCCGGTTGATCCGGTCCATCGGATCGGACTGTGCCCAGACCAGACCGGGCCAGCAGAAAAAGGCAATTCCCAAGACCAGACGCAGCACCGCGCGCTCCCGAACGACATCAATTCGCGCAATATAGCCGCATCGCGTGATCCGTCCAAGCCGGGCGACGGGGTTTGCGTTTCCTTAACCTTAATGGAATGGTCTGTTCTCGACCGGCGCCGGGAATCGACCCCGCGCGCCCCGTTTTGCCAACGATGTGGAGGGCAGCCCATGGCCGGGTCCGTCAACAAGGTGATCCTGATCGGCAATCTGGGCCGTGATCCGGAGGTGCGCAGCTTTCAGAACGGCGGCAAGGTTTGCAACCTGCGCATCGCGACGTCCGAGACCTGGAAGGACCGCAACACCGGCGAACGGCGGGAACGGACCGAATGGCATTCGGTCGCGATCTTCAATGAAAACCTCGCGCGGCTGGCGGAGCAGTATCTGCGCAAGGGATCGAAGGTCTATATCGAGGGCAAGCTGGAAACCCGCAAATGGCAGGACCAGTCGGGCCAGGACCGGTACTCGACCGAGGTGGTGCTGCGCCCCTATGCGGGTGAGCTGACATTCCTCGACAGCCGCGATGGTGCTGGCAGTGGCGGCAGCGCCATGGGCGGCTATGACGACCGCCCGGCGATGGACGACCGCGGCGGCGGCCAGGACGGCGGACGCGGTGGCGGCCCGGGCGGCAGCTTCGGCCCCGCCGACATGGACGACGAAATCCCGTTCTGAGCAGCCCGAAGCCTTCGGCGGCTTTGACCAGAGCCCCTCAAAGCTCTGGTCCCTTCCCTTGCAGGACCCCACCCCGATGCAGCCCCTGAACCCGACCTATACGCGCACCTTCCCGCCCCCCGTGATGGAGGCGCGGCGCTGGATCGCGGGCAAGGCGTTCCCCGACGACCGGCCCCTGATCAATCTCAGCCAGGCTGCCCCGGTCGACCCGCCGCCCGAACCGCTGGCCCGGGCCATGGCCCGCGCGCTGATCGAGGATCCGGCGGCGCATCTTTACGGCCCCGTCCTCGGCCTGCCGGAGCTGCGCGCCGAACTGGCCGCGCAATGGTCGGCGGGCTATGGCGGCGAAATCACCGATACGCAGGTCGCCATCACCGCCGGATGCAACCAGGCCTTCACCGCGATCATGTCGACGCTGGCCGGTGCGGGTGACGAGGTGATCCTCCCCCTGCCCTATTATTTCAATCACAAGATGTGGCTGGACATGGAGGGGGTGAAAACCGTGCCCCTGCCCACCGGCGACAGCCTGATCCCCGAGGCGGACGCGGCGGAAAGACTGATCACCGACCGCACCCGCGCCATCGTCCTGATCACGCCCAACAATCCGTCCGGCGCGGAATATCCTGCCACCACCCTGCGCGCGTTTTTCGACCTTGCCAGGCGCAAGGGTCTCGCCCTGATCATCGATGAAACCTATCGCGATTTCCATTCCCGTGACGGCGCGCCCCATGACCTGTTCGCCGATCCCGGTTGGGACGACACGCTGATCCACCTTTATTCCTTCTCCAAGGCCTACCGCCTGACGGGCCACCGCGTGGGCGCCGCCGTCGCCTCACCCGCGCGGCTGGCCGAGGTCGAGAAATTCCTCGACACCGTCGCGATCTGCGCCCCTCAGGTGGGCCAGATCGGCGCGCTCTGGGGGATGCGGAACCTGCACGACTGGCTGGCCAGTGAACGGCTGGAAATCCTGGCGCGGCGCGATGCGCTGGTGCAGGGCATGGCGCGCCTGCCAGATTGGCAGCTTCTGGGCTGCGGGGCCTATTTCGCTTATCTGCGCCACCCGTTCGCGGCCGCCTCCGATCAGGTCGCGCGCGCGATGGTGGATGCCGCGGGCCTTCTGACCCTGCCCGGAACGATGTTCGGCCCGACCCGCGACAAGGGCGGCGACGGCCAGGCGGAAACCACACTGCGCGTGGCCTTCGCCAATGCCGACCGCGACGGGCTGTCCGAGGTGATCGACCGCCTTGCCGCGCTCGATCTCTGATCGGCTTGCCCGAGCGCGCCCGGCCCGCTAGACCACCCGCCAGTATCGCGCCCCAAGGCCCCGACGAAAGGACCTGCCCCGATGGCTGTGAAGGCCCGCAAGACCGCCTCCAACATCTTTGTCTGGATCATCCTCGGCCTGCTGTTCGTGGCGCTGGCAGGCTTCGGTATCGGCAGCTTCACCGGCGGCGCCTCCCGCGTCGGGTCGGTCGGTGAGGAAGAAATCACCGCCGAGGATTACGCCCGCGCCCTGCAGAACGAATTGCGCGCCCAGATCGCCCAGACCCAGCGCCCCCTGACGCTGCGCGACCTGATGAACCAGGGCACCGACCAGGCGATCCTGCGTGCGCTGGTGGCACGTGCCGCGCTGGCCGATGAGGCACGCGAAATGGGCCTGTCGGTGGGCGATGCGACCGTGGCACGACAGATCACCCAGATCCCCGGACTGACCGGGCCCGATGGCCGGTTCGACCGCGACGCCTATGAATTCGAGCTCCGCCAGAACGGCCTGACCGTGGCCGAGTTCGAGGAAGATATCCGCGCCGACACCGCGCGCGACCTGCTGCAGCTTGCCATCGTGGGGGGCGTGGTGCCGAACCCGGTGATCGCCGACACCCTGACCGCCTACCAGTCCGAGACCCGCGATATCGCCCTGCTGACGCTGACCGAGGCCGACCTGCCCGAGGCGCTGCCAGAACCCGCACCCGAGGACCTGAGCGCCTATTACGAGGACAATGGCCAGCGCTTCACCCGGCCCGAAGCCAAACGCATCACCTATGCTTGGGTGAGGCCCGCGATGCTGATGGACGAGGTCGAGATCGACGAGGAGGCACGGCGCGCGCTCTACGAGGACCGGCGCGAGCTTTACGTTCAGCCCGAGCGGCGCCTGCTGGAACGGCTGGTCTATCTCGACCTTGCCGCAGCCCAGGCCGCCGCCGATGCCATAGCCGCGGGCGAAACGGATTTCGATACGCTGGTGGCCGACCGCGGCCTGTCGCTCGAGGATGTGGACCTCGGCGAGGTCGCCGCCGAAGACCTTGCGCCCGAAGCGGCGGCCGTGATCTTCGCCGATGACGAAAGCGAGATCATCGGCCCGGTCGAAAGCGCGCTCGGCCCCGCGATCTTCCGCGTCAATGCGGTGCTGGAGGCCTCGGAGGTGCCCTTCGAGGACGCGCGCGAGGAACTGTCCGCCGAACTGGCCGCCGACGCCGCCCGGCGTCTGGTGGCCGATCTGCGCGACGAGGTCGATGATCTTCTGGCCGCGGGCGCCACGCTCGAGGAACTGACGTCCGACACGGTCCTGCGCCTCGCCACGCTCGATTACACCGCCGCCTCCGAGGACCCGATCGCGGGATATGATGCGTTCCGCGATGCCGCCGACGCGGTGCAGGACGGCGATTTCCCCGAGGTGCTGGACCTGTCCGATGGCGGCATCTTCGCGCTGCGCCTTGACGCCGTCGTGCCGCCGACCCTGCCGCCCCTGGCCGAGATCGAGGCCGAGGTGGCCGAGGCCTGGGCGGCCACCGAATTGCGCGCCGCGCTGGCCACCCGCGCCGAGACGGTGATGGCCGAACTGGCGACGGGCGCCGCGCTGGAGGATTTCGGCACCGTCACGCTCGAGGCGCAGGTGCGCCGGCAGGACCGCGTCCCTGGTGCGCCGCCGACACTGGTGGCACAGGTCTTTCAGCTGCAGGAACCGGGCGCCACCGCGATGGTGCCGGGCGCCGAACAGGCCGTGATCGCCCGGCTAGAGGCGATCAACCCCGGTGCCCGGGATGCCGAGGATACGGGCGCGCTTCTTGGATTTCTGGAACAGGCGGTGGCGCAATCGCTGGCGCAGGACCTGTTCGAAGCCTACGGGCTGGCGCTTGAGGCGGAAAAGGGCATCCGGCTCGACCAGGCGGTCATCAACGCCGTTCACGCGCAGTTCCAGTAATGGCGCTGACCCCCGATTTCGAGACCTTCGAGGCCGGGTGGACGGCGGGAAAGAACCAATTGGTCTATGCCCGCTTGGCCGCCGATCTCGACACGCCGGTCTCGGTGATGATGAAACTGGCCGAGGCGGGGCGCGACAGTTTCATCCTGGAATCCGTGACCGGGGGCGAGGTGCGGGGCCGCTATTCGATCATCGGGCTGAAACCCGACCTGATCTGGGAATGCCAGGGCGAGACCTCGCGCATCAACCGCACCGCCCGCTTCGACCGCGATGCCTTCGAGGACGTGAGCGCGCCGCCGCTTGAGGCGATCCGCGCGCTGCTTGCCGAAAGCGCCATCGACATGCCCGCCGATCTGCCCGCCGCCGCGGCGGGGCTGTTCGGGTATCTGGGCTATGACATGATCCGGCTGGTCGAACACCTGCCCGACATCAACCCCGACCCCCTTGGCCTGCCCGACGCGGTGCTGATGCGCCCGTCCGTCATCGCGGTGCTCGACGGGGTGAAGGGCGAGGTGACGGTCGTCTCACCCGCCTGGGCGCGATCGGGCCTGTCGGCGCGGGCGGCCTATGCGCAGGCCGCCGAACGGGTGTCGGACGCGCTGCGCGATCTCGACCGCGCGCCCGGTCTGGGCGGGCGCGAGATGGGACAGGTCGCGCCGGTGGCCGAGCCGGTGTCGACTTTCACCAAACCCGCCTATCTCGCCGCCGTCGAACGGGCCAGGGAATACATCCGCGCGGGCGATATCTTTCAGGTCGTCCCGTCGCAACGCTGGACGCAGGATTTCGCCCATCCCCCTTTCGCGCTTTACCGCGCGCTGCGGCGGACGAACCCGTCGCCCTTCATGTTCTTCTTCAATTTCGGCCCGTTCCAGGTGGTCGGCGCCAGCCCGGAAATCCTGGTGCGGGTCTTCGGGGGCGAGGTCACGATCCGCCCCATTGCCGGCACGCGCAAACGCGGCGCCACGCCCGAGGAAGACCGCGCGCTGGAGGCCGACCTGCTGGCCGATGAAAAGGAACTGGCCGAACACCTGATGCTGCTCGACCTGGGCCGCAACGACGTGGGCCGGGTGGCCAGGATCGGGACGGTGCGGCCCACCGAGGAATTCATCGTCGAACGCTATTCCCACGTCATGCATATCGTGTCGAACGTCGTGGGCGAATTGTCGGAGGAGCATGACGCGCTGTCGGCGCTGCTGGCCGGGCTGCCTGCGGGCACGGTATCCGGCGCGCCCAAGGTGCGGGCGATGGAGATCATCGACGAACTGGAGCCGGAAAAGCGCGGCGTCTATGGCGGCGGCGTGGGCTATTTCAGCGCGGGCGGCGACATGGACATGTGCATCGCGCTGAGGACGGCGGTGGTGAAGGACGGCAAGCTCTACATCCAGGCGGGCGGCGGCGTCGTTTATGACAGCGACCCCGAGGCCGAGTTCGAGGAAACCGTCAACAAGGCCCGCGCGATCCGGCGCGCGGCCGAGGATGCGGGGCTGTTTGGCGAAGGCGGCAACCGGTAAGGCGCCCGGGCCGGGCGATCAGGACTGAGCATTTCCGCACCCTTCCGATCAGACAAGGTTTTCTGGATCTGCTGACCTTTCGGCAAGGATCTGAACGCAGCGCCGGGGAGCGTTTTCCGCGCGAAAAACGGGCCGGAGAACGCGCGTTTTCCGCCCGCTCCGCTCCGGCCGCTTGCGCGGCAAGCCGGGGCCCCCGGCGGAGGTATTTTGAAAGCAAAGAGGGTTGCAGGCGCGATCTAGCCCCCGTCCGCCTCGCGCAGAAGAACCGCCGACAAGGGCGCCAGCGTCACGCCGCCCGACCGGGCGCCCAGCGCCCAGGAAAACAGCGCGGTGACGGTGTCGGGGCGGGTGCGGCCAACCACGACCACGGTGCCCTCCTCGCCTGCCGAGAAGCCCGCGCGCCCCAGGAAACGGGTGATCACGGTGGCGCGCTGATCCTCGTCGTCGAGCTGGCGGAACATCGTGGCCGCCGGCACATCCGCACGGCGCGCGGTCTGTTCGGCGGCGTTCAGGCCTTGCGGAAAGGCCACCAGCCCGTGCCCGGTCACCGCCAGCGTGTCGACCGTGGCATCGAGGATCGCGCGATCGCCCTGAATGCGCCCCCCGGGCGTATCGAGAAGCGCGACGGCCCCCGGCACCGCCGCAATCGCCCCCTCGATGGCCTGCGCCACGTCGGTTTCGGTCGCACCGTCCGGGAAGATGTCGCCGAGGATCACAAGCTCGAACCCCGCATCACGGTAGATCGCGGCTCGGGTGGCGGCGCCGGGGGCCAGCGGGTCGATGGCGAAGGCCACCGGAAAGCTGAACCGGGTCAGCGTGTCGGGGGTAAGCCCCCCGTCCGGGTCGTCGATCAGGATTACCGCCATCAGGGCGCCGGTTTCGGGCGCCTCGAAGGGCACGGCATTGTCGCGCAGGGCGTTCGGGACGGCATCGGTGACCGCGTCACCGGTTTCGGGGGCGGTTTCGGGATTTGCTTGCGTGTCCGGGGCGGGCGCCGGGGTGACCTGCGGCAAGCGGAGCGGGGAGCCGCCGCCGGGGGCGAGCGTCAGGCTATCGCCCGCAACCGGCGACCCGGTATCGGCATCGGGCTGCGGGTCAGGCTGCGGGTCGGTCCCCAAGCGCCCGGTATCGGCCGGGGCCTCGGCGCCGCTGTCCCCCACGATATCGCTGCTGTCCGACATGTCACCGGCGACGGGGGCAGCAAAGGCCGCGGCGGGCGGGGCCTCGGGCGCGGCGGGGGCCGACGGGGCGGCGGCCACCTCGGGCACGGGGGGCGGACTGGGATCGAGAGCCGGGGTCGCATCGGGGCCGGCCTCGGCGCCGCCATCGGCGGCCTCGGGGACGCGGGCCGGCGTGTTACGGGCCACGGGGGCATCGGTATCGGGCAGGATCGCGGCCCCGGGCGGCGGCGGGCGGTTGAATTCCGAGCCCGCAGGCAGCGGCACCCCCTGCGCGGCGCCGGTGGTGCCATCGGTGTCGGTGACGGTTTCCGGAGCGGAGTCCGTGGCCGGAACTTGTGTCTCGGCGCCGGTGTCAGCCATCGCCGTTTCGACCACAGGCGGCAGAGCGGCAGGCCGGGGCGGCAGAGGCAGGCTCAGCGACATCGCGGCCAGCACGATACCGGCCACCACGATCCCCCACGCCGTTCCCAGGATAAAGCCACCGCCCATCACCGACCTCATGCGCTACTTGTGCCTGCCTGTCCGCCCCGGTTCGGCGGGCGGGTATCCGGACGCCTTGGAACGGGGGTCGCTTGACCCGCCCTGCGCCCTTTGAAACATGTATAGCCGAGGCGCCCCGCGCCTTCACCCCCTTTTCGGAAGGCGCCGGCCATGCTGCTGTTGATCGATAACTATGACAGCTTCACCTATAATCTGGTGCAATACCTGGGCGAGCTTGGCGCCGAGACGCGGGTTGTGCGCAATGACCGGATCACCGTGCAGGACGCGATGGCGATGGCGCCCGAGGCGATCGTGCTGAGCCCCGGGCCAGGTACCCCCGAAAGCGCGGGCATCTGCCTGGCGCTGACGCGGGCGGCGGCGGGGGCGGGTGTGCCTTTGCTGGGGGTTTGCCTGGGGCATCAGACCATCGGCGAGGCCTTTGGCGGGACCGTGACGCGCCACAGCGATATCGTGCATGGCAAGCTTGGCCTCATGCACCACGGCGGCAAGGGCGTTTTTGCAGGCCTGCCTTCGCCGCTGAAAGCGACACGCTATCATTCGCTGGTGGTCGCGCGCGACGGGTTGCCCGCCGAGCTGGAGGTCACCGCCGAGCTTGAGGATGGCACGATCATGGGGCTGAAACACCGGAACCTCCCCATCGAAGGTGTGCAGTTCCACCCCGAAAGCATCCGGTCCGAACACGGGCATACGATGCTGAAAACCTTCCTCGACACCGCGAAAGGGCTGACCCCGGCATGACCGATGCGATGAAACCCCTGATTTTCGCCGCCTCCGAAGGCCCGCTGAGCCGGGCCCAGGCCGAGGAGGCATTCGGCTATCTGTTCGAGGGTGTGGCCACCCCGGCGCAGATCGGCGGCTTGCTGATGGCGATGCGCGCGCGCGGCGAAAGCGTGGCCGAATATGCCGCCGCCGCCGCCGTCATGCGGGCGAAATGCGTGCCGGTGCGCGCGCCCGAGGGGGCGATGGATATCGTGGGCACCGGGGGTGACGGGGTCGGCACGCTGAACATTTCCACCGCGACGGCCTTCGTGGTGGCGGGCGCGGGGGTGCCGGTGGCCAAGCATGGCAACCGCAACCTCAGTTCGAAATCCGGCGCGGCGGATGCGTTGGGCCAGATGGGCGTCGAGGTCATGGTCGGGCCGGAGGTGGTCGAACGCGCGCTGGCCGAGGCCGGGATCGGCTTCATGATGGCGCCGATGCACCACCCGGCGATCCGCCACGTGATGCCCGTGCGCCAGGAGCTTGGGTGCAAGACGATCTTCAACATCCTCGGGCCGCTGACCAACCCCGCCGGCGTCAAACGCCAGCTGACCGGGGCATTCGCGCCCGACCTGATCTTTCCCATGGCCGAGACGCTGCAGGCGCTGGGGGCCGAGGCGGCCTGGCTGGTGCATGGCGGCGACGGCACCGACGAGGTGTCGATCACCGGGCCGACGGCCGTGGCCATGCTGAAGGACGGCCGCGTGACGGGGGCCCAGGTCCACCCCGAGGATGCGGGCCTGCCGGTGCATCCGTTGCGCGACATTTTGGGCGGCAGCCCCGAGGAGAACGGGGTGGCCTTCCGCGCGCTTCTGGAGGGCGCACCCGGGGCCTATCGCGATGCGGTGCTGCTGAACGCCGCCGCAGCACTGGTGGTGGCGGAACAGGCGGGCGACCTGAAGGCGGGCGTCGAGATGGCGCGCGAAAGCATCGACAGCGGCGCAGCGAGGCGCGCGGTCGAGGGGCTGGCGCGGGTAACCTCGGCGGCCTGAGGTCTTTGGATCGCCCCCTCTCGACAGCCCCTGCCCCGGCTTCTAAGACAGGGCCATGACCAGCATCCTTGCCAAGATCAAAGCCTACAAGCTGGAGGAAGTGGCCGCCGCCAAGGCCGCCCGCCCCCGCAGCCGGGTCGAGGCCGAAGCCCGCGCCGCGCCGCGCGTCCGGCCCTTCGGCGCGGCGCTGAAGCGGGCCGAGGAAACCGGCTATGGCCTGATTGCCGAGATCAAGAAGGCCAGCCCGTCAAAGGGGCTGATCCGGGTCGATTTCGACCCGCCCGCGCTGGCCCGCGCCTATGAGGCCGGGGGGGCGACCTGCCTGAGCGTTCTGACCGATACCCCGTCCTTTCAGGGCGCGCCGGATTACCTGACCCGGGCGCGCGCCGCGACCGCCCTGCCCTGCCTGCGCAAGGATTTCATGTATGACCCCTATCAGGTGGCCGAGGCGCGGGCCTGGGGGGCCGACTGCATCCTGATCATCCTGGCCTCGGTCGAGGACGGGCAGGCCGCCGAACTGGAGGATGCCGCGCGGCATTGGGGGATGGACGCGTTGCTGGAGGTGCATGACGCGGCCGAGCTGGAGCGGGCGCTGAAGCTCGACAGCCCGCTGATCGGGATCAACAACCGCGATCTGAATACCTTCGTGACGACGCTGGAGACGACGCGGGTGCTGGCCGCGCGCGTGCCGGAGGGGCGGATGGTGATCTCGGAGTCCGGCCTGTCGGGGCCGGCCGATCTGGCCGATATGGCCGGGCACGGGGTGCGGTCCTTCCTGATCGGCGAAAGCCTGATGCGCGAAGGGGATGTCGCGGCGGCGACCAGCGCGCTGCTGGCCGATCCGGTGGCGGCGGCCTGAACCATGCCCAAGCTCACCCATTTCGACGAGGCGGGTGCGGCCCATATGGTCGATGTGTCCGACAAGGACGTCACGACCCGCGTGGCCGTGACCGAAGGGTTCATCCGGATGCGGCCCGAGACGCTGGCCCTGATCGAGGCAGGCGAGACGGTGAAGGGTGATGTGATCGGGGTGGTGCGGCTGGCCGGGATCATGGCGGCCAAGCGCACGGCGGACCTGATCCCGCTGTGTCATCCCCTGCCGATTACCAAGGTGACCGTCGATCTGATGCCCGATGCGGGCCTGCCGGGATTGCGCCTGCGCGCGACTGTGAAGACCACAGGCAAGACGGGGGTCGAGATGGAAGCGCTGACGGCGGTGAGCGTCGCGGCCCTGACCGCCTATGACATGCTGAAGGCGGTGGACAAGGCGATGGAGATCGGCGGTATCCGCCTGGTACTGAAGGAGGGCGGTGCCTCGGGCCGCTACGCGGCGGGGGACGCGTGGGCCTGAGCGCAAGCCATGAGGGGTTGCGCCGCCTTCGGCGTCGCCCGGGGGCATTTTCCGGACCGGAAAATGCGCGCCCGTGCCGGGCGCGGTCCCGTATTTTCGGAAAGATGAAGCAGGCGGGTCGATGATATCGGTGGACGAGGCACTGGCGGCTTGCCTTGCCTTGACCAGGGCCTTGCCCGTGGAAGAGGTCGCGCTGGCGGACGCCGGGGGGCGCGTGCTGGCGGCCCCGGTCGTGGCCCGGCGCGACCAGCCGCCCTTTGCCGCCTCGGCGATGGATGGCTATGCCCTTTGCGCAACGGAGGTGGCACCGGGGGCGGTCTTCGACGTGATCGGCGAGGCCCCCGCAGGACGCGCCTGGGACGGGTCGGTCGGACCCGGGCAGGCGGTGCGCATCTTCACCGGCGCACCGATGCCCGCGGGCACGGACCGGGTCGTGATCCAGGAAGATGTCACGCGGACAGGCGGGCAGATCACGCTGAACACCGATCTTGACCCGGGGCCCTATGTCCGGCCGGCGGGGGCGGATTTCACGGCGGGCGCCCGGATCGACGCGCCGCGCCGTCTGAGCCCGGCCGGTATCGCGCTTGCGGCCGCAATGAACGCGCCCCGCCTGACGGTGACGCGGCGGCCCGAGGTGGCGCTGATCGCCACCGGGGATGAGCTGGTCGTTCCGGGCGAGACACCCCGCACAGATCAGATCGTGGCCTCGAACATCTACGGGCTGAAGGCGCTGATCGAGGCCGAGGGCGGGAGGGCGCGGGTGATGCCCATTGCCCGCGACAGGCCGGCGGCACTGGCGCAGGTGCTGCGGCTGGCCGTCGGGGCCGACCTGATCGTGACCATCGGCGGTGCGTCCGTGGGCGATCATGACCTCGTGGCGCAGGTGGCCGCAGGTGAAGGGATGGACCGGGCGTTCTACAAGGTCGCGATGCGGCCCGGCAAACCTCTGATGGCCGGGCGGATGGGCAAGGCGGCGTTGCTTGGTCTGCCGGGCAACCCGGTCTCGGCGCTGGTCTGCGGTCATGTGTTCCTGGTGCCGATGCTGCGGGCCTTTCTGGGCCTGCCCGGTCGGGCGCGCACCCGGCGGCAGGCCCGGCTGGCGCAGGACCTGCCCGCGAACGGGCCGCGCGAACACTACATGCGCGCCATGCTTGACCCCTCGGGCGATCTGCCCGCGATCACCGCATTCGACAGGCAGGACAGCGCATTGCTGACGGTGATGGCCGGGGCCGATGCGCTGTTGCTGCGCCCGCCCGGGGACGGGAAGCGCACAGCCGGCGAGATCGTCCAGTACCTGCCCCTTGGTCCCGGACCGGCCTGAGCCGCAGGTGATTCGTTGACACAGACCGGGAACACGGGTAGAACATACCCGGAACGCCGACGGGATGAGCAGCCCGGACCGGCGCGGGATGGAGGATGACGGACCATGCTGACACGAAAACAGCGCGATCTTCTGGAGTTTATCCATAAGCGGGTGCAGCGCGACGGGGTGCCCCCGTCCTTCGACGAGATGAAGGAGGCGCTGGACCTGCGGTCGAAATCGGGCATTCACCGCCTGATCACGGCGCTGGAAGAACGCGGGTTCATCCGCCGCCTCGCCCATCGCGCCCGCGCCATCGAGATCGTCAAGATGCCCGAGGGGATCGACGCGCCCGGTTTCACCCCCGTGGTGATCGAGGGCGACCGGCGCGACGCGCCCCGCGGTGCAATGGCGGTCGAGGCATCCGCGCTGGAGGTGCCGATGATGGGCCGGATCGCCGCCGGCACGCCGATCGAGGCGATCAGCGAGGTCGCCGCCCATGTCGCGGTGCCGCAGGCGATGATCGCCTCCGGCGGATCCCATTACGCGCTGGAGGTGAAGGGCGATTCGATGATCGAGGCCGGGATCAACGATGGCGACATCGTCGTGATCGAGGAAGGCGCGACCGCCGAGAATGGCGATATCGTCGTGGCCCTTGTCGAGGGCCAGGAGGCGACGCTGAAACGGCTGCGCCGCCGGGCCGGGATGATCGCGCTGGAGGCCGCCAACCCGGCCTATGAAACGCGGGTGTTCCGCGATGACCAGGTGGCCGTTCAGGGCAAGCTGGTGGGGCTGATCCGCACCTATTGAGGGGCGATCACTCAGGGCCGTTGCAGCCCCCGGCGGGCTGCTGCCCGGGCCCCGGGTCTGGACCCGGTGGCGGGTCAGGTTAAGTGGACATGCGTCGGCGGGGGGGTGCCCCTGCCCCGCCAGATCATTTGCCGCTGACCGGAGGCCCCCATGACACTGACCCGCCGTTTCCTGCTCTGTGGCCCGATGGCTGTGGCCGCCTGTTCGCGCCTGCCGTCCTCACCCGAAATGCCGCGCCCGCCGATCACGCTGGAACGGGCCTTTGCCGGGCGGGCCGTGGGCGCGGGGGTGTTCCGGGTCGACCTGACCGGCGATGAACGCCGGTTCACCGCGCGGCTGGACGGGCGGCTGGAGGGCAACCGCCTGACAGTGGTCGAGGATTTCCTTTACGAGGACGGCGAGGAAAACCGCCTGACCTGGGTCTTTGACCGGGCCGGGCCCGGCCGCTGGACCGGGCGGCGCGAGGATACGGTCGGACTGGCCGAGGTGGTGGAACTGGGCGATGAAATCCGCCTGTCCTATGTGGTGGATTTCGCCGCGAATGGCGATGTGACCCGGCTGGGGTTCGAGGACGTGATTTATTTCGACGACCGGGGCAGGGTCATCAACGATGCGGTGGTGACGCGGTGGGGCATTCCCGTCGGCCGCGTCCGGTTCGAGATGCAGCCGCTCTGACAGGCGCGGCCATGCGACGGCGTCGCCTTGATCCGGCGCGCGCCGCCCGGGGGCCGCGTCAGATCAGCCCCTGTTCCAGGAAAATCTCGCGCAGGCTGCGTTTGGGGCGCGGGCCGACATGGCGGATGACCTCGGCCGCCGCGGCCACGCCCATCCTGCCCGCCGTCCCGAGCTCCTGCCCGGTGGCCAGCCCGTAGAGGAACCCGGCGGCGAACTGGTCGCCCGCGCCGGTGGCATCAACCGGGGTGATGGGGGTGACCGGCACCTCGACCCGTTTGCCGCCCTGCATCAGCACCACCGGGTCCCCCGACCGGGTGCAGACCACGGTGTCGCACATGCCCGCCGCACGGGTCAGCGCGGCATCCAGATCAGCGGTCTCAAAAAGCGACAGCCATTCCTCTTCGTTGCCGAGGGTGAAATCCATCTCGCCCTCGATGAGCTTGAGGAAATCGGCACGGTGCCGGTCGACGCAGAACGGATCGCTGAGCGTGATCCCGGTCTGGCCGCCGCCGGCCCGGCAGAAGGCCGCAGCGGCGGTGAAGGCGGCCTTGCCTTCCGGCTTGTCGTAAAGATAGCCCTCGAGAAACAGGTAGCGCCCGCGCTGCGCCACATCCTCGGGCACGTCGTCTTCGTCGAAATCGGCACCGGCACCCAGATAGGTGTTCATCGAGCGTTCGCCATCGGGCGAGACGAAGATCATAGACCGCGAGGTGGGCGGGATGTCGCCCGGCACGGGAGCGTTGGGGAAATCGGTGCCGTCCTGCACCATGCCATCGGCATAGAACCGGCCCAGCGCGTCATCCTTGACCTTGCCCAGAAACGCCGTTTTCAGCCCTAGCGTGCCGAGCCCCGCGATGGTATTGGCCACGGACCCGCCCGGCGTCTGCACCCGGTCGCGCATCGCGCCGTAAAGCAGCTCGGCGCGGTCGCGCTCGATCAGCTGCATGATGCCCTTGGTGATCCCCATATTGTCGAGGAAACTGTCATCACCATGGGAAATCACGTCGACAATTGCGTTGCCGATGCCGACGACGTCGTAGCCTGGGGTCATGCGGGAAGGTCCTTTCTGGCGCCTTTGGGCGCGGGCAATGGGGTCTTGTCCTCGTAAGGACAAAGATCGGCGATCAGGCAGGCCGGGCATTTCGGCCTGCGCGCAACGCAGGTGTACCGGCCATGCAGGATCAGCCAGTGATGGGCATGGAGCTGGAACTCGGCCGGAATGTTGTCCTCGATGGCGCGTTCGACGGCGTCGACATCCTTGCCCGGTGCGATCCGGGTTCGGTTGCCGACACGGAAGATATGGGTATCGACCGCTTGTGCCGGAAAGCGCCACCACATGTTCAGCACGACATTGGCGGTCTTGCGCCCGACCCCGGGCAGCGCCTGCAATGCGGCGCGCGAGGACGGGACCTGCCCGCCATAATCTTCGACCAGGATGCGGCTGAGCTTGATGACGTTTTTCGCCTTGTTGCGGTAAAGGCCGATGGTCCTGATGTGTTCGATCAGGCCGTCCTCGCCGAGGGCCAGCATCTTTTCCGGCGTATCGGCCACCTGGAACAGCTTTTCCGTGGCCTTGTTGACCCCCTTGTCGGTGGCTTGCGCGCTGAGCGCGACGGCCACGACCAATGTATAGGCATTGGTGTGGTTGAGCTCACCCACCGGTTCCGCCTCGGCGTCGCGGAAGCGGGTGAAGATCTCGTGGATCGTGGCATAGGGGAGCGGTTTCGGCATCGCGGGCGGTTATGGCGCGGGGGCAAGGGGGCGACAAGGCCAAAGGACGGGCCCGCGGCAGGCGATACTTTGGAGTATTTGGAGCAAGAAGAAACGGGGCGGTTTCGTCAGGTTCCGGGTCGCGGCATGCCGGGGCACGCGGTAGGGTGAGCGCAGGAGCAAGGGAGCGCAGGCGATGGTACGGGGCGAGATGAGCTATCACTACCAGGTGGTCGCCCGGGCGCTGGACGAGATCGACGCGGCCGGTCCGGGGCTGAGCCTGGAGGACCTGGCCGCGCGGATCGGGATGAGCCCCGCCCATGTGCAGCGGGTGTTTTCCAAATGGGCCGGCGTCAGCCCGAAACGCTATCAGCAATACCTCGCGCTGGATCATGCCAGGCGGCTGCTGAGGGACCGGTTCACGACACTGGCCACGGCCGATGCGGTGGGGCTGTCGGGGTCGGGGCGGCTGCATGACCTGTTCCTGACCTGGGAGGCGATGAGCCCCGGGGACTATGCCAGTGGCGGTGCGGGCCTGACGATCCGGTGGGGATGGGTGGACAGCCCCTTTGGCCCGGCGCTGATCATGGCGACCGGCCGGGGGATTTGCGGCATCGGCTTCGCCGCCGAATGCGGGGCAGAGCCGACCCTGGCCGATCTCAGGTCACGCTGGCCCATGGCACGCTATGTCGAGGACCCGGTCAGCCTGCGTGCCGAGGCGGAGGCAGCCTTTGGCGGGACCGGCGCGGCGCGGCTGCACCTGATCGGCGCACCCTTCCAGATCAAGGTGTGGGAGGCGCTGCTGGCGATCCCGTCGGGCCATGTCACGACCTATTCGGAAATCGCCACCGCCATAGGATCCCCCCGTGCGGTGCGCGCCGTGGGCACGGCGGTGGGGCGCAACCCGATCTCGTGGCTGATCCCCTGCCACCGCGCCTTGCGGAAATCCGGCGGGCTGGGCGGATACCATTGGGGCCTGCCGGTCAAGCGCGCGATGCTGGCCTGGGAAAGCGCCGAAGCCGAGGCCGCGGGCAAGACCGGGGCAGAGGCGGCAAGCGCCTGACCGCCGATGGCGGAATTCCCCCCTGCCCCGGGACATCCTGCATGATATACCGCCCGCCAAGAACGCGGCAGCGGGCCGCGCGGCCCGCGCGCGATGCAGGAAAGGACGGAAAGAATGGCAGTTTCGAAATCCCTTATTGGTGCGGGCCTGGTGGCGGCGATGGCCGTGACCGGCTGCACCACGACCGACCCCAACCGCACCCGCGACGGTGCGATTGCCGGGGGCCTGATCGGCGGGCTGTTCGGCGCGGCGGTGGCCGATGACCGGGGGCGCGGCGCGGCCGTGGGCGCGCTGGCCGGGGCGGGTATCGGTGCGCTTCTCGCGCAGCAGGCCCGCGACCTGGAAGATGCGCTGGCCGATGACCGCATCCAGATCGAGAACACCGGCAGCGAGCTGATCGTGCGGATGCCCGATGGCATCCTGTTCGATGTCGACAGTGCCGCCATCCGCGCCGGCCTGCAGGGCGATCTGCGCGCGCTGGCCGCCAACCTTCAGGACTATCCCGACAGCACCGTGGACGTGATCGGCCATACCGACAGCGACGGGTCGGCCGAATACAACCAGGACCTGTCGGCGCGGCGTGCCTCGGCGGTGGCCGGCGTGTTGCTCGAGGCCGGGGTCGCCCCGTTCCGCGTGCGCAGCTTCGGCCGGGGCGAAAGCGAACCCATCGCCACCAACCTGACCCCCGAAGGCCGCCAGCAGAACCGCCGGGTCGAGGTGATCATCCGCCCGACGTCGTGACGTCACCCGTCCAAGCCGCTGGACTATCGGGGCGGCGTGGTCATACTTCCTGACCAATTGCGGGGCGCAGGGAGGGGAGGCCATGCCGTTCCAGCGGATCGAGGCTGAAAAGCTGTCGCATGCCGTCGTGCGCCAGATCGAACAACTGATCCTGCGCGGCATCCTGCGCCCCGGCGAACGCCTGCCGTCCGAGCGCGAACTGTCCGACCGCATGGGCGTGTCGCGCCCGTCGCTGCGCGAGGCGGTGGCGGAATTGCAGGACCGGGGGTTGCTGGCCACGCGCGCGGGCGCGGGCATCTACGTGGCCGATGTGCTGGGCAGCGCGTTTTCGCCCGCGCTGATCCGGCTTTTCGCCGCCCATGACGAGGCGGTGATCGACTATATCGGGTTCCGCCGCGACCTGGAAAGCATTGCCGCCGAACGCGCCGCCCTGCACGGGTCGGACACCGATCTGAAGGTGATCGACACGATCTACCGGAAAATGGAAGCGGCGCATTCGAAACGGAACCCCGCCGATGAGGCCGATCTGGACGCCGAGTTCCACCTGGCGATCATCGAGGCCAGCCATAACGTGATCCTGCTGCACATGATGCGGTCGATGTTCGACCTGCTGCGCGAGGGGGTGTTCTTCAACCGGCAGCTTCTGTTCAAGCAACGCTCGATCCGCGATCTGCTGCTCGACCATCACAAGGCGATCAACACGGCGCTGCAGGCGCGGGATGCGGACGCGGCGCGGGCCGCTGTGGTACGCCATCTCGATGACGTGGAGATCGCGCTGGAGGAGCTGCGCCGCGCCGAGCGGCATGAAGAAATCGCTCAGCTGCGCCTGACGCAGGAAGGCGCGCGGCCCTGAACGCCGTCTAGTCCGAGGCGCCGCCCGCCCAGGTATTGCCATTCGCCCAGTCGATCGGCCCCTCCTGCATCTGCAGATGCAGCCTGTCCCCGGTATAGCGGTGGGCGCGGGCGACATCGTCGTTCAACGTGATGCCGAGGCCGGGTGCCCCGGGCGCCGCGACGAAGCCCTGTTCGACGCGGGGGCGCCCCGTGACCAGTGCATCGTGGAACGGGCTTTCGATGGCCTCGACCATCAGGATATTGGGGCAGGTTACGGCAAGATGCACGTTGGCGGCCCATTCGACCGGCCCTGCGTAAAGATGCGGGGCAATCTGCGCGCCGCGCGCCTCGGCCAGCGTGGCGATCTTCTTGCCGACCCAGATGCCGCCCGCGCGGCCAAGGGCCGGTTGCAGGATGCGCGCGCCGGCGTCGAGGGCCGCCTGGAATTCCATGAGCCCCGACAGGCGTTCGCCCACCGCGACGGGGATCGAGGTGGCGCGGGCAACCTCGGCCAGTCCGGCTGGGTTGTCGGGGGGGATCGGTTCCTCGAACCAGAGCGGGTCATTGGGTTCGAGGGCGCGGGCAAGGCGGATCGCCTGCGCCGGGGCGAACTGGCCATGGGTGCCGAACAGAAGATCGGCGCGCGTGCCCGTGGCGGCGCGGATCGCGGCGCACATCCGCACCGACAGGTCGATATCGGCAAGCGCAGGCGCATGGCCGCCCCGGATCGTATAGGGGCCTGCGGGGTCGAATTTCAGCGCGGTCCAGCCCTCGGCCACGCGGGCGGCGGCGGCTTCGCCATGGGCCTCCGGGTCGATCCAGAAACCGGTGGGGTCGTGATGGGCCTCGGGATAGAGATAGGTATAGGCGCGCACCCGGTCGTTCATCCGCCCGCCGATCAGCTGCCAGACCGGGCGGTCGCAGGCTTTGCCCAGGATATCCCAACAGGCCATTTCCAGCCCCGCGAAAGCGCCGAACACAGTGGGGTCGGGGCGTTGGGTGAAGCCGCTGGAATAGGCACGGCGGGTCATCAGCTCGATATCCTCGGGCGGCTGGCCTTCCATGTGACGGGTGAAGACATCCGTGATCACCGCCTCCATCGCTGCCGGACCCACCGCGCTGGCATAGACCTCGCCCAGGCCCGTCAGGCCGGTATCGGTCGTCAGCCGCACGATCAGCCAGTAGCGCCCGCCCCATCCGGGGGGCGGCGGGGCGACGGGGAAAATCTCGAGACCGGTCAGACGCATATCGATGAGTGTTCCGCGTTTGTTGGCGTTGCGCAAGTTGGGGCGCTGCCCCCGGCCCTGCCGGGCCTCCCCCGAGGTATTTTTGAAGCAAAGAGGGGCGGGCGGGCGCGTTCAGGTGAACGGGCGGTCAGAAGGTGATGACGTTGCGGCGGGCGGCGCCGGTCTTGGTGTCGGCGATGGCCTGGTTGATCTGATCGAGGGGCCAGCTGCGCGAGATCAGCTCATCGAGTTTCAGACGCCCCTGCTCATAGAGCGACAGCATCCAGGGGATGTCCCGGCCAAGCACCACATCGCCCATCTTGGTGCCGCGGATGCCCTGGCCAAGGGCGGCCAGGATCACCGGCTCATAGGGCGTGGTATCGCCAGAATGGGGCATGCCCACGGCATAGGCGGTGCCCATCGGGGCCAGAAGACGCGGGGCCATGTCATAGGCGGGCAGCGCGCCCACCGAGACGAACACATGGTCCGCCCCGCGCCCGAAGGTGGCGGCACGCACCGCTTTCCAGGGTTTCGGGTCATCGGCGGGCACCCAGTCGGTCGCGCCGAAAGCCATGGCGTCGTCACGTTTTCCGGGGTTGAGGTCCATCGCGACGATCCGGGCCGCGCCGGCAAGGCGCGCACCCTGAATGACGTTGAGCCCGACACCCCCCGCCCCGATCACCACCACGGTTTCACCGGGGCGCACGCGGGCGGTATTGACGACCGCGCCCACCCCGGTGGGCACGCCGCAGGCCAGAAGACAGGCCGCCTGGGGCGCGATGGTATCGGGCAAGGGGGCGATCTGGCTGGGATCGACGATCGCCTTTTCCGCGAAGGCGCCGCAATTCATCGCCTTCTGCACCGGGGCCCCATCGCGATCAGTCAGAACCGGCGGGCGCGGGATATTGCCCGAGCAATAGGGCGGCAGGTTCTGCAGGCAGGTGGGGCAGGCCCCGCAGGACCGGATCAGCGTGACCAGCACCCGGTCACCCGGCCCATAGCCCGAAACGCCTTCCCCAAGGGCGGTGATCCGGCCCACGGCCTCGTGCCCGAATACCATGGGCAGATCGCCCCCCCAGGCCCCGTCGATATAGGAAATGTCGGAATGGCAGATCGCAACCGCCTCGACCGTCACCTCCACTTCGCCCGGGCCGGGGTCACGCAGCGTAAGGGTTTCGAGGGTAAGGGGGGCGTTGAAGCTGCGGCAGACGGCAGCGGTGATGGTCGATGGCATGGGCACGCTCCGGACGTTGGTGGGCGTCAAGGTTTCAGGTCCGCACGGGATGTCACGCCAATCTGCGCCACGCGATGCGCCACTTGCGACCTTGCCGCAAAGCCAGGGGGGGCGTATCCCGTCAGAACCGGACGGGAGGGATGCCATGGACACGCTGAACGTGGGCGACGCGGTGCTGCACATCCGCGCCGAAGGGCCTGAGGATGGCGCCCCCGTTGTTTTCGCCAATTCGCTCGGTACCGATTTCCGGCTTTGGGACCAGGTGATCGCGCGGCTGCCCCCGGGTCTTCGGCTGATCCGGTTCGACAAGCGCGGCCACGGGTTGTCGACCTGCCCGCCCGCGCCCTACGCGATGGGGCGGCTGATCAGCGATGCCGAGGCGGTGTGCGACCATTTCGGCGTCAGGGATTGCGTCTTTGTCGGGCTGTCCATCGGCGGGATGATCGCGCAGGGCCTGGCCGCGAAACGGCTGGACCTCGTGCGCGCGGTGGTGTTGTCGAACACCGCGCCCAAGATCGGCACCCGCGAAATGTGGGAGGGACGCATCGAAGCCCTGCGTGCGGGCGGGTTGGCGGCGCTGTCGGACGCGGTGATGGAACGGTGGTTCGCGCCCGGTTTCCGCGCATCCGAGGCCGCGACACCGTGGCGCCGGATGGTCGAGACAACACCCCAAGACGGCTATGCCGGGTGTTCTGCGGCGATCGCGGGCACCGATTTCTACACCACCACGGCCGCGCTGCGACTGCCCGCGCTTGTCATCGGGGGCGACCATGACGGCAGCACCCCGCCCGATCTTGTGCGGGAACTGGCCGACCTGATCCCCGGCGCGGAATTCGCGCTGATCCGCAATGCGGGCCATCTGCCCTGCGTCGAGCAACCGGATGTCTTTGCCGAGCACCTGACCGTCTTCCTGCGCCGCGTGGGGCACCTGGACCCCGCGCCATGAGCCTCAGCCCTTTCGACAGCGCGCTTTACGCCCGGCTGTTCGGCGATGCCGAGGTCGCAGCGCTGTTTTCCGACAGTGCCGAGGTGCGGGCGATGATGCTGGTGCTTGGCACGCTGGCCGGGGTGCAGGGGCGCGCGGGCGTGTTCCCGGAGGCCTCGGGGGCTTTTCTTGACCGCGCGATGCGCGAGGGGCTGATCGACGCGGGCGCGCTGGCCGAGGCGACGGGGCGGAACGGCGTGACGGTGCCGGGGCTGGTGGCGGCGCTGCGCATATCGGTTCAGGCACCGGAGCACGCGCAATACCTGCATTGGGGCGCCACCAGCCAGGATATCCAGGACACCGGTCTGATGCTGCGGCTGCGCCGGGTGCTGGAGGTGATGGAGGGGCGGCTGGCGCAGGTTCTGTCCGCGCTGGCCGATCTGGCCGCGGCGCATGCCGAAACCCCGCAGGCCGCGCGAACCTATGGGCAGGTCGCGGTGCCGTCGGGCTTCGGCGCGCTGGTCGCCACCTGGGGGGCGCCCCTGCTGGACCATCACCGGGACCTGGGCGACCTGCGCGCCCGCGCGCTGGCCGTGTCGCTTTCCGGGGCAGCGGGCACCGGCACGATGATTGGCCCCGATCCGGCCACGATCCGCGCAGGGGTGGCCAGGGCGCTGGACCTGCCCGACCCCGGCACGTCCTGGCATGCCGAGCGCCACCGGTTCCAGCGGATCGCGGCATGGATGACGGGATGCGCGACGGCGGCGGGCAAGATCGGCGAGGATCTGTTGCGCCTCAGCCGCAGCGAGGTGGCCGAGCTCGGGTTTGCCGCATCCGGCGCGTCCTCCACCATGCCGCAGAAACAGAACCCGGTGGCGGCCTCGACGCTGGTTGCGCTGCACCGGTTTTCCGTGGCGCAACAGTCGGCGCTCATGTCGGCCGCGCATGGCGAAGCCCGCGATGGTGCGGCATGGTTCACCGAATGGCTGGCCCTGCCGCAACTGATCGCGGCCAGTGGCAAGGCGCTGGCGGTACTGGCCGAGCTGATCCCCGCGCTGGTCGTGGACGCCGACGCGATGCGCGCGCGTGTCGAAGACCCCCTGGGCCTGATCCATGCCGAAACGCTCAGCTTCGCGCTCGCCGCCGTCCTGCCGCGCGCCGAGGCGCAGGCGGTGGTGAAGTCCCTGGCCGCGAAGGCGCTTGCGACCGGCACTCCGCTGCCGGACCTGATCCGCGCGGCCCACCCTGACGCGGCCCTGCCCGAGCTTGCGCCCGAGGCCACCATGGGCGCGGCCCCGGCAGAGGCGCGCGCCTTTGCCAAAGCCGTGCGGGCGCATCTGACCTGACACAGGCAGGTGACACCCGAACTGTCAGGCTTGATTGACAGTTTGTCGCCTGCATGGGATGGTTCCGCATGCGCGGCTCCACCTGGTTCATCCTGATCACCGTCACGCTCGACGCCATGGGCATCGGGCTGATCCTGCCCGTACTGCCGGAACTCATCGCCGATGTGCGCGGCGCCGACCTGCCCGATGCAGCGCTGTGGGGCGGGGTGCTGGCCGCCAGCTACGCGGTGATGCAGTTCCTGTTCGCCCCGGTTCTGGGCAATATATCGGACCGGGTCGGGCGGCGGCCTGTGCTGCTGGTCTCGATGGCCGTGCTGGCGGTGGATTACGTCATCATGGCGCTGGCGGGCACGATCTGGCTGCTGTTTGCGGGCCGGGTCCTGGCGGGCATCGCGGCGGGCACCCATGCCACGGGGCTTGCCTATATGGCCGATAACAGCCCGCCGGAAAAACGCGCGCAGAATTTCGGGCTGATCGGGGCCTGTTTCGGGATGGGGTTCATCTTTGGCCCCGCCCTGGGCGGGCTTCTGGGTGACATCGACCCGCGCGCGCCCTTCTGGGCCGCCGCCGCGCTGACCGCCGCCAACTTCGCCTTCGGCTATTTCGTGCTGCCCGAAAGCCTGCCCAGGGATCGCCGCCGCCCCTTCGACTGGCGGCGCGCCAACCCGGTGGGCGGGCTGATGCAGATGCGCAAACTGCCGGGGATCGGGGCATTGCTGGCGGTGATGCTGGCCTATCAGATCGCCAATTTCACCTATCCCGCAATCTGGGCCTATTACACAATGGGGGCCTTCGGGTGGGATGCGGGCACCATCGGCCTGTCGCTGGCCGCCTATGGCGTGGCCTTTGCCGTGGTGCAAGGCGGGCTGATCCGCGCGGTGATCCCGCGCCTGGGCGATCTCAGGACGGTGTTTTTCGGCATGATGCTGAACATCGTCTGCCTCACGGCCTATGGCCTGATCACCGAGGCCTGGATGGTCTGGGTCCTGATCCCGATTTCCTCGCTCGGCGCGCTGGTCGGTCCGGCGATGCAGGGCGTGCTGAGCCGGGCCGCGGGCGCGGACCAGCAGGGCGAGGTGCAGGGGGTGATATCCTCGACCTCGGCGCTGGCGATGATCCTGTCGCCCCTGATGATGACGCAGGCGTTTTTCTGGTTCACCCGCGAGGGTGCGCCGCTCTGGCTGCCGGGGGCGCCGTTTCTGGTGGCGGCCCTGCTGATGGCGACGGCCTTCACCGTCTTCACCCTGCGCGACCGGTTGGGCCGCCCGGTGCCCGAAGCGGCCTAGGCTGCCAAGCCCGCCATCACGCGGGCATGCAGGCCCGGGTCGGCATTGCCGCCGGACAGGGTGCAGATGACCGGCCCGTCAGCCAGGGCATCACCGTGAAACAGCGCCGCGGCCAGCGCCACCGCGCCGCCCGGTTCGACCACCAGTTTCAGCCGCGTCGCCGCCAGCCGCATCGCCTCGTAGGTTTCGTCTTCGCTGACGACGATGCCGGGGCCGCAAAGCCGGTTCAGGATCGGAAAGGTCACCTCGCCCGGCGCGGGCGTCAGGATCGCGTCCCAAACGCCTTTCTCGGGGCCGGTATTGGCCTGGATCGACCCGGCCGCCAGCGACCGGGCCGTGTCATCGAAGCCTTCGGGTTCGGCCGGATGCACCCGCATCCCCGGCGCCGTCGCCTCCAGCGCAAGCGCGATGCCCGCCGTCAGCCCGCCACCCCCGCAACAGGCGATCACGCTGGCCTCGGTCACACCCCGGTCAGCAGCCTGCCGCGCGATTTCCAACCCGCAGGTCCCCTGCCCCGACACCACCATCGCATCGTCATAGGGGCGGATCAGGGTCAGCCCCCGTTCGGCCTGTAGGCGCGCGCCGATCTCTTCCCGGCTCTGCCGTCCGGCGCGGTCATAGGTCACCACCTCGGCACCGAAGGCGCGGGTATTGGCGACCTTCAGCTCGGGCGCGTCCTCGGGCATCACGATGACGGCAGGCACGCCCATGATCTGCGCCGCCCGCGCCACGCCCTGGGCATGATTTCCCGAGGAAAACGCCACCACGCCCTGCGCCCGCAGGTCGGGCGGCAGCGCGCTCAATGCCGACCAGGCGCCGCGAAACTTGAAACTGCCGGTGTGCTGCAGAACCTCGGCCTTGGCATACAGGGGGCGCCCGGCGATCTCGTCGAGAAAGGGCGACGACAACAACGGCGTCACCCGGGCCCGGCCCTTTAGCCGCGCCGCCGCCGCCTCGATCGTGGCGATGCTTGCGATCTCACTCATACCTGCGCCAACACCTCTTCGATGACCCGGACTGCTTCCGGTTCGTCCAGAAACGGCACATGGCCGCGATTGTCCAGTTCGGCGAAGACCATGTCGGGCCTGCGCCGCCGCATCTTTTCCGCCGTTTCAGCGGACAGGATGTTCGACCCCGCCCCCCGGATCAGGCCAAGGGGCAGACCTTCGAACAGGTCGAAGACCGGCCAGAGATCGACCACCGGCGCATCGGGTGCGAAGGCCGGGGCCACCGCGTCGCGCAGGCGCGCATCATAGCGCAGGTGCAATCTTCCGCCGTCCTCGCGGAACAGGCGGTTTGCATGGGCGGTCCAGGTCGCCTCGGGTACATCGCGGAAGGCCGGTGCATGCAGCGCGGGAAAGGCCGCCGCCGCCTCGGCCAGGCTGCGGAACCTGGTCGGCCTGCCGAGGTAGTCCATGATATGGGCCAGCCCCTCGGGCATGATCTCGGGCCCGATATCGTTGAGGATCACACCGGCCAGCCGGTCCCTGGCCATCGCCGCAAGCGTCATGGCAATCAGCCCCCCGCGCGAGGTGCCGAGGATCACCGCCCGGTCAAGCCCCAGATGGTCGAGCAGCGCGATCACGTCCGCCGCCTCCTGCGCGATGGTATAGGTCGCGGGCCCCGGCCAGTCCGACGCGCCGCGGCCCCGGTAATCCATCCGGATCACCCGCGCGCGATGGGCAAAACCGTCCACCACCGGTTCGAAATCCGCCATGTTGCGCGTCAGACCGGCCAGGCATAGCAACGGCACGCCGCTGCCCCGGTCGTCATAGGCCAGCTTCACGCCGTCGGCGGCGGTGAAGACCGCCGTCACGACGCCGCCACCAGGCCGGGCACCCCGGTCAGGTCGCGCGCGATCCGGTCGGGCCGCCCCGGCAAGCGGTCCACCGGCTCGTCCGCGCGGTTCACCCACAGCGTGCGGAACCCGTAAGACGCGGCCGAGGCCGCATCCCAGCCGTTCGACGACACGAAGAGCACCGCGTCGCGGCCCACCCCGAACCGGTCGCCCACCATGTCATAGACCTGCGGCGCGGGCTTGAAGATACCCACCGCCTCCACGCTCAGCACGGCATCGAGATCACCACCGATCCCGGCACTGTCCACTGCACCCGCCAGCATTTCCGGCGACCCGTTCGACAGGATCGCGGTGTCGGCCCCCGCCGCCTTCAGCGCGGCCAGCATGGCAGGCACTTCCGGATAGGCCGCAAGCTTCCAGTACAGCCCCAGCAGCGCCTCGCGCAGGCCCGCATCACCGGCCTGCCCCACCGCCTCCAGCGCCCAGTCGAGCCCGTCCTGCGTCACCGTCCAGAAATCGGCATGTTCGCCCGTCACGGCCCTGAGCCAGGTGTATTGCAACTGTTTCGCGCGCCAATGGGCCGACACCTCGGGCCAGACTGCGGCAAAGCCGTCGCGCCCGGGTTCCGACGCCACCGCGCGCGCGGCGGCACTGACATCGAAAAGCGTTCCATAGGCGTCGAAGACGACGGTGCTGATGGTCATGTTCCCCCCTTGCGCGTTCGGTGGACGGACCTTTGCACGGGCCGGGCGGAACGGCAATTCGTCCCCCGGGGTTCAATTCCGCACGCAAAACGCATAGCATCAGCATACGCATGGTGGCTCTTGCCGCCGAAATCCACTCCCAATCCCACAGGTATTCCCATGGCAACCGCCAAAACCGGCACCACGGTCTCGATCCATTATACCGGCACGCTCGCCGACGGCACGACCTTCGATTCAAGCCAGGGCCGCGACCCGCTCAGCTTCGAAATGGGCAAGGGTCAGATCATCCCGGGCCTCGAAGCCGCGCTCGACGGCATGTCCGAGGGCGACAGCAAAACCGTCACCATCCCCGCCGACCAAGCCTATGGCCCAAGGCAGGAGGATGCGATGCAACAGATCCCGCGCGCCTCGGTCCCCGATGACATCCCGCTCGACCCCGGCACCCAGCTGCAGATGCAGACCCCCGATGGCCGTGCCGTGCCGGTCATGGTCGCAGATGTGACCGAGGAAACGGTGACGCTTGATGCCAACCACCCGCTGGCGGGCGAGGACCTGACCTTCGCGGTCGAGGTGGTCAAGGTCGCCTGACGGCACCCCCGGCGCCGCCTCCCCTTCTTTGCTTTCACAAATACCTCGGGGGGAGGCGCGCCAGCGCCGGGGGCGGCGCCCCCACCCGCGCGCAAGCGCGCAAAAAGGATTGCGCGTCAGCGCGCCTTTCGGCCCGGAAACCTTTACAGGTTTTCGGGCTGCAACATCCCCAATACGTGAAAACCGCCATCCACGGTGATGATCTCACCGGTGGTCGATGCCCCGTAATCGGAGGCCAGGTAGACCGCCGTGCCGCCCACCGCCTCGAGCGTGGCATTGGCGCGCAAGGGCGCGTTGGCCTCGGTCGCCTTGAAGGTCTTGCGCGCGCCCCCGATGGCTGCACCCGCCAGCGTCTTCATCGGCCCCGGGCTGATCGCGTTCACGCGGATCTTCTGCGGACCCAAGTCATTGGCGAGATACCGCACCGAGCTTTCCAGCGCCGCCTTCGCCACGCCCATCACGTTGTAGTAGGGCGTCACCCGGTTCGACCCCTGGTAGGTCAGCGTCAGGAGGCTGCCACCCTCGGGCATCAGGTCCGAGGCGCGTTTCGAAACGTCGATGAAGGAATAGCAGGAAATCGTCAGCGAGTTGCGGAAGTTTTCCCGCGTGGTGTTGATGAAGCGCCCTGTCAGTTCCGTCTTGTCGGAATAGGCGATCGCGTGGACCACGAAATCGAGACTGCCCCAGGCCTCGCCCAGTTTCCCAAAACACGCATCCATCGAGGCGTCGTTCATCACGTCGACGTCGACCATCAGGTCCGAGCCGAGGCTCGCCGCCAGCGGTTCGACCCGTTTGCCGAAGGCCTCGCCCTGGTAGGAAAACGCCAGTTCCGCGCCCTGTTCATGCATCGCTTTGGCGATGCCCCATGCGATCGAGCGGTCATTGGCGACCCCCATGATCAGGCCGCGCTTGCCCTGCATCCATCCGCTCATGTCGTTCTATCCCCGATAACGGCTGAGCAGCATCGACCCGTTGGTGCCGCCGAACCCGAAGGAATTGGTCATCACCGTATCAAGGCCCGCATTCTCGACCAGCGCCGTTGCGATCTCGTCGGGCTTCAAGGCCGGGTCGAGCGTTTCGACATTGATCGAGGGTGCGATGAAATCGCCGTCCAGCATCAACAAACAGAAAATCGCCTCCAGCGCCCCGGCCGCGCCCTGCGCGTGCCCGGTCATGGACTTGGTCGAGGACACCGGCGGCTGCGCGCGGCCCGCAAAGGCACGGCGCACGGCCTCGACCTCGCCCACATCGCCCACCGGGGTCGATGTGCCATGGGCGTTGATATAGCTGACAACCCGGTCCTCGGGCAGGGTCGCCAGCGCGATCCCCATCGCCCGTTCGCCGCCCTCGCCCGAGGGCGCGACCATGTCATGCCCGTCGGATGTTGCGGCGAAGCCGGTCACTTCGGCGTAAATCTTCGCGCCGCGCGCCAGCGCGCGGTCCAGCGCCTCCAGCACCACGATACCGCCCCCTCCCGCGATCACGAACCCGTCGCGGTCCACGTCGAAGGCGCGGCTGGCCTTTTCGGGCGTGTCGTTGTTTTTCGACGCCATCGCGCCCATCGCGTCGAACAGGCAGGACAGGGTCCAGTCCAGCTCCTCCGCCCCGCCGGCAAACATCACGTCCTGCTTGCCCATCATGATCTGTTCTGCCGCCGCCCCGATGCAATGAAGCGATGTCGAACAGGCCGAGGTGATCGAATAATTGATGCCCTTGATCTGGTAGGCGGTGGCCAGGTTCGCCGAAATCGTCGACGACATGCATTTGGGCACGGCGAAGGGGCCGATGCGCTTGGTGGCCTGTGATTTCAGCACCGACTGGTGCGCGGCGAACATCGCGCTGGTCGACGGCCCGCCCGAGCCTGCGATCAGCCCGGTGCGCACGTCCGAAATCTCGTCCCCGCCCAGCCCCGCATCGGCGATCGCCTGGGCCATCGCGATATGGGCATAGGCCGCGCCCGGTCCCATGAACCTGAGCGCGCGCTTGTCGATATGCTCGGCCGGGTCG
This sequence comes from Paracoccaceae bacterium, assembly GCA_024742455.1. GTDB lineage: Bacteria > Pseudomonadota > Alphaproteobacteria > Rhodobacterales > Rhodobacteraceae > JANSYL01. Next base: position 145,827 of record JANSYL010000005.1, on the reverse strand, counting down.
ATCTTGAGCGTGCCCGCAACCGTGCTGCGGAACCCGTGCTCGACCATCTCGGGCACGGATTCGATGCCCGACCGGCCCGCGCGGAGCGACGCGGTCACCTCATGGGCAGAGTTCCCGATGGGCGAGACAACGCCCAAGCCTGTGACGACGACCCGTCTCATTCACGACCCTCTGGCTTTATGCGGCACATGCCGGTGATCCCGGTCCCGACCGGTCAGCTTTCCGACAGCGCAACCTTCATATCACGGACCTGATATATTGTTTCACCGTCCGCTTCCACCCTTCCATCGGCCACACCCATGGTCAGGCGCCGCGTCTGCACAGCCTTGGTGAAATCTACGTAGTAGGTCAGCATCCTGCGGTCAGGGCGCACCATGCCGGTCAGTTTCACCTCGCCCACGCCCAGCGCGTAGCCCCGCCCCTGCCAGCCGCGCCAGCCAAGGTTGAACCCGGTCAGCTGCCACAACCCGTCAAGGCCCAGACAGCCCGGCATGATCGGGTTGCCGGGAAAATGGCACTCGAAAAACCACAGGTCCGGGGTGATGTCGAATTCGGCCACGACGTGGCCCTTGCCATGTTCCCCGCCATCTTCCGATATATCGGTGATCCGGTCCATCATCAGCATCGGCGGCTCGGGCAGTTGAGCGTTGCCGGGGCCGAACAATTCGCCCCGTGCACAGGCCAGCAGACCCTCCTTGTCGAAGCTTTTCGGATAAGTCGCCATGTCGCCCGTATCCCCCCGATCGGTCATGTCGGTGCCGTCACCCAAGTCGCACGGGTCTAGCACCCGCACTTTGGCGCAGGCAAGACCGGTCGCAGCGGCACATCCCCATCAAATCGCTTTGCGATTGAATCTCAACCCGTCCGCGCTTTATATTGCACGACAGCAACGTGAAAGACGCAGCGCATGACACCGGAAACGCTTGAACGCAGCAAAACCTGGCTGGGCCAGTCCGATCTGCGCCCGACCCGCCAGCGTCTGGCGCTGGCCGCCCTTCTCGTCGGCGACGGGCAGGACCGGCATGTGACGGCCGAAGGGCTGCATGACGCGGTGCTGGCGACCGGTGACAAGGTGTCGCTGGCGACCGTCTACAACACGCTGCGCGCCTTCTGCGATGCGGGCCTCATGCAGGAGGTCACGGTCGATGGCAGCCGCAGTTATTTCGACACCCGCATGGACGATCACCCGCATTTCTACATGGAAGACGCGGGCCACCTGACCGATGCCCCGCGCGCCGGTGTCGATATCACCGCGCTCCCCGACGTGCCCGAAGGCTACGAGATCGCCAAGGTCGACGTGGTGATCCGCCTGCGCCGCAAGGGCTGAGGCGGGGGCAAAACGCGACGGGCGCACCCTGCCTTCAGTTGAGGTTTGAACTGATCCGGTTCGCCGCACGCCCGAACAGGTAGGACAACAGCATCACGACCAGCCCTGCACAGGCGAGATAGGCCGACGCTTTCCCGGTCGCCTCACCCGTTCCGAAAACGCCAAGTCCCGCGGCAATGAACAGCATTGCCCAAGGCAGAAGCGCCCCGAGGGTCATGCAGATGAGACAAAATTTTTCAGCGGTCGTTTTCATCGGTCTCCTGACCTTCTCCCACGCAAAAGTATTCTAATCCCCACGCCCCGGCAAGAAGCGGCGCGATGATCAGCCAGAACATCCCCGGTCCGAACAGAAATGCGACAAGATTATCAACGCAGGCAGCTGTTGTCATAAACGCCGCCCCGGCAGCACCGAGCGATTGGACAATGCAACGTTGGATATTGGGGTGAGGATCCTTGCCCATAGCGGCGTCATGCTGCCACCCACCAGGTTAACGCATCCTGAACGGCCAACCGTTTCCCCTAGCCAATCCCCGCGCCAGGCGCTAACGGCTGCGCCAACTCTCCCTTTTCGGACTCATCCCCATGGATCTGCGTAACATCGCCATCATCGCCCATGTCGACCATGGCAAAACCACCCTTGTCGATGCGCTGCTGCGCCAGTCGGGCTCGGTCCGCGACAACCAGCAGATGGATGAACGCGCGATGGACTCGGGCGATCTGGAACGGGAGCGCGGCATCACCATCCTGGCCAAGGCGACCTCGGTCGAATGGCAGGGCCACCGCATCAACATCGTCGACACGCCGGGCCATGCCGATTTCGGTGGTGAGGTCGAACGCATCCTCAGCATGGTCGACGGTGTCGTGCTGCTGGTCGATGCCGCCGAAGGCCCGATGCCGCAGACGAAATTCGTCACCGCAAAGGCGCTGGCGCTCGGCCTGCGCCCCATCGTCGTGCTGAACAAGGTCGACAAGCCCGATGCCGATCCCGACCGCGCGCTGGACGAGGTGTTCGACCTTTTCGCAGCCCTCGACGCCAACGAGGAGCAGCTCGATTTCCCGCATCTCTACGCCTCGGGACGGTCCGGTTGGGCCGACGAAACCCTCGATGGTCCGCGCGAAAACCTCGAGGCGCTTTTCAGGCTGGTGCTGGCCCATGTCCCGGCCCCGGCCCAGGCCGCCCGGCGGGCTGAGCCCTTCCAGATGCTGGCGACCACGCTGGGCGCCGACCCCTTCCTCGGCCGTATCCTGACCGGCCGGGTCGAGGCGGGCACGCTGAAACCCGGGGAAACCATCAAGGCGCTCAGCCGCAAGGGGGACCGGATCGAACAGTTCCGGGTATCGAAAATCCTGGCCTTCCGGGGTCTGGGCCAGCAACCCATCGACCAGGCCGAGGCCGGTGACATCGTCAGCCTTGCGGGCATGGCCAAGGCCACCGTGGCCGACACGCTTTGCGCGCCCGAGATCGACACCGCCCTTCCGGCGCAGCCCATCGACCCGCCGACCATCTCGGTCACCTTCGGGATCAATGACAGCCCCCTTGCCGGCCGCGACGGCAAGAAGGTGCAATCGCGCGTGATCCGCGACCGCCTGATGCGCGAGGCCGAAACCAATGTTGCGATCCGCGTCACCGACACACCGGGCGGCGAAGCCTTCGACGTGGCGGGGCGGGGCGAATTGCAGATGGGGGTGTTGATCGAGAACATGCGCCGCGAGGGGTTCGAGCTGTCGATCTCGCGCCCCCGGGTGTTGTTCCGCGAAGAAAGCGGCCAGCGTCTGGAACCGATCGAGGAAGTCACGATCGACGTCGATGACGATTATACCGGCCCGGTGATCGAGAAACTGACCGGTCCCCGCAAGGGCGACCTGGTCGAGATGAAACCGGCAGGCACCGGCAAGACGCGGATCGTGGCCCATGTCCCGTCCCGCGGGCTAATCGGTTATCACGGCGAATTCATGACCGACACCCGCGGCACCGGTGTTCTGAACCGCGTGTTCCACACATGGGCGCCGCACAAGGGCCCGATCCCGGGCCGCCGCGCAGGCGTCCTGATTTCCATGGAAAACGGCACATCCGTGGCCTACGCCCTGTTCAATCTCGAAGACCGGGGGCGCATGTTCATCGGCGCGCAGGAAGACGTGTACGAGGGGATGATCATCGGCGAACATTCCCGCGACAACGACCTCGAGGTGAACCCGCTGAAGGGCAAGAAGCTGACCAATGTCCGCGCCAGCGGCAAGGACGACGCGGTGGTCCTGACCCCGCCGGTCAAGATGAGCCTCGAGGAAGCGATCGCCTATATCGACGATGACGAACTGGTCGAGGTGACGCCGAACGCCGTGCGGCTGAGGAAACGCTTCCTCGACCCGCATGAACGCAAGCGTCAGGCACGCGCGGCAAGCTGATGCGGGTGTGGCTGCTGATCTGGCTCATGGTGGCGGGTCCGGTCGCCGCTCAAAGCCTGACCATCGCCACCACCGGCACCTTTCCCCCCTACCTGTTCGAGGACGGCGACAGGCCCAGCGGGTTCGACATCGACCTTATGGATGAAATCTGCGCCATCCACCGCTTTGACTGTGCCTACGTCATCTACCCCCTGCGGGAAGGCTTGGAGGCGGTGGCGAACGGCCACGCGGATATCGCGCTTGGCGGCATCGGTGCCACGGTCGAACGCGAGGTCTATGGCAGCTTCACCTGCCCCTACCGAACCAGCGGGTCGTCCAGCACGCCGATCTTCGCGCGCGATCCCGATACCGACCTGTCCGCCGCGCGCATCGCGGTGATGGCCGACACCCAATCGCATGCGGCCCTGGTCGCCGAAGGCTATGACGCGGTGCCTTTCGTCGACCTGGAAAGCGCGATCCGGTCGGTGCTGGAAGGCGACACCGACGCCTATCACGGCAACACCAACAGCCTGCCTTTGGTGCCCGGCGCAGCGGATCAACTGACCATTGTCGGCCACATCGAGGATGAGACCGGCGGCGGCGTGGCCTTCCTCGTTTCGCGGTCGAACCCGCGCCTCCTGGCGATCCTGAACGACAGTCTGGGCATGTTGGCCCGCGATGGCCAGCTGCAGGACATCGCCGATATCTGGTTCGGTGAAGGCGGGTTCGCGCCGCCCGACGACATGAGCGTGACCTGCGGGGCGATGCTGGCGCGGCGGTGATCCGCGCCCAAACCGCAGGCAGGACCGGCCCCGTTTGCAGGGTTTTCCGGCAGCCTTCGGGCCGATATTGCGAAAAACATTGACTTGTCGGCCCGTCCTCCCGACGCTTGATCGGTCAATTTCACCGATCCGGGAGTGTCACGATGAACCGACTGGCGACACGTTTCACGGGCCTCGAGTTCGAAAACCCCTTCGTTCTTGCCTCGGCGCCGCCGACCGAAAGCAAGCGCAAGATCCTCAAGGCCTTCGAATCCGGCTGGGGCGGGGTCGTCACGAAAACCATCGGCCTGCACCCGGTCGAAAACGTGGCCGGGCCGCGCACGATCTTTCAGCGCGCCAGTGACGTCAAACCCTATGTCTCGCGCAACAAGCGGGCCGATACGGTGTCGCATTCGTCGTGGAACTGGGAACTGATCTCGGACCAGCCTCTGGACCAGTGGCTGCCCGACCTCGCCGATATCAAAACGGCCTACCCGACCCGCATCCTGATCGGCTCGATCATGGCGGGTGCGGGCAATGCCGAGGAAATGCGCAACTGGCAGAAACTGGCGAAAGCCGTGGTCGACGCGGGCTGTGACGCGCTGGAGCTGAACCTGTCCTGCCCGCATATGGACCGCAAGGACATGGGCGCCAATATCGCCAATGACGAGGTCATCATCCGTGATATCCTGGCCGCCGTCATCGATGCGGTGGATGTGCCGGTCTGGGTGAAACTGACGCCCTCGACCTCCAGCCTGGTCGATGCCGCCGGTGCCGCGTATGAGGCGGGCGCGGCGTCGATCTCGCTCTGCAACACCTTTCCGTCGCTGCCGCTGATGGACCCCGAGACCCTGAAATTCGAGGTCGAGGTGGATGGCCTCGTCACGTCGGGCGGTCTGGGGGGTCTTGCGATCCTTCACCAGGCGCTGCAGCGGGTCTGCGATATCTCGAAGGCCTATCCGGACAAGGCGATCTCGGGCATCGGGGGCATCCGCGGCTTCCGCGAGGCATTCAATTTCATCGTCAACGGCGCGGGTAACCTGCAGGTCTGCACGGCGGCGATGGAGGAAAAGGGCAGCGGCGGCGTGGGTGTGAAGCTCATCAAGGAACTGACCGAGGACCTCGACGATTACATGACGCGCAAGGGTCATGCCTCGATCGAGGAATTCCGGGGGATCGCGCGCGAACGCATCGTCGAACATGCGCAGGTGCGCCGGAAAAGCGATGCCTATAACGGGGGCTATGCTGCGGCGACGCACGCGGCGGAGTAAACGGTTCACACCAGACAGGCGCGCTCCACCGGCGCGCCGTTTTCATGTCCGAACCGCGACCCCGCGACCGGGCAGCAACACCCCGTTAAGGTTAACGCGCCCCCGCGCAGCCCCTCTTTGCTTCGGAAATACCTCCGCCGGAGGCATCCGCCGCCCGCCCCGTGCGATCCCGCCGGAAAACCGGGCGCGCGCCTCAGCCGGTGCCCGCGAACAGATGATCCATGGTCAGTGACGGCTGATCGCACCCGGCCTCACCCACCACCTTGGCGGGCACACCGGCCACGGTCTTGCAGGGCTCCACATCCTCCAGCACCACCGATCCTGCGGCGATCCGGCTGCAATGGCCGATATGGATATTGCCCAGAACCTTGGCCCCGGCCCCGATCAGCACACCGTCGCCGATCTTGGGATGCCTGTCCTCGGTTTCCTTGCCAGTGCCGCCCAGGGTCACCGAATGCAGCATCGAGACATTGTCGCCCACCACCGCCGTCTCGCCGATGACGATGGAATGGGCGTGGTCGATCATGATGCCCTGCCCGATCCGGGCCGCCGGGTGGATATCGACGCCGAACATCTCGCTGGTGCGCATCTGGATGAAATAGGCCATGTCGCGCCGCCCCCGGCCCCAAAGCCAATGCGCCACGCGCTGCGCCTGCACGGCCTGGAACCCCTTGAAGAACAACAGGGGCTGCAGGAACCGGTGGCAGGCCGGGTCACGGTCATAGACGGCCACGATATCGGCGCGCGCGGCCTGGCCCAGCGCCGGATCGGCGGCATAGGCCTCGTCCCCGATCTCGCGCAGGATCTGTTCCGACATCCCGCCCGAGGCCAGTTTCTCGGCCATCCGGTAGGCCAGCGCATGTTCCAGCGACCTGTGATGCAGGACCGATCCGTGGATCATGCCGCCCAAAAGCGGCTCTCCCTCCACCGCCGCCTCGGCCTCTTCGAGGATGCGGTGCCAGACCGGGTCCAGTTCGGCGGGTTTCTTGCGGGCGTCGGCCATGGGCGATCCTCCGTCTCTGCCCGCTTTCTAACGCGGACAGGCCGCGCCGTCCATCATCGGCCGCCTCAGATCGGGTCGGGCAGGGCCAGTTCGGCGAAATGCGCCACCAGCCGGACGCGCCCGCCGGTGAACCCGCCGCCGGTGCCGGTGATCTCCAGCGCCGTGGGCGACCAGTACACCATCGGCGCGGTGGGGCCGTTGACCCAGGAATTGACCGACAGGCCCAGCCCGCTGCCATAGCGCGTGGCGTCGCCTTCATCGCCAAGGCTCCAGGCGGTGGCGTCGCCCGTGATCTCCTGGGTCACCCGCCCGGTGACGCCCAATGCGATGCTGCGCGCCGGAAAGATCGCTTGCGTGGTGACCGAAGCGCCGGTGATCAGGTCCACCTCCATCTCCACCGAGCGCAGGGCACACCCGGCCCCGGCAGGGGTCAGGGTGACGGCGCCCGCGCGCCAGCCTTCCCCGTCCCAGATCGCGGGCACGCCCTGATCGGCGATCATCGCCTGCCAGCCCCGGCGCGGGGTGACGAACGCCCACCCGCCATTGATCGCGACGGCCACCCGGCCCGCCTGCCCCGCCCAGGCGTTCACGGCCCCCGCAGGCACCCCATAGGCGGTGCCGTCGGTCACGGCGCCCGGCGGCGTGGCTTGCGTGACCGAGGCCAGCACCAGCCGTGCCAATCCGTCGACGCGCGCCAGCGCTTCGTTCACGGTGACATGTTTCTGCGCCTGGCTCGGCGCCAGCAGCGGCAGGAAAAGATTGGGGGTCTCAGTCATCGATCTCGATCCTTGCAAACGGCCCTGCCCCGAACCGGTCGGAAAGCTGGGCAACCTCGAAACTGTAGGCGGGCGCGGTTCCGTCGGCGGCCCGCATCGCGGCGGTGTAGGCGAACCCGGGGGTGGTCACGGTATCCTCGCGGCGCAGACCGGCAGTATCGGTGACGCGGATCAGGTAGGCCTCGGCCGCCTCGCCCAGCGGCACCTCCAGCCCTTCCCAGCTGTCGCCATCCACGCGCGTGCGCCGGACCCAGCTCAGCGCATGATCGCCGCCCTCCGCCCGCATCCTCAGATGCGCGGGCCGGTAGGGGCGCAGCACGACACCTGCAAAGGCGGCCTGCCGCGCCACGTAGGACGGATCATCAAGGGGCCTGCGCCCCGGCCCGATCCGCCAGTGGCGCAACAGCCCGCGCGCGGCCTCGGGCAGGTTCACCTGCACCGGGCCGCCATCGAGCAGCACGAACAGGCTGCCCTCGGGCCAGAGCGCGGGCATCACCCCGTCGCTGCCCTGCTGCCCCCTCAGCCGCGCGCCGATCTCCCAGGTGCCCGCCCCCACCAGCGTGGCCCCGGCGAACTGGATCACCTCCCATTCGCCGTCATCGCCCGTGCCGATGGCGGCCAGGTTGGCCCCGTTCAGCACGGCAAGGGGATCGGCGGCGGAAATATCGCCCCCGGTCAGGCGCACCCGCAAGGGGCCTGACCGGTCCCAAAGCCCCGGCAGGGCCGCGAAAAGCGGTGTTTCCAGCGTGCCGGCGATCGCCCCCCGTTCCACCATGCGGTTCAGCGTGAACCCATCTTCGGAGGCGGAGGAATAGACCGCGACCGACCCCGGCCAGGGCGCAGCCGTTACCGCCAGATGCGGGGCATGGGGCACCTCGGCCCCGCTCAGAAGGGGCAGGTCCATGAAGACCGGGCTGACCGGCACGGGCGGGACAAAGCCGGTGCCAGGCACCCGTGCCTCGACCGCGTCCGATGGGGTTCTTGTCGAGGGTTCGACGCGCGTGGCCTCGACCTCGCGCAGGCCGCGATCCTCCACCCGGTCGACACGCCAGGTCGATCCGTCCTCCAGCGCCACCAGCGTCCCCGCGGCCACATCCCGCCGCGATGGCGGCAGGGCAAAGCGCAGGCTGTCCTGCGCCACCCTTGCCTCGGCCAGCCAGCGTTCGGCGATGGCCTTCGCCTCGGGCGCGGTCAGGGCCATGGGCAGTTCGCTGGCGGATACGCGCGGGTCGGGATCGCCGGGGAACACCGCCTCGGCCACGCGGTCGCGGTAATCGGATTCCCCCGCCGTGTAGCTCAGGCGCAGGCGTCCGGTCGTCTCGACCTCGGCGGCGCGTATCTCGGTGACGCGGCCCGTGTCATCACTGTCAAGCGCCGTCAGATCGGCCCGCACCACCGCCTCGGGCGTCTCGGCCAGGGGCAGAAAGGTCAGCATCCCGTCCCGTTCGACAGCCTGGAACCCGAAGGCCAGCATCAGCGATTGCAGCCGGGCGCGGGCGGTTTCGGTTTCGCCCGACACATGCCCACGCACCAGCCCGTAAAGGCGGCTGACATCATAGTCGGTCAGACCCGCCGCCTCGCACAGTTCCGCCACCACCTGGTCCAGCGGCGCAGCCTCGATCCGGCCTGTGATCCAATGGCCCCGGTCCCAGTTCGCGCCATCGGTCCATTTCTCGCGCTCGGCGGGAAAGGCGGGCCAGGGCCGGGCATCCCAGGCCCAGACATGGGCGCGGTCCATCTCCAGCATCGGGCCGCCGTATACCGGCGAGACGGGGTTGTTTTCGGCCCGGTCCCAATAGCCCATGACCGCGCGCAGATACTGCGCCTGGATCAGGTCGTCGCGCCGCCCGTCGGAATGATGGGGCAGCGCGCTTTCCGAGGATTTCGGATCTAGAAACTTGTTGGGCTGGTTGGTGCCCTTGTCGATCGCGGCACAGCCGATCTCGGTGAACCAGATCGGTTTCGATTGCGGCACCCAGGCCGTGCCCCCCTTGCCCGGCGAGGTGACCTGCAGCGCGAAGACCTTGATGTCTTCGCCCGGCACATCGCTGTCGGGGCCGATCTCGAACCGCGCGGTTCCGTCCTGCGTCACCTGCACCGTCATGCTGATGCGCCATTGGCCGGGATGCAGCTCGACATGCTCGGCGCCAAGGATCTCCAGCGCCTGCTGGTTGGAGAATTGCGGGGTCATCATGACCCGTGGATCACCGCGATACTGCGCCTCTTCCGAGGTCGATCCGGCCAGCCTGCGCAGCTGCATCCGCACCTCGCCGGATGTGCCCAGTTCGACGAAGGCGGTCAGGCGAAAGACATCACCGGCCCTGGCCTCGACCTCGCCCACGCGCGCCCGGTGCCATTTGCCTCCGCCCGACGCGATCCGCGCGGGCCGGGACAAGTGGCCGAACAGGCCCGCATCGGGCGTGATGGTGATGCCGCCGATAGGGGCAAAGCCCGCCGGATCGGCGAACCCGGGAAACAGGCCCACGGCCAGACCCGCAATCCTGTCTTCATGGGGGTTTTCCCACCAGCCGCGCAGATCCTTGTAGCGAAAGATCCACGCGTCCTCGGGATTGTCGGGCGAGATCGGTTCGCGCCGCTGTGCCGCGCGCGCCTCGGCGGTGGGATAGAACCAGTCATAGCCTTCGCCGCCTTCGATCCCGGCCTCGAGATAGCCGAGGTTGTGGATCACCCCCCAATGGGCATCGGCATGATCGGGCCCGTCGCGCCAGTCGCTGAGCGGCATGTAATTGTCGATGGCGATGAGGTCGATCGCGTCATCGGCCCAAAGCGGGTCGAGGTGGAAATACATATCCCCCGACCCGTCCTGCGGGTGATAGCCGAAATATTCCGACCAGTCGGCGGCATAGGTCAGTTTCACCCCCGGCAGCAGCGCGCGCACCTCGGCCGCCAGCGCACGCAGCCTGCCGACCGCCGGAAAGCCCGTGGCGTCGCGCATCTGCGTCAGACCGCGCATTTCCGACCCGATACAGAACGCCTCCACCCCGCCTGCGGCTTTGCACAGCGCCGCGGCATGCAGGATGAAGCGCGAATAGCTCCATTCATCGGGGCCGAAATAGGTGACCGTGCCGTTCGAAACGGCGAAATCATAGCGCGTGACGCTGCCGAAAAACGCATCGACCGCCGCCGCGTTGGCCGCCGTCCGGTCGGGCGTGCCCGGCTGGTCGGGGGCCAGGTCGCCGGTGATCCGCCCGCGCCAGGGCAGCGCGGCCTGTTCGGGGCCGCCATAGGGATCGGGCAGGCCGTTGCCCTCCATGATCTCCATCAGAAGGAACGGGTAGAACAGCACCTGCTGGCCGCCCGCCCTGATCGCCTGGATCGCCTCGATCACCGATCCGTCGGCGGGGGTGCCGCCATAAACCGGGCGGCCGTCGATTTCGGCGATGGGCTCGGCCGCACCGCGCCCGATCCCGCCTGCGCGCCAGGGCATCTCCTGCCCGTCGATGGCGGTCTGTTCGACCTTGGGTCTGACGCGGCAGGCGCCCGCGCGCAGGTCATCGCCGAACCAGGAATAGATCAGGCTGACCGATTTCAGGTTCGGCAGCGTGTCGCGCATCTGCCTGAGCGACTGGGTGAAATCCGTCCCGCCGCCCTCGGCGCTGACATTGACGACACCGGTCTGACCGAACCCGGTCGAGGTGGTGATGGGCCGGGTCGACAGCGCGTATTCCCCCGTCCCCGGCATCAGCGCCACGGCGCGGATCATCTCATGGGCGGGGGGCGTGAATTCGCGGGCGGGCTGTGCGGGGCGCGTCACCTCGAAGGCGAATTGCGGCACCCGGTTGCCGAAGGGGGACAGGTCGAGGTTTTCGATCACCACATAGGCCGTGCCGCGATAGGCGGGCACCTGCCCCGCGCCTTCGACCGCCTCGATCAGCGGGTCGGGCATCTGCGTCTCGGAGCCGGGATAAACCCGCATCGTGATGGTCGACAGGTCCAGTTCCGCCCCGTCGGCCCAGACACGGCCAACGCGTAAAATCTCGCCTTCGCACAGCGCCAGCGCCAGGCTGATCGAATAGGAATAGGTGGTGGTCCGGGGCTGGCGGGGCGCGCCCTTGCCGCCGCCGCCCCCGCCGGAAACCTCGACATGTTCGACGAAGTTCGTGGCCCAGATCACCTGCCCGCCCAGCCGCATCCGGCCGAAAAGCTGCGCAATCGGCGCCCCCTCGGCGGCACCGGTCAGGCGGAACCGGTCGACGCGGCCCTGTTCCACCGGTTCCGAACCCGGGCCCAGCAGGCGCTGGTCGATCACCCGGCCGATGGTGGCGCCCACCGCCCGGCCGATCACCGCGCCGCTCATGCCCAGGATGGTGCCGGAATAAAGCCCGCCGACCGCAGCGCCCGCCGCCGACAAAAGAAGCGTTGCCATCGGTTCAGGTCCTTTCAGGGAAAGCGAAGCGCGCCACGATGCGCCGCGCCCAGGGGGGGGTCAGCGCGCTTTCGACGACGCCGTGGCCGGAATAGGCGTGGATGAAACTGGGCGCGGGCCCGGTCAGGGCCTGGATGCCCACATGTTTGGCGACACCCGCATCGCGCATGCGGAACAGGATCACGTCGCCCGGGCCCGCATCGGGCAGCGGTTTCTCGATCAGGTGCCGGGCGGCGGCGGCCCAAAGCCGTTCCTCGCGCGCGGGTTCCGACCAGTCCATCGTATAGGCAGGGGCGGCTTCGGGTTCGGCCCCGTGCATCTGCCGCCAAAGCCCCCGGATCAGGCCCAGGCAATCGCACCCAACCCCCCGACAGGACGCCTGATGCACATAGGGCGTGCCGATCCAGCCGCGGGCCATCCCGACCACGGCACTCATCGCCTTGAGCCGCCCTGCCGGTTCGACACGCGCGACGGATGCGCGGCCTGCCAGTCCTCACCGGGGATGTCGGGGTAGCCCCGGAAATCGATGACATTGCCGAATTTCAGACGCGCGGCCTCGAAACTGCCATCGAACCCTGCCTGCATCTCGACCCGGTCTCCGGGCAGGATGGGCGCGCGCAGCCGGTCCCACAGCTCGACCCGGCGGACATCACCCTCGACCCGGTCGATCTTGATCGCGGCCTCCAGCCCCTGGGCCAGACCGCTCAGCACCCGGAACCGCCCGCGTTCGAACCAGCCGGCCTCGTAGGCAGGGACATCGGCGAAGGTGAACACCCGCCCGTCCTCGACCGTGCCGATCTCGGCCTGCACGGTATAGCCCGGGCCCGACACTTCCACGCCAAAGCGCGGATCGCCCGGCATCACCGGCGAGGTCGCGTGATAGACCCGGCCCGTGGGCGCGTTGAGCTGCTCGGCCAGGCCGCGCAATTCGACCGTGAAGGCCCCGTTGCCGCGCGTGATCTCGCCGAAACTGCCCCGGAACTGCAGCGCGCGGTTTTCGGGCGCATCCCATTGCACCAGCCATGCCTCCACCGCCGCCCCGTCGAACCGACCGGCGGCGATGTCTTCCTCGGTCACGCTCGCATCGCTCAGCGCACCGACGGCTTCGGTATTGTCGACCGACAGGCCGGTGGTCTGCATCACCGCCGCCGCCGACAGGCCGGTATCGGCCTTGAAGGTGACGCCCTCGAAGACCAGCGGCTTGTCATGATCGGTGAACCCGTAGGTGACGCCATCGCGGCGCGTCACCTTCCAGCAGCGCGCGACGCGGGTGGTGCCGGTCGCCAGATGCGCGTCCAGATCGGCGCTCATACCCGGATCTCCACCACCGGCACGCTGGGCACCTCACCCGCCTGGAAATTGGCGACCGAGGTGGTGATGGCATCGGTGCCGAAACGCACCGGCACGTCGAATTCGAACCCCGCCGTCACGGCATGGCCCGGATCGGGCGCTTCGGAAAAGATCACCAGCCCCCGCGCCAGGTCGACCGTGTAATGGACGCCCAGCACCTGTTCCTCGTCCGAGATGCCGACCAGAACAGTGCTTTCCACCGGTTTGGTGATGTCGCGGGCATAGGTGAAGCCGCCCGAGCGATAGGTTTTTCGCAAAGCGAATTCGGTCGTCTCGCCATCGCCGATCCCGATTTCCTGATCGGCGAAACCGGGGGTTTCGGAGGGCGCACAGGATTTGAAATCGGACCAGTCCTTCCAGCGGAACCCGTAGAGCTGGCCCTGGCGCGCCTCGAAAAACGCGATGAGGGTGGCGATATCATCCAGCGACCGCATCCCCACGCCCGCATCATAGCGGTGGCGCGATTGCGACCAGGGCGTGTTGCGTTCCTCGAACCCGTTGGTCAGCGTCACGACCTCGGTGCGCCGCTCGGGCCCGCCGGTCGAGCCAAAGCTCAGATCGGCGGGAAAGCGAACCTCGTGAAAACCCATGGCGGTCCCTCCCTCAGCCGTTGCGGCGGCCACGCGCTAGCGCGCGGCTCATCTGCGCGGCGATCTGGCTCTGGCTGCGTTGAAAGCTTTGGGCGTCGGGCGTCGTGATGTTCATGGTGATCTGCACCGGGGCGGACCGGCCCGCAGCCTGCACGCCCAGCCGCCCGTCGGCCCCGCGCGTCAGCGGCAGGATCGCCTCGGGCCCCGCCTCGCCCATCAGGCCGGTGGCCCCGCGCATCGGAAACAGGGTCGGCCCCTGTACCACGCCGCCACGCGCAAAGGGCACCACGCGGCCCTGGGCAATCGCGCCGCCTTTGGCGAAGGGCATGATATTGCCCAGCAACCCGTTCATCCCGTTTGCGATGACCGAGCCCAGCGCGTTCTGCACCGGACGCATCGCGGTGTTATAGGCGGCATCGGCCATCGACAGCGCCACGGTGCGCAACGCATCCGACAGGCGCATGCCGTCGAACACCACCCCGTCGAAGGCCCGGCGCAACCCGCCGCCGATGGTCCGGCTCATGCTGGTGACCTCGCGGCCGGTGTAGAGCATCGTATCCTGCATTCCGCGCAGTTCCGCCTGGAACGCGGCGGCCATGCTGGCGGCGCCCTCAAGGCTGCCTTCCAGCGCGACCATCTGCTGATCCAGCGCATCGATCCGGTGATCGGTCTCCGCCATCGCGGGTCTCCTTTTCATGGGTGTCGGGGAAACGCGCGGCGAGCGCGTCGAACCGGGCGCGGGCCATCGGCGCCGCGGCCGCATCGCCCAGCATCATCAGGAACTCGGCCGGGGTCAGGGCCCAGAAGTCACGCGGGCTCAGACCCATCTCGCGCAGCCCCAGTTTCAAAAGCGCGGGCCAGTCAAGCGCGGGGTGGCTCATGCCGCCCCCCGAAAGGCCAGCGCCAGCGCCCGTGCGGCCGCCTGCGCCGCGACCACCGGGCCGCCTTCGATCTCGGCTGCCATCAGGTCGGGCAGATCGCCCTGCCAGCCGCCGCCGCGCAGCCCCGCGCAGATCAGGTGCAACACGTCCTGCGCCCGCAGATCCGCGCCCTCGAACCGGGCCACCAGATCGGCCAGGCTGTCCGCCTCCAGCCGCGCTTCGAGCTCGGCCAGCGCACCCAGCGTCAGCTTCAGCACCTGCGGCCGGCCATCGACGACCAGCCGCACCTCGCCTGCATGCGGGTTGACCATCAGATCGCGGTGAAGGTCAGTTCACCGGCCGAGGCCAGCGCGATTTCATAGGTGGCCTCGCCGTCATGGGCACCGGCATATTCGATCGAGGTGATCATGAAGGCCCCTTCGACGATGCCGAAATCGGGGATCACGATCTGGAAATCCGGTGTCTTGCCGTCGAAGAAGATCTGGCGCGCGCGTTCATCGGTATCGGCGTCGCGGAACAGGCCCGCCCCCGAAATCGCCGCCGATTTCACACCCGCCCCGCCCAGAAGCTCGCGCCAGCCACCGGTCGATTCCAGGCTGGTGACGTCCACGGTTTCGGCGTTGAAGCTGAGCCGCGTGGCCCTGAGCCCCGCCACCGTCTGAAAGGTGCCGGTGCCATCCATATCGACCTTGATCAAAAGGTCCTTGCCATTCTGGGCTGCCATCACAGTCTCCAATGATGTGAAAGGGTTGAAGGGTTTGCCTCAGCTGAGGGCGTCGTCCACACGGGCGCGGAACCAGATCTCGATCTCGCGGCCATCCTCGATCCTGCGGGCCCGGGCGCGCAGAAAGCGCAGCCGCATCAGCCGGCCCCGCGCCAGCGTCAGCCCCGCCTCGTCCAGCGCGTCCGAGATCGCGGCGGCCAGCGTCTTGGCGGCCTGGAACCCCGCGCCCGTGGTCACGACCGTGACCGGGAAATCATGCAGCGCGCCCTTTCCGGTCTTGTCGGACCGGTCCTGCACCTGTTCGGGGCCGAGGCTGACATAAAGCCCGGGCACAGGGCCGGGCGGCAACGCGTCATAGATCGCGCCGCCCGACAGGGTCTGAACCTCCGCATCGCCGGTCAGCGCCGCGTAGACGGCCTGCTGCAGGGCGGCCGTGCTGCCGTAACTCATGCCGCCACCTCCTCGACCGCGAAACAGGTCAGATAGCGCCCCGAGGCGTCCGCCTCGGTCACCGCTTCGATGTCATAGACGCGCACCCCGTCGCGGAACCGCATGCCCGCCGTGGGACGGGATGCCGCCCCCTGGGGCGCGGCGCGCAGGGTGATCTTCAGCTGCAGGCGCGAGGCGGTGTCGATCTCGCGGCCGGCACCCCGTGTCGTCACCTCGGCCCAGACCTCGCCGATAGGCGACCAGGTCTCGGCAAAGCCGCCGCCGCCATCGGGGATGCGGTCCGGCGCTTCGACCACCAGCTTGCGGGTCAGGTTCGGGCGGGTCATGGGCTGACCCCGCGCAGACGCAGCGCCCGGTAGGGTTCCAGCAGCACCGAGACCGCGAACGGAACGCCCTTTTCGGGGTCCATGTCCTGGCCCCAGAACGCGCCGCCCAGGATCAGCATGGCCTGTTTCAGATCGGCGGGCAGATCGGCCCAGTCGGCGCTGAACCCTGCCGTGAATTCCACCTCGATGGTGCCGCCCTGGCTCGGCGAGGGCAGCTTGCGCCCCCGGGCCACCAGTGTCGGGGCGTGCAGGTCGGGGCAGAGGTCGTAATCGGTCTCGGCGACCACCGTTTCGGCGCCCGCCCGGCTGATCAGTTTGACACTGTCGATGCTGTCGACCGGCGCCAGCGGCAGGACATGGGCGTCATCCTCCTGCCAGTGGACAAGGGTCAGCGCAAAACGGCGCCTGAACAGCGCCTTGCCGGTGCGCGCCTCGATCGCCGAGGCGGCGGCGCGCAGGCAGCTTTCGAGCTGACCGTCCTGGCTGCCGTCATCGGCAAAGCCCCGGGACAGCCGCAAATGGTCCGCCAGCGCCGCCACCGGAAGGGCGGACCCGGCGACCGATGTCACCTCGACCATCATCATGATCGCAACTCCGAGAATTCTGGGTATGGGTATGGTCGGGGCGACCGGCGCCGCCCGCGCTGCTCGATCGCGGAGAGACGCGCAGCTGGACTCGCGCACGGTGCCGGGCCGCCCCTGCCCGCCCCGGCACATGCCGGGACGGGATCGCGCAAAGGCTGCAGCCCTCAGGCGGTGCCGAATTTCAGCAGCTTGATCGCGGCCCAGTCGCTGACCTTCCCGCCCACGCGCTTGGTGGCATAGAAAAGGACATGCGGCTTGGCCGAGAACGGATCACGCAGCACCCGCAGGTCGGGGCGTTCGGCAATGGTGTAGCCGGCGGCGAAATCGCCGAAGGCGATGGCGCATTCATCGGTGTCGATGTCGGGCATGTCCTCGGCGATCAGCACCGGATAGCCCATCAGCCGCGCGGGTTCGCCCGCGGCCAGCCCGTCGGACCACAGGAACCGGCCATCGGCATCCTTCATCTTGCGCACCGCTCCGCCGGTTTTCGAGTTCATCACGAAGCTTGCATTGGCGCGGTAGCGCGCGCCCAGCGCATAGACCAGATCGACGATCGCGTCGGCGGGGTTGGTGCCGTCGAAATCGCCGGCCGTGCCGGTTGCGACATAGCCCAGCGCGCCCCAGGCCCAGCTGTCATTGTCCACGGGTGCCGCATGCAGGATACCGGTGGGCTTGCCGCTGCCATCGCCGTTGATGAAGGCGCTGGCCTCGGCGCGGGCGAACTTGTCGGCGATCCGGCCCGCAAGCCAGCCCTCGACATCGAAGGCGCTGTCATCGAGCAGACGCTGCGAGGCTTTCGGCATCGCCGACAATTCATGCAGATCGATCGAGATGCGTTCGAGTTGCGGGGCATCGGTTTCGTCGGTCGCCGTGTCCTCATCGGCCCAGCCCGCACCGGTATCAGTGGTGTCGATGAGCACGTCGAAGGCCGTGGCATCGACGGTGACGACATTGGCGATGGCGCGCAAGCTGGAGGCACCGCGCAGGGTGCTCTGGATCGTCTCGGCGGTCTGGGGATCGACGAGATACCCGCCCTCGGCATTGATCGCGCTGGTAAGACCCTTCTGTTCCAGTTCGATGCCGCGCAGCGCATCATCATCGCCGCAGCGCAGATAGGTCGACAATGCCTTTTTATGCGGCGCGCCGGTGTCGATATCGGTGGCCAGCACGGGGCGGGCATGGGTCATGGTCTTGGTGGTCAGCATATTGATCCGCTCTTCCTGGGTTTGCAGTTTCATGTGCAGGTCGTCATGGGCGGCATTGAATTCGCTCAGAAATTCAGCCAGTTCCGCCGTCACGTCGGGGGCCTGCCCCGACGCCGCACGGGCAGCGCCCGACGGCCCGGTCTGGGTCTCGGTCATCGTCATCACCTTCGATCTTCCGGGTCAGGGTCAGCGGGGCTTGCGCGCCGCCAGTTTCTGCCGCGCATCCCTGAGGGCGCGCGCCAGGTGGGCCAGCTGGGCCATGTCATCGGCCGCCTTGGCCGCCGGGGCCTCGGGCGGGGCGACACGGGCCCCGGGCAGCATCGGGAAGGTCACCAGCGACACCTCCCAAAGCTCCACTTCCGCCAGGTGCCTGCGCCCCTGGTCATCCTTAACCGCTTTCAGCGTCTTGTAGCCGATGCTGAGCCCGTCGATGGCCCCCGCCTCGATCAGCGCCGCCGCCTCACGCGCGCGGGCCACGCCGTCCAGCAGGCGGCCCCTGACGAACAGGCCACGCGCGTCCTCGCGCACCTCGTCCCAGATGCCGATGGGTTCTGCCGGGTCGTGCTGCCAAAGCATCTTGACCCGCCGTCCCGCGGCCGTCAGCGCCGCAAGGCTGGCGGCATAGGCCCCCGGCTCCACGACGTCGCCGCCCTGGTCGCAGGTGCCGAACAGGCTTGCATAGCCCTGGATGGTCTGGCCGTCGACGACGGCGAGGTCCCGGTCGAAGCGGCAAAACTTCGTCTCGAGGCCGGTATGGGAAATGCTGTTCATATCCGCTCCTTAAAGTCCGGGGTTTGACGCGATCAGCTCCTGCACGCCTTGCGCAAGGATCACGCTGACCACGCCGAAAACGGCCAGCCACAGCCGCCGTTCCAGCCGCGCCAGCGCCTCTTCGATGGCTTCCAGGCGAAAGGTCAGCGCCTTCCAGCGTTCTTCGAGCACACGCTCATTGGCATCGATCCGCGCGTCCGCCGCATCGAACGGGGCATAGAGGTAGCGGGACCCCCCGCTGACCTCCCGCGCGCTCATGCGCCCTCCGGACGATCCGGCAGGCCGAGCAGGCGGCGTTTCTCGGTCTCGGTCAGGAAATCGGCCTCGGCGACGCGGCGCCATTGCGCCTCGCGCTCCATCGCAAGCGCCGGGACCTGGTCGAGATCGGGCGACAGCCGGACCGGGTCGCCGGTCAGGCCCGATAGGAAGTCCGACAGCGTGGCCAGAACCTTGTGGGCCATCGGCAGCACCGTAAGGCGATAGAAGGCGCGGTTGGCCTCGGCGTAATTGGCATAGGTCGCGTCGCCGGGAATACCCAACAGCATCGGCGGCACCCCGAAGGCCAGCGCGATGTCGCGCGCGGCGGCTTCCTTGGTTTTCTGGAACTCCATGTCGGAAGGGCTGAACCCCATCGGTTTCCAGTCGAGCCCGCCTTCCAGCAGCATGGGACGCCCCGCATTGCGCGCGCCCTGGTGATGGGTTTCCAGCTCACCCTGCAGCCTGTCGAACTGATCCTGGCTCATGGTGCCCTGCCCGTCGACCCCGCGATAGACGATCGCGCCCGAGGGCCGCGCGGCATTGTCAAGAAGCGCCTTGGACCAGCGCGCGGCGGCATTGTGGACGTCGATCGCGGTGGCGGCAGCCTGCAGGGGGGCAAGACCATAATGGTCATCCTGCGGGTGAAAGGCGCGGATATGGCAGATCACCTCGGCGGCGTAGCGGTGTTTCTTCGCCGCAACCGCGTAGTCATATCCCGCAGGCCAGCCATCGGCCCCCGGCACCACCGCCATCCGGTCGGGGCGCAGCGCGTGCAGTTCGACCGGCGCGCCGGTCTCGGTCAGCACCGCCTCGAGATAGGCATTGCCCGACAGGAGCAGATGGGCATAGGCCGCCTCGAGCAGATCGGCGCGGCCCTGCGCCTGGTTGGGACGCGACATGAGACCCAGCACCGGGTGGCTGTCATAGCGGCGCGCGGCGTCCTGCGCCAGAACCGGCAGGGCGGCGGCGGCCTCGGCGATCAGCTTGACCGCGCGGTAGGCCACCGGGTTGCCCTGGAACCCCGTCCGGGTCAGGCTGACGGTGTCGCGCGGGGTCCAGGCCACGCGGCCCGAACTGCCCCAGACGGCCAGTTTCGCCCCGGCCGAAGCCTTTGTTTCTGGCACCGCCCGGGGGCTCGGTTTCAGGAAATCCAAGATCATGCGCCTGTCTCCTCAGGGTCAGGGGGCGGGTCGGTCGGGCCGGCGGTTGCCCGGGATGTCAGAGGTTGCGAATGCCGGGGTTGAGCGCGCGACGCCCGGGCTCCAGCAGCCCGTCGGTCAGCGCCCAGACCAGAGCATCGACACGGTCGGGGCTGCCGCGCCCTTCGAAGCCCAGATGGCTCATTGCGCACATCTCGTCTTCGAGCTCGGGCAGCACCCCCAGATGCCGGACGCGGCCCTGTTCATACAGCGCGGCCACCGGTTCGGCCCGGGCCACCTTGCCCGTCGCCGCACGCACCGCGCGGTAACTGATCATCGGGTCGATCTGGCGAACGATGGTTTCGACCATCTCGCCGCCCTGGTTGACCTCGGCCACCAGGCGCGCCGCGCCATATTGGTGATAGGCCGCAACCGCCGCCTCGGCCCAGCCATTGGGGCTGGCGGCCGTGACCGACCGGTCGGCCAGCACCACGGCGCACCAGTCCTGCGGTTTGCCCTGCGTCTCGATGGCCACAACGACGATGCCGCAGGCGTCAGATCCGTCATGCCCCGTCACCGGCGGATCGACCGCCACGATCACGCGCGCCGCCCCGGGTGCGGCATCGGTGCGCAGCCCGTCCAGCATCGCCCGGGTCCAGAGCGCACCTTCGATATCGTCCAGAAGCACCCCGTCCAGTTCCTGCCGCCCCAGACGCGTGGCGCCGTATCGCGCGCGGATCTCGGCCAGGAAGGACGGCGCCAGATAGGCCGCGTTCGCCTCGGTCGGCGCATGGGTCGAAACGGTGCTATCACGCCCCAGGATATCCTTCAGGACCGGCACATTGCGCGGTGTCGTCGTCACCACCTGTTGCGGGTGTTTCCCCAGCCTCAGCCCGAATTGCAGCATGTCCCAGGTTTCCTCGGCCTTTGGCCATTTCGCCAGTTCGTCCGACCAGGCAGCATCGAATTGCGGGCCGCGCAGGGCCTCGGGGTCATGGGCGGAATAAAGCCGTGCCTCGGCCCCGTTGGGCCAGATCAGCGTGCGTTCGCCGGCCACCCAGCGCGGGCGCCTGTCCGGCGGCGAACAGGCCAGGATGCCGCTTTGCCCCTTCACCATCACCGCCAGAGCCTGGTCATAGGTTTCGCCCACCAGCGCCACGCGGTGCGCGCGGCCCGGGGCCTCGGGCGTCGATCCTTCGACCATCGCCCGCACCCATTCGGCCCCGGCGCGGGTTTTCCCCGCGCCGCGCCCGCCCAGGATCACCCAGGTCAGCCAATCCCCCCCGGGCGGCAATTGATGCGGCAGGGCCCAGACCTCGAACAGGTAGGGCAAGGCCGCCAGCGCATTGTCACTCAGCCCCTCCAGCAGCGCCTCCACCGTCTGGGACGGCTGCAAGGCAAGCCAGGCGGAGGCCGATTTCAGCCCGCGCCCCATCGAGGTCGAGCGTTCCGGCCCCGCCGGTTTCGAAGCGTTTGCACCCTGCGACACGCGCCTTCTCCTGCATCTCGATGGCGAAAAGATAGGCGCCGTTCATCTGGCGGACGTCCTTGAGGACATCGCGCTCGCCTGTCTCCGGCATGGACCGCAGAACCCGGACCGAATCCCGCAACACCTCCACCGCTGTTTCGAATGCCTCCTGGCAGCGCGCGACGATCAATTCCGCCCGCTCCAGCGTGAGTTCCAGATCAATCTCGTTCATGTTGAAATGCCTCGTGTTTCGAAATCGTCTCTCGATCGAAAATCACGAGCAGCGCATGAAAAAACGGCCTCGGGGGGTAAGCCCCGGGCCGTTTGCCCATGTCTTCCAGCGTGCCAAAACAGATGCCATGGAGCGCGCGCAAGGTCAATAGTTTTTTTATTTACAATGGGTTAACGCGCGCTATGGGCGTTCACGACCCGTTAACCCCGCCCGTCTTTGCTTTCCAGATACCCCGGGGGGCGCAGCGGGGCAGAGCCGCCCGCGCCGGGTCGGGACGCGCAAGCGGCGCGATCCGGCTATTCCGCCTGCGCCGCGCGCTCCGCTTCGATCTGCCGCCAGATCGCGACATTGGCGTTATGCTCGGCCAGCGTCTCGGCAAAGGCATGCCCGCCGGTCCCGTCGGCCACGAAGAAGATGTAATCGGTGTCTGCCGGATTCACCGCCGCCTCCAGCGCCGCCCGGCCCGGGTTGGCGATGGGTGTGGGCGGCAGGCCGGTGATGACATAGGTGTTCCAGGGCGTCTCGGCGTCCAGCTCACTGCGCCGCAGACCGCGGCCCAGCACGCCACGCCCCTCGGTCACACCATAGATCACCGTCGGGTCGGTCTGCAGCCGCATCCCACGTTCAAGCCTGTTGATGAACACACCCGACACAAGGCCGCGTTCATCGGCGACGCTGGTTTCCTTTTCGATGATCGACGCGAGGATCAGCGCCTCCTCGGCACTGGCCAGCGGCAGCCCGTCGGCACGCGCCGCCCAGACCTCCGCGATGATCACCTCCTGCGCTTCGCGCATGTCATCGAGAATGCCCTGACGGTCCTGTCCGCGCGCCACGTCGAATGTGTTGGGCGCCAGCATCCCCTCGGGCGGCACCTCGGCGATATCGCCGGAAAGGAAATCGGCGGCACGCAAACCCTCGACGATCTGCCAGGAGGTCAGCCCCTCGGGCACAGACACGCGATAGGAGATGGGCGTGCCATCCTCGACCAGCGCGGCATATTCGGGGGCGACGCCGTCCTCGTAGGAAAACTCGGCCAGGGTCACGATCTCATCGGTCCCCGGCACCCGTTCGCGCAGGCGCAACACGCCCGTGCCATCGACGCGCAGGATATAGGTGGCGGTATAGCGGAACCGTGACGGTCCCCCCGCGGTCACGATATCCAGTACCGCCTGCATCGACGCGCCCGCCGGGATCTCATAATTGCCGAACCGCAACTGGTCGTCCATCTCGGCATAGCGCGCGCCCAGCCGGAACAGGGTCGCCGACCGCACCGCGCCCGCCGCCTCGAGGTCCTCGGACACTCGGGTCAGCGTCGCCCCCCTGGGGACCTCGAAAAAGACCGGCTCGGCCAGAGGGCCCGCGGCGGTGAATTCGCGCTGACCCCAGGTGATCGCCCCCGCGACCGCGATGAAGACGAGGATCAGAAAGCTCAGCCCGTTTGCAGCGATGCCCTTCCACATGGCGCGCTACACACGTCCCATGATCAGGCAGGCATTGGTGCCGCCGAAGCCGAAGGAGTTCGACTGCACGATGTCAATCCTGCCCTCGACCGCCTCGTTGGCACAAAGGTTGATCGCCGTCTCCGCCGCGGGCGTGTCGAGGTTGATGGTGGGCGGCGCGACCTGGTCGCGGATGGCGAGGATCGAGAAGATCGCCTCGATCGCGCCGGCCGCGCCCAGCAAATGCCCCGTCATCGACTTGGTCGAGGACATCAGCAGGGTCTTCGCATGATCGCCCATCAGGCGTTCCACCGCGCCCAGTTCGATCGTGTCGGCCATGGTCGATGTGCCATGGGCGTTGACGTAATCGATGGCATCGGGCGCCAGGCCCGCCCGTTTCAGCGCCGCCCGCATCGCGCGTTCGGCCCCTTCATGGTCGGGTGGCGGGGCGGTGATGTGATAGGCATCGCCCGACAGGCCATAGCCCAGGATCTCGGCATAGATCCTGGCGCCGCGTGCCTTGGCGTGTTCGTATTCCTCCAGCACCACGACGCCTGCGCCCTCGCCCATCACGAAGCCGTCACTGTCGGCATCCCAGGGGCGCGAGGCTTTCTCGGGCGCGTCGGCACGTTTCGTGCTCAGCGCCTTGCAGGCGTTGAACCCGGCAATGCCGATGGCGCAGATCGGGCTTTCCGCCCCGCCCGCGATCATCACATCGGCATCATCCAGCGCGATCAGCCGCGCCGCGTCGCCGATGGCATGAGCCCCGGTGGAACAGGCGGTCACCACCGCATGGTTCGGCCCCTTGAACCCGTAGCGGATCGACACCTGCCCCGAGATCAGGTTGATCAGCGCGCCCGGCACGAAGAAGGGCGACACCCGCCGCGGCCCGCGTTCGTTCAGCGTGATCGAGGTATCGGCGATCGACGACAGCCCGCCGATGCCCGACCCGATCAGCACGCCCGTGCGCCACTGGCTTTCATTGTCCTGCGGGGTCCAGCCCGCATCGGCCACGGCCTGGTCTGCGGCGGCCATCCCGTAAAGGATGAACTCGTCGACCTTGCGCTGTTCCTTGGGCTCCATCCAGTCGTCGGGGTTGAAGGTGCCGTCCGAGCCGTCGCCGCGCGGCACTTCGCAGGCATAGGTGGTGGCCATGTCGCTGGCGTCGAACCGCGTGATCGGCCCCGCGCCCGATTGCCCGGCCAGAAGCTTTTTCCAGCTCGCCTCAACGCCCGATGCCATGGGGGTCACCAGACCCAACCCGGTCACTACCACTCGCCGCATTGTCCTGCCCCTTGTCCGGCCCTGCACATCTGCACGCTCTGATACCGCGCAGCGTTACATGGGCGCAATCCCCCGGGCCCTGACGACCACGCCCCGCCGGTCTTTGCTTTCCAAATACCTCCGCCGGAGGCTTTGACACCAGCCCCGCGCGCGGCCCCATGTCAGCGAAGCACCCGAAACCGGGCCGGAAACGCAAAACGGCGCCCGGGGGGCGCCGCCTGGTTCGCACTGGGCCGAATGGATCAGCCGGCGTCCTTGATGAATTTCACCGCGTCGCCGAAGGTCTGGATGGTTTCGGCCGCGTCATCGGGGATCTCGATGCCGAATTCCTCTTCGAAGGCCATCACCAGTTCCACGGTGTCGAGCGAATCCGCGCCCAGGTCGTCGATGAACGACGCATTCTCGACCACCTTGTCTTCTTCGACGCTCAGGTGCTCGACGACAATTTTCTTCACGCGGTCTGCAATATCGCTCATTTTTTCCTCATGTCCGTTTCGGCCCCGCCATATCCTCGGGCGGCCAAGGGTGGTCGTGATGGGCGCCCTGGTCGCAGCGCCGTTCGCGACAAGTCGAGGGCACCGCCGAAGCGAGGCCCCCGGCAAATCTGCGCCGCCTATAGCATAGTCCATGTCGAAGGCAACTGCCTAAGGACGACAAGACGCGCGCGGGAAACCCGGCTCAAATCATCGCCATTCCGCCGTTCACATGCAGCGTAGCGCCGGTGACATAGCCCGCGCCGGGGCTGGCGAGATAAGCCACGGCATGGGCGATCTCGTCGGCGGTGCCCATGCGCCCGGCGGGGATCTGGGCAAGGATCTTCGATTTCTGATCCTCGGTCAGCTTGTCGGTCATCGCCGTCTCGATGAAACCGGGGGCCACGCAGTTCACGGTGATGCCCCGGCTGGCCACTTCGTAGGCCAGGCTCTTGGACATGCCCACGAGCCCCGCCTTCGATGCCGCGTAATTGCCCTGGCCCGGATTGCCGGTGGCCCCCACGACGCTGGAAACATTGACGATTCGGCCCCAGCGGGCCTTCATCATGCCGCGCAGAACCCCCCGGCAGAGCCGCATGGTCGAGGTCAGGTTCACCTCGATCACCTGCGCCCATTCCTCGTCCGACATCCGCATGAACAGGTTGTCGCGCGTCACGCCCGCATTGTTGACGAGGATATCGAGTGACCCCATCGCTTCGACCGCCTGTTTCGGCAGCGCCTCGACGGCGTCCGCATCCGACAGGTTGCACGGCAGGACATGGGCGCGGTCGCCCAGTTCACCTGCCAGCGCCTGCAGCGGATCGACCCGCGTGCCCGACAGGCCAACGGTCGCGCCCTGGGCGTGCAACATGCGGGCCACTGCCGCGCCGATCCCGCCCGAGGCCCCGGTCACCAGGGCCGCTTTGCCGGTCAAATCGCTCATCTCGTCTCTCCTGTCGTCAAACCGAACCGCGCGATCTCATCCGCGCTCAAGATATGGGCCGCGCCGACCGGGGCGGCGGCAAGGGAAAAGTCGTATAGCGCCGCATCCTCCAGAAGCCTTTCCATATGGCGGCGGCGTTCCTGGTGGGCGGGATGGTCCGCGACCAGCAACGCGGCCGGGCCGACCGGGGTCTGCCAGTCACTGACGCTCAGGCGCGCGCCCTCGGCCAGGCTCCGCTCCACGCCGCCAAGATAAAGCAGGACCGCCCCGGGCGACAGGGTGACGCCGGGTGCCACCTCGGTGTTCAGGTCCAGACTGCGGATCAGCAGGGCCTTTTCCATCATCGCCTGCGGGTCCGATGCCGGGTCGATCTCGCCCAGGGTCACGGTGGTGATTTCCGGGTGTTGTTCGGCCAGAACCTCGATCCGTTCGGTCGACAGAAGGGTCAGGTTGCCCGCGACCACCATGCGCTCACCGGCCACCTCGAACTGCGCCGCGCCGTCATTGATCAGCGAAAGCAGCACGGCGGTCAGCGCGCCAAGCGCCGCAAGACCGCCAAGAATGATCGCCGCGCGCCGCATCACGGCCTCAGCCGGCCAGGCTTTCGGCGGCGGCGCGCACCTCGTCGGGGGTGCCGACGCTGCGGGTCTCGATCGCGCGGTCGATGCGCTTGACCATGCCAGACAGCGCCTTGCCCGCGCCGATCTCCCAGGTTTCGGTCACAGCTTGCGCCGCCATATACCCCACGCTTTCGCGCCAGCGGACGCGGCCCGTGACCTGCGTGACCAGATGCGCCCGGATATCGGCAGCGCTGGTCACCGCCCCGGCGGTCACGTTGGCCACCAGCGGCACGGCGGGATCGTTCAGGGTGACATCGGCCAGCGCCGCCGCCATCGCGTCGGCCGCTGGTTGCATCAGCGCGCAATGGAACGGAGCGGACACCGGCAGCATCAGCGCGCGTTTCGCCCCCTGCAGCTTAGCGATTTCGACCGCGCGTTCGACGGCGGCCTTTTCGCCCGAGATCACCACCTGTGCCGGATCATTGTCATTGGCGGCGGTGCAGACCGCGCCTTCGGCCGCTTCCGCTGCGACGGCGACCACGGCGTCATAGCCAAGGCCAAGGATCGCGGCCATAGCGCCCTGACCCACCGGAACCGCGGCCTGCATCGCCTCGCCCCTGATGCGCAGCAGCCGCGCGGTATCGGCAATGGTCAGGCTTCCTGCGGCGGCAAGCGCGGAATATTCGCCCAGCGAATGCCCGGCCACGTAGGAGGCGGCCCCCACCTCGACCCCTTCCGCCTTCAGCGCCGCCATCGCGGCCAGCGACGTCGCCATCAGCGCAGGCTGTGCATTGGCGGTCAGGGTCAGGGTATCCTGTTCGCCCTCCCAGATCAGGGCGGACAGTTTTTCGCCAAGTGCGGCGTCAACCTCGTCGAACACCGCGCGGGCCGCCGGATAGGCCTCGGCAAGATCGCGGCCCATGCCGATGGTCTGGGCCCCCTGGCCGGGGAAGATGAACGCGCGGGTCATTGGCGGGTCCTTTCAACGCTCTGAGGTCCGAGCGGGCTAGCCCAGAGGCGCGGGTTTCGCAATCGCGAACAGGGCGTGTGCGTTGAATCCATGCTGTCCATGCCCAATTGGTCGATCAACCGCCGTTCCCGCCGCCCGAGGCCCTCATGACCGATCAGCCCTATCCGACCCCTGCCGCCCCCGCGCATCTCGGCAATACCGAGGCGCGCTTCGGGGCCGTCGCCAAGACCTTTCACTGGCTGACCGCCTTGCTGATCCTGACGATGATCCCCCTGGGCATTCTGGCGCAATACTGGCCCTATGACACGTCCGAGGCGCTGGCGGTGAAGGCGGACCTGTTTTCGCTGCACAAGACGCTTGGGCTGGTGACCTTTGCCGTGGCGCTGGCGCGCATCCTCTGGGCGCTGATCCAGCCGCGTCCGGCGCTGCTGCCCACCGGCAGCCGGGTGCAGAGCTTCGCCGCCGAAACCGTGCATTTCGCGCTTTATGGCGCGCTGGTGCTGGTGCCCCTGACCGGGTGGATCCACCACGCGGCGTCCACCGGGTTCGCGCCGATCTGGTGGCCGTTCGGTCAGACCCTGCCTTTCGTGCCGCAAAGCCAGCCTGTCGCCGATGCCTTCGCCGGGCTGCACCTGGTGTTCAACATCGTGCTGGTCCTGTCGCTCGTGGCCCATATCGGCGGGGCGCTAAAGCATCATGTCATCGACCGCGACGCGACGCTGAAACGGATGCTGCCGGGCAATTGCGCCCTGCCCGATGAATTGCCTTCCAAACAGACCCACGCCGCGCCCATTGTTGCCGCTATTGCGGTCTGGGGCATGGCCGTGGCTGCCGGTCTTGGCGTGGGGCTTGCGGGCGAACGGACCCGCGCCGCCGAACCGGCGCTGGAGGCCGTGCCGTCGCAATGGGTGGTGCAGGACGGCACGCTGGCGATCACCGTGCAGCAGCTTAACCAGCCGGTGACCGGCCGGTTCGCCGATTGGACCGCCGCGATCGATTTCGAGGAACGGGCCACCGATGGCGTGCATGGCGATGTGAGCGTCACCGTGGCGATCCCGTCGCTCAGCCTTGGCGGGGTCACGACGCAGGCGCTGGCCCCCGATTTCCTGAACGCCGATGCCTTTGCCACCGCCACTTTCTCGGGCCCGATCCGCGCAACCGAAACGGGCTACGTGGTGGACGGCACGCTCGATATGGTGGGCCAGTCCGTGCCCCTGCGCCTGCCCTTCGACCTTGTGATCGTTGGTGACACGGCCACCGCAACCGGCACCGCGATGATCGACCGGCGCGATTTCGCGATGGGGCCGACCTACCGGGATGAGGCAACGGTGGGGTTCACCGTAACCGTCGATGTCGCGCTTACGGCGACCCGCAGCGCCGAGTAACGGACGCAGGGCACAAAAAATACGCCCAGTCGCTGTGACCGGGCGTATTCCATTGTTCTGGTGGCCGGCTCAGCCCTGAGGCGCCATCGCTTCCAGCGAGATGGTCACATCGACCTCGTCGCTGACAAAGGGCGCCAGCATGCCGGCCCCGAAATCCGACCGCAGGATCTGCGTGGTGCCGGTAAAGCCTATCGCAGGCACCCCGTTCATCTGCGGCACGGGATGGGCGCCCGAGAAATTCATCACCGTGTCCAGCGTGATTTCCTGCGTGATGTCGTTGATCGTCAGGTCGCCGGTGATCAGGGCGGTGTTGTCGCCGGTCACTTCGATGCTGGTCGAGGTGAAGGTGACCATGTCGTCCTCGGTCGTGCCGAAGAAATCATCGCTCTGGAAATGGCCGTCGCGCTGTTCCCAGCCGGTGAACATCGCCAGTGTCGGGATGGACGCGGTGACGGAGGAGGATGCCGGATCATCGGCGTCGAACAGGATCTCGCCGGTCCAGCCCGAGAACATGCCGAAGGTCGTCGACATGCCCAGGTGGTTGTAGGAAAAGATCGCCTGCGCGTGGCTGGCATCAATGGCATAGGCCACCGGGTCGGCATGGGCGGGGGCGGTGATGGCCAGCGCCGTCAGCGCGGCCGCGGCGGTGGTGGAAAACATGCGGGTCATCGGGACCTCTCTGTAGGGTTGCGGAACACAGCCGTTAAAGAAGCGTTGCGGCCCGCCGCGCCAAGCCCCTGCCCGCACACAGCCCCTGTTCATCCATTCACAGCGGCATCAGTCCTCGGTGTCGATTTCCATCTCGAAGCTGCACTGGTTGCCGCCGTAGGTGCCGACCCAGACATCCACGACACCGTTGAACTGCGCCATGTTGAAATCGTCTTCCTCGAACTTGATCTCCGATTCGAGGTTGGGGCCGCCATCATCGTCGAAATACCAGTTGCCCGCGCTGTCGCGGATCAGCAGGACGGTGTCGCAGCTTGTGCCGTTGGTTTCGATCTCAAGCTCTTCCATGTCGTTCATGCCCGACAGGTTCAGCGTGAAGGTCGGGTTGGCGCTGAAATAGCCCCAGCCGGGAATGCCCGGACAGCTGGAGACCTGGGTAAAGCCGTCGCCGCCCACATCGACATCGAACAGCAGGTCGCGATCATCGAGCTGGTCGCCGGTGCGCCAGTATTCGGTGCCGCCGAAATCGGTGTTGTTGGGGCAGCCCGCGACGGGTTCGTCGGGGATCAGGCGGCCGTGGCTGTCGGTGACGCCCGGGACGGCGGGGGTGCTGCCGCTGGCGGACCTGACCGTGCCCTGGACATTGTCGACCAGGATATCGCCGCCGTTGCCCGAGGCCGGGCTGACGATTTCGAAGGTGATGGGCTGGCCGTTGAGCGACGGGTCAGACACGTCCGAGGTTACCGTGACGGTGCGCAGCGCGTTGATGTTTCCGGTGCTGCCCGAATAGGTCCCGATCAGGGTCGCGCCCGCATAGATGTTCAGCACGTAGGGTTCATCGCCGCTGCCGCCGTAATTGCCGTCGCCGATATCGACCGAGAATTCGTAGATGCCGTCGGCGGAATAGGTCGTGTCAACCGTCTGCGAGATCGCGACCGTGCTCTGCCCGTTGCCGTTGTGGTAAAGATAGGCAAGGTCCGACCCGGTCATCGTGGTATGATCAATCGACCCCTGCGAGGGGTCGTAATCACCTGCATCGGCATTGGCATGGGCATCGATATCCCAGCCGGGAATACCGGGGGACCAGTTGCCGTTGGCATGGCCGGTCGCCTCGAAACTGTGATTGGTCACGGCGATGGGGCCGGGGTTGACCGGCGGGTTTGACGCGCCGCCACCGGGATCCGGGGTGGGATCGGGCGTCGGGTCAGGGGTAGGGTCGGGCGTCGGATCCGGGTCCGGCGTGGGGTCGGGTGTCGGGTCAGGCGTGGGGTCGGGCGTCGGGTCCGGTGTGGGATCGGGTTGCGGGTCAGGCGTGGGATCGGGTTGCGGGGTGCCACCGCCATTGCCGCCCGGATCGGGGTCGCCGCCGCCGCCGGACGTATACCCGCCACCCTGCTGGTTCGAGGCCACCTCCTGCCAGATCTCCTCGGGCGGGATCTGCATGTTCTCGGTCCAGGAGGCTTCGAAATAGGGCTGTTCCAGCTCGTCCTGCACGTCACCGGTATAGCCGTGCATGCCGGGATTGATGATGTTATAGGCGGCCACCGCGCAACTGGTCGCCGCCGCGCAGAGCACGACCCAATCCACCGTCGCCACGCCAAGCTCGTGGCGGACGAAGTCGCGGATATGTCGGTCGAGCCAGGCCATCTGGTGCCCCACAGGCTGTGCCGACGCCACGGACGCCGGACGCAATTCATCCGGGTCGGGATGCGCCGCAAAAGTGCCGAAAATACGGCCAAGTGCGGCTGATTCCGTGGCGCCCGCCCCCTCTTGCACGCCCCCTTGCATGGCGCGCGGACCCGGCCTATACGGGCCGCTCTTCGCCCTAGCTTTGATCGGCGCACTCCCTCGTGGACCGGGTGGCGGAGATTTTGCCCGGCCTTTGAAAGGCGCCCGCAACAGAACTGGAGACAGCATGCCGCTTTACGAGCATGTGATGATTGCGCGTCAGGACCTGTCCAACACGCAAGCCGAAGGCCTGGTTGAACATTTCGGCACCGTCCTCACCGATCAGGGCGGCAAGGTCGTCGACACCGAATACTGGGGTGTCAAGACGATGGCCTACAAGATCAACAAGAACCGCAAGGGTCATTATGCCTACATGCGCACCGACGCCCCGTCGGAAGCCGTGCAGGAGATGGAGCGCCTGATGCGCCTGCATGACGACGTGATGCGGGTTCTGACCATCAAGGTCGATGCGCATGAGGAAGGCCCCTCGGTGCAGATGCAAAAGCGTGACGAGCGCGATCGCGGTGACCGCGGCGAGCGCCGCGAACGCCGCTGAGGAGGATCACACACATGGCATCGAAACCGTTTTTCCGCCGCCGCAAGTCCGACCCGTTCGAGGGCGAGAACGCGCCCAAGATCGACTACAAGGACACCCGGCTTCTGCAGCGCTACATTTCCGAGCGCGGCAAGATCGTGCCCAGCCGTATCACCGCCGTCGGTGCCAAGAACCAGCGCAAGCTCGCCCAGGCGATCAAGCGCGCCCGGTTCCTGGCCCTGCTGCCCTACGCCGTGAAGTAAGGAGAGCTTGTCATGGAAGTGATCCTTCTGGAACGCGTGGCCAAGCTTGGCCAGATGGGCGAGGTCGTCACCGTCAAGGACGGTTATGCGCGCAATTTCCTGTTGCCGCAGAAAAAGGCCCTGCGCGCCAACGAGATGAACCTGAAAGCCTTCGAAGACCAGAAAGCGCAGCTGGAAGCGCGCAATCTGGAATCCAAGGCCGAGGCAGAGAAACTGGCGCGTGATCTTGACGGCAAGCAGTTCGTCATCATCCGCTCGGCCTCGGATGCCGGTGCGCTTTACGGCTCGGTCACCACGCGCGATGCCGCCGACGCAGCAACCGCCGATGGCGTCAGCGTCGACCGCAAGCAGGTGCAGATGTCCAAGCCCATCAAGGAGCTTGGCCTGCATGCCGTTCTGGTCGTGCTGCACCCCGAGGTCGAGGTCGAGATCGTGCTGAACGTCGCCCGCTCGCCTGAGGAGGCCGAGCTGCAGGCGTCGGGCAAGTCGATCCAGGAACTGGCCGCCGAAGAAGAAGCCGCCGCCGAATTCGAGATCGCCGAACTGTTCGACGATATCGGGGCCGCCGGTCTGGACGAAGACGACGATGCACCGGCCCCGCGCGCAGCCGAGGATGCGCCCGAGGGTGACGCGACGTCTCAGGACGACTGACCTGTCGGCGCCGTCGCGCCGCTGACAAGAATTTGAGGCCGCCCTGTCACCGGGGCGGCCTATTTCTATTGCGGATGCCGCCAAAAGCAGGAGACCAAGATGCGCGCCCTTACCCCCGTTCTGATCGCCCTTCTGGCGGGCCCCGCCCTGGCGCAGGCCCCGGTTCAGGATGGCCCGCCCAACGTGCCGGATGCCGTGCCCGCCTTTCCCGAACAGACCGAGGCGCCGGAACAGCTGTCCGGGATCGATCTGGTGGTCGAACAGGTGGCCGAGGGGCTTGAGACGCCCTGGGCCGTCGCGGTCTTGCCGGACGCAGCCGGATACCTGGTGACCGAACGGCCCGGCGCCCTGCGCCATGTTGCGATTGACGGCAGCGTGTCGGGCCCCATCGCGGGCGTGCCGGATGTGCGCGCTCAGGCTCAGGGCGGGCTGCTGGATGTGGCGCTCGACCCCGATTTCGCCGAGACGCGGGTGATCTACCTGAGTTTTTCGAAACCCGTAGGCCTTGGCCGGTCGGTCACGGCGGCGATCCGGGCGGTGCTGTCGGACGATCACGCCAGCCTGTCCGAGGTCACCGAGATTTTCGCGCAAACGCCCCCCTCGATCTCGCCGGCCCATTACGGCAGCCGGATCGAACCCCTGCCCGACGGCACGCTGGCCATCACCACCGGCGAACGTTTCATCGGCCGTGACATGGCGCAGGACATCACCGCAACCTATGGCAGCGTCGTCCGCGTCACGCCCGGGGGCGAGGCCGCACCGGGCAACCCGTTCCTCGACACGCCCAATGCGGTATCCGCGCTGTGGAGCTATGGCCACCGCAACGTCCAGGGCATCGCCACGCAGCCGGGCACCGGTGCGCTCTGGACCATCGAACACGGGCCTGCGGGGGGCGACGAGCTGAACCTGATCGAACCCGGCGGAAATTACGGATGGCCCATCGCCAGCTATGGCGAGAATTACAACGGCAGTTCGGTGGGCGACGGCCGCACCGCCCATGCCCCCGATTTCATCGAACCCCGCTACTACTGGGACCCGGTGATCGCCCCTGGCGGCATGGTGTTCTACGAGGGCGAGATGTTCGCCGAATGGCAGGGTGATCTGCTGGCCTCGGGGCTGGTGGCCGCCGCGCTGGTGCGGCTGGATATCGACGGCGACACCGTGACGGGCGAGGAACGTCTGGTCGAAGGCATCGGACGGGTTCGGGACGTCGCGGTGGATGCGGACGGGTCGATCCTGATCGTGCTCGATGAAGGCGATGACAGCCGGATGATGCGGCTGAGCCGCTGAGGCATGAAAAAACGCCCCGGTCCCGCGACCGGGGCGTTTTCCGTTTACGCAGGATGGCGGGTCAGTTCAGCCAGGTCTCAAGTTCGATCGAAGCCGGACAGGTGTTGCCGCCGAAGGTGCCGACCCAGATATCCAGCCGCCCGTTCAGCATCGCCGACGAGGACAGGTTGAGAAGCGGCAGCAGGTTGCCGTTGCTGTCGTCGTCATAATGGAACCGGCCATCGGGCGTGCGCACCAGAAGCGTGGTATCGCAACCCGACACCCCCTCGATCTCCAGCCGTCCGTAACCTTCCATGCCGGTCAGGTTGACCGAGAAATTCGGCGCCTCGGACGTATAGCCGAACCCGCCGACACCGCAGGTCGACACCTGTGCGTTGCCGCCTGCCGTGGTGGCCAGGGTTTGCGGGCTGTAAAGCTGCTGGCCGGTGAAGCTGACCGGCACACCGGTCAGGCCGGGGTTGGGACAACCGGTGCCGATCACACCGCCGCCACCGGTGCTGCCCATGGCGGAAAAGGTGATGGTGCCGGTGCATTGTTCCCCGCTCCAGGTGCCGACCCAGACGCTGACCCGGCCGTTCAGGCTGCTGCCGGGGATTTCCAGGCGGGAATTCAACCCGTTGGAGTCGTCGTTGAAGTGATACTGCCCGAACGCGTCATGGATCAGCAGGGTCGGGTCGCAGGGCGTATCCAGCTCGGCCACGAAGGTCATGCCGGACATGCCCGACATGTTCAGCGTGAACTGCGGCGTCTGGCTGGCCGACCCGGTGGCAAAGGTGTTGATGTTGCAGCTGTTCAGATCCTGGCCGCCGGTGACATTGGCGACATAGCCCTGCGGCGTCATCAGCTGCGCCCCGGTCAGGGTCAGCGACGGGCCGATCAGCGCCGGGTTCGGGCAGTTCGCCGGGGTCGCGGGAACCGGAACCGGCACGGGTGCAGGGGCGGGTGCGGGCGCCGGGGTCGGGACGGGCACCGGCGCGGGCACGGCCTGCGCCATGTCGCCCATGCCGGTCTGCACCGTCAGTTCCGCCGGGCAGCCATCGCCCGCGAAGGTGCCGACCCAGACCTGAACGGGCCCGCCGGCGGCAGACGGGATGGTGATCGCCGGATCGAGACCGTTGGTGTCATCGTTGAACAGCCACTCGCCCGACTGGGTGTTGACAAGCAGCGCAGGGTCGCAGGTGCTGGAGACCGAAAAGGTGACCGGCTGCCCCGAGACCGCGCCCAGATCGACGGTGAAATCGGGGGCCGAGCGGAACTGGCCGAACCCCAGGTCGCCCAGGTTGCAGGCCATCAGCATGTTATCACCCCCGGCCTCGGTGACGAAAACCTGGCCGCTGGAAAGCATGCCGGCGTCAAGGATGTTGGGCGCGCCCGACATCGCCGGATCGGGACAGGCCCAGGCCACCCCGGCCGAAAGCAGCAAGGCTGCGCCGCTGATCGTCAAATACCGCATGTCAAATCCCTTCCTGATATGTCCCGCCCCACGGGTGGCGGCCTGCGCTGTCGCTTCGGTCTAGCCTGATCCGGGGACACCGCCCATTCCGGAAACCCCGACCTGCCGGACCTGTGCGAACGATAGGAAAAGCCTTTCGATCTGACCAGAAAAACCTGCGCCGGTTTCGGCGCGGCAAAAAGGAACGGTCGCCCCGATGAAAAAGGGCGGCCCCGAGGGCCGCCCTGATCCTGCATGGCAGGCCCGAAGGCCGTGCCGAAATCGTCGCGCGGCGCCTTATTCCTCGTCCAGCGCCTCGACCGCTTTCTTCAGCGCGTCCTTCGAGACCTCCTTGGTCTTCACCTCGGCCATCTCGAAGACGAAATCGACGACCTTGTCCTCGAAGAGCGGCGCGCGGACCTGTTGCTGGGCGCCCGGATTCTGCTGGATGAATTCGAAGAACTGGCGTTCCTGCCCCGGGTATTGCCGGGCCTGGTTCATGATCGCCTGCGTCATCTCGGCATCCGAGACCTGCACGTCGTTCTTGGTGCCCAGTTCGGCGAGCAGCAGGCCCAGCTTCACCCGGCGTTCGGCCAGCCTGTTATGTTCCTCGGTCGGCTCGATCTCGGGGTGGTCATGGCCTTCGACATCGGGGTTTTCGTCATGCCAGAGCTGATGCGCGATCTGCCGGGCCTCGGCCTCGACCAGGGACGGCGGCAGTTCAAAGCTGACCTTCTCATCCAGCTGGTCGAGCAGCGCGCGCTTGGTCACCTGCCGCGCGGCGCCCGCGTATTCGGCGCTCAGCCGTTCGCCGATCTGGCCTTTCAGCGCCTCCAGGTCCTCGGCCCCGAACTTCTTGGCCAGTTCATCGTCGATCTCGGCGGGGACGGGTTTCTTCACCTCCTTGATGGTGCAGGTGAAAACGGCCGCCTTGCCGGCCAGGTGTTCGGCCCCGTATTCCTCGGGGAAGGTCACCTCGACCTCTTTCTCATCGCCCTTCTTGACGCCGATCAGCCCCTCTTCGAAGCCGGGGATGAACGAGCCCGACCCCAGTTCCAGCGGGAAATCCTCGGCCGAGCCGCCCTCGAAGGCCTCGCCATCGACGCGGCCCACGAAATCCATCACCACCTGGTCGCCCTCGGCGGCCTTGCCTTTCTTGGTATCGAAATTCTTGGCCGATCCGGCAAGGCTTTCGAGCGTCTCCTGAAGATCCTCATCGGACGGGGTGACGGTCATGCGCTCAAGCTTGAGCGACTTGTAGTCGATATCGGGGATCTCGGGCAGCTTTTCATAGCTCAGCGCCACGACGACATCGTCGCCTTCTTTCCAGTCCTCGTTGACCATCTTCATGTCGGGCTGTGCCGCTGGACGGTCGCCGGTTTCCTGCAGGTGGCCCTGCATCGCGCTGTCGACGGCCTCCTGCATGACCTCGCCCATCAGCCGCGGGCCGAACTGCTTTTTGAGCAGCGCCATCGGCACCTTGCCCTTGCGGAACCCCTTCATCTCGATCTCGGGCCGTGCCTCTTCCAGCTTGGCATTGACGCGGCTTTCCAGGTCGGCCCCGGTGATGGTGATCTGGTATTCGCGCTTAAGGCCCTCGGCCAGGGTTTCGGTGATCTGCATGGGTCCTCACATGGCGGTGCGCGCGGCCCCGTCCGGGCGGTGCGGCGTCTTTTGCGTGTCGGTTGGTAAATCCGGCGTCCTTCTAGGGTCGGCGCCGAAGCGGCGCAAGCGGAATTGGCGGCGGCGGACCCGTGCCCGGGGCGGCGATTTCCGGGGCTTGCCCGTTGCAGTTGCGGGGCCCTGTCGCTAAACCCCGGCTCCAATACCCGTGTGGCAGAGCCCGATGACCCTCCAAGACACCGTTTCCCCCGACGCAAGCGCGCGCGCTGCCCAGGCCGCCAGCGCCCCGCGCTTTGCCATCGTGATCCCGATGCTGAACGAGGCCGACACGGTCGCGGGGCTGATCGGTGAATGCGTGGCCGCCGCCGAGGGGCACGGACCCTACGAGATCTGTGTCACCGATGACGGGTCGACCGACGGCACGGGGGATGCGCTGCTGGCGATGCGGACCGCCCATCCCGGCGTGCCCATCACCATCGTCACCCATCCGCGCCCGGCGGGCCAGTCGGCGGCCGTTCATGCCGCCGTGCGTGCCGCGCGCGCCCCGGTGATCGCGACGCTGGACGGCGACGGACAGAACCCGCCAGCCGAGGTGCCGAAACTGCTGGCCCCCCTGATCGGGCCCGATGCCGACCCCGCCACGGGTCTTGTCGCGGGCCAGCGTGTCAAGCGCGATGACCCGGTCGCCAAGCGCCTCGCCTCGAAAGCGGCGAACGCGATCCGGGGCTGGCTGCTCAAGGACGGGACCCGCGACACCGGCTGCGGGCTCAAGGCATTCCGGCGCGAAGCCTTCCTGGCCCTGCCCTATTTCAACCATATGCACCGCTACCTGCCGGCGCTGTTCCAGCGTGACGGATGGGCCGTGG
Source organism: Paracoccaceae bacterium (assembly GCA_024742455.1). Taxonomy (GTDB): domain Bacteria; phylum Pseudomonadota; class Alphaproteobacteria; order Rhodobacterales; family Rhodobacteraceae; genus JANSYL01. Next base: position 107,834 of record JANSYL010000005.1, on the reverse strand, counting down.
CCCATGTCGACGTTACGCACCGGGCGCGGGTTGCGGGGGCCTCGAAATACACCAATCTCAGCCGGGCGATCGTGGGCCTGACCGACCTGATCGGCGTGGCCTGGCTGATCCGGCGCAAGCGGGCGGTGGGCCGGGACGAGGTCAGCGTTTCCCCGGCAGGAGAGGTCCATTGACCGAAGAATGGCTGTTCGAATTCCTCGACGTCACCAGTTGGGGCAATGTCTGGTGGGTGGTCATGGGTCTTGCCGCGCAGGCCGTGTTTGCCGGGCGGTTCCTTGTCCAATGGATCGCCTCGGAACGCGCCGGTCGGTCCTATGTGCCGGTGATCTTCTGGTATATCTCGATCGTCGGCGGCCTGATGCTGCTGACCTACGCGATCTGGCGGCAGGACATCGTGTTCATCCTGGGCCAGATGTTCGGTGTCGTGGTCTATGCCCGAAACCTGATGCTGATCCACAAAAGTCGCCGCGCCGAGGCCCGCGCGGCCCAGGATGCCGAGGCGGCGGACGCCCCGTTCAAATCCTGACGCCTGCCCGATGACGGACCGCGCGGTGCCGATCCTGCTGTTTGTCGCCGCGGCGCTGGCTTTCGCGGTGGGCATATGGGAATTGCCGGTCCTTGACCGGGACGAGGCACGGTTCGCCCAGGCGGTGCGCCAGATGGTGGCGACTGGCGATTATGTCGATATCCGGTTCCATGACGGGGCGCGCCACAACAAACCCGCAGGCATCTACTGGCTGCAATCCATCGCCGTGCTGATCTTCGGCGAGGCGGGGATATGGGTGCATCGGCTGGTGTCGGTGCTGGCCGCCGCGGGGGCATCGGTTGCGCTGATCTGGGCCGGCACGCCGCTGGTGGGGCGGCGCGCTGCGGTCTGGGCGGGGCTGATCCTCGCCACCGTCTGGATGCTGCAGGCCGAGGCACGGATCGCGAAGACAGACGCGACGCTGCTTTTGACAATCGTCCTTGCGATGGGGGCGCTGGCACAGGTCTGGACCGACCGGGCCGTCAGTCCGTGGATTGCGGCGACATTCTGGACGGCGCTGGCGGCGGGGGTCCTGATCAAGGGGCCGATCATCCTGATGCCGGTGGGCGGCGCGATGGTCTGGCTGACGATCCGGGAGCGGAGCCCGGGCTGGATGTCGGGCCTCAGGCCCCTGCCCGGGCTGGGCTGGTTCGCCCTGCTGGTCGCGCCATGGTATCTGGCGATCATCGTCCAGACGCAGGGCGGGTTCCTCATGGACAGCCTTGTGGGCGACCTGACCGACAAGGTGACCACCACGGATGAGGCGGACGGCACCCCGCCGGGCACATATCTGGTCACCTTCTGGCTAACGTTCTGGCCCTGGGGTCTGCTGGCCCCGCTTGCCGTGCTCTGGGCCTGGGCCCGGCGGAAGACGGCGGCAACGGCGTTCCTGGCCGGTTGGATCATCCCGACATGGGTGGCGTTCGAGCTGATCCCGACCAAGCTGTTGCATTACACCCTGCCCACCTACCCCGCCATCGCGCTGATCTGCGGCGCCGTGCTGGCGGGACTTGCCGATGGCAGCGACCGCTTCAGGGGATGGGCCGCGCATATCGGCGCGGTGCTGACCGGTCTGGCAGCGCTCGGGTTTGCCGCGGCGATGGTCTGGGCGCCGATGGAATACGGCAACGGGATCGCGCCCCTTGCGGCGGGCGGGGCAGCCCTTGCCGTGGCGCTGGTTCTTGCAGCCATCGTGCTGATCTACCGTGCCCGGGCGTCACGCGGGGCGATGGTGCTGGCGGCAGGCGGTGCCGTCATGGCCTGGACCCTGTTCGCCGTCACCCTGCCATCGCTCGACCGTCTCTGGATCACGCCCCGGATCGAGGCCGCGATGGCCCAGCATGCCTGCCTGAACGGCCCCGTCGCGATGGTCGGGTTCCAGGAACCCTCGACCGTGTTCACCTTCGGGCGCGACACGCGGCTGATGGATGCGGCCACGGCGCTGGAGGCGCTGGCGGGCGGGTCGGTCGGTGCGGCCTGGGTGCCGGTCGAGCAGATCGGTGCCTTGGGTCTGAACCCCGAGGGCGGCGTGGCGGATCTGACCGAGGTGCGGGGCACGAACTACTCCAACGGCGATGAGGTTGCCCTGCGGCTGTTGGTGCCGCCCGGCGTGCCGGCCCCGGCATCCCCGTGCGACTGACCCCCGGACGGTCCTGAACCTGACTTGTCCGACCCGTCGGCGGTTACTGTCGGAAGATGCGTCGTGAACAGACCCTTCCCGGTCGGGTTTCGCCCTTGGCCTGACGCCGCCTGCCGTGCCACGGTTTCCCCAAGATTTTAGGGAGACCGGCCATGAAGTCCCAATACCGTGTCGTCGTCATCGGGGGCGGCGTCGTCGGCGCATCTGTCCTGTATCACCTTGCCAAGTTCGGCTGGACCGATTGCTGCCTTCTGGAACGGTCCGTCCTGACCGCCGGATCGTCCTGGCACGCGGCAGGCGGCATCCATGCGCTGAACGCCGACCCCAACATGGCCGCGCTGCAGGCCTATACCATCGACCTTCTGTCCGAGATCGAAAAGGAATCCGGCCAGAATATCGGCCTGCACATGACCGGCGGGCTGACCATGGCGGGCACGCCGGAGCGCTGGGAATGGCTGCAATCGGCCTATCGCGTGTTCCAGTCCATCGGGATCGAGGATTGCGAACTGGTCACCCCCGAAGAGGCGCAGAAACGGTGCCCCATCATGTCGACGGAGGGATTGCTCGGCGGCATGTGGGCCGACCGCGAGGGCTATATCGACACCACCGGCACCGTGCATGCCTATGCCGCAGCGGCCCGGAAACGCGGCGCGACCGTGCAGGAACACACCAAGGTCGAAGCGCTGGAACAGGTCCATGACGGATGGATCGTGAAGACCGACAAGGGCGATATCCGCTGCGAACATGTGGTCAATGCCGCAGGCCTCTGGGCAAAACAGGTGGGCCGGATGGCGGGCGTGGAACTGCCCCTGTCGCCGCTCAAGCACCATTACCTGATCACCGACACGGTGCCCGAAGTGGCCGCCGCCGATTTCGAGATGCCAATGACCGTCGATCTCGAAGGGTTCACCTATATGCGCCAGGACCAGAAGGGCGTCCTGGTGGGCATCTACGAGATCGCGCATGAGCACTGGGCGATGGATGGCGCCCCCTGGGATTACGGGATGGAGTTGTTCCAGGAAGACCTCGACCGGATTGAAAACGAACTGACGCTGGGCTTCGCGCGCTACCCCGCGATCCAAGATGTGGGCATCAAGACCTGGGTCAACGGGGCGTTCACCTTTTCCCCCGATGGCAACCCGCTGGTCGGCCCCGTGCCGGGCAAGCGCGGCTATTGGAGCGCCTGCGCGGTGATGGCGGGGTTCCTGCAGGGCGGCGGCGTGGGCAAGACGCTGGCGGAATGGATGATCCATGGCGAACCCGAGGCCGATGCCTGGTGCATGGATGTCGCCCGTTACGGCAAATGGGCCGAAAACAAGCAATACATCAAGGAAACCACCGGCCAGTTCTACTCGCGCCGCTTCGTGATGACCTATCCGAACGAACAATTGCCCGCAGGCCGCCCCCTGAAACGCGCCCCTGCCTGGTCCGACATGACGGCGGCAGGCGCGCAATGGGGCCAGTCCTGGGACATGGAGGTGCCGCTTTATTTCGCGCCCGGGCCGGATTTCGTGGAAACCCCGACGCTGAAACGATCGAACGCCTTCGATCTCGTGGCCGGGGAATGCCGCGCCGCGCGCGAGGCGGTGGGCCTTCTCGATATCTCGGCCTTCGCCCGCTACGAGGTGTCGGGGCCGAATGCGGAAGGCTGGCTCGACACCCTGATGGCCTCGGCCCTGCCGAAACCCGGGCGTGCGAAACTGGCGCCGATGCTCGGGCCCGACGGGCGGCTGAAGGGCGATCTGACGCTGTTCAACTGGGGCGACGGGACGTTCTGGATCATGGGGTCCTATTACCTGCGGGCCTGGCATATGCGGTGGTTCAGCGACCATCTTCAGGACGGCGTCACCGTCCGCGACCTCGGCGAAGAGGTCTGCGGCTTTTCCCTGTCGGGTCCCAATTCCCGCAAGGTGATCGCGGCCCTGACCGACGGGCCTGTGGGCGACTTGCCCTTCATGGGGATCGGCCGGTTCGACATCGGCCTGAATCGGGCCCGCGTCGCGCGGATGAGCGTGTGCGGCGAATTGGGCTATGAGATCAACTGCCGCTATGGCGACCATATCACGCTGCGCCGGATGCTGCTTGAGGCAGGCACCGATCACGGCATCCGCGAGATCGGGTTCAACGCGCTTCTGTCGCTGAGGCTGGAGAAATCCTTCGGCATCTGGAACGCCGAATTCACCCAGGGCTACACGCCTGGTGAAACCGGCATGGACCGCTGGATTGCCTGGGACAAGCCGCAATTCATCGGCCGTGCCGCCGCGATGGCCGAACGCGACGGCAATGGCCCGGCCAGGAAACTGGTGACGCTGGAAATCGACGCCGCCGATGCCGATGCATCCGGTTTCGAACCGGTCTGGGCCGACGGGCGGAAAGTGGGCTTCGTCACCTCGGGCGGCTATGGGCACACGGTCGAGAAATCACTGGCCATGGCGCTGATCGATCCTGATTTTTCCGGCGAAGGCACCGATCTGTCGGTCCATGTCGTGGGCGCGGAACGGCCCGCCAAGGTGATCGCCAATTCGCCCTATGATCCGAAAGGGGCGGCAATGCGGGCGTGACGGGGGGTGGAGACGAACGCCCCCGCCCCGCGCCGCCGGAGCATCGGAAGCACCCGAAACGGCCTCAGGCATCGCGAAGGGCGGCAGGCCAACTCAACGGCCCCGAGCAGCGCAAAGCGCGGCAGGCCAGGAAAGACGGTGGTGCGGGTGGAGGGACTTGAACCCCCACGCCTTGCGGCGCCAGAACCTAAATCTGGTGCGTCTACCAGTTCCGCCACACCCGCATGGACAGCGCCGATAGCAAAGCGCGGACCGCTTGGCGAGGGGGTTTCGTGCCGCCCTCAGGCCGCGGCCATCACCGCCGCCACGATATCATCGACGACCGAGGCCATCAGCGCCTCATCCTCGGCCTCGGCCATGACGCGGATCAGGGGCTCGGTGCCGGATTTGCGGATGAGCAGCCGCCCCGATCCGTTCAGCCGCGCCTCGCCCGCAGCGATCGCGGCCTGCACCGCGGCCTGATCGAGCGGCGCACGCCCGTCCCCGAACCGGACGTTCTTCAGAAGCTGCGGCACTTTTTCGAAATTATGGGCAAGCTCGCTGGCGCGGTGGCCGCCCGCCACCATCTCGGCCAGGAACTGAAGCCCCGCGATCAGACCGTCGCCGGTGGTCGCGTAATCGGTCATCACGATATGGCCGGATTGCTCGCCCCCCAGGTTCAGACCCTGCGCGCGCATCGCCTCGACCACGTAGCGGTCGCCGACGGGCGTGCGGTGGAGCGCGATCTGGCGGTCGGACAGGAACCGTTCCAGTCCGAGGTTCGACATCACCGTCGCCGCCAGCGTGCGGGCGTTGAGCCGCCCCTCGGCCGCCCAGCGATCGGCGAACAGCGCCATGATCTGGTCGCCATCGATGACGCTGCCGGTTTCGTCCAGCAGGATTACCCGGTCGCCATCGCCGTCCAGGCACAGGCCCACATCGGCGCCGACCTCCCGGATCCTGGCCGCCGCCGCCTCTGGCGCGGTGGAGCCGACACCGGCATTGATGTTTCTGCCATCCGGGCTGACCCCGATCGTGGTGACATCGGCGCCCAGTTCCCACAGCACTTCGGGTGCGGCGCGGTAGGCGGCGCCATTGGCGCAGTCGAGCACCACCTTCAGACCGTCCAGCCTGCGGCCCTGCGGGACCGTGCCCTTGACCCGTTCGACATAGCGGAACCGGCCGTCGTCGATCCTCTTGGCGCGCCCGATATTGGCGGCATCGGAGGGCACGATATCCGAGGCGACCAGCGCCTCGATCTCGGCCTCGGCCTCATCGCTGAGCTTGAACCCGTCAGGGCCGAACAGCTTGATCCCGTTGTCTTCGGCCGGGTTGTGGCTGGCCGAAATCATCACGCCCACATCGGCGCGCATCGAGGGTGTGAGCAGGCCCACCGCAGGCGTCGGAACCGGACCCAGAAGCAGCACGTTCATGCCGGTCGAGGTGAACCCCGCCGTCAGGGCGTTTTCGATCATGTAGCCTGAAAGCCGCGTGTCCTTGCCGATCACCACCCGGTGGGCGCGGCTGCCGTCGCGGCGGAAATAGCGCCCTGCCGCCGCACCGAGGCGCAGCGCCATTTCAGCGGTCATCGGGTAGGTGTTCGCCCGCCCCCGCACGCCATCGGTGCCGAAGAGTTTCCGCGTCATGTCCAAATGTTCCTTACCCGTCTGTCGCGCCCATGCCCGAGACGGCGCGCCACAGTCTGAGCATTTGAGCGTGGATCTCTATATCATGGACGCGCAGCATCTGTATCCCCTGCGACACCGCCCATAGGCCAACCGCCGCCGATGCGGGGCCGCGCGCTGTAGCATCTGAAATCTCGCCGATCCGCCCGATCATGCCCTTGCGCGACACGCCCAGCAGCAGGCCGCAGCCCAGACCGTGAAACAGGCTGATCCGTTCCAGCAGCGCCCGGTTATGGGCATCGGTCTTACCGAAGCCGATCCCGGGATCGAGCAGGATGCGCGCCCGTGGCACCCCCGCCGCCTCGGCCCGGTCGCGCATCTGGCCCAGCGCATCGAAAACGTCGAACAACACCTCGTCATAGGCATCGTCGGCGAGCGTCTGCATTGTCTCGGGCGTGCCAATGGAATGCATCAGCACCAGCGCGGCACCGGTTTCGGCGGCGACGGTGGCGATGCCCGGATCATGGCGCAGGCCCGAGACATCGTTGATGACCGCCGTCGGCGCGGCGCGCGCGGTCGCAGCGTTCCGGGTATCGAGGCTGATCGGCAGGTCGGACGCATCAGTGGCCAACGCGCCGACCACGGGCAGCACACGGGCGATTTCCTCGGTCACGGGCACCTGGTTTGCGCCGGGCCGGGTCGATTCCCCGCCGATATCGATCAGGTCGGCACCCGCCTTGCGCATCGCATGCACGCGCGCGATGGCGGTGCCCGGGTCCGCCGCCGCGCCACCGTCGGAAAAGCTGTCCGGCGTGACGTTCAGGATGCCCATCAGCCGCGGCCGGTCCAGCGTCAGGCCCGCCAGGGGCGCCCGGGGGGCCGTGAACGGATCAAGCGCCGCAAGGGGCAGGTCAGCCGCCGCGCGCAGGACCGGCGCCTTTCCCCGGCTCAGAACCTCGACATGGGTGAACCGGACGGGGCCCCCGGCCAGGGGCAGGCTGCCCGGCGGCATCGCAGGGCCGGTAAGGGGGATCGGACGCAGATATTCCATGATCCGGCGCGTATCCCGCCGGGGATCATTGGGCAAGGGTGGCCGATCTTGTGTCTTTTGGGCATGTCCAAACGGACAGGTTGACCCAACGTCAGTATGCGTCAGCTTTGGTCAATGAATGATCCCCGGCGGTTTCACACTCCGCGGCTGACAGGCCGCATGCCGGGTGACGGCGCCCTTCCGCTCTATGCCGCGCTTTATGCCGAGCTTGGGGCGCGGCAACTGATGATCGACCGACAGGATTGGGGCCGCCACGGGATCGGGCCGTGGATCCTGTCACGGGATGGCAGAGATATCGGCATCGGCGGTTTCCGCATCGGGTTCGGCGATGACGGGCTGGAGATTTCGACGCGCTTCTTGCCCGATGACGGGCAGGCCGATCTGATTGATGAGTTCATCACCGCCGCCCTGACCTATGCCGAGGATGTCTGGAACGAGGACCGGTTCTTCGCCCGCCTCGCCCCCGGCCAGTCGGCAACGGGCAGGATACTGGAAAACATCGGGTTTTCGGCGGATGGTCAGGCCGAGGGGCAAACCGTCCTGCGGCTCAGACGCTGAAGCCGTCCGGCGGCATCTCGGTGGCCGCGAAGCGATGGACCAGCACCTGATCCGGGCCATCCGGCACGCCCGCGCCGAAACCCAGCACCGCCCGGGCCGAGAACAAACCGGCCAGCCACAGCGCAAGCCGGCCCGGGTCGGCCTCGGGCCCGCCGGGCAGGGCATGGGCGTCGATCACCATTTTCGACGGCGCCCACACACTCATCCGGCCATGTTTCATCGCCCAGTCCAGCTCGGTCCGGCTGTCGACCACGACGCAGCGCCTGTCACGTGCGGCCAGCACCCAGGCGGCCTGTTCCAGGGCCAGCAGATCGATGCGCCATTGCGGCATCGCGCGCTCGGCCTGCGGGGCGGGCACCCTTGCATGGCCCGCAACCAGGATGACCGGGCGGCCGAACCGGCCCAGCCGGTCCAGGAGACCGCCAAGATCGGGCCGTGCAACCGCATCGGCGTCCAGGAGCACCACCAAAGGATGCGCCACATCCGGCAGCGCCATGGGTACCGGGCGGCGGTCGGGCGGCGCATCGCGCACGATCTCGACCCCCAGCACGTAGGGACCACGGTCCAGCTTGCCGATCCGCACGAACACCCGGCGCGCCAGCGGATGCACCAGAATCAGGTCCGCCACCCGCGCGGCGAGGGTTTCCAGAAGGTTCAGCCGCGTCTCGCCCAGGGCCGCGTCGATGGCATCGACGATGGTGTCGTAGCTGAGGATGCGATCGACATCATCGGTGGCGGTTTCGGCCCGGGTCGCGACTTCGACCACCACGTCGAAACGGATCGTCTGGGTGACCCCGCGTTCCCCCTGAAAGGCACCGATCTCGACCTCGCGCAGATGCTCGGTCATCGAGATGCGGTCGGGCGGCGGATCATCGGACAGCGCGGCGGCCCGTGCTTCGGGATGGGCGAAGGCCAGGGAAATCGGGTCGGTCATGCGTCAGCGCCCCTTGCTCATGGCCCGGTCGCTACCATGCCGATGCGCGCGGCCAAAGCCCCCCACCGGCATCACGCCGGTCATTGGCGACCTTCAGTATTGCTGGCGATAGAAGATATGCACACCGTATTGCGCGGTGCGCGGATAGACCCGGGCCCAGCGCGGATTGACCCATGTGGCATGGTAATGGGTGGCGCCATGGGTCAGGTCGCGCGGGGCGCCGTCCATCATGATGCGCGAGATATGGCCCAGCCGGTGCCAGGCGGCGGTGTCGTGAATTTCTTCGGGGCGCCCGTCACAGGTATAGGTGAATTGGCAGGCATAGCGCCGCCCGGTGCCCTCGTTGACGACCTCGCAGATGGTGTCGGGGTAATTGGGGTGATCGACCCGGTTCAGGATCACCTCGGCCACGGCATACTGGCCGGACACATCCTCGCCGCGGGCCTCGAAATACAGCGCCTCGGTCAGGCAGCGCCATTGCCGGTTGCCGCGCGAGGGGCCGAGCGCGGCAAGGCCGCTGGCCGTCATGACCCTTGGGTCGTTGCCCTGACCCTGGCGGCCGCGCTGCGGAACGAAGGGCGTGGCAAGGCGTTGCAGCCGCCCGGCCGGGACCGAAGCGAGCGAGGCCGCCTCGACACCCATCACGTGACCCAGCATCGGGGCCAGACCCGCACCGCCGGTCGAGCTGCTATAGGTCACGTCCGCCGTGGCCGGCAGCGCCAGTCCACAGCATGCCAGACACACGGCCAGCGCCCGCAAAGACATCTTCATCGCACTCTCGACCCTTCCCGGGGGCAAACCCCCATCAGCCTCTTCCGGGCTGGTCCGGACATATACTAGCCGTAAGGCGGCACATGTCCAAACTGTTCCCCGGTTTAGCGACGCGTCAGGACCGGTGCCCAAAACCTTGGGACGGGCATCTGCGAAATCGTCGCTCCCTGACTAGGAGGTATCAGCGTCGCGTGGCAACTCTTTGTCGGAAATGCACAATTGTGCGGCCGCAAGTTTGGCGACCGGCACCCGGAAGGGCGAACAGGAGACATAATCGAAACCGGCCTTGCGGCAGAACCCGATGGCCTCGGGCTGGCCGCCATGCTCTCCGCAAAGCGACAGGATCACGTCCGGGCGCGCCGCCCGTCCCCGGTCGGCCCCAAGCAACAGCAGCTCGCCCACCCCATCGACATCGAGGCGCGTGAACGGGTCTTCGACGAACACCTCCTGCTGGACATAGGCCGACATGAACCGACCCGCATCATCGCGGCTGAGACCATAGGTCATCTGGGTCAGGTCATTGGTACCGAAAGATAAAAATGAGGCATGTTCGGCGATCTCACCGGCGCGCAGGGCGGCGCGCGGGGTTTCGACCATCACGCCCAGCCGGTAATCGAAATCCTTTCCGGTCTCGGCCCGGACCGCCGACGCGATCGCGTCGAGCCGCGCCTTGACCAGTTCCACCTCGCGCTTGGCTGACACCAGCGGGATCATGATCTCGGGCACCACCGGCGCACCCTTTTCCGAGGCGGCCAATGTGGCCTCGAATATGGCACGGGCCTGCATCTCGTAGATCTCGGGCACGGTCACGCCCAGCCGCACGCCGCGCATCCCCAGCATCGGGTTGAACTCTTCAAGGCTTTCGATTCGCGCGGCCACGCGGCTGACCGGCAGGTCCAGCGCCTCGGCCAGCGCGCGCACACCGTCGCGCCCGCCGGGCAGGAATTCATGCAGCGGCGGGTCGAACAGGCGGATACAGACGGGCTGGCCGCGCATCAGCCGGAACAGGTCGGCGAAATCGGCGCGTTGCATCGGCAGCAGCCGTTCCAGCGCCGCGGCCCGGTCACCGGGGTTTTCGGCAAAGATCATCTCGCGCATCACCGTCAGGCGGGCGGGATCGAAAAACATGTGTTCGGTCCGGCACAGCCCGATGCCGTCCACACCGAACCGCTGCGCCATCGCGGCGTCCTCGGTGGTGTCGGCATTGGCCCGGATACCGATGTCACGGGCGGCATCGGCCCAGTCCATCAGCGTGGCAAAGGCGCCGCCCAGCGCCGGCTCGATCATCTCGGCGGCACCAACCAGAACCTCGCCGCTGGACCCGTCGACGGTGATGATATCGCCCTCGTGAAACACCTTGCGGCCCGGCACGGTCAGCGTCTTCTTGCGCGCGTCAAGCTGCAGGCGGGTGGCGCCTGTCACGCAAGGAAGACCCAGGCCGCGCGCGATGACGGCGGCGTGGCTGGTCATGCCGCCGCGTTCGGTCAGGATCGCATGGGCGGCATGCATCCCCCTTATGTCCTCGGGGCTGGTTTCACGCCGCGCAAGGATCGACGCCTCCCCCTGGGCCGCCGCCGCCTGCGCTGCGGCGGCCGAGAACACCAGCTTGCCCGTGGCCGCGCCGGGGGCCGCCGCGATGCCCATGGTCAGCACGTCGCGCGCGGCACTGGGTCTGACCTGCCGGTGCAGCACCTGGTTCAGAGTGAAGGGTTCGACGCGCATCAGCGCCTCGTCACGCGTGATGATTCCTTCTTCGGCCAGCGTCACGGCGATCGCCACCTCGGCCCGGCCTGACCGGGGCACGCGCACGGCATCGAGGATCGACATCTCGCCGTTCATCAGGGTGAATTCGACCTGCATCTCTTCGCGCAGGCGCTGGCGCAGCAGGATGCCCGCCTCGCGCAGCCTGGCGACCTGGTCGGGGGCGTGATCTTCCAGCGCCGGGCCGCGCGTGTCGGATTCGATGAATTCGGCGGCGTCCTCGCGCAGCGCGGCACGCCCCTGCCCCTGCGGCAGGTAGCGCCCCGTGATCTGCGGCGCGCCGGTATCGGATGACACGAACTGCACGACACCCGAGCCTGAAAGCCCCTGTCCGATGCCCAGCGCCATGCGCTGCACCACGAGCCCGAGGCCTGCATCGGCGGGCGCGCCCTGCGCCTGCCGCAACAGCCGCGCGGTGGTGCCGTCCCAGGCGCGCGCCATCGACCGCAGCACCTCGGCCAGCTGTTCGGCGGGGTTCTGGGGGAAAGGTTCCTCCATCTCCTCCTCGAACTGGCGCTTGGCCAGGCGCGGGGTCAGCGTGCCCTCGAACCCGTCGGCATCCAGCCGCAGCACATCGACGGCGTAGGACCGGATGAAACTGACATAAAGCTGTTCGGCCGCGCTGCGCCCGTGGGTGGCGGCCAGTTCATCGCATTTCGCATCGGTCATGCCGATGTTCAGGATGGTGCCCGGCCCCCCCCAATCAGCCATCTGGCTGGAGGAGCGGACCGACACCAGCGCGCCCGGCCCGAACACGCCCAGCAACGCCTCCATATCCGGCAGGCGGCCCGCGGCGATGGCACGCACGGTGTCGAAACTCAGCCCAACGGTCAGCGGCACCGGCAGGTCGAGCCGGACCAGCCTCTGCAGGCATTTGGCGCGGTTGCCATGGGTCGAGGTGCGCAGCTCGGCCGTCTTGGTGATTTCGGTGAAATCGGGGGTGGTGAGCATCGGGGTGTCTTTCAGAGCCACGGGCGCAGGATACAACCCTGAGGCGACCTGTCCAGCGCCGTCTCGCCGCAGCGCGGCGAAAGAGGCGGAAGACCCGGGTTTTCCGTATGAAAATCTGCAGATTTTCTGGGCGGAAATCTGCAGATTTCCGGGGATCAGCCGTCCAGTTTCGAAAGATCGGCCACCTGCCCGCAGGTTTCCACGATCTGGTGCAACAGGTTCAGCCGGTTACGGCGCACCACCTGGTTGTCGGCATTGACCTGCACCGCCTCGAAAAACGCATCAATCGGCGCGCGCAGCGTGGCCATCCGGGTCATGGCGGCGGCGAAATCTTCCGCCTGGAGCGCCGGGGCGATGGCGGTTCTGGCGGCGTCGAGGGCAATGAACAGCGCGCGTTCCTCATCGGTTTCGGCGAATTTCACATCCGCCCCGTAACGGTATTCGACCCCGTCCTTTTCCTCGGCCTGGGCCAGGATATTGGCCGCGCGGCGATAGCCCTGCACCAGGTTTTCGCCATCGGGGGTCTTGAGAAAGGCCTGCAGCGCGCGCGCGCGGGCCACGACAAGGGCCAGATCATCGGCGGGCGGTTTCGACAGCGCGGCGTCGATGACATCATGAGAGATATCTTCGGCCCGCAGATGCACCTTGAGGCGGTCGTGGAAAAACGCCAGCAGGTCGGTCGACAGGTCCGGCACCATGTCACCCACCGTGCGCAGGACCGAGCCCTCGCTGGTGTCGGGCAGGCGGTCGTTTTCCTTCAGCCGGTCCAGCACCGCGCGGTAGGCCGCACCGAACACGCCGCGATCGGCGATCTCTTTCAGGATTTCCTCGAGCGTATCGATGACGTCTTCGTCGGCCCCGTGATTGAAGGCGATCTTGTGCTTGAGCAGCTGGCTGTCGATGAACCGGTCGAGGCGCAGGCGCAGACCGTCCGTGGTCACGATCCGGATCACCCCCAACGCCGCCCGCCGCAGCGCGAACGGGTCACCCGACCCGGTCGGTTTCTCGTCGATCGCCCAGAACCCGGTCAGCAGGTCGATCTTGTCGGCCAGCGCGACAGCGACCGACAGGGGTGCCGTCGGCACGTCGCTCGACGGGCCGAGGGGTTGGTAGTGGTCCTCGGCCACCGCCGCGACCTCGGCCGGTTGGCCCGCGGCCTCGGCATAGTAGCGGCCCATCACGCCCTGCAGTTCGGGGAATTCATAAACCATTTCCGACGACAGATCGGCCTTGGCGATCCGCGCCGCCGTTTCCGCCTGGTCGGGGTCGGCGCCGACCAGCGGTGCGATTTCCTTTGCAAGCGCGGCGATCCGGTCGATGCGCTCCGCCTGGGACCCCAAGCGGCGTTCGAAGGTGACGTTTTTCAACGCCTCCAACCAGTCGCCCATCCCCGCCTTTGCCACGCGCAGGTCGTTTTCCCAGAAAAACTTCGCATCCGACAGGCGGGCGGCCAGCACCTTCTGGTTGCCCGCAAGGATCGTGGCGCCATTGTCGGCGGTGGTGCGGTTGGCGACGGTGACGAATTTCTCGATCCGGCCAGTGGCGGGGTTGCGGACCGAAAAGAATTTCTGGTGCTCCTTCATCGAGGTCTGCAACACCTCGGGCGGCAGGCTCAGGAAATCCTCGCCGATCTCGCCCATCAGGACGACCGGGTATTCCACCAGCCCCGCGACCTCGGCCAGGAGGCCTGCATCCTCGACCACTTCCAGACCTTGCGCGAAGGCCATGGTGGTGGCGTCGTGCCAGATCGTCTGCGCGCGGTCCTCGGCGGACAGGACGACATGGGCGGCCGCCAGTTTCGCACGGTAATCGTCACAGGATGTGACCCTGATCTCACCGGGGCTGAGAAACCGGTGCCCCTCGGTCACATCACCCGATCTGATCCCGTCCACGTCGAAGGGCACGACCTCGGCCCCCGCCTCATCGGTCAAAATGCACAGGATGCGCTGCAACGGGCGAACCCAGCGCAGGCTGCCCGCCCCCCAGCGCATGGATTTGGGCCACGGGAAATCGCGGATCACGCCCGGCACGACCTCGGCGATGATCTCGGGTGCGGCCCGGCCCGGCTTGTCGATGACCGCGAACAGCACATCGCCCTTCTTGTCCGGCCGCACCTCCACCTGGTCGCGGGTCAGGCCGACACCGCGCAAGAACCCCTCGATGGCCTTTTCCGGCGCATCCGCGCGCGGCCCGCGCCGTTCTTCGCGCATGTCCGGCGACCGGTCGGCCAGCCCTTCCACCGTCAGGGTCAGCCGCCGCGGCGTGGCGAAAGCCCCCGCGCTGGCATAGGTCAGCCCCGCATCGACCAGCCCGCCGGTCACCAGCCGCTTCAGATCCTCGGCGGCCTTGGCCTGCATCCGGGCGGGGATTTCCTCGGAAAAGAGTTCCAGCAGAAGATCGGGCATGATCGGGTCAGCTTTCGGTTGGCCTCAGGCGGACTTTTCAAAGACCACCACGCGGGCGCGGTATTCAGGGTTGGTGCGACGGGTGTCGAGCGTGTCGCGCAGCGTTCCTTTCGTGCCGAACGCCTCGGTCAGCATCGCGCGAAGCTTGCGCAGCTTGATCCCGAACGGGTCGAGCGCGTTGGCTGCATCCGGGGTCTGGCCCTTGGTATAATCGAGCAGCATCAGACCGCCGGGCCGCAACGCGTCGATCCAGGCTGCAAAGGCCTTGAGCGGGTCGAAGGCGTGATCCCATGAATTCGAATAGACGAAATCGGCGCGCCCCGTCCATTCCGGGTTGGTCTCGTGGAAATCCCACTGGATCGTGTGCGGGAAATCACTGGCCGTGTCCGAGATTTCGGTTCCGATCACATCCGGCGCACCGGGCAGATGCGCGCGAAACCAGCTTTGCTCGGCGCCCCGCCGGGTGCCGTGGCAAATGCCGAAGGACACCGGGCCAAGTGTTTCCTCCAGGTATCCCGACAGGATGCGGATATGGCTTTCCTTGACGAACTGCATGCGCAGTTTCGCCTTGTTGCCGAGAATCTGCGCATCCCTGTAGGTGTCGTAATCGGGATACTGGAACAGCACCATCCCGTCCGTCTCGACCTTCTTCGCCCCGGCCCGTTCCGTCACCTCGGCAACGGCGCGCTTGTAGGGGCCCATCTTTTTCCTGTCGTCTTCCGACATGGGTCTTTTCCTTTCCGGCACGCCCCTAGGGGTCGAGACTGCCATTCCACTGGTGCCAGGCAAAGCCGCGCCCGTCGGGGTAGATCGCGACGACGCGGTCGGCGCCGGGGCGGATTTCCGTTTGCGACAGGAAGGCGCGTGCCTGACCGGCCTCCAGTGCGGCGCCGATCGCGGTTGCATCGAAACAGTCGAACCATCCCGGTGCGATCAGGGGCGTGGGGTCGTCATGGGTGACGGCCCGCGCCGCGAGATCTTCCAGATCGACATCGACGCGAAAGCAGCCGCGGTAACGCAGCGGCGAGGTGTCGGCATCGATGCCGGTGAACCCCGTCACGGGCAGGTCTTCGGTGCCGCCGTCGGCCAGGGCGACCGCAACGCTCGCCGCCTCGACCGGCACGTAATAGGCGCGCGTCTGAAACCACCATTGCGCCGCCGCGAACAGGGCGGTGACGGCGACAATCGTGACGACGAGCCAGCGGCCAGCGGTCATGCCGTTATCCCCAATTCAGATTCACGTAGCCCGCCGCGTCGGTCCGTGCCCAAGACTGGAGCGCACGAACCTGAGGCAGGGCGGCGGGGTCAATGCGTTCATGCGTTTCCACGAAAACGGCCATCCCCGGCTCTAGAAGGTTGTCCCGTCGGATCGCATCAAGAACGTCAAGTTCAGCCCCCTCGATATCCATCTTGATCAGGCGCGGCCGACGCGGCAGACCCGCAAGGATTTCGCGAATGTCTAAAACAGGCACGGTCCGCGTCTGCGCGTCAGGACCGCGGTAAACGTCATGGGCTATACTTGCGGCCTTTGAGGCGCTGCGCGGACGGTCGGCGAAAGAAGCGGGCAGGACAAGCTCCGCCGCGCCTGACCGATTTGAAACGGCCGCATTGTGCGGGATGACATGCGGCGTGTCGGCAAAGCGTCGTTTGAGTATCGTAAAGGTTTCCGGCTCTGGTTCGTAGGCGTGAACCTCCGCGCCGGTGGCGGAGAGGACCGCTGTCACTTCTCCCACATTCGCCCCTAAGTCGAGCGCCAGGTCGCCCGGTCGCAGGTCTGCGGATAGTTGCCGGAACCGTTCCTCTGCCCGGTGCTGCAGGCGCCGCTTCAGCTTTCGGTATCCCGCTGCCCCGATTGCTCCGGGCCCCTTCTCGACCAGAGCGAAAAACATCTCGACCGGGTCCGCAGGCGACAGATCGATTGCGCTGAACTCCTGAAGGTCAGCGTCGGTCATGCCACCCATCCCCCCGCCTCGGTCTGAACGAAGGCATCGGCGCAGGCTTTCGCCAGCGCACGCACCCGCCCGATATAGGCCTGCCGTTCGGTCACCGAGATCACGCCGCGCGCGTCCAGAAGGTTGAAGATATGGCTGGCCTTGATGCACTGGTCATAGGCCGGGTGGGCCATGATGATGCGCCTGCCGGTTTTCGGGTCCTCGGCGGGGGCGGCCAGGATCGCGTGGCATTCGGCCTCGGCCTCCTCGAAATGGCGCAAGAGCAGCGCGGTGTCGGCCACGTCGAAATTGAAGCGGGAATATTCCTGTTCTGTCTGGCGGAACACGTCCCCGTAGCTCAGCGCGATCGGCGCATCTGGGTCGTTGAAGGGCATGTCCATCACGTGGTCGATGCCCAGCACATACATCGCCAGACGTTCCAGCCCATAGGTCAGCTCGCCCGAAACCGGGTGACAGTCATGTCCGCCCACCTGCTGAAAATAGGTATACTGGCTGACCTCCATGCCGTCGCACCAGACCTCCCACCCCAGGCCCCAGGCACCCAGCGTGGGGCTTTCCCAGTCGTCTTCGACAAACCGGATGTCATGCAGGTCCATGTCGATACCGATGGCCTCGAGCGAGCCGAGGTAAAGCTCCTGCAGGTCGGGCGGGCTCGGTTTGATCAGCACCTGATACTGGTAATAATGCTGCAACCGGTTGGGGTTTTCGCCATATCGCCCGTCCGTCGGGCGGCGCGAGGGCTGCACATACGCCGCCGCCCAGGGCCTCGACCCCAGCGAGCGCAGCGTGGTGGCCGGGTGAAACGTGCCGGCCCCAACCTCCATGTCGTAGGGCTGCATGATCGCGCAGCCCCGTGCCGACCAATAGGTCTGCAGGCGCAGGATGATGTCCTGAAAGCTTTTCGGGGGGGCGGTCGATGGCATGGAAGGGGTCCGTGATACTCCGGCGGCGCCGTCTTAGGCCGCAAGGCAACAGCGGTCAACGTGCCGCCCCCGCAGGCCTTGCGATCCCGGCGATTTCCGGTGCATTTCCTGACTGTGCGGCATGCGCGCCACGCGATATAGACGGGCACGTGCCGCCCTGCGGCATATCCGAAGGGCAAGACAGGGGACAAGGGTTTGGCACAGGCAATCGGGGAATACGGGCGCCGCGCCCGGATGGTGATCGCGGCCATGATGGCCGTGATGGTCGGGCTGATCGCGCAGGGGGCCGAGGCGCAGGACCGCGCCTGGGTCCAGCTGGAAGCGTTCAGCGAACTGGTCAACGCGCAGGCCCGTGCCGGCACCTATGCGCAGCTGGTCGAGGATGTGAACGGGTTCCGCACCCCCGACGGGCTTTACGCCATCGTCATCGGCCCCTTTGCCCCCGATGCTGCGGCAACCGCGCTCAACACGCTGCGCAACCAGGGCGTGGTGCCGCTGGACAGTTTCATCACCGATGACAGCGCCTATGTCAGCCAGTTCTTTCCCGTGGGTGCGACGGTCCTGACGGACCCAGCCCCGCAGGCGCCCGCCACGCAGGAGGCAGAGACCCCCGCGACCGAAGACGCCGCGTCAAATGACACCACCGCGCCCGAGGCGGTCGCCGAACCGGCGCCCGAACCGATTGTCGAAGAGGTGGCCGAGGCGGAACCGGCCCCCGCGCCCGCGCCGCTGATCCCCGAGGAAACCGTTCAGGAAGCCCGCCAGAGCGAGGCACAGCTTGACCGCGAAGGCCGGGACGCGCTGCAGATCGCGCTGGCCTGGTATGGCTATTACACCGGCGCCATCGACGGCGCCTTCGGCCCGGGCACCCGCGGTTCCATGAGCGCCTGGCAGCAGGACAAGGGGTATGAACCCACCGGCGTTCTGACCTCGCGCCAGCGCGCGGAACTGCTGGGCGACTACCGGGGCGAACTCGCCGCGCTGGGCATGGAAACGGTGACCAGCGACGTGGCGGGCATCGAGATCGATCTGCCGCTCGCGATGGTGGAATTCGCTGGCTACAATTTCCCCTTCGCGCAATACACCGAGATCAACGACAGCGGCGTGCAGATCCTGCTGATCTCGCAGCCGGGCACGGAAACCACGCTGTTCGGCCTTTACGAGATCATGCAGACGCTCGAGATCGTGCCGCTGGACGGTGAACGTGAACGCGGTCGTGACAGTTTCCTTCTGACCGGCCAGTCCGACACGCTGCGGTCCCATACCGAGGCGCGGCTAGTGCGCGGCACGGTCAAGGGGTTCACCATCGTCTGGCCGCCGGAACGCGATGACCAGATCGCGCGCGTGCTGCCGATGATGCAATCCACCATCAGCTATATCGACGGTGTGCTCGACCCCGCGGTGGTGCCGGAGACGATGGAAGACGGGGTCGACATGGTCTCGGGCCTCGAGGTGCGCACGCCCGACCGGGTGCGGACGGGCTTTTTCATCGACGCGGACGGCACCGTCCTGACCACGACCGAGGCGGTGGGGGACTGCGCGCAAACCCTGATCAATGACAGCTACGAGGCCGAGCTTGCCTATAGCGATGCCGACCTGGGCATCGCGGTGCTGCGCCCGCTGACGCAGCTAGCGCCACTGGCCTTCGGTGTTCTGGCCGAAGGGTCGGGGCGGGTGCAGGCGCCCATTGCCGTGTCGGGCTTTCCCTTCGACGGCACGCTCAGCACCGCCTCGATGAGCTTCGGCACACTGGCCGCGCTGGAGGGCATGAACGGCGAGACGACCCTGCAGCGGCTGGACATCGCCACCGCCGAAAGCGAGGCGGGGGCGCCGGTTCTGGATTTCACCGGATCTGTGACCGGCATGGTCCTGCCCGGCACAGTCTCGGGTCGCACCCTGCCCGCCGATGTGACGCTGGCGCTGCAGGTGGATGCCCTGCGTGACGCGCTCACGGCGGCGGGGCTGGTGCTGGATGCAGCCCCGCGCGAGGACCGGATGAACGAGGAAAATCTCGCGCGCCTCGGCGCCGACATGACCGTGACGGTCAGCTGCTGGAATTGAACACTCGGCGGGCTACACCGCCGGGCGGAACACCAGCGCCACACCGTTGAGACAATGCCTGAGCCCGGTGGGCTCGGGCCCGTCCTCGAAGATGTGGCCCAGATGGCTGCCGCAGCGGCGGCAATGGCATTCGGTGCGGACCTGGAAGATCAGCCTGCGGTCTTCCATCGTGCCGATGGCGTCGGGCAGGACATCCCAGAAACTGGGCCAGCCGGTGCCGCTGTCATATTTCACCGCCGCATCGTAAAGCGGCAGGTCACAGCCCCGGCAATGATATAGCCCGGGCCGCGTTTCATCGTTCAGCGGGCTGGAATAGGGCCGCTCGGTCGCGCCTTCGCGCATCACGGCATATTCCGCCTCGCTCAGCATCGCGCGCCATTGCGCCTCGGTCCGGGTGATCTCGAACGGGCCTTCGGCGATATCGGCGCGACCCGCAGCAGGCAGCACCAGCGGCAGCGCGGCGGCAAGCCAGGTGGTCAGAAAAAGGCGTCGGGTGCGCATGATATCCTCCTGCGATGATCATGATGGGTCGGGGAAGATGGTCGGGCAAGGCGCTGGCGGCTCGGGGGCTGTGACAGGCCCGCTTGTGCGGACCGTCCGCCAGGCTCGGCAAGAGAGACTGGGGACCGAGATGTCACCCTGCCCGACCGGGGTTGACCGGGCCCGTGGGGTCGGGCCCGGCCATGGGGATGGCTTACGCCTCGGGCAGAAGCACGGTGTCGATCACGTGGATCACGCCGTTCGACTGGTCGACATCGGCGATGGTGACGGTGGCCATGCGGCCCTGTTCGTCCTCGATCATCACCTGACCGCCCGACATGCGCGCGGTGAAGGTGCAGCCGCCGACCGTTTCGATCTCATGCGCGCCGCCGCTGTCGGAAATCATGCCGACGATATCGCCCGAGAATGCCTCGGCCGCCACCACGTGGCAGGTCAGGATTTCGACCAGACGGTCGCGGTTGCCGGGTTCCAGCAGCGCCTCGACCGACCCCGCGGGCAGCTCGCCAAAGGCCGCGTCGGTCGGCGCGAAGACGGTGAACGGACCTTCGGAGGCCAGCGTGTCGACCAGCCCCGCCTCGACCACGGCCGCGACCAGCGTGGTGTGGATCGGCGAGTTCGACGCGTTTTCCACGATGTTCATGTCGGCCATCATCGGCGCGCCACCCACGGTCGGGTTGGCCAGAGCCGCACCGGCAATCAGGGCGGCAGCCGCAGCCCCGGTGAAGGCGGCGGTGGCACGCTGCGTGACGTTCAGTTTGGAATATGTCATCTGTGATCTCCTTGTTGGTTTCGTATCCGGCGCCGTCGGCCGGACATGCAGAAACCACGCAAGGGGGCGCGCAAAGGTTTCAGGGCGGTGTCGGATTTTGCAAAAAAATCCGCAAGGCTCTGATCTTAAAGAGAATTAAATCTCGATCACACCGCCTGCGGCCAGCACATCGCCCGTGGGCGCACCGGTGGGCGACCCGCCGACCGGTTCGTCACTGACGGCCAGCGTGGCACCGGCCAGAACGGGGCCAAGCGCATCGGGCAACACTGCCCGAAGCTGCCCGTTCTCCCCGATCAGGCCCAGCGACACGGGCGCATCCTCGCCCGCGATCAGCCAGACCTCCTGCGCGCGGCCAGCGCGCGCCTCGCCCGCGCTTTGGCGGACGGACAACAGCCGCGTTGCGGGATCGTAAAGCGCCACGAACTGAACCGTGCCGGTCACAGGGGCCAGGTCGGCCACTAGCGGGGTCACCGGGGCGGGGCGCGGGTTCAGGACAAGGATTGCGGCCAGCGCCACGCTGGTCGCCACACCGGCCAGCCCCAGACCGCGCCACAGACCGATCCGCTGCCGGATCGGCGCGGGTGCTGCATCCGGGAACAGCATGGCCTCGATCCGGCGCGCAAGATGGGGCGGCGGGGCGACGGGCACGACCTCCGCCTCGGCCATCGCGGCGAACTGCACCTGCCAGGCCGTCACCTCGGCCGCCAGCGCCGGTTCGCGTTCGAACCGGTCCGCAAAGGCGCGCGCCGCGTCGCCCTCCAGCAGGCCGAGCGCGTATTCGGCGGCCAGGGCGGCGTCCTCGGGCGATATGTCGGCGGAACCGGTCACCGGGCCAGACACTCCTTCAGGGCAATGAGGCTGCGGCGCAGCCAAGTTTTCATCGTATTGAGCGGCACGTCGAACCGCTCGGCCAGTTGGGCATAGCTTTGCCCGTCGAAATAGGCCCCGCGCACGGCAGCCGCGCGGTCGGCGTCAAGCTCATCCAGACAGGCCGCGATGCGCCGCGCCTCACCTGCCGCAACAGCCTGTGCCTCGGGCCCGGGTGCCGCGCTGGCCACGGGAACCACCGCATCGATATCGGCCGTCTCCGGCCCCCTGCGGCGCAAGCGGTCGATCGCATGGTTGCGCGCCACCGTGATCAGCCAGGTCATCGGGCTGTGCCCGGTCACCTGGTATCGGTCGGCACGGTCCCAGATCTTCACGTACATCTCCTGCAAGGCGTCCTCGGACAGGGCGCGATCTTTCAAGACACGCAGGCAGATACCGTAAAGTTTCGCCGAGGTCGCGGCATAAAGCGCCGAAAACGCCGCCCGGTCGCGCAGGGCGACGCGCGCGATCAGGTTTTCAAGCGTGTCACGATCGGTCATGGGGCCGCCTTCGGTTGCGCGGCGACCATGCACGGGTCGCGTGGCCTTGGCCAGCCCATGCGGTTTTGTCCTTCCCCTTGCGGGCCGGGGCGATATGTTGCATCGCTGCACGGATCACTCTTCCCCCGGACAGGACCTTGATTGACATGGCCGATGGCAGCTTGAGCATGGATGCAAAACCGACCGAAGAGATCTCGGTCCGCGATGTGTTCGGCATCGACACGGACATGAAGATCAAGGGGTTCGCCGAACGCACCGACCGGGTGCCCGAGATCGACCCGACCTATAAGTTCGACCCCGATACCACGCTCGCCATCGCCGCAGGCTTCAGCCACAACCGCCGCGTGATGATCCAGGGCTATCACGGAACCGGCAAATCCAC
Source organism: Paracoccaceae bacterium (assembly GCA_024742455.1). Taxonomy (GTDB): domain Bacteria; phylum Pseudomonadota; class Alphaproteobacteria; order Rhodobacterales; family Rhodobacteraceae; genus JANSYL01. The sequence continues at coordinate 85,118 of JANSYL010000005.1, read as the reverse complement.
CCATATCGAACAGGTCGCCGCCCGGCTGAACTGGCCCTGCGTCCGGGTGAACCTCGACAGTCACATTTCCCGGATCGACCTGATCGGCAAGGACGCGATCAAGCTGCGTGACGGCAAGCAGGTGACCGAGTTTCACGAGGGCATCCTGCCCTGGGCGCTGCGCAACCCGGTAGCCATCGTCTTCGACGAATACGATGCGGGCCGGGCCGACGTAATGTTCGTGATCCAGCGGGTGCTGGAACATGACGGCAAGCTGACGCTGCTCGACCAGAACGAGATCATCACCCCGAACCCGTATTTCCGCCTTTTCGCCACCGCCAACACGGTGGGCCTTGGCGATACGACGGGCCTTTATCACGGGGTGCAGCAGATCAACCAGGCGCAGATGGACCGGTGGAGCCTGGTGTCGACCCTGAACTATCTCAGCCACGACGCCGAAACCGCGATCGTTCTGGCCAAGAACCCGCATTACAACACCGAAAAGGGCCGCCGCACGGTCAGCCAGATGGTGACGGTCGCCGACCTGACGCGCACGGCCTTCATGAACGGCGAACTGTCGACGGTGATGAGCCCACGCACCGTGATCACTTGGGCCCAGAACGCCGAGATTTTCCGCGACGTGGGCTATGCGTTCCGGGTGTCGTTCCTGAACAAATGCGACGAGCTGGAGCGCCAAACGGTGGCCGAGTTCTACCAGCGCTGCTTTGACGAGGAACTGCCCGAAAGCGCCGCCTCAATGAGCGTGGGGTGATCCCGGGTCAGCCGAATTGACGCCCCGGGCCCTACGTGCCAGCGTCAGCCCCATGCTGAACCCCACCCCCGACACCATCGCCCGCGCGGCCGACCTGATCGCGCCGTATATCCGGCAGACCCCGATCCTTGCGGTCGAGGCTTCGGCCTTCGGCACGCCCGGCCCGCTGACCTTCAAGCTGGAACACACCCAGATCACCGGGTCCTTCAAGGTGCGCGGCGCCTTCACCAACATGCTGACCCGCGAGGTGCCCGAAACAGGCGTGGTCGCGGCCTCGGGCGGCAACCATGGCGCGGCGGTGGCCTATGCGGCCTCGACCCTCGGGCACCGGTCGAAGATCTACGTGCCCCGCGTCATCGCCAAGGAAGAGAAACTGCGCCGGATGCGCGCCTTCGGCGGCGAGGTCGTGCTGACCGAGGGGTCCGTCGCCGAGTGCATGGCCGAATATGCCCAAGCGGCGGAACAAACCGGCGCCCTGCCCGTCCACCCCTATGACAGCGAAGGCACGCTGGCGGGTCAGGGCACCGTCGCGCGCGAGATCGAGGCGCAGATGGGCGGGCTCGACACGATCTTGGTGGCCACCGGGGGCGGCGGGCTGATCGGCGGCATCGCGGCATGGTTCGGGGACAGGGTGAACGTGGTGTCGGTGGAGACCGAGGGGACCAATACGCTGGCCCGGTCCCTCGCCAATGGCCCCGATATCGACGTCAAGGCCACCGGTGTCGCCGCCGGATCGCTCGGCGGGCCAGCGCTCGGGGCCCTGTCTTACGAGGTTGTCAAAGCCCGCGTTTCCACCGCCCTCGTCCTGCCGGACGAGGCCGTTTATGCCGCCGCCCGCAAGCTGTGGGAGGTCACGCGGCTTGCCTGTGAACCCGGCGGCGCGGTGGCGCTGGCGGCGCTGACCTCGGGCGCCTATCAGCCCGCGCCGGGTGAACGGATCTGCATCCTGATCTGCGGCGGCAATGCCGAGATCGGCTGGTTCCTGCCCTGACGAAGATTCGATCCACAGCCCGCAACGGACCCTTTCCCAAAACCCCCGTTCTGCCTATTGTGTCGCCGGGGACCATGGGGCCGCCGCGTGACGAGGCGCGGCGCGCGCATAGGGGAAGGGACAGCACGACGTGAGCCACAGCACCCAGATCGCGGGGCTGGCCTTGGCCATTGCCCTTGCTGGCCCCCAGGCCTTCGCCCAATCCGGGGCCCTGACCGAGACCGAGGCGCTGGTCCTGCCCCGCCTGATCGACAGCCTGTGCATCGACATGGTCGAAGACCGTATTGGCTGCGAACAGGTGATGCTTCTGGCCAGCGAAACCCAGCCCGACCGCGCCGATCTGGTCATCGTCAGCGACTGGCGTGACGATCCCGCCTCGGTCCCGCTCCTGATCGCGCGCAACGTGGCGTTCAGCGGGTCGATGTGGGGCATGGCCCCGCGGCTCGAAGAGGCGCCGAACGGATCGCTCCGGCTGATTTCGGAACAATCCGGGATCGGCCGGTTCCCGTGGTTCCAGACCTTCACCATCGCCTATCGCGATGAACGGTTCGTGCTGGCCGGGTTTTCCTATTCCACCTATGACCGGATCGCGGGTGGCAGCATGAGCTGCGACGTGAACCTTCTGACCGGCGAATACACGGTCGAGGCGACCAGCGTTGACCCAGAGACCGAGGAATACGTGCAAACCCTGTCCGAGACGGGCCAGACCGACCCGCGGGATCTGGATGTCGCCAACCTCGGCACCAACGCCCCCTTCCCCGCCCCCTGCGAGGCCGGGATCGCCGCGATCGACAGTTACTGATCCGCGCCGCCCCTTGCCCTTGCCTGCGCCCGGCGCCACATTCGCCACATGACAAAACCCCCCGCCGACAACCCGTCCGAGCCGTTCAAGAAAGCCCTGGCCGAAGCCACCCGCGTGATGGCCGACGACCCGGATCTTGGCGTGACCTATTCGGTCGACCCGCCGGGCCTGTCTGGCGATGCAATGCGCCTGCCCCAGGTCAGCCGCCGGATGACCCGTGACGAAGTGCTGTTGGCGCGCGGCACCGCCGATGCGCTGGCGCTGCGCCACAAGTATCACGACCAGGCCACGGCCACGCGATACGCGCCCACGGGATCCATGGCGCGCGACCTGATGGACGCGATGGAAACCGCCCGCTGCGAAGCCGTGGGCGCCCGCGACATGCCCGGCACGGCAGGCAACATCGACGCCAAGATCGGCCATGAGGCCAAGCGCAAGGGCTATGGCGAGATCCGCGATGCCGCCGATGCGCCGCTGGCAACGGCGGCGGGCTACCTGATCCGCCACCTCGCCACCGGGCGCGAGATGCCGGCCGAGGCGGGCAATGTCATGAAGCTTTGGCGCGGCTTCATCGAGGACCGCTGCGGCGACACGCTGGAAAACCTGGGTGACGTTCTGGCCGACCAGGCCGCCTTTGCGCGGTTTGCCCGGCAGATGATCGACGATCTGGGCTATGGCGACCAGCTGGGCGATGACCCCGACCAGATGGATGACGAGGCCGAGGACGAGGCGGGCGACGAGGCCGAGGAAGACACCCCGGATTCGACCGGCGAGGATGACAGCCAGGACGAGGATGCCGAGGCCAACCCCGAACGCTCGCAGGAGGATCAGCAGGATGCCTCGCAGGCGCAGGTCCAGATGGACGACCAGGGCGACATGGACGAGGCCGAGGAACAGGAACTGCCCGAGGGCGAGGCCCCGCTGGAGCCGCCTCCGCCGCCGCCCCATTCCGAGGCCGACCCGGGCTATACCGTCTACAATACCGCCCATGACGAGGAAATCGCGGCCGAGGATCTGGCCGAGCCGCAGGAACTGGAACGCCTCCGCGCCTATCTCGACCAACAGCTCGATCCGCTGAAAGGCGCGGTCTCGCGGCTGGCCAACAAGCTGCAGCGCCGCCTGCAGGCGCAACAGAATCGGTCATGGGATTTCGACCGCGAGGAAGGGATACTCGATGCCGGTCGCCTGGCGCGGGTGGTGGCGAACCCGACCATGCCGCTCAGCTTCAAGGTCGAACAGGACACCGAATTCCGCGACACGGTGGTGACGCTGCTTCTGGACAATTCGGGGTCCATGCGCGGGCGGCCGATATCGATCGCGGCGATCTGTGCCGATGTTCTGGCCCGCACGCTGGAACGCTGCGGCGTGAAGGTCGAGATACTGGGCTTCACCACGCGGGCGTGGAAAGGCGGCAAGGCCCGCGAGGAATGGCTGGCCGAGGGGCGCCCGCAGGGGCCCGGGCGGCTCAACGATCTGCGCCATATCATCTATAAATCCGCCGATGCGCCCTGGCGGCGGGTGCGCGACAATCTGGGCCTAATGATGAAAGAGGGCCTGTTGAAGGAAAACATCGACGGCGAGGCGCTGGAATGGGCGCATAAACGCGCGATCATGCGGCCCGAGGCGCGCAAGATCCTGATGGTGATTTCCGATGGCGCGCCGGTCGATGATTCCACGCTGTCCGTGAACCCGGCCAATTACCTCGAAAAGCACCTGCGCGACGTGATCGCGATGGTGGAAAAGCGCCGCGCGGTGGAACTGCTGGCCATCGGCATCGGCCATGACGTGACGCGCTATTACGAACGCGCGGTCACGATCACCGATGCCGAACAACTGGCCGGCGCCATCACCGAACAGCTGGCCGGCCTGTTCGACAGCGACCCGCGCGCCCGCGCCCGGGTGATGGGAATGAAGCGGGCCAGTTGACGGGTCCCGCATCTCCCCGCCCCGTGCTGCACCTGTTCTGCGGCAAGATCGCATCGGGAAAATCAACGCTGGCGCGCGGGATCGCGACGGCCCCCGGTCATGTCCTGATCTCGGAGGATGCGTGGCTGGGCGCGCTGTTCGGTGACAGGATGGCGAGCGTGGCGGATTACATGCAGTACGCCGCCGTCCTGCGTGGCGTGATGGGGCCACATGTAACGGACCTGCTGCGCGCTGGTCTTTCGGTGGTGCTCGATTATCCCGCCAATACGCCGGGTCAGCGCGCCTGGATGAAGACGCTGCTCAAGGACAGTGATGCCGATCACCGTCTGCACGTGTTTGACCTGCCCGATGCCATCTGCCTCGCCCGGTTGAAGGCACGTCAGGATGCGGGGGCGCATCCCTTCACCGTCACCGAAGATCAGTTTCACCGCGTGACGGCACATCTGGTGATGCCGTCCGGGGATGAAGGGTTCGATATCGTCCGGCACGGGGCCGATGCGTGACCGGCGCTACCAGAGCTCGGGCTTGTTGAAGGCGGGCACGCAGGCAGATGGCCCGGCAAAGGGAGCCAGCGTCGCGCGGCCCAGCGGCTGCGCCAGCCAGCCATGGGGAAACTGCAGGGGCATCGGCGGCGGCAGGTCGTTCTCGGTGACCGGCAGGAACCCGGTTCTGCCATAGTAATCCGGATCGCCATAGGTGACGGCAACATCCACGCCTTCGGCCAGAAGCGCGGCCAGACCATGACGGATCACCGCCTGACCAACGCCTTGCCCGTGGCGCGCGGTGGCGACGGCCACGGGGGCCATCATGAAGACCGACCGGTCATCACCGGCGAAGCGCAGGCGGGAAAACAGGATCGCGCCGATGATCTCACCGTCGTCGAGCGCCGCAAAGACGCGCAAATCCTCGGGCGGCGTATCGGTGAGCAGATCGGTCACAAGCCCCCCGATCATGGCACCCTCTGCCGTGCCTTCCGAGGCGGCAAAGACATCGGTGAACAGCGTGATCAGCGCCGTTTCATGGCCGGTCTGCGTGTCGATGAAATCCATGTCCCCTCCCTCGGCAGCCCCGTGTCGATGCCAGCCATCCCCGATGGACGCAAGGGCATGCCATCACGGGACCCGTTCGGGTGACCCCGCATCGGCCGGATGGATTTCGGGCTGGCGGGGCGGGGCGTATTTTGGGAAAGATGACGCCGATGACAGCCTTCCAGACATTCACCGCCAAAACCAGACCCGAGGATGGCCCGCCCCGGCTGGCCGCGCTGCGTGCCGCGATGCGGGCGGCAGGGGTGGACGGGTTCCTGGTGCCCCGCGCCGACCGGTTCCAGGGCGAATACGTGGCCCCCTGCGATGAACGGCTGGCCTGGCTGACGGGGTTCACCGGGTCGGCCGGGTTTGCGGCGGTTCTGCAAGACATCGCGGGGGTCTTCGTCGACGGGCGCTACCGGCTGCAGCTGCGCGCGCAAAGCGACATGGACAGCTTTACCCCGGTCGACTGGCCCGAGACGCAGCTGGCCGACTGGCTTATCGGCCGAGCCGCGACCGGCGCCCGGATCGGGTTCGACCCGTGGCTGCACACGATCAGCGAGATCGAGAAACTGACCACCCGGCTGGAGGACAGCGACATCACCCTGACGCCTGTGGCAAACCTCGTCGACCGCGTCTGGACGGACCGGCCCGCGCCGCCGATGGAACCGGCCTTCTCCTGGCCCGAGCGCTTCGCGGGACAAGGTTCTGCGGAAAAGCTGGCCCTAGTGGCCGGCGACCTGGCGCGGGCCGGGCACGGCGCCGCCGTGATCACGCAGCCCGACAGCCTGTGCTGGATGTTGAACCTGCGGGGGGCCGACATCGCGCATACGCCGCTGGTGCAGGCGATGGGCGTGCTGCATGGCGACGGGCGGCTCGATCTTTACTGCGCGCCCGAAAAGCTCCGCGATGTCGCGCTGCCCGATGGGGTCACGATCCATGCACCCGATGCGTTCGAGACGGCCATCGGGCGTCTGACGGGGCGCATCCGGGTCGATCCCGCCTCGGCCCCGCAAGCGGTCGGACAGGCCATCGCGGACGGCGCGGGCAAGGCGGTGACGGGCCGCGACCCCTGCCTTCTGCCCAAGGCCACCAAGACCCCTGCCGAGATCGCCGCCACGACCGAGGCGCATCTGCGCGATGGTGCGGCGGTGGCGCGGTTCCTGCATTGGTTCGACACCAACGCACCCGGGGGCAATCTGACCGAGATCGACTGCGTCCGCGCGATGGAAGGGTTTCGCGCCGAGACCGGCGCGCTGAAGGACATCAGCTTCGACACGATCGCGGGCACCGGGCCGAACGGCGCCGTCATCCATTACCGCGTGACCGAAGAGACCAACGCGCCGCTGCTGCCGGGCCAGCTGATCGTGCTCGATTCCGGCGGCCAATACGAGGACGGCACCACCGACATCACCCGGACCCTGCCGGTGGGCGCTGTCGGCGAAGAAGAGAAGACGGCCTTCACGCAAGTGCTGCAGGGCATGATCGCGATCCACCGGGTACGGTTCCCGAAAGGTGTGGCGGGCGCGCATCTGGATGCGCTGGCGCGCGCGCCGCTTTGGATGGCGGGGCGGGATTTCGACCATGGCACGGGCCACGGCGTGGGCGTCTATCTCGGCGTGCATGAAGGGCCACAGCGTCTGAGCCGGGTCAGCGACGTGCCGCTGCAACCCGGCATGATCCTGTCGAACGAACCGGGCTATTACCGCGCCGGGGCCTTCGGCATCCGGATCGAGAACCTGGTGGTGGTCGCCGAGGCGCCTGCCCTTTCCGGGGGCGATGACCGGGATATGTATCGGTTTGACACGCTGACCCATGCCCCCATAAACCGGGACCTGATCCGGCCCACAGCACTGACCGCTGGCGAAAGGGACTGGATCAACACCTATCACGCCGCGGTTCTTGAAAAGATCGGACCGCGGGTGAACGGGGATGTCAGGGACTGGCTGGCGAAGGCCTGCGCGCCGATCTGACATTTGTCTGTCACATGCACCGGGCACATCCCGGAAACCGAACACGCTCCGAGGGACAGGGGAGGGTCATCATGGCCGACCATATCAAAATCCGCACGGCACCGGGCACCTGGGTGGTGCGCGCCGCCGGGGCCGTCATCGCCGAGTCGACCGACGCGCTGGAAGTGACCGAAGGCGACCGCAGCCCGGTGATCTATTTCCCGCGCGCCGATGTCGGCATGGCGTTCCTGGAACCCACCGACAGTTCAACGCGCTGCCCTTATCGCGGGCAGGCCAGCTATTTCACCGTCACCACGATGGAAGAGGCCATCGTCGACGCGGCGTGGAGTTACGAGGCCCCGATGGACCCGTATGGCGAGATTGCCGGGCATGTCGCGTTTTCGACGGACCGGATCGCGGTGGAGCAGCTTTAGGGCGCAACAGCCACCGTGGCGGATCGCGATGCGCGGGGTGATGAGGATCGGGCACTTCCGCAACGCCCTGAAATGCAGGACATTTCCGGAATGATTGCCCTTTCGGTAGGGTATGAGACGCCGGAACACGGGCGGTTTTCGCGTGAAAACCGGACCGGAAAACGCGCGTTATCCGCCGGCGCGTCTGGAGGCGGGGGCGCGGGATCACCTCGGATGTGCGCGGGACCGATCGCGGACCTCCAGAGGGCATTCGGATCGCAAGGAAAGGCTCAGCTGTGTTCCTCGGCCGCCGTGGCGGCAAGCGCCCGGTTATAGGCTTTCAGCGCATCGACATGAAACAGCGCGCCCTCAAGCGCCGGGGGCGCGTCGCCCGGGGCCAGCGTGACGACGGGGACGTAGTCGAGCCCGGTGCGTTCGAAAACCGGCAGCGCGCGTTCCAGCGTGGCATGGGTGTCGAGATAGATCCCCTGTTCGATCAGCGTCAGCAACTGCTCCTGCGGGGCGGCGGTTTCGTGATGCATGGGCCGCATGACATTCGAAACCCGGAACATCGCCAGCAGATAGGCCTGCGGCCCGGCGGCCAGGTGAATGTTGCGCCGTTCCAGTTGCGTCAGGAAGAACGACCGGTCGACCAGCCGCGAGGCAAGCGCGGTCGACAGCGACACCGCCACCATGACGGCAAGCCCGGTCTGCCAGTCACCGGTCAGTTCGAACACGATCAGCGTGGTGGAGATCGGCGCACCGAGCACGGCAGCCGCCACCGCGCCCATCCCGGCCAGCGCATAAAGCGTTTCCGATCCCGACACCTCGGGGAAGATCGCCGTGGCGATCAGGCCGAACGCCAGCCCCGACAGCGCCCCGATCATCAGCGAGGGCGAGAAGACGCCGCCGCCCATCCGCCCCGCGATGGTGATCGCGGCGGCGGCGGTTTTCAGGATCGCGAAAATGATCGCCTCGCGCAGCAGCAGGTTGCCGGTCAGCGCGTCCGAGGTGGTTTCATAGCCCACCCCGATGATGATCGGGAAATAGATCGCCATACCGCCCAGCAAGGCCCCTGCGATGGCCGGGCGCAGCCAGCGGGGAATACCCGTCAGACGCTGGAGCAGGTTGCCCACATCCTCGGCCCAGAAGGTCGCGCGCATGAAGGCCACGGCGATCAGGCCCGACACAAGCCCCAGGATCAGGAAGGCCGGAAGCTCGACATAAAAGGCCAGCGCCCCGCCCTGCGTCAGGCTGAACTCGGTCACGTCGCCGAATTCCAGACGGTTGATGACGGTGCCCGCGACCGAGGCGATGACGATGGGGGCGAAAGCATGGACCGCGAAATGGCGCAGCACCACCTCGAGCGCGAAGATCGCCCCGGCGATGGGGGCGTTGAACGACGCCGAAACGGCGGCCGCCACGGCGCAGCCCAACAGGTCACGCCCGGTGATCCCGTCGGCCTTGATCCAGGCGCTGACCTTGCTTGAGATCACCGCGGCGAGATGGACAACCGGCCCCTCGCGCCCCGAGGACCCGCCCGAACCCAGCGTGATCATCGAGGCCAGCGCCGAGGCCAGCCCCGCCCGGTGTTCCACCCGCCCCTCGGCCAGCGCCGCGCCCTCGATCACGTCGGCGACCGACCGCACCCGCCCGTCAGGGGTGAAATGGTGCAGGATCAGCCCCACCACCAGCCCGCCACAGATCGGGATGATCAGGATCAGCCACCACGGCAGCCCTTCGGCAAAAGAATGCAGCTCGCGGATATCCTCGACCCCGTAAAGCGTCGTCTGCAGCCAGGTGATGCCCTTGCGGAAGAACAGCGCGGCAAAGCCCGCCGCGATCCCGATGGCCAGCGCGATGAACCAGAACTGCACCTGGCTCGGGCCGCGTTCGCGCAGCACCTGCCAGCCCTGCCTGCACGCGGCGGCGGCCCCGTCGAACTGGGTTTTCAGAAAGCTCTGGGGGTCTGCGCTCACCCGTCCGTCCCGCCCGCGCGGAGCATTTGCCCTGCCCCCGCACCGGCATGTCCGCGCGGCTGGCCGGAACGGGTGGATAAGGTGTAGAGCACGCGGCGGTGCGGGGCAAAGCCCTTAAAACGCTTCGGTCCGGTCGGGGTTTTCCAGAACCTGCGCCACGACCTTCCCTGTCCTGAAGCGCGCGTTCGGGTGTCCGCCGGTCAGCATGACTTCGAACGGGTGGGACATCTTATTACCCTGGCCTCGTCAGCGCGGCGACAGCAATGCCCGGGCGGCCTCTCGCGCGGCGTCGGTGATCGTGTCCCCGGCCAGCATGCGCGCCACCTCATCCACCCGGTCACCGGGATCAAGTGCGGTAACGCGGCTGAAGGTGGTGCCGCCTTCGACCGATTTCTCGACCCGCCAGTGATGCGCGCCGAGGGCGGCGACCTGCGGGGAATGGGTGACGACCAGCACCTGACCGCCGCGCGCCAGTTCGGCCAGCCTGCGGCCCACGGCATCGGCGGTGGCCCCGCCCACGCCCCGGTCGATCTCATCGAAGATCATCGTCAGGCCGCGCGAATCCCGTGTCAGGCAGACCTTGAGCGCCAGCAGAAACCGCGACAGCTCGCCGCCCGAGGCGATCCGGTTGAGCGGCCCCGCGGGCGCGCCGGGATTGGTGGCCACTGTGAAGGTGACGTCATCGACCCCATCGGGGCCAGGTGCGGCGGGGCTGACCACGGTCTGGAAGGTGGCGCGTTCCATCTTGAGCGGCGCCAGTTCCACGCCCATCGCGGCGTCCAGCTTCCAGGCCGCGCTGCGCCGCGCCTCGGACAGGGCGGTTGCAGCGCTGTCATAGGTTTTTTCGGCGGCCCCGGCGGCGTCACGCAGCGCCTGAAGCTCGGTCTCGCCGCCATCAAGGAGCGCCAGCCGCGCGCGCAGCTTATCCGCCAGACCTGACAGGTCATCGGGCAGGACATTGTGTTTGCGGGCAAGCCCGCGCAGGGCGAACAGCCGGTCCTCGGCAGCCTCCAGGTCGTCGGGGTTGAACACCAGCGCCTCGGCGAAACGGTCGACCTCGGACTGCGCCTCCCCCAGTTCCACCATCGCCCGGTCAAGCGCGTCGAGCGCGGTGTCGAGCCCCGCCTCGGCCTTGGCCGCCACGCTTTCCAGCCAGCGCCGCGCATCGATCAGCCGCCCCTCGGCCCCGTCCGATCCCAGCGCCTGCACCGCGCGCGACACGTCCTCGCGCACCTTCTCGGCGGCCTGCATCAGGCGACGGTTCGAATCGAGCTTGGCCTCTTCGCCGGGCTGGGGCGCCAGATCGTCCAGTTCGGCGACGGAATGGCGCAGGAATTCCTCCTCGGCGCGCATCTTCTCAAGCTCGGCCTCGGCCTCGGTCAGCGCCTTCTCGGCGGCGCGGCGGGCAAGCCAGGCCGTGCGCACCTCGGACAGCATATCGGAAAACCCGCCGAACGCGTCCAGCAGGACCCGGTGGTTCTTCGGATCGAGCAGGCCCTTGTCGTCCTGCTGGCCATGCAGTTCGATCAGCGTTTCGGACAGGGCGCGCAGAACATCTCCCGACACGCGCCGGTCATTGACCCAGGCCGTCTTGCGCCCGTCCTGCGTGTTGACCCGGCGCAGGATCAGCTCGCCAGATCTGGGCAGGCCCGCGTCGTCCATCACGGCATGGGCCGGGTGGCTGGAGGACAGCTCGAACACGGCCGTGACCTCGCCCTGCTCGGCGCCCGAGCGCACGAGGTCGGCGCGCCCGCGCCAGCCCAGCACGAAGCCCAGCGCATCCAGCAGAATGGACTTGCCCGCGCCGGTTTCGCCGGTCAGCACATTGAGACCCGGCTGAAACCCCATGTCCAGCCGGTCAACAATCAGCATGTCGCGGATTTCGAGATGCGTCAGCATGTATGTTGTGTTTCGCAGACGGCGGAACGCGTCAATAGGGTTGGGGCGGCGAGACGCCGAAAAGACCATTTCGGGCCATGTCCCGGGAACGCCATATCAAGGCCAAGGTCCAACGGTACGGCAGGGTTCGATTCCGAACCGGGGTGAGAAATGGACCGCCTTGCTGCCATTCGAGACATGATCGCAAACATGACGGGTCTTGCCGCGCCTGCGGTTCTGCCCTGGACCATCGCGGGTGCCCTGTTGCTCGTCATACTGATACAACGCGGTCGCATCCGCCGGTTAAGAACCCGGCTCAGACAGCTCGATACAATGGAAACACACCGACTGCGCGCTCATCTCGGACTGTGAGATGCAGCGCCGGGCCGGGGCCTACAGCCAGTCGCCGCGCACGGTTTGCTGCCAGACTTCCCTGAGCCAGTTCTCGCCCGCCGCCTCGGCGGCAAGGTTCTGCCCGGTCAGCTGCCGGAACGCATCATCATAGAAGGGCGAGGCCTGGAAATTGTAGCCCAGGATCGCGCCCGCGGTCTGCGCCTCGTCGGTCAGGCCGAGGGCGAGATAGGCCTCGACCAGACGCATCAGCGCCTCGGGCGTGTGCGAGGTCGTCTGGAACTGTTCCACAACGACGCGGAAGCGGTTGATCGCGGCGGTGTAATGGGCCTGCTCCAGGTAATAGCGCCCGATTTCCATTTCCTTTGCGGCCAGGTGATCAAAGGCCACGTCGAACCGCAGGATCGCGTCCTGGGCGTATTCGCTGTCGGGATAGCGTTCGATGACCTCGCGCAGCGCCTGCAGCGCCTGGTAGGTCACGCCCTGGTCGCGGCCCACCTGGTCGATCTGGTCGTAATAGCTGAGCGCCAGAAGGAACTGCACATAGGCCGAATCCTCATCGCCCGGATAGAAGTCGAGGAATCGCTGCGCGGTGATGCGGCTGGTCTCGTAATCCTCTTCGAGGTGGTAGGCGTAGACCGCCATCGCCAGAGACCGGCTGGCCCATTCGGACAGGGGATGCAGGCGTTCGACCTCGAGGAACATCTCAGCCGCATCTTCGGGATCGCCGTTTTCAAGCTCGAATTCGGCGGCGGCGAAAATCTGCTGGGCGTCCTGTTCCTCTATGGAGGGGCCGCGGTCGCGGGTTGCGAACAGGCCGCCACCCTGCCCGATTCCACAGCCCGACACGAGCGCCGCAAGAACAACCGCGGTGCTTATCCGCAAGGTCTGTCGTGCTGTGGTGCCCATAAGCTGACTCGCCTTTTGCCATCCGTTCCAAGCGCAGGGATACCCCCGCAGTGCGAAATGATCTAGCACATTCTTTTTCGGTGCAAAACGCCCGATTTCGGCGCACGCGCCGAACCGCCCGTCAGGCGACGTCGGCCAGGTCGGCGGTTTTGACCCCGACACCGGGCAGACGCGCGGCCTGCGCGGGGCTGCATTCGACGAAGTCATAGGCATCGGGCGCGGCGAACAACGCGCGCAGCAGGCGGTTGGTCAGCATGTGACCGGCCCGCACCCCGGTATAGCGGCCCAGAATCGGTGCGCCCGCCAGCGCCAGGTCACCCAGCGCATCCAGCATCTTGTGGCGCACGGCCTCATCGGCGTGGCGCAGCCCACCGGGTGAAAGCACCTCGTCGCCGTCCACGACCACGGCATTCTCCATCGTGCCGCCCAGCGCCAGCCCGTTCGCCCACATCGCATCGACATCGGCCTTGCGGCAGAAGGTGCGGCTGTCACACAATTCGCGCACGAACCGGCCATTGGCCAGGTCGGCGACGCGGCGCTGCCGGCCGATCGCGGCATCGGCGAAATCGATGGTGAAATCCATGTGCAGCCCGTCTTCGGGGTCCAGCCGGGCCAGCGCCTCACCCTCGCGCACGATCACCGGGCGCAGGATCTCGATGGCATGGATCGGCGCATCCTGGTGCTGAATTCCGGCATCCAGAAAGGCACGCACGAAGGGCGCGGCCGAGCCGTCGAGGATCGGCAGTTCCGGGCCATCCACGGCGACCAGGGCATTATGAATGCCGCAGCCTGCGAGGGCTGCCATGATATGTTCGACGGTCGACACCTCGGCCCCGTCATCGCCGCGCAACCGGGTGCATAGCTGCGACTGCGGCACCGCGTCGAAACGGGCGGGGATCATGGAGGCGCCGGAAAGATCGGTGCGGGTGAACCAGGTTCCGATATTGGCGGCCTGCGGGGTGACGGAGACATGGGCGGGTGCGCCGCTGTGCAGGCCGGTGCCCGCGAAGCTGACTGTTCTGCGTAGTGTGGCCTGCACCGGTTCTACATCCCCATCCGCTTGCTGCAGTGCCGGTGTTCGTCCCGGCCGTGGCATACCCCAGTTCTTTGTTCTTCGAGCGATGCCTGGTGGCGGTTCATCGCTGTCCCCGCATTCGGGGTATCGGGGCGGCGGGGAAGTGACAATTCAACCTTTATGACGTGTTGCAACAAAGCCCCCATGGGTCGGCAGAGAATCGCCGAAACCGTGCGGTCAGGTCATCATGTTGCGGAAAACAAAAAGAAAAAGGCCGGCGCGGGGCCGGCCCTTCAGGCGTTTCTAGTGACCGCTCAGTTCGCCTGGCGGCGCAGGAAGGCGGGGATTTCGATGCGTTCCTGATCAGGGTCCACCGGTTCGTCGTCATAGGCCACGGGCTGCGACATCGGCGGCTGGCGCCGTTCGACGGGCGACGGTCCGTCCTCGGCCTGGCCGGTCATCCGGTTGATCAGCGAATTGATCCCGAAACGCGATTTCCCGGCATCGGCGGCGGGGGCCGGGGCAGCGGGCTGCGGCCGGGCGGGGGCCGCAGGGCTTGCGACATCCTTGTTGATCGCGGCGCGCAGGCGCGCCAGCGCCTCGGGCGTGGGGGTGCCGGGCGGCACCGGGCGCGGCGCTATGTATTCGCGTTCCCGCTCGGAAATTGGCTCGGCGTCGAATTCGGGCTCGCGCAGCAGATGCGGCTCGGGCGCGGGACGCTCGGGCGCACGATAGGCAGGCGGCGGCACGTCATCGATGGCGGCCTCGTCGAAATAATCATCCTCGACCGGATCATCGGACAGCATTTCCGAAAACAGCGTCGGCTCGACGTCTTCGATGGTGTCGGGCTCAACCGCGGGGGGCGCGGGAACCGCCCGTGCCACGGCGGCCAGTGACGATGCGGCCTGCGGCACCGGTTCGGATTGCGTCGCGGCGATATCGATGCCGGTTGCCACGACACTGACGCGCATCACACCTTCCATCGAGGGGTCCAGTGTCGAGCCCACGATGATATTGGCCTCGGGGTCGACTTCCTCGCGGATACGGTTCGCGGCCTCGTCCAGTTCGAACAGCGTCAGGTCGAAGCCGCCGGTCACGTTGATCAGAACGCCGCGTGCGCCGTTCAGGCTGATCTCGTCCAGAAGCGGATTGGCGATGGCCTTTTCCGAGGCTTTCAGCGCCCGGTCGTCGCCTTCGGCCTCGCCCGTGCCCATCATCGCCTTGCCCATCTCGTTCATGACGGCGCGCACATCGGCGAAGTCGAGGTTGATCAGGCCGGGCCGCACCATCAGGTCGGTCACGCCCTTGACGCCCTGGTACAGAACGTCATCGGCCAGCGCGAAGGCTTCGGCGAAGGTGGTCTTTTCATTGGCCAGCCGGAACAGGTTCTGGTTGGGAATGATGATCAGGGTATCGACGACCTTCTGCAGCGCCTCGATGCCTTCCTCGGCCTGGCGCATCCGCTTGATGCCTTCGAACTGGAACGGCTTGGTGACGACGCCCACGGTCAGAACGCCAAGCTCCCGCGCGGCCTGCGCGATGATCGGGGCCGCGCCGGTGCCGGTGCCACCGCCCATGCCGGCGGTGATGAAGGCCATATGCGCGCCGGCCAGGTGATCGACGATATCCTCGATCGACTCTTCGGCTGCCGATGCGCCGACGGCGGGTTTCGCCCCGGCGCCAAGCCCCTCGGTCACGCGTGCGCCGATCTGGATCTTGGAATGCGCCCGGCTTTGCGCCAGCGCCTGGCTGTCGGTATTGGCGACGACGAATTCGCAGCCTTCCAACGCCTGGTCGATCATGTTGTTGACGGCATTGCCCCCTGCCCCACCGACACCGAACACGGTGATCCGCGGCTTCAGTTCGGTCTTGCCGTCGGGCATGGTCAAGTTGAGTGTCATTGCTCTGTCCGCCTGTCTATCGCGACCGTTTTCGGCCGACTGTTCTTCTGGCCCCGATCTTGTGCCGGTTGACCGCACTGCCTCATGTTTTGTCCGATGCTAACCGCTTCCCCTGCCATCGTCACGCAAAAAGTGTGAAATGTGCCCAAAATATGGCGGGGTTTCACAGGCTGCACCCATGTATCTTCACGGCACCACAAGATGGGGCGGTCACCAGTTGTCGCGGAACCATTTCACCGCGCGCTTGAGGCTGCGCGCGGGGTAGCGGTCGGCGGGGGTTTCGAAATCCCACCATTCGTCCTGGGGATGCGCCGCGAACAGCGCGAGGCCGACACAGGCCGAAAACGCGGGCCCGCAGGTCGATTGCGGCAGGCCCTGCACCCTGAGCGGGCGTCCGAGCCGGACCTGGTTGCCCAGGATGCGCGAGGCCAGCCCGTCGAGGCCCGGAACCTGGCTGGCCCCGCCGGTCAGCACGATCCGCTGCGACGGCAGATGGTCGAACCCGGCGGCATCCAGGCGCACGCGCACCTCTTCGAGGATCTCCTCGACCCTCGGGCGCATCACCCCGATCAGTTCGGCACGGCTGATGGTGCGGCGGTCATGGTTCCAGTCGCCGGTATCGCCCTGCAGCTCGATGATTTCGCGGTCATCCATGCCGGTGGCGATCACGCCCCCGAACCGGGTCTTGATGCGTTCGGCATGCACCGTGGGGATCTGCAGGCCCTGGCTGATATCGCCGGTCACATGGTCGCCGCCCATGCGCACGGTATCGGCGAAGATCATGTGCTTTTTCATGAAGATCGACAGGCTGGTAGCGCCGCCGCCCATGTCGATGCAGGCCGCACCCAGTTCCTGTTCGTCCTCGACAAGGCTGGAAATGCCCGCGACATACCCGGCCGAGGCCAGCCCCGCCAGTTCCAGATCACAGCGTTTGACGCAGTAAAGTAGCGTCTCGATGGCGGCGTGGTCGATGGCCAGCAGATGCATGTCCACCGACAGGTCATGGCCCACATGGCCGCGCGGATCGGTCAGCCCCGACCGGTGATCCAGCGCGAAATTGACCGGCTGCGCATGCAGCACATCGCGCCCCTGGCCCAGGTCGGGCACCTCGCAGGCGGCCAGCGCATTGGCCACGTCGATATCGTCGACCGTGCCCGAGCTCAGCGCCACCTTGCCATCGAGCCCGTAGCTGCGGGGCCGCCCCCCGGCGATCGAGACGATGACGTGATCGACCCGGGTCTGGGCCATCTTCTGGGCCGCCTGCACGGCGGTGCGGATCGAACGCTCGGCCTCCTGGCAGCTGTCGATCTCGCCGAATTTCACACCGCGCGACCGCGTGGTGGCGGCGCCGATGACACGGAAATTCGATTGTCCGGCAAGGGTGCCGATGGCGTCGGATGCAATCTCCTCGTCGGGATTGTCGAAGCGCAGCACCAGGCAGGAGATCTTGAAGGTGCCGATATCGAGGATGGCGATCACGCCCCGCCGGATCGCCTCCTGCCGTTTCGCCCGCATCGCGCGCTGCGCGTGATACAGCATACTCATCCGCTTTGCTCTCCGCTTGATTGCACCCCCTGCTCGGCGCGCAGGGCCCGCAAGGCCCCGACCGCTTCGGGCGTCAGTTGCACGGTCAATCGGTCGGGATTGCGCAGGTCGATGCGCGCGACATCCCGGTCGAAAAGCTCGGTCGCCTCATGCAGGGCCAGCGCGCGGTCAAGCGCAGCCACGGCCCCGGTTTCGGGCAGAAGGATGCGCCGGTCATCGACCAGCACCACGTCCCATCGCCGCTCGCCCATCCGCACAAGGCCGCGCAGGCGCGGGCCAAGGGGGGCGGCGGTGGCAAAAAGCCGGGCCGCCTCGGCGGTGACACGGTCCGCCCCGTCGCCGCCGATCAGCGGCAGGGGCGGCGTGTCGGGGCGGGCGTCGAGACTGGCGATGAACTGCCCCCCGGCATCGATCAGAACGGGGCCGCCCCGGGTCTGCCAGATGAAGGCGGGCACCCGTTCCACGACCCCAACCGACAGATAGCCGCCGGAGCGGATGCGCAGATCGGCCGAGGCCACGGCAGGCAGGGCCTCGACGCGGGCGCGCAGCGCGGCAAGGTCGATGTCGAAGGAGGACAGCGGCAGGTCCAGCGCCAGCGCGCCGCGCACCTCTTCGGTGACAACGGGGCCCGCGCCGGTGATGCCCAGCACGGTGACGCGGAACTCGGGCCGGTCCTCGATCTCGCGCCGAGTTTCGGCCAGGCTGTCGATCACCCGCTGCTGCGTGGCCGGATCGGCCAGGAAACTGCCCGCCACCAGGACCAGCGTGAACGACGGCAGACCCACCCGCAGCATCTTGCGGAAGATCGGCGTCAGCCACAGCCGCTGCGCCCGGTAGGTCAGGCGCGAGGGTGCGGGATCGGGGGCGCGGCGGCGCATCAGCGGTCGCATGACGCATCCTCCACAAGCCAGCGGCACAGCGCGCCGAAGGATGTGCCGCAATGCTCGGCCTGTTCGGGCGTCAGCGAGGTGGGCGTCATGCCGGGCTGGGTGTTGGTCTCAAGCACGATCAGACCGGCCAGCCCCCTGTCCTCGTCCCAGCGGAAATCGGTGCGGCTGACACCCCTGCAGCCAAGCGCGGCATGGGCCGCGCCGGCCATGTCCATGCAGGCGTCAAAGATCGGTTTCGGCAGCTCGGCGGGCAGCACATGGCGCGAGCCGCCGGGTTTGTACTTGGCGTCGTAATCATACCAGCCATCGGTCAGGATATCGGTGACCGTCAGCGCGCCGGGCGCATCCGGGCCGTCGCCCATGACCGACACGGTCAGTTCGCGCCCCGGCACCATCGCCTCGACCATCACGATGTCGGGCATCGTGTCGGCCAGGCGCGGCGGCGTGTTGGCCCCGTCGGTGACCAGGTAGACGCCCACCGACGAGCCTTCGCTGTTGGGTTTGACGACATAGGGCGGCACCATCACGTGCCGCGCCATCACATCCGCTTTCGGGGCCAGCACGCTGTCGGCCACGGGCAGGCCATGGGCGCGGTAGACATCCTTGGCGCGGGTCTTGTCCATCGCCAGCGCCGAGGCCAGAACACCGGAATGGGTATAGGGGATGCGCAGCCATTCCAGAATGCCCTGCACGCAGCCATCCTCACCCCAGCGGCCATGCAGCGCGTTGAAACAGACATCGGGGGCGGCGTCGGCCAGACGCGTGGCCAGATCGTGGCCGGCATCGACCTCGATCACCTCGAACCCTTCTCCGCGCAGCGCCCGGGCGCATTCCCGCCCGGTGGACAAGGACACCTCGCGCTCGGCCGAGGGGCCACCCATCAAAACAGCTACACGGGGGGAGCTTCTGCCCGAACCTGCCACCGTTTTTGCCTCGTTCAGCCGCCGGGCTTATGAGCTGCCCGGTCAGCATTGCGGGTTGTCCCGCTTGTTGTTGCGCCCGGGTGATCCGGGCCACACGCTCAGCGTCTGCCGATGCGCATGATTTCCCATTCTAGCGTAATGCCTTGCGTTTCGAAAACCTTTTTTCGCACCGCCTCGCCCAGGTCCTCAAGATCGGCGGCGGTGGCGGTGCCGGTATTGATCAGGAAATTCGAATGTTTCTCGGACATCTGCGCCCCGCCCAGCCTTGCGCCGCGCATCCCTGCCTCGTCGATCACCTTCCAGGCCTTCAGCTCATGCGTGTCATCGGCCCGCCCGTTCGAGGAAAACCCCGCCGGATTGCGAAAGGTCGACCCGGCAGAGCGGTCTTTCGTGGGCTGCGTGGCGTCGCGTTTGGCCAGTTGGTCGGCCATCACGGCGGCCAGCGTTTCCGGATCGCCCCCGGGGGCGCGGAAGGTGACCGAGGTGATGACCGCGTCGGCGGGAAGATCGGTCTGCCGATAGGCAAAGCCGACATCGCCCGCCGTGATGGTCCGCTGCGTCCCGTCGCGCAGGATCAGCGTGGCGTTTTCAAACCGGTCGGCGACATAGGTGCCATAGCACCCCGCATTCATGCGAAGCGCCCCGCCGACCGACCCGGGGATCGTGCGCAGAAAGGTCAGGTCCAGCCCCGCCTCGGCCGCGCGGCGCGCGACATGGGCATCGAGCGCGGCGGCCCCGGCGGTCACGCGGTCGCCCGCGATCTCGATGGCATTGAACCCCCGGCCCAGCCGGATCACGACACCCGGCAGCCCGCCATCGCGCACGATCAGGTTCGACCCCACGCCCATCGGAAATACCGGCACCGACGCATCGAGCGCGGCAAGAAAGCGCGCCAGATCATCGGCATCGGCGGGCTGGAACAGCCAGTCCGCCGGACCGCCGACGCGCAGCCAGGTCAGGTCGGCCAGGGGCCGGTCGGGTGTCAGAATGCCGCGCGGGTTAGGCAGGTCGCTCATGCGTCGGGATTAGCGCGACCGCGCCGCGCGCGCCAGACCATGCCGCCCGCCCATCCCAGGACCAGGCCCGCCAGAACCCCGGCCAGCGCGGCCAGCCCGGTCAGAACGATCACCGGCCAGATCATGGCCCCGGGTCCGGGCAGCAGACCGGCCAGAGCGGCCATCGCCGCCACGGTCAGCACGATCACCACCAGCACCGCCAGGCCCGCGAGCCGCCACCGCCGGGTGGCCCCGAGGACCGCTCCGACCCCGCCCCCGATCATGCCCGCAAGCCAAAAGATCATCACCGCCCCCGTTCAGCCCGGCGGCCGGTCAAGGGCGCGGCGCAGCCGCTGGCCGAACCGCCGCAACGGCCAGCGCAGCACCGACGCCCCGCAGGCCAGCGCGACAAGCCCCCAGACCGGCCCGGCCTGCAACGTCACGAACCCCAGAAGCGGGATGCCGGCAACGACCAGCCCCCAGGCGCAGGGCCAGTGAAACCGGCGCGGCAGGGCCCCGGCAAGTCCGGCGGCCACAACCCAGAGACAGACCAGCGTCAGCGAGACAGGCATCACACCTTCCCCCGCACCCGCGCGACCAGGCGTCTGGCGATGTAGTAAAGCGGGCGGCGGAACATCGACAGCACCGCGAAGATCACCGCCAGCACCCAGAGCACACCCACCTCCATCGCCACGAAAACCGCCAGCGGGATGGCAAGGATCAACAGCGTCACGCCGGGCAGGTATTGAAACCGCATCGGCAGCATCGACACGATGGCGGCGGCGATCACCCAGACACAGGCGAGGATCAGCGACAGGGCCATGTCATCCCCCCGACAAGGCGAACAGGAACGCCGCGCCCGAGGCCACCACACCGAAGACGGGCACCGCCACCGGCACATGGAACGGCGCGCGGCCGGGCCGGCGTTTCAGGCGCAGAAGGGCCATGTTGACCCCGATGAAGACCGCCAGCAGCACCAGGGCCGCGACCCCGGCGAGGGTGGCGACCGGCAACACGAAGGCGGCGGCGATCATCGCCGCACCCACCAAGAGCGTCGCCAGCGCCGGGGTGCCGAACCGCGGATGGGCATGGGCGAAAGGGGCGAAGACCGCGCTCGACCGGGCGAGGCCGAACAGAACGCGGGCCGCCATGACGATCTGCGCCAGAACCCCGTTCAGCGCGGCGGCGACCGCGATCAGCGTCAGGATGGCGACGCCCTGCCCGAAACCGGCCTGCCAGACCAGCGCCAGCGGCTGTTCGCTGGCGGCCAGATCCTGCGCCGTCACGGCCCGCGTGGCGGCATAGGCGACGGCGGCATAGATCACGCTGACAAGGATCAGCGCACCGACCACGGCCCGGGGGATGGTGCGGGCAGGGTCCCGGGTTTCCTCGGCCAGGTTGACGATATCCTCGAACCCGATGAAGGCGAAAAAGGCCAGCGCCGCCGCAGCCAGCAGGCCACCCAGCGCCACCGCGCCCTGTGCCCCGCCCTGCGCGCCGCCCTGCGCGCCGCCCTCCAGCACGACGCCCGCGGCCACCGGCTCCGCCATCAGGCCCGAGACCACGATCAGCACCAGCCCCGCCACTTCGATCACGGTCAGGACCGCCGCGAAGCTCAGGCTTTCGACCACGCCCCAGACCGCCAGCGCGCTCAGCGCCGCGCCGATGGTCAGGATCATCGCCCAGTCGGGTGCGGGCACCAGCACGCCCAGATATCCCACGCCCCCGCGCAGCACGGCAGCCGCCGAAACGGTGCCCGCCAGCACGATCGCCACCCCCGCCACGACCGACAGGGCCGGGCTGTCGAAGGCTGCGCGGATATAGGCGGCGGCGCCCCCGGCCTCGGGGATGCGGGCGGACAATTCGGCAAAGCTCAGCGCCGTTGGCGCGGCCACGATCCCGGCGATGGCGAAGGCCAGCCAGGCCAGGTGCCCCGCCTCCGCCGCCACCGCGCCGACCAGCACGTAGATGCCGGCACCAACCATCACACCCACGCCATAGGCCAGAACCAGCGGCAGACCGAGCGCCCGGCGCAGCCCGGGCATGGTGGCGGCGTCAGGAGGCGGCAACCTGCGTCTCCAGATCCTGCAGGCGCCCCGGCAACCCATGCGCCCAGGCGCTGATCGTGCCCGCCCCGAGGCAGACCACCATGTCGCCGGGCCGCGCCTGTTCGCGGACAAGGCGTTCCAGGTCATCCTCGCTGACGATAGCGCGGGCGTGACGGTGGCCGTGGCGGATCAGGCCAGCCACCAGGTCATCGCGGCTGGCGCCGGGGATCGGGTCTTCGCCCGCGGCATAAACCTCGCCGATGGCCACGACATCGGCCTCGTTGAAACAGGCGCAGAAATCTTCGAACAGGGAATGCAGCCGCGAATAGCGATGCGGCTGATGCACAGCGATCACGCGCGCCCCGGATTCGGCCCCGATCGCCTGCCGCGCGGCCTTGAGAACGGCGGCGATTTCCACCGGGTGGTGGCCGTAATCGTCGATGATCGTGATGCCGCCGACCTCGCCCACCTTTGTGAAACGCCGGTTGACGCCCTTGAATCCGGCCAGCGCCTCGCGGATTTCGGCGGCCTTCATCCCCAGATGCCGCGCGACCGCGACGGCGGCCAGGGCGTTCGACACGTTATGATCCCCCGGCATCGGCAGGGTGCAGCCCTCGATCACCTGCCCTTCGGCCTGCAGCGCGATATCGAAATGGGCGACACCCGCCTTGTAGGTCAGGTTCACCGCCCGCACATCCGCCTGCGCGTTGAACCCGAAGGTCACGACGCGGCGGTCGGTGATCCGGCCCACCAGCGCCTGCACCTCGGCATGGTCGGTGCAGCAGACGGCCAGCCCGTAGAATGGGATGTTCGATACGAAATCATAGAACCCGTCGCGCAGCGCATCGATCGTGCCCCAATGCTCCATATGTTCGGGGTCGATATTGGTGACGATGGCGATGGTGGCGGGCAGGCGGTTGAAGGTGCCGTCGGATTCGTCGGCCTCGACCACCATCCAGTCGCCCTGCCCCACCCGCGCGTTCGACCCGTAGGCATGGATGATGCCGCCATTGATCACGGTCGGGTCCACCCCGCCATGATCCAGCAGCGTGGCGACCAGCGTGGTTGTGGTGGTCTTGCCATGGGTGCCCGCCACGGCGATGTTGGACCTGAGACGCATCAGTTCGGCCAGCATCTCGGCCCGGCGCACCACAGGCAGGCCGCGTATGCGGGCGGCGTCAAGCTCGGGATTGCCCGGCTTGATCGCCGAGGAAATCACCACGACCTCGGCGGCCTCGAGGTTTTCAGCCGCCTGCCCGATGAAGATGCGCGCGCCCAGCTCCGCCAGCCGGTCGGTGATCTTCGAGGCCTTCAGGTCCGAGCCCTGCACCGTGTAGCCATGGTTCAAAAGCACCTCGGCGATGCCCGACATGCCGATGCCGCCGATACCCACGAAATGGATCGGACCAAGTTGCGTGGGCAGTTTGGTGGCGGCGGCGTTCATGACGCTCCTTTCCTGGCAAGTTCCTCGACCAGCGCGGCGAGGCTGTCGGCGGCATCCGGGCGGGTGACGCCCAGCGCGGCCTCGGCCATCATATCTGCGGCGTCGGGTTGGGTCAGCACCGTTTCGATGGCTTCAGCCAGGGTTTCGGGGCTCAGCCGGCTTTGCGGCATCAGGATCGCCGCACCGGCGGCGACGGGGCCGCGGGCATTGGCCGTCTGGTGATCATTGGTGGCACCGGGCAGCGGGATGTAGATCGCGGGCCGCCCCACGACCGACACATCGGCGACCGAGGATGCACCGGCGCGGCAGATCACCAGCTGCGCCTCGCTCAGGCGGCGGGGCATGTCGTCGAAAAACGGCTCGACCTCGGCGCGGATACCGGCGTGGTCATAGGCGGCGGCGACCCGGTCGTAATCCTCGGGCCGGGCCTGGTGGGCCACGCGCAGGCGAGCGCGCAGATCCCCGGGCAGGCAGGCGATGGCAGCGGGCACGGTATCGGCCAGGATGCGCGCGCCCTGGCTGCCGCCGAAGACCAGCAGGCTCATCGGCCAGTCGCCCGGCGGCATATAGGGTGCTGCGGCGCGTTCCAGCACGGCGGCGCGCACCGGGTTGCCGGTATGCACTCCCTCCACCCCCTCGGGCAGATCGGTGGGCCAGGTGCCGCAGGCCATAATATCGACGCGGCGCGCAAAGACCCGGTTGACCCGGCCAAGCACGCCGTTCTGTTCATGCAGCATCACCGGCGTGCGCGTCAGGATCGCGGCGGCGACGGCGGGGATCGACGGATAGCCGCCGAAGCCCACCACCACATCCGGTTTCTCGCGCATCATCCGCAGTGTCGCGCCGACGACACCGCCCAGAATGCGGAAGGGCGCGATCAGCTTCGCCGCCAGCCCGCCCCGCGCGAAGGTGGCCGAGGCGACCTGCCGCCGTTCGACGGCATGGGAAAACCCCTGCGCATAGCGCGCGCCGCGCGCATCGGTGCTGAGCGTGACCTTCCAGCCGCGCCGGATCATCACCTCGCTCAGGGCCTGCGCAGGGAACATGTGCCCGCCGGTGCCCCCGGCGGCGATCACGAGATGGGGTGCCGCGACCGAGGCCATGTCAGCGCCCCTGCGCAATCAGGTGGTCGCGGATATCGCCCTGGGGACGGGTCCGCGTGAAGGCCAGGATCATCCCCACCGCGATCCCCGTGCTCAGCAGGCTGGACCCGCCATAGCTGACGAAGGGCAGCGTCATGCCCTTGGCGGGCAGCATCCGTACCGCAACGGCAAGGTTGATGAAGGCCTGCAGCGCGAACAGGCTGAGCAGCCCGGTGCCGGCCAGCCGGATGAACGGGTCACGCTCGCGCATCAGGCGGAAAAAGCCGCGCGTGGCGATGGCGGCAAACAGCGCGATGATGACGGCCACCAGCGCCAGACCGTATTCCTCGGCCGCCACCGCGATGATGAAATCGGTATGGGCATCGGGCAGGGTCCATTTCACCGACCCCTCGCCCAGGCCCGCCCCGAACAGCCCGCCATTGCGGATCGCCTCCTCGGCGAAGGCAAGCTGGGTGTTGGGGCTGACCTCGGCGGTCAGAAACCCGTCGATCCGCCGGGCGAAATGTTCGGAATTGTTATAGGCGTATACACCGCCCGCCCCAACCGCGCCCATCAGGGCAAACAGCGCCGCCATCGGCGCCCCTGCCACGAAATAGAGCACCAGCCAGGCAAAGATCAGCAGCGCCGCCTGCCCGAAATCGGGCTGCATGGCCAGAAACCCGACAAGGATACCCGTCACCAGAAGCGACACCGTCTTGCCCGGCGGGCCGCCCAGTTCCTGACTGGCCGCGATCATCCAGGCCGAGAAGACCACGAAAACGGGTTTGAGAAATTCCGACGGCTGCAGCGCGGCGAACCCCAGTGAATACCACCGCACCGCGCCCTGTCCGAAATCGGTGCCGAACACAGGCAGCAACGCCACGGCGGCCACGGTGATGAAAAAGCCCGTCACGCCCAGGCGCCGGATCGTCAGCGGCGACAGCATCGACACGACCAGCATCACCACCAGCGCAAGGCCGCCATAAAACGCCTGCCGGATGACGTAGTGAAACGGCGGCAGGCCGGTGCGTTCGGCGAGGGGCGGCGAGGATGCGAAACCCAGCAGGATGCCGATCCCGAACAGCGCCAGGATACAGCCGATGCTTACCCGGTCGACCGACCGCCACCATCGCGGCAGGACGGCCTCGCCCGATTGCACGATCACCGTGCCATGCGCCAGTTCGGTCATGAGATGGTTCTGCCCGTAATCTTGTCGCCCGGTTTTCCGGGTCTGGCGGGCATGATACCGCGAAAACGCGCCGAGGACCAGAGCCGGTCAGCCCGGCGGCTGCCAAAGCTCGAGCTTGCGGCCATCGGGGTCCATGATCCATCCGAAGTGCCCATAGGGATGCGCTTCGCGCGGCTGCACCTCCTCCACGCCTTCGGCCCGGGCCCTTGCAAGCACCGCGTCAAGGTCATCGACGATCAGGTTCAGCATGAACGGGGCCTCGGAAGGCGCGAAATAGCGGCCATCGGGAAAAGGCGCAAAGACCGTGCGCGCCCCTTGCGGAAACGCCGCGGCGGTTTCGCCGTGCAGAAAGGCAAGACCGCCGTCTTCGTCCGGCGACATCCCCAGCACCCGCGCATACCACGCCTTGGTCGCCTCGCTGTCGGCACAGGTGAAGAACACACCGCCCAGCCCAAGAACCCTGGCCATGGCCGCCCCCCTTTTGTCTCGGTGGCGGTCAGGATAGCACGCCTTCAGCGGGAAAGCTTGCCCACCTGATCCATGAAATCCTGCCCGCGCGCCTCGAAACTGTCATACTGGTCGAAACTGGCCGCGGCGGGGGCAAGAAGGACGATATCGCCCGGTTCGGCCTCGGCGGCGGCCTGCGCCACGGCGGTCGCCATGTCGCCGCAGACCGCATGGGGCAGATCGCCCAGTTTCAGGGCGAACCCTGCGGCCTCGCGCCCGATCACATAGGCCTTGACCACGTTGCCGGTGGCCCCGCTCAGCGCCTCGAGCCCGCCTTCCTTTTCCAGCCCCCCGCAAATCCAGCGGATCCGCGAAAACGCGCTCAGCGCCTTGGCGGCGGCGTCGACATTGGTGGCCTTGCTGTCATTGACGAAGCGCACGCCGCCGATCTCGGCCACCATCTGGCTGCGGTGCGGCAGGCCGGTGAAATCGTGAAACGCGGCCTCGATCTCTTTCGGGGACAGGCCCAGCGCCCGCGCCGCCGCATAGGCGCAGGCGGCGTTCTGGTGGTTATGGGCGCCGGGCAGGCCCGCGACATCGCGCAGGTCCAGCGCGGCCACCTGCCGCGATTTCCGCATTTCGGAAATCCATCCCTTGCGGATGCCGATGCCCCAACCCGGCGTGTCGATCTTGCCTGTGACCACGCGGATCACCCTTTGATCGGCGGCACCCTGGGACAGCTGGTTGGCCATGTAGCGCCCCTCGTCCTCATCGACGCCGATGATCGCACGGTCCGGCCCGCCTTCGGAAAACAGCCGCCGCTTGGCCGCGAAATACCCACCCATCCCGCCATGGCGGTCCAGATGGTCGGGGCTGAGATTGGTGAAGATGGCGATATCGGGGGTCAGCGCACGGGCCAGCTCGATCTGGTAGGAACTCAGCTCGAGCACGATCACCGCGCCATCCTCGGGCGGGTCGAGGTCCAGCACCCCGCGCCCGATATTGCCGGCCAGCTGCACAGGCATCCCGGCACGCTCCAGCACATGCGCCAGAAGCGCCGAGGTGGTGGATTTGCCGTTCGACCCGGTGATCGCCACCACCCGTGGCGGGCGGTCATGGTCTGCCCAGTCGGCCAGCGCCAGCGACCTAAAGAACAGGCCCACATCATTGTCGACGGGCACCCCGGCGGCCCAGGCGGCGGCAATGGCGGGATGGGGATGGGGGTAGAGATGCGGGATCCCGGGCGAGGTGATCAGAAGATCGACACCGTCCAGCGCGCCCGGCCGCGCAGGGTCCGACAGGTCGAACCCCTCGGCCCCGGCGGCATTGCGCGCGGCTTCGCCATCATCCCAACAGATGACCCCGCCCCCCCCGGCCCTGAGCGCGCGCGCCGCCGCAAGGCCCGAGCGCCCGAGGCCCAGCACCGCGATCCGCTGATCTGTCACGCCCTGAACCGGGATCATCGCAACCCTTCCCTTCCTGCCTGACTGTCATACCGGGGCAAGGCGGAGGCAGCCAGAGCCTTCGACGGCTCTGACCAATCTCGTCGCAGGGGTTGCGCGTCTACCAGTCGATGGGGCTGCGGTCGCGGAAAAACCCGCCGGTGGGGCCGTCATCGGGCAGGGTGGCCAGCCAGATCGCGGTTTCCGCCCCCTCTTCGGGGCTGCGGGTGGCGGCCTCGCCGCCCATCCGAGTGCGCACCCATCCGGGGTCCATCGCGTTGACCTTCACCCCCTCGGGCAGGTCGCGCGGCAGGGTCCGGGTCAGCGCGTTCAGCGCCGCCTTGGCGATCCCGTAGGCACCCGGCCCGCCCAGGCCCTGCGCGAAACTGCCCCAGCCCGACGAGACATTGACGATCCGGCCCCAGCCCTGGGCGCGCATGTGCGGCGCCACCGCCCGGATCAGCGCATAGGGACCCAGAAACATCACGTCCATCGACGCCTTGAAGCCCGAGGCATCGTCGATGATGCTGTTTTCGATCAGAACCCCGGCATTGTTGACCAGAACGTCCACCCCGCGCAGCGGCGCAATGGCGGCCGACAGGGCATCGTCATCATAGCGCGCGACATCCAGACGGATCGCATCGGCGCCGATCTCCTCGGCGACGGCGCGCCCTGCCTCAAGGTCGCGCACCCCGATCACCACCCGGTGGCCCTGGGCGATCAGCCCCTCGGCGATGGCCCGCCCGATGCCGCGATTGCCGCCGGTGACAAGCGCGCAAGGTCGTTCCGGTTTCATGGCAGCCTGCCCTTCCAAACTCGTTGCCCCCGGGCGACGCCCGGAACAGGCGGCTTCAGCGCACCTTCAGCGTGGCCAGCCCGATCAGCGCCAGGATCAGCGAAATGATCCAGAACCGGATCACCACCTGCGGCTCGGCCCATCCCTTTTTCTCGAAATGATGGTGAATGGGCGCCATCAGGAACACCCGCTTGCCGGTGAACTTGAAATAGGCGACCTGCACGATGACGCTGACCGCCTCGGCCACGAAGACACCGCCGACGATGGCCAGAACGATCTCGTGCTTGGTGGCCACGGCGATGGCGCCCAACGCCCCGCCCAGCGCCAGCGCGCCCGTGTCGCCCATGAAGACGGCGGCCGGCGGGGCGTTGTACCAAAGAAACCCCAGACCCCCACCGATCAGCCCGGCGCAGAACACCAGTAATTCGCCGGTCCCCGGCACATAATGAACATCGAGATACTCGGTGAAATCGACCCGGCCCACGGCATAGGCGATCACCCCCAGCGTCCCCGCCGCGATCATCACCGGCATGATCGCCAGCCCGTCCAGACCGTCGGTCAGGTTCACCGCATTGGCCGAGCCCACGATCACGATCATCGTGAAGGGGATGAAAAGCCAGCCCATGTTGACCAGCACATCCTTGAAGAAGGGCAGCGCCAGGTGCATCGCCAGCCCGTCGGGGTGCATCTGCACCGCCGCAACGGACGCGATGGCGGCAATGGCGAACCCCACCGCAAGCCGCAGCCTGCCCGAGATCCCGGCCGAGGATTTGCGGCTGACCTTTGCCCAGTCATCGACCAGCCCGATGATCCCGAAGGCGACCGTGGTGCCCAGAACCAGCCAGACATAGGGGTTGTCGAGCCGCGCCCACATCAGCGTCGACAGCGACAGCGCCGCAAGGATCAAAAGGCCGCCCATCGTCGGCGTGCCCGCCTTGGTGGTGATGTGATGGGCCGGGCCGTCCTCGCGGATCGGCTGGCCATCGGCGTATTTGCGGCGCAGGGCATTGATCAGCGGCCGGCCGAACAGAAAGCCGAAGATCAGCGCGGTGAAGAACGCGCCGCCTGCGCGAAAGGTGATGTATCGAAACAGGTTGAAGACGTCGCCGCCGTCCGAAAGCGTGTGCAGCCAATACAGCATCTATCGGACCCCTCGACCGTGTTCCGGCGCCGCTTGCCCGAGTTTCCGCAGGGCGTCAACAACAAGGCTGACCTTGATCCCCTTCGACCCCTTCACCAGCACCACGTCGCCGGGCCTCAGGCTGCGTGGCAGGGCGGTCACCATCTCGGTCGCGGTCTCGCGATGCTGGCCGCGCCTCGGCCCCGGCAAGGCGGCGTGCAGATGTTCCATCAGGGGACCCACGGTGTGGACGAGATCGATGCTGTCCATGGCCGGGTGATCGGCCAGCGCTGCATGCAGCGTGGGGGCGTCCGGGCCCAGTTCCAGCATGTCGCCCAGAACCGCGATGCGCCGCCCCTGCCCCTCGGGGACGGACGCGGCAAGCACGTCGAGCGCGGCCGCGACCGAGGCCGGGTTGGCATTGAATGCATCATCGATCAGGTCGATGGCGGCCGCGCTGCCGGGGTCGATGGCAATGCGGTGACGGGTGCCGCGCCCGCCCACCGGCTCCCACCCGGCCAGCGCCATGCCCGCCTGCGCCAGGTCGAGGCCCAGCGCATCCACGACGGTCATCGCGATCAGGGCGTTCACCGCCAGATGCCGCCCCGGCGCGCCGATCTTGAACAACCGGTCCGAGCCCCCGATGCGGGCCTTCACCACCGTTGCATCCTGCGCCAGCCGCAGATCGGTCAGCTGCGCCTCGACCCCATCGGCCTCGCCGAATCGGATCAGCCGCGCCCCCATTGCGCGGGCCTTGTCGAACAGGATCGGCGCGGTGTCGATATCGGCATGTGCTAGGGCCAGGCCCCCCGGTTTCAGCCCGTCGAAGATGCTGGCCTTTTCATGGGCGATGCCCTCCAGCGCACCGAAGGCTTCCAGATGCGCGGCGGCGACGGTGGTCACCATTGCCAAATCGGGCGCGGCCAACCGTGACAAAGGCGCGATCTCGCCGGGGGCATTCATCCCGATCTCGATCACCGCGAACTCGGTATCGGCGGGCATCCGCGCCAGCGTCAGCGGCACCCCCCAATGGTTGTTGTAGGACGCCTCGGCGGCATGGGTGCGGCCCTGTGGCGACAGGACGGTGCGCAGCATCTCCTTCACCGTGGTCTTGCCCACCGACCCGGTGACAGCGATGACCTTGCCGGTCATACGGGCGCGGGCGGCGGCGGCGATCCGGGTCAGGGCGGCCAGAACGTCATCGACGATCAGCAGATGCGCCGGGTCCACCCCGTCAGGCAGGCGGGACACCAGCGCCGCCGCGGCCCCCTTGTCCAGCGCATCGGCCACGAAATCATGGCCGTCGCGTGCATCGGTCAGCGCCACGAACAGATCGCCCGGGGCCACCGTGCGGCTGTCGATCGACACGCCGGTCACCGACCAGTCGCCCGGCGTCCGTCCGCCTGTCGCGGCCACCAGGTCTGCCGATGTCCACAGCGCGGTCATACGCGTCCCTCCAGCGCCGCCACCGCGACCGAGGCCTGTTCGACATCGTCGAACGGATAGACCACGTCGCCCACGGTCTGCCCCGATTCATGCCCCTTGCCCGCGATCAGCAACGCATCGCCCGGCTCCAACGCATCGACCCCGCGCAGGATCGCCTCGGCCCGATCGCCCACCTCGCTGGCCTCGGGGCAGCCTTCCATCACGGCGGCCCGGATCGCGGCGGGGTCCTCGGACCGGGGGTTGTCATCGGTCACGATCAGCACGTCGGCATTCCCGGCCGCGGCCTGCCCCATCAGGGGGCGCTTGCCGCGATCCCTGTCGCCGCCCGCCCCAAAGACCACGATCAGCCGCCCCATCACATGCGGGCGCAGCGCCTTCAGCGCGATCTCCAGCGAGGCGGGGGTATGGGCGTAATCGACATAGACCGGCGCGCCGTTGTCGCGCCGCGCGGCCAGTTGCATCCGCCCGCGCACGCCCTTCAGGCGCGGCAGCGCGGCAAAGACATCGCCCGCATCGGCGCCCGATCCGATGCACAACGCCGCCGCCGTCAGCGCGTTCATCGCCTGGAACCCGCCGATCAGGTCCAGCCGCGTCTGGAATTGCCGGTCCTGCCAGCGGAACAGCACGTCCTGCCCCGTCTCATCCAGCCGCCGCCCGGTGATCTTGAGCGCCGCATCCGCATATTGCCCGATGCCGATCACCTCGATCTCGCGGTCTTCACAGGCGGTCACGACCCGGCCACCATATTCGTCGTCCAGGTTGACCACCGCGATCCCGTCCTCGGGCAGAAGCTCGGTGAACAGCCGCAGCTTGGCAGCGAAATAGGCCTCCATCGTGCCGTGATAGTCCAGGTGATCCTGCGTCAGGTTGGTGAAGGCCGCGGCGGCCAGGTGCACCGCCTCCATCCGCCGCTGGTCCAGCCCGTGCGACGATGCCTCCATCGCCGCGTGACGGATATCGGCCCGGGCCAGTTCGGCCAACAGGCGGTGCAGCGTCACCGGGTCTGGCGTGGTGTGGATGCCCGGCGCGCCAAAGCTGCCTTCGACCCCGGTGGTGCCGATATTGACGGCGGGTTCGCCCAGCGCCTCCCAGATCTGGCGGGTGAAGCTGGCGACCGAGGTCTTGCCATTCGTCCCGGTGACCGCGACCACGGTTTCCGGCTGCGCACCGAACCACAGGGCCGCCGCATGGGCGAGGGCGGCGCGCGCATCCTCGACCACCACCAGCGCCGCGCCGCTGCCCGCAAGTTCGTCGGCGGCCAGCGCCGCGCCCGCCGGGTCGGTCAGGATCGCGCCCGCCTGCATGCGCAGGGCGAATTGAATGAATTCCCCCCCATGCACCCGCGTGCCCGGCAGGGCCGCGAACAGAATCCCGGGTTCCACCGCGCGGCTGTCCAGCGTGATCCCGGTGATCGCCACATCGCCCCCGGCCCGCGGGGTCAGCCCCAGTTGCGACAGTGTTTTCGTCTGCGGCGCCATGCGCCCCCCCGTTGCGGCCAACCTAGTTCGACGTGCTGGATAGCCGATCGGTGACACCGGGCGCAATCGACGGTCTGACGCCAAGCAGCGGCGCGGCCCGGCGAATGACCTCGGCCGCCACCGGAACCGCCGTCCAGCCCGCCGTGCGGCGCGGCTCCTGCCCCGAGGTTTCGGCGGGTTCCTGAAGGCTGACGATGACGACGAACCGGGGCGCGTCCATCGGAAAGGCGGCGGCGAAGGTCGTCAGGTTGCGATCCTCGTAATACCCCCCGCCCGCCGTGAGCGGCAGATCGGCTGTGCCGGTCTTGCCGCCAACCGCATAGCCCGGCACCTCGCCGAAACTGGCCGTGCCGATATCGCTGGCCACCACGTCGCGCATCAGGGCGCGCATCCGGGCGCTGGTCGTCTCGGAAATCACCCTTTCCCCCGGGGTCACGCTGTCCTGGCGCAACAGCGTCGGCTGCACCCGCGTGCCGCCATTGACGATGGTCGCGTAAGCGGCGGCCAGATGCAGGGGCGAGGTCGATATCCCGTGCCCGTAGGAGATCGTCATGGTCGACAATTCGCCCCAGCGTTCCGGCAGCAACGGGCGGCCCAGCGGGGCCTCCATCACCTCGACCTGCGTGGGGGCCAGCAGGCCAAGCCGGTCCAGGAAATCGCGCTGACGCTCGCCGCCGATGGCCTGGGCGATGCGCGCAGTGCCGATATTGGAGGACCGCACGAACACCTCGGCCACGCTCTGCCGGGGGCCGTAATCGCGGAAATCGCGGATCAAGAACCCCGACATCTGCAACGGCCCCGAGGTGTCGATCACGT
The DNA here is from genome assembly GCA_024742455.1 of Paracoccaceae bacterium. GTDB lineage: Bacteria > Pseudomonadota > Alphaproteobacteria > Rhodobacterales > Rhodobacteraceae > JANSYL01. Next base: position 51,561 of record JANSYL010000005.1, on the reverse strand, counting down.
CATCGGGGTTGTAAAGGCCAAGCTCGAAGGCCTGCGCGATTGTGAAGGTCTTGAAGACCGAGCCCAGTTCGTAAACCCCCTGTACCGTGCGGTTGAACAGCGGGCTGAGCGCAGGGTCCCCGTCCACGGGCGGGCGCGGCCGGGCGTTGGGGTCGAAATCGGGCAGGCTCGCCATGGCGTAAACCTCGCCCGTATGGGCATCCATGATGACCGCCCCGGCGGCACGCGCATTCATCAGGCGCATGCCCCCCTCCAGAACCTGCTCAACGGCATCCTGCACCGTCAGGTCGACCGACAGCTGCAGCGGCGCACGGCGGTCGGGGTCGCGCAGGGCCGTGTCAAAGGCCGCCTCGATACCCGCCACACCGATCACCTCGGCGGCATTGGTCGCCTCCTGGCCGAACCCGGCGCCGCCCAGCACATGGGCCGCTACGCGCCCGTTGGGGTAAAGCCGCATCTCGCGCGGGCCGAAATGCAGCCCCGGCTCGCCCAGATCATGGACCATCTGTTCCTGTTCGGGGCTGAGATAGCGGCGCAGCCACAGGAACCGCGCCTCGGAATTCAGCCGCGCATAAAGCGTGTCTGCATCGAGATCGGGAAAGATCCGCGCCAGCCCGTCGGCGGCGGCGCGGGCATCGACGATTTCATGGGGATGGGCGTAGAGCGCATTGGTGGCGAAATTCGTGGCCAGCACGCGGCCCGCACGGTCGGTGATATCGGCGCGGGTGTTCAGGATCGTGACCTCGGCGCCGGCGGTGCTGGCGGCGCGGACGGGTTCGTCGGCCTCCCCGGTGGCAAGCGCCGCCATCTGGGTGCCCACCGCCCCGAAGGCCAAAAGGAAACACAGCGCCAAAAGCAACAGCCGCCCCTCGGATCGTTGCCTCAGCGTATCGCGGGCCGCCTCATGGCGCAGGCGCAGGTTCTCGCGCTCGATCAGGTCGGGGTCGGCCCCCTCGGCCCGGGCCTTCAGGATGCGCGTCAACGGGCGCAGGGGCACACGCTGCGTCATGGCGCACCATCCGCGCCCGAGGCGTTTTCAAGCACCGCCCCCGCCCCGGGCCCCACCGGATAGGGGATCTCCAGCGCAAGGCCGAACTGGCCGGGCGTCATCGGCATCAGCTGCAGCGTCTCGAAATTGATATCGGCCAGTTCCCGCAACCGGTCGGGCCGGTTCAGGTAGGCCCATTCCGCGTTCAGCACCGCCAGCCGTTCCCGCGCGGCGCGGATCGCGGCCTCGGTCTCGGCGATCTCGTCGACGGCGGCCTGGGTGCGGACGGTCTGGGAATAGGCCCAGTATCCCAGTCCGATCACCGCCAGCGCGGCCAGCATATTGGTCAGCGCCCGCATCACACCGCCTCCGGCAACCGGTCAAGGCCAAGCCCTGCCGCATCGACAGGGGCGGGCGGGGCCTCGGTGCGGGTGGCCACCCGCAGCCGCGCGGACCGGGCGCGCGGGTTGGCGGCGATCTCGGCCTCGCTCGGCGCGATCGCCTTTTTCGGGGTCAGGATGAAGGCGGGGGTGCGCGCGGCCGCCTCGGGCGCATGGCGCGAGCCGCCGCCGCCGCTGCTCGACCGGTCGGCCATGAACCGCTTGACGATCCGGTCCTCCAGCGAATGAAACGTCACCACGGCCAGCTTGCCGCCGGGTTTCAGCACCCGTTCCGCCGCCTCCAGCCCGGCATGAAGCTGGCGCAATTCGTCATTCACCGCGATGCGCAGCGCCTGGAAACTGCGGGTGGCCGGATGGGCCTGCCCCGGCTTCTTGCGCGGCAGGACCGAGGCGACGATCTCGGCCAGTTGCAAGGTGGTGGTGACCGGCGCCTGGGCGCGCGCCTGCACGATCTTGCGCGCGATGCGCCGCGCGGCGCGTTCCTCGCCGTAATGGTGCAGGATATCGGCCAGCAAAGCCTCGGGCGCGGTGTTGACAAGATCGGCCGCGCCGGGCCCGGCCTGGCCCATGCGCATGTCGAGCGGTCCATCCTTCTGGAAGGAAAACCCCCGGTCGGCCTGGTCGATCTGCATCGATGACACCCCGAGATCCAGCGCCACCCCGTCAACCGGCGCATCCGCATGGGTATCGAGTTCGGCGAACGGGGCATGAACCATCACCAGACGGTCGCCATAGCCTGCCGCCCAACCGGCGGCCATGTCGAACACCGCCGGGTCGCGGTCGATGGCAATCACCCGCCCCGCGCCCGCCGCCAGCAGCGCCCGGGTATAGCCGCCCGCACCAAAGGTGCCGTCGATCCAGGTGCCGGTGACCGGTGAAACCGCCTCGATCAGGGCGTCCAGCAACACCGGCACATGGGGCGACCCTTGGGAACACCCCGCGGATGCGCCGGCCCCGGTCACGGCGCGGGTCGCTCCGGTTCGCTGGCAAGCGTCAGCGGATCGAAGAAATCGTCGCCACCGGCAAACTCGTCGATCAGCGCCAGCATCCTGTCTTCCTCGCTCTGGGCCTGGGCGGGGTTGAGGATGTGAAATTCTGTGCCGTGACCTTCGAACAGCGCCTCGTCCTCGAGTCCGATCTTGTCGCGTGCGGCCTGCGGCAACACCATCCGCCCGGTTTCGTCCAGATGCGTCGCCTCGCATTTCTGGTAATACAGAAACATCAGCAATTTCTGCTGCTTGGACCCCGGGGTCTGCGCCTGGATGATTGCGTCGATGCGATCAAAGGCGTCGCCCGACAGGCATTGGATGTAGTTTTTCTTGGGATCGCCATAGGCGATGTACAAGCGCGGCTGGCCGCCCGGCGCATATTCGGCATCGCAATTCTGCAACACGCGACGGAACTTGACCGGGATCGACACCCGGCCCTTTCCGTCCACCTTGTTGTGGCTTTCGCCTTGAAACCTGCGATCCACGGGCCCGTGCCCTTTTTCTGCCTCAATCCGGCCGTATTCTCGGCCCCGGAACGGGAAACGGCGGATTGAGCAAGCTGCCACTGCTCAATCCGCCGCCCTCGTCCCATTGCTGGGTGTCCGACTACGCAGGCCACCTGGGGGGATGTCTGCTCGCTTGCGCGTCGGATCTCTTCGTTCCGGCGTGTGAGATGCCTGTATGAACCTGCCGTTTCTTGTTTTTCTTCCGGGCCTTGCGGCCCGCTTGTCGATCTCGTCTGCCGATGGATTGGTTGTGCCATGGGAATTGCTCCCATTCAACCCCAAATGTCGGCACCAGATGGGAAAGAGCCTTGTTTTGAAGGCGATTGGGCGCAGATCGCCGCCCGCACCCGGCCGATTTTTAGCCGTGGTGGTGGGGCATGAGACGCCCGAACACTAGATATTGATAGAAACGGCCCGATGGGAAAAAATTCCAGGGAATGGGGAATTTTTCCCGGATCTTGCGTCCGAAAGGGCGAAATCGGCGGTTCCGGCAGGCGAATCACCCCGCCCGGATGGTCCCGGTCAGACCAGGGTCAGGCGCAGGTCAGGCGCAGGTCAGGCCATGCCGCCCTCGATGAAGCGGCGCGCGAGATGGGCATAGGCCTCGGCCATCGGCCCCTCGCCCGTCGCGATCGGGGTGCCTGCATCGCCCGCGATCCGGGTTTCCAGTGAAATCGGCAACGCCCCGAGGAAGGGCAGACCGGCCTTCTCGGCCTCGGCCCGCACGCCCCCTTCGCCGAAGATATGCGCCTCATGCCCGCAATTGGGGCAGTGATAACTGGCCATGTTCTCGATCATACCCAGAACGGGGGTCTTGAGGATCTCGAACATGTTGAGCGCCTTGCGCGCATCCAGCAGCGCAACATCCTGCGGCGTCGACACCACGATCGCCCCCGTCACCTCGGATTTCTGGCACAGGGTCATCGCCACATCACCCGTCCCCGGCGGCAGATCGACCAGCAGGATGTCCAGCTCACCCCATTCGACCTGCGTCATCATCTGCTGCAACGCCCCCATCAGCATCGGGCCACGCCAGACCACCGCCTTTTCCTCGGGCAGCATGAACCCGATCGACATCAGCGTGACGCCGTGATTGTGCAGCGGCAGGATGGTCTTGCCATCGGGGCTGGCCGGACGCTTGTTCACGCCCATCATGCGCGGCTGGCTCGGCCCGTAGATATCGGCATCCAGCAGCCCGACACGCCGCCCCTGCCGCGCCAGCGCCACGGCCAGGTTCGAGGCGACCGTCGATTTTCCCACGCCCCCCTTGCCCGACCCGATCCCGATGATCCGGTCCACGCCCGACGGCTTCATCGGACCTGATTGCGGTTTCATATGCCCGCCCACCCGCAGGTTCGGCGCGGCGGGGGCCGGTTTCGCGGCGGGCGCATGCGCCGTCAGCGCGACCGACACCTGCAGGTCCGCGTCCAGCTTGCGCAGCGTTTCCTCGGCGGCGACGCGCAGCGGTTCCAGCCCGCGCGCGGCCTCGGGGCTTTCGGCCTCGAGGATGAAACTGACCCGGTCCCCGTCCACCATCAGCGCGCGCACTAGGTCACGGCTGACCGGGTCGGACCCATCCGGCAGCGTCAGACGGCGCAGCGACTCGAGCACGGCTTCACGGGTGACGGGCATCGCATCCTCCTTTGCTCATCGCGCTACATAGGCGGTTTCGCCCGGGCGTTCACCCCCCGCGAAACCGCCGGTGCCGGCGCCGATTGTGACAGAAACATGGCGCGTGTCGCAAAACGCGCCGCTTGCCCGGGGGAATGCCCAAAACATCACCGTATCCGGCCCCGGGCTATGCGCATGCTGCATGGCAGCATTGAAGCCAAATCCATTGTGCAGTCGCAGCAATTCCCTATCTTCAATCCCGTGACGGGGAGGAATAACCCCCACCGGATCGACGGCCCCGGCCCGACATCCACGCGAGATTGAGGTTCGAGATGTCGATGGTTTCTGAAAACCCCAGCAGCACGCTGACATTGTCGGCTCGCCTGGGCGAAGTGTTCGGCGGGCTGGGCGAGGCGTACCGCGCCTGGCGTATCTACCGCCGCACGATGGCGGAATTGCGCGGGCTCAGTGCCCGTGACCTGGCCGACCTGGGCCTGCACCGCAGCGGCATCCGCGCAGCGGCGCTTCAGGCAGCCTATGGCAAGGTGCATTAGCTGCACCGGATTTGACTCGGCGCCCGGACCGGGCGGCCCGTCACGATGAATACGGTCCTTCGGGACCATCGGTATCGGCCCCTCCCTCCTCCCTTTGGGGGCCGTGTCGACCGGCGGCAGTCCTCGCCTCCTCCCTTGGGGGCTGCCGCCAACCTTCTTCCGGGCCCGGGTCCCTCACCCGCCGCCCGGACCCGGATCGGCGCTTCTCATCCTCCCTTTGGAGCGCTGATTTTCTGGCGGTGGCACCCCTCCTCCCTTGGTGCCACCGCCTTTTTCTTTTTCACCCGCGCATATCCTTCGGCGATCCCATCACCACGTAGGTCGTGATCGTCGCCACCTGCGGCAGGTTGCCCAGCGTGTCGGTATGAAACCGTTTATAGGCGGGCAGGTCCGCCGCCTCGACCCGCAGCAGGTATTCCACCGCGCCGGTGATGTTGTGGCATTCGCGCACCTGCGGCGCGGCACGCATCGCCTGTTCGAACGCGGTCTGCGCTGCCTTGGTATGCACCGACAGGCCCACCGCGATATAGGCAGTGAACCCCACGCCCAGTTTCGCAGGGTCCAGCACCGCCCGGTAGCCCCGGATCACGCCCACAGCCTCCAGCGCCTGCACCCGGCGCAGCGTGGCCGACGGGCTCAGCGACACGCGTTCTGCCAGGTCCAGGTTGCTGATCCGCCCCTCCTGCGCCAGAGCGCGCAATATCTGGTCGTCTTTATCGTCGATATCCGTCATTTGTTGCAGGATTAGCCCGAACACGCGAGTCTTTGCAATTTCATTGCGCGGGTCCTGGGGCAAGTCTCGCCTATGACACCCGATCTGATCACCGCCCTTGTCCTGTTCGCCTTCGCCTCCTCGATCACGCCGGGGCCGAACAACCTGATGCTGCTGGCCTCGGGCGCGAATTTCGGCCTGCGCCGGACGGTGCCGCACATGCTGGGCATCTCCATCGGGCACGCGGTGATGGTGGCCGCCGTCGGGCTCGGGCTCATTCAGCTGTTCGAGGTGCTGCCCTGGCTCAGGACGGCGCTGATGGCCGCCTCGGCGGCCTATCTGCTTTACCTCGCATGGAAAATCGCAAATGCCGCCCCGCCCGGCGACGCGCCCACCGATGCGCAGCCCTTCACCTTCCTGCAGGCCGCCGCCTTCCAGTGGGTCAATCCGAAAGCCTGGTATATGGCGATCTACGCACAGGCGAATTTCGCGCCCGAGGGCGGGGTGATGGGCGTCGCCTGGGCCGGGGCCATCGCCGTGGCGCTGGTGTTTTCGCTGACCAACCTGCCCTCGGTCACCGTCTGGGCCTGGGGCGGGGTGCAGCTGCGCCAATGGCTCGAGGCGCCGGGCCGTCTGCGCGCCTTCAACATCACCATGGCGGTTCTGCTGGTCGCCTCGCTTTATCCGATGTTGACGGGGTGATCCTGTTCGGCGGCGGTTGCGCCGGCGCGGTCGGTGCCGCGTATCGGCCCCGTCACCTTGCGCCGCCGCTGCGATGCCAGGTCGACGATCTCGCAATCGGGGTTCATCGCGCGCGCCACCGACAGCAGGGCATGGCTGCCCCCGGCCTGCCCGCCCATCCTCAGGCACAGCCGGTCATACCTGCCCCCGATCAGCATCAGCCGGGCCTGGGCCGCGGTGCGCGCCAGGTGCACGACATCCATCGCGCCACCGTAAAGCGCGGTCCATGTCCGCGCCCGCATCGGGTCAGGTTCCAGGATCAGGGTCTTCATCCCGGCCTCCTCCCCCGGGCGGTGACGCCCGGTGCCGATGATCGCGCGCCGGATGCCGAGCTCACAAGCCATCAGGGTATCAGATCACGGGCTTTGAGTCCCAAACCGATTGCCGCCTCCGCTCAGAACGGCACATCCCCCGCCGACCCGGCGGCCACCAGGAAACGGGCGACGATATGCTTGGTGCCCGCCTTGTCGAATTCGACGCCCAGCTTGTCGCCCTCCACCGACACCACCGCGCCATAGCCGAATTTCTGGTGAAACACCCGGTCGCCCAGCGTGAAGGCGCTGACCGCCTCGGCATCTATGGTGATGTTTTTCGCCTCCGATGGCTGACGCATCGCGTGGCGGCCCTGATTGGCCTGCAACCGTTTCCAGCCCGGCGAATTGTAGACATCGGCGCTGGCCGCCGCGTCATGCAGGTCGCTGCCGCGCATCATCCCCGCAACGGGCGAGGCACTGGCCGACATGCCGCCCACGCCCCCCTGATGGCCGTAAAGGCCGGGCGGCGTCAGAACCTCCACATGGTCCTCGGGCAGCTCGTCGATGAAGCGCGACGGCATCTGGCTTTGCCACTGGCCATAAACACGGCGGTTGCCCGCGAATGATATGGTGCAGACTTCCTCGGCCCGGGTGATGCCGACATAGGCAAGGCGGCGCTCCTCTTCCAGACCCTTCATCCCTTCCTCGTCCATCGCCCGTTGCGACGGGAACAACCCGTCCTCCCATCCCGGCAGGAAGATCGCGGGAAACTCCAGCCCCTTGGCGGCATGGAGCGTCATCAATGTCACTTTTGGCTCCTGATCATCGGCCTCATTGTCCATGATCAGGCTGACATGTTCCAGGAACCCCTGAAGGTTCTCAAAGGATTCAAGGGCTTTGACCAGTTCCTTGAGGTTCTCCAGCCGCCCCGGCGCCTCGGGCGTTTTGTCTTTTTGCCACATTTCGGTATAGCCGGATTCATCGAGGATCATCTCGGCCAGCTCGATATGCGACATCTGCCCGGCGGGGCGGTCGATCTCGATCAGGTCATCGGCAGGGCCGAAGGGCCGCACGCCCCCGGTCATCGCCGACCGCCACCGGTCCAGCCCGTCGATCAGGCCCTGCAGCTCCTTGCCGCCCTTGCCCCCGATGGTCTTCGCGGCACAGCACAGCCGCGCCCCCTCCAGAAGGCTCACCCCGTTCGACCGGGCCATTTTCTGGATCGTCTGCTGCGCCCTGTCACCCAGGCCCCGTTTCGGCGTGTTGACGATGCGTTCAAAGGCCAGGTCGTCATCGGGGCTGACCACGACGCGGAAATAGGCCATGGCATCGCGGATCTCCATCCGCTCGTAAAACCGCGGCCCGCCGATCACGCGGTAAGGCAGGCCGATGGTCAGGAACCGGTCCTCGAAGGCGCGCATCTGGTGCGAGGCGCGGACGAGGATGGCGATCCTGTCGGGGCTGATGGGGTCCATGCCCCGCGTGCCCTGGCCCATCGCCTCGATCTCCTCGCCGATCCAGCGCGCCTCCTCCTCGCCATCCCAATGGCCGATCAGGCGGACCTTTTCGCCGTCCTCGCCCTCGGTCCACAGCGTCTTGCCCAGCCGCCCCTTGTTGCCCGCGATCACGCCCGACGCGGCGGCCAGGATATGTCCGGTCGACCGGTAATTCTGTTCCAGCCGGATCACTCTGGCGCCCGGAAAATCCTTCTCGAACCGCAGGATGTTGCCCACCTCGGCCCCGCGCCAGCCATAGATCGACTGGTCATCATCGCCCACCACGCAGATGTTGGAATGCCCGCCCGCCAGCAGGCGCAGCCACAGGTACTGCGCCACGTTCGTGTCCTGGTATTCGTCCACCAGGATATAGCGGAACCAGCGCTGATACTGGGTCAGCAGGTCGTCATTGGCCTGAAAGATCGCGATGACATGCATCAGCAGATCGCCGAAATCGACCGCGTTCAGCGTCTTCAGCCGCTCCTGGTATTGCGCGTAAAGCTCCACCCCGCGCCTGTTGAACGCGCCTGCATCGGCGGCGGGCACCTTGTCGGGCGTCAGGGCCTTGTTCTTCCAGCCATCGATCAGGCCCGCCAGCATCCGCGCGGGCCATCGTTTCTCGTCGATCTCGGCGGCGTTGATCAGCTGTTTCATCAGCCGGATCTGGTCATCGGTATCCAGGATCGTGAAATTCGATTTAAGCCCGGCCAGTTCGGCATGACGGCGCAGCAGTTTCACGCAGATCGCGTGGAACGTGCCCAGCCACGGCATCCCCTCCACCGCGCCGCCCATCAGGTGACCCACGCGATTTTTCATCTCGCGCGCGGCCTTGTTGGTGAAGGTCACGGCCAGGATTTCATTGGGCCGCGCGGTGTTCGTGGCCAGCAGATGCGCGATGCGCGCGGTCAGCGCGCGGGTTTTTCCCGTGCCCGCCCCCGCCAGCATCAGGACGGGGCCGTCCAGCGTTTCCACCGCCTCGCGCTGCGCGGGGTTCAGGCCATCCATATAGGGCGCAGGCCGTGCTGCCATCGCGCGCGACGACAGCGACGCCGCGGCCTCGAAGGCGGAGTTGTCGTCGAAACTGCTCATGACCGCACGATATAGCAGAATCTGCAGGCGTTAAAGCTTTGTTCGCAAAATGTTCCGTTCGTGGCGGAGGGCGGGAGCGAGGGGTTTTCCACCCCTCGCGCTCCCCGGAAGGGTATTTCCGAAGCAAAGAGGGCATGGACACTGCCCGGCCCGCGGTGTTGTTTGTCGCGATGGATCTGCACAGCCGATACCCCGGTCTCAGAGACCTGAAATCCCGCGCCCGGCGGCGCATCCCGCATTTCGTTTGGGAATATCTCGACAGTGCCACGGGCACGGAATCGGTGCTGACCCGCAACCGCACGGCGCTGGATGCGGTGCTGCTGCGCCCCGCCGCATTGAAGGGCGAGATCAGGCCGGACCTCTCCACCACTTTCCTCGGCTGCGATTATCCCGCCCCGTTCGGCATCGCGCCCCTTGGCATGTCGGGCCTGATCTGGCCCGAGGCCGAACGGCACCTTGCCACCCATGCGGCGCGCGCGGGGATCCCCTATGGACTCAGCACCGTGGCCACCCGCACGCCCGAGGATCTGGGCGGGGCGCAGGGCGATCAGGGCTGGTTCCAGATGTATCCGCCCCGTGATCCGGGCATCCGCGACGACATGCTGGCGCGCGCGAAAGGCGCAGGCTTTCATACCCTTGTGCTGACCGTCGATGTCCCCGCCCCGTCGCGCCGCGAACGCCAGACGCGGGGCGGGCTGGTCCAGCCCCCGCGCCTGACCCCGCGCCTGTTGGCGCAGGTGGCGATCTGCCCGGTCTGGGGCCTGGGGACGCTGCGCACCGGCATGCCGCGCATGCGGCTGATGGACAGCTATGCCGATCAGAAGGCCACCGGCCCCCTGCCCTCGACCGCGCATGTGGGGTATCTGCTGCGCGCGGCGCCCGACTGGGACTACGTGGCCACCCTGCGCGCCGCCTGGGACGGTCCGCTGATCCTGAAAGGTGTGCTGGAACCCGAGGTCGCGACCCGCGCCGAGGCTGAAGGGGTCGACGCGATCTGGGTGTCCAACCATGCCGGGCGGCAATTCGACGGGGCACCTGCCTCCATCACGGTCCTGCCCGACATCAAGGCCGCGACAGACCTGCCCCTGATCATGGACAGCGGGATCGAAGGGGGCCTCGATATCCTGCGCGCGCTGGCCCTGGGGGCGGATTTCGTGATGATGGGACGGCCCTGGCATTACGCGCTCGGCGCGCTCGGGGCCGCTGGCCCGGCCCATTGGCATGATGTGCTGATCAAGGACATGGCCTCGAACATGGCCCAGATCGGGGCACGGACCCTGGCCGAGCTGCCGGGCCGCCTGATCGCCTGATCGCCTGATCGCCTGATCGCCTGCGCGGCGTCAGTTCATCGTCACCGCCAGAACCTGCGCCCGCCTGTCGCGGAAATGCCGCGTCATCGCCAGCCGCATCGCCAGGTTCACCGGCACCACCCGCATGTCGGTGCCGGTCAGATGCGCCACCCGTTCGACCTCGTATTGATGGGTGTCCTCGATCCCGTCGCGGTCAAGGATCACGACCATCGGCTGCAACCCGCGCAGATCGGCCCCGAACAGCGCCTGGTGGACGCTGTCGCGCGCCGAGGCGGTGTTGTCGAACCCGATCTCGATATAATGGGTGTCGGTCACGCAATCGGCGCGCACCCGGGCGCTGTCCTCGGTCAGGTCGATCCGCGACGACACCTCCGGCGCCCCGCCGAACATCGCCACGCAAAGCGCCACGGAATAAAACACCTCACCCATGCCCCGAAGATGGGGCCGCGGCGTGGTGAAATCGAGAGGTTTTGTTAACAAAGGTTAACGCCCCTTGTCACACCCTGCCGCGACACAGCTTGCGGTTGCAGGCCGCCGGGCCGCCGCATAACAATCGCTGCACCTGCACAAAGGGGCGCGTGTACATGGCCGACTTCCAGAAAATCCTGATCGCCAACCGGGGCGAGATCGCCATTCGCGTCATGCGGGCGGCCAATGAACTGGGCAAGCGCACGGTCGCCGTCTATGCCGAGGAAGACAAGCTCAGCCTGCACCGGTTCAAGGCCGATGAGGCCTACAAGATCGGCGAAGGCCTGGGCCCCGTCGCGGCCTATCTGTCGATCGAGGAAATCATCCGCGTGGCCCGTGAAAGCGGCGCGGATGCGATCCATCCGGGCTATGGCCTGCTGTCCGAAAACCCCGATTTCGTCGATGCCTGCGCGAAAAACGGCATCACCTTCATCGGCCCCAGGGCCGAGACGATGCGCGCGCTGGGCGACAAGGCCAGCGCCCGGCGCGTGGCGATCGAGGCCGGGGTGCCGGTGATCCCCGCGACGGATGTGCTGGGCGAGGACATGGACGCGATCCGCAAGCAGGCCGACGAGATCGGCTATCCGCTCATGCTCAAGGCATCCTGGGGCGGCGGCGGGCGCGGGATGCGCCCGATCTTCGGGCCCGACGAGCTCGAGGAAAAGGTGCTGGAGGGCCGCCGCGAGGCCGAGGCCGCCTTCGGCAATGGCGAGGGGTATCTGGAAAAGATGATCCTGCGCGCGCGCCATGTCGAGGTGCAGATCCTCGGCGACCAGCATGGCAGCATCTACCACCTTTACGAACGCGACTGTTCCGTCCAGCGCCGCAACCAGAAGGTCGTCGAACGCGCCCCCGCCCCCTATCTGTCGGAAACCCAGCGCGAGGAAATCTGCCTGCTCGGCAAGAAGATCTGCGAGCATGTGAATTACGAATGCGCGGGCACCGTCGAATTCCTGATGGATATGGAGACGGGCAAGTTCTACTTCATCGAGGTGAACCCCCGCGTGCAGGTCGAACACACCGTCACCGAGGAGGTAACGGGCATCGACATCGTCCGCGCGCAGATCCTGATCGCCGAGGGCAAGCTGCTGGCGGCGGCCACGGGCGTGGCCAGCCAGTATGATGTCAAGCTTGACGGTCACGCGATCCAGTGCCGCGTCACCACCGAGGACCCGACCAACAATTTCATCCCCGATTACGGCCGCATCACCGCCTATCGGGGGGCCACCGGCATGGGCATCCGCCTGGACGGGGGCACCGCCTATTCGGGCGCGGTGATCACGCGCTATTACGACAGCCTGCTGGAAAAGGTCACCGCCTGGGCCCCCACGCCCGAAGCCGCGATCGCGCGGATGGATAGAGCCCTGCGCGAATTCCGCATCCGGGGTGTCAGCACGAATATCGACTTCGTCATCAACCTGCTGAAACACCCGACCTTCCTGAATTACCAGTACACGACCAAGTTCATCGACGAGACGGCGGAGCTGTTCGATTTCAAACCGCGCCGCGACCGCGCGACGCGCATCCTGACCTATATCGCCGACATCACCGTCAACGGCCATCCCGAGACCGAGGGGCGCCCCCGCCCCGCCCCCGACCTGAAGGACCCCAAACCGCCCGCCCTGCGCGGTGCCGTCACGCCCGGGTCGCGCAACCTGCTGGATGAAATGGGGCCCAAGGCGGTCGCCGACTGGATGAAGGCGCAGAAAAACCTTCTGATCACCGACACCACCATGCGCGACGGGCACCAGTCCCTGCTGGCCACGCGGATGCGGTCGATCGACATGATCAAGGTCGCGCCCGCCTATGCCGCCAACCTGCCGCAGCTTTTCAGCGTGGAATGCTGGGGCGGCGCGACCTTCGACGTGGCCTACCGCTTCCTGCAGGAATGTCCCTGGCAGCGCCTGCGCGACATCCGCGCGGCCATGCCCAATATCATGACGCAGATGCTGCTGCGCGGGGCCAATGGCGTCGGCTACACCAATTACCCCGACAACGTGGTGCAGGGTTTCGTGGCGCAGGCCGCGGCCAGCGGCGTCGACATCTTCCGCGTCTTCGACAGCCTCAACTGGGTCGAAAACATGCGCGTGGCGATGGACGCGGTGCTGGAAAGCGGCAAGGTGCTGGAAGGCACGGTCTGCTACACCGGCAACATCCTCGACCCCGATCGCGCGAAATACGACGTCAAATACTACGTCGCCATGGCCAAGGAACTCGAGGCGGCGGGCGCGCATATCCTGGGGCTCAAGGACATGGCGGGCCTGCTAAAACCGGCCGCAGCCGAGGTGCTGATCCCCGCCCTCAAGGACGCGGTCGACCTGCCCATTCATTTCCACACCCATGACACGGCGGGCGTCGCCTCGGGCACGATCCTTGCGGCCAGTGCGGCGAGCGTGGATGCCGTCGACTGCGCGATGGACGCGCTGTCCGGCAATACCAGCCAGGCGACGCTCGGCACCGTGGTGGAAAGCCTGCGCTTCACCGACCGCGACACCGGCCTCGATATCGGCGCGATCCGCGAGATCAGCGACTACTGGGAGGCCGTGCGCGCCCATTACGCCGCTTTTGAGTCCGGCATGCAGGCCCCCGCCTCCGAGGTCTATCTGCATGAAATGCCCGGCGGGCAGTTCACCAACCTCAAGGCGCAGGCCCGGTCCATGGGGCTCGAGGATCGCTGGCACGAGGTGGCGCAGATGTATGCCGACGTGAACCAGATGTTCGGCGATATCGTGAAGGTGACACCGTCTTCCAAGGTGGTGGGTGACATGGCCCTTCTGATGGTCAGCCAGGGCCTGACCCGCGCGGACGTGGAAAACCCGTCAAAGGACGTGGCCTTCCCCGATAGCGTCATCGACATGATGCGCGGCAACCTGGGCCAGCCCCCCGGCGGCTTCCCGCCCGGTATCCTGAAAAAGGTTCTGAAGGACGAACAGCCGATCCTCGACCGCCCCGGCCTGCACGCCGCCCCTGTCGATCTGGAGGAGACGCGCAGGAAGGTGGCCGCCGATCTGGACCAGGAGATCGATGACGAGGACCTGATGGGCTACCTGATGTATCCCAAGGTCTTCACCGATTACGCGACCCGCCACGCCGATTACGGCCCGGTGCGCACCCTGCCCACGAAAACCTTTTTCTACGGCATGGAACCCGGTGAGGAAATCGAGGCCGAGATCGACCCGGGCGTCACCCTCGTGATCCAGCTGCAGGCGGTGGGCGAAACCAATGCCGAAGGCGAGGCGCGGGTGTTCTTTGAACTCAACGGCCAGCCCCGCACCATCCGGGTCCCCAATCGCAAACTGATGGGCACGGCGGCCAAACGGCCCAAGGCCGACACCGGCAATGCCAGCCATCTGGGCGCGCCGATGCCCGGGGTCGTGGCCAGTGTGGGCGTCAGCGCGGGGCAGTCGGTGGCGCAGGGCGACCTGCTGCTGACCATCGAGGCGATGAAGATGGAAACCGGCCTGCACGCCGAACGCGACGCCGTGGTCAAGGCCGTCCACGTCACCCCCGGCGCCCAGATCGATGCCAAGGACCTGCTGATCGAGTTCGACTGAGACGGGCGCGGTTTTTTCCCGATTTCGCCACAGTCCGACCATTCTTGCCCGTGATCTTCCCGACCAACGATCCGGAGGATTCGGCCATGCCGACGACGACGCCTGCGCATTTCATTGCCCGTTTTGTTGCCGACGAACGCGGCGCAATCACCGTTGACTGGACGGTACTGACCGCGTCGCTGGCGGGGCTCGGACTTGCCTCGATGGGGGTCGTGTCGGGCGGGGTCCAGAACCTGTCCACCGATATCGGCAATCATCTGTCGACCAATGACTGGAACTTGTTCGACAACGGGATGATCCCCGGCGTCAGCCTCGATTTCACCGGCGGCGACATGACCGGGTGGTTCGGCGGCCAGGTGATGGATATGGGCGGCGAGATCGGCGAATTGCTGGTGGTCGGCGCCGGTGAGGTCACCGGATTTCTGATGGAGGTGGCCGAAGGCACCGAACAGGCGGTCATGCAGTTCGACCTGATCGCGGGCGACAGCCTCGACTACAATCCCGGGGCGACAGGCTATGACACCGCCACCCTTACCCTGAACGGGGTGACGGTCGCCATCGCCACCGACGGCAATCAGCATCTCAACTTCCAGATCCCGCAGGTCGACGGCACCACGGTCGAGGCCACGGTGATGGTGGCAAATGCCCATCTGGGCGGCAGCGCCAACTGGCAGGACGGATCGGCCAGCGTCACCATCATCGTCGATGACCCCACGCATGACCTGCATTTCGAACTGCAGTCGAATGCGAACCAGGGCATCAATGACGAATTCTGGGGCATCGACAATTTCGAAACCGCAACCAGCGGTGCGACCGGATTCTAGGGGCACAGCCACCCGGCGGGCCAGCGGCCCGCGCGCTGGCGCCCCGTCCGAAAAGGCGCTGATTTTACAAGAATTCGCCACAGTCTGACCATTCTTGACGGCGATCCTTCCACCATGAACCTGGAGGATTCGGCCATGCCGTCCAATCTGCTGCCCTGCGTCATCGCCCGTTTCGTTGCCGACGAACGCGGCGCGATCACCGTCGACTGGACCGTGATGACCGCCGCCGTGGCGGGTCTCGGCCTTGCCTCGATGGGGGTCGTGTCCGGCGGGCTCGAGAACCTGTCGACCGATATCAGCAACCACCTGTCCAGCAATGACTGGAACCTGTTCGACAACGGGCTGATCCCCGTGGACAGTTTCAATTTCACCGGTGGCGACATGGCCGGCTGGATCGGCGGGCAGGTCATGGATATGGGCGGCCAGATCGGCGAATTGCTGGTGCTGGGGCCGAACCAGGCGACCGGCTACCTGATGCAGGTCGCCGAGGGCACCGAACAGGCGATCATGCAGTTCGACCTGATCGCGGGCGACAGCCTCGACAATTCCGCCCAATGGGGCACCGATACCGCCACGATCATGCTGAACGGCGTGCCCGTCGCCATCGCCACGGACAACCACCAGACCATGACCTTCGACATCCCGCAGGTCGATGGCACCACGGTCGAGGCCACGGTGACGGTGCAGAACGCCCATCTGGGCGGAAGCTCGAACTGGACCGACAGCGCGGCAACGGTGACCGTGACGGTGGATCAGCCGACCTCCGACATCCAGTTCGCGCTGCAGTCTAATTCGAACCAGAACATCAACGACGAATTCTGGGGCATCGACAATTTCGAAAGCGCCACCACCGGCGCGACCGGGTTCTAGGGGCGTATTCCTGCGAAGGGCAGGACGCGCGCGGGTTTCCGCGCCGCCTGCCACAGATTCGCCCCAATTGGACCGTAATCGCACCACATGAGGATGTCGGTTGCTGCCAAACTGACCGCATTCGCCGCTGACGAAACTGGGGTCGTCTCCGTCGACTGGATGGTGATTTCTGCGGCGTGCATCGGTCTGAGCCTTGCCACGGTCAGCGTGGTCTCGGGCGGATTCGACGACCTGTCGGCCGATGTCGCCTCGTCCCTTGCGGGCCGCCCTCTGATCGACAATTTCCACGACACCGGCGCCAGCGCATGGGTTCTGGCCGATACCGGCTTTTCGGCCGGGCTCGACGGCTGGGGCGGCGACGGCACGATCACCACCGTGGCCGGTTTCGGCGATATCCTGGTGATCGATCCGGGCGGCACGGTCGAAACCACCCTGTCCCTGCCCGAAGGCGCCCGGACCGCCGAGATCCGATTTGACCTTGTCGGTGCCGATGCCCTTTCGGGCGCTGCCTCCGAGATCTGGGTCAATGGCGTCGCCATCGGCATCGCCCGGGTCGAGGCGGGAACTGCCGTGTTCGAGGCCCCGCCCGGCGCCCCCGTCACCGCGATGCTGGCCGCAGGCGGGCGTGACCTGGGCGCGGGGCTGGCCCCCGATGCCGTCCTGTCGGTCGCTGTCGCCATCGCCGATCCGGGCGACACGCTGACGCTTTCCGTCCGGTCGGGCAGCGACACCGCCATGGCGCAAGGCTTTTTCGCGATCGACAACGTGGTCGTCGCCGCGGCCTAGATCGCCTCAATTCTCGGCAAATTCTTTTCACCTCGCGGGCGCGGCGCTGCCGCATTTGCCCTCTAGACCTCCCCGTCATGTCCCAGCAGCGGGAGAGGACCGATGCGACCGATGGCCTTTTTGCGATCCGAACAGGGGGCGGTGACCACCGATTGGGTGATCATGGCCACGGCGACGCTCGGCCTCGGGCTGGCGTCGATGTCGGTTATCTCGCGCGGGGCCAATGATGTCTCGGGCGATATCGACGCCTTCCTCGCCGATACCGATGTCCATGCCAGCGCCGCCTTCGCACCCTTCGCCCCCATGGTGCTGGCCGCCTTCGATTTCGCGCAAGGGGCCGCGGCCGGTTGGGTCGGCGGCTGGCCCGTCAATGTCGGCGGCGCGCTTGGTGACGTGCTGCAGATCGGGCCGAAGGAAACCGCCAGCCTGACGGTCGACGTGCCGGACGGTGCCGACACCGCCACGCTGACCTTCGACCTGATCGGCATGGACAGCATCGACCGCGAACCGGCCACGATCTCGATCAACGGCAGCCCGGTCCTGCTCGGGCGCGGCGATTTCGGCCAGATCACCTTCACCGACCTGAGCGGTGAAAACATCGGCGTCACCCTGACCGAGGTCGCCCGCCGCCAGGAGCTTGGCGGCAACACGCGCCCCGGCTGGACCGAGTCCATCACCACCGTGACCCTGACCGTCGACAACCCCGATGATCAGCTGACCCTGTCGGTCTATTCCGACACCAACCAGAACCGCGGCGATGAATCCTACGCGCTCGACAACCTTGTGATCGAGGCCAGCTGACCGGTCCTGCGGGAGCGTGCATTTTTTCCCTTGCAGCCCCCCGGCGCGATGACTAAACACGCCAAGCACAGCGAGCGGGTGTAGCTCAGGGGTAGAGCATTACCTTGCCAAGGTAAGGGTCGTGAGTTCGAATCTCATCACCCGCTCCAATTTTCCGTTATCTGCTGAATTTTCTGCGGGCCCGCGTGGACGGTCGCCCGCGGTCGCCGTCGCAAGGCAGCCGGGCCGTTGATGGCTGCAGCGCCACGAAAAACGGGCGCCCCCATCGGGACGCCCGCTCGATCCTGTTTGGCCCTTGCGCGGTTACTGTTGCTGCACCGAGAAGGACGGCAACGCTGCGGGAACAGGCACCATTTCAGGCGCCGGGCCACCCAATTCGTTCACGGCCGTGCGCACCAGAAGGGTACGTTCGGGCTGTCCCGGCATGAAGGCCGGGCGCGCGCCGGTTTCCAGCGCAGACATACTCGCGTCGTACCAGTCCAGTGCGAGATCGGGCCGGGTGGTCGTGCCAAAGCCCTCGCGCAGGTGGTGGCCGACCAGTTCGCCATAGGCGGGTTCGCCAAGCGCAGTCAGCACCAGCGAAGATCCCACCGCCATGCGCATGTCGTCACGGGCATAGCCCACCGACAGGCAGACCCGTGCATTCGCGGCCAGCTCGGCCGGCTGCGACCCGCTGTCATTGGCAAAGCTGCGAACCTGCGTCAGGACCTCGTCCTGGCCCACGATCGAAACCTGGTCGATCGGGTCGGCCAGCAGGCCCATGAACGCCTGGCACTGGGCGGCGATCTGGTCTGGGGTGAAGCCGGTGATCGATCGCATCATCCGTTCACCATCGCTGATGGCATAGGTCCGCGCGATGCAGAACTGCTCGGACAGCACGAGTTCCGGATCCGTCGTCACATTCGCAAGCGTCATGACGCCGTTGGTCGAGCTTTGCAGCATCACGCTGTTGCAGGTGCTGGCCAGCGACACCGCCGGGGTGGCCGCTGCGTTTGCAAAGAAGTTCGGCACAGTGGGCGCGGCGCTGTCGGACCCGTTCTGCGGCATCGCCACCATGGTCGCGGGCGCGCGCGGGCCGCCTGCAACCACCGGGGCGGTGTTCAGCACGCTGTCGCGGTATGCGTAGAGCAACGAGGTGTTGGCAAGGCCGGTCTGGTTGGCTCCACCCGCCGTTGCCCAGGTATAGGCGCTGGACAGGAAATCGTACTGATCGGGCGTGAACTCGCGCCCGTTCACCGGGAAACCCATTGCAAGCTGGTAGCGTTCGATCGCGGCCCGGGTGCCGGGTCCGACCTGGCCATCGACAGTACCGGCGTTGAACCCGAAATAATTCAGCGCGGTCTGGGTCTGACGGCCCTGTTCGGTCGCGGGAATGCTGGGGCGCGCGGCGCGCGTCGTTTGTCCGCCGGAACTGCGCTGGTTGCCGGATGCAATCGCGCTTGCGATGATGCCGCCGATAATCAGCCCGCCGATCAATTCGCCGGCATCCGCCTCGGCCGGTTTCGCGGGGGTCAAGGCCAATGCAGCGACCAGCCCGAGTGACGTTGCAGTTTTGAAAAACACCGTTCCCTCCAGGAAGTCATTAGCAACTCTACCCGTGCAACGTAGCACGGTTCGACACCGGGGTAAGAAAAAAATGTCTGCTCCGACGATTCGAAATTTGCCCGGATGTGACGCGGCCCGATACCCTGGCGGGCCTGGCTAGCCGTCGATACCGATGCGCACGGAACCCAGCCGCAGCTCTCGCGCACCGGTCAGCGGTGCGGCCCGGCCCGGCGTCACGCGCTGCCCGTCGATCCATACCCCCGACGCTGATCCGGTTCCGTCAAGACCGTGATCCTTGACCAGCACGACACCGTCCTTGAGACCGATGATGCAATGCCGGGAAGACACAGTTCGATCATCGGGCAGGACGATATCCGCCCAACCGGGGTCACGGCCGATATTGAGCCTGCGCTTGGCGCAAAACCGTGCCACGTCGCCAAGTGTCACCGTCAAGCCCTTATGGGCCCCGGTCATAACCCGCAGACGCCATTTCGCTGGCGGTTTGGGCGGAGGACCGGCCAGCGATGAATACCAGCATGCCTCGCAGCTTCGGTCATAGCGCGCCGGCGCGTTCGGATTCAGCCCCGTCAACCCGCCGGTGGCGATCTTGGCCATCCCGCGCCTGAACTTGCGTGCGCCGCGCATCGGCGCTCCGGACGCGTCTCGCAGGTGCAGGTCCAGCACCGCGCGTCCGATACTGACCCCGCCCAGGATCAGTTCGGTGACGATCCAGTAGACCAGCAACAGCGCCAGGAAACTGCCGATATCGACAAGCTCGGGATGCTCGAGGCGCAGTTCACGCTGCACCGCGGGCGCCAGCGCCTGCGTCAACAGGACCACGAAGAACAGGTCGATGACCGCCGCCGCGATCAGGACTTTCGCACTCGCCCGGCTCTGCAATGGCCCGCGGGGCATCGCTCAGCCCTCCAGGCTCGCCAGCGCGAACACGACGATGACGCCGGTCGCAAAGGCAAGAATCACGCCGCTGCGCACCAGCACCATGCGTGCCCCGCCCGCCTGCTCCGCTCGCGCCCGGAACATGAACCCCATGCCCTTGGCAGCGATCGCCAGCCCGATCAGCGTGAACAGCGTCAGCTCGGGGAACACGGTATTGCGATCGTCGGGCTGGGACAGCCAATCGGCCGAACCCACCATGAGCCCGGCCCAGAACAGACCCAGCACGTAGCAGGCAAGCACGCGGAATTCCGTCGGGCGCAGGATCAGCTTGTTGGTGGCGAAAGCCAGGCCGATGCCCAGGGCAGCGGCGATCAGCAGGAAGATCGCCAGCCGAATGGGCAGGCTCATCGTTTCGGGCGTGATCAGCGCAGTGAACCCTGAGCCGAAACTTTCCGACACGATACCCAGCATGGCCGCCGTCGGCCCTGCTGCCAGCACGACGCCTCCGAAGATGTCTGAGATATTCTTGTAGAGCGAGGTTGCATCTGCGGCGAGGCCCACGAGGTTGCGCAGGCTGTAGGGGTCGTCGTCCACCCCCGAATACTTGCGTTCGCGTTTCAGTCGCACCACGCTCAGACCCCGCTACCCTTGCACCCACGCAACCTTGCTCTCGATCGGCGTCAATGCGGCCCCACGTTGGGGTCCGTAGCTCTGCGGACCGCGTCGCGGCGACCGGCTGCACGCCACAGATCTCCAGCGTAATCGCGGTCACCGCAACGCGTCAACGAATCAGGTTGTCGGACTGCCGATGATCTTTATGTTCGTGGCCGGTAGCGTAAACGGGGGCCATTCAATCATGGGTCAGTCTCACGTGGCGCCCGGCACGTGCCGGTTGAGCCTTGCCGATCCGGCACGGCGTTGCGCATATGGTAATCTCGACATCGTCGGTTTCCGGGGCTACCCGGTATCGGTCGCAGCCGGGCGGCGGGGGCTGGGGCTCCGCCCTGCTCGCGCGGCACATTGCACGCGGCATGAATTTCAGACCTTGGCGATCTAGGCACAGCGGGAAAGGGGCGGATATGGGCGTATTGCGACAAGGAGTGCTGGCCGCGATCATGGGCCTTGGAATGGCCGGAGCGGCTCTGGCGCAGGCGCAGGAAATCCTGCCGGACGGCACCTTGCCGACCCGCCTGCCCGATACGGGCCTGGCTGTTGTCGACTGTGCGCCTGCCCCTCCGGTGCCGGTCAACCACTGCATCGTCCGGGTCCCGCCGCGCCAGCAATACGGCGGCATCACCTTCGACAATGCCGAGGACCCGGAGGCCCGTTTCGTGTTTCTGCGCGGCAGCGACCCGCAGTTTCCCGAAGCGCTGAACACCTCTGCCACCGCCATCCTTATCGACTACACCCGCGGGGCGGGCAATGGCCGGGCCAACCGGTGGGACGAGGAACGTCCCTTCATCCTCAGCCTGATCAACAGTCTGCCCGACGGTGAACAGGTGGCGGTCTACACCTTCGACACGACCCTGACCGAGATCGTTGGCTTCACCGGCGACCGGGCTCGGGTCCGCAACGCCGTTGCGAACCTCGACGCGCCCGACGGGCTGAATACCATCATTGGATCGAACGTTGCGGATGTTGTCGATCTGCTCGGACGCCGCGACGACGTGTTGCTGCGCAATGTCATCGTCATCAGCGATGGCGAGGATGAGGCGACCGACCGGTCCGCGGCAGAAATCGCCGAGGCCGCCGTCGATGAAGGCGTCGCGATTTCGACCATGGCAGTGATCTGGCGTGCCCCCGGGGCCACCGCGGTTTCAAATGCCATCGACTACATGGCGCAGCTGGCGGCGCAATCGCTCGGCAGCCATGCTGCCGTGTTCCTCAACACCCCTGAGGCCGCGGCAGCCGAGGTCGCGCAGTTCGGCCGCGAGGTCGCGGGCTCGATCTCGCAATCCGGGCTCATCGCGCCGGTCGGCACCCCCTCGCCCGCCGAAATCGTTGTCACGCTGGGTGAACCGGTGGCGGGGCGCTCGGGTGCCTTCGACGACGTCGAATACCGTGTCGCCTTCCAGCCCACCATCGACATGGCGCCCGAAACAGCCCCGACCGATGCACCGGTGGATGCCAGGGAAGGGTTCCTCGGATTTCCCTGGGGCTTCCCGGCCGAGATCATGTACGGGGCACTGGCCGTGCTGGCCGTGCTTCTGGCACTCCTGATCGTGGTGCTGACCCGCAGCAGTCGCGGCGCCGAGGAAGAAGACGTCGTTGCCGCAGAGGGCGCGTTCGATGATGGCGACGCTGTCGAGGACGACGAAACCACGGTCCCGCCCGCCGCCGCGCCGCCGCCAAAACCCTGGGCCTTTCTCGTGCGCCAGGACACCGGCCAGCGGCTTGCACTTATTGGCCGGAAGTCCCGGATCGGTCGAAGCCCGGAAAACGACGTCCTGTTCGAAGGACCGGAAGATCAGACCGTTTCGCGGTTCCACGCCGAGATCGAACGCCGCGCCAATGACCAGATCATCCTCACCGATCTCAACAGCACCAACAAGGTGCGGCTGAACGGTAAGGTGATCGACAAACCCGAACCGCTCAAGAACGGCGACCTGATCACTTTCGGCAGCCGCGAAACCAAACTGATCATTCGCTGACACCGCTCAGACGCGGGGACCGGCGACCAGCCAAACGGAGGGCCAGACCATGTCCGGAAAGAAACGCACCGATCTCGGCGACGGGGTCGAGGATTCCTCCTGGATCTTCGACGACGACGGCGATGACGCATTCGAAGAAACGGCCGGTCTGACCGGCGGGTTCACCTCGCGGCTGGATGGCGATGTCGTCCGTGGTGGGGACGCCGGCGCCGAGGCGACACAGATCATCGATGACGGGGCCGACGCCATGGATGACGAAGGCACCATCATCGACGGGATCGGCGTGCTCGGCACTCCGGACGATGGCGTCGCCGCCGACCCGGTGGTGGGCTGGCTCGTCGTGATCAAGGGCAAGGGTATCGGCCATTCGGTCCCGCTCGGCGCAGGCATCAACCGCATCGGCCGGTCGCCCGACGAACGCGTGGCCCTGCCCTTCGGCGACAAGGTGATTTCCTCCATGGACCACGTGCGCATCATCTACGATGACGAGGCGCGCAGCTTCCTGATCGCTCCGGGGTCCAGCCAGACGCCGACCCGCATCACCACGGGCGGGGCCGACAAATCGACGATCGTGCTGCAGGCACAGGAATTGCCCAGTCACGCAACCATCCATTTGAGCAAGGCGACGCATGTCCGCTTTGTTGCATTCTGCGGCGACAGCTTCGACTGGAGCGATCTGGCCGATACCGGATCGTCCTGACCATGGCCGAGGTCAGCGGCCGGCAAAGCATCGGCCAGCGCGACAACCAGCAGGACCGGTTCGAGATCGTCTATGACAGAAAGGACGATCCCGACACCAGCATACTGTTGCTGATTGCGGACGGGATGGGGGGCCATGTGGGCGGCGAAGTCGCGGCGGAACTGGCGGTCAAGACATTCCGGCATCACTTCACGCAGGTCTCGCAGGCCACACGCCCGCTGCAGCGGCTGCGCGACTCGCTGCAGGCTGCCAACGCCGCCATCGCCGCCCGCGTGGCCGAAGACGACACCCTGTCGGGCATGGGCTGCACGATGATCGGCGCGCTGAAGCGGCAGAACCGTCTGTACTGGATCAGCGTCGGCGACAGCGTCCTCTACCTTTTCCGCGATGGCGCCCTGCGCCGACTGAACGCCGATCACTCTGTCTATGGCGAGTTGATGGAGCTGGTCGCCGAAGGTCGCATGGCCAAGGCCGACGCGGACAAGAACCCGCGACGCAATGCCCTCAGATCCGCGCTTGTCGGGGGAACCGTGCCTCTGGTCGACGACGGCTCGATCGACCTTGAAAAGCGCGACCTCGTCATCCTGGCCACCGACGGCATCGACACGCTCGGCGAAGACGACCTCGCGCGCCTGCTGGCCGACGAGAACCGCACCGATGTCCGCACGCTGACCGCGATGACACTTCAGGCGGTCGAAAGCCGTCAGCGCCCCCGGCAGGACAACACGTCGGTCATCATTTACCGGCACCGCACGGTGGGCGAGACCAGCGTCGCGGGCCCGCCGCTTTGGAGCAGCGGCCAGTCCGCCCAGCGGCTGACCCGTAGCAGCGTTTCCTTCGTGCTGCTCGTGGTTTTCGCCAGCATCGCCATCGCGCTTTTGGTTGTATATTTTGCACTGCTGCGTCCGGGCGATCCCGCTCTTCCCGGCGCCGATGACGCTCCCGCCGAGGCAGAAAGCGCCCCCGCGCAACCGGGAGAAGGGGTGATCGCGCCTCCGCCCGGCCCCGAGACCACGCCGCGGGTCACGCCGGATACCGGAAGCAACGGCACGATCGACGGAGCCCCGCGCGCCCCTGACTCAGATGCCTTGCCCGATGGCGGTCCCGATGGCGGGCTTCCCGAAGATACGCCGCAGGGCACCCCCGGCGGCCCCGACGCACCCGCACCCGAGGCGCCGGATGACGGGGCCGAAATCCCTTCCGTGACCGAGACCGACGGCTGAGGGGGCGGCGATGGCAGCACGGCAGGCGGCGGCACTGAAACCCGGCACCCGGGTGGGAGAGGGTCGATACCAGATCCAGAAGATGATCGGGCGGGGTGCATTCGGTATCACCTACCGGGCACGCAACACCGTCAGCGGCAGCGACGTCGCCATCAAGGAATATCTGCCGCGCGCCAATGCGCACCGCACTGCCAACGGGACCGTCCAACCCCTGCCGGGCGGTCGCAACGCCGAGCTTTTCGACATCGGCAAGCGCGTGTTCCTCGAGGAAACCGAAACCCTGCGCAGCCTGCCGAAGCAGCGTGGCCTGGTGCAGGTGCTTGCCGCGCTCCGGCGCCGCAACACGGTCTGCTGCGTGATGGAATTCGTCGATGGCGAGGAATTGAAGACCGTGGTCGAACGCACCCTGCGCCATCGTCCCTTCATCCCCGAACGCACGATCCGCGACCTCGCTGTCGATATCGTATCGGCGCTGCACATCTTGCATTCCGAGGCCCGCCTGACCCACCGCGACATCAAGCCTGCGAACATCATGATCCGTCGCGCCACCGGGGAACCCGTTCTTATCGATTTCGGCGCCGCCCGCCCGCTCGACCGCCATGTCGAACTGCCACCACTTCTGACGCGGTCCTACGCGGCGCTGGAGCAATTCAACTCGGACGTGACCCACTATTCCTCGCGCATGGACGTGGGGCCCTGGTCGGACCTGTTCTCGCTGTCTGTCGTGCTCTACGAGATGATGAGCCAGGGGCTGCCCCGACCCGCAGATGAACGCTTCGCCACGCTGCGCAGCACCGGCGAAGATCCCTACGTGCCGATCCGCGACAACCTCGCACGCAGCGGCTTCGACCATGACTATTCCGATGAACTTCTCGACCTGATCGATGCAGGCTGCGCCTTGCACCCACAGGACCGTCCGCGCAGCGCGCGGCTGTTTCTGCGCCGGATGGGTGAACGGTTACGGGTGCGAAAGGCGGGGGCCCAGACGGGCAGCGCAACGCCGATCGTGGCGCCCGGCCAGGTCACCGGCATCATCGCCGACTGGACGGCTGAATTGTGGCGGCGTGGCAAGCTTGTCATCATCGCGGTCGCGGGCGCCACCGTTATCGCGGCCTATGCCTATCTCGCAGGAAGGGGTGTGCTTCCATGGTAAGGATCATCATCGCGGCGCTCGCGCTGGCGCTGTCCCCGATCACGGCCGCATCGGTTGCCGCACAGGACGTGGCGGACGTGGCGGAACGGGCTGACCGCGCCGTCGGTCGGGTTCTGACCGCCAGTGCGATCTCGCTCGGCTCCGGCAGCGGCTTCGTCATCGGCGAGGCGCCGGGCAATGGCCGATACTATTTCCTGACGAACGAACACGTGGTTCGCGGGGCGCTGGACCTCGAGATCGGGTTTCGCAACGGCAACGGGGTGGAGCGCTACGCGGCACGTATCCTGCGGGAATCGCGTGGCTACGACCTCGCCCTGCTCGAAATTACCTATACCGGAACCGGCACCCACCGGCCGGGCATCCTGCGCGTGGCCGACCGTGAACTGCGCCGGGGCGAAACCGTCTTCGCACTGGGTTTCCCGGGCGCTTCGGCCATCGCGGCCGCCGATACGAGCGGCGTCAACGCCTTTACCACCACCGTCACCGTCGGAACGATCAGCAAGGTCTATGACGGATCGTTCGGCAGCAATTCCGGCATCATCGAGCTGGTAGAACACACCACGCTCATCAACCGGGGAAACTCGGGCGGTCCGCTTCTCGATCGGTGCGGGCACGTGGTCGGCGTCAACACGGCCTATATCTTCGGTGACCCCAGCGGCGAAGACATCAACAACATCTTCATCTCCTCGTCACCCAACGCCATCGCCGAGTTCCTTGCCCCGACACAGGCCGAGCTTCTGCGCGCGACGACCTGCAACCCTGGCTTCACCATCGGCTCCCTCAGCCAGCCGGCCACCATCGCCCTTCTCGCGACGCTGGCCACGGCGCTGCTGGTCGCCGGCGGCGTGCTGGCGCGGTCGCAGATGGCCCCGGCGGGCGGCGCGATGCGGGTCAGCCGCCAGGCCGGCATGCGGAAGGTATCGTCGCGCGGCCGGTCGCCGTCGAAAGGCGGGGGCAAACCGGTCCTGAAACTGGCCGCCCCCGAGGCCGGGCTGCGCGGGGCCACCTCGTTCAGCGCCGAGGACCTCGCCCGCGGGGTAACGCTCGGCCGCCATCCCGAGGCGGATGTGGTTCTGCCCCAGGGCGAAACCCACGGTGTCAGCCGGCACCATGCCGAGTTGAAAATCACCAATCGGCAGCTCACGATCACGGATCTCGGATCATCGAACGGCACCACGGTCGATGGCACCCAACTGGCCGCGCACCAACCGCGCCAGATCAACACCAAGTCGGTCGTCAGACTGGGCACCGCGCAGCTCTCGCTCAGCCGCCCCGACTGACCCGAAGGCCAAGGAAACACCCATGCGCGACACGCTGAACAAATCGCTCGAGCTGCTGATCTGGATCGCCACCGGCTTTCTGATCGTGCTGTCGGTCTACGGAGGGGCGGTATTCATCCGCTTCGCCACTGAATTCAACGCCGATCTGTCCGTCATTTTCGGTGGCTTTCTGTTCATTGTGTTCGGGATCACGATGTCCTTCGTCTTCGCCGGCATATGTTTCCAGATCATGGATATCCGCACCTTCACCAAGCATACCGCGCTCTCGCTGAAACGAACCGGCCGTTGAGGCGGGTCACAGCACAAGGGGCAGGAGGATCACAATGAACCAAGATGCGCTCGAATTCGAACCGGGCCACGTCGTCCAGGACACGTACCGGATCGACGAACTGCTTGGTCGCGGTGGCATGGGGGCGACCTACAAGGGCGTCAATCTGGCGACGCAGCACGACGTGGCGATAAAGGTCATGCACCCGAATTTTGCCCATGACGACCGCGGCGTCCAACTGTTCAAGCGCGAAAGCACCCTGCTGCGCGATGTGCGCCATGACGCCGTGATACGCTACGAAACAACGCTGCAGGACCGCGCCGGGCGCCTGTATTTGATCATGGAACTCATCGACGGCAAGCCGCTGTCGCACTACATCCAAAGCAAGGCCCGGCTTGCACCCGAAGACGTTTTGAAACTGGGCCGGCGCCTGGCCGGCGGTCTCGCGGCGATCCATGCACTCGGCATCGTGCATCGCGACGTGGCCCCCGACAACATCCTGCTGCCCCACGGGCAGATCGAACAGGCCAAGCTCATCGATTTCGGTCTCGCCTCGGATACGGTCAACACAGACCAGTCGATCATCGGACACAGCTTCGCCGGCAAGATGAGCTATGCCGCGCCCGAACAGTTCGGCCTGTTCGGAAATCGGATCACCCCGCGAACCGACGCCTATGCGCTGGGACTGGTGCTGCTCAAGGTGGCGGGCCTCCCGATCCCGGGCCAGGGCGAGGGGATGGCGGCAGTCGACAAGCGCAAGACCGACATCACCGTCGACGGTGCCGGGTCCGAGGGGTTCAAACGGGCAGTCGAGGCGCTTCTGCGTGCCGATCCCGACGACAGGCCGGCGGACCTTGTCGACCTCTTCGAGAAGGCGATCAACGACCCCCGGGCCTTGAAAGCTGGTGCTACCGGCCAGACCGGCCAAGGTTCGGCCCCCGTCGCATCAGGGGGCGGGATATCGCGCACACTGCTGACCGGGGCGGCGGCGGCGCTGGTGGTCGTCGGTATCGGGGCGGCCCTAGTCTTGGGTGGGGGCGGGAACGACCCTGAACCAGCCGACGAAATCACCGGCCCGAGCACCGCCTCGAACGCATCCGCGGCGCCCGTCACGCCCACGCCTGCGCCGAACCCTTCACCGGGTCCAGCGCCGGTCACGGCGGCGGCTCCGACTGCCGGCATCGCGTCGGTGCCCGCGCCGGACCCTGCCGGACCTACGGCTGCCGCCGTCGAGGGCGAAGGCGCCGAGGAATTGCTGGCGGTGGAATCCCTGATCGCGGAAGGCGGCGGCCCGCCGAGGCTTTCGGGTGTCATCCCGGCACTGAACCGTCTCGTCGAAGATCCGGATGCCGCGATCGAGGTCAGGCAGCGCGCGGCGCTCGTGATCGCGCGGATGGCGGATCCGGAAAGCTTCCGGCGTAATCATTCCGCCGTCACCGGGCCCTCACCCAACCTGGCGCTTCTGTTCTACATCAGGGCCCAGGAGCTCGGGGCGCCCGGGCTGGACAGCACGATCGCACGCCTCGGTGGACGCTGACCCCCGCCACGGCCAGTGGCCGTTGCGAACCATCTCCACGCCCACCGGTTTTCCGTCGCTTCGGCGCTTCCGTCAGGAACACCCCCGCGCGGTCCTACCCGCGCCCCGGTCACAAAAAAACCGGCGCCCGAAGGCGCCGGTTTGTCGTTTCGGAAGGCGGCGGGCGATCAGGCCGAAACCATCGCCTCTGCTTCTTCCCAGATCTCGTCCCACGCGGCGCGGGCGCGGCCGCGGTGGCGGACGCCTTGGGCGGCTTCGAGGTTGGCGTCCATGCCTTCACCCTGCACGATCACCAGGCCGACCATGCCGACCGAGGTATGCGGCACACAATGGTAGCCATAATAGCCGGGCATCTCGAAGGTCACTTCGACTTCCTCGTTGATGCCACCGTTCCAGCCCTCGGCGCCTTCCGGGATCATCTCGTCATAGGAGACCGAGTTGTGGCCACGATCGATGGCGGTGAACAGGACGCTGTCGCCCGGCTGCACCATCAGGACGCGGGGCAGGAACACCATCGGGGTGTTGGTTTCGGGATGCGAGTTCAGCATCTGCACTTCGTGCTGCGTAGCCTCCTGGGCGCGCAGGATCGCCGGGGTCCACAGGGTGGCCGTCGCGGCGGCGCCGGTCAGGGCCAGGGTGGTGCGGCGGGTAATCAGTTTCGTCATTCGAACCTCCTCAGGTCGATCAGGTATGTCGGCTTCTGGCGGATGACGGACTAACCACCGCCGGAAGTTTGTGCAAGCACACGCGGGGCGTGACCTAATGTTGCGCAAGACGGGGTCCACCCCCCTTTGCTGCGGCAATCTATCCGGTTTTGCAGCATGTTATGCAATAACCCGTCGCCACCTTCGGCGAAAATCAGGCGCCCGGCGCCTGCCATCTGCGCCTGACCGCAGGAACCAGGCCCAGGCCCAGCGCCGCCAGACCGCACAGCCCGGACATCAGCAGCAGAACCGGCACCACGGGTGCAGGCGCGGACGGTGTGCCGGGAAACACGGTCAGCGAGCCGCCGGGCGCCAGCGTCACCTCGGTCTCGGTCATGAAGGTCCCGGCCCGGAATTCGCGCAAGGCCACGTCGACCGGGCCACTGGCGCTGCGCGGCAGGGTGAAGGTGAACGGCGCCTCGGCGGTCTCGACATAGGCGACATAGCCCGCATACATCCGCAGCTCCTCCAGCCCCGGCGGCACCTCCGGATCCGGTGCCGTGCAGACCAGGATCGACAACAGCCCCTCGAAGGGGGTCGTCATCGGCAGCGGGTCGGTGACCGGATGCACCATCAGTGACATCGCCTCGAATCCCGGGTCGCGCCCGGCCAGCGTGGTCCCGGTTTCGGCCAGCAGGCGGTCGCCCAGGGGGGCCGTGCCCAGCCGCAGATCATCATAATCGACCACGCCCGTCGCACCGGTCAGCGCCTCCTGCGGCAGGCCGAAAATGTCATCGGCCCGGTCGGCGGGCAGGGTCATGTAAAGCTCGACGGAACCGGGAAGCCGGTCGAGGATCAGCTGCAGCTCGCGCGCCTCGCCCCGCTCAGCGGCGGTCAGCAGCAATACCACCAGGCCAAGGCGTGCCAATACCGCCCCGGCGACAGATCCGCCCCTGTTCCTGCTCATCGCCAACGCCCTTTCACGCGGGCCGCAGCGCGGCCACCGTTCCGTGGTCCCGGTCCTGTATCTGGCATCGGACCGGCCAAAAGGCAAACGCGGCCCCGGATCGCCGGGGCCGCGCCGTGGGTGGTACTGTCCGCCCGTGCCGGGCGAACCGGTCAGTTGGCCAGGGCCGCGTCGGTGATCACGCTGGTCCAGGCGCCCTCGGGCTCGGCGGTGATCACCGGGTCGGACCCGCCCGCCAGCAGCGTGGCCACCGTGCGTTCGTAGGATTCAAGGTCCAGCGACCCGTCACCGCCTTGGACCAGCAGCGCGATCTCACCCATCATCCGCAGCTGGTGTTCCTCGGTCTGGGCGCCGGTTTCATCGTAATCCAGCACGATCATCGCCGCCGCATCCGGGTTCTCGGCCGCCCAGGCCCAGCCGCGCATCGAGGCCCGGACGAACCGCACCATCTTGTCGAGAAAGGCCGGATCCTCGAGGTTTTCCTCAAGCGTCCAGATCCCGTCTTCCAGCGTGTCCACCCCGTAATCGGAATAGCGGAACGTCACCAGTTCCTCGGGCGTCACGCCCGCATCGATGACCTGCCAGTATTCGTTATAGGTCATGGTCGAGATGCAATCGGCCTGCCGCTGCAGCAGCGGGTCGACGTTGAAGCCCGCCTGCAGCAGGGTCACGCCCGCATCCGATCCGTCGACCGGGATGCCCAGCTGGCTCATCCAGCTCAGGAACGGGTATTCATTGCCGAAGAACCAGTGCGCCACCGTCTTGCCGGCCAGATCGGCCGGTTCGGTGATGCCCGTGTCGGCCCAGCAGGTCAGCATCAGGCCCGACCGAACGAAGGGCTGGGCGATGTTGACCACGCCCAAACCCGCCTCGCGCGCGGCCAGCGCCGAGGGCATCCAGTTCAGCATCACGTCGGCGCCGCCGCCGGCCAGAACCTGCGGCGGTGCGATATCCGGGCCGCCGGGCTGGATCGTGACGTCGAGACCTTCCTCGTCGTAATACCCGTTCTCCAGCGCCACGTAGTAGCCAGCGAACTGCGCCTGGGTCACCCATTGCAACTGCAGCGTGACCTCGTCCTGCGCCTGCGCGGCACCGGCCGCCAGGCCAAGGGCCATCGCCCCGGTCAAAAGATGTTTCATGTCAGACTCTCCTTGTTGAAGACCAGTTCCTTGCCCATCCCCTCACCCGCGCCTTTGCGACGGGTGCCAAAACGTCAGGCGCCGTTCGATCAGCACCACCAGCCCGTAGAACCCGGACCCGGCAAGTGCGGCGACGGCGATCTCGGCCCATACCATATCCATCGCCAGCCGCCCCATTTCGATTTTGATGCGGAACCCCATGCCAACGGTGGGCGAGCCGAAAAATTCAGCCACGATCGCCCCGATCAGCGCAAGAGTTGTGCAGATCTTCAACCCGTTGAAGATGAAGGGCAGCGCGGTAGGCAGGCGCAGTTTCAAAAGCGTCTGTGTGTAGCTGGCGGAATAGGTGCGCATCAGGTCGCGCTGCATCGCGTCTGAGGCTTTCAGCCCCTGCACGCAATTCACCAGCATCGGGAAAAACACCATCGCCACGACCACCGCCGCCTTCGACTGCCAGCCGAACCCGAACCACATCACGAAGATCGGCGCAGTGCCCACGATGGGCAGGGCGGCAATGAAATTGCCCACCGGCAACAGCCCCCGCTGCAAAAACCCCGACCGGTCCACCGCCAGCGCCATCAGGAAGGCCGCGCCGCAGCCGATGGCATAGCCCGACAGCGCGCCCTTCAGGATCGTCTGCTGGAAATCCGCCCAGAGGATACCGGTCGAAGCCCGCATCTCGGCCCAGATCGCACTGGGCGCAGGCAGGATGATCGGGCTGATCTCATAGAGCCGGACGACCATTTCCCACAGACCCAACAGGGTCGCGCCGAAAATGAACGGCACGACAAATGGCACCGCCCCCGACCGGCCCGTGCCCGCCATCAGCGCATTCACACCCCACGCACCGAACCACGCGGCAAGGATCGCGGCCAGCCGCCAGTCCGACAGCGCGGCCATCGCCACCAGCACGGCCCCCAGCGCGGGCAAGGCCCATTGCGGCAGGCGCAGCGCGCTCATGCCGCGCCACCGAACAACCGAAAATCTGCGGATTTTCGCGCGGGAGATCTGCAGATTTCCCAGCCGTTTTTCTGCAGGAAAACGCCCCCGCTCATGGCCGCGCCCCCATGCGGCGCAGCACGGCTTTCTCGACCGCGCCCAGGATCACGACCAGCGCCGCCGCGCAGATCGCCGCCATGAACAGCGCCGACCAGATCTGGATTGTCTGGCCGTAATAGCTCCCGGTCAAAAGCCGCGCGCCCAGCCCGAACCGCGCCCCCGTTGGCAGTTCGGCCACGATCGTGCCCACCAGCGCCGCCGCGATCGACACCTTCAGCGATGTGAACAGGAACGGCACCGAAGCGGGCAGCCGCAGCTTCCAGAATGTCTGGCCCCGGCTGGCCGACCATGTCCGCATCAGGTCCAGGTCCATGGCGCGCGGGCTGCGCAGACCGGCGACCATGCCCACGACGACCGGGAAAAAGCTCAGGTAGCTCGAAATCAGCGCCTTGGGGATCAGCAGTTTCATCTCCTCGCTGATCACCCCGTTGTCGACGGCGGCGTTCAGCACCGGCAGGTTCGACACCACCACCACGATGATCGGCGCGATGGCCAGGATCGGGATGGTCTGGCTGGCGATGGCCCACGGCATCACGCTCATGTCCATCGCCCGGTTATGAACGATGCCAACCGCCAGAAGCACCCCCAGCGCAGCCCCGATGGCGAACCCCATCAGCGTGGGCGCCAGCGTGTGATAGGCGTGAAAGATCAGGTTGCGGGGGTTGCCCTGCAATTCGCCACGCCGTTCGCGCATCAGGGGCTCGCCCATGGTGGTGTTCCACAGCTCGCCGAACACCTGGTGCGGGGTCGGCAGCACGGGACGGTCCTGGTTCATCGCATCGGCCATGATCTGGATCGCCGACATCTCCAGCCCGCGCCGCTCCATCTGGTCCAGCGTCCAGGCCCGGTTCATCCCCACCGCCGCCCCGTACCAGACCGCGATGATCGCCGCGACCACGGTCAGGATCGGCAGCACCGCGCCCGACACCCGCCCGACCCACCGGGCCGCCGATTTCGGGCCATACATCACGGGGGCAGCGGCCTCCGTCATGCCGCCGCCCTCAGCCGGGGCGTGTCGGCCATACGATCAACGCAACCGCAACCACACCAAGGATCAGACCGGCCGATTGCAAAAGGCCCGGGCGTTCCCCGAACAGCGCGATCCCCACGCCCGCGGCCAGGACAAGCTGCAGCACCGCGGAAATCGAGATCGCGACCGCCATGCCGGTCTCGCGCATCAGCCGCACCATGATGAGGTTGCCCAGCGTGTAGAGAACCAGCGCCCCGATCAGCAGCACGGGCCTGGGCCCCGCCACATAGGCGCGCAGCGCCGTGCTGGCGCTCAGGAAGATGACCATCGCGGCGCCCAGCCACGCAAAGAATGCCCCACTCATCGCCCCGGTCCCTGTCGCTTGCCGGAACGGGTCTTACCGGCGACCGCGTCTGCACGCGCGCCGGATTGCGACCTGTGGCGACGTCGCAATCGGCCAGACGTATGCACGGGCTGTGCACGCGATGTGCACGGGGTGTGACAGCCATGACCGCGCGCTCAATCCTCATAGGCATGCCCTGCCCGCAGCCCCTCGCGGACCCGGTGCGCGATCTCCAGAAACTCCGGCGTGTCGCGGATATCCAGTGGGCGCTCGGCGGGCAGATGGCTGTCGATCACATCCGTGATCCGGCCCGGACGCGGGCTCATCACCACGATCTTCGTCGACAGATACACCGCTTCCGGGATCGAATGCGTGACGAAACAGATCGTCTTTTCCGTCCGCGCCCACAGCGCCAGAAGCTGTTCGTTGAGGTGGTCGCGCACGATTTCGTCGAGCGCGCCGAAGGGTTCGTCCATCAGAAGGATATCGGCATCGAAGGCCAGCGCCCGCGCGATCGAGGCGCGTTGCTGCATCCCCCCCGACAACTGCCAGGGATATTTCCCCCCGAACCCGTCAAGCTCCACCAGCTTCAGCACCGCCTCGGCCCGCCGGTCGCGCTCCGCACGGTCGAAGCCCATGATTTCAAGGGGTAATTTGATGTTCTTCTCGATGGTGCGCCACGGATACAGACCCGCAGCCTGGAACACGTAGCCATAGGCCAGCTGCCGCCGCGCCTCGTCCGGGGTCAGGCCGTTGACCGTCAGCGTGCCACCCGTCGGATGCTCCAGCGCCGCGATGGCGCGCAACAGCGTCGTCTTCCCGCAGCCCGAGGGGCCGATGAAACTGACGAACTCGCCCTTGCCGATGGTCAGGTTCACGTCCTTCAGGGCATGAACCGGGCCGTCATCGGTCTGGAACGTCAGCGACACGTTCCGCGCCGCGATGACCGGCGCGGCCTGCGCCGGCGCAGGCTCACCGGGGTCGGCGAACCCGTCGATCTGTTCCTGGTTCAGCATCCGCGCCTCAGACCCCGGTCACGGGAATGCCGCTGCGCTGCACGGGCTGCGGCGCGGTCAGTTCCTTCCAGGTGGAAAGCGCCCGGTTCACCGTCGCATTGGGTTCCCGCGCAACGAATTTCCCGTGCCCTTCCTGCGTCCGCACCTCGCCATCATGGATCGCGACCTGCCCCCGCGTCAGGGTAAAGCGCGGCAGGCCCTTCACCTCCTTGCCCTCGAAGACATTGTAATCGATCGCCGATTGCTGCGTTCCGGCGGTGATGGTCTTGGTCTTGTCCGGGTCCCACACCACCAGATCGGCATCCGCCCCGACCAGCACCGCACCTTTTTTCGGATAACAATTCAATATCTTGGCGATGTTGGTTGAAGTGACGGCCACGAATTCATTGGGCGTCAGCCGCCCGGTCGCCACCCCATGGGTCCAGAGCATCGGCATCCGGTCCTCCAGCCCGCCCGTGCCATTGGGGATCTTCGAGAAATCGCCCACGCCCGTCCGTTTCTGTTCGGTGGTGAAGGCGCAATGATCCGTCGCCACCACGCTGAGCGAGCCTGACATCAGCCCGTTCCACAGGCTGTCCTGGTGCTTCTTGTTGCGGAAGGGGGGCGACATGACGCGGCGGGCGGCATGGTCCCAGTCGTCGTGGAAATATTCGCTTTCATCCAGTGTCAGGTGCTGGATCAGCGGCTCACCCCACACCCGCTTTCCTTCGGCTTTCGCACGACGGATCGCCTCATGCGCCTCCTCGCAGGAGACATGGACGACATAAAGCGGCACACCGGCCATGTCGGCGATCATGATGGCGCGGTTGGTGGCCTCACCTTCAACCTGGGATGGACGCGAATAGGCATGCCCCTCGGGCCCCGTGTTCCCCTCGGCCAGCAGTTTCGCGGTCAGTTCCGCCACCACGTCGCCGTTCTCGGCATGAACCAGCGCCGTCGCCCCCAGTTCCGACAGGCGGTTGAAGGAGGCGAACAGTTCATCGTCGTTCACCATCAACGCGCCCTTGTAGGCGAGGAAATGCTTGAACGTGTTGATCCCCCGGTCGCGCACCACGCCTTCCATATCGTTGAAGACCTGCTCACCCCACCAGGTCACCGCCATGTGGAAGGAGTAATCGCAATTCGCGCGGGTCGATTTGTTGTCCCACCGCTTCAGCGCGTCGAACAGGCTTTCGCCCTGGTTGGGCAGGCAGAAATCGACCACCATCGTGGTCCCGCCCGCAAGTGCCGCGCGGGTGCCGCTTTCGAAATCGTCCGAGGAATAAGTGCCCATGAAGGGCATCTCCAGATGCACATGCGGGTCGATCCCGCCGGGCATCACGTAGCAGCCGGTGGCATCCAGAACCTCATCGCCCTTCAGGTCCGGCCCGATCTCGGTGATCATGCCGTTTTCGACCAGGACATCGGCCTTGTAGGACAGATCGGCGGTGACGACGGTGCCGCCCTTGATGACTTTGCTCATGCGCATACCTCCACTGGGCGCCAGCGCGCGGGGGCGTGGCGGTTACATGATCGAACAATTTCAATAGGTTGGAACGTCTTATTCGCCGGCAACAGGGGCGTCGGAGATGTCGAGCCGCCGATTGATCCTCTCGACCTGATCATCGATGCGGTCCACCCGCCGCGAGATGGACGCATATTGCAGTTCGAGCGTGCTGAGCCGTTCACGGGTTTCCTGATGAAACCGCGTGTGCTGGGCCTGGGTGACCTGGATCTTCTTGAGATGCTCCAAAAGCAACTCGTTCGTGACGTTGTCAGCCATGGGTGACTCCGTTTCCCTTGCGGAAAATGTAGTGCAACACCCCTCACGCCACAATCTCCGCCGTCTCCACCACCGCGTGGAACAACACGTTCGCGCCCGCCGTGGCCCATTCGGGGCTGATCTCTTCCGCCTCGTTATGGCTGAGTCCGTCGACACAGGGCGTCATGATCATCGCGGTCGGGTAGAGGTCGTTGATCCAGCAGGCGTCGTGCCCGGCACCGGACACGATATCCATGTGGGAATAGCCGAGACGCTCCGCCGCGTCGCGCACGGCACCGACGCAGGCCTCGTCAAAGGCGGGCGGGTCGAACTGGCCCACGATCTCGGCCGAAAACTCCGTCCCGATCTCGGCGCAAAGCTTCGGCGCACGCGCCATGAACTCGTCGACCATGCCGTTCAGCTTGTCCAGAAGATGCGTCCGCATATCGACGGTGAAGACGACCTTGCCCGGGATGATGTTGCGGGAATTGGGGTAGACGTCGATGTGCCCGATG
Organism: Paracoccaceae bacterium; assembly: GCA_024742455.1. GTDB lineage: Bacteria > Pseudomonadota > Alphaproteobacteria > Rhodobacterales > Rhodobacteraceae > JANSYL01. Next base: position 13,959 of record JANSYL010000005.1, on the reverse strand, counting down.
GCCCCCACGGCGTTGGGCTGGTTCTTCATCGCGATCTCGTGGACCAGCTCGGTGATCAGGGCCAGGCCCCGGCCCGCGTTCTTGCGCATATGCATCGGCGTGGACCCGGTATGGCTTTCCTTGCCCGTCACCGTGCATTCGATCCAGCGCAGGCCCTGCCCGTGGGTGACGACGCCGATATCCTTTCCCTCGGCCTCGAGGATCGGGCCCTGCTCGATATGCAGTTCGAAGAACGCCTTCATCTTGCGCTGGCCCACGGGTTCGTCGCCGACCCAGCCGATGCGCTTCAGCTCATCACCGAACCGTTTGCCCGCGGCATCCACCCGGTCATAGGCCCAGTCCTGCGTATGCTTGCCCGCGAAAACGCCCGAGGCCAGCATCGCGGGGGCAAAACGTGTGCCTTCCTCGTTGGTCCAGTTGGTGACCACGATGGGGTGTTTCGTCCTGATGCCGAGGTCATTGAGCGACCGGATGATCTCCAGGCCCCCGAGCACCCCCAGAACGCCGTCATACTTCCCGCCCGTGGGCTGCGTATCCAGGTGCGACCCGACATAGACCGGCAGCGCATCGGGATCGGTGCCTTCGCGGCGGGCGAACATGTTGCCCATCGTGTCGACGCCCATCGTCATCCCCGCCGCCTCGCACCATTTCTGGAACAGCGCGCGGCCCTCGGCGTCTTCATCGGTCAGGGTCTGGCGGTTGTTGCCGCCCGCGATGCCGGGGCCGATCCGGGCCATTTCCATCAGGCTATCCCACAACCGCTCACCATTGATCTTCATGTTTTCGCCGGGGGCGGGCATGGTCCTGTCCTTCCTGTCTCGCGCACGGTCATCGACGCCAGCAGACCGCGCCTTCGTCCCTCTGCCGAACCGGCCCGGGTGCCTGCGCCCAGCGCAACGCGTTCCGCAGCCACCGGGCATCGGTCTTGCCAGATCGTCGCGTCCACGCTAGCAGAGGCGCCCGGTCAGTCAACGATGTGGCGGAACGGACAAGAACGGCGCCGACCGGGTAACGGGGATTTCCAGCGCCCTGCCTATCCGTTGGGCGCTTTGTTGACGGGCCCGGGCCGTGCTTGCCCCAACCGCCGTCAGGCGCCCTTCAGCCATCCCGCACCCGAGCGATCAGGATCGGCACCAGCACCGTCAGCACGACAAGGCGGAACACGTGATGGGCCGCGACAAAGGCGGGTTCCAGACCCGTCTCGATGGCGATGGCGGCCATGACCTCGACGCCGCCCGGCGCAAAGGCCAGCAACAGCGCGGCGGGCGGCAGGCCGACCAGCCCCCCGGCAAGCCACGCACCCGCCGCCGCCACCGCGCAGGCGATCAGCGTCGTGACGACACCGGCAAGGAACGCGGCCCCCAGCCCCCGCCGGTCCAGCCCCCGGAACCGCGTGCCGATCAACGCGCCCATGCAGACGAAGGCCACCACCGTCATCCATGCGGGCATCGCCCCCGGCGTCAGGTCGCTGCCATGCCCGATCGCCGAGACTGCCATCGCCCCAAGCAGCAGCGGCGCCGGGATCGACAGGCGCCTGAAGATCAGCCCGAGGCCCAGCGCCAGCGGAAACAGCACCGCCAGCGACAGGGCCGAGCTTTCGCCCCGGTCGGCCAGCTGTGCCGTGCCCTCGACCCCCCAGAGCGCGATCAGCACCGGAACGAGCAGCGTCAGCATCAGAACCCGCACCGACTGCACCAGTGCAACGCGCGGCACGTCGGCGGCAAGATCCGTGGACAGGCCCAGCACATAGCTCAGATGCCCCGGCGTCGCCGCCAGAAGCGCGGTCATCCGGTCATAGCCGAACCCCCGCCTGAGCACCGCGCGCGCGCTTTGCAGCACGACGATCAGCGTTGCCGTCAGCATCAGCAGCGACACCGGCCAGGCAAGCGCCGTCTCGATCACCTCGGGGGTGACCGTGCTGCCGATCTGCAGGCCGAGCACGAGGAAAACCGCGTCACGCAATAGCGGCGGGATCGCCGTGCGCAGCCCCAGAAGCGTGGCAAGCGACACGGCGGCCGCGGGCCCGGTCAGCACCGCCGCCGGGAACCCGACCAGCCAGAAGATCGTAGCACCCGCCGCGCCGATAAGAAGCGTCGGCAGGACCTCGCGCAGCAGGGTGTCAGTCGCCGTCATAGGTCCATCTGTAAGCGGGCGGTGTCGGCCCCTTGTTGCGTCCGCCCTGGCAGGTCTGTTCCCAGGCATGGGCCAGGATGCCCACCGAACGGGACAGGCCGAAAAACCCCCGCGCCAGCGGCGGCGGACAGCCAAGCTCGGCATAGATCACCGCCGTGGCGCCGTCGATATTCATCGGCACGGGCTTGCCGCGTTCGGCGGCCAGATGTGCCTCGATCGCCCGCCCGATCGCGGCATAGGCACCGGGCACCGCGCCCGCCTCGGCCGCCTGATCGACAAGTGCCAAAAGCCGCGGCGCGCGCGGATCGACGGGTTTGTGGAACCGGTGACCGAAGCCCGGCAGGTAGGGTCCCCGCGCCTTCCGCCAGGCATCAAGCGCCGCGCCAAGCCCGGCAGGCCCGGCCCCTTCGACGGCGCGATACATCTCCACCGCCTGTTCGCCCGCCCCGCCATGCACGTCGCCCAGCATGTTGAGCCCTGTCGCCATCGCCGATTGCAGGCCGATGCCGCAGGTCGCGGCCATCCGAGCCGCCGCGATCGAGGGCGCCTGCGGCCCGTGATCCACCGCCGCCACCAGCGCCGCCTCGAATAGGTCCGCGCGGGCGCCGGTAATCTCCTCGCCGGTCACCATCAGCCAGATCATCGGGGCGAAGCCGATGCCGCCGATCAGCTCTTGCACCGGACGCCCCCGCAACGCGATGCGCCCCGGTTCCATGTCGATGATCGCGGTGTGCCACCAATCCGAAACATCATTGCGGTCGGTCAAATCACGCCCTCCGCGCGCAGGGTCTCGATCTCGTCCGCACCGTAGCCCAGATCGCCGAGGATCGCCGCCGTATCGGCGCCCAGCACCGGCGGCGGGCTGGTGACCGAGGGGCGGCTGCCATCGATCATCGCGCCGATCCGCACCAGGTCGATGGCGCGGCCCACGCCGGGGGCGTCATCAAACCGGGCAAGAAAATCGCGCCCGGCCACCTGCGGATGGGCAAGGGTCTCGGGCACGGACAGGACGGCCCCCGCCGGCACGCCCAGCCCGTTCAGCTCGCGCGCCCAGTCGCGCGCGGGCCGCGTGACCAGAACCGTCTCAAGCTCGGCGCGCAGGCGCAGCCGGTTGGTCTTGCGGTCCTCGCGCGTGGCGTAATCGGGCCGGTCGATCAGGTCCGCGCGGCCCAGGTGGCGGGCAAGCGCCAGCCATTGTTCGTCCTTGTTGGCGGCGATGTTGATCAGGCCGTCGGCGCATCGGAAGGTCCCCGAGGGGGCCGATGTGGGGTTTTCGTTGCCGTTCGGGCGCGGCTCCACCCCGCCCACCAGGTAATTCGACACGACCCATCCCATCGTCGCCAGAACCGCCTCCATCATCGACACATCGATGAACGCGCCGCGGCGCGGGGCGTTCAGCGCGGCCGCGATCATCATGGCGGCGGTCAGCCCCCCCACCGTGTCGGCCAGCGGGTATCCCACGCGCAAGGGCGCGCTGTCGGCGTCGCCGGTGATCGACATCACGCCCGAGGCGCCCTGCACGATCTGGTCATAGGCGGGCCGGTCGGCCCAGGGCCCGTCCTGCCCGAACCCAGAGATCGCGCAATAGATCAAACCCGCGTTCTCGGCCCTGAGCGCGGCATAGCCAAGGCCCAGCCGGTCCATCACGCCGGGGCGAAAATTTTCCACCAGAACATCGGCGCGGGCCACCAGCCGCTTCAGCGCCTCCTTGCCGCGCGCGTCCTTTAGGTTCAGCGTCAACGATTTCTTCCCGGCGTTCTGTGCCAGAAAGCTGATGCCCATGCCGCGCGCCGACAGCTCTGCATCGGCGCCCAGGTTGCGCGCCAGGTCGCCGCGCCCCACCGCCTCGACCTTGATGACCTCGGCGCCCAGATGCGCCAGCTGGTGGCAGGCGAAGGGTCCGGCCAGCACATTCGTCAGGTCGAGCACCCGCACCCCCGCAAGGGGCGCGGGCGACCCCGGTTCAGTCGCCATCCGCGACCCCCATCGCCCGCCGCCGCGCGCGCCGCGCCCGATAGCTGGGCAGAAGCACAAGCAGCAGCGCCAGCACCAGCAGCGCCAGCGTCATCGGCCGCTCGATGATGAAATCGAGCCCCCGGTAAAGCTGCATGGAGCGCGCGAAATTGTCTTCGAGCATGGTGCCCAGGATGAACCCGATCAAAAGCGGGGCCAGCGGGTAATCGGCAAAGCGCAGGATCGTGGCCACCACGCCCAGCCCGACGAGGATCAGAAGCTCGGTCGCGTTGTTCTGCCCGATATAGGCCCCCACCAGCGTGAAGAAGAGGATGAAGGGGATCAGGTAATTGCGCGGGATCGACAGGATCTTGGCGATATAGGGGATCAGCGGCAGGTTCAGGACCAGCAGCACGAGATTGCCGATGAACATCGAGATGATGACCGCCCAGAAAATCTCGGGCGTATCGGTCATCAGGCGCGGGCCCGGCGTCACGTTCAGCGCGATCAGCGCCCCCAGCAGGATCGCCGTGGTCCCTGACCCCGGTATGCCCAGCGTCAGAAGCGGCACGAAAGACCCGGTGCAGGCGGCGTTGTTGGCCGTCTCGGGCGCGGCCAGCCCCTTGACCGATCCCTTGCCGAACTCCTTCTGCTCCTTGGCGGGGGCCAGGTTGCGTTCGACCGCATAGCCCAGGAAGGACGCGATGGTCGCGCCCGCCCCCGGCAGCACCCCGATGAAGAACCCCTGCACCGATTGCCGCCCGATCACGGGAAGCATCGCCTTGCCCTCCTCGCGCGAAAACCTCAGGCCCGTGATCTTGCCCGTTCCGCCCCCTTCGGTCCCGTTGCCGCCGCGCGCGGGGTTGAGGACAAGAAACATCGCTTCGGGCAGGGCGAACATCGCCATGGCCAGCGTGATGAAGGAAATGCCCGATTGCAGGTCCATCATCCCCAGCGTGAAGCGCGGCATGTTGAACAAGGCCCCCTCGCCCACCGTGGCAAGGATCAGGCCTAGGATCGTCATCATCAGCGCCTTGGCCACCTGACCGGTGCCCGCAAAGGCGGCGATGGCCGACAGGCCCACGACCATCAGCGCGAAATATTCCGCCGAATGGAACAGAAGTGCCACCGATGACAGCGCGGGCGCGAAGATCATCAACAGGACCGCGCCGATCGTTCCGCCCGCGAAACTGGCCACGGCGGCGATGGTCAGGGCCTTGCCCGCCTGCCCCTTGCGGGCCATCGGGTAGCCGTCGAAACTGGTCGCCACGGTCCCCGCGACCCCCGGCGCGTTCAGCAGGATCGACGATGTCGACCCCCCGAAGATCGCCCCGTAATAGACGCCCGCCAGCAGGATCAGCGCCGCCGCCGGGTCGCCCAGCGTGATCGCCACCGGGATCATGATGGCGATGATCGACATCGGGCCCAGCCCCGGCAACATGCCGATGAAGGTGCCGATCAGGCAGCCCGCGATGACCATGAGCAGGTTCTGGATCGAAAAGGCCGCCTGCAGGCCGATCATGATACCTTCGAGCATGTCTCAGACCCCCATGAAGAACGGCAAGGGACGCAGGAAGATGCCCAGCACCTGTTGCACCAGATACCAGACAAAGCCTGTCGCCAGCATCGCGACCGGGATCATCACATGCCATTTTCGTTCGCCCAGAACGGCGGACCCGGCCACCAGAAAGACCGTGGTCGCGATCAGGAACCCCGCCGGGCGCAGCATCAGCGCATAGACCACCATCAGGGCCAGAAGCATCAGGGCCTGGCCCAGCTTGTATTCATGCAGGCGGCTGATGTTGATGTCGGTGGCCGAAGGCTGCGGGTCCTTGTCGGGCTTTTCCAGCCCCAACAGCACGATCAGTCCCACAATCACCCCCAGGATGGACAGCACCTTGGGAAAGGTCGAGGGCCAGACGGGGTTGCGCTGCATGAACGGCGGCAAAAGCTGGTCCATCGTGAAGAAGGCCAGATAGCCGTAAGCGCAACAGAACGTGATGAAGACGAGCGCGATCCAGCGGTCGAGCGCCATGGCCTTCCCCTCCCCTTGGAATGCCGGTGTATCTGCGGGTGCCGCCCCGTCACGGGGCGACACCGGTCCTATCGGATCAGGCGAACGCCCTCAGAGGAACCCCAGGGTCCGCATCAGATCGCCGATTTCCTGTTCCTGGGCTTCCAGGAAGCTGCGGAAATCATCGCCCGGGTTCCAGATGTTGACCCAGCCATTGCGCGACCGGACCTCTTCCCAGGCCTCGGTCTCGTACAACGCTTCGAAAGCGGCGATGTATTCGGCCACCCGTTCATCCGACGTGCCGGGTGCGGCGAAGAAGCCGCGCCAGTTCACGAAGGTGGTCTCGATGCCCTGCTCCATGAAGGTCGGCGCACTGTCATAGGCGGGCACACGGTCGGGCGCGGTCACGCCGAGGATGCGCACCTCGCCCTGGTCGGCCAGCGCGATGGCTTCGGAAAAGCCGGTCGACAGCGCGTCGATCTCGCCCGAAAGCAGACCTGCCATCGCCTCGCCGCCCGCGTCATAGGGGATATAGTTCACCTCGGTCGGGTCCTCACCCGCGGCCTGCATCACCATCGCGGCGACCAGGTGGTCCATGCCGCCCGGAACCGACCCGCCGCCAACGGCGAAATCGGCACCCTGTTCGGCATAGGCGGCCAGCAGACCGTCCATATCCTCGATCGCGCTGTCGGCGGGCACCACAAGCGCCGCGTAGTCGCCGATCGTGCCGGCCACCAGCGTCAGGTCGCGGAAGCTTTGCGGGAACACGCCGGTCAGCGACCGGATCACGATGGGGGTCGAATTGACCATCAGCGTGTCTTCCAGGCTTTCGGCGTTCTCGATCATGTAGGCGATCGCGACACCGCCGCCGCCGCCCGACATGTTTTCGTAGCTGGCCGAACCGACAAGCCCCGAATTGGTCAGCGCCTCGCCGGTGCCGCGCGCGGTGCCGTCCCAGCCGCCGCCCGCGCCACCCGGGATGATGAAATGCAGGCTGTCGAGCATCTGCTCATCGGCCTTGGCCATGCCGGAAAACGCAAGCGTAGCCGCAGCCGCAGCCACCACGACCCGGCGGGTCATGCTGAATGTCATGTGGTATTCCTCCCATTTGACAGGCGGTCCTCCGCCGCCCATGCTCGGCTTTAATCATGCAAAGCTGACACGGTCCTGACACGGGGGAGGGGCCCGGCCCGGGCACGGGCGGGAGGGGGAGGCAGGCAGTGCGCTATCTGCTGGTGGAAGACAATCGCGAACTGGCCGATGCGGTCGTCAACCGTCTGGCGCTCGACGGTCATGCCGTCGATCATGCCGCAAGCCTCGCCGAGGCGCAGGAATGGCTCGCGGTGGCAAGCTACGACCTTATCCTGCTCGACGTGATGCTGCCCGATGGCGATGGCCGGGCCTTTCTCGAAAAAAGCCGTGCCCATCTCGAAACACCGGTGATCGTGCTGACGGCGCGCAGCCAGGTCTCGGACCGCGTCGGTGCGCTCGACCAGGGGGCGGATGATTACATCACCAAGCCCTTCGACTTCTCCGAGCTCGAGGCGCGCTGCCGCGCGGTCCTGCGACGGCGCGGCGGGTCGGCGCGCAACCAGATCGCGCTCGGCGCGGCGCTGTTCGACCCGCTGGCCGGCACGCTCAGCCATGGCGGCACCGCCGTCGAACTGCGCAACCGCGAAATCCGCCTGCTCGAGGTCTTCGCCCGCCATCCCGGCCAGATCCTGTCGAAGGCCCAGATCATGGACCGGCTGTTCGTGCAGGATGCCGGGATCACCGAAAACGCCATCGAGGTCTATGTCGGCCGCCTGCGGCGGCGGATCGAGGGGATGGGCGTGCGCATCGAAACGGTGCGCGGCCTCGGCTACCGGATGGAGACGGGCGCGACATGATCGGCCCGCCCTCGATCGGGCGGCGGCTGACGCTGCTTCTGGCCGGTGTCGCGGCGCTGTTGTCGGTGCTGAGCTGGGGCATGGTCACGGGCCTTGCCCGGCAGGCCGCCGAACGCACCCAGGACAATGTGCTCGCCGCCTCCGCCACCACGATCGCCGAAACCCTCCGAAGCGAACAGGGCGAGGTGCGGCTGGAACTGCCCTATTCGGCCTTTTCCATGCTGGGCGCCATCGGCGAGGATCGCGTCTTCTACCGCGTCAGCGCGGGTGAGGCGCTGCTGACGGGCTATGCCGACCTGCCCGCGCCGCCGCCCGACGACGCGCCCGCGCCGGGCGCGGTCCTGTTCGACACCGGCGCCTTCGCGGGCGAGGAAATCCGGCTTGCCTCGGTCTCGCGGCGGGTGCTGGCGGGCGGGCAACCCGTGACCGTCACCGTGACCGTCGCCCAGACCCGAAGCGGCGTGGGCGTGATCTCGGCCGAACTGTCGCAGCTTGCCGCGCGTCTGTCGGTGGCCTTCTTCCTCGTGGCGGTCGGGCTGTCGGCGGTGGCGGTGCGCGCATCGCTGCGCCCCCTGAACGAGATCGCCGCGGCCGTGGCGCGCCGCGGCCCGTCCGACATGCGCCCGCTGCGCCGCGACGCGCCCGCCGAACTGGCGCCGCTTCTGACCGCGCTCAACCGGCTGATGGACCGGCTGGGCCAGTCGATCCGCCGGTCCGAGGATTTCATCGCCGAGGCCGCCCACCGGGTCCGCACACCGCTGGCCACCGTGCGCACCCAGGCCGAGATCGCGCTGCGCTCGGTGGCCGAGCCCGAGGAAAAACAGCGCCTGCGCCGGATCATCCGCGCCGTCGACGAAAGCTCGCGCTCCGCCGGGCAGCTGCTCGATCATGCGACCGTCGCCTGGCGTGCCGACGACCTGACCCGTGAAGCGGTGGACCTGACCGACCTGGCCGCGCAAAGCGCCGCCGCGCTGGAGCCGACGGCGGCGATGAAGGACATCCGGCTCGTGCTGCGGACCGAACCGGCCCGGGTCGCCGGCGATCCGGTGCTTCTCGACAATGCGCTGCGCAACGTGCTCGACAACGCGATCAAGTATTCGCCCGAGGACACGACCGTCACCCTCGAGGTCCGCACCGACCAGGGCGAGGCACGGATCGCCGTCAGCGACGAGGGTCCCGGCCTCGGCGAGGACCCGCCCGATCACTTGACCGAACGCTTCCGGCGCGGCAGCAACACCGAGGGGATCGTGGGCTCGGGCCTGGGTCTGACCATCGCCGCCGATGTCCTCAGCGCCCATGGCGGGCGGCTGGAACTGGGGCATGCCGAGGGGGGAAAGGGCACATGCGCCACGCTTGTCTTTCCGCTGTCCTGATCCTCTGGGCAGGCATCGCGGCGGCCTTCGAGGTCGAGGATCACCGCCATTACCCGGGCACCGGCGACGCGGTGCTGCGGATCGTCTCGACAGCCGATCTCGACGTGTTCGAACCCTATCTGCTGGCCTTTCAATCCGCGCGCCCGGCACTGTCGATCGACTATACCGTGGTCTCCTCGGCCGATCTGCACCGGGCGATCCGGGCCGGGGCGCGGTTCGATCTGGCGCTGTCCTCGGCGATGGACCTGCAGTTCCAGCTTGCCAATGACGGGCTGGCGCGCGCCTACCGGTCCTCGGCGACCGAGGCCCTGCCCGACTGGGCGCGCTGGCGCGACCTGATCTTTGCCTTCACCACCGAACCGGCGGTGGTGGTGATCTCGACCGAACGCTTCGCGGGCCTTACCCTGCCGGCCACGCGGCAGGAACTGACGGCGATCCTGCGCGACCATCCCGACCGGTTCCGCGGCGCCGTCGGCACCTATGACGTGCGCGAAAGCGGGCTCGGCTACCTCTTCGCCACGCAGGAGGCGCGCTCCACCGACGCCTACTGGCGCCTGAGCGAGGTGATGGGCCGGCTCGACCCGCAGCTTTACTGCTGCTCGGGGCAGATGATCGACGACGTGACCGAGGGGCGGCTGGCGCTGGCCTATAACGTGCTCGGCAGCTATGCGGCCGACCGGCTGGCGCGGGATTCCGGCGGGCGCGTGCAGATCCTGCGGATGCAGGATTTCGCCAATGTCATGCTGCGCACCGCCCTTGTCCCCGCCGCCGCCGACGCCCCGGAAGCGGCCGGCGCCTTCATCGACATGCTGATCACGCTGGGCCTGCGCGACGCGCCGCAGGACTGGCCCCTGCCCCCCCTGCGCGAAGGCGGCGACATGCCCGCCTCGGGCTTCGGACCGATCCGCCTGGGCCCCGCGCTGATGGTCTATCTCGACCCCCTGAACCGCCGCGCCTTCCTCACCGAATGGGACAACGCGATGGAACAGCCCTGACGGGGCGGTCGGACGGGGGGGCAATACGGATGTCGGCCCCGCTGCGCAAGCGCCCGCCGGGGCGAAAGGAAGGCGAGGCGTTCCGGGCCTACACGGGGTGCAGCCGATGATCCGGGTCGCTGATCTGGATTATTTGTGGCGGTGCCGGCAGACGTGTTCGAACTCGTCTCTGGTTTGGGGCTGTTTTTCAGGGAAAGAACAGGGATATTCGGCCGAGATGCCGAAAACAGCAAAGTGTGGCGCAAGTATATCCCCCGAATTCAATAACTTACATTCAAATTCCCTAGCCCCGGAACAGGGAATAACAGGGAAACGCGAAAGACACTGGTTTGGACCACAAGTTTAGGAGGTTTGCGCACCCGGGTGCGGAGACTGCATCAGTCCGGCATAAGTTCAGACACCCGAAAAGCACTCCAATTTGATTATGTATCTGTATTCATTGTGGAATTCTGAGTGTTCGTGACGCCATTCTAGCGCGCGAATCCACGAGCGACTGATTTTTAGCACATCTATTGCTTGATCATGTTTTCTGCCCATAATTGGGGGCTCCTATTTCACGGAGCTCAATATGTTGTATCAAACATCGCAACCGAAACCCCAGCCGCGTCGGCGTCGACGCGTGCGCCCCCATTCGCAGGACGCGAGCCTTCGCCACGAAATCGAGTTGGTTCGACCAGACGCGCTACATGCCTATCAGCGCAACGCCCGCATGCATCCGGCCCCGCAGATCAGCCAGCTCAAGAGCTCGATCGAGAGCTTTGGCTTCATGAACCCAGTGCTGGTTGATGCCTCGAACGTTGTCGTGGCGGGTCACGGACGCCTGCAGGCCGCGCGGGAGCTTGGACTTGCGCTTGTGCCAGTGATCCGGGTTGGGCATTTGAGCGAGGCTGAGATCAAGGCGTATCGATTGGCCGACAACAAGATTGCCGAAAACAGCGCCTGGGACGAGGATCTTCTTCGCATCGAGTTGGAAGAGCTCATTGAGATCGGAGCAACTGAGCTGTCGTCCTTTGACATGCACGCTTTGGGCTTCGAGACGCCGGAACTCGACATCCTGCTGTCCAACGAAGCGGCCGATGAGACGGAGCACCTGGTTGCGCCCTCGGAGGGCCCCGTGGTGGCAAGGCCGGGTGATCTTTGGCAGCTCGGCGCGCATCGCATCTATTGCGGCTCCGCCCTTGCGCCGAACGCCTATGAAGCGGTTCTCGGAACGGACATGGCGCAGCTTCTTCTGACCGACCCGCCCTACAACGTGCCGATCTCTGGGCATGTCCGCGGATCCAAGACGCATCGTGAGTTTGCCATGGCGTCAGGGGAAATGACCGCGAGCGAGTTTGCGACCTTTCTGTCGGATGCGTTTAGCCAGGCGGTATCGGTCTGCGCACCCGGTGCGGTAGTGATGACTTTCATGGACTGGCGGCATCTGCGGGAACTCGGTGAGGCAGCCGAGGCCAACGATCTCGAGCAGCTCAACCTGTGCGTCTGGGTCAAAAACAATGGCGGCATGGGAAGTCTTTATCGATCGCAACATGAACTCTGCGCAATCTACAAATGCCGCGGGGCACCCCACATCAACCATGTCCAACTTGGGAAGTTCGGACGCAACAGAACCAACGTCTGGAGCTATGCTGGCGTCAACAGCTTCGGTTCGCAGCGCGAGGCCGATCTTGCCGACCATCCGACAGTCAAACCGGTGGCCATGCTGGAGGATGCGATCCGCGATGTGACCGATCGGGGGGCGATCGTCCTCGATCCGTTTGGCGGATCGGGATCGACGCTCCTGGCCGCAGAACGATGTGGCCGGGCAGCACGCCTGATCGAGATCGACCCAGCGTATGTCGATGTGACCATCCGACGGTGGCAGGCGCTTACCGGCGAGCAAGCAGTCGAGGCCATGACCGGTGTGGAATGGTCCGAGCGCGCCGCAGAGGTGATGTCCTCTGAAGGCGGAGGATTGGCCGATGTCTGATCATGATGACTACGAGGTGGGTTACAAGAAGCCTCCAAAATCCGGCCAGTTTAGGCCCGGACAATCGGGTAACCCGAAAGGCCGCCCGAAGAGCAAGCCATCCGCGGCAGAGACGATCGATCGCCTTATGCGCCAGAAGATACGCGTCAAGGATGGAGGGCAGGTCATCGAGCTTAGTCGGTTCGAGGCTCTCGGTCGACGGATCATTGACGATGCGCTCAAGGGCAATGCGCGGGCGACCGATCAGGTCCTCAAGCTCATGGCGATCGGCTCGACGTCCAGCGCGCAGGCTACCCCGTCGGATGGGACCGAGCCTGATCACATGGCAGACTTGGAAGCCCTGAGGGAACTGTTCCGGCAAAACGATCTCGATCCCAGTCTTTTAGGTGACGCGGAGGATGGCGAAGCGGGTTGCGATGACAACGCGTCTTGATCCGCACCTCGTGGCGATGGCGGCGCAGGCCGCCCGCCGAAACAACCTGCATGTCTTTTTGCGGCAGTCCTTCAGGGTGATCGTCCCCGGCCAGACGCTCTCGGGCGATGATTACCTCGAAGCCCTGTCCTTCGCCCTACAACGTGCCGCTTTGCAAGATGGGGGTCGGCTGATGGTGACAATGCCCCCGCGGCATCTGAAATCCATCGCTGCCTCTGTCGTTCTCTGTGCGTGGCTTCTCGGGCGTGATCCAAGGCTGAAGATCATGGTCGCGAGCTATGCGGATGCACTGGCCAAGGATCAGGCGCGTCTCTTCCGGCGCCTGGTCGAAAGCGGCTATTACCGAAGCACCTTCCCGCAAGCCGCAATCTCTCCGTCGCGCAAAACCGCAACTGAGTTCGTCACGGCGCAGGGCGACGGCCGACGCGCTGTAACCGTGGGTGGGTCGGTGACCGGCATGGGTGCAGATCTCCTCATCATCGACGACATCATGAAGGCCAGCGATGCGGGCTCAGAGGCGAAGCGCGAGGAAGCCCGGCGCTTCTTCGATGAGACGCTGGTGTCTCGTCTCAACAACAAGTCGACTGGTAGCATCATCGTGCTGCAGCAGCGCCTGCACCAGGACGATCTGATCGCCCACCTGCAAGAACGTGATCGGTTTGAGCATTTGAACTTCCCGGCCATTGCGGAGACCGAAGAGAGCTACGATATCTATGGCGGCTTCGCTTGGACACGGGCGCGCGGCTCCGTGCTGGCGCCGTCCCGAGAACCGCGCAAGGTCCTCGACAGCATCCGGGCCGATATTGGCGAGGCCGCCTTCACCACGCAGTATCAGCAGGATCCCGCGTCGGCGGGCAGCGCGATGCTCGACTTCACCAAGGTCACACGTCTGCCCGGCAGAGCGCGTGATCATCGCAGGTTGCGCAGGGTGCAATCCTGGGACACGGCCATCAAGGACGGGCCCAATTGGGACTACTCCGTCGGTATGACTCTTGGCTGGGACGATGAACGTTGGGTGGTCCTCGACGTGGTCCGCCGGAGGATGAAGTTCGATGCCCTTGACCTGCCCCCAAAAGTCCGAGCCATTCAAAAGGAGAGTTTGTTCTCGTAACGTTCGAAGCAACGAGGAGAACAGACGATGCGTAAATCACGTTTCACCGAAGAACAGATTGTCGGGATCCTGCAGGAGTATGCGGCCGG
>JANSYL010000003.1 GCA_024742455.1 Paracoccaceae bacterium | reverse complement strand
GAAAAGGGCGGCCGCGCCGTCCGGGAATGGGTTGCCGCCCGCAATCAGCTGGCCATAATATTCGCCGGGCGCTTCGACGCCTGAACGTATCTGAAAACCGCATGGGCCCGCTCAGATACACAGAGGATCAGACACTCCCAGGTGCATCCGTCAGGTCTTTAGACGAATTAACAATGATACGACTGCAGCCGTTCTGGCATGAAGTCTTCGCAGATGGCACCGTGCTGCCAGACGATCCAAACCGCCCAATCTTTTGGGATGACGCAACTCATGACCGGCGCTTTTCCAGCTTCAACCCAACCTCCCCCTTCGCCAACGCCTGGCGCGCCTGGGCCGCCAAGGCCCATCCCGACGTCGTCATCGCCCCCGACTGGCGCGCCGGTCCCGACGCCGACTGACCCTCAAACCCCGAATAGAACACCGCCAAACCACCCTCACCCTCACCCCCATCGCGTATGCACGCGCTGTGCTCGCCCCGTGCACGCCCTGTGACTCCCCCAACCGCAGGGCCTTCCCCCGCCCGCGCCCCTCTGGCATACCCCGCGCGACGACGACCCCGGGGGCCTGACCCATGCATGACATCCGCGCGATCCGCGACAACCCCGACGCCTTCGACGCCGCCCTCGCCCGGCGCGGCCTGCCCCCGCAATCGCCCGCCCTTCTGGCGCTGGACGAAGACCGCCGCGCCTGCATCACGGCGGCCGAGGCGGCGCTGGCCGACCGCAACGCCGCCTCCAAACAGGTGGGCGCGGCCAAGGCCAAGGGGGACGAGGCCGAATTCGACCGCCTCCGCGCGCTAGTCGCTGAAAAGAAAGACGAAATCGCCCGGCTGGAGGAGGAGGCAAAGGCGAAGGACGCCGCCCTTCAGGCCGCCCTCGCCGCCCTCCCGAACCTGCCTGCGGATGACGTGCCGGACGGCGAAGACGAGGCCGGCAATGTCGAGATCAATCGCTGGGGCACCCCGCGCACCTTCGACTTCACCCCCGTCGAACACTACGACATCGCGGGCGTCAGACCCGGCATGGATTTCGAAACGGCGGCAAAACTCTCCGGCGCCCGCTTCGTCCTGCTGACCGGCGCCATCGCCCGTATCCACCGCGCGCTGGCGCAATTCATGCTGGATATTCATACACTTGAGAACGGCCTGACCGAGGTCAATTCCCCTGTCCTCGTCCGCGACGACACGATGTTCGGCACCGGGCAGCTGCCGAAATTCGGCGAAGACAGCTACCAGACCACGAACGGCTGGTGGCTGATCCCCACCTCCGAGGTGTCGCTCACCAATATCGTCGCAGGCGAGATCGTGGAGGAGGCGACGCTGCCCCGCCGCCTGACCGCCCATTCGCTCTGCTTCCGCTCCGAGGCCGGATCGGCAGGCCGCGACACGGCGGGGATGCTGCGCCAGCACCAGTTCGAGAAGGTCGAGATGGTGTCGATCACCCATCCCGACACTTCGGACGAGGAACAGAAACGCATGCTGCGCTGCGCGGAAGGCATCCTCGAACGCCTTGAAATCCCGTACAGAACCGTCGTCCTCTGCACCGGCGACATGGGGTTCGGCGCGCGCCGCACCTATGATATCGAGGCCTGGCTGCCCGGCCAGAACACTTATCGCGAGATCAGCTCGGTCTCGACCTGCGGCGATTTCCAGGCCCGGCGGATGAACGCGCGCTTCCGGCCCACTGGCGGCGGCAAGCCCGACTATGTCCATACTCTGAACGGCTCCGGCCTCGCCGTCGGGCGCTGCCTGATCGCGGTGCTGGAAAACGGCCAGAATGCCGATGGCTCCGTCACCCTGCCCGCCGTCCTCGCCCCCTGGCTTGGCGGCAAGACCACCCTGACCCCGGAGGGCGCCCTTGCCTGATATCGACCCCGATCTCGAACGCCCCGACGACCCCAACGACACCGCCCGGCTCAAGGCCGTGCTGGTGCTGGTCGCCGCCATCGCCTTCGTCACCAGCCCGTTCCTGGCCGAGCCCTTCACCGGCTTCGACCCCGATCAACTGGCCGTCCCCATCGACCAGCCCCCGGTTCAGCCGGCGGGCTATGCTTTCTCGATCTGGGGTCTGATCTATCTCTGGCTGCTGGCCTCCGCCGGGTACGGCCTCGTCAAGCGCGACATCGACAAGGCGTGGGACGCGACGCGCTGGCCGCTCTTCGTCTCGCTGGCCATCGGCGCGTCCTGGATCGCCGTGGCCCTGCGTATGCCGGGCGCGGCCACGCTGCTGATCTGGGTCATGCTGGCCGGGGCCGCCCTTGCGCTCCTGCGCGCGCCCGACCGCGACGCGCCCTGGCTCGCGCTGCCGCTCGGGCTTTACGCGGGCTGGCTGACCGCCGCTGCAACCGTGGCCCTTGCCACCATCGTGATGGGCGCGGGGCTGTTGCCGCCGATGACGGCCAGCTGGGCGGGCCTTGCGCTGGCCACCGCCCTCGCCATCGCCGTCGCGGGGCGCACCGCCGCCCTCACCTATCCCCTCAGCGTCGCCTGGGCGCTGATCGGGGTTACCGTGGCCAACCTCGCCACCGCCCCCCTCTTCGCCGCCGCCGCCGCCGCTGCCGCCCTCACCATGGGATACATCGCGTATACCCTCTGGCAGCGCCGCACCTGACCCCTTCATCTTTCCCCAAATACGGCCCTTCGGCGCCGCCCGAAGGCGGCGGGCGGGGCGGGCGGGGCGGGCGGGGCTCGATGCCCTGCCCGCGCCGCGCCCCGCTGGACGCGCCGCGCGCCAGCGGCTAGAGCCGAAGGAACCCGATCCCGACCAAAGGCCCGCCATGCGCATCCTCATCACCAATGACGACGGCATCAACGCGCCGGGCCTTGCCGTTCTGGGCGAGATCGCGACCGACCTTGCCGGTCCACAGGGCGAGGTCTGGACCGTCGCACCCGCCTTCGAACAATCGGGCGTCGCCCATTGCATTTCCTACGTCCATCCCACGATGATCGCCGAACTGGGCCCCCGCCGCTTCGCCGCCGAAGGCACGCCCGCCGATTGCGTGCTGGCCGGGCTGCATGACGTGCTCAGGGACAATCCCCCCGATCTCGTCCTGTCGGGCGTCAATCGCGGCAATAACGCCGCCGAGAACGTGCTTTATTCCGGCACCATCGGCGGCGCGATGGAGGCCGCCCTGCAGGGCCTGCCCGCCATTGCCCTGTCGCAATATTACGGCCCCGCCAACGCCCAGACCGAAGACCCGTTCGAGGCCGCGCGCCTTCACGGCGCCGCGCTGGTGAAGAAACTCGTCGATCAGGGCGAATGGGACCGGACCGATTACCGCGTCTTCTACAACGTCAATTTCCCGCCCGTCCCCGCCGCCCATGTCAAAGGCATCCGCGTCGCCCCGCAGGGGTATCGCCGCGACACGCGCTTCAGCGTGAAACCCGATATCGCCCCCAATGGCCGGCGCTTCCTCTGGGTGACCGGCGGGCGGCAGGATGTGCCGACCGAACCCGGCAGCGATGCCGCTGCCAATCTCGCGGGCTATATCTCGGTCACGCCGATGCGTGCCGACCTTACCGCGCATGACGCCATCGACCGGGTGCGCGCCGCCTTGGAATGAGCCGATGACCGACGCCGCCACCCGGCAGATGCAGTTCCTGTTCCAGCTCCGCCAGCGCGGCGTGACGGATACGCGCGTGCTCGGTGCCATGGAAAAGGTCGACCGGGGCGCCTTCGTGCGCGGCCATTTCGAACCCCGCGCCTATGAGGACATGCCGCTGCCCATCGCCTGCGGTCAGACCATCAGCCAGCCTTCGGTCGTGGGGCTGATGACGCAGGCGCTCAAGGTCGAACCGCGTGACACCGTGCTCGAGATCGGCACCGGATCGGGCTACCAGGCCGCCGTGCTCAGCCATCTGGCGCGCCGGGTCTACACGATCGACCGCCACCGCGACCTCGTGCGCGAGGCCGAGGACCGGTTCACCGCGATGGGCCTGCATAATGTCACCGCGATCTGCGCGGATGGCTGTTTCGGCTTGCCCGACCAGGCCCCCTTCGACCGCATCCTGGTGACGGCGGCGGCCGAGGATCCGCCGGGCCCCCTGCTGGCACAGCTCAAGCCCGGGGGGGTGATGGTGCTGCCGGTGGGCCAGTCGGATGCCGTCCAGCACCTGATCAAGGTCACCCGCACCCCCGTGGGGCTGGAATACGAGGAACTTCTGCCGGTCCGCTTCGTGCCGCTCGTCGAAGGACTGGCCCGCGACTGACCGCCCCCGCCCCCCTCGGCCTTGCAGGACTGGCCCAACCCGCCCAAATTCGTATAGTGCGCCGCAACACGCACCCCGCCCGCCCGACCGGACCAGAAAGCCAGATCCCGATGCCCCGACTGCCGCGACCGTTCACGATTGCCCTTTGCCTCGGCCTTCTCGCCACCTCCGGCTGTGTCGACGGATTGGGCGATCTCGATTTCGACCTGCGCCCCGATGGGATCAATTCGCGCCCCATGGGCGAAACCGCCCCGCGGCCTGAACCCGATGCCAACGGCCTGATCACCTATGAAAGCTATCAGGTCGTCGTTGCCCGGCGCGGCGATACCGTGGCCGATGTGGCCGGGCGCATCGGCATGGGGGCCGAGGAACTGGCGCGCTTCAACGGGCGCCGCAGCACCGATGTGTTGCGCGCCGATGAAATCCTCGCCCTGCCCCGCCGGATCAATCCCGGCGGCACCGATATCGCCGCCATCGCGCGTGGCGCCATCGACGAGGCCGAGGCGGCGACGGCGGGCGCGGGCACCGGCGTGACGGTTCAGCCCGGCCAGGAACCGGTGCGCCACCAGGTCGGACGGGGCGAAACCGCCTATTCCGTGGCACGGCTTTACGGCGTGTCTGTGCGGGCGCTGGCCGAATGGAACGGGCTTGGCCCCGATCTGGCCGTGCGCGAAGGGCAGTACCTGATCATCCCGATCATCATCGATGACGGACGGGCCGACATCATCGCGGCCCCCATTGAACCGGGACAGAGCCAGGCGCCCCTACCGCCCTCGGCCGCCACGCCCCTGCCCGAACCGATCGAGACGGCCCGGGTGCCCGACGCCTCCACCCCCGCGCCGGTCGCGCCGGCAGCGCCTGCTGCCTCGGGTGCGGGCTTCGTCCAGCCCGTCGACGGCCCGGTGCTGCGCCCCTTCGGACGCGGCAATGAAGGCATCGACTATGCCGCGCCCCCGGGCACGCCGGTGCGGGCCGCGGCCTCGGGCCAGGTCGCCGCGATCACCCAGAACACCGACCAGATCCCGATCCTCGTGTTGCGCCATGATGGCGGGCTTTTGACCGTCTATGCCAATATCCAGAACATCCGCGTGAACCGGGGCGACAGCGTCAGCGCCGGTCAGACCGTGGCCGAGGTCGGCGCGGGCGATCCATCGTTTCTGCATTTCGAGGTGCGGCGGGGGATGGCAGCGGTCGATCCGGCCGAGGTGCTGCCCTAGGGGCGGGATTAAAGCGCATCGTCGGGCCGCGGCTCGGCGATCCTGCGGTCGTTCAGATGCGCTTTAGGGCAGCCAAACCCATCTTCAGAATGATCGGCGCACCTGGCCCCGCCAAATCATCGTGGCGTAGGGGCGGCCCGACGATGCGCGGCGGGCTTCAACCTTGGCTCCGCGCCTGCCGCTATTCCGCCAGCGCCACCCGCGTCATCCGGAAATGGCATGCCCGCGCGCCCTGCGCGCAGCAGACCAGTTCCTCGCAGCGCCAGGAATGGCCGCACAGTTCCGAAAACAGCCGTTCGAACACCGCCGCGTGCCAGTGGCACAGGGGCAATTCCGATTTCTCTCCCCGCACCACGGGGTTGTCCTCGATCTCGAAGACCGGCGGCCAGCTCTGCACCAGGGAAAATCCGCCCGATCCGCAAAAGGTCCAGGCGTGCTTTTCCACCGCGCGGGCCAGCATCGGGGCCGACAGGCGCGCGGGCAGCAGTTTCAGCATGACCTGCGCGAAACGCGGGATGCGGTGTTCAAGGATGTAATCGGCCGTCCGCCAGCCCGCCTCGCGCGCCAGCATCGGCGCCATGTCGGGCATTTCCGTCCTGAGCGCCTGGTGCAGCCGCGCCGCAGGGGCCTCGTCCATCAGCCCCGCCGCCGGGTCGGGCAATTCGAACACGCCCGCTATCGCCAGCACATGGCTGGTGAAATCCCGGCCTGCCGCATCCTCGAGCACCGGGACCAGCTGCAGGATCGCGTTGGGGCCGATCTTGGCCCCGGGTTTGACGACCATATCCGTCATCGGGTCACTCCGCCGGAACCTGCTCGCGCATCTGTTCCGTGCCGCCGCCACAGGCCTTGACCGAGGCCGGATCGCGCCCCGCCACCGCGCCATTGGGCATCTTGAACTCGCCGTCGCGGGCCAGTTTCGTCAGCCGCTTCTGCGCCGCGATATCCTGTGTCGATTGCCAGTCATCCATCTGCGCCTTGGCGATGGTGCGTTTGCGGTCGAAGTTGAAATTCACCTTCTCCTTCGACTGCGGGCCCCAGTAATTGGCCTTGCCGAGGTCATAGAAGGTCCGCGCGAACCCGGCCTTGGCAAACGCCTTCAGACAGCCCAGCAGGTATTTCCGCCGGTATCCCGTGCCGCGCCACGGATAATGGAACAGCGCCTTGCGGGAATAGAACCGCCGGTAATTATGCATCGTGCGGTCGAGCAGCGTGGCCCGGTCCATCGCCTCGGGCGACATGATCGGCGTGACGAAATTGTATTTCGAGAAATCGAAGATCTCGACCTTGTCCATCAGCTCCTGGAACAGCGGCGTGAACGGCCAGGGCGTGTACATCGCCCAGTTGGCGAGGTCCGGCTGCCAGTCCCACGCCATCTGGAAGGTTTCCTCCAGCGTCTCGGGGGTCTCGTTGTCCAGCCCCACGATGAACTGCGCCTCAGTGAAGATGTCGGCCTCGCGCAGCAGGCGGATGGCTTCCTTGTTCTCCTCGACCTTGGTTTCCTTGTTGAACTGATCCAGCTTCAGCTGCGCTGCGGCCTCGGTGCCCAGCGACACGTGGACCAGCCCCGCCTCGCGGTAAAACTTCAGCAATTCCCGGTCACGGTAGATATCCGTCACCCGCGTGTTGATGCCCCATTGCACCCGGCGCGGCAGGTCGCGCTTGATCAATTCCTCGCAGAACTGGATGAACTTGCGCCGGTTGATGGTCGGTTCCTCGTCGGCGAGGATGAAGAACCCCACGCCCTCGTCCTCGACCAACCGCTCGATCTCGTCGACCACCTTGATCGGGTCGCGCACGCGGTAATCGCGCCAGAACTTCCATTGCGAACAGAACGAACAGGTGAACGGGCACCCCCGCGCCATGTTGGGGATCGCCACCTTCACGCCCAGCGGAACGTAGATATACTTGTCCCATTCCAAGAGCGTCCAGTCGGGGTTGATCGCGTCCAGGTCCTTGACCGTCGGCGCGGCCTGCGTGGCCTTGATCTGGTCTCCGTCCTTGAAGGCCAGCCCCTTGATGCGGTGCCTGTCGGTCTCATAGTTGCCGTCGCGCCAGGCGTTCATCAGGTTGACGATGATTTCCTCGCCCTCGCCGCGCACGATCACGTCGACGCTGTCGCATTCCGAAAAGACCTGCTTGTACATGAAGGTCGCGTGGATGCCGCCAAGCACGCGCAGCGCGTTCGGCACGACCTCCTTGGCCACCTGCAATGTCTGCTCGGCCACGTAGATCGACGGGGTGATCGCGGTGGTGCCCACCACGTCGGGCTGCATCTCGGCCAGTTTGACGCGCAACTGACCCTCGGTCAGGTTGTTGGTCATGGCGTCGATGAACTGCACGTCATCATAGCCCGCCGCCTTCAGCGACCCGGCCAGGTACGCGACCCAGGCCGGCGGCCAGTTCCCGGCGATCTCGGCCCCGCCGGAGTGATAATTCGGGTGGATGAGGCAGATCCGCATGGGCCGCTCCTTCGCAAGACTGTCCAGTTTATAAGACAGTCTGGCTGTCAATCTGCATTGACACAGATCAACCCCCCTTCCCCGATGCCCCGGTTTTCGGCAGAATGCGTGCCCACAAGGATTGAACCGGCAAAGCGATGGAGCTCGCGATGTGGGAACAATGCCTCGACCGGATGCTGCTGGGGTTCGTGGCGGTCGGCAGCCTTGATGTAACCTTTCCCGATGGCCGCACCCGGCGCTACGGGCCCGCCCCCGGTGCGCCCGAGGCGGCGCTTGTCCTGTCCGACCCCGCCCTGCCCCGCCGCCTCGTGACCGCGCCCGAACTGGGCCTGGGCGAGGCCTACATGGATGGCAGCCTGACCATCGCGGGCGATGACCTGGACGGGTTCCTGGCCCTTGTCACCCGCAACATGGCGGCCACGACCGGGCTGTGGTGGCGGCGGCTGATGCTGGCGGCGCGGCTGGCGCGGCGCCGGTTCGACCAGGCCAACCCGCTGCACCGCGCGCGCGCCAATGTCGCCCATCACTACGACCTGTCGGGCGCGCTCTATGACCTGTTTCTGGACGCCGACCGGCAGTATTCCTGCGCCTATTTCGCCGATCCCGCCATGACGCTCGAGGCGGCACAGGCGGCCAAGAAACGCCATATCGCGGCCAAGCTCCTGATCGAACCCGGCATGACCGTGTTCGAGATCGGCTGCGGCTGGGGCGGGCTTGCGCTCAGCCTTGCGCGCGACCACGGCGCGCGCGTCACCGCCGTCACGCTCAGCCGCGAACAGCACCGGTATGCCACCGACCGTGCCGCGGCCGCGGGGCTGTCGGACCGCGTCGATTTCCGGCTGATCGATTACCGGCAGGTGACCGGGCAGTTCGACCGGATCGTGTCGGTGGGCATGTTCGAACATGTCGGCATCCCCCATTACCGCGAATATTTCGACACCCTGCACGACCGGCTGGCCCCGGACGGGGTCGCGCTGGTCCACACCATCGGACGGGCGGGGCCGCCGGGGGCCACCAGCCCCTGGATCACGAAATACATCTTTCCGGGCGGCTATTGCCCGTCGCTCAGCGAAATCGCGGCGGCGCTGGAAACCTCGGGGCTTTTTCCCACCGATATCGAGGTCTGGCGCCTGCACTACGCCGAAACGCTAAAACACTGGCATGACCGGTTCACCGCGCGGCTGGACGCGGCGCGCGCGCTTTACGATGACAAGTTCTGCCGGATGTGGCGGTTCTATCTCAAGGCCAGCGAACACATGTTTCGCCATGGCGGGCAATGCGTGTTCCAGTACCAGCTGGCCCGCGACCAGCGCGCGGTGCCGCTGACCCGTGATTACCTTTATCCTGCGCCGGACACCGCGCCGCGCGCCGCCGGATGACCGTTCAGTCCACGCTGCCCGACAGCACCTGCAACACCACCACGCCCGCCACGATCAACCCGATGCCGACCAGCGCCCAGCCATCCAGCCGCTGCCCGAACCAGACCCAGCCGATCAGCGTGATCAACGCCACGCCGGCCCCTGCCCAGATGGCATAGGCCACGCCCACGGGCACGACACGCAACACCAGCGCCAGAAAGAAAAACGCCACCCCGTAGCCAAGGATGACCACAGGGATCGCCCCCGCCCGCGTGAAACCGTCGGATGCCTTCAGGGCCGAGGTGCCGATCACCTCGCCCATGATGGCGATGGCCAGGTAGACCCAATGCATATGCCAATCCCTTTTCGCTCGGCCCCGCGCCGCCTTGCGCCGCCGCGCCCGTTCCGTATAACGCCGTGAATTTTGCCCAGATCACCGGGGACGGGAATGCCCAAACGCACCGATATCCAATCCATCATGATCATCGGCGCGGGGCCCATCGTCATCGGGCAGGCCTGCGAGTTCGACTATTCCGGCGCCCAGGCCTGCAAGGCCCTGCGCGAGGAAGGCTACCGCGTCATCCTGGTGAACTCGAACCCCGCCACCATCATGACCGACCCGGGGCTGGCCGATGCCACCTATATCGAACCGATCACCCCCGAGGTGGTCGCCAGGATCATCGAGAAAGAACGCCCCGACGCGCTCCTGCCCACGATGGGCGGGCAGACCGGGCTGAACACCTCTCTCGCGCTCGAGGAAATGGGCGTGCTCGAAAAATTCGGGGTCGAGATGATCGGCGCCAAGCGCCCCGCCATCGAGATGGCCGAGGACCGCAAACTGTTCCGCGAAGCGATGGACCGGATCGGGCTGGAAAACCCCAAGGCCACGATCATCAGCGCGCCCCGGGGCACGGATGGAAAATATGACATCAAGGCGGGCCTGCAAAAGGCGGTCGAAGCCATCGAATACGTGGGCCTGCCCGCCATCATCCGCCCCGCCTTCACCCTGGGCGGCACCGGCGGGGGCGTGGCCTATAACCGCGAAGAGTATGAATATTACTGCAAGACCGGGATGGAAGCCTCGCCCGTCGCGCAGATCCTCGTCGATGAATCCCTTCTGGGCTGGAAGGAATTCGAGATGGAGGTGGTGCGCGACAAGGCCGACAACGCGATCATCGTCTGTTCCATCGAAAACGTCGATCCGATGGGCGTGCATACCGGCGACTCGATCACCGTCGCGCCTGCGCTCACGCTGACCGACAAGGAATACCAGATGATGCGCAACGGCTCCATCGCCGTGCTGCGCGAGATCGGGGTCGAAACCGGCGGATCGAACGTGCAATGGGCCGTGAACCCCGAGGATGGCCGCATGGTCGTGATCGAGATGAACCCCCGCGTTTCCCGTTCCTCGGCGCTCGCGTCCAAGGCCACGGGCTTTCCGATCGCCAAGATCGCCGCGAAACTGGCCGTGGGCTACACGCTCGATGAGCTTGACAATGACATCACCAAGGTGACGCCCGCGTCCTTCGAGCCGACCATCGACTATGTCGTCACGAAAATCCCGCGCTTTGCTTTCGAGAAATTCCCCGGCTCCGAACCCCATCTGACCACCGCCATGAAATCGGTGGGCGAGGCGATGGCCATCGGGCGGTCCTTCCATGAATCCATGCAAAAGGCGCTTGCCTCCATGGAAACCGGGCTGACCGGGTTCGACGAAATCGACATTCCCGGCGCCCCCGACACCGCCGCCATCACCAAGGCGCTGTCGGCCCAGACCCCCGACCGCCTGCGGGTCATCGCCCAGGCCATGCGCCACGGGCTGTCCGATGACGACATTTTCGCCGTCACGAAATTCGACCCATGGTTCCTCGCCCGCATCCGCGAGATCGTGGAAACCGAGGATGCGGTCCGGGCGGGCGGCCTGCCGCTCGACGCGACCGGGCTGCGCCGGCTCAAGATGATGGGCTTCACCGATGCCCGCCTCGCCGCCCTCACCGGCCGGGACGAATCCAATATCCGCCGCGCCCGCCTGAACCTGGGCGTGCAGGCGCAATTCAAGCGCATCGACACCTGCGCCGCCGAATTCGAGGCGCAGACCCCCTACATGTATTCCACCTACGAGGCCCCCGTCATGGGCGAGGCGGAATGCGAGGCGCGCCCGTCATCCAAGAAAAAGGTCGTCATCCTCGGCGGCGGCCCGAACCGCATCGGCCAGGGGATCGAGTTCGACTATTGCTGCTGTCACGCCTGTTTCGCGCTCAGCGATGCGGGCTACGAGACCATCATGGTCAACTGCAACCCCGAAACCGTCAGCACGGATTACGACACCTCCGACCGGCTCTATTTCGAACCGCTCACGCTGGAACACGTGCTGGAAATCCTGCGCGTCGAACAGGAAAACGGCACGCTTCACGGTGTCATCGTGCAATTCGGCGGCCAGACGCCTCTGAAACTGGCCAACGCGCTCCATGATGCGGGCATCCCGATCCTCGGCACCACGCCCGACGCCATCGACCTGGCCGAAGACCGCGAACGGTTCCAGCAGCTGGTCCGGCGTCTCGGCCTGAAACAACCCGAAAACGCCATCGCCACCACTGATGCCCAGGCCAGGGCCGCCGCCGAAACGCTGGGCTACCCGCTGGTCATCCGCCCCTCCTACGTGCTCGGCGGCCGCGCGATGGAGATCGTGCGCGATACCGGTCAGCTCGACCGTTACATCCGCGACGCCGTCGTCGTCAGCGGGGACAGCCCCGTCCTTCTCGACAGCTATCTCGACGGTGCGGTCGAGGTCGATGTCGACGCCCTCTGCGATGGCGAGGCCGTCCATGTCGCGGGCATCATGCAGCATATCGAGGAGGCGGGCGTTCATTCCGGCGACAGCGCCTGTTCGCTCCCGCCCCACACCCTGCCCACGGATATCCAGGACGAGATCATCCGCCAGACCCACGCGCTGGCCCGCGCGCTCAACGTCGTGGGCCTGATGAACGTGCAATTCGCGGTGAAGGACGGCGAGATCTACCTGATCGAGGTGAACCCCCGCGCCTCGCGCACCGTGCCCTTCGTCGCCAAGGCCACCGACTCAGCCATCGCCTCCATCGCGGCGCGCCTGATGGCGGGTGAGAAACTGGCCGATTTCCCGGTGGCCGAGCCGCACAAACCCGTCGATGACGACACCCCGATCATCCCGGGCGATCCGCTCAGCCTCGCCGATTTTCGCACGCCCTGGTTCTCGGTGAAGGAGGCGGTGCTTCCCTTCGCCCGCTTCCCCGGCGTCGACACGCTGCTGGGCCCCGAGATGCGCTCGACCGGCGAGGTCATGGGCTGGGACCGGTCCTTCCCCCGCGCCTTCCTCAAGGCGCAACTGGGCGCGGGCACCGTCCTGCCCGAGGCGGGCACCGTGTTCATCTCGATCAAGGATGCCGACAAGGGGCCGATCCTGGTGGACACGGCGCGGATGCTGACCGACCTCGGCCTGACCCTGCTGGCCACCAGCGGCACGGCGGCCTTCCTGTCCGGCCACGGCATCGCATCCTCGGTGGTCAACAAGGCCTATGAGGGCGGACGCACGGTGGTCGACATCATCAAGGATGGCGGCGTGCAGCTGGTCCTGAACACGACCGAGGGCGCGCAGGCGGTGGAGGATTCACGCTCCATGCGCGCCGTGACGCTGGCCGACAAGATCCCCTATTTCACCACGCTGGCCGCCAGCCACGCCGCCGCCCAGGCGATGACGGCGGCGAAGGAAGGCGCGCTGGGGGTGCGGTCGTTGCAGGCGTAGGGTGGGTGCAACCCACCACGGGTAGGGCGCAGAAAACCCACCACGCCCCAACGCACCCCGGATGACATGACGGTGGGTTCCACCCACCCTACACCGCAACGCGCCACCGTAGGGCGGGAGTCATCCCGCCACGCCACCCAATGTAGGGCGGGACTTGTCCCGCCGTGTTGGCGGGATGAATCCCGCCCTACACCTCAAACGCACCACACCACCCACCCCAAGGGCGCGCGCCTGCCCGTGGGATGGCGCCCGCAACACCCGGTCTGCGCGCTTTATCCCCCCAAGTCATCGCCCCGAGTGACCGACGCGCCCGGCCCCCAAAGCGCCAGCCCGCCGGGACGGGCAGGCGCTCGCCCGGCACGCTTCGCGCGCGGTTCGGGCGGGGGTGAACTGAAAACCGTTGGTATGGGAGCGATAGCAATTCACCTTGGCTGATGCTTTACTCCGTCGTCTCTTCGCATAACCTCATGACTCCATCCGTTCCGAACGGTTCGCAATTCAAACCGCATTCGTAAAGACCATCAACCAGGCCTTGCTCTGCAAGGTAATTGCGGGCCGCAGACCGGCATTCTTCCAGAGTTTCATATTCTTCGAGATGCAGATGGGTCAAAAGGCTTGGTGCTTCTGGGTAGATGGTCGCGAGCCATCGATCAGCCGGACGTGTCATCCACCAGGCAAGTCCGATTAATATCAATAAAACAAGTGCACCGCCTCTCACTCCGGCCGCCCCTTCAAAAACTCCACCGCCCAATCCGGGTCCCCATCCCTGCCCCGCTCGGCAAAAAACTGCGCCGCGCCAACCGCGCCCACCTTCTCCGCCAGCGCCAGCGCGATGAACTGGTTCAGCGACACGCCGTCCTTTTCCGCGAACTCCTCTGCCGCGCGTTTCAGCGACTTGGGCAGGTTCAGCGATACCCTTGCCTTCATAGCATCAGCCTCCGTTTCGTTTCGCTCGGTGATTGGACATCAACGCCAAATCTTTGCGGCACCTCTCCGAAATCGCGCAAGTTGTGGGTCACGATTGCGTCAGCGCGCGCATTGACTGCGGCCTCCAGAACCATTTCGTCCTTTGGGTCGCGCAACTGTGGTCGCCATTGAAACTCGATATCCACCGGCACCACGATCCGTGCCACCGCATCAAGGAACCGGCTGATCGTTGCCCGGTCCAATCCCGTCTCCAGCAGGAACTCCGCCCGTCCGAGAACCTCTTCGTATTCGTAGAAAACCGGCACCGAACACATCCAGTCAAACCTGCCCTCAAATCCTGCTATGAGGACCAGGTTGCTCGCCCCGGTTCGGCTCCGCACACCGGCGACAAGCACGTTCGTATCCAGCACCAGGTTCATGACGTCATATATAGCGTAACGTCATATACGCATCAAGTCGTGGCATCCTCCCCCTCGAACTGCCGCGCCACATCCCCCCATTGCGGCATCTCCATCTCGAAATCGCTCTCCCGGAACGCGGGCAGGGTCTCGTCGCCCTTCAGCAGCCCCGCCAGTTTCGCGTGCATGAAGGCGCGCAGCACGTCGTTCATGCGCGGCTGGTATCCCGGCCCCATCGACCGGAACCATTTCACCACGTCGCGGTCCACGCGCAGGGTGATCCGGGTTTTCTCGCTTTCGCGCTGCGTGGCGATCTGGTGCCAGTCGCGCGGGATGCGCTGGTGGTGGAACACCGTCGAATGCAGGTCCCATTCCAGCCGCCGCATCGCGTCGGCCATGTAGTAGAAATGTTCGTTCTGGGTTTTCGTCAGCTTCAGGTCGGGCATATCCCCCTCCGGTGCGGGTGGCGGAGGGGCAATTTCACCTGAAAAGGTTAAAATTCGCCTCAAAACCTGCGTCTGCACGGGGTGTGTACGGGCTGTGCACGCGCTGTGACCCGTCCCGCCCGGGCGACGGGGGGCGCCGTTAACCCGTATTGCCTCACCGCGCCCGCCCCCCTACGCTTTGCCCTGTGCCCCATCACCAGCCGCCAGATCAGGGAGACGGCCTTGGCTTTCAGACATGCGATTTTCGCCGCTGCGGCGGCCCTTGTCCTTCAACCCGCCACGCTTCAGGCGCAGGATTTCAACCTGCCGCCGACCTTCGGGATCATCTCGGTTTACTCGGGCTTCCTGCCCGATCCGAACTGGGTCAGCCTGCTGGCAGGCGGCTCCATCCGCGCCGAATATCCCGACGCCGTCACCGGCAACCGCTGTGCCGGGTATTTCGCCGAAGCCCCTGATTTCCGTATCCATTTCACCCCGCGCGAGGATCTGCCGCTGTCGTTCTACGTCGAGGCGCGCGAGGATACCGTGCTGCTCGTCAACACGCCGGACGGGGCGTGGCATTGCAATGATGACAGCGCGGGCCTGAACCCCGCGCTGACCTGGGATGACCCGCTCGAGGGGCAGTATGACATCTGGGTGGGCACCTATTCGCCCACCGGCAACGAATACCCGCCCGCCACCCTGTCGATCAGCGAATTCGGCGCCTTCACGGGCAGTTTCGAACGCGCCTTTTTCGGCGAGGATGACCGGGTGGTGGTCGATGCCTCGACTGCGCCCTGGAACATGATCGGCTTCGTCGACATGTCCCAAGCCAGCTGCACCGGCGCCCTCATCGGCCCCCAGGTGGTTTTGACCGCGGCCCATTGCATCGCCAATGACGGGGTGGTCGATACCCCGCCGGTGGAATTCCTTGCGGGCTTCGACCAGGGCAATGCCGTGGCCCGGTCGCGGGTGACGCATTTTCATGTGCCCGCAGGCTGGATGAACGGCGAACAGGACGGCACCGATTTCGCTTTCATCTACCTGGCCGACCCGATCGGTGACCAGCTTGGCTGGATGGATGTGGGCCCCCTGACCGAAGACGAGATGACCTCGATCCTGGCGGGCACAGGCCCCGCGATCCTGCAGGCGGGCTACAGCTATGACCAGCAGGGGGTGATGACCGGCAACCTGAACTGCCCCTTCGTCGAGATTTTCGGGGCGAACGAACTGGTCCACCAATGCGACACGCTGCAGGGCGACAGCGGATCGCCCCTGTTCATCGAAACAGCGGATGGCTACCGGATCATCGGCGTCGAAAGCCACACCGACCCCACCCCGCGCGAGACCTATGACCGCAACGTGGCGATGTACACGAATTTCGTGGTGGCCGAATTGCAGATGCTGGCGGGGGGCCCCGTCACGCCCCCGGCCAAGGAATGATCAGGCAGCCCTGATCACACAGTGGTGTCGTCGCCCCGGGTCGGGGCGACGCCGCGCCCCCGGAACGGGGCGGTGAGAACCCAGATCAGCATGGCGATAATCGACCAGCCGGCCACGTAACCCACCGCAGCCGAGGCCGCGCCCGCAGGTGTCAGCGGCACCGCCGGTTCGTAATCGCCCCAGGTCCCGCGAAAGGTTTCGCCATCGGCCAGACGGTGCGGCATCAACATTTTCTCGAAAGGCGAGGCCGCGGTCAGCAGGGCGTAATCGGATTGCAGCCCTTCGTAGCGGGTGATGGTGCGGGCCATATCCTCGCCCCGGTCGGCCAGGAATTGCGTGCCGGTCATCTCGGCCAGTGCCTCGTCCCGGCTCAGGCCCGATCGTTCGGCGGTGGCGTCGAAATCGGTCACCACGACCTCCAGCGCCTGCACCTGCCCTGCCAGGCGTTGCGTGTATTGCTGGGCGAATTCAGGGTATTGCGACAGGCCCGCCGCCCCGCTCAGCCCGCCGACAATGGCCAGTATCCGTGTCAACATCGCCTCACCCCCGTTTGCGCGTCCGGTCAACGCGCCCAATCTATCAGATCAGCGCCGCTTTGTGAGGCGCATAGATTTCGGCAAGCCGCGCCACGGCGGCATCGGGCGTCATTTCCTCGGCCTCGCCCGTCCGGCGGCTGGTCAGTTCCACCTTGCCCCCCGCCAGACCACGCGGCCCCACGGTGATCCGCCAGGGCAGGCCGATCAGGTCCATGGTGGCGAATTTCGCCCCCGCCCGTTCCTCGCGGTCATCATAAAGCGGCTCCAGCCCCGCCGCCGTCATCGCGGCGTAAAGCCCCTCACAGGCCGCGTCGCAGGCCGCGTCGCCCTGTTTGAGGTTCACGATACCGGCATGGAAGGGTGTCACCCCCTCGGGCCAGATGATACCGTTGTCGTCATGGCTGGCCTCGATGATCGCGCCGAGCAAGCGGCTGACGCCGATCCCGTGGCTGCCCATATGGACCGGCACCCGCCCCCCCTGGCCGTCATCGACCATCGCGCCCATCGGTTCGGAATACTTGGTGCCGAAGTAAAAGATCTGCCCCACCTCGATGCCGCGCGCGACGCGCTGGCGATCTTCGGGGATCTGGGCAAACAGGTCCGCATCATGGGTTTCGTCGGTGCGCGCGTAGCGCGAGGTGAATTCTTCCAGCACGGCGCGGCACTGGGCGTGATCGTCATAATCGATCTGCCGGTCGCCGAATTTCAGCTCGGTGATCTCGGCGTCGTAGAACACCTCGCTCTCGCCCGTCTCGGCCAGCACCAGGAATTCATGGGTGTCGTCGCCCCCGATCGGCCCGCTGTCGGCGCGCATCGGGATCGCCTGCAGGCCCATGCGTTCATAGGTGCGCAGGTAGCTGACGAGATGGCGGTTATAGGCGTGCAGCGCGTCTTCCTTCGTCAGATCGAAATTGTAGCCGTCCTTCATCAGAAACTCGCGGCCCCGCATCACGCCGAAACGCGGGCGGATTTCATCGCGGAACTTCCACTGGATCTGGTACATCGTCAGCGGCAGGTCCTTGTAGCTGGCCACATGGGACCGGAAGATATCGGTGATCAGCTCCTCGGCGGTGGGGGTGAACAGCATGTCACGATCATGCCGGTCGGTGATGCGCAGCATTTCGGCCCCGTAGGCATCGTAGCGCCCGCTTTCGCGCCACAGATCGGCGGACTGGATCGTGGGCATCAGCATCGGCAAATGGCCCGCGCGGATCTGTTCCTCATGCACGATCTGTTCGATCCGGCGCAGCATCCTGTAGCCCAGGGGCAGCCAGGAATAGATGCCCGCGCTGGCCTGTTTGATCATGCCCGCGCGCAGCATCAGGCGGTGGCTGACGATCTGCGCCTCGGACGGGGTTTCTTTCAGAACGGGCAGGAAATAACGGGTCAGACGCATGGGTCGGGGCCTTCGGGCAAGCGTGGGTTGGCCGGTGATCTACGCCATCGGCCACAGCCGGACAAGCGCCGCGCGATCAGCCAGCCCCCACGACCAGCGCGGTGACATCCATCGCCTGTGCCAACGCGTTGAACCGGGCCTCGGCCACCTCGCCGAACAGGTCGCGCGCCTCGGATGTGGCCAGCGTCAGGGTCAGTTCACGGCGTTTGGGCCGGTAGGTCAGGGCCCCGTGTTCCTCAGGCGCGGCAACGGCGAACATGGCTCCGAACCGCATCGCGCGGCCCAGGATTTCGGCCTCGCGCACCTGGTCTTCGGGAAGAAGCTCCAGAAGCGCATCGTTGAACCCCGTCGCCTCGCGGTTCGACTTGTAGCGATGCAGAAGCGCCAGGCCCAGATAGACCCGTTCGCCATGGGTCAGACCGCCCAGATTGGCGCGGGTCGCGTTGTCGAAACAGACCTCGGCCCGGTAATCGGGATGGGCGCGCCAACTGACATCATGCAGCAGGCAGGCCGCGCGGATCAGGCGGCGCTTGGCGGGCTTGGCCCCGGGAAACAGCGGCGCGATGAACCGGTTGAGCGCCCGGCCGAACCCCGGCATCCGCGCGTTCTGCGCCTCGGAATGGCGGGCGGATTCGATCAGCGGGTCGCGGTGGCGCAGCGCGTCCGACATCTGGTCGTAAAGCAGCCCCTCGCGCAGCCCGTAGGCCGACACCGCGACCTCCTTAGGCTTGAGCTGCCGGACCAGCGCCTTGAGCACCTGCGCGGCCAGCGGCACCAGGCGCATCCGCGCCTCGGACGTGCCGGTGCGGGCGCGCAATTCATCGATCCCGGTGTCCTCGATATAACGGATCGTCTCGAGGATGGATTTCGGCGTCATCCGGTATTCGTGAAGCACCTTCAGCGGATAGCCGCGCCGCTCCATGTCGATGCGCGCGATGGCCCGCCACGACCCGCCCACAAGAAACAGACGCTTCGGGCGATCGGGAAAGGTCCGGACCAGATCGGCGAGCCGGGTCTTGATATGCGCGGTGATCGCCTTCTTGCCGCCCTTCAGCCCCATCAGCTTCAGCGGCCCGAGATCCGAGGTGGCGCGCGCGCCGACCGCGCCGCCGCCCTTCAGTTCGGCCAGTTCCATCGACGACCCGCCGATGTCACATACCAGCCCCTCGGCCCCCGGCCAGCCAAGCAACACCCCCTGCGCCGACAGCCGGGCCTCTTCCTCGCCGCTGAGGATCTGGATTTCCAGGCCCGTCTCGGCGAGCACCTGCACGCGAAAGGCGGGCCCGTCCTCGGCATCGCGGACCGCCGCCGTCGCCACGGTCAGAAGCGGGCTGGCCCCCACACCGCATGCCAGGGCCGCAAAGCGTTTCAGGGCCTTCAGCGCCCGATCCTTGCCCTCGGCGTTTAACCGGCCCGTCTCGGAAAACCCGGCGCCCAGACCACACAGGATCTTTTCGTTGTAAAAATAGGCTGGGCTGCGCGCTGCGCCGTCAAAGATCACCATCCGGACCGAGTTCGACCCGATATCGATCACGGCCACCCGGGTCAGCGCCTGCGCCTCGGGCCCGTCGAAAAGGGGAACCCCGAAAGGACCCCATTCGGGATGGTTGTCATCCATATCGGCCTGACGCTCTGCAAGGTCGATCCCGGTCATTGCGCCTGTCATGGCACGTGCCTTCGCCCCCGGTCAATGCGACCCGCGCGTCAGACCGAATGGGTCAGTTCCGGCACATCCGTCGCCCCCGCCGATCCCCGACCGCTGAGCGACGGGTTTTCCATGAAAAAGCGGTGACAGGAGAACGGGTTTTCCATCTGGCCCAGATCAGGGCGGACATAGCTGCCATCGGGTTGCAGCACCCAGGTCTGGGCCACATCGGCCAGGTTGGCGGCCATGATCTGGCTGACGATCTGCGCCTTGACGGTGGGGTTGGTGCATTCGACCAGCGTTTCGACCCGGCGGCTCAGGTTGCGGCCCATCCAGTCGGCCGAACTGATGTAAACCCGCGCCTCTTTCGACGGCAGGCCATGACCATTGCCGAAACACACGATGCGCGGGTGTTCGAGGAACCGGCCCACCACTGATTTGACGCGGATATTCTCGCTCAGGCCCCGGACGCCGGGGCGCACACCGCAGATGCCCCGGATCACCAGGTCGATCTTCACGCCGGCCTCGCTGGCGGCGTAAAGCGCATCGATGACCTCGGCCTCGATCAGGCTGTTCATCTTGGCCCAGACCATTGCCGGGCGTCCTGCGCGGGCATGGTCGGCCTCGGCCGCCAGCCCGTCGAGGATGCGCTGTTTCAGCGTCAGGGGCGAGATGGCCAGGTTTTCCAGACCCTCGGGTTCGGCATAGCCACCGACATAGTTGAACACCTTTGTCGCATCCCGGCCAAGGGCATCGTCACAGGTGAACAGGCTGAGATCCGTGTAAATGCGCGCCGTGATGGGGTGGTAATTGCCGGTGCCGAAATGGGTATAGGTGACCAGCCTGTCGCCCTCGCGCCGGACCACAGTGCTGATCTTGGCGTGGGTCTTGTAGTTGATGAAGCCATAGATCACATGCGCGCCCGACCGTTCCAGCTTGCGCGACTGCCGGATATTGGCGGCCTCGTCGAAGCGGGCCTTGAGCTCCACCAGCGCGGTGACCGATTTGCCGTTCTCCGCCGCCTCGCACAGCGCCGCCACGATCGGGCTTTCGGAAGAGGTCCGGTAAAGCGTCTGCTTGATGGCGATCACGTTGGGGTCGCGCGCCGCCTGGGCCAGAAACCGGATCACCATGTCGAAGGTTTCGTAGGGATGATGCAGCAGCATGTCCTTTTGCCGGATGGCGGCGAACATGTCGCCGTCATGGTCCTGCACGCGTTCGGGCACGCGCGGGGTGAAGGACGGCCATAACAGGTCGGGCCGCGTGTCGATCACCAGCTCCTTCAGGCTGACCAGACCGACCATGCCCTTGACGTCGACGATCTCATCCTCGGTGACCTTCAGGTGCTCGACGATCTCGGCCTTCAGGTCTGCCGGCGCGCTGTGCGAAACCTGCAGCCGCACCACCTCGCCCCGGCGGCGGCGCTTGAGCGCGGTCTCGAATTCGCGCACCAGGTCCTCGGCCTCTTCCTCGACCTCCAGATCGCTGTCGCGCAGCACCCGGAAAATGCAATGGCCCTTCAGGTCATAGCCCGGGAACAGCGCCCCGATATGGATCAGCAGCAATTCCTCCAGCGGCAGGAACCGCGCCTCGCCCGGACCGCTCGGCAATTCGACGAACCGGTCGATCTGGCCGGGTATCGGCAACAGCGATCGCAGCACCCGGCCGTCGCGCGCGCGTTCCAGTTCCAGCGCCAGCGCGATGCCTTCGTTGGGGATGAAGGGAAAGGGATGCGCCGGGTCGATGGCCAGGGGCGACAGGATCGGGAACACCCGGGTCAGAAAGATCTCTTCGAGAAGGGTCTTGTCGGCATCGGTCAGGGTGTCGGCGGCCACGACCGAAACGCCCTCGCGTTCCAGTTCGCCTTTCAGCCCGTTCCACGCCGCCTGCTGGTGCTGCATCAGGCGCCGCGCATCGGCATTGATCAGGCGAAGCTGTTCGGCAGGGTTGCGGCCATCATCGGAGGGGGTGGTGTTGCCCTCCATCGCCAGTTCCCGCAGCCCTGCAACCCTGACGGTATAGAATTCATCCAGATTGCCCGCCGAGATCGACACGAACCGCACCCGTTCCAGCAAGGGCACGCGCGCATTTCCCGCCTCCTCCAGCACCCGCCAGTTGAAGGCCAGCCAGGAAAGCTCGCGGTTGAAAAACCGTTGCGGCCCGGTGATTTGCGCATCCGGCAGATCAACGGGTTCGGGCAGCGGGGCGTTCAGGAAATCGGCAAAGCTCATGGGCGCGGCCTAGGCGGTTCGGGTAACAGGCGGATGACAGTCTAACCGGCGCTGCCGGGGTCGGTCGACCCGGGCTCGCCGGGTTCAAGCAGGGTTTTCAACAGCGCGCGGTTCGGTGCCTTCTGCCGCGTCACTGCCGCCCGGTCCAGCCGGTCGACCAGATCGGCGATGGCGGCGAAGCTGCGTTCACAGCGCATCAGCGCATAGCTGACCGCCTCGGGCACCAGCGACAGGCCGCGGTCGGCGGCCAGCTTGACCATGACGGCGGCCAGCAGCCCGTCATCAGGCGCCCCGATGGGCAGCAGCCGGGCCTGTGCAGCACGGCTGGCCAGGTCCGGCAGGCGCAGCCCCCAGGCCGCCGGGCGGCTGCGCGCGGTCAGCAGGATATGGCCGCGCCCCCCGGCCTGCGCGTTCATCAGGTGGAACAGCCGGGTTTCGACGCCTGCATCCTCACCCCGGCGTTCGGCATCCTCGACCACCACGGCAGGCGCGTCGATCAGCCGGTCCAGCGCCGCCTCGTCCAGGGCCGCCGCCGCGATCACCCTTGCCCCCGACATCTCGGCCCAGACATGGGCAAGATGGGTCTTGCCCGACGCCTCGGGCCCGACCAGAACCGCGCTGCCATGCGTCCAGCCGCGCCAGTCGTCGATCCCGGCCACCGCCTCGGCATTGGCGGCCGATACCAGGAAATCGTCCCGCCCCATGGCGACCCTGTGCGGCAGATCGAGGATCAGTTGTTCGGCCATCACCCCCCGGACCCGTCAGCATCGCCGCCACCGGTCCGCCGTGACGTGCCGTTATACAGCAGCCCCTCGCGGTAGCGCGTGATCGCATAGCGCACCAGCACCCCGATTGCCGCCGCCACCGGCACCGCGACCAGAAGCCCCGCGAACCCGAACAGCGCCCCGAAAGCCGACAGCGCGAACAGCAGCCAGACCGGATGCAGGCTGACCGATGATCCCACCAGTTTGGGTGTCAGGATGTTGCCCTCAACGAACTGACCCACCTGGAAAATCGCCGCGACGGCAACGATCATCCACCAGTCACCCCAGAACTGGAACAGCGCCAGACCCACCGACAACACCCCGCCGACCAGCGCGCCGACATAGGGGATGAAGGTCAGAAGCCCCGCGATCAGCCCGGCCACGACCCCGAATTGCAGCCCCACGATCATCAGCGCGACGGCATAGAAAGTGCCCAGGATCAGGCAGACCGTACCCTGCCCCCGGATGAAACTGGCCAGCGTCCGGTCGATCTGGTGCGCGAGGTCACGGATCACCGGCTGATGATCGCGCGGCAGCAATTCATCGACCCGGGCGATCATCTTGTCCCAGTCCATCAGCAGGTAGAACGCCACTACCGGGACGATCACGAGGAACACCAGCAGGTTCGCCACGCTCGCCGCCGAGCTCAGCAGCCCCTGCAGCAATTGCCCGCCGCGGTCGCGCACCACCTCCCCCAGGCTCGACAGGCCGAGGCGCAGGGGCGAGCCTTCTTCCATCAGCGACGGAAACCGCGTCTCGGCCCAGGCGCGCAGACTGTCGATGATGCCGGGCGCGGCCTGGATCAGGCCGATTGTCTGCTGCACCACCACGGGGATGACGACCAGTGCCACCAGAACCACCAGGATCGTCAGGAAGAAAAACACCACGATGGTGGCCAGGATGCGCGACAGGCCCATCCGTTCCAGCCGGTCGGCGACGGGATCGAGGAAATAGGCGATCGCCCCGCCCACAAGGAAGGGCAGGATCACGTCGCCCAGTGTCCAAAGGATGAACAGGAACACCGCCGTGGCGATGCCCCAGTAGATCAGCTGCTGTCGGACCGGCAGGGCCATGGCACCTCTTGCGCGTCGGTAGGGTTCTGTTCTGCTACATGCGTCGGGCGGCGCCGATGGGCAAGGGCGGCGTCACCGGGCCGGATGGCGGGATCGCGCCGCCGCCCCGGCGCGGCAAACAGGTCTTTGCGCTATTCTGCCGCCACCGGCCCGCGTGCCTCGCGGATCAGGCGCAGGATGTCGCGTGCGGCGGTGGGGATATGGGTGCCGGGCCCGAAGATCGCCGCGACACCCGCAGCCTTGAGGAACTCGTAATCCTGCTGCGGGATCACCCCGCCGCAGATCACGATGATATCGCCCGCCCCCTGCGCCTTCAGCGCCTCGATCAGTTTCGGGGCCAGGGTCTTGTGCCCCGCCGCCTGGCTGGAAATGCCGACGACATGCACATCGTTGTCGATGGCGTCCTGCGCTGCCTCGTCAGGGGTCTGGAACAGGGGGCCCACATCCACGTCGAACCCGATATCGGCAAAGGCCGTTGCGATCACCTTGGCGCCCCGGTCATGCCCGTCCTGGCCCATCTTTACGACCAGCATCCGCGGCCGCCGCCCCTCGGCCTCGGCGAAGGCTTCGACATCGGCCTGGATCTCGGCGAACCCCTCGTCGCCGTCATAGGCGGCGCCATAGACGCCGGCCAGCGTCTTCACCTCGGCCCGGTGGCGGCCGAAAACCGCCTCCATCGCGTCGCTGATCTCGCCCACGCTGGCGCGCGCACGCGCCGCGTCCACCGCGGCCTCCAGCAGGTTGCCGCCGTCCTTCGCCCGCCGGGTCAGTTCCGACAGGGCCGCCTCGCAGGCGGCCTGGTCGCGGCCCGCCCGCATCCGTTCCAGCCGTGCGACCTGCGCCTCGCGCACCTTGTCATTGTCGATCTCCAGGATGTCGATCGGGTCTTCCTTGTCCTTGCGGTACTTGTTGACGCCGACGATCACCTCTTCGCCCCGGTCGATCATCGCCTGCCGCCGGGCGGCGGTTTCCTCGATCCTGAGCTTGGGCATGCCCGAGGCGACGGCCTTGGTCATGCCGCCCATCTCCTCGACCTCTTTGATCAGCGCCCAGGCCTTTTCGATCAACTCCGCCGTCAGGCTTTCGACGTAATAGGACCCGGCCAGCGGATCGACGGTCTTGGTGACCCCGGTTTCTTCCTGCAGGATCAGTTGCGTGTTGCGCGCGATGCGCGCCGCGA
Source organism: Paracoccaceae bacterium (assembly GCA_024742455.1). Classification (GTDB taxonomy): domain Bacteria; phylum Pseudomonadota; class Alphaproteobacteria; order Rhodobacterales; family Rhodobacteraceae; genus JANSYL01. Next base: position 249,399 of record JANSYL010000003.1, on the reverse strand, counting down.
ACTCGGTCGGCAGTGCGATCGCCTCGTCCAGCGCATTGGTATGCAGCGACTGCGTGCCGCCCAGAACCGCGCTCATCGCCTCATAGGCGGTGCGCACGACGTTGTTGTAGGGGTCCTGTTCCTGCAGGCTGACGCCGCTTGTCTGGCAATGGGTGCGCAGCATCTTGGAGCGTTCGGATTTCGCCCCGAACTCGGTCATGATGCGGTGCCACAGCGTGCGCGCCGCGCGCAGCTTGGCGATCTCCATGAAGAAATTCATCCCGATGGCGAAGAAAAAGCTCAGCCTTCCCGCGAACTTGTCCACGTCCATCCCCGCCTCGATGGCCGCGCGCACATATTCGCGCCCGTCTGCCAGGGTATAGGCCAGTTCCTGCACCAGGTTCGCCCCGGCCTCCTGCATGTGGTAGCCCGAGATCGAGATCGAGTTGAATTTCGGCATCTCGTTCGAGGTGTATTCGATGATGTCCGAGATGATCCGCATCGAGGGTTCCGGCGGGTAGATATAGGTGTTGCGGACCATGAACTCCTTCAGGATGTCGTTCTGGATGGTCCCCGACAGCACGCTGCGGTCATGGCCCTGCTCCTCGCCCGCGACGATGAAACTGGCCAGCACCGGGATGACCGCGCCGTTCATCGTCATCGACACGCTGACCTGGTCCAGCGGGATGCCTTCGAAAAGGATTTTCATGTCCTCGACACTGTCGATGGCCACACCCGCCTTGCCCACATCGCCCACGACGCGCGGGTGGTCGCTGTCATAGCCGCGATGGGTGGCCAGGTCGAAGGCAACGGACACGCCCTGCTGCCCGGCGGCCAGCGCCTTGCGGTAGAACGCGTTCGATTCCTCGGCTGTCGAAAACCCCGCATATTGCCGGATCGTCCAGGGACGGCCGGCATACATCGTGGCCTTCACGCCCCGGGTGAAGGGGGCAAAACCCGGCAGGCTGCCGGTATGGGGCAGGTCGGCGGTATCCTCGGCAGTGTACAGCGGTTTGACGCGGATCCCCTCCAGCGTCTCCCAGGTCAGGCTGTCCGGGTCTCGCCCTTTCAGTTCCTTTCCGGCCAACTCACGCCAAGCGTCTTTTCCCTGCGTCATCGGCTTGTCCCTCTCCGTGCTCAGCACCGCCCGGGTCCAGCGGGGCGGGCCGGGGCATGTAGATTGCCAGACCATCGGCGCCCCGGGCAAGCCAGGCGCGGTCTTCGGCATAAAGGGCGCGTAGCACCGCGCGCTGATCGGCGTCAAACGGCATGAAGCGGCCTGCGGCAGTTCGGATCAGGCCCGGGGGATGGCCGCAATCCTCCAGATAGGCGCGCAGGCTCCCGATCCCGGGCATGGGGTTCAGATGCGCCGCACCCCCGGCGCAGGCGACGCGCCGCCCGGTCAGGGTATCGACGACCCGGTTCGGTCGGTGGGCCATGTCCTCGTGGCACCATACCATGATGCGCGCCCGTGGCAGCGCGCGGTTCAGGTCCGTGATCACGTCGCGCCAGCGGCGTGGCTGCAGGGCCAGCCGCGCCGCGATCTGGCGTCCGGGCAGGGGGCCGCCCCGGGTCAGCCGGAAGGCCAGCACCGAGGCCCACCAGGTATCGTAGCTGCGGATCGACAGCGCCAGCGTCAGGTTGTGGCCCGCCATGGCCCTGGCGAACCCCGCCACCCGGTCGCCCGCATCGGGGTAAAGCACGCGCTCGGCAAGCGTCATGCGCATCGTGCCCAGCATGTTTTCCTCGCTGACGAACAACCGTTCGGTGCCGCCCGCCGCCTGCCCGGCACAGGCCAGCGCGATGCGCCGTTGCGCCTGCGCGGCCTGCCAGGGCGGGGTGGTGCCGGTCTGCCCGATCAGCCCGTGAAACAGGCCCGACCGCGTGCGTTTGGGTCCCCAATAGGCGATGCGACGGGCGGCCAGTGCCGCATGGCTTTGCCCCATCATGCGTTGCAGCGTGGTGGTGGCGCAGCGATGCGCGCCCAGATGCAGAACGATGTCCATGCCGCGCCCCCGGTCTGCCGGATCGGTGTCCGGCCCGGTCTGCCCCGGCAAGGGTGAAGAAGCGGTGAAAGGCGGGCGGAAAAGCTTCGCTTTCGCGGGACCCGTGCCTATATCTGGCACGACGAGGAGATTGGAATGCGTGCACTTTACCTGATGCTTGCCGCCGTTCTGGCGCTGACCGCCCCCGCGCTGGCTCAAGACAGCGATGGCGATACGGCAATGGCGAACGCGTCCGGGGCCGAGGCGCAGGTCGACGCGGAAGACACGCCGCCCGACCCGATGGAACCCCGCGACGCGGCCGACCTGACGCTGGACGAGTTTCTGTGGGTGGCGCGCCCGGTTATCGTCTTCGCCGACACCCCCGCCGATCCGCGCTTCATCGAACAGATGCAGCTTCTGGCCGAACGGCCCGATCCCCTGATCGAACGCGACGTGGTGATCCTGATCGACACCGACCCCGACGCCCGGTCCGCGATCCGCACCGAGCTGCGCCCGCGTGGCTTTGCACTGGTCGTGATGCAGAAAGACGGCAGCGTCGGCTTCCGCCGCCCCTCGCCGCGCGACATCCGCGAGATCGTCCGCGGGATCGACAATTTCCAGTTCCGCCAGGAGGAACTGAGGTCGGGCGGTCAGTGAGGCGCGGTGCGCCTCACTCGAACTCCATGATCACGTCATCCACCGCCAGGCTGTCCCCCGGCCCGGCGTTGATCTTGGTGACCACGGCCCTCTTCTCGGCGCGCAGGATGTTTTCCATCTTCATCGCCTCCACCGTGCACAGCGCCTGACCCTCCTGCACCTCCTGGCCTTCCTCGACATCGACCTTCACGATCAGGCCGGGCATCGGGCAGAGCAGCAGTTTCGATGTATCGGGCGGCAGTTTCTCGGGCATCAGGCGCGCCAGTTCCGCGTTGCGCGGACTGCGGACATGGACCTTCAGATCGGCCCCGCCTGTGCGGATGCGGAACCCGCTCGGCACCGGCTCGACCTTGATCACCAGCGCGCTGCCATCGACATCAAGGCGCGCCAGCTGATCGCCCGGCGTCCAGTCCGACGCGACGCGCATCCTGCGCCCATCGGCAAAGCCCACCGTCGCGCCGCCATGATCGGCGGCGATGGTGATGTCGAAACTTTCGTCCTGCGCGAAGACCACCCAATCGGTGCCGACATGGCGTTCATGATTGTCGAGCCGTCCCGAAATGCGTGCTGCCCGGATTTCCGACACCCGGTGCATCGCCGCCGCCGCCGCCACGACACGCGCCAGCGCGTCCGGCGCCAGCGTCACGCCCTCGAAGCCCTCGGGATATTCCTCGGCGATGAAGGCGGTGGTTATGTTGCCGGAAATGAACCGGTCATGATCCATCACCGCGCTCAGGAAGGGCAGGTTGTGGCCGATCCCTTCCACCTCGAACCCGTCGAGCGCGGCGCGCATCGCCGCGATCGCCGCCCCCCGGTCCGGGGCCCAGGTGCACAGCTTGGCGATCATCGGGTCGTAATACATGCTGATCTCGCCGCCTTCATAGACGCCGGTATCATTGCGCACCGCCGTTTCGCCCGCGGGCGCATCGCCCTGCCATTTGCCGGTCTCCAGCAGCGGGCCCGCGGCCACCTCCACCGGCGGGCGATACCGTGTCAGCCGCCCGATCGAGGGCAGGAAGTTGCGATAGGGGTCTTCGGCATACAGCCGGCTTTCGATGGCCCAGCCGGTCAGTTTCACGTCATCCTGCGTGAAGGGCAGCTTTTCGCCATTTGCCACCCGGATCATCTGTTCCACGAGGTCCACCCCGGTGATCAGTTCCGTCACAGGGTGTTCGACCTGCAACCGGGTGTTCATCTCGAGGAAATAGAAATTCCGGTCGCCATCGACGATGAATTCGACGGTCCCGGCGCTGGCATAGCCCACGGCCTTGGCCAGCGCGACCGACTGTTCGCCCATCGCCTTGCGCGTCGCCTCGTCCAGGAAAGGCGACGGCGCTTCCTCGATGACCTTCTGGTTGCGGCGCTGGATCGAACATTCGCGTTCCCCCAGGTAGATCGCGTTGCCATGGCCATCGGCCAGCACCTGGATCTCGATATGGCGGGGCTGTGTCACGAATTTCTCGATGAACATGCGGTCATCACCGAAACTGGCCGCCGCCTCGTTCTTCGAGGCCTGGAACCCTTCGCGCACTTCGTCTTCGTTCCAGGCGATGCGCATGCCCTTGCCGCCCCCCCCGGCCGAGGCTTTCAGCATCACCGGATACCCGATCTGACCGGAAATCTTCACCGCCTCATCGGCATCCTCGATCAGGCCCATATGCCCGGGCACCGTGCTGACGCCCGCCTCCTGCGCGATCTTCTTCGACGTGATCTTGTCGCCCATCGACTCGATGGCGCCTGCAGGCGGACCGACGAAAGCCACGCCCGCCTTCTCCAGCGCCTCGGCAAAGGCCTTGTTTTCCGACAGGAAGCCATAGCCCGGGTGCACCGCCTCGGCGCCCGTCTGCTTGATCGCGTCCATGATCTTGTCGATCACGATATAGGACTCGGAGGCAGGCGGCGGGCCGATATGCACCGCCTCATCGGCCATCTCCACATGCAATGCGTTCCGATCGGCATCCGAATAGACCGCGACCGTCGCGATCCCCATCTTGCGGGCGGTCTTGATGACGCGGCAGGCGATCTCCCCGCGGTTGGCGATCAGAAGCTTCTTGAACATGTGGTGGCATCCCTTCCAAGCCGAGCTGGCCGACCGGTTGATGCAAAAAAAGGCCACCGGAAGGCAATGCGACCGGTGGCCCTAATTTGACGATGGTGGCTTTTCTGCCGTCAGATCAGCACAGATCGGCGTCGTCGCACAGCGCGCCCGCGGCCGCGCCCAACAGGATACCCGTGCCGACATTGCCGCCGACCACGGCGGTGGTCGCCCCGCCGACGCCCGCGCCGATCGCGGCACGTTCCAGGTCGGTGGCGTTGCAGCCCGCCAGCACCAGCAGGACGGCGAACAGGGTTGCAGTGAGGGTGGGTCTGGTTTTGGCGTCCATGGCCAGGGCTCCTCGTCTTGATGCTCGATACCGCACCGATAGGGCGAAACAGGTGTCCCCGCACAGTCGGTATTTCCTCCGCTTCCGCCCGCCCCGGAAAAACGCGGCCGATGGGGGGAACCCACCGACCGCGAGGGGAAGGGTAACACGTCATGTGCTGTCGGCCGGGATTGATCTGGGGACACTGGCCGACAGGCAAAGCTTGGCACGGTCGCCGCCATTCGCGATCACGGGATTTTCCGGGCCACCGCTTTGCGCGTGAAATCGCTGAAACGCCGCACCCCCGGGCGGGATCACGCCGATCCGACACTCCAGATTCCGGTGCCGTCGAAGGCTTCGGGGAAACTGGCCCGCGCGCGCGGCACGTCGATCATCAACAGCGCCTCATAGCTTTCGGGGTCGAACGGGTCTTCGGCGGGAATGACCTCGCGCCCGAACAGCCAGCTGAGCCGCCCGGCATCCAGGTTGCCGCGTTCAAAGGGCTGATCGCCGAAGCTCAGCCACAGCGCCTCCATGAACCCCGCATCGGCGCGGCGGTCGGCGGGTCGGCGGTCGGCAAAGCGTTCCCGCGCGATCAGACGGGTCGCGCCGCCGGGATTGGCCCGGCGCAGCGTAAACTGGTAATCGGTCCCCGGCAGACGCGACGGGAAACCGCGATGTTTGGTCATCGGATCACGGGGCATGGGGGGCTGTCCGGCGGGGGGCGTCGGGCGGGCCTTTCCGGCCCGCCCGACCGTCTTGGGATCGTATCAGTTATACTTGTTGTAGACCGGTTCCTCATGGATCGGAGCCGGATCGACGAAGATGATCTCTTCCTGCTCGGGCACCGGAGCGGCGCAAGCTGCAAGACCTGCCACAAGGCCCACGACAAGAAGCGATTTGATGTAACGCGACATCTCGCTCTCCTTTGGTTTTGGATTGTGACCGGGCGCGAACGCCCGGCCACAACCTGAGGTACAGCTGCCGAGGGCAGCCATTACCAGAATACCTGCGAATTGTGGCCTTCGGCAGGCACCGCGTCGAAGATCGCCGCCCTGTGGCGCGAAAGACTCAGTCCGCACCGTTCCGGCCCTGCGCTCCACAACATACTGTGGATACGTCAGAAAAGGCTCCAGATGCAGGAGGCGTCGATCACCAGATAGGTCTCGAAAAACCGGGTCACATCGGGCGACGCTTCGCCGCGCGGCACGATCTCGGCCATCATCTCCACGATGATCCGCTCGGGCGGCTCGGGCTGATTTGCCGCCTCCGCAAGGCCCCAGGTCTCGCAGGCCCATTCCATGTCGGCCTGCAGGTTGGGCGCGGTCACCGGCGCGGCGATGGCGGGGGCGACCAGCCGGACGACCACCTGCCGCGTGCCGTCGAAGGGCTGCGTTTCGGTCAGGATTTCGTGCAGCCGCACCTCGTAGCCCGAGGGCGCGAGCACCGCCGCCTCCTCCTGCGCCAGGGCCGGGCCCGACAGCAGCGCCAATGCGACCAGCCCTCTCACCGCCCGCGCCCCGCATGGGTCAGCCAGCGGCGGCGATGGGCCGGGTCCGACAGCAATTCGGCCAGGTGATGCCGGGCGATGCCGGGAACGGGCGACAGGGCCGCCCCACCCGCCTTCACGGTCAGACCCTCCGCATCGCGCGTCACGGCGACCACGGGCCGGAACCCGCGCAGATGCCGCAGACGCCGCCACATGTCCTGCCGGATCTGCTGGGCCAGCCGCAGGCGGCGCGCATCGGGAAACCGCGCCTCGGCCGACAGGTCGAACCGGGGCGGCCAGACCCGCGACAAGGTCAGCGTCGCCCCCTCCTCCACGATATGCCAGCGGGGTGTCATGCCCCCACCCTAGGGCCGCCGGGCGATGCAGTCGATCTCGACCAGCGCCCCCACGGCCAGGGCTGTGACCCCCACAGTGGTGCGGGCGGGCAGACGTCCCTCTGGGAAGAAGGATTTGTAGGTCTCGTTGAACACCGCGTAATCCCGCTCGAACTCCGTCAGGAAACACCGGCATTGCAGCACATGGGACAGGTCCAGCCCGATCCCGTTCAGCACCACCCGCAAATTCTCCATCACGCGCACCGTCTGCGCCGCGATCCCCTCGGGCAGCGGATCATCAGGGGCCGCCGGGTCGGTCGGCATCTGCCCGGTCAGGATCACCCACCCGTCGGACTCCACGGCATGGGAGAAGGGCGCAACGGGGCGGGGGCCCGAGGCGAGGAGGTGGAAGGCGGGGTCGGTCATTCCGCCGCCACCTTCGGCGGCACCGCGTCCGGGGCCTTAGAGCCGCCCAACATGCCCGCGACGCTCAAATCCTCGTCGATCTCGTCCCAATGCACCCCGCTGCGCGACAGGGTCAGCGCGTTGCGCTGTGCCGGAGTCGCCGCCAGCAGGCGCGGATACCACCAGAGCGGGGTGACGATTACCCTACCGTCCTGCAGCCGGACCACCAGGTTCTCCGGGTCGCAAAACGCCGCCACCGGCGCATCCGGTTCCAGATCATTCTCCGAAGAAGTCATACCACGCCTCCAGAAACGCGTCCTGCATTTCTTCGAGGACGCTAACCCAGTGCCATGCGAAGCCCAAGCAAAACCGTAGGGCGGGACTTGTCCCGCCGCGGCCCCACGGCGGGGTGAACCCCGCCCTACAACGGAATATTATCGTGCTTCTTCCACGGCTTCGTCTGCTTCTTCGTCCTGAGCGCCGCGAACGCCCGGCACACCCGTTTGCGCGTTGACCGGGGCTGGATCACCTCGTCGATGAACCCGCGCTCGGCGGCCACGAAGGGGTTGGCGAAGGCATCTTCATAGGCCTGCGTGCGTTCGGCGATCTTTTCGGCATCGCCAAGCTCGGACCGGTACAGGATCTCCACCGCCCCCTTCGCGCCCATCACCGCGATCTCGGATGTGGGCCAGGCGTAATTCACGTCACCCATCATGTGCTTGGAACTCATCACCACGTAAGCCCCGCCATAGGCCTTGCGGGTGATCACCGTCACCTTCGGCACCGTCGCCTCGCCATAGGCGAACAGCAGCTTCGCGCCGTGCTTGATGACGCCGTTATATTCCTGGGACGTGCCGGGCAGGAAGCCGGGCACGTCGACGAAGGTCAGCAGCGGAATTTCGAACGCGTCGCAGAACCGCACGAACCGCGCCGCCTTGCGCGCGCTGTCGATGTCCAGAACACCAGCCAGAACCATCGGCTGGTTCGCCACCACGCCCACGGTCTGCCCCTCCAGCCGGATGAACCCCGTGATGATGTTGCCCGCGAAATCCTTTTGGATCTCGTAGAAATCGCCCTCATCCGCCGTCTTCAGGATCAGCTCGCGCATGTCATAGGGCATGTTCGGGTTGTCGGGCACCAGCGTGTCCAGGCTGTCCTCGATCCGCTCCACATCATCGAAACTGGGCCGCACCGGGGGCTTTTCCCGGTTCGACAGCGGCAGGAAATCGACCAGGCGCCGAATCTCGGTCAGCGCCTCGACATCGTTCTCGAACGCGCCATCGGCGACCGAGGATTTCTTGGTATGGGTCAGGGCGCCGCCCAATTCTTCCGCCGTGACATGTTCATTGGTCACCGTCTTCACCACGTCCGGGCCGGTGACGAACATGTAGGAACTGTCTTTGACCATGAAGATGAAATCGGTCATCGCGGGCGAATAGACCGCACCGCCCGCACAGGGCCCCATGATGACGCTGATCTGCGGCACCACGCCGGAGGCGTCGATATTGCGCTGGAACACCTCGCCATAGGCGGCCAGCGAACTGACCCCTTCCTGGATGCGCGCGCCGCCTGAATCGTTGATCCCGATCACCGGCGCGCCGTTCTGCATCGCCATGTCCATGATCTTGCAGATCTTTCGCCCGTGGGTTTCCGACACGGACCCGCCCAGAACGGTGAAATCCTGCGCGAAGACATAGACCATGCGCCCGTTGATCGTGCCCCATCCGGTGACCACGCCGTCGCCGCGGGGTTTCGACTGTTCCATCCCGAAATCGGTGCAGCGATGGGTGACGAACATGTCGTATTCTTCGAACGACCCTTCATCCAGCAGCAGCTCGATCCGTTCGCGCGCGGTCAGCTTGCCCTTGGCGTGCTGTGCGTCGATGCGTGCCTGCCCGCCGCCCAAACGGGCCTCGGCGCGGCGGTTGTCCAGCTCCTGCAGGATGTCTTTCATCGGTGTCCCTTTCCCGGCAGCGGCCCGTTTTCGGCCCGTTTGCGCGCTGATACAGGGCCAGCGCAGCTTTGTCGCGCAACCTATTGGCGCAGGCCGGGGGGCGGAAGGGCAAAATCACGCCCTGCATAAGCGCACAGAAACCGGGCTGGACGGCACCGGTTTCGCGGCGTAGCTCAGGTTCATGACGGACACGCCCCTTGTGCGGTTTCTCGACAACCGCACGCCCCCCCACATCTTCACGCTGATCGTGCTGACCGGCATCGGCGCGCTGTCGCTGAACGTGTTCCTGCCGTCCCTGCCGCAGATGGCGCTGCATTTCGAAACCGATTACCGGCTGATGCAGCTGTCGGTGGCGCTGTATCTTGCCGTGAATGCCAGTCTTCAGATCGTCATCGGCCCGATCTCGGACCGGTTCGGGCGGCGGCCCGTGCTGCTGACGGCGCTCGGCATCTTCCTCGTGGCCACGCTCGGCTGCATCTACGCCCCCACGGTCGAGGTGTTCCTGGCCTGCCGCATGGTGCAGGCGGTGATCGTGGCCACCCTTGTGCTCGGCCGCGCCATCGTGCGCGACATCCACCCCCAGGACCAGGCCGCCAGCCAGATCGGCTATGTCACCATGGGCATGGCGGTGGTGCCGATGATCGGCCCGGCCATCGGCGGCCTTCTGCAGGAGGCGTTCGGATGGCAGTCGAATTTCTGGCTGCTTCTGATCCTGGGCGCGATGGTCATGGCGCTGGCCTGGCGCGATCTGGGCGAAACCGCGCGCGCCAAATCGACCTCGTTCCGGGCGCAGTTCGCCGAATACCCCGAACTTCTGGGCGCCCGTCGCTTCTGGGGCTACAGCCTGGCCGCCGCCTTCGCCTCGGGCGCGTTCTTCGCCTATCTCGGCGGCGCGCCCTATGTCGGCTCCGAGGTGTTCGGCCTGACGCCTTCGACCGTCGGGTTCTTCTTCGGCGCGCCCGCGCTCGGCTATTTCTTCGGCAACTGGATCTCGGGGCGGTTCTCGGTGCGCGTCGGCATCAACCGGATGATCCTCTGGGGCACGCTGTTGTCGGCGGGCGGGCTGGTGATGTCGCTGATCCTGTTCACCCTCGGCTTCAAGACGCATTGGGTGTTTTTCGGCTTCACCACTTTCGTGGGGCTCGGCAACGGCATGGTCCTGCCCAACGCCATCTCGGGCAGCCTGTCGGTCCGTCCCCATCTGGCGGGCACCGCCTCGGGGCTAGGCGGGGCGATCATGATCGGCGGCGGCGCGGCCCTGTCGGCTTTGGCGGGCGCGCTTCTGACCGGTGGCAACGGGGCGTTTCCGCTGATCTGGATCATGCTCGTCACGTCGCTGCTGGCGGTGGGCTCGATCATCTACACGATCCGGCGCGAGGCGCGGGTGACGGCCTAGCCCTTCACGCAACGCACAGGCGCGGCATCACGAGCGCCACCCACCGCCTGTTGCGCCCTAAGGCCTCGGCCAGAAGCGAGGCGATCTCGTCCTTGAGGCGCATCCGTTCCTTGCGCATCTGGGTCTCGGCGAACTGGTCGCAGGGCTCGACCCCGGTTTCGGCGCGATGCACGGCGCGGTTGATCTCGTGATACTCCTCCATCAGCCGCGCGAAATGGGCATCGGCCAGCTTCAGCGCATGGATCTTGTCGGCGTCGCCAGGAAAGTCGTCGGACAATTCATGGGGGGTGTGGGACATGTTTACGTTTCCTCCGTGCTCCCTGCCTATCCCAGGGTCACGGCATACTGGGTGAGTCGCCCCGCACCAGCCTTGAGGCAGATCAAACGCCCCTATTCGGCCGCCGTCTGCGCCGCCCCGTCGCGCCAGGCCGCGGTCAGGCCGTCGGGCGACAGCACATGGTCAAGCGGCACACCCCCGAAGGCGTCGATATCGGTTTCGGCCAGCCGCCCCGGAAAGCCCAGAACCGGCAACCCCGCCGCCCGCGCGGCCTGCGCGGCCACCGGGGTATCGGCCACCACCACCGCGCGCCGGGCGGGGATGTCCAGCGCCGCCAGCGCGCTGTGCATGCCTTCGGGGTCGGGCGGCAGATGCCCCACATCCCCCCGCAGCACGGCAACGTCGAACTGCGTGCCGCCGCGCTGCCGCGCCGTGGCCTGCAACAGGGCGCGCACCTGCATCGTCTCCGACCGGCTGACCAGCGCCAGCTTCACACCGCCCCTGACCGCCCACCGGATCACCCGGTCGACCCCGGGCCTCAGCGGCACATCGTCGGACAATTGCGCGGCAAAGATGCGCTGATGGGTGGCGTCCAGCGCCTCGGCCTCGACGATCTCGTCCATATGCAGCGCATACCGCGCGGCCAGGTGCCGGTCACCGCCGGGCCGCAGCAGCTCGGCATAGGTGTCGAAGGACCAGTCCCACCCCACACCGTGCACCCGGAAGGCCGCGTTCCACGCCGCCCGGTCCAGGTCTGCGCATTCCACCAGGCTGCCGATGCCCGCGAATATGACGGCTTCCAAAGTCATGATCCCTCCGCTGCCGTCACCACAACCCTTGGGCGGCGTCAGGAACATGACTTCGCCTGCGCTTGCCGCGCTGCAGCATGGCGGTTTGTCGGCAGCATGGGCGCAGGGCGGGGGCGCTGCCCAATTTCCGGGCGGCGTGAAAAGGTTAACCGGGCGTCGGCCCCCTGGCGGCCCGCACCCCCCGCCTGAGCCGCGCCTCGCGCCAGGTCATGTAACTGACCGCCCCGATGATCAGCGCACCGCCCAGGATCACGAAGGCATCCACCGGTTCGGCGAAGACGAACACCCCCAGAAGCGTCGCCCAGACCAGTTGCAGGAACGCCACCGGCTGCGTCACCGTCAAGGGCGCCGATGAAAACGCAAGCGTCATCGTGAAATGCCCCGCCGTTGCGAAACAGGCCGTCAGGAACAACAATCCCAACTCGCGCCAGCCCACTGCCACCCATTGCCACAAGGCCAGCGGGGCAAGCCCGATGGTCACCGTCACCGACAGCATGAAGACGACCACTGCCGCCGGCACTTCATCGGCCATGATCTTGGCCACCAGGTATCCCACCGCGAAGGACACCGCCGTCACCAGCATCGCCAGGTGCCCGGGGCTCAGCTCCCGGAACCCGGGGCGCAGGATCACCAGCGCCCCGATCAACGCCACCCCCACCGCCATCAGGCGCCGCGCGGCCATCGCCTCGCCCAGGACCACGATGGCCATCAGCGACACGAAGACGGGGTTGAGGTAATTCATCGCCGTCACCTCGGCGATGGGGATCTGCGTCATCGCGTAGAACCAGCAGGTCACCCCTATCGTATGCGCCACCCCCCTCAGCCCGAACAACCGGTAGGCCTGCGCGCTCAGGACCGTGCGCCGCATCGCGGGAATCATCGGGATCAGAAAGGCCAGCCCCAGCACGTATCGCAGGAACGCCGCCTGCGCCGGGGGCACCACGTCGCCCACCAGTTTCACCGTGGCGGTGACGGCCACAAAACACACGCCCGTCAGCAGCATCCAGAAGACGCCGATCAGGGGGCGGGCGGGGGCTTTGGCCGAGGGGGAAATGACGCTCACAAGCGCAGTTGCGCAGGTTTGCCCGTCCCCGACAAGATCACGCGCCAAGCGCCAGCTTTGCCGCCAGCGCCAGCATCGTCGCACCCACCACGCCGTCCAGCACCCGCCACGCCCCGGGCCGCGCGAAAACCGGCGCCAGTACCCGCGCGCCAAAGCCCAGCAGGGCGAAGAACAGGCAACTTGCGCTCAGCGCGCCGACCCCGAAGATCCACCGGCCATCGCCATACTGCGCCGCCACCGCGCCGATCAGGCCCACGGTGTCCAGGTAGACATGCGGGTTGGCCCAGGTCAGCACCGCCGCTGTGCCCAAAGCGGCCCACAGGCCCCCGTCCCCGTCCCCGGCGGCCACCAGCGCCTCCTCCACTGTGAAAGCGGCATAGAGGCTGCGCAGCCCGTAAAAGATCAGGAACGCCACCCCGCCCCACAGCATCGCCGTCAGTGCGAAAGGCGCGGCCTCCGCCACCGCGCCGAACCCCGCGACACCGGCGAAGATCAGGATGCCCTCGCTGACACAGCACAGCCCGACCACCGCCCCCACATGCGCCCGCCTCAGCCCCTGGCGCAGCACGAACGCATTCTGCGCCCCGATCGCCAGGATCAGGGTGAGCGACAACGCGAAACCTGCGATGAATGCGGCGGTCATGGATGCTCCCCCGAACCGTAGACCGGACCCCGGCCCGGCTTTCCGTTTTGCACCCCGGACCGGCGGCGCGCCCCGGTGGCCGGCTCGCGCGACCCACCGCTTCTTCTTACCCGAAACACTCGCGATCGCACCCCGCCAGGGGGCGCAGGCAGAGAACACCTTTCCCGAAGGTCAACAAGACCGCGTTTTTCAATCGATTACATGGCGTTGAGCCAATTGCTCAATCCCGAGCACCCGGCCGGTCACGCCGAAAGCTGCTCCATCACCTCGTCGGAGATTTCGAAATTCGACGTCACGGTCTGCACGTCGTCGTCATCCTCCAGCGCCTCGATCAGCTTCATCAGCTTCTGGGCATCCTCCAGCCCCAGCTCGGTCGTCGTGGTGGGCCGCCAGACCAGCTTGGTGCTCTCGCTCTCGCCCAGCTCCGCCTCCAGCGCGGTGGACACCTCGTTCAGGTCGGTATCGGCGCACCAGACCACGTGCCCCTCCTCGCCGCTTTCCACGTCCTCGGCCCCCGCTTCGATGGCGGCCATCATCACAGTGTCCTCATCACCCACATCGGCGGGATAGGTGATCTGGCCCTTGCGGTCGAACATGAAGGCGACCGACCCCGTCTCGCCCAGGTTGCCGCCATGCTTGCCGAAGGTCGACCGCACGGTCGACGCGGTGCGGTTGCGGTTGTCGGTCATCGCCTCGACGATCACCGCCACCCCGTTTGGCCCGTATCCCTCGTACCGGATTTCCTCGTAATTCTCGGCATCCCCGCCCTGCGATTTCTTGATCGCGCGGTCGATCACGTCCTTGGGCACCGATTGCGATTTCGCCTCCTTCACCGCCAGGCGCAGGCGCGGGTTCTTGTCGGGATCGGGGTCACCCATCTTGGCGGCCACGGTGATTTCCTTGGCCAGCTTCGAAAACAGCTTTGACCGCGCGGCGTCCTGACGCCCCTTGCGGTGCTGGATATTCGCCCATTTTGAATGGCCTGCCATCGGGTTCCTCGACATGCTGTGTTGATCGGGGGCTCAATACCGCAAGCCCGCCGCCGGGGGCAATGGGACCCGTAAAGAAGGCCGGTTTCCCCTCCGCCGCGAAAGCCCTACCCTGCGGCCATGACCCAGGACCAGATCATCCTGTTCGCGCTTTTCGGCACAGTTTTCGCGCTGCTTCTGTGGGGGCGGTTCCGCTATGACCTCGTGGCGTTCAGCGCCCTGATGGCGGGCGTGGTGCTTGGCGTGGTCGAGGCGGACGCGGCGTTTTCGGGCTTCGGCCATCCCGCCACGCTGGTCGTCGCCCTGGTGCTCGTGGTCTCGGCGGGGCTGGTGCGCTCGGGCGCCATTTACCTGATCACGCGAACCTTCGTCGATGCGTCCCGCAGTCTCGGCGCCCATATCGCCATCATGGGCGGGATCGGGGGCGTGCTCTCGGCCTTCATGAACAATGTCGCCGCGCTGGCGCTCCTGATGCCCGTCGATATCGCCACCGCGCGCAAGGCAGGGCGCAGCCCGGGCCTCAGCCTGATGCCGCTGTCATTCTGCACGATCCTCGGCGGGATGGTCACCCTGATCGGCACGCCGCCCAACATCATCATCGCCACGATCCGCGAGGACAGCCTGGGCGAGCCGTTCCGGATGTTCGATTTCGCGCCGGTGGGCGGCGTGGCGGCGCTGGTCGGTCTGGCCTTCGTGGCGCTGATCGGCTGGCGCCTGATCCCCGTGCGGGATTCCGGCGTGGGCCAGGACCGGATCCAGGAACTCGAACCCTATCTGGCCGAACTGCGCATCCCCGAAGGATCGAAACTGGCGGGCCAGCGGCTGCGCGACCTCGACGCCCCGGCCGCCGCCGCCGATATCGGTCTTCTGGGCCTCGTGCGCGAGGGCAAGCGTCGCTTCGGCACCGGGCGCAATCTGGTGTTGAAGGAAAACGATGTGCTGGTGGTCGAGGCCCATCCCGAGGCGCTCGACGAATTCCGGGTGACCCTGTCTCTGGACCCCGTCACCGGGGGCGGCGGCGCCGAGGACGCGCTGGGCGACGGGGTCACCCTGGTCGAGATGGTGGTGCCCGAAACCGCCCGGATCGCGGGCAAGACGGTCGAGGCGGTGGGCCTGTCATGGCGCAAGCGCAGCACGCTGATGGGCATCGCGCGGTCGGGGCAGCGGATCACCAAGCGGCTGCGCAAGACGGTGATCCGGCCCGGCGATATCCTGTTGCTGCTGGTCCCCTCCGACCGGGCCGACGAGGTCGCCGACTGGCTCGGCGCGCTGCCGCTGGCCGACCGGGGCCTTGCCGTCACGCAGGATGGCAAGACATGGGCCGCCATCGGCCTGTTCGGCGCGGCGGTTCTGGCGGCGTCTGTCGGCTGGCTTTACCTGCCCATCGCGCTCGGGCTGGTGGCGGTGGGATACGTGCTGCTGCGCATCCTGCCCTTGTCGGAAATCTACGACCATATCGAATGGCCGGTGGTGGTCCTGCTCGGCTCGATGATCCCGCTCGGCGCGGCGCTCGAGGCATCGGGCGGAACGGACCTGATCGCCGGGGCGCTTCTGACGCTGACCGACGGGTTGCCGGCCTGGGCGATCCTGACGGTGCTGATGGTGGTGACGATGACGCTGTCGGACATCCTCAACAACACCGCCACCGCGATCGTTGCGGCCCCCGTGGGCATCCAGATGGCCGCCACGCTCGGAACCTCGCCCGACCCGTTCCTAATGGCGGTGGCTGTCGCCGCCTCGGCCGCGTTCCTCACGCCCATCGGGCACAAGAACAACACGCTGATCCTGGGCCCCGGCGGCTACGGGTTCGGCGATTACTGGCGGATGGGCCTGCCGCTCGAGGTGCTGATCATCGCGGTGTCCGTGCCCACCATCCTGATGGTCTGGCCGCTCTGACCCGCTTCAGTCGCCCGTCCGGTCCCGCGATCCCGGCGCCACGAAACGGAACGAACGCCCGTCGGGGCGGGTGATCACGATATCGGCGACCGGCGTGATCTCGCCCCCGGCGGCATTGGCGATGGCCTCGGCCACGAAGCGCACGGGGTTGGTGCCCGGGTCGATCTGAAGCGCGTAATCATAGGCCCAGGGGCACCCGGTGAAGCTGCCCGACCACCCGAGCTCTGCCCCCGATGCCGGCGCCGGGCCGTCGCAGAAACTGCCGTCACTCATCCGCACCTGCAACAATGACGGGCTCAGGCGGATATCGACCGGCTGCGCCGGGCCGCTGGCACATCCCGCCAGCAGCGCGGGGATCAGGAGAAGGGGCAATGCACGCATGAAACGGACCTTTCGCGGCGTCAGAGGGGCCAGATCAGGGGAATCGTCAGGCAGACGACCACCCCGAGGCTCAGGTTCAGGGGAATACCCGTGCGCATGAAATCCGTAAACCGGTAACCGCCCGGACCATAGACCAGCATATTGGTCTGGTATCCGATGGGCGTGGCGAAACAGGCCGAGGCCGCGATCATCACCGCCACCAGCAAGGGGCGCGGATCAACCCCAACGGCCTGCGCCAGGGCGATGGCGATGGGGGCCATGATCACGGCGATGGCGTTGTTGGATACAAGCTCGGTGAACACGGTGGTGGTGAAATAGATCACCCAGATCAGCACCACCGGCGACATCCCCGAAAGCGCGGGCGCGAACTGCCCCACGATCAGGGAAATCGCGCCGGTATGATCCAGCGCCGCGCCCACGGCGAGCATGGAAAAGATCAGCGCCAGCAGACGGCCCTCGACGAAGCCGAACGCCTCATCGGCATCGATGCAGCCGGTCAAAAGCACCACTGCGACCGCGATGACCGCCAGCGCAAGGATCGGGGCAAGGTTCAGCGCGGCAAGGATGACGATCCCCGCCATCGCGGCGATGGCGATCGGGGCCTTGCCGCGACGGTAGGCCCGTTCCGACGGGCTGGTGACATCGACAAGGTCCATGTCGGCGGCCAGCCGCTGAATGTCTTCGGGGTCGCCCTCCAGCAACAGCGTGTCGCCCACACGCACGATGAGGTCATCCAGCTTCTGCCCGATATTCTGGCTGCGCCGGTGCACCGCCAGCGGATACACCCCGTAGCGACGGCGCAGGCGCAGCGCGCCCAGCGTGCGCCCTACCATCCGCGCACCCGGGGTGATCAGCACTTCGACCGTCGTCGTGCGGACCGACCGCAGCTTGTCGACCGTGCGCAGCTCCTTCGATTGCTGCAGGCCCAGAACCTCGCTCATGTCGGTGCGCAAAACGACGCGGTCCCCCGCTTCCAGCACCACACCCTCCATCGCGCGCCTGAGCGAGGCATCGCCGCGCAGCACGTCGATCAGACGCAGACCGTCGCGCTTGAACAGGTCCACCTCGTTGACGTTCTGGCCGATCAGGGCGGACCCTTCGGGCACCGCCACCTCGGTGAAAAACTTGGGCTTGGCCCGCCCGGCGCCCAGCATCGCCGCCATCGAGGTGCGTTCAGGCAAAAGCCGCGCGCCGATCAGCCACAGGTAAAGCATACCCCAGGCGACCACGACCAGGCCGATGGGCGTGATCTCGAAAATCGTGAAGGGCGCCAGCCCCTGTTGCCGCGCCACCCCGTCGACCAGAAGGTTGGTCGAGGTCCCGATCAGGGTCAGCGTTCCGCCCATGATCGCGGCATAGCTGAGCGGGATCAGGAATTTCGACGCCGATTTTCCAAGGATATTCGCGATCTGCACGAAGACCGGGATCATGATCACGACGATGGGCGTGTTGTTCATGAAGGCCGATCCGACCACCACGAAGGCAAACAGGGTCACCACCGCACGGGTCGGATGGGTGCGCGCCTGACCCTCGGCATAGCGGATGATATGGTCCAGGCTTCCGGTGCGCACAAGCGCCCCCATCACGATGAACATGGCCGCAATCGTCCATGGCGCGGGGTTCGACAAAACGCCGATCGCGTCATCGACGGGCAGCAGGCCGAACAGCAACATCACCGCGACACCGCCGATGGCGACCACCTCGGTCGGCCAGATCTCGCGCAGGAACAGCACGAACATCCCCAACAGGATCGCCAGCGCCGACAGCGCCTCAGCCATGGGCGACAGGGGAAGGTCGATCATCGGGGATCACGGGCCTTTATGCGACATGCGCCACGAAACGCGCCACCGAGCAATCTGGCGCAAGCAGACGTATCCCGCAAGCACCGCCACCGACGACGCACTCAGCGAAGGGCGGTTTCGGTCTGCGCGCGCCCGCGCGGCTGCACCAGGAACAGGCCCAGAAACATCACCGCGATCGCCGCCCAGACCCAGACCGAATAGGTCTCGCCGAGCAGCAGCTTGGCCCAGAGGATGCCGAAACCCGTCACCAGATACGCGCATTGCGCGGCAAAAACCGGCCCCGCGCGCCCCACCAGCCAGACATACCCGGCATAGGCCGTGGCATGGGCCAGCGCGCTCAGCAGGATGGCGATGTCGGGCGCGCCATAGGGGGGCAGGGGCGAAATCCACTGCCCGGTGAACCAGGCCAGGGGCGCGGCCATGACCAGCCCCACCACCGAGGCGCCGAACAGCACCTGCACCGGGTCCAGCCCCTCGGTTCCGTAGCGCGCGACGAAATTCCCCTCGATGGCGTAGAAGGTGGGCGCGATCAGCGCCATCGGCAGCCACAGCACCATCGCGGGGTCGGGCAGGCTGGCCTCGGGCGCCGCGATCAGGACGATGGCCGCCAGCCCCAGGACAAGCCCCAGAAGCCGGACCGGCGAAAACCGGTCCAGCCCCAGCGCCAGCGCGACCGGAAAGGCCAGCATCGGCACCAGCGACAGTACGATCGACAATATGCCCGAGGGCAGATGGATCGCCGCGGTATAACTGGCCGAATTGGGCAGAAGTGTCCCGATCAGCGCGATGATGACGTATAGCGCGACATGCCGCCCCTCCCAGGGCAGGCGGCGGCCGCGCGCCCGCATCAGCGCGCCCAGCGCCACCGCCCCCACGGCGAATTGCCAGAAGATGATTCCGAAATGCCGGTAGCCTTCGGAAACGGCGATCTTGGCCAGGGGCTGGGTGATGCCCCAGAACGCCCCGAGGATCAGCAGAACCCCGATCAGCCCGGCGGTGTCACGGCGCATCGGGCAGGGTTTCGATCAGGGCACCGCCCAGCCGGACGGGGGCAATCCGCATGGCCTTGCCCGTGGCATCATCGGTCTCGACAAACACCCCCGACAGAGTGGCGGGACCGGCGGCGGGGGTGAAGCGGTCCTTGGGCATGCCGGTGATGAAACGGCGCATAGGTTCCGCCTTGTCCATCCCGATGACCGAATTGTAATCGCCGCACATCCCGGCATCGGTCTGATACCCGGTGCCGCCCGGCAGGATCATCGCATCACCCGTCGGCACATGGGTGTGGGTGCCCACCACAAGGCTGGCCCTGCCATCACAGTAATGGCCCACCGCCATCTTTTCCGATGTCGCCTCGGCATGGATGTCGACCAGCACCGCGTCGGCCTGCCCGCCAAGGGGAAAGCGTTTCAGCGTCAGCTCCAGCGCCGAAAACGGGTCATCGAAGGGGCGTTTCATGAACACCTGCCCCAACACCTGCGCCACCAGCACCGATTTGCCGGTCTGCGTCCTGAACAGGCGCGCGCCAGCGCCGGGGGCGGCCTTGGCGAAATTGATGGGGCGCAGGATGCGCGGCTCGCTCTCGATGGCCTGCAGCATCTCGCGCTGGTCGAAGGCATGATCGCCCAGCGTCAGGCAATCGGCCCCCGCCTCCAGCATCTCCTTGCCATGCGCGGCACTCAGCCCGGCACCCGAGGTCGCGTTCTCGGCATTCACGACAATGAAATCCAGCGCCCAGGACCGGCGGATCCGGGGCAGGTGGTCAAGGATCGCGGCCCGCCCCGCGCGGCCCATCACATCGCCGAGAAAAAGAATGCGCATGGCGCGTGGTTAGGCGCTCTCACCGGGTGGGGCAAGCGGGGATCGCGGGCGGATCACGCCCGCCTCGGTCACGATCGCATCAAGCGGCTGGTCGGTGGGTTCCATCGGCACCGCATCGACCTGTTGCGCGGCGAAGGCGAACCCGATGGCGCGGGTGGGCCGGGCGGCGCGCAACCCCTCCAGCGTCCGGTCGTAGAACCCGCCGCCATAGCCCAACCGGTTGCCCGCCGCGTCAAAGGCCACCAGCGGCACGATCAGCACGGTGGGGGTCAGCCAGTCACCGCGTTCCGGCACACGCGCGCCAAAGGGGCCATCGACCATCACGGCATCGGGCGTCCATGCCCGAAACCGCAGGGGCCGCCCCGCCGCCTCGATCACCGGCACGGAAACCGGCGCGGCCTCCGCCAGCACCGACATTGCCGGGCGCGGGTCCAGCTCAGTGCGGATCGGCATGTAGCCCGCGATCACCTGCCCCCGTGCCGGGCCGATTTCGTCCAGCAGCGCGGCGACCGCATGGTCAACGGCACCGGTTTCGCCCTGCATGTCAAAACCCGCCTTGCGCGCCGCGAAGGCCTGCCGCCGCAGCGCGGCCTTGATCTCGGTCAGCTCGGTCATTCGCAGCCCCCCGCGCGGCTTGAGGCCGGCGGCAAAACCCGGCAAGCCTCGCATCAAGCCTATCGCGCACCGTCCCCCGAAAGGAAGCACCCCATGCTGACCCTCGACCATCTCGTCGTCACCGCCACCGACCTGGTGCAAGGCACCGCCGAGATCGAGGCGCAGCTTGGCGTGCCCCTGCCCACAGGCGGCAGGCATGAGGTCATGGGCACCCATAACCGGCTGCTGTCGCTCGGGCCGGACGATTATCTCGAGGTCATCGCCATCGACCCCGAAGGCCGGGATCCCGGACGCCCCCGCTGGTTCAGCCTCGACTCCTTCACAGGCCCCGCGCGCCTGACCCGGTGGGCTGCCCGCAGCGATGATCTGGACGCGGCCCTTGCCGCCGCGCCCCCGGGCGTGGGCACACCCTGGGACCTGGCGCGCGACGCGATCCGCTGGCGCATGGCCGTCAACGACACCGGGATGCTGCCCTTCGACGGGTTGTTCCCGGCGCTTCTCGAATGGCAAACGCCCCATCCCGCCCCGCGCCTGCCCGATCAGGGCGTGCGGCTGACCGCTTTGCGCCTGATCTCGCCTCGGGCAGATGCGCTGCGCGCCGCGCTCGATCCGCTCATCACCGATGCGCGTCTCAGCATCATCCAGGGCTCCATCCCCCGGATCGAGGCCGACTTCACCACCCCCTCCGGCCCGGTCACGCTCGGGTAATTGCGCATGAAAACCGTCTGACATCGCGCCGAATGCGCGTTAGGACTGGGTCATGTCGCTTTGGTCCCGCATCGCCGACGCCATTGCCGCCCTGCGCCAGGGCGAGGGGCTGACGGCTGTTTTCGACCGGCTGCGCACCCCGCCCGAACGCACGGTCGCCTTCACCATCGCCGTGATCGCCCTGTCGGCGAAGATGGCCAAGGCCGACGGGCTGGTGACCCGGGACGAGGTCACCGCCTTCCGCGAGGTGTTCCACATCCCCCCCGCCGAGGAAAAATCCGCCGCCCGCGTCTTCAACATGGCGCGCGAGGATATCGCGGGGTTCGAGGACTACGCGCAGCGCATCGCCGGAATGTTCCGCGCCGATGGCAAACCCTGCGGCGTCGACAGCGTGTTGTGCGACCTGATGGAGGGGCTGTTTCACATCGCCACCGCAGACGGCGATTATCACCCTGCCGAGGATGCGTTCCTGACCCGCGTGGCCGAGATTTTCGGGATCCCTGACACCGCCTTCAAACGGATGCGCGCCCGCTACGTCCCCGATGCCGAACCTGACCCCTATACCGTGCTGGGCGTGGCCCCCGACGCCCATATGGACCAGATCCGCGCCGCATGGCGGGCCGAGGTGCGCGCCACCCATCCCGACCGGATGCTGGCGCGCGGCGTTCCGGAAGAGGCGGTGAAACTGGCCGAACGGCGCCTGGTCGCGGTCAACCGCGCCTGGGAAGAGATCGCGGCGCGCCATGCTCTCTGACGCGGGCCTGCGCATCGCGACCTACAACATCGAATGGTTCGATGCGCTGTTCGACGATGCCGGGCATCTGCATGCCGATGGCGAACGGTCGGGCCGCCATGGCGTGACCCGCGCCGAACAGACCGCCGCCGTCGCCCATGTGCTGACCCGTCTGGATGCCGACGCGATCCTCGTCGTCGAAGCCCCCGACATCTCGGGCCGGCGCGACGGTGCCGCGGCGCTGCAACGCTTCGCCGCTCAGGCCGGGCTGCGCGCCAACCGTGCCCTGCGCGGGTTCTCCAACGACACGCAGCAGGAACTGATCCTGCTCCACGACCCCGCCCGCATCACCGCGCATCATGATCCCAAAGGGGCGATCACCGGGCCCGAGGGCCGGACAAATGCGCCCCGGTTCGACGGGGTCTACAGGATCGACCTCGATATCGACGCGACCGAGGATCACGTGGTGTTTTCCAAGCCCCCGCTGGAACTGGCACTGGATACGCCCCTGGGTGCGATGCGGATGATCGGGGTTCATGTGAAATCCAAGGCCCCCCATGGCGCCCGCAACGACGCGGACGCGATGCGCCTGTCCATCGCCAACCGCCGCAAGCAGCTGGCACAGTGCATCTGGCTGCGAGAGCGGATCGAGGCGCATCTGGACGCGGGCGAGGCGCTGATCGTTCTGGGCGACCTGAACGACGGCCCGGGCCTTGATGAATACGAGAAACTCTTCGGCCGCTCGGGGGTGGAAATCGTCATGGGCTCCGACGCCCCGCCGGAACGGCAGCTTTACGACCCCCATGCCCGCCGCGCCCTGCAAAGCCGCATGTCGGCCAAACCGGCCACCGCCCGGTTCTACTTGTCGGCGGAGGAACAATACCTGTCGGCGCTTCTCGACTACATCATGGTTTCGCCCGGCCTGCGCCCGCTGGCGCGCAGCTGGCGCATCTGGCACCCGTTCGACGATCCCGAATGCTGGCGCGATCCGGACCTGCGCGATGCGCTGCTGGCGGCGTCGGACCATTTCCCGGTCACGCTCGACATGGCCCCGGCGGCCTAGGGTCTTCAAAGATGGCCCTTCAGCGCCCACATATCAGATCATGAAACACGCCGCCTTCGCCCTCGCCCTTCTCGCCGCCACCCCTGCCCTCGCGCAGGAGGAAAACGATACCCTGCGCGACGGGCTCGACCTGTTTTCCGAAGGGTCCCGGATGATCCTCGAAGGGCTTGTCGACGGGATGCGCCCGATGCTGGAAGAGGCGCAGCCCTTCTTCGAGGACCGGATGCTGCCCTTCCTGCAGGAACTGGGCGCCGTGATCGACGACCTGACCCATTACGAGATGCCCGAACGCCTGCCCAATGGCGATATCATCATTCGCCGCCGCCCGGACGCACCGGAACCCGCGCCGCTCGACGACGACCCGGGCGTGGAACTTTAACCTGCTGCCGCGCGGCCCGTGTCGGTGACGGCATAAACGCCTTTCTCGACCTTCTTGAACCAGCCATAGTGGTTGTCGCGCATGATGCGTGTCGCGTGCACCACCCCGGTGCAATCCCGCACGACCGCGCCCTTGCACGGGCCATGCGCCGCCAGATGCGCCGCGATGGCCAGCGCGTCCTGCCTGTAGACGGTCATCCGCGCCCCGCGCATGCCGCCAGCGTTCGGATCGCCCCGGCGCCTCGTGAACTCCTCCAACAGGCGCGCGGTCTTTTGCGGGGTCTTGCGCGGCGCATAGGGGCGGGGGTCGCACATCACCTCGACCCGGCCATCAGGCAGCCGCACCACCAGCACGCCAAGCCCCAGCAACCGGGCCAGCTTGACGTTCTGCTTCATCGCCTTGCCCGCAGCCTTGCCCGTCGGGCGCGGCACCGCGACATAGACCGCATCGCTTAACGCCTGCCGCGCGATGCCCTGGTGGAACAGGGTCAGCGAGAACGCCGTCTTCAACTCCACGAAGACCGGATCGCCCCCATCCTTCACGGCCATCACATCCGCCGGGCCGATCTCGGCCTTGACGGTATAGCCCAACGCCTCGAGGAACGCCTTGACCGGGGGGTAGAGATCGGTTTCACGCATGCGCCGACCCTAACCCGCCCCCGCGCCGAAGTCAGCGCAGCACGCACCATTGCCGGGTTGACACCCCGTCCACCCGCCCGTATCCCCCCGACAGATTTTCGGGGCGTGTCGCCACAAGGCCGCGCCCTTTTCCGATTAGACATCCGAGGATCGCGAAATGTCGCGTGTATGCGAACTGACCGGCAAGGGCCCGATGGTTGGAAACAACGTCAGCCACGCCAACAACAAGACCAAGCGGCGCTTTCTGCCGAACCTGACCGAGGTGACCCTGGGCTCGGACCTTCTGGACCGCCGGTTCAGGTTCCGCGTCTCGAACGCAGCCCTGCGCACCGTCGATCATCGTGGCGGACTGGATGCGTTCATGGCGAAGGCCAAGGATGCAGATCTGTCGCCGCGCGCGCTGAAAGTGAAGCGCGAGATTGAAAAGGCGCAGGCCGCACAGGCCTGACCCTTTCCATCGCCGGAACAATGGCCGCAGTCCCGCCGGGGCTGCGGCTTTTTCGTCGCTGTTATTCCATGACACCGGCGCGCGCGTTATATCCGTTCGCATGAACCGCGCGCGCCCCGTCCTTGGCCTGATGATGGCCCTTTGCCTCGTGTCGCTGACCGTGTCGGCGATGGTGGCGCGTGGCGCGATGGCGGCCGATGGTCAGATCTGCGCGGTCACCGGGGGCGAAACGGTCGTGCTGGCCGCCGATGGCCTGCCGCTGATCGACGCCCGTGGCGAACCGGTGACGATGGATGCCCCGCTGTGCCCCGATTGCCTGGTCAAGTCGGTGGCCCTAGCCGCGGCACCCGCTTCCGCCTCCCTGCCCGACCGGCTTTGCGTGGTCCTTCAGCCGGAAGCAATCGCGGACCACCGCATCCGGATGTGGCTGATGGGGGGGCAGGGTCGCGGCCCCCCGGTTCGGGCCTGATCCACCGAACCTTCACATCCAATCATGCTTCAGGAGACTGCAATGTCCCTCAAAACGACGATTCTTGCCGCTGCGATCGCGGCCCTCCCCGCCATGGCCTCGGCCCATATGGTCATCGAAGACGCCTATGCCCGCGTGTCCAGCAACATGGCGATGTCCGGCGCGGCCTTCATGTCGATCTTCAACCATTCCGATATCGATGACCGGCTGGTCTCGGCCTCGTCCGACATCGCGCAGCGGGTCGAACTGCACACCCATATCCAGGACACCGGTGGCGTGATGCGCATGGTCGAAATCGAAGACGGCATCGAACTGCCCGCCGGGGAAACCGTCCTGCTGGAACGGGGCGGGCTGCACGTGATGTTCATGGGCCTGAACGAAACGCTCGAACATGGCGACGAGGTCGAGGTCACCTTCACCTTCGAAACGGCCGACCCCGTCACCATGATGATCCCGGTCGATCTGGAACGGATGCCCGAACATGGCGGCCATGGCCACGGCCATGGTGACCATTCGGGCCACCAGACCAACTGATCCGACAGACAGGCAGGCCCCGGTCGTTCAGGCGACCGGGGCCGCGCCGCCCAGAACCTCGTCCACCCAGGCCGGCACCGTCTCCGATGCAGGCCCTTCGATCACCCGGTCGAACCGTCCGGGAACGGGCGTCGGCTCGAGGTTGATCTCAAGGGTCTCGGCCCCGATCATCGCCGCCTCCTCGACGAACCCCGCCGCCGGATAGACCTCGCCCGAGGTGCCGATGGCCACGAACAGGTCGCATGCGGCGATCGCCGCAAGAATGCGGTCCATGTGATAGGGGATTTCCCCGAACCACACGATATCAGGCCTTGTCCGGGGCTTGCCGCAGCCGGGGCAGGCCGCGTCGACCGCCATCACCCGCGGCGCATCCCACCGGTGGCCGCAGGCCGCGCAGAGCGCCCGCATCAGCTGCCCGTGCATGTGGATGACGTCCTGCGCCCCGGCGCGTTCATGCAGGTCGTCGACATTCTGCGTCACCAGCGTCACCGAACCGGGCCGCGCCGCCTGCAGCCGCGCCAGCGCCGCATGGGCGGCATTGGGCATCGCATCCATCGCATTGGCCCGGCGCGCATTGTAGAAATCATGCACCAGTGCGGGGTTGCGGGCGAACCCGTCCGGGGTGGCGACCTGGCTCAGGTCATAGCGCGTCCAGAGCCCGTCCTTGTCGCGAAAGGTGCCCAGCCCGCTTTCCGCCGACACCCCCGCCCCCGTCAGGATGACGATCCGTTTCACGCGCTGCTCAACCGCATGTCGCCTCGGCCCGTTCGCCGAAGGCACGCCATGCATCCCACATGCGTTCGTCGCTGCGCCGGTTCGACATCCGCACATCCTGCGCGCGCTGCGGATCGGTGAAAAACCGCGCCCCCTCGCGCATCTGGGCCTGCGTCAGCGTCCGGTCCGCCACCTGGCCGATGCAGTTGCACAGGCTGCGGGTGGCCGCGGCCCGGTCCGACTGCAAACAGGCCCGTTCGATGGGGTTGGACTGCGCAGGATAGGCGACCATGACGAACATCACGGCCCAAAGGAAAATCGCTTTCATGTCACACTGCCTGGTCTGCCTTGCGCGGACCGGGATCTGTCGCCCCGGTTCCACGCACCAGATATGCCAGAAAGTGCCGCCTTGATCAATCTTTCCGCTCAGGCGGCGCGCGATCCGGGCGTCAGCCGGGCGGCATTCACCCTGTCAGCCACCCGGTGCGGTCCGGTGCCGGTCGCCGCCGCCTCGTCCAGGATCGCGTCGAGGCTGGCGCCCAGCGCGGCCAGCTTGTCATCGACGAACCGGGCGCGGTCGGTGACGCGCAGTATCTCGGTGGCGACATTCACGATCCCGCCCGCATTGACCACGTAATCGGGCGCATAAAGGATGCCGCGCGCCGCCAGCGCATCGCCATCGTCATCCCCGGCCAGCTGGTTGTTGGCCCCGCCGCAGACCGCGCGCACCCTGAGCGCGGGGATCGTGCCTGCGTTCAGCACGCCGCCGATGGCACTGGGCGCAAGGATATCGGCCTCGGCCTGCAGGATATCCCCGGCCTCCACCACCGCCGCGCCAAAGCTCTGCGCGGCCCGCGCCGCAAGATCGGCATCCCGGTCGGCCACGCTCAGCTCGGCCCCCGCCGCGCGCAGGTATTTCGCCAGGTGCCAGCCCACATGCCCAACCCCCTGGATGGCCACATGCCGCCCCGCAAGATCGGGGCTGCCCCACAGATGCGCGGCCACCCGGCGCATCGCGTAAAATATCCCCCGCGCCGTCACCGGCGACGGATCGCCCGAGGCATGGCGCCCCCGGTCCAGCCCCGCCACGAACCCGGTTTCGGTCGCCAGAACGGCCATGTCGGCGGGCGACATCCCCATATCCTCGGCGGTCCAGTACCGGCCCTTCAGTGTCTCGATGGCCCGGCCCATGGCGCGCAGCTGCGCCTGGGTTTTCGCGGCGGGGTCCCCGATGATGACCGCCTTGCCCCCGCCCAGCGGCAGATCGGCGGCGGCGTTCTTGAAACTCATCCCCCGGCTCAGCCGCAGCACATCCTCCAGCGCCGCCGCCTCGCTGTCATAGGGCCGCATCCGCAGCCCCCCCGCGGCGGGCCCCCGCGCCGTCGAATGCAGCGCGATGAACCCGGTCAGGCCCGCGCCCGCGTCTTCGACCCGCAACACGGTTTCGTGGGTCGGATGGGACAGTTCGGTGATCTTCATGGCGCGCATCTCCCTGGGTTGGCTTCCCCCAGCCTAGCCCGACTGGCGTGGGGCGTTTCACCAAATCCTGCCGCCCACCCTCGCGTGGAACGCAGGTTTCCCCTAACCTTGGCCAATATGAGAGAGGATTTCCCCATGGATCGCATCGACCGCCAGATCATCACCCTGCTTCAGGCCGATGGGCGACTCCCGGTTACCGACCTGGCCGAAAAGGTCGGCCTGACCCCCACCCCCTGCGCCCGGCGGCTGGCGCGGCTCGAAGCCGAGGGCGTGATCACCGGCTACACCGCCCGCGTCGATCAGACCAAGCTGGGCCTGCCGCTGACCGTCTTCATCTTTGTGGAACTTGAACGCCAGTCCCACGACACGCTCAGGAATTTCGAAACCGCGATCCGCCGCTTCGACGAGGTCGTGGAATGCCACCTGATGACCGGCACGCGCGACATCCTGCTCAAGGTCGTGGCCAGCGACCTGCGCGCCTTCGACCGGTTTCTCGAAGATCACCTTGTCCACGTTCCCGGCATCCGCGCGACCCGGTCCAGCTTTTCGCTCCGCCAGATGGTCACGCGCGAGGCGCTGCCCCTGCCCGATGCATGACCCCTCACGCCCCCTCACATCGTCGGGAGGCGGGATAGGCAAACCGCCGGTTCTGGCGCAGGGTCCGGGCAGCACATCACGTGATAGGACATGCCCATGCCTCGCCTGCCCCTGATCCTTGCCACCGCGATCACCCTGGCCCTGGCCGCCCCCGCATTCGCGGGTGAACAATATGTCGACCGCACCGGTTTCGCCGTGTCGGGCTATGATGTCGTGGCCTACCGGTCGCTGGACCAGGCCCCGGTGGGTCAGCCGCAGCCACAGGCGGTGCCCGGCCGCGCCGACATCACGGCGGACTATAATGGCGCGACCTTCGCCTTCGCGAGTGAGGAAAACCGCGACCTCTTCCTGACCGACCCGGCCTTTTACGCCCCCGCCTTCGACGGGCACTGCGCCTATGGCGTGGCGGTCAACGGCAAGGTCCCCGCCAACCCGCATCTGTGGCGCATTGTCGATGACGTGCTCTACCTCAACATCACCACCGGCGTGGTCGAGGACTGGGAGGCCGACATCCCCGGCTTCCTCGCGGCCGCCTATGACAACTGGGTGGAGCTCGAGGATGACGGCGCCTCGGGCCGGCGGATCCCGGGGTTCTCGTCGGAAGCGCCGGTGGCGGAGTAAGGCATCGGTCCAATCGCCGGAACGAAAGCAGGGCGCGCGCCTGCCCGTGGGGTGGCGCGGCCTGACCTGTCTTTTGCGCACTTTATGGGCGCCGTCGACGGGCCGCGGTGCGGCGACCCAACCGCAGGTCTGCGCGGTTTATCATGGCCAAATCATTGCATCGGATGAGCGGCGCACCAAGCCCAACCAAATCGCCGTGCCGGGGGGGCGGCCCGGCGATGGCGCGGCGGCTTTGCCGCTGTTAACGCGCTGGGGTGCGAAATCCCTAAGGCGCGAGGAATGGCAGCCATTGCTGCGCCGCTTTCAGAACGGCCTCTGCTTTCGCGCGATTCACAAGGAAATAGCCGCCCCCAACGGCGGGAATGCCCCATTTGATCGTCGTATCGACCATCAAATCGCCTTTGCGTCCGCACCATGCAATGACTGCCTTCAAAGCAGTGCCAAGGCGCTCGATCAGGGTGGCCACCCGCTCCGCGTCCGGTTCGACCGCGGCAACTTCTTCCTTGAGGCCTGCGATGCTTTCCCAAAGCACGATGACCTGAGCGGCGGTCTCAGGGTCATCAATTTCCTTTGGTGGGTTGTTGCCACCGATGCCGAGACGCTTCTCCTCAACGGTCGCCTGATCAGCCTCGAAATCTGCAATGCGCGAGCGAAGCTCGAACGCCGCCTCGATCCGCTCAATCTCCGCCGCCACCGCCTCCGGCCCGGCCTCCCAAATCTCGTCCGGGATTTTCAGGGCGATCTGCTCCTGCAGGTCCCACGGCAAATGATCCCCCGCCATCGCGCGAGCATACCAGTCGCCCCAGAACCGCCACGGACCGCCCAAGGTCAGCAGGTCGATGCGCCCTGCGGACCACTCGTCGATTGCGGATTGGAAATCCGCAGGCAGCGGAATGGCGAGGTGTGGCAACAAGTCTGCACCACGATCCGCATCACGATGGACGGCGAAAGTGGCGTCGTTGGCGGCGCGGACGGCGAAAGTGGCGAACGTGGCGGCGTCGGCGCTGAAGGTGGCAACGGCGACGCGGGCGGCAACGGCGGCGCGGGCGGCGTTGGCGGCGCGGGCAGCGTCGGCGTCGGGGACGGCAAAGGTTGCGGCGACGGTTCTGATCTCGGGAGACGGTCTGTTGCCCGCGACCCCCACAATCAGCATCGCACGCAACGTCATCAGGGCAAGACGGTCCGTCGCCGCATCCCGCGTTTCGACCCGCGTCACAAACGGCACAACCCGCATCGCCGCGCGGAACGCGATCCAGATGCAGGTCTGCTGGCTCTGCTCCTCCAGCCAGGCCCTGAACTGCTCTTCCGTCTCAATCGCCACGGCCACACCGTCCAATCATCCCCGCCGAAACGCTAGCGAGCCGCCCGAGGGCTGGAAAGCCTTTCCTACCCCCCGCCCCTCCGCTACATCGCTTGCAACGACAAGATGATGAGCGCCGAATGACCGAGCTGTCCCGCATCCGCAATTTCTCCATCGTGGCCCATATCGACCATGGGAAATCCACGCTGGCCGACCGGCTGATCCAGCTGACCGGCACCGTGGCCGAACGCGACATGCAGGACCAGATCCTCGACGCGATGGATATCGAGCGGGAGCGGGGGATCACCATCAAGGCCAACACGGTCCGCATCGAATACCCCGCCCGCGACGGCCATACCTATATCCTCAACCTCATCGACACCCCCGGCCATGTCGATTTCGCCTATGAGGTCAGCCGGTCCATGCAGGCCGTCGAAGGCTCGCTTCTGGTCGTCGACGCCTCCCAGGGGGTCGAGGCGCAAACGCTGGCCAATGTCTACCAGGCCATCGATGCCGACCATGAAATCGTCCCCGTCCTCAACAAGATCGACCTGCCCGCCGCCGAACCGGCACGGGTGCGCGAACAGATCGAGGACGTGATCGGCATCGACGCCTCGGACGCGGTCGAGATCTCGGCCAAGACCGGCCTCGGCATCCCCGACGTGCTCGAGGCCATCGTCACCCGCCTGCCTGCCCCCAAGGGCGACCGCGACGCCCCCCTCAAGGCCATGCTGGTCGACAGCTATTACGACCCCTATCTCGGCGTCGTCGTCCTGATCCGCGTCATCGACGGGGTGATCAGGAAGGGCGACAGGATCCGCATGATGAAGACGGGCGGCACCTACGGCATCGACCGGCTGGGCGTCTTCACCCCCAAGATGAAGGACATCGCCGAACTGGGCCCCGGCGAAATGGGCTTTCTCACCGCTTCCATCAAGCAGGTCCGCGACACCCGCGTGGGCGACACGATCACCCATGAGAAGAAACCGACCGCCACCCCCCTGCCGGGCTTCAAACCCTCGCAGCCGGTGGTGTTCTGCGGCCTCTTCCCGGTCGACGCGAACGATTTCGAAGACATGCGCGACGCGATCGAGAAACTGGCGCTCAACGACGCCTCCTTCACGTCCGAAATGGAAACCTCCGCCGCGCTCGGCTTCGGCTTCCGCTGCGGCTTTCTCGGGCTTCTGCATCTCGAGGTCATCCGCGACCGTCTCGAACGCGAATACGATATCGACCTGATCACCACCGCGCCTTCCGTGATCTACCACATCTACATGCGCGACGGGTCCATGATCGAGCTTCACAACCCCGCCGACATGCCCGACCTCACCCATGTCGACCATCTTGAGGAACCGCGCATCAAGGCCACGATCCTGGTGCCCGACGAATACCTCGGCGACGTCCTGAAACTCTGCCAGGACCGGCGCGGCATCCAGCTTGACCTGACCTATGCCGGGTCCCGCGCTATGGTGGTCTATGACCTGCCCCTGAACGAGGTGGTGTTCGATTTCTACGACCGGCTGAAATCGGTGACCAAGGGCTATGCCAGCTTCGACTATCAGATGATCGGCTACCGGCAGGACCACCTCGTCAAGATGCAGATCCTCGTCAATGACGAACCCGTCGATGCCCTGTCCACCATGGTCCACCGCGACCGGGCCGAGGCACGCGGCCGCGCCATGTGCGAAAAGCTCAAGGAACTGATCCCCCGCCACATGTTCAAAATCCCGATCCAGGCGGCCATCGGCGGCCGCATCATCGCGCGCGAGACACTGGCGGCGCTCCGCAAGGACGTGACGGCCAAATGCTACGGCGGCGACGCGACGCGAAAGCGGAAGCTGCTGGAAAAGCAGAAGGCCGGGAAGAAGAAGATGCGCCAGTTCGGGAAGGTCGAAATTCCCCAGAGCGCGTTCATCTCAGCGCTCAAGATGGATGGGTAAGCTGGGCGCTGAAAACTACCAAAGCTAGGCATTGCAATCGGCCAAGGTAGGAATCCTGAGATTTATGGACCGATACGAACGTATAAGGCTCGCTGAGAACCGGAGGGCTGCCGCAAGGTATAGCGCGAAAGAACTGCTTTGGGAAAACCTTGAAAGGAACAACCTTTGGGAATTTTTCAGGTACGAGTTCGAAGAGCCTGACCGCCGCAAAGCTCAAATCCAATTCGACAACTATTTGTCAGCCCTTCAAGACTTCTTCACATCAATTTCATATTCGATCAACCTAGTCGAACATCAAGAGATTCATCAAATCCTGCAGTTTGGTGCCGGCCGTCGGATTTCGTCCCTTTTCAGAACTGCCGCTACTTTTTCCCATATCGTGTCTCATGATCGAACCGAACCATTGAACCAAGAGGAGGTGCGAGAGGTAAGCGATTGCCTGCTCCTATTTTATGTTCACATGGTCGGCGCGCTGGATGCCATAGCTATCTCGCTGGTTCGGTTATCAGATGCTTCACTTGGACTAGCGGAACGGAACGCTGACATCCTTCAAAAGAACTTCCGAAAAAAGATTGGATTTGATAGTATTGAGGAGTTGTTTGAGGAAAATGACGCGTGGTTTTTCCGGATCAAAGACGACCTTCGAAACAGATTTGTTCATCGAGTTCCACCATATGTTCCGCCTTCCGTGATGAGTGAAGCGGAGACTCAAAGATTTCACGAACTAGAAGAGAAAATCTGGGACGCCATGAAGAATCAACGCTTTGATGATGTTGATGCCTACAGAGCAGAGCAGAAAGCACTTGGTCGCTTCTCTGCAGTTATCAGCTTCATTGATACCAGCACAGTAATGCCTCTAATCACGACAGTCACGGATGACCTCATGCGGTTCCAGTATTTGTATTTGTCCATATTCGAAGCGCTTGCACCTCGTGTTGGGTTAACAGAACAGGACTAGAAATCCGTAGGGTGATGTTCCACCCCACCATCCCCGGCCCGCCACGCGCACCATCGGTGGGGTAAAACCCCACCCTACAACCCCAACCCCATCCCCGCCACATACCGCCCATCCCAATGCGGGGACGCCAACGGCCCATCCCCCCTCCGCCCCACCAACCCGGGCGTCACCCGCGTCCGCCAGCCCTATCGCAGACGCCCCGAACCGCCCCGCGTCACGGACAGGACCGGCGCCTCCCCGGCCTGAAACTCTTGCCCAATCCCTAACAGGGTCCGCTTTCCCGAACGATTCCAGATGCTTGCCCCATCTGCTCAATCCTGATCACCCCTCCCCCACCTTGACCCAAATCAACGCCCCCTCCCCCGCCGCGCGCTAGACCCCCTCCCGCACAACCACCACACGAGGGTTTCCCCATGCGTCTCGGTCTTCCGCTTCTCATCTATGTCATGGCCTCCACCGCGCTGGCCGGTGCGGCGATCACCGCCGTTCTGGCCGCCGGGATGGATGGCTGGCAGCCCATCGTTGCCGCCGCCGGGGCGGGCGCGCTGATCGGTATTCCGGTCGCCATCTGGGCCACGAACCAGATCCGCAACCTGCGCTGACCGTCCGCGCGGCGCGCGGTTCAGCCGCCGCGGACCGCCTCCGGGTGCGCGGCCAGGAACCCGCGCAGCAGCGCGAACAGGCGCCGCGCCTCGTCCAGGTCATGGGCGTGCAGCGCGGCGCGGATGTCGTCGCAGATCCGGTTCTCCACCTCATGCGGCCCGCCATGTTCATGCATCAGCCGTTCGATCCCGGCCACCGCCACCGCCTCGGTGACGTGGTCATGGGCGGCGATCTGGGCGATCTCCTCCCGCGTCAGGCTGCACATGTCCTCCATGTCGTCGAGCGTGATCATGACGTCCCCCTTTCCGGCCCCGTCGGGCCGCGTGTCATAATTCCGTTACAATAGCACGGGCGGCGGGGGCGCCGCTTGATCCCGGTCAATCCGCCGGACGGGCGGCCCGATCCGCCGCCTGAGTCGCGTCTGCACGGGGTGTGTACGGGCTGTGTACGGGGTGTGACGTGCGGTTTTTGCCTTTGCAGGTGCAGAAAAACACCCCTCGGGCGTGCCCTCCGGCGTGCCGGTTTCAAGTGCTTGCACCCGCGTGTGAAATCCGCGCCGCCAAGCGGTTTCCAACAGGGCCATCCACGATTTCCTCCACAGGAAATGCGGATGCTGCGGTGCTATTTTCTTGCCAGCCCGGCGGGGCGTTTGTGACAGTTTCCTTACTGCTTCCGGGCAACCGGGGCAGGGCAGAACTGGCCCTCGGGATCGACGGGCCGGGCCTGACGGGTCACGCGCCCGGACGGCACGGCTATCGGGGTTCCGGCCTGGCAGGTCTGACCGAACCGCGCCTCTGGCGTGATCGGGCGGGCCGGCATCAGATGGGTGGGGCTGCGCATCATCGGCCTTGTTTTCAAGGGGGATGGCGCAACTGGCCGGTCACGTTTCGGCGCGGCAGGGTCAGGGTGTGGCGGGGTTTCGGCCTTGTCCGCACCGGTCGGACGCAGGG
This sequence comes from Paracoccaceae bacterium, assembly GCA_024742455.1. Classification (GTDB taxonomy): domain Bacteria; phylum Pseudomonadota; class Alphaproteobacteria; order Rhodobacterales; family Rhodobacteraceae; genus JANSYL01. The sequence continues at coordinate 214,406 of JANSYL010000003.1, read as the reverse complement.
TCTTCGGGCCGGGGTCCGGCTGTCGGCAACCGGGCCTGTCCCGGCGGTCGGCAAACCCGGGATGGTCGGCTTTCGGGCCGGTGTCGCGGGGTGTGGGACCCCCCGGGGTTCCCGCATGTTCCGGGCCGGGTGACCGTCAGGTCGCAAGGCTCGGGGGAAGGCGTCAGGATTGTGTCCACCCGGACATGATGCACGGACCGCGTCTGCGCACCTGACGCCTTTTTCCTCTCCTGGTGGGCGGTTTCTGCAGCGCAGCAAAAAAAGAAACGGGGCTTTGCGTCATCCGCAAAGCCCCATCCCCGTCAGCGATGCTACCGCGTCCATGCACCTGTGGATATGTTTGTATTGGGCAAATTCGGGATGCGCAACATCATATTGTGCTGCGCCCCACATCGTGGGTTCGTCACGTGGCGCAAAGGCACATGCCGCTAGCCTTCGGTTCCCAGAAACGCGGCCACCGTCGCCTCGAAGGCGCGGGGCTGATCGGCATGCAGCCAATGGCCCGCCCCGGGGATCTTTGCGAAACGCGCGGCGGGAAACAGCGCCTTGATGGCAGAGCGGTGCGCGGGCAGGACGTAATCGGAGGCGGCACCGGACAGAAAAAGCGCCCGGACATCGGCGTGGCCCCCGACCTGCGGGAACCCGATGATCGCCGCCATGTCCCGGCGCAGAACCCCCAGGTTCAACCGCCACCGCCGTTCCGCGACGTCGAGCGATTGCAGCAGGAAGGCGCGGGTGCCCGCATCATCCACCGTTGCCGCCAGCGCCGCATCGGCATCGCGCCGCGTCGTGATCGCCGACAGGTCCACCCCCTCCATCGCGTCGATCAGATGCGCCTGGGTATGGCTGTAGGCAACCGGCGCGATGTCGGCCACGATCAGGCGACGCACCTTTTCGGGATGGGTCAGCGCCAGCACCATCGCCGCCTTGCCGCCCATCGAATGACCGACCACGTCGGCCACTCCGCCATGGGCGGCGATCACCCGGGCCAGGTCGCCCGCCATATCGGCATAGCCGTGGCTGTCGAACCACGGGCTGTCGCCGTGGTTGCGCATGTCCACGGCCAGCACCCGGCGCGTCCGGGACAGGCGTTTTGCGATGACGTTCCAGTTCCGCGCCGACCCGAACAGGCCATGCGCGATCAGGACCGGGGGCAGGCTGGCGTCATCGCCATGAGAAATCGTGTTCAGCATGGCGCGCGGCTTACACGCCCCGCCCCGTTCAGACCAGCCCGTGCCAGGGCCTGTCACAGGCAAAGGGTCCGCGCAGTGTCGCAAAGGTCGGTTTTGGGCGCGACCGGGGCAGGACGCCGCGCATCATGGTCATAAAACGGAGGATGCGCATGAAGGTTGGCTTCATCGGGTTGGGCAATGTCGGCGGCAAGCTTGCGGGCACGTTGCTGAGGAACGGCGCCGATATCATGGTCCGGGACCTGGACGCCGCGAAGGTGGCGGAATTCACCAACCGGGGCGCGGCCACAGCCGACAGCCCGGCGGACATGATGGCGGCCTGCGACGTGGTCATCACCTGCCTGCCGCGCCCTGATATCTCCGCCGCGATCGTCGAGGGGCCCGACGGCTTGCTGCAGGGCATGACCCCCGGCAAGATCTGGCTGGAGATGAGCACGACCGACGCGGCAGAGGTGCAGCGGCTGGCCGCTCTGGTCGAGGCTGCGGGTGGGCAGGCGGTGGATTGCCCGGTGTCCGGCGGCTGCCACCGCGCCGCGACCGGCAATATCTCTATCTTCGCGGGCTGCGAGCGGGCGGTGTTCGACCGCATCCTGCCGCTGCTGACCACCATGGGCCGACGCGTTCTGCACACCGGCCCGGTGGGCTCGGCAAGCGTGCTGAAGGTGATCACCAATTACCTCGCCACCGCCAATCTGGTCAGCTGCGCCGAAGCGCTGACGGTCGCCAAGGCGGCCGGCATGGACCTCGGCACGGCCTATGAGGCGATCCGGATCTCGTCCGGCACCTCCTTCGTGCATGAAACCGAAAGCCAGGTGATCCTGAACGGGTCGCGCGACATCAGTTTCACGATGGACCTCGTGGCCAAGGATATCGGCCTGTTCCAGGACGTGGCCGACCGGGCGGGCGTGCCGCTGGACCTCAACCCCCTTCTGATCCAAATCTTCGCGGATGGTATCGCGCGGTTCGGGGAACGGGAATTGTCTCCCAACATCATCCGGCGACTTGAGGAGGCCACCGGCCTCGACATCCGCGCACCGGGTTTTCCTGCAGAAATGGTCGATGACGAACCCGAGGCGGCGGGGGCCGAGGTGCGCGTCGCGCGCTGACCCTCGCCAAGCGGGCAAGGACGCAGTATCACCGCGCGCAGGACGCAAGGGAACCGGCGCGGAATGGCCAGGAAAATCAGGGATGATGACGAGATCGGGCGCATCGATCCGAACCCGGTGCGCCGGGGCGTGGGCGTCGCGATGGCCGGGCTGCTCGGGGTGATCCTGCTCTACCTTGTCGCCGTCGCCCCGCCGCGCGACCTGGCCTATCTGGTGATGCAGATCGTGTTCGGGCTGGCGGCGCTGTGGCTGGCCGTGGCGATGTGGCAGGCCAGCGCGATCCCGCTGATCCTGACCCGCAAGGAGTTGAAGGAAGAAGGCGGGCGCAGCTTGTTCCGGATCGACAATGTCGATTCCGTCGACCGCGGGTTTTTCGCCTTCAAGCCCGCGACCGGGTTCCTGGTTCGGCTGAAGGAACCGGACCCTGCGGGCCGCGTTTATGCGCCGGGCCTGTGGTGGCGGGCCCGGCGGCGGGTGATGGTGGGCGGGGTCACCTCCGGCGCGCAGGCCAAATCGGTGGCCGACCTGATCATGGTGCTGATGGCCGAACGCGATGGCAAAACCTTCTGATCAGATGCCCTTGGCCTCGTAGCTCGCCGCAACCCGTTCGATGCTGACCAGAAAGGCCGCCGTGCGCAGGTCGGTGACGCCGTCCCGGCCCCACCAGACCTCGCGCATCGACTGGTAAGCCGCGCGCATCGTATCGTCGAGACCGGAGCGGACCAGCTCCAGCTCTCCCGCACCGCGCAGGTAGCGGTCCTTGAAATCGGGCGACAGGGTCCAGCCCACGCCTGAATCCCTCGACAGCCGTTCCAATTCATCCACCAGCAACTTGTGGCGCGATTCCTCCTGCCGGCGCTGCATCCGCCCGAACCGGATATGGCTGAGGTTCTTCACCCATTCGAAATAGCTGACCGTCACCCCGCCCGCATTGGCGTAGAGGTCGGGGATGATGACGGTGCCCTTCTGGCGCAGGATGTCATCGGCCCCCGCCGTCACCGGGCCGTTCGCAGCCTCGATGATCAGGGGGGCCTGGATTGCATTGGCATTGTGCATGTTGATGACACCCTCGATCGCCGCCGGGATCAGGATGTCGCATTCGGCCTCCAGCACGCGCAGCCCGTCGGGATGGTAGGTGCCGAAGGGGCAATCCTTGACGCCGCCATGCCGGTCGATCCAGTCCTTCAACGCCGCGATGTCGAGGCCCTCGGGGTCCTCGATGGCGCCGTCGCGTTCGATCACATGAGTGATCCGGCAGCCGTCTTCCTGGCTCAGGAACAGGGCCGCGTGATACCCCACATTGCCCAACCCCTGAACGATCACCCGCTTGCCGTCGAGACCGGTGGAAAACCCCGCCTTCGCCATATCCTCGGGGTGGCGAAAAAATTCCTGCAGCGCGTATTGCACGCCGCGGCCCGTCGCCTCGACCCGGCCCTGGATGCCACCGGCATGCGGCGGCTTGCCGGTCACGCAGGCGCGCGCGTTGATATCGGTGGTGTTCATCCGGGCATATTGATCGGCGATGACCGCCATCTCACGCTCACCGGTGCCCATGTCGGGGGCGGGCACGTTCTGGCTCGGGTTGATCAGGTCGCGCTTGATCAGTTCATAGGCAAAACGCCGGGTGATCTTTTCCAACTCGTCGCGCTCATACTGGCGCGGATCGATGCAGAGCCCCCCCTTGGACCCGCCGAACGGGGTCTCGACCAGCGCGCATTTGTAGGTCATCAGCGCCGCCAGCGCCTCGACCTCGTCCTGGTGGACATTGGGGGCATAGCGCAGCCCGCCCTTGACCGGTTCCATGTGTTCGGAATGAACCGAACGGTAGCCCGTGAAGGTGTGGACCTCGCCCCTCAGCCGCACCCCGAACCGCACGATATAGGTCGAATTGCAGACGCGGATCTTTTCCTTCATGCCGGGCGACAGGTCGGTCATGGCCGCCGCCCGGTTGAACATCAGATCGACGGATTGGCGAAAGCTCGGCTCACCGGTTTGCGTGGTCATTGCGCGTCCTCTCCCTCAACGGCATGCCGGGCAACGCTACGCCCCGAAACCGGTTCACCCAACCCCTAACCGACGCTTGCAACGCCGCGATGTCGGGGCGCGCGAACAGGGCAGGAAAATGGCAAAGGCCCCAGTTCTCGCCATGCCACCGCCGCAATTCCGCCACCAACCCGGATCAATAAGGCCCGTGGCGCGGTCCGTCCTGCGGATCGCGTCCTATCCGTCGTGGCTGGAGTCCTCCCATGCGCCGATACATCGGCCAAATCATCACCCGGATCCCGCGGCGGTTCCTCAGCCGCGAAGACGGCACCGTGACGATCTTCGGCATGATGATGTTCGTCCTGATGGTCGGCGTCGGCGGCATCGCCATCGACGTGATGCGCTACGAAACCCAGCGTGCGCAATTGCAGTACACGCTCGACCGCGCCGTTCTGGCCGCCGCCTCGCTCAGCCAGACCCTCGAACCCGAAGCCGTGGTCCGCGACTATTTCGAGACCGCAGGCCTGCAGGATTACCGCCTGCGCGTCGAGGTGATCGAGGGGCTGAATTTCCGCCGCGTGAACGCCATCGCCGAGATGGAGCTTCGGTCGCTTTTCATGCACATGTTCGGCGTGCGCGTGCTGACCTCACCCGCCGCGGGCGCGGCCGAGGAACGGGTGCGCAACATCGAGGTGTCGATGGTGCTCGATATCTCGGGCTCGATGGGCAGTTCCAACCGGATGACCAACCTGCGTCCGGCAGCCCGGCAATTCGTCACCGACGTGATGGGCGCCAACACCAACCCCGAGGGCAACCAGCTCGTCTCGGTGTCGATCATACCCTATAACGGCCATGTCAACGCGGGCTCGACGCTGAATTCCGTCTTCAACCTCAGCGACGAGCACGGCTATTCCAACTGCTCGCGCTTCTATGACGGTGATTTCAACGCCACCGGCCTCAGCCCCAATGTCGAAATCCAGCGCATGGGCCATTTCGACATGAACACCAATAGCTGGAACCAGAATTCCTCGATCAACCGCCCCCGCTGTCCCACCGATGATTACGGCGCCATCATCCCCTGGTCGCAGAACGAAACCGCGCTGCACGCGCTGATCAACAGCTTCAACCCCGAAGGCACGACCGCCATCGACGCAGGCATGAAATGGGCGGTGGCCCTGCTGGACCCCGCTGCACGCCCGGCGGTCAATGCGCTGGTGGAATCCGGCGTGGTGCACGCCGATTTCGAGGATCGACCCGCCCCTTATGACGATGTCGAGACGCTGAAAGTCATCGTGCTGATGACCGACGGGGCCAACACCGAACAATACGACCTGCGCGATCATGTCCGCACCGGGCCCAGCCGGTTCTGGCGCGACCCCGATGATGGCGACATCTCGGTCCATTACGAGGAATGGGACGAATACTGGTGGGAAGACCACAACGAATGGCATGACGAACCCGATGGCGGTGACAATGACAACGCCTATCAGATGGACTGGTCCGAGGTGTGGAACCGCATCTCGGTCAACCATATCGACAGCGCCTGGTTTCCGAGCCGTGCCTGGGACCTCGACGGCGACACCAACAATTCCGTCAACCACTGGCGCCGCGACGTGGTCGAGGACAACCGGGACGACTTCGCGCAGAACCGCCTGCGGGAGCAATACGCCAACGGCAACGAGGGCGATGACCGGCTGGAAGACATCTGCGATGCCGCCCATGCGCAGGGCATCGTGATCTTTTCCATCGCGTTCGAGGCGCCCTCGCGCGGTCGGCAGGTGATGCAGTACTGCGCCTCGTCCGATGCCCATTATTACGACGTGGAAGGGCTGGATATCTCCGATGCCTTCTCGTCCATCGCGCGCACCATCAACCAGCTGCGCCTGGTGCAATAACGCCGATGCAACGGACCGCCCCATATATCACCCGGTTCTGGCGGGACGAAAGCGCGACGGCCACGATGGAATTCGTTATCGTCTTTCCGCTGGTCATCCTGTTTTTCATCGCGGTCTTCGAAACCGGCCTGATCCTGTCGCGCCAGGTGCTGATGGAACGCTCGCTCGATGACGCGGTGCGGACCCTGCGCCTCGTGCAGGGGGTTTCGCTGACGGCCGATGATATCGAGGATGCGATCTGCGCCAACACCGCCGCGATCCCCGATTGCGACAACGTGCTGGTCGTCGATCTGCGGGTCATCGACCAGACGACCTATACACTGCCCGAAGACGACGTGCTGTGTGTCGACCGCAACAATATCGAGGTGCGCCCCGATAACGTGTTCAGCCAGGGCCAGGACAACGAACTGATCCTGATCCGGGCCTGTGCCATCGTCGACCAGATCCTGCCGGTTTCGGGCTTCGGGCTGAACCTGACGCGCGATGACACCGGCGGCATGCACATGGTCGCCGCCTCGATCTTCGTGAACGAACCGGATTGAGGGGCGCGCGATGACATCCCTTCTCAGACGCTTCTGGCAGGACACGCGGGCCGCCGTCGCCTTCGAGGCGGTCATCATCATGCCGATCCTGGCCTGGGGCTTTCTGTCGAGCTTCATCTTCTTCGATGCGTTCCGGGTCTATAACAGCTCGATCAAGGCGACCTATGCAGTGGCCGATGTGCTGTCGCGCCAGACCAACACCGTGACCGAGGACGATATCGAGGGATTGCTGACGGTCTTCAAGCATCTGGTCCGTGACAGCGGCGCGTCGCGGATGCGGGTGACCCAGATCATGTGGAACGGCACCCGCTACTGCGTGGACTGGTCCTATGCCACCGATGGCGAGTCGCGCCTGTTCCATTCCTCGATGGCCGAGATCGAGGATGCGCTGCCGGTGATGGCGGTCAGCGAACGCATCGTTCTGGTGGAAACCTTCGTGCCCTATGACCCGGCTTTCGACACGGGCCTGACGCTGCTCAACTTCAACAATTTCACCTTCACCCGGCCCCGCTATGCCGGGCAGGTGCCGTTCGAAACGCCCTATAACGCCGCCTGCAACTGACGCGCGTCGCGGGTAGGCCCGCCAATGTCGCGGCGGGGATTTGCAGCTGCAGCACCCGCTGTCTAAGGTCGGTGCATCGACGACCGAACGAGGGTGCGGATGCGCTATTCCGGGTTACGGGTGCTGACTGAAGGATTGCGGGGGAACACGGGCTGGAAACCGGCCTGGCGCGACCCCGATCCCAGGCCCGAATACGACATCGTCATCATCGGCGGGGGCGGCCACGGGTTGGCGACCGCCTTCTACCTTGCGCAGGAACACAAGCTGCGCAATGTCGCGGTGCTGGAAAAGGGCTATCTGGGCGGCGGCAATATCGGGCGCAACACCACCATCGTGCGCGCCAATTACCTGCTGGACGGCAATTCGCAGTTCTATTCCCACTCGCTGAAGCTGTGGGAAAAGCTGGAAACCACGCTGAACTACAACGTCATGCACAGCCAACGCGGTATCATCAACCTGTTCCATTCAGATGGCCAGCGCGACGCCTATGCCCGCCGCGGGAACGCGATGATCAATCAGGGGGACGACGCGATCCTTCTGGACCGGGACGGGGTGCGCAGGATGATCCCCTATCTCGATTTCGACCAGACCCGGTTCCCGATCTATGGCGGGCTCTACCACCCGCGCGGCGGAACCGCCCGCCATGATGCGGTGGCCTGGGGCTATGCGCGGGGCGCGGACCGGCGCGGGGTCGACCTCATCCAGAATTGCGAGGTGACGGGCATCGACATCGAGGGGGGGCGCGTCACCGGCGTCCAGACCTCTCGCGGGGCGATCAGGGCCAAGAAGGTCGGCATCGTCGTCGCCGGACGCTCCAGCCAGGTGGCGGCGATGGCGGGCATGCGCCTGCCCATCGAAAGCCACATCCTGCAGGCCTTCGTCACCGAGGGTCTGAAACCCGTCATCGACAATGTCATCACATATGGCATGGGCCATTTCTACATCAGTCAGTCCGACAAGGGCGGCCTCGTCTTCGGCGGCGATCTGGATTTCTACGCCTCCTACGCGGCGCGGGGAAACCTGCCGATGGCCGAACACGTGGTCGAGGCGGGGATGACCCTGATGCCGATGATCGGCAAGGCCAGGATGCTCAGGTCCTGGGGCGGGATCATGGACATGTCGCCAGACGGCTCACCCATCATCGACCGCACCCATATCGACGGGCTCTATGTCAATTGCGGCTGGTGCTATGGCGGGTTCAAGGCGGTGCCGGGATCGGGCCATTGCTTCGCGCATCTGCTGGCGACCGACAAACCCCACCCGGCGGCGGAACGTTACCGGCTGGACCGGTTCACCACCGGCCGCGGGCTGATGGACGAAGAATCCACCGGCAGCCAGCACAACCTGCATTGAGGGCAAAACCGACATGCTGATCCCCTGTCCCCTCTGCGGCCCCCGCGACATCCGAGAATTTACCTATCGCGGCCATGCCGCCTATCTCGACCGCCCGGCGACCGAGGACTGGTCCGAGGCGTGGAACGACTACCTCCATCTCCGCGAAAACCCCGCCGGGCCCACGCGCGACCTGTGGTTTCACGGTCAGGGCTGCGGTGCCTGGCTTGAGGTCGCGCGCGACACCGTCACCCACAAGGTGACCTCGGCCCGTCTGGTCGCGGAGGAGGAGGCATGAGGATCGACGGCTATGGCCACCGTATCAGCACGGGCGCGGCCAGCTTCACCTTCAACGGCAGGACGATCGCCGCGCTAGAAGGCGACACCGTCGCCTCGGCCCTGCTCGCCAACGATATCCGGCTGGTGGGCCGGTCGTTCAAATACCATCGCCCGCGCGGCGTGCTGACCGCCGGGTCGGAAGAGCCCAACGCGCTGATCCAGGTCGGTACCGGCGATGCGATGTTGCCCAATATACGCGCCACCATGCAGGAGGTGTATGACGGCCTGTCCACCCGGTCGCAGAACCATATCGGCCCGCTCGAACGCGACCTGCTGTCGCTGAACGATCTGGTCTGGCCATTCCTCGGGGCGGGCTTCTACTACAAGACCTTCATGTGGCCCCGCCCGTTCTGGGAACGCGTCTACGAACCGATGATCCGCCGCGCGGCGGGGCTTGGCCGGATGACCCGCAAGGCCAGCCCGCACGAGTCCGAGCGCGCCTTCGCCTTCTGCGACGTGCTGGTGATCGGCGGCGGCCCTGCGGGGCTGATGGCCGCCCTGACCGCCGCCGAAAACGGGGCCGAGGTGATCCTGGCCGACGAACACCCGCATCCGGGTGGACGGCTGTTGGGGGAGGACGAAACGATCGACGGTGCCCCCGCCGCGCAATTCGCCAGCAGCATCACGGCACGCCTGAAGGCCACAGGCAAGGTCCGCGTGATGACCCGCACCACCGTGACCGGCGTCTATGACGACCTGAATTTCGGCGCGGTCGAACGCGTCGGCAGCCATCACGCCCCGCAGCCCGCCCTGCCGCAGGAATGTTTCTGGCGCATCCGCGCGAAACAGGCGGTGCTGGCTGGCGGTGCCCTCGAACGCCCCATCGCCTTCCCGATGAACGACCGCCCCGGTATCGTGCTGGCCTCGGCGATCCGCAGCTATTTGCACGGCTTCGGTGTGGTGCCGGGGGACAAGGTGACCCTGTTCACCGCCAATGACGACGCCCACCGCACCGCGCTCGACCTGATGGCCGCGGGCGTGGAGGTGGCCGCCGTGATCGACCCGCGCCACGATGCAAAGGCACAGGGTGATTACCGCCTGATCGCGGGCGGCGAAGTGATCGACAGCAAGGGCCGTCAGGCGCTGGAACAGATTACCGTCCGCCACAACGGCAAGACCGAAGACATCGCCACAGATTGTCTCGGCCTGTCGGGCGGCTGGAACCCCAGTGTGCATCTGACCTGCCACCTGGGCGCGCGCCCTGTCTGGGATGCCGACCGTCACATGTTCCTGCCCGCCCCCGATGCCGTGCCCGGCCTGATCCCCGCAGGCGCCGCCGCCGGTCACATGGATACCGCCGCCTGCCTCGCCTCGGGCGTCGATGCTGCGGCCGGGGCGCTTGCGGCCATCGGTATGCAGGCCGCCCGCCCCTCGCTCCCCGAGGCGAACGAGGACGCAGGCGACAGCGCCCCGATCTGGTCGGTGAAGGGCAAGGGCCGCGCCTGGCTCGATTTCGCCAATGACGTCACCACCAAGGATGTGCGCCAATCGGCGGTGGAAGGGTACAGATCCGTCGAACACATGAAGCGTTACACGACACAGGGCATGGCGCCGGATCAGGGCAAAAGCTCCAACATCGCGGCGCTGGCCATCCTCGCCGACGCCACCGGGCGCGGCATTCCCGAAACCGGTACCACCACCTATCGCCCACCTTTCACGCCCGTCGCGCTCGGCACGCTGGCCGCGGGCGCGCAAGGCAAGGGCTTCGCCCCCGAACGCAAGACGACCTCCCATGCCGCCGTCACGGCACGCGGTGCGCCCATGATCGAGGCAGGTCTGTGGTATCGCCCCTCCTACATGCCGCTGCCCGGCGAGACCCATTGGCGCGAAAGCTGCGACCGCGAGGTGGCGATGGTGCGCAACGCGGTCGGGGTGGTCGACGTCTCGACCCTGGGCAAGATCGAGATATTCGGCCCCGACGCGGCCGCCTTCCTCGATTTCGTCTATACCAACATGTTCTCCACCCTGAAGGTGGGCCGCGTGCGATATGGCCTGATGCTGCGCGAGGACGGGCATGTCATGGATGACGGCACCACCGCGCGGCTCGGCGAGCATCACTTCATGATGACGACCACCACCGCCGCCGCAGGTCAGGTGATGACGCATCTGGAATTCGTTTCCCAGGCCCTGCGCCGTGATCTGGACGTGCGGTTCATCTCGGCCACGGAACAGTGGGCGCAATTCTCGGTCGCCGGTCCGAAGGCGCGCGACCTGCTCAACGGTATTCTCGACACCCCCATCGACGATGAAACCTTCCCCTTCATGGCCTGCGGGCCGGTCGGCGTGCATGGTGTTCAGGGCCGCCTTTTCCGCATCTCCTTCTCGGGCGAACACGCCTACGAGGTCGCGGTGCCCGCCCGCTATGGCGATGCGCTCTACCGCGACCTGGTGGCCCGCGCCGAGGCGATGGAGGGCGGCGCCTACGGGATGGAGGCGCTGAACGTCCTGCGGCTGGAAAAGGGCTTCATCACGCATGCCGAGATCCATGGCCGCGTGACCGCCTTTGACATCGGCATGCAGAGGATGCTGAGCCAGAAGAAGGATTTCATCGGCAAGGCCGCCGCCACCCGCCCCGGCCTGCTGGAGCCTGACCGCGAGCGCCTGGTGGGTATCAAACCCGTAGCCGCCGGGGATGCCCTGCTCGCCGGGGCGCATCTGTTCAATGAAGGGGCAGACCCCGTGCGCGTCAACGACCAGGGCTATATCACCTCGGTAGGGTATTCGCCGACCCTCGGGCATGGCATCGGGCTCGGCTTTCTGAAATCGGGGCCGGAGCGGATAGGCGAAAAGGTGATGATGGTCGATCACCTGCGCGATGTCCGCGTGCTGTGCGAGGTCTGCGATCCCGTCTTCTTCGACCCCGAGGGAGGGCGCGTACGTGGCTAACCTGACCGCAACTGCGCCTGCCAGGGGCACCGACATCACCCATGGGGCGGCCCGCCTGCAGGAACTGCCGATGGGCACGATCTGGGCGGTCATGCCGTTTCGCGGAAAAACCGGTGCGGTCTCCTCGGCGCTGGAGGAAGCGTTTGGGCTGTCATGGCCCGGGCCCGGCGCGTTCACCGAAACGGGCGACACCCGCCTTGCATGGTCGGGCCGCGCGCAGGCGATGCTGATGGGCCCGACCCCGCCCGGGGGGCTGTCGGACATTGCGGGCCTCAGCGATCAATCAGATGCCTGGACGCATCTCGCCCTGTCGGGGGCTGCCAGCACTCAGGTTCTGTCCCGCCTCGTCCCCGTCGATCTGTCGCTGGCAGCCTGCCCCGTAGGCACGAGCCTGCGCACATCGCTCGGCCATATGTCGGCGATGGTGCTGCGCACCGGCTCGGACCGGTTCGAGCTTCTGGCCTTCCGCTCGATGGCGGGCACGATGGTGCATGAACTGGACCGCGCGATGCGCATGGTGGCGGCGCGGGCCGCGCGCGACGCGGGCTGAGCACCGCCAATATCCTGTGGACAGCAACGCCCGCCGCCCCCGCCCGGCTGGACACGGGCTGGGCGCCCCCCGATATTGGGTCAATGAGCCTGCCCCCCGGATTCCTTGACGAGCTTCGCAACCGCACCTCGATCGCGCAGGTGGTCGGGCGCAAGGTCCTGTGGGACAACCGCAAATCCAACCAGGCCAAGGGCGACATGTGGGCGCCCTGCCCCTTCCACCAGGAAAAGACCGCCAGTTTCCACGTCGATGACCGCAAGGGGTATTACTACTGCTTCGGCTGTCACGCCAAAGGCGACGCCATCGGCTTCGTCAAGGAAACCGAAAACGTGGGCTTCATGGAGGCGGTGGAAATCCTCGCCCGCGAAGCCGGGATGACCATGCCCGCCCACGACCCCGCCGCCGCCGAACGCGCCGATCAGGCCACGAGGCTCGCGCAGGTGACCGAGGCGGCCGTCGCGCATTACCGGCTGCAGCTGAAAACCCAGGCCGCAACCGCCGCGCGCGCCTACCTCGAAAAGCGCGGCCTTGATCAGGCGACCATCGACCGGTTCGAGATCGGCTATGCCCCGCCCGTCCGCCAGGGTGCCTTCGCCGCGCTGACCGGCAAGGGGTTCGGGGCCGCCGATGTCCTGGCCACCGCCATCGCCACCGAACCCGACGATGGCGGCGCCCCCTATGATGCCTTCCGCGACCGCATCATGTTCCCCATCCGGGACGGGCGTGGGCGCTGCATCGGGTTCGGCGGGCGCGCGATGGACCCGAACGCGCGCGCCAAATACCTCAATTCCCGCGAGACGCCGCTGTTTGACAAGGGTCGCGCGCTCTACAACCTCGCGCCCGCACGCGAGGCGGCGGGCAAGGGCCAGCCCCTGATCGTGGCCGAGGGCTACATGGACGTCATCGCCCTGGTCAAAGCCGGTTTCGAGGCCGCCGTCGCGCCGCTCGGCACCGCCGTCACCGCCACACAGTTGCAAATGATGTGGCGCATCGCCGATGAACCGATCCTGGCACTCGATGGCGACCGCGCCGGGCTGCAGGCCGCGATGCGGCTGATCGACGTGGCGCTGCCGCTTCTGGCGCCGGACAAGACACTGAGGTTCTGTTTTCTGCCCGAAGGCCAGGACCCCGACGACCTGATCCGCGCCCGTGGCGCCGGCGCGATGCGCGCGCTGGTCGACACCGCCACCCCGCTGGTCGACGTGCTGTGGCGGCGCGAGACCGAGGGCCAGGTCTTCGACACCCCCGAACGGCGCGCCGCACTGGATGCGCGGCTGCGCCAGGCCCTGGGCCAGATCGCCGACACCACGCTCAGATACCATTACGACATCGCGCTGAAGGACCTGAAGCGGCAGATGTTCCGCCCGGCCCCCGCCAAAAGGGGCGCCTGGTCCGGCGACAAACGCGGTTTTGCCGAGGCGCAAAGCCCGCTGGCCGAAACCCGGTCCTCCGCGCTGGCCGCGGGAACGATGGGCGAGGACGACCTGCGCACCGCGATGATGCTGGCCACGCTGTGCCGCTACCCTGCGCTGATCGACCGGTTCGATACGGTGCTCGACAGGCTTGCCGTGCCCGATCCCCAACAGGGGGCGCTGATCGACCACCTCGCCGCGACCGCCGCGCGTGACGAAGACACCCTGTCCGGTGAATTGCGCGAAACCGGCCTCGACACGGTCCTTGAAAGGCTGCTTGCGATGGGCCACATCCGCAACCTGCCCTTCATCTCCGGCCCGCATAACGCCGACCGGGCGTCCGAATGCCTGACCGAGGAGGTGGCCAAACTGCGCGCCCGCGCCGCCCTGCGCGCCGAACTGAGCGAGGCCTGCGAGGACCTGGCCCATGCTGACGGCACCGAAGAAACGGTATCGCGGCGCCTGAAACAGGTTCTTCTGGCACGCCAGAGCGCCGAACGCCCCCGTCGCGACGACATGGCGGCCACCTCCGAAGACACCGCCGCCCTGTCCGATCACATCGCCGGGTTGATAGAAGCGCGGGCATGGGAGAAGAAAAACCGGGGCGGCACCTAGGCGAATCAGTGATTCGCCTTACATAGTTTTATACGCAAGGGTTGGCACGGCGTGTTATCGCACCCGCCAACACCACGCGAGCGCAAGGATCGATGCCTATGGCCAAAGACACCGACGATCGCAAACAGGACGGTGAAGATCCCGAGATCAGCCTCGACATGAGCCAGACCGCCGTCAAGAAGATGATCGCGGAGGCGCGGACGCGCGGCTATATCACCTATGACCAGCTCAACACGGTCCTGCCGCCCGATCAGGTCAATTCCGAACAGATCGAAGACGTTATGTCGATGCTCAGCGAAATGGGCATCAACGTGATCGAGGATGACGAGGCCGAGGAAGGCGAGGATCAGAAGGGATCGACCGAGATGGTCGAAGCCTCGACCTCGCGCGAGGTGGCCGTCGCCCAGACCGAGACCGAGAAACTCGACCGCACCGATGACCCCGTGCGGATGTATCTGCGCGAAATGGGCAGCGTCGAATTGCTGTCGCGCGAAGGCGAAATCGCCATCGCCAAGCGCATCGAGGCGGGCCGCAACACGATGATCGCGGGGCTTTGCGAAAGCCCGCTGACATTCCAGGCCATCACCATCTGGCGCGACGAACTTCTGGACGAAGACATCCTTCTGCGCGACGTCATCGACCTCGACGCCACCTTCGGCCGGTCGATGGGCGAGGATGGCGAAGATGACGAACCCGTCGTGTCGCTGAACCCTTCGGGCGGTGAGGCGCAACCGGCCCAGACCGCCGAGGCGCAGCCGGAACTCGACGCTGACGGCAACCCCATTGCCAAGGATGACGACGAGGACGAGGACGATCAGGCTAATATGAGCCTGGCCGCGATGGAGGCCGCGCTGAAGCCGCGCGTGCTGGAAACGCTCGACCATATCGCGGGCGATTATGCCGAACTGGCCGCAATGCAGGATGCGCGCATCTCGGCCACGCTGAACAAGGATTCCAGCTTTTCCGACAAGGACGAGGCGAAATACCAGAAACTGCGCGCCGAGATCGTCGAACTGGTCAACGAGCTGCACCTGCACAACAATCGGATCGAGGCGCTGATCGACCAGCTTTACGGTATCAACCGCCGGATCATGTCGATCGACAGCGGCATGGTGAAACTGGCCGACCAGGCCCGCATCAACCGCCGCGAATTCATCGACGAATATCGCGGGCACGAGCTGGACCCCGGTTGGGTCGACCGCATGGCCGACAAGCCCGGGCGCGGCTGGCAGGCCCTGATGGAACGCTCGCGCGACAAGGTCGAGGAACTGCGCGCCGACATGGCACAGGTCGGCACCTATGTGGGCCTCGATATCAGCGAATTCCGCCGCATCGTGAACCAGGTCCAGAAGGGTGAGAAGGAAGCCCGGCAGGCGAAAAAGGAAATGGTCGAGGCGAATCTGCGCCTCGTGATCTCCATCGCCAAGAAATATACCAACCGCGGCCTGCAATTCCTGGACCTGATCCAGGAGGGCAATATCGGCCTGATGAAAGCCGTCGATAAATTCGAATACCGCCGCGGCTACAAGTTCTCGACCTATGCCACCTGGTGGATCCGTCAGGCCATTACCCGGTCCATCGCCGACCAGGCGCGCACGATCCGGATCCCGGTTCACATGATCGAGACGATCAACAAGCTGGTGCGCACCGGCCGCCAGATGCTGCACGAGATCGGCCGGGAGCCCACTCCCGAGGAACTGGCCGAAAAGCTGCAAATGCCGCTGGAAAAGGTCCGCAAGGTGATGAAGATCGCCAAGGAGCCGATTTCTCTGGAGACGCCCATCGGCGACGAGGAAGACAGCCAGCTTGGCGATTTCATCGAGGACAAGAACGCCGTCCTGCCGCTGGATTCGGCCATTCAGGAAAACCTGAAGGAAACAACCACCCGCGTCCTGGCCTCGCTCACCCCGCGCGAGGAGCGTGTCCTTCGGATGCGCTTCGGGATCGGCATGAACACCGACCACACGCTGGAGGAAGTGGGCCAGCAGTTCAGCGTGACCCGCGAACGCATCCGGCAGATCGAGGCGAAGGCGCTGAGGAAGCTGAAGCACCCGAGCCGGTCGCGGAAGCTGCGGAGTTTCCTGGATCAGTGAGCAATGATTTGATCAAACACGTTAAAATTGCCGCGACTGGTGATGGTCGTTGGATTGTTCGTGTGTTTGACGATAACGGTCTTTTTGAACATGAGCATTTTCTCGATGCCCGACCCACCGTCGAGACAGTGCGCACGCTGATCGAGCAGGCAGAAGAACACCACGACGCTTTGGAGCGCCTCGTCCATCGGTGACACATTACGTTATCACCTTTGCCGACATTCTCGAAGCCCATGCACGCGCCCTGACCTTCGGCGGGCGTTCGGGTATCGTCAGCGAAGCCTCGATCAGGTCGGCGATCGGGCGGCCCTATTCCGGCTACCACGAAACGCTCGCCGCCAAGACGGCAGCCCTCTTGCACGCTGTCGTGCAGAACCATGGCTTTGTCGACGGCAACAAGCGGACGGCACTCCTTGTCACAACGCTCCTGGTCCGGCGCAGCGGTTTCCGCCTCGTACTTGAAAGCGGCGAACGCATCGATGACATGGTCGTTGCGGTGGCGAACGGCGAGATGGGTTTCGTCGATCTCGAAGCTTGGTTCGAAAAGCGTCTAGCGTCTGCAGATTAAAGTTCACCTTCCGCCCGGAACAAGACCGAAGGGCGTCAGGCGAGCGACTGCTCAAACTGGGAGGGCGGGATTGGTCCCACCTCTCACCGTGCACACACGAACCGGTCTTCCGCGCCTCCTTGGCTCCCTCCAAACATCCACCGTTCAAACCCTTACCAAAAGCTTCACAAGACCCGAATTTCCATTTTAAATCAAAGTTTTTCCTCATTCGCTCAATCCTGAGCACCCTTTACCAACCTCCACCCGTCTTCAAACCGACAACATCACCGGCTACCCTCCGACCCGATGACAAACGCCGCACGCTTCACTCCCCGCTTTTCCCTAGCTCTCAGCGGCGGCGGCGCCGCAGCCCTCGGCCATATCCCCGTGATCGAGGAACTCGACGCGGCGGGCGCCCGGCCTGAGGCCATCGCGGGCACCTCGATGGGCGCTCTGATCGGGGCCTGCATGGCGGCGGGCATGACGGGTGCCGAGATCCGCGATCATGCCTGCGGCCTGTCGTCGAACATCGCGCGGATCGGGGCGCGGATGCTGCGCGGCGCGTCCTGGGGTGATCTCGGGCTCAGCTTCTTTCTCGACCCCGCCGAGATTCTCAAGATCGTGCTGCCCGATGCCCTGCCCGACCGGATCGAGGACCTCGACATCCCCTTCACCGCCGTCGCCACCGACTTCTACCGCCAGTCCGAGACGCGGTTCGACGCAGGCCCCCTCGCCCCCGCGCTGGCCGCCTCGATGGCGATCCCCGGGGTGTTCCGGCCGGTGGTCATCGACGGGCGGGTCCATGTCGATGGCGGCGTCTGCAACAACCTGCCCATCGAAGCCCTGCCCGAAGACTGCCCTGTGATTGCGATCGACGCGGTCACCGACCCGCCCGATGAAAACGCCGATCAGGTGCCGGGGCCGCTGATGACCTCGATGGGCGCGATGCGGATCATGATGCGCGCGCTTCTGGAACGGCAATTGCAGGACAGGGAACCCTTTCGCCTGCTGCGCCCCGACTCCCGCCGTTTCGGCCCGCTCGATTTTCGCCACACCGACGACATCCTGAAGGCTGCAGAACCGATCCGGGCCGAAATCCGCGACACGCTGGAAGAACTCGATCTCAAAAAATCTTCATGATGTTGCACGGGCAAGAAACACGTTATCCCCAGAGTCTTGGACGACCTCATAACCTGCGGCGAGCGCAGACGCCTTGATTGCTTGAATGGTTTCAACACCAATAATATGCGGATGAAACTCGACCAATAGGCGCGGAATGGCCCTGTCGATAACCTCCGGCAGCAAATCAGCCTCGGCACCTTCGACATCCACTACAACAACATCGGGCGAAATCTCGTCAAGCACCTTGCCGATCGCATCAGCCTTGACTGTTACTTCGGTCGTATTGACATCGCTTCGGGCTACGATTGATGACGACAAGATGTTTTCGGCTTGGTGAAACACTAACGGCCTGCCGTCACGGGTAACGGCCCGCATCCGCAGGTCCGGAGTGACAGGATTGAGCGCATAATTGGTTTCAATCACCTTTTGCATCGCCGGGTTCGCTTCATAAGACGTGACCCGGCCCTGCCCTGCAAGTCGGGCTGCCAACAATCCGATGAAACCAATGCCCGCGCCGATCTCCAGCACCTGGTCACCTGACTGAACGGCAGAGCGCAGCAATTTCGCCTCATCGCGTTCATAATTGCGCTTGAAGATCAATGACCGAACGAGCTTCGGGGTGTCCAGGCCCGTTGCCAAGCGCACACCTTCCAAGGTTGAGACCTGTGTGTTGCGCATGCGGTGCCAAGCCAGAAGGAAGTTTCGAAACGGGTTTTTCATTGAAGTCCATCCTGTGAGTTACGCCGCTTCACTCTCACAAGACATCGAGAATACGGGCGGCGGCGGCATCGGGGCTGATCTTTCCAGCCGCGACATCAGCCGCGGCAGTCTGCAGTCGGCGGCGGGTATCGGCGTCGTTAAGCTGCGCTAGAACTCCCGCGCGCACCTCCTCCTGAAACCAGTGCACCGCCTGTGCGGCGCGGCGTTTGTCCCACCACCCGGCTGCGCGGCGCGCCCGGGCGAGCGCCTGCATATCGGCCCAGGCGTCAGACAGACCGTCGCCCGTGATCGCCGACACCGGCACCGCCTTGGGAAACCCCTCGGGGTCCTCGGGGCGGCGGCGCAGCAGTTTCAGCGCACCGGCATAATCCGCAACGGTCCGCATCGCGGCCGGTTTCAGGTCGCCATCGGCCTTGTTCACCAGGATCAGGTCGGCGATTTCCATGATCCCGCGTTTGACGCCCTGCAATTCATCGCCGCCCGCCGGTGCCAGCAGCAGGACGAAGATATCGCACATCTCGGCAACCATGGTCTCGGACTGGCCGACGCCCACGGTTTCGATCAGCACCACGTCGAAATCGGCCGCCTCGCACAGCGCCACGGCCTCACGAGTGCGCCGCGACACGCCCCCCAGATGCGACAGCGAAGGCGAGGGGCGGATGAAGGCATTCGGGTGACGGCTGAGCCGTTCCATCCGTGTCTTGTCGCCCAGGATCGATCCCCCCGACCGGGTCGAGGATGGATCGACCGCCAGCACGGCGACCTTCATCCCGGCCTCGACCAGCGCCATCCCGAAGGCTTCGATGAAGGTCGATTTCCCCACGCCCGGTGTGCCCGACAACCCGATCCTCAGCGCCTGCCGCCCATGGCCGCGCAGCGCCTCCAGCAGTGCGGTCGCCTCGGCCCGGTGGTCGGCGCGGGTGCTTTCCACCAGCGTGACCGCCCGCGCCAGGGCCCGGCGTTCCCCGGCCAGGATGCGAGGCGCAAGATCCGCGGCGATGGTCGTGGAAACCGTCATGGAAGGGTCGTCTTTTCTACCTAAACACCGGGAACAAGGGCCCCGCGGGTCCCTGCGTTCTGCCCGTAACGGGGCCCGACTGTCCAGACCGGAGCGTTGCCTTGCGCTGCAAACCCATCGTCCCGATCCTGCTGAGCCTGCTTGCAACGCTGCCGTTGGAACTGCAGGCGGAAACCCTCTACGACATCCGGTTTCGCGGTCTTCAGGTGGCCGAGGCGACGGTCGCAGGCCGGGAAACCGCCGATGCCTATGCGGCGGCGGGCCGGGTCATGGCCACGGGGATGGTACAGGTCTTTGCCAGGGTCAGGTTCGATTTGAGCACCGAGGGCCGTGTCAGCGGTACGCACTTCAGACCGGCGCGCTACCGCGAGGATGTCGATACCGGCGACCGCGCCAGCGAGGTGGTCTTGTCCTGGGCGGGCCCCATGCCGGTGATCGAACGGCAAAGCCCCGCACCCGCCCCTTATGCGGTGCCACCTGCCGATGCGGCAGGCACCGTCGATCCCCTGACCGCCCTCTGGCGGCTGTTGCGCGATGCCGACCGCGCCGAGATGCTGTGTGACTACACCGTGCAGGTCTATGACGGGGCGCGGCGGTCGCAATTCGCGATGGGACCGCGACAGGCGGCGCCCGATGGTATCACCTGCGCGGGTGAGTACAGGCGGCTCGACGGGTTCAGCGCCGAGGCGATGTCGGACCGGCAAAGCTTTCCCTTCACCGCGCATTACGCGGAAACCGAAGGCGTCTGGCGCTTGACAGAGGTGCGGGCGACCTCGCTATTCGGGCCGATACGGATCACCCGCCGCAACTGACAGGCCCTTTGACACTTCCCATTACCCCGATCCTGCCCGCGCTGCGCCGCGCCTTGCGTGAGGCGGGGCGCGCCGTGCTGCAGGCCCCGCCCGGCGCGGGCAAGACGACAGGTGTGCCTGTGGCCCTGCTTGAGGATGTCGCGGGCCGCATCGTCATGCTGGAGCCCCGCCGCCTTGCCACCCGCGCGGCAGCGGAACGGATGGCCGACACCCTTGGCGAGGATGTCGGGCAGACCGTGGGCTACCGGATGCGGGGAGAGACCGTAACCTCGCCCGACACGCGCATCGAGGTGGTGACCGAGGGGATTTTTACCCGGATGATCCAGTCCGACCCGGACCTTCCCGGGATCGACCTGGTGATTTTCGACGAATTTCACGAACGCGCCTTGCAGGCTGACCTGGGCCTTGCCCTGGCATGGGAGGCGCGTCAGGCCCTGCGCCCGGATCTGGCCGTGCTGGTGATGTCGGCCACGCTTGACGCCGAGCCGGTCGCCCGATTGCTCGATGATGCCCCGCTGATCACCTCGGAAGGGCGGTCCTTTGAGGTGGAGACGCATTACCTGGTCACACCAATCGGCAAGGATGTCCGGCTTGAACACGCGGTGGCCGATCAGGTGCTTGCCGCGTTGGCTGCGCATCCCGGGGATGGATTGGTGTTCCTGCCGGGCGAGGGCGAAATCCGGCGCACGGCGGCAGCGCTTGAACATCGCCTGCCCGGGGACGTCACACTGCACAGCCTGTTCGGGGCCATGCCCATCGCGGCGCAGCGGGCGGCGATCGCACCGGCCAGAGACGGGCGGAAACTGGTGCTGGCCACCGCCATCGCGGAAACCTCGCTGACCATCGAAGGGGTGCGGATGGTGGTGGATGCGGGCCGGGCGCGGCGGGCGCGGTTCGACCCGTCTTCGGGCATGACACGGCTGGTGACCGAACCCGTCAGCCGGGCGGAGGCTGATCAGCGGCGCGGACGTGCCGGACGGGTTGCACCGGGCGTCTGTTACCGGATGTGGACAAAGGGGGGCGAAGGCGCCCTGCCCGCCTTTCCCCCACCCGAGATCGCATCGGCCGACCTGACGCGGCTGGCGCTGGAACTGGCCTTGTGGGGCGGGGCCGAGGGGCTGGCCTTTCTGACCCCGCCGCCAGATGCGGCATTGGAACAGGCCCGCGCCCTGCTGCGCGATCTGGGCGCGCTGGATGACAAGGGGCTGATCACCGGGCATGGGCGCGATCTGGCGCGGATGCCGCTGCACCCGCGCCTTGCGCATATGCTGTCCCGTTGTGATGCCGGTGCTGCGCCCCTCGCCGCCCTGCTGTCGGACCGCGACCCGTTGCGCGGCGCGGGGGCCGACCTTGGCCTGCGGTTGCGTGCGATTGCCGGCGAGGCACCGGGTGACGCCCATCGCCCCGCCCTGGCCCGCATCCGGCAGGAGGTGAAACGGCTGAAACCCTTCGCCAGGGGCCCGGCCCGCAGCCTCGGCGCACAGGCGGCACTCGCCTATCCCGACCGGGTGGCGCTGCGCCGCCCGGGCGACGCACCCCGCTACGTGCTGTCGGGGGGGAAAGGCGCCTATCTTGACGAGGGCGATGCCCTGTCCGGTCAGCGCCTTCTGGTCGTCACCGATCTTGACGGCGACCGGCGCGAGGCCCGCATCCGGCAGGGGAACCCGATCACCGAGGCCGAGCTCAGGGCGCTCTACGCCGACCGCATCACCTGGGTCGACAGTTGCGCGTGGTCGCGGCGAACCCGGCGGGTCGAGGCACGGCGGCAGGAGATCTTCGGCGCGCTGGTTCTGGATGACAGGATCTGGCGCGATGCGCCGGAGGCGACCGTCCTCGCGGCCCTGCTCGAGGGTCTGCGGGATATCGGGCTCGAGACGCTCAACTGGTCAAAACCCGCCCGCCTGCTGCGCGCGCGGATCGCGGCGTCGGGGGTCAGGGATGTATCCGATTCCGCTTTGACCGATGCCATGGAGGATTGGCTTGCGCCCTACCTGTCGGGGCTGCGCAGCGCCGACGACCTTGGCCGGTTCGACCCGGCGGACGCGCTGCGCGCCTGGCTTACATGGGAGGACATGGCCGAGGTCGACCGGCTGGCACCGGCCCATTGGACAAGCCCCCTGAGCCGCAGAATCGCCATCGATTATGCCGGGGATGTGCCCGAGGTGGCCCTGCGCCTGCAGGAGGTGTTCGGCACCACCACCAACCCCACCATCGGCCCCGATCACACGCCTTTGAAGTTCACGCTCTTGTCGCCTGCGGGCAGGCCCGTGCATGTCACCGATGACCTGCCGGGGTTCTGGGCGGGCAGTTACGCGGAGGTGCGCAAGGACATGCGCGGCCGCTATCCGAAACACCCCTGGCCCGAAGACCCGACCGTGGCCGACCCGACCCTGCGCACCACCGCCGCGCGCCGCCGCTGAAGGACACCCAGATGCACCGACCCGACCTGCCCCGGATCAGGGACCTCGTCTTCGTCGGCGGGGGCCATACCCACGCGCTGGTGCTACGGTCCTGGGGGATGAAACCGGTGGCGGGCGTGCGGCTGACGCTGATCAATCCGGGGCCGACCGCCCCCTATTCCGGCATGCTGCCGGGCCATATCGCGGGCCATTACGACCGCGCCGCGCTGGAAATCGACCTGGTGCGGCTGGCCCGTTTTGCCGGGGCGCGGATCGTTCTGGGCGCGGTCGAGGGCATCGATCTGCAGGCGCAGCGCCTGCATGTGCCGGGGCGCGCGCCGATCGCCTATGACATCGCCTCGCTCGATGTCGGCATCACCTCGCGGATGGATGCGCTGCCGGGCTTTGCCGATCACGCGACCCCGGCCAAGCCGCTGGAAACCTTCGCCCGCCGGTGGGAGGAGTTCTGCGCCGGCCATGGCGCGGCCCGGATCGCGGTCATCGGGGGCGGAGTTGTGGGCGCGGAACTGGCGCTGGCCTGTGCGCACCGGATGAAGACGCTGGGCCGCGATGCCTCGGTCACCGTGATCGACCGGGGACAGGTCCTTGGCGCGGCGTCCCCCGCCGTGCAGCGCCGCTTGATGGCCGCGATGGCCGATCACGGCATTGCCGCGATGGCTGACACGCCGGTGGCCGAGGTGCGCGCGGGGGGCGTCCTGCTGGAAACCGGGCGGATGGTGGAGGCTGATTTCATCATCGGAGCCGCCGGGGCGGTGCCGCATCCATGGCTGGCCGAGACGGGACTGGCGATCGAACGCGGCTATGTATCGGTGGACGCCACCCTGCGCTCGGTCTCGCACCCGACGATTTACGGTGCGGGCGATTGCGTGCACCTGACCCATGCGCCGCGCCCGAAGGCGGGCGTTTACGCCGTGCGCGCCGCGCCGATCCTGTTTCACAACCTGCGGGCGGAGGTGGCGGGCGGGCCGCGCAAAACCTTCCGCCCGCAGAAGGATTTCCTGAAGCTCATCTCGCTGGGCCGGAAATCCGCGCTGGCCGAAAAGTCCGGGATCGCCCTGTCGGGGCCCGCCATGTGGCGCTGGAAGAACCGGATCGACCAGGGCTTCATGGACCGGTTCCGCGATCTGCCGCAGCCCCCGGTCCGCGCCCTCCCGCACCCGGCGGCCAGCGGGCTGGCGACATTGCTTGACGGACCCGCGCCTTGCGGCGGGTGCGGTGCCAAACTGGGGGCGGCGGCCCTGGCGCCGCTGACGACCCTGTCCCCGGCGCGAGGGGACGTGATGACCGGGATCGGTGACGATGCCGCCGTGCTCAGTATCGGCGGCACGCGACAGGCGGTCAGCACCGATCATATCCGCGCTTTCGCCGACGACCCGGTTCTGGTGGCCCGCGCCGCAGCGCTGCACGCGATGGGCGATCTCTGGGCGATGGGGGCGAGGCCCGAAACCGCGCTGGCCCAGATCATCCTGCCACGCCTGTCGCCTGAGCTGCAGGCCCGGACCATGGCCGAGATGATGGAGGCCGCGCGCGATGTTTTCGCGGCCGAGGGCGTGCAGATCATCGGCGGCCATTCCTCGATGGGGGCCGAGGCGGTGGTGGGGTTCACCGTGATGGGCGCGGTTGACGGCGCTCCGATCGGGCTGGACGGGGCCAGGCCGGGCGATGCCCTGATCCTGACCCGGCCCCTTGGCATCGGCACGGTTCTTGCCGCCGAGATGCAGGGCCGCGCCGCAGGCGACGATGTGGCCTGGGTCTGGACGATGATGACCACCCCGCAAGCCGACGCCGCCCGCCTTCTGGCCCCCGCCGCCCATGCGATGACGGATGTCACCGGCTTCGGCCTTGCCGGGCATCTCGGGGCGATGTGCCGGGCCTCGGGGCTGGGGGCGGAGATCATTCTGGGGGCCGTACCGGTCCTGCCCGCCGCGCTGAAGCTGGCCGAAGCGGGCGTCAGGTCCAGCCTTCATGCAGACAACCAAACCGCCATGGCAGGACAGATCGACCGGATCGACGACGCCCGGGCGATGCTTTTGCACGATCCGCAAACCTGCGGCGGGCTGCTTGCCGCCGTGCCCGAAGGCGCGGCCCCCGGGCTGGTCGGCAGTATACGGGCGCTGGGCCATGATGCGGCGATCATCGGGCATTTGATCACGGGACCGGCGCACATCGCCCTGATTGCCGACTAAAGCGCAAAACCTTGCCCCGCGCGGCTGGACAGCGCGCCAGCCCCACCTAAAGTCGCCGGGGACACCGACAGGGACAGGACGGGCACGCCAGATGCAGAAATTCGGAACCAGCCAGCCGATCCGCCGCCTCGAAGACAGCCGGTTTCTGACCGGCAAGGGGCGCTATATCGACGATATCGTCCCCGAGGGGGCGCTGCATGCCTATGTGCTGCGCAGCATGGTGGCGCATGGCGAGATCACTGGTCTGGATATCACCGAGGCCGCCGAAGCGCCCGGTGTACGTCTGATCCTGACCGCCGCCGACCTGGCCGCACAGGGGCTCAAGAACGCCATGCGCGCGGTGATCGTCAACAACCAGGACGGCAGCAGGGGGGCGGCGCCGCCGCGCCCGATCCTGGCCGAGGGGCGGGTCCGGTTCGTGGGTGAACCGGTGGCGTTCATCGTGGCCGACACCAAGGCCGCTGCGAAAGACGCCGCCGAACTGATCGGGCTGGAAATCGACGATCTGGACGGCAAGATCGATGTCGCGCCCGGCGGCAGCTCGGTCCATGACGCCGCGCCCGACAATGTCGCCTATGACTGGGCCATCGGCGATGCCGAGGCGACACGGGATGCCATGACCCGGGCCGCGCATGTCGTCACCTTGACGACCTATGACAACCGCATCATCGCCAATTCGATGGAGCCGCGCGGCTGTTTCGCCGAAATGGACGGAGACCGGGTTCACGTCGCGATCAACGGGCAGGGCGTCTGGGGGATGAAGGGCGACCTGGTCAAATGGTTCGGCGTCGGCGAGGACATGATCCGCGTCACCAACCCCGACGTCGGCGGCGGTTTCGGCATGAAGGCGATGGGCTATCCGGAATACTTCCTGGCCGCGCTGGCCGCAAAAACGCTGAACGCACCGGTGCGCTGGATGTCGGAGCGGACCGAGGCGATGCTGTCGGACAATGCCGGGCGCGATCTGCACGTGACGACGACCCTTGGCTTCGATGCCGATTTCAGGCTGGTGGCCTATGAGGTCGACAGCATATCGAACCTCGGAGCCTACAATTCGCAATTCGGCCAGAACATCCAGTCGAGCCTGTTTTCCAAGGTTCTGACCGGCACCTATGACCTGCAGACCGCGTTCTTCCGCAACCGGGGCATCTTCACCAACACCACCCAGGTCGACGCCTATCGCGGCGCCGGGCGGCCCGAGGCGATCTATGCACTGGAACGGGCAATGGACCATGCCGCGCGTACGCTCGGGGTCGACCCGTTCGAGCTGCGGCGGCGGAATTTCATCAAGCCGGGGCAGTTTCCCTACAAATCGGCCACTGGCGAGCTTTACGATGTCGGTGACTTTCCCCGCGTGCTCGACCGTGGCGCGGAGGAGGCCGACCTTGCCGGTTTCGCCGCGCGCCGGGCGGCGTCGGAGGCCGGGGGCAAGCTGCGCGGCCTGGGGCTTTGTTATTACATCGAGTCGATCCTCGGCAGCCCGGATGAAACCGCGACCATCGAGATCACCGAAACCGGGGCCACGCTCTATGTCGGCACGCAGTCGAACGGTCAGGGACATGAAACGGTCTATGCCCAGATGATCCACGACCAGACCGGCCTGCCGCTCGATGCGATCACCATCGTCCAGGGCGACAGCGACAGGATCGCGACCGGCGGCGGCACGGGCGGATCACGTTCGGTCACGGTTCAGGGAATGGCGATTGGGGAAACGGCCGGGGTGCTTATGTCGCAACTCGCCGGGTTCCTGGAGGACAGGATGGACGTCCGTGACATCAGCTTTGACGCAGGGGAAGGCGTGTTTCGTTCGCCCGGCTCGAATGTTGTCGTCACGCTTCTGGAAGCCGCCGCCAAGGCGCGTGAGGCGGGCCGGGCCGAGCTTGCCACGGCCAGCAAATGCATCACCCTGCCGGGCCGGTCCTATCCCAATGGCTGCCATATCGCCGAGGTCGAGATCGACCGCGAAACCGGCGTGACGCGGGTGGTGCGCTACACGGTGGTCGATGATTTCGGCAACCTGATGAACCCGATGCTGGCCGAAGGGCAGGTGCATGGCGGGGTCGCGCAGGGGATCGGTCAGGCGATCACGGAACATGTGGTCTATGACGCGGACGGGCAGCTTCTGACCGCGACCTTCATGGATTACGGGATGCCGCGCGCCGACGATACGCCGTTCGTGGCCTTCTACACCGAACCGGTGCCCTCCACGGCCAACCCGCTCGGCATGAAGGGTTGTGGCGAGGCGGGCACCGTGGGTGCCCTGGCCGCCGTCGCCAACGCGGTGCAGGATGCGGTCTGGCCGCTCGGCATCCGGCAGGTCGACATGCCCTTCACCCCGTCGCGGGTCTGGCAGATGCTGCAGGAGGCGGAGGCGATTGCGGCGGAATAGCCGGATATGGCGACGGATTACGGGGTTTCGGTCACCGCCGCCCACTGCGCCGACAGCGCCCGAACGGCGCGACCATGTTATCCTGCTCGACGGCACGATGTCATCGCTCGCCCCGGGCTATGAGACCAATATCGGGCTGACATACCGGTTGCTGATGGACCTGCCGCCGGATGCGCCGGTCACCGTCTATTACGAACCCGGCATCCAGTGGCGCGGCCTGAAGCGCGCGCATGAGGTGATGGCGGGGATCGGGATCAACCGCCAGATCAAGCGCGCCTACCTGTTTCTTGCCCGCAATTACCGGCCCGGCGACCGGATTTACCTGGTGGGGTATTCGCGGGGCGCCTATGCGGTGCGGTCGCTGGCCGGGCTGATCGACAAGATGGGGCTGCTGCGTGCCGCCCAGATCGACGAAGACACGCTGGACCGGGTCTATGAACATTACCGGACCGATCCGACCGGGCCCCGCGCCCGTGCCCTGCGCGATGCCTTGTGCCATTCGCATGTGCCGATCGCCTTTCTCGGGGTCTATGACACGGTGCGCGCCTTGGGCATCCGCTGGCCGATCCTGTGGCGCTTCGCGGGGGACCCGCACCCCTATCACGACCACGAGCTTGGCGCCTCGACCGAGGTGGCGCGCCATGCGCTTGCGCTGCATGAACGGCGCGAGGCCTATCGTCCGATCCTGTGGGACACCGATGCGCCCACGCCCCGGGTCGCGCAGGTCTGGTTCCGCGGCACCCATGGCGATGTCGGGGGGCATCTTCTGGGCAATCACGACGCACGGCCCCTGTCCAACATACCGCTCACCTGGATGCTGGCCGAGGCCGAGGCGGCCGGGCTGCTCCTGCCCGAAGGCTGGCATGCCCGGTATCCCACGAATGCGGCTGCTCGATCGGTGGGCAGCCTCAGGGGGTTCGGCAAACTGTTCCTGTTGCGGCGGCGGCGCCTCGTGGGGCGCGATATCTCGGAACGGCTGCACACATCGGCAGCCGGGTTCGCGACGGGCACAGCCCGGCCGCTGCCGCTGGCCGAGGCGAAGAACCGGCAACCGGCCTAGCCTGCGAACACATCCTCGGGATAGCCGACACCGGTCAGGTAAAGCCCGTCGGGCGGGGCTACCGGGCCACAGGCGGCGCGGTCGGCGGCGGCCAGCGCACGGGCGACATCATCCGGCGTCCAGGCCCCGGCGCCCACCCGTTCCAGCGTGCCGACGATGGACCGGACCTGATTGTGCAGGAACGACCGGGCGCGCAGGTGGAACCGGATTTCGCGCCCGTTTGCCAGCGCAACCGCCTCCACCTGCAGATCATCAAGGGTTTTGACCGGACTTTTCGCCTGGCAGATCGAGGCGCGGAAGGTGGTGAAGTCATGCCTGCCGATCAGGTGCTTCCCGGCTTCCGCCATCACGGCGAAGTCCAGGTCGCCGCGCACATGCCAGGCGCGCCCGGCCTGATGGACCAGCGGCGCGCGGCGGCAGATCACACGGTAGGTGTAGCGGCGTTCGATGGCCGAGAACCGGGCGTGCCAATCCTCGGGCACGCGGGCGGCCGCCACCACCGCAACGGGCGCAGGCTTCAGGTGCCAGTTCAGCGCCTCTGACAGGCGGAACGGGTCCCAGTCCCGGGCCATGTCGCAATGGGCCACCTGCCCCGTTGCATGAACCCCGGCATCGGTGCGCCCGGCTGCGGCGATCGAGGGCACATCCGCCTCCAGCCGCGCCAGCGCCGCCTCGAGCGCGCCCTGCACCGAGGGCTGATCGGCCTGGCGCTGCCACCCGGCAAAGGGTGCGCCGTCATATTCCAGTTTCAACGCGTATCGGGGCATGGCCGCGCGCTTACGGCATGCGGCAGACCCGTGCAATCGCCCCTCGAAATGCGCCGCGGCGATGCTTACTGTGATGGGACATGGCAGGCGAAGGTCCGGGACATTGGTGATTGGCACAATTGCGGACACGCTTGGCCGAAGCATCGAAAGCGCCGCACAGACCGTATCGGGGGTGTTTTTCGAGCCCGTGATCAGGCTTGGCGTGACCGGCCTCGCCGGGGCGGGCAAAACGGTGTTCATCACCTCACTTGTGGCCAACCTGATGGACCGGGGCCGGATGCCGGGGCTGAGTGCCGCGCGCAGCGGCCGGATCGAGGCGGCCTATCTGCAACCCCAACCCGACGACACGGTGCCCCGCTTCGCCTTCGAGGCGCATCTCGACGCCCTGACCGGGGATGCACCGTCCTGGCCCAGCTCGACCCGTTCGGTATCGGAACTGCGGCTGTCGCTCAGGGTGCGCCCCCGGGGCCTTCTGGGCGGGCTGAGCGGGGCGCGCACCGTGCATCTGGATATCGTGGATTACCCGGGCGAATGGCTGCTGGACCTCGGCCTGATCGACCTCGACTATACCACCTGGTCGCGCCAGACGCTGGCGCGCGCCCGCGCCCGGCCCGGCAGCGATGCGTTTTTCGACCTTCTCGAGCGCACCGATCCGACCGCCAAGCTGGATGAGGCGACGGCGCAAGAGCTGGCGCAGGCCTGGACGGATCACCTGCGCGCCGCCCAGGCAGCGGGCTTTGCCGATTGCGCCCCGGGCCGGTTCCTGTTGCCCGGCGATCTGGAGGGCAGCCCGGCCCTGACGTTCGCCCCCCTGTCCGAAGGGGCCGCGCCGCGCGGGTCGCTGGCGCGCGAATTCGCGCGGCGCTACGCGGCCTATGTCGCACAGGTCGTCAAACCCTTCTTCCGCGCTCATTTCAGCCGGATCGACCGTCAGATCGTTCTGGTCGACGTGTTGGGTGCGATCGACGCCGGACCTGCCGCATTGGGCGAACTGCGCGAGACGCTGACCGCGATCCTCGGCGCATTCCGCCCCGGCCGGAATGCGTTTCTGAGCGCACTCATCGGCAAACGGGTGGACCGCATCCTCTTCGCCGCCACCAAGGCCGATCACCTGCATTACGGCCAGCATGACCGGCTGGAGGCGATGATGGGCGCGCTGGTGGCCGAGGCACGCCGCCGTGCCGATTTCGCGGGCGCCGAAACCCGGGCAATCGCGCTGGCGGCCCTGCGCGCGACGGTGGAGGAAAGCCGCAGGATCGACGGAGCCGAAACCGGGCTGGTGCGCGGCCGATTGATCGAGACCGGCAAGACCGTCGCGCTGCATCCCGGCGACCTGCCCGAGGATCCGCGCGCCCTGTTGCGCGGGGATGCGGGCGCCGTGGACTGGCCCGACGGGACGTTCGGCGTGATGCGCTTCGCCCCGGCGCCCCTGACGCTGCGCGATGGCAACGGACCACCCCATATCCGGCTGGACCGCGCCGCCGAGTTCCTGATCGGAGACAAGCTGTGACCACGCCACGCAAGGGACCCGTCATCATCGAGATCGACGCCGAAGCGAATGCCAACCCCGCCGACGCGCCCCCGGTCGCCCCCGATCCCGCCCTGCCCGAAGGCCAGGCGATGCAGACCCTTGCCGCGCTCGGCGCGCGTCGTCCCAACCGGCTGGCACGGCTGTTCTG
Source organism: Paracoccaceae bacterium (assembly GCA_024742455.1). GTDB lineage: Bacteria > Pseudomonadota > Alphaproteobacteria > Rhodobacterales > Rhodobacteraceae > JANSYL01. The sequence continues at coordinate 183,181 of JANSYL010000003.1, read as the reverse complement.
GGCTGGGCTTCTGGCGCTGGTGGGCTTTCTGGCCGGGCTTTGGGCCTGGGATCTGGTCGTCTCGCTTCTGTCCACGCGACCGGTGCTTGGATGGGTGGCCACGGGGTTGCTGTCGCTTGTGGGGGCGACGTTGGTCTTGCTGGCGCTCAGGGAATGGGCGGCGCTGTCGCGGCTGAAGCGGATCGATGGTTTGCGCCGGGCTGCAGAGCGGGCATTGCGGCAAGGCACGCCGGAGGATGCCCACCGGGTTCTGGATCAGCTCGACACGCTCTATCGCCCGCGACCGGACATGGCGCTGCCCCGCCGCGAGCTGGACCGTCTGAAGGCAGAAAGCCTGGACGCCGAGACCATGCTTCTTGCGGCGGAGGCCACGCTGATGCCGCCGCTCGACACCGCCGCCGCACGCGAGGTCGAGGCCGCCGCACGGCAGGTCGCCACGGTCACCGCGCTGGTGCCCCTGGCACTGGCCGATGTCATCGCCGCGCTAACCGCCAACCTGCGAATGATCCGCCGCATCGCCGAGATCTATGGCGGACGGGCCGGCACGCTTGGCGGCTGGCGGCTGACGCGGGCGGTGCTGACGCATCTGGTGGCCACGGGCGCGGTGGCGATCGGCGATGACATGCTCGGGTCGGCGCTTGGCGGGTCGGTGCTGTCGCGGCTGTCGCGGCGCCTCGGCGAGGGCGTGGTGAACGGCGCGCTGACCGCGCGCGTCGGGGTCGCCGCGATGGAGGTCTGCCGCCCCCTGCCCTTCGCCCCGGAACACCGGCCCCGGGTGACGCGCCTGGTCAAACAGGCGCTGACGGGGTTCATCGGGGCCGCGCGCAATGCCTGAGGATGACCCGTTCCGCCACCACCCCGGCCTGCGCGGCAAGATCACCCCGTTCCGGGACAGTTTCTTTCGCGACAAGACGGTCGATGACATCAAGGCGCTGATGACCGCGAAGGGCATCCCGATCCTGTTTCCCTTCCATTCCGACGACACGCGCGAGGGTCTGAGGCGCGCCGCGCTCAAGGACCATGACGGCGATCTCTGGGTCTTCGCCTATGGGTCCCTGATCTGGGACCCGGCGCTGGATTTCGCCGAACTGCGCCGCGCCCGTGCGCCAGGCCATGCCCGCCGGTTCATCCTGGTCGACACCTATGGCGGCCGTGGCACCGAGGAGGCGCCGGGGTTGATGGCCGCGCTGGACGAAGGGGCAGGCTGCGACGGCGTGGCGTTTCGGATCGAGGCCACCAAGATCGAGACCGAAACGCGCCAGTTGTTCCAGCGCGAACTGATCGGCCCGGGCTATCTGGCGCGGTTCGTCGATGTGGAAATCGGGGGCGACACCGCCCGCGCGCTGACCTTTCTGGCCGATCATGACGACCCGCTGATGCGCCCCGACATCACCCGGGCAGACCAGGTCCGCTTTGCGGCCACGGGGACCGGGTTCCTGGGATCGAGCCTCGACTACCTCGAAAACACCGTCGCGCATCTGGCCGAGTTCGGCATCGATGACCCAGATATCACCGCGCTGCTATCCGAGGTGCGCGCATACATGGCCCGAACGCCCGAGGACCACGGATAGTGGCAGAACGCGCTACCGACCTGCGCGAGAAGACGATCACGTCGCGGCGGGGGGCGGCGATCTGGCTGATCCGTCTCAGGCTGCGGCCGGGCGGGGCGCGCGCGGGGCAGAGCGCAGCACGATCGCCAGCATGATCCCGATATTGAGCGCGTTGAAGGCGATGCCGTTCAGGAAGGCCCAAGTGTAGGATCCGGTCAGGTCGAAGATCCAGCCCGACATCCACCCGCCAAGCGCCATCCCGACGATGGTGGCCATGATCACGAGGCCCACCTTCGCCCCCGCCTCGCGCGCAGGCAGGTATTCCCGGACGATCACGGCATAGGAGGGCACGATCCCCCCCTGGCTGAGCCCGAAAACGAGGCTGACCAGGTAAAGCGAGGGCAAGGCCGTCGTGGGCAGGTAAAGCACCAGCGCCAGCATCTGCAGGGTCGACCCGATCAGCAGCGTCCAGACCCCGCCGATCCTGTCGGCCAGAAGCCCGGAAACGATCCGCGACGCCACCCCGCCCATCAGCATGAGCGACAGCATCTCCGCGCCGACCGCGGGGCCATAGCCCAGATCGACGCACAGGGCGACGATATGGACCTGCGGCATCGACATCGCCACGCAGCACCCGATGCCGGCGATTGCCAGAAGGATGGTGAGGGTCCGGGGCGACAGGCCCACATACCTCGCCTTGAGCCGCGCAGCGGTCTCGGATGCCTGCAGCGCCCCGTCCGGCAAGGGACGGCGCAGCAGAAGCGCCATGGGTAACATGATGAAACCCGCCGCCGCCGCAAGCACCAGGAATGCCGTGCGCCAGCCCGGACCGGCCAGTATATCAGCCAGGATCAGCGGCCAGATCGCACCCGCCAGGTAATTGCCCGAGGCGATCAGCGCCACCGCGATCCCGCGCCGTTTCAGGAACCATTGCGACACATCCGCAATCAGCGGCCCGAAACAGGACGCGGTGCCGAACCCCACGATGAACTGTAGAGCCGTCAGAACGGCGATGTTGGGCGCATGGGCCGAAGCGGCATAGCCCACAGCGATCAATACGCCCGAGGCGACAAGGCAGCGGACCACCCCGAACCGGTCCACCGCCCGTCCGATCGCGTAATTGCCAAGCGCGAAACCGAGCATTGTGGCGACATAAGGGATCGACGCGCCCGCCCGGTCGGTCCCGAACTCGGCCTGAACGGCCGGAAGCACCACGATGATCGCCCACATGCCCACATTGCCGATGAGCGACACGGCCAGCGACAGCGCAAGGCGCAGCCATGAATAGCGGGAGTCGAGAACCGTCATGGCGTCAGACTAGGGCCGCTTGACGGTGGTGTATATCCCGGCAGCGACCTGTCCTGCTCCACTCAGGCGTCTTCGACCATGACCACGCCGTCGAGACTGCGGAGCGCGCTGCGGATTTGCGGGCTGACCGGGAAATCCTCGCCCAGAAGCACGTCGACCTCGCCGGGCAGGTCCTGCGCCATCAGGCACAGCGACACCGCGGCGCGGGTTTTCGACGGCGCCTCGGCCGATAACCGGTCAAGCAGCGACTGGACCGATGTTACCCCTTCGGCCCGGTCGATGAACACGCGCAGACCCGCCGCCTGTTCGCCCGCCACCACATCGTCGATTGGCGCGACCGATTTCGCCAGCAGCTTCAGCTGATCGGCCTCCAGCGTCGCCTCGACCTGAAGGATGATGTTGGACCCGGCATCGAGATGGTCGCGCGACGCCTCCAGAACCTCCGAGAACATCGTGACCTCGTAAAGCCCCGTGGGGTCCGACATCTGCACGAAGGCGAACCGGTTGCCGCGCTGGCTTTTGCGTTCCTGCCGCCCCGAAACGGAGCCTGCGAGTTTCGCCACGAATGGCCCGCCCTGCACTCTCTGTTCGACCTCGGCCAGCGTCAGGCAGCCCTTTCGCTTGAGCGACGGAAGGTAGTCGTCCAGCGGGTGACCCGACAGGTAGAAGCCAACGGCCTGATGTTCGCCCGCCAGCCGTTCATTGGGCAGCCAGTCGTCGGGGTCGGGCAAGCGCGGTTCGGGCAGGTCGTCACCTGCTTCGCCGAACAGCGACACCTGGTCCGAAGCCGCCGCGTCGTGGACGGCACCCGAATAGGCCGTGAGGGCATCGAGCGAGGCGAACACCCGCGCGCGGTTGCGGTCCAGCGCATCGAAGGCCCCGGCACGGGCGAGCATTTCCAGAGACCGCTTGCCGACCCGTTTCAGATCGACGCGCCGGGCGAAATCGAACAGCGTCGCAAAGGGTGTGTCCGCCCGCGCGTCGTGAATCAGCCGCATCGCCTCGACGCCGACATTCTTCAAAGCCCCCAGCGCATAAAGGATCTTTCCGTCCTCGACCGCGAAGGTCGGGGCCGAACGGTTCACGCAGGGCGGCACCGTCTCGATGCCCAGCCGGTCGACCTCCTGCTTGTAGACGCCCAGCTTGTCGGTCAGGTGGATGTCGCAATTCATCACCGCGGCCATGAACTCGACCGGGTGATTGGCCTTGAGCCAGGCGGTCTGGTAGCTGACCACGGCATAGGCGGCGGCATGAGATTTGTTGAAGCCGTAGTTGGCGAACTTGTCGAGAAGGTTCCAGACCTCCAGCGCCTTGTCCCCGTCCACGCCGTTCTCGGCCGCCCCTTTCAGGAATTTCGGACGCTCGGCATCCATCGCTTCCTGGATCTTCTTGCCCATTGCGCGACGGAGCAGATCGGCACCGCCGAGGGAGTAGCCCGCCATCTGGCGGGCGATCTCCATCACCTGTTCCTGGTAGACGATGATGCCCTGCGTCTCATCGAGGATATGGTCGATGGACGGGTGCAGGGTTTCGCGTTCGGAAATCCCGTTCTTCACCTCGCAGAATTTCGGGATGTTCTCCATCGGGCCGGGCCGGTAGAGCGCGACCAGCGCGATGATATCCTCGATCTGGGTGGGCTTCATGCGCCTGAGCGCATCCATCATGCCAGAGCTTTCCACCTGGAACACGGCCACGGTCTTGGCCGAGGTGTAGAGATCGTATGATTTCTTGTCGTCGAGCGGGATGGCGTTGATCTGGTTTTCTGTCCCCGGCTCCGGTTCGTAGAGCACCGTGCCATCGGGCGCCTCATGCAGCTGCCTGCCTTGACCGTGGATCAGCTCGATCGCGTTCTGCACGACGGTCAGGGTTTTCAGGCCCAGAAAGTCGAATTTCACCAGGCCCGCCGGTTCGACCCATTTCATGTTGAACTGGGTTGCCGGCATGTCGGATTTCGGATCGCGGTAGAGCGGCACAAGTTCATCAAGGGGCCGGTCGCCGATCACGACACCGGCGGCGTGGGTCGAGGCGTTCCTCAGCAGCCCTTCCAGCTTTTCGGCATAGTCGAACAGGCGCTTGACCGGGTTGGATCGCCCCTCGCGGCGGTCCTGTTCGGTTTCGCGCATTTCCTCGCGGATGCGTTCCTCCTGCGCGATGGCCTGGGTGATCGAGACGGGTTTCACGCCTTCGACCGGGATCATCTTCGACAGCCGGTCCACCTGGCCGAAGGGCATCTGCAACACGCGCCCCACATCGCGCACGGCGGCCTTGGACAGAAGCGCGCCGAAGGTGATGATCTGGCCCACCCGGTCGGCGCCATAGCGGTCCTGGACGTAGCGGATCACCTCTTCCCGGCGGTCCATGCAGAAATCGATGTCGAAATCGGGCATCGATACCCGTTCGGGGTTCAGGAAGCGTTCGAACAGCAACCCGTAGCGCAGCGGGTCGAGGTCGGTTATGGTCAGCGCATAGGCCACCAGGCTGCCCGCGCCCGACCCCCGGCCCGGACCCACCGGGATTTCCTGGTCCTTGGCCCATTTGATGAAATCGGCCACGATCAGGAAATAGCCGGGAAAACCCATGCGCTCGATGATCTGAAGCTCGAAGTCGAGCCGCGCCTCATACTCGGCGACCGGGGCGGCATGTGGAATGACATCGAGCCGCGCCTTGAGCCCGGCACGCGCCTGGCGGCGCAACTCCTCTACCTCGTCCTCTGCGAATTTGGGCAGGATCGGGTCATGGGTGCGCGCGCGGAACGCGCAGCGACGGGCGATTTCGACCGTGTTCTCAAGCGCCTCGGGCAGGTCGGCAAACAGCGCCGACATCTCTTCGGGCGATTTGAAGTGATGCTGAGGGGTCAACCGGCGGCGTGGTTCGGCCTGATCGACATAGGCGCCCTCGGCGATGCAGATCAGGGCGTCATGCGCCTCGAACATGCTTTCATCGGGGAAATAGACGTCATTGGTGGCCACCAGCGGCAGATCGCGCGCATACGCGGCTTCCACGAACCAGCGTTCGGTCGCAGGCCCCGCCGGATCACCGGGATGGCGTTGCAGCTCGACGTAAAGCCGGCCGGGGAACAGCGACTGCAGGCGGGCGAGCAGCGCATCCGCCTTTGCCCCCTGCCCGGCCTGCACCAGGCGCCCGAGCGGCCCGTCCGGCCCGCCTGTCATGCAGATCAGGCCCTCTGCATGCGCAGCCAGCTCCTCCATCGTGACATGGGGCAGCGATCCGTCACCGCGCAGGTAGAGCGCGGAATTGAGCTTGAGCAGGTTGCCATACCCGGCGGCGTTCTGGACCAGAAGCACGATCGGGGCCGCAGGCACGGGCCGTTCCCCCGGCGCGGCCTCGGCATAGTCGAGCGACACCTGGCAGCCCAGGATCGGCTGAACCCCGGCCTTGGCGGCATGTTCCGAAAACTCCAGCGCGCAGAACATGTTGTTGGTGTCGGTGACCGCGACCGCAGGCATTCCCATCGCCGCCGCCATGTCGGGCAGCTTTTTCACCCGCATCGCGCCTTCGAGAAGCGAATACTCGGTATGGACCCGAAGATGGATGAATCGCGGATCTGTCGTCATGGCGATACGATAACGCGGTATCCTGCCCGCCGGAATGGACAAACTACAGCATCTTGTGGATTGTCCCTGCGACCAGCGTGGGTTTCGCGGCCCACGGCAGAGATGGACATGGAAAGGCGAACCCGATGATCCGATTGATCCTGAGCGTGGCGATCTTTGGCGGTATCGCTGTTGCGGCACTGCTGTATTTCGACCTGATCGAACTGACGCCGGAAGGCGAAAGCGCGCTGGACGAGGCGGAACGGGTCATTGAAGAGGCCGTGGACGCCGTCACTTCGGATTAACGCGCCGCCCAGGCGCCCCCTGGGCTGCGCATTTCGCGGGCATCTGCCGAAAAAATCACCCTTCTGCATCGGGTTGGGCTTGAAATCGGTCGCTCCGGTCTGTCTCCCTAGATGCGGTTGACGACGAACCGGGGCCACCTTCTACGCCGCATCGAAGGATGGACGACCGCCCCGACCGGTATTGCGGCGGGTGAACCCGATGGGAACCCGGTTTATTCTGAATGGCGTGCCGCAGGATGTGACGGAGGCGCCGACCGTCACCCTGCTCGATTGGCTGCGCGAGACGCGCGGGCTGACCGGAACCAAGGAAGGCTGCAACGAGGGCGATTGCGGCGCCTGCACCGTGATGGTGACCGACGAAAACGGCGCGCGGGCCCTGAACGCCTGCATCCTGTTCCTGCCGCAGCTGGAGGGGAAGGCCGTGCGCACGGTGGAAGGGATTGCCGGGCCCGATGGCGCCCTGCACCCGGTGCAGCAGGCGATGATCGACCACCATGGCAGCCAATGCGGGTTCTGCACGCCGGGCTTCGTGGTCTCGATGGCGGTGGCGCATCTGAACGGTGCGCGGGATTTCGACAATCAGTTGGCCGGCAACCTGTGCCGCTGCACGGGCTACGCCCCGATCATCCGCGCGGCGGAGGCTGCGGCGGACGCCCCGGTGCCGGACTGGATGGATGATGCGGGTGCGCTGGAAGAGGTGGCGGGACCCGTCCCGCCCTATGCCCCGGAAACGGCCGATGCGCTGGCGGAATGGTATGCCGCAAACCCGGACGGCACGCTGGTGGCCGGAGCGACGGATGTCGGGCTTTGGGTGACCAAGGGTCTGCGCGATCTGGCACCGGTCGCCTTCCTGAACAATTGCACCGACCTGAAGGGTATCACCGTAACCGATGACACGATCCGAATTGGTGCGATGACCACGCTGACAGACCTGTTGCCCGTCATGGCCGAACGGCACCCGAGCTTTGCCGAGCTGATCCGCCGCTACGGATCGGTGCAGGTCAGGAATGCCGCGACGGTCGGGGGCAACATCGCCAACGGCTCCCCCATCGGGGACAGCCCGCCGGCGTTGATCGCCTTGGGGGCCACGCTGCATCTGCGTCATGGCGATGCGCGGCGCGAGATGCCGCTGGAGGATTTCTTCCTCGACTACGGCAAGCAGGACCGCGCGCCGGGGGAATTCGTCGAGGCGGTCAGCGTCCCGGTCCAGCCCGACCGGCTGCGCTGCTACAAGATCTCCAAACGCTTCGATCAGGATATCTCGGCCCTTTGCGGGTGTTTCAACCTGACCGTCACCGATGGAATCGTGACCGGTGCACGGATCGCCTTCGGCGGGATGGCGGGCATTCCGAAACGTGCCGCTGCAGTCGAGGCGGCGCTGTTAGGCAAGCCCTGGACGCTGGACACCGTCACCGCCGCGCTGCCGCGTTTCGCCGAGGATTTCACCCCCCTGTCGGATATGCGCGCCTCGTCCGGCTATCGTCTGCGCACGGCGCAGGGGCTTCTGATCCGGTATTTCCACGACATCTCGGGCGCGCCCGCGTCGGTGCTGGAGGTCGCGCCATGACCGTCCAGAAACCCCTGCCCCATGACGCCGCCCCGCTGCATGTGACGGGGGCGGCGCGCTATGTCGATGACATCCCGGTGCCCGCCAATTGCCTGCATCTGGCCTTTGGCCTGTCCACCATCGCGAAGGGACGGCTGAGCGGCCTTGACCTTGAGGCCGTCCGAACCGCGCCGGGTGTGGTCGCGGTGTTGTCGGGCGCCGATTTCGAAACGATCCCCGATTGTTCGCCTTCGGCCCATGACGAACCGCTGCTGTCAGACGGAACGATCCACTACGCCGGCCAGCCGCTGTTCATGGTCGTCGCCGACACGCACCTGAACGCGCGCAAGGCCGCCGCGTTGGGCCGCACGACCTATGCCGAGGAACCCCCGATCCTCAGCATCGACGAGGCGATGGCCGCCGGGTCGATTTTCGAAGACGGTCCGCGCATCTACACCAAGGGTGATGTGGCGGCGGCACTGGCGGCGTCCCCGCATGTGATCGAGGGCCGGATCGAGATCGGCGGGCAGGAACATTTCTATCTCGAAGGGCAATCCGCGCTGGCCCTGCCGCAGGAAGGCGGCGACATGGTCGTCCATTCCTCCAGCCAGCACCCCACCGAAATACAGCACAAGGTGGCCGACGCCCTGGGCGTGCCGATGAACGCCGTGCGGGTCGAAGTGCGGCGGATGGGTGGCGGGTTCGGCGGCAAGGAAAGCCAGGGCAACCACCTGGCCATCGCCTGTGCCATCGCCGCCGCGCGCACCGGACGACCCTGCAAGATGCGCTATGACCGCGACGATGACTTCATCATCACCGGCAAACGGCACGACGCGCGGATCACCTACCGCGCCGGGTTCGGCGACGACGGGCGCCTGACGGGGGTCGAGTTCACCCACCTGATCCGCTGCGGCTGGGCGATGGACCTGTCGCTGCCGGTGGCCGACCGGGCGATGCTGCATGCCGACAATGCCTATGACCTGCCTGCCGCGCGGATCACCTCGCACCGGCTGAAGACCAACACCCAGAGCGCCACCGCGTTCCGCGGGTTCGGCGGACCGCAGGGGATGGTCGGGATCGAGCGGGTGATGGACCATGTCGCCCATGTTCTGGGCCGCGACCCGTTGGCGGTGCGGCGGACGAATTACTACCCCGAAGCGCGGGCGGCGGATGGTGCCCCAGAAGGGAGTATTTCCGGCAAGAAGAAACAGGGGGCGGTATTGGACACCGCAGATCTTGCCGGTCGGGGATCGGTCCGGGTCGAGACCGGCACAGGCAGCGCGACGCGGTTCGGCGCGGTGCATTCGCCAGGCGCGGGGGCGGCCAAAAGCGGGGTCACACCCTACGGGATGGAGGTCGAGGATTTCATCCTTGGCGCGTTGACGGAGCAGCTGGTCGAGACGGCGGATTATGCGGCGCGGAAGGCGGCGGTGGCGGAGTGGAACGCGGCCCATGACATCCTGAAGAAGGGGATCGCCCTGACGCCGGTGAAATTCGGCATCTCCTTCACGCTGACCCATCTGAACCAGGCAGGGGCCCTGGTGCATGTCTACCAGGACGGATCGGTCCACATGAACCATGGCGGGACCGAGATGGGCCAGGGTCTGTTTCAGAAGGTCGCGCAAGTGGCCGCCAGCCGGTTCGGCCTGCCGCTCGACCGGGTGAAGATCACTGCGACGGATACGGGCAAGGTGCCCAATACATCGGCCACGGCCGCCTCATCCGGGTCGGACCTGAACGGGATGGCGGTGAAGGCGGCGTGTGACGAGATCTGCGCCCGGATCGCCGAGGTAGTGGCCCCGGACCTGCAGGCCGAGGCAGCGCAGGTGGTGTTCCAGGGCGGCATGGTGCGCGCAGGCCAGGCCGAGATGCGGTTCGAGGAGGCGGTGCAGAAAGCATACCTTTCGCGCGTCAGCCTGAGCGCGACCGGCTTCTACAAGACACCGAAAATCGCCTGGGACCGGATCGCCGGAAAGGGGCGGCCGTTTTTCTATTTCGCCTATGGCGCGGCCTGTTCCGAGGTCGTGATCGACACCCTGACCGGGGAAAACCGCATCCTGCGCACCGATATCGTCCATGATTGCGGGGCCTCGCTGAACCCGGCGCTGGATATCGGCCAGATCGAGGGCGGGTTCGTGCAGGGCGCGGGCTGGCTGACGATGGAGGAGCTGGTCTGGGACGCGACAGGCGCGCTGAAGACACACGCGCCCTCGACCTACAAGATCCCCGCCTGTTCCGACCGGCCGCGCATCTTCAACGTGGCGCTGTGGGCCGGTGAAAACCGGGAAGAGACGATCTATCGGTCGAAGGCGGTGGGCGAGCCGCCCTTCATGCTCGGCATGAGCGTGTTTTCCGCGCTGGCCGATGCCTGCTCGGCCTGTGGTCCGCATTTCCCCGACCTGCAGGCCCCGGCAACAGCCGAGGCGGTTCTGGCGGCGGTGCACCGGGCGCGGGGCCCGGCGTGACCGCGATCCGCGTCACCATCGCCCGCAGCAAGGGCTCGGCCCCGCGGGACGCGGGCACGGCGATGCTGGTCTATGCCGACCGGATCGAGGGCACCATCGGGGGCGGCGCGCTGGAATGGGAGGCGATGGCGCATGCACGGCACATGCTGGCGGAGGGGCTCGGGAAGGACGAACGGCGCATCCCGCTTGGCCCCACGCTGGGCCAATGCTGCGGCGGCGCGGTGACACTGGTCTTCGAGGCGGCGGACAGCCTGCCGAAAGTGCCGGGCGACCCGGTCTGGATCTGGGGGGCGGGACATGTCGGGCGCGCCATCACGGGCGTTCTGGCGCCGCTGCCCGATCTGGCCGTGACCTGGGTCGATACCAGCCGCGCGCGGTTTCCCGAACACATGCCGGATGGCGTGACCGACCTGATCGCCGCCGATCCGCCGACGCTGATGGCACATGCCCCCCGCACGGCCCATCACCTGATCCTGACCTATTCCCACGACATCGACCTGGCGCTGTGTCACGCCGCCCTGACCCATGGCTTCGACAGTTGCGGGGTGATCGGGTCCGCAACGAAATGGGCCCGATTCCAGCGCAGATTGCGCGACCTTGGGCACACAGCTGCCCAAATTTCGCGCATTGCATGCCCAATCGGGGACCCCAGCCTCGGCAAACACCCCCAGGCCATTGCTGTCGGGGTGGCCGCACGGCTACTTTCTGAGCGGTTGCACAAAGACGCAGCACCCGCATTGGCGAAGGCGATCAGGTGACATCACCGCTGTTTGAGACGATTGGGCTGACCAAGGCCTATCCCGGTGTCGTGGCCAACGATGACGTCTCTTTCGCGATTCGGCCCGGCGAAATCCACGCCCTGTTGGGCGAGAACGGGGCGGGGAAATCGACGCTGGTGAAAACCATCTACGGGCTGGTCAAGCCCGATGCGGGCGAGATGCTGTTCAAGGGCACCGTCTATGCCCCGTCCGAACCCCGCGCTGCGCGCGCGGCAGGCGTGGCGATGGTGTTCCAGCATTTCAGCCTGTTCGAGGCGCTGAGCGTGGCCGAAAACATCGCGCTCGGCATGGAAAACCCGCCGAAGCCCCGGGACCTTGCCGCCCGGATCACCGAGGTGTCGGCGCAGTATGGCCTGCCGCTGGACCCAGACCGCCTGGTGGGGGACCTGAGCGCGGGGGAACGCCAGCGGGTCGAGATCATCCGCTGCCTGTTGCAGGACCCCAAGCTGCTGATCATGGACGAACCCACCAGCGTGCTGACCCCGCAGGAGGTGGAGATCCTGTTTCACACGCTGCGCAAGCTGCGCGATGAGGGGACGGCGATCCTTTATATCTCGCACAAGCTGGACGAAATCCGCGCGCTTTGCGACGAGGCGACGATCCTGCGCCTGGGCAAGGTGGTCGCGACCTGCACCCCGCGCGAGGTATCGGCGGCGGAGATGGCCGAGCTTATGGTCGGCAAATCGCTGAGCCGACCGGCACGCGACGCGGGGGCGCCGGGCGAGGTCCTGCTGCATGTCGGCGGCCTGTCGGTGACGCCCGCCTCGCCCTTCGGCACGCCGCTGCGCCATATCGGGTTCGAGGTGCGCGCCGGTGAAGTGTTGGGCATCGGCGGCGTTGCGGGCAACGGGCAGGATGAATTGCTGGCCGCGCTGTCTGGCGAAACCCGGGTGCCCCCCCGCACGATCCTGCTTTCAGATACCCCGGTGGGCGCGATGGGGCCGAACAAGCGCCGCGCGCTCGGGCTGCTATGCGCGCCCGAGGAACGCCTGGGCCATGCCGCCGCGCCGGACATGACCCTGACCGAGAATGCCGTTCTGACGGCACGGGTGCGGCAGCAGCTCGACCGGCACGGCTTCGTCGACTGGGGCTCGACGCGCGACTACGCCGCGAAGATCATCGAACGCTTCGATGTGCGCACACCGGGCACCGAGGTGGCGGCACGCGCCCTTTCGGGAGGCAATCTGCAGAAATTCGTCATCGGGCGCGAGGTGTTGCAGAACCCCAAGGTGCTGGTCGTCAATCAGCCCACCTGGGGCGTCGATGCCTCGGCTGCCGCCGCGATCCGGCAGGCGCTTTTGGACCTCGCCACCGGCGGCGCGGCGGTGATCGTGATCAGCCAGGACCTTGATGAGCTTCTGGAAATCTCCGACCGGTTCTGCGCGCTGAACGAAGGCCGCCTCAGCGCCCCCCGCCCGGCCCGCGGGCTGAGCATGGAAGAGGTGGGGCTGATGCTGGGCGGTGCCCATGACATGCACGAGGCACAGCCGGAGGCGGCGGAATGATCCGGCTGGAAAAACGCCCCACGCCGTCGCGTGCCTGGAACATCGGGGCGCCGATCCTGGCCGTGGTGCTGACGATGATCGCGGGCGGGGTGATGTTCGCGCTGCTGGGCCAGGACCCGGTGGAAGCCATCCGCGTGATCTTCTGGGACCCGCTGTTCCACGAACGTTTCGCCGCATTCTCGCGCCCGCAATTGCTGGTCAAGGCGGGGCCGCTGATCCTGATCGCCATCGGGCTGGCGCTCGGGTTCCGGGCGGGCATCTGGAACATCGGGGCCGAGGGGCAATACATCATGGGCGCGCTGTTCGGCGCGGCCTTCGGTTTGGCGCTTTACCCATCCGAAAGCCCGCTGATCTTTCCCGCCATGGTGATTGCCGGCGCGCTTGGCGGATGGGCCTGGGCGATGATCCCCGCCATCCTGAAAACCCGGTTCCGCACCAACGAGATCCTGGTGTCGCTGCTCTTGGTCTATGTGGCCGAGGCGATCCTGGCGTCGGCTGCGACAGGCTGGCTGCGCAATCCCGAGGGCATGGGCTTTCCCGGCAGCCGCGATCTGGCCCGCCACCCCGGCACCGACAATCCCGAGGTGATCGCGGGCACCGGCATGCATTGGGGCGTGATCACCGCCTTCATCGCGGTGATCGCGGCCTATGTCCTGCTCAACCGGCATGTCCTGGGCTACCAGATCAAGCTGGCGGGCCAGGCGCCGCGCGCCGCGCGTTTCGCAGGCGTCAACCCCGGGCGGCTGGTGATCCTGTGCCTGGGGATATCCGGCGTCCTCGCCGGGATGGCGGGCCTGTTCGAGGTGTCGGGCCCTGCCGGTCAGATCACCATCGATTTCAACGTGGGCTATGGGTTCACGGCAATCATCGTGGCCTTCCTCGGGCGGCTGCATCCCATCGGCATCCTGTTGGCGGGGCTGCTGATGGCGCTGACCTATATCGGGGGGGAACTGGCGCAGCTGATGTTGGGGGTGCCTGCCTCGGCGATCCAGGCGTTCCAGGGGATGCTCCTGTTCTTCCTTCTGGCCCTTGATGTGCTGGCCAATTACCGCATCAAGCGCGCGCGGGAGGTGGTCGCATGATCGTTGATCCGATCTCCCTCATGGTGGCCTTGATCGTGGTGTCGACACCGCTTTTGCTGGCGGCAATCGGCGAGTTGGTGGTCGAGAAATCCGGCGTGCTGAACCTGGGCGTCGAGGGGATGATGATCATCGGCGCGGTCACCGGCTATATCGCAGCAGTCGAGACGGGATCGGTAACACTTGCCTTCGTGGCGGGCATGATCGGCGGGCTGCTGTTATCGTCGATCTTCGCGGTGCTGACTCAATTGTTGCTGTCGAACCAGGTGGCCACAGGCCTGGCGCTGACGCTGTTCGGCCTGGGTTTGTCGGCGCTTTTGGGTGTGGGTTATGGCGGCACACCGATGCCCCCGGTGCGCGATATCTTTCCGCAAGTGATGCAGGATATCCCCGTGATCGGCCCGATCCTGTTCGGCCATTCCGCGATGATCTACCTCGCCGTGCTGCTGGTGGCCGCTGTCTGGTACGTGCTGACGCATACCCGGGCGGGGCTGGTCCTGCGCGCCGTCGGCGAAAGCCACGAGGCTGCCCATGCGCTTGGCTACAAGGTGATCCGCATCCGGATGCTGGCGATCCTGTTCGGCGGCGCCTGCGCGGGGCTGAGCGGGGCATTCCTGTCGGTGGCGCGCGTGCAGAACTGGATCGACGGGATGACGGCGGGCGCAGGCTGGATCGCGCTGGCGCTGGTGGTCTTCGCGTCTTGGAAACCCTGGCGGCTGCTGATCGGTGCCTACCTGTTCGGCGGCATCGCGGCGCTGCAACTCAGGCTGCAGGCGGCCGAGATCGGCGTGCCCGTCGCGCTGCTCGATGCCTCACCCTATCTCATCACGATCCTGGTCCTGGCCGTGATCTCGTCGGACAAATCGCGTCTGGCGATGAACGCACCGGCGGCGCTTGGAAAGGTGTTCCATGCCAGCAGCTGATCCCGGACATGAACGCAATTCGGGGCGTGCCCGCCCCGTGACGACGGCACCCGATTCACACTCAACCCAACCTGGAGGATGACCCTTATGAAACATTTGAAGACGCTTCTGGCCGTCGGCGCGGTCGCGGCTGCAGCGGCCCTGCCCGCCACCGCACAGGAGGAGCCGTTCACCGTCGGCTTCATCCATGTCGGATCGACCGGCGACATGGGGTGGAGCTTCACCCATGACCAGGGCCGCATCGCTATGGACGAACATTTCGGCGACGCGGTCGAGACCGTGATGGCCGAAAGCGTGGCCGAAGGTGCCGACGCCGAACGCGTCATGACCCAGATGATCCTGGGCGGGGCCGACATGATCGTCGCGACCTCCTTCGGCTTCGGTCCGGCGGTGAATGCCGTGGCCGAGCAGTTCCCCGATGTCTATTTCGAACATGCCACGGGCTTCATGCGCGACCATCCCAACGTGTCGACCTATAACGCGCGCTTCTACGAAGGTCGCGCCGTGACCGGGCATATCGCCGGGCACATGACGGAATCGAACATCGTGGGCTATATCGGCTCCTACCCGATCCCCACCGTGATCCGCGGCATGAATTCCGCCTTCCTGCACGCACGCGAAGTGAACCCCGATGTCGAGTTCCGGATGATCTTCGTGGGCACCTGGTTCGACCCAGCCCTCGAAGCCGACGCCGCGCAGGCGCTGATCGACCAGGGCGCTGACGTGATCCTGCAGCACACCGACTCGACCGCGCCCCATGCCGTGTCGCAGGAGGCGGGCACCTTCGCCTTCGGCCAGGCCAGCGACATGGCGCAGTTCAAACCCGCGCCGCGCATCACTTCCGTGATCGACAACTGGGGGCCCTTCTATATCGACCGCGTCCAGGCCGCGATGGACGGAACATGGGAACAACAGGACGCGTGGGAAGGGTTCGCCGAGGAACGCATCATCCTGGGTGAGATCACCGGCCCGGTACCCGACGAGGTGCGCGCCTCGGCCCTGGCGCTGCGCGACAGCATCGCGTCGGGCGAATACCACCCGTTCACCGGCCCGATCAACATGCAGGACGGCACGCCCTGGCTGGCCGAGGGCGAAACGCCCGAGGATGGCCCTCTGGCGGGCATGAACTTCTTCGTCGAAGGCATCACCGCCGAATTGCAGAACTGAGGCATCCGAGACCAAAAACGGGGTCCGCGCGTCGCGCGGGCCCTTTTTCATGCGCGCGCGCCCGGCTTGTCCTTGGACGCGCCTCATGCCAAGCCTCGGGGCATGGACGATTTTCTGATCATCGGTGGCGGCATCGCGGGCATTTCGGCGGGCGGACGGCTCAGCCATCTGGGCAAGGTCCGCGTGCTCGAGGCCGAGGATGCTTTGGCCTATCACGCCTCGGGCCGGTCGGCCGCGCTTTACGAGGCGCGCTATGGCCTGCCGAGCACGATCGCACTGAACCTTGCCTCCTATGACCATCACGCCGCGGCCAATGGCGGCGTGCTCAGCCCGAGGGGCCTGATGCTGGTGGCGGGGCCGGAGGACCGGGCGAGGTTCGAAAAAGACCGCGACGCGATGGAATTGACCGAGATCGACGCCGACGCGGCGCTGGCCCTTGTCCCGATCCTCGACCCCGGCCACGCCAGCGGCTTTGCCCATGCCACCGGCGCGTCCGACATCGACACCGACAAGCTGATCCAGGATTTCGCGCGCGAGATCCGGGGCAATAGCGGGACGGTCGAAACCGGACGGCGGATCGATGCCATCACCCGCGACAACGGCCATTGGACGGTCACGGCGGGCGACGCGGCCTACCACGCCAGAACCCTCGTCAACGCCGCCGGGGCCTGGGCGGACCAGGTGGCCGTAATGGCGGGGGTCGCACCCATCGGTCTGACGCCGCTGCGCCGGTCGGTGGCGCGGATGCCCGCCCCCGGGGGCCATGACGTGACCGGGTGGCCGATGATCTTCGGGGCAGGCGAAAGCTGGTATGCCAAACCCGATGCGGGCGCATGGATCGTGTCACCGGCGGAAGAAGACCCGGTGGATGCCGCCCATGACGCCTGGGCCGATGACATGGTCCTGGCCGAGGGGATCGCGCGCTACCAGCCGTTCTTCACGGTCGAGGTGACGCGCGTGACCTCGACCTGGGCAGGGCTGCGCACCTTCTCTCCCGATCGCGCACTGGTCCTGGGCCCCGACCCGGACCACCCGGATTTCGTCTGGGTCGCGGGGCAAGGCGGCTACGGGTTCCAGACCGCGCCCGCCGCCAGCCAGCTTGTCGCCGACCTTGTGGCGGGCCGCAGCCCGGTGCTTGACGCCACGACAACCGCCGCTCTGTCACCTGCGCGCTTCCGCTGAGCGGGATTTCTGGCATGTTTTCCGCCGGAAAACCGGCTACACCCTGTAGACCGTCGCAGCTTGGGAGGGATGCGCCGATGATCGACACCGCCACGCCATCCGATGCGCGCATCTTTGCGCCCGCTGCCGCGCGGAACCGGGACGCGATCCGCGAGGTCGTCGTGGCGGAGGCCCCGGTGACCGGCCGCGCGCTGGAAATCGCCTCGGGCAGTGGCGAACACGTGGTGCATATCGCCCGGGCGACCCCTGCCCTGACATGGCAGCCCACCGACCCCGACCCGGCGCGCCGGGCCTCGATCGATGCGTGGCGGCTTGAAACAGGTGCGGACGGCGTCGCCCCCGCACGCGCACTCGATGCCGCGGGGCGGGGCTGGTCGGCCGAATTCGCCGGGCAGGACCTTGTCCTGATGGTCAACCTTCTGCACCTGATCACCGAAGAAGACGCCCGAACGGTCCTGCGTGAAATCGCGGCAGCCCTTGCCCCGGGCGGCGTCGCCCTGATCTATGGCCCGTTCCTGCGCGACGGATGCACGACCAGCCCGGGGGACGCCCGGTTTGACGCCGCGCTGCGCACGGAAAACCCCGGCGCCGGATACAAGGACATCGTCTGGGTCAGCCGCGTTCTGACGGATGCGGGGCTGGCCATGCCCCGCACGATCGACATGCCCGCCAACAACCTGATGATCGTCGCGCGGAAACCGCAGGAGATACCCGATGGCCCATGAAGCCCAAGGACTGTTCCGTCTGCTGCAGCAGCAATCGCTCGGAGATCTGCCGAGGGAACGGATCGACCGTGGCGCGACCCTGATCAGCCAGGGCAGCACGGCCGATGCGATGTATCTGGTGGAAACCGGCCGGTTCCGTGTCGAACGCGACGGCATCGTCCTGGCCGAGATCAGCGCCGGGAGCGTCATCGGCGAGATTGCCTTTTTCACCGGCGAAACCCGCACCGCCGACGTGATCGCCGCGCGCGACGCCGTCGTCATCCGCATCGACGCGGCGGCCTTCGATGCGCTCTGCGCGGCGCATCCCGGCCTGAACAGGGCGATCATCGAACAATTGTCCGGGCGTCTCGCAAGCACCTCGGCCCGCGTCGTGCCCGATCCGGGGCGGCCTCCGGCGCGGACCTTCTGCGTGCTTTCGGCCGGAGGCGCGCCCCTGCCGTCCGGGTTCGTGCCTGCCCTGGCCCGTGAAATCGGGCACTATCACGACGTCGCCGTCATCACCGAAGACGACTTCGAAACCGCGCTCGGCAAGGACGCGGACCCCACGAGCGATGCCGCCATCGCATGGCTCAACGATCAGGAACGCGCTGCCGAGGTGGTGATCTTCGTGGCCGGTCACGAGGCGTCGGACTGGGCACGCGCGGCGGTCCGGCAGGCCGACCAGGGCCTGTTCGTCGCCCAGGCGGTCCGGTTCGCCGAACCGTCCGCGCTTGAACGGTTCGCGCTGGACACGCTGACCGAGGATCAGCGGCGCCTCGTGCTGATCCACCCGCACCGCCAGAGCCGCGTGTCGGGCAGCGCCCCATGGCTCGACAGCCGGATGCCCTTCCTTCACCACCATGTCGCCCTGACCGAGGATGGCGCCGATATCGCCCGGCTCGGGCGGTTTCTGGCGGGGCGGGCGATCGGCATGGTCATGTCGGGTGGCGGCGCCTTCGGCGTTGCCCATATCGGCATCTGGCGCGCCATGACCGAGGCGGGCCTGCCGCTCGATATCGTCGGCGGCACCTCGGTGGGCGCGGCGATGGCGGGGGCGATTGCCCTTGGCGTGCCCGAACACGAGATCGGGCCGCGTGTCGAACAGATCTTCGTCACCTCGGGCGCGATGAAGCGCATCACGGTGCCGAAATACGCCTTTCTCGATCATACCGTGTTCGACGCGAACCTCGCCGACCACTACACCGCCACCCCGGTCGAGGATTTGTGGCTGCCGTTCTTCGCCGTCTCGGCCGACCTGTCCACGATGCGCAAACGGGTCATCCGCCGGGGCCCCTTGTGGGAGGCGGTGCGCGCCTCGGCAGCCATCCCCGGCGTCCTGCCCGCCTTTTACACCAGCGACGGATCGATGCTGGTGGATGGCGGATGCATCGACAACATGCCCTTCAGGGATATGCACGGGCTGAAGACAGGCCCGAACATCGTGATCAACGTGCAGCGTGCTTCGGCCACGAAATACAATGTCGACTACCAGTCCCTGCCAGGTCGGGCCGAGCTGTTGCGCAAGACCCTGCTGCCCTTCGGCAAGCGCCCGCCACGCGCGCCCGGCGTGATCTCGACCGTGATGCGCAGCCTTCTGGTGGGACAGGCGGAAACCGCGGGCGCGATGAACCCCGACGACCTGCACATTCGCCCGCCGGGCCTGAAAGGCGCGGGCTTTCTGGCCTGGGATCAGCACAAGCTGTTCTATGAAATGGCCTACAAGCACGGGCGCGACAAGATTTTCGCCGATCTCGCCACCTCGGACAATCCGGCCAAGATCGCGCTGCGCCGGGCCGCAGGTCTCGGAAGCTAGGACAGGAGCGCCAGTCCACCGGTCGCAATCACAAGGATCAGCGTCATCGGCACACCGTGCAGGCGTTCGATCCGGCTGTCGCTCACCGCATTGCCCAGGACGCTCAGCGCGAACAATGCGGCGAAGGCCCAGAGCGCGGGGCGGATCATGATCTCGGGCAGAACCGCCCACCCGAACCCCGCCGCCTGCGCAACGGTCAGCGCGCCGGACAGAACGAGCAGGGCCGAGGCTGCACTGGCCCAGCGGAGCCGGGCCGGCAGAACCCGGTATTGGCCGCGCCATGCCATGCGCCCGATCGGCGCCCCCAGGGCGAGGGCCACATGGAATATGGTGAGCCACAGAAACCCGGCCAGGCCCAGGTATCCGAGCACCACCATGACCTAGCCGTCCTGGCGGATCACCGCATTCGTCGGGTCATAGGGGCTGTCTTCGGTCACCTCGACATCGAACAGGTCCTTGAACATCCGCAGTTTCAGCCGGGTGCCGGGTTCGGCATGCTCGGGCGTGACATAGCCCATGCCGATGGATTTTCCGAAGGCAACAGAATACCCGCCCGAGGTCAGCCGCCCGACCTTGGTGTCACCGGCATAAAGCGCCTCGCGCCCCCAGGGGTCGGCATCTTCCGGCCCGTCGATCAGCACGGTCACGCATTTGAAGCGCAGGCCCGTCTCGACCATCTTGTCCTTGCCGGTGAAATCCTTGGACAGGTCGATGAACCGGTCCAGCCCCGCCTCCATCGGCGTCGCATCCCGGCCCAGTTCGGTGCCGAAAGCGCGGTAGGATTTCTCCTGCCTCAGCCAGTTCTGCGCGCGGGCGCCGACCAGTTTCATCCCGTGTTTCTCGCCCGCGGCCAGCAGTTGATCCCACAGATAGGTCGACATCTCGATCGGGTGATGCAGCTCCCAGCCAAGCTCGCCGGTATAGGCCACACGGATCGCGCGGACGGGGCACATGGCAAGCTCGATGTTGCGCATGGACAGCCACGGGAACCGCTTGTTGCCGAGCACCGTGTCCGGGTCGGCGTCCCTGACAATCTCCTTCAGGATCGCCCGGCTGTTCGGCCCGGCGATAGCGAACACACCCCATTGGGTCGTGACATCGTGGATGTCGATGTACCCCCCGCCCGCGCCCATGAAATCCTCGGCCGCCTTGATCAGGTAATCGGCGTCATAGGCCGTCCACGCGCCGGCGGAGACGAGGTAGTATTCGTTCTCTGCAAGGCGGACGATGGTATATTCCGTGCGCGTCGTGCCATGCGGCGTCAGCGCATAGGTCAGGTTGATCCGGCCCACCTTCGGAAGCTTGTTGCAGGTGAAATGGTCCAGGAACGCCGTCGCGCCAGGTCCGCGCACCAGGTGCTTGGTAAAGGCGGTGGCGTCGATCAGGCCGGCCGTTTTCCGCACCGCTTCGGCCTCGGCCCGGGCATAGTCCCACCAGCCGCCCCGCCGGAAGGACCGGGCGTCATGGTCGAAGCTGTCCGCCGCATCCGGCGGACCGTAGTAATTGGGCCGCTCCCACCCGTTGACCTGCCCGAACTGCGCGCCCCTCGCCTTTTGCCGGTCATAGACGGGCGCGGTGCGCAGCGGGCGGCAGGCCTCGCGTTCCTCGTCGGGGTGATGAAGGATGAAGACGTGGGAATATGCCTCCTCGTTCTTGCGCGCGGCATATTCCGTCGTCATCCAGTTGCCGTAGCGCTTGGGGTCAAGGCTCGCCATGTCGATCTCGGCCTCGCCCTCGACCATCATCTGCGCGAGGTAGTACCCGGTGCCCCCGGCGGCGGTGATGCCGAAACTGAACCCCTCGGCCAGCCACATGTTCCTGAGGCCCGGCGCCGGGCCGACCAATGGGTTGCCATCGGGAGTGTAGCAGATCGGGCCGTTATAGTCGTCCTTCAGGCCCGCCGTTTCCGAGGACGGGATGCGGTGGATCATCGACATGTATTCCGCTTCGATCCGTTCCAGATCGAGCGGGAAGAGATCGGCGCGGAAACTGTCTGGCACGGCGTATTCGAACCGCGCGGGCGCGTTCCATTCATAGGGCCCGAGGATCCAGCCGCCGCGTTCCTCGCGTACATACCATTTCGCATCGGCATCGCGCAGGACGGGGTGTTCCCCGTTTTCCTTGCGCCATTCCACCAGTGCCGGGTCCGGCTCGGTGACGATATACTGATGCTCCACCGGGATCGCGGGGATCTTGATGCCAAGCTGCTGCGCGGTGCGCTGCGCATGGTTGCCGGTGGCGGTCACCACATGTTCGGCGTGGATGACGATCTGTTCGTCCGAGGGCACCAGGTTGCCGCCCTTCTCCACCATCTTCGTGCAGGTGACGTCCCAGTGATCGCCCGTCCAGTGGTAGGCATCGACCTGCCATTTCCGCTCGACCGTCACGCCCCGCTGCCGCGCACCCTTGGCCATCGCCATCGTCACGTCGGCGGGGTTAATGTAGCCGTCCGTCGGGTGATAGATCGCACCGACCAGGTCATCGGTGCGCACCAGCGGGTAGCGGTCCTTGATGTCCGCGGGGCTCAGCCATTCATGGGGAATACCCACCGTTTCGGCCGTGGACGCGTAAAGCATGTATTCGTCCATCCGGTCCTGCGTCTGCGCCATGCGCAGGTTGCCGACGACCGAGAACCCGGCATTGAGCCCCGTCTCCTCCTCCAGCGTCTTGTAGAACTTCACCGAGTAGTCGTGGATATGGCTGGTCGCGTAGCCCATGTTGAAAAGCGGCAGAAGGCCCGCGGCATGCCAGGTCGAGCCCGAGGTCAACTCGTCGCGCTCAAGCAGCATGACGTCGTCCCACCCGGCGCGGGCCAGATGATAGGCGATCCCGGTTCCGACGGCGCCGCCGCCGACCACCAAAGCTCTGACATGGGTTTTCATCCGCCAATCCTCAGCCGAGTGTCATCCCGCTCTACCTGCCCAACTCCGCGCCCGCGCGCCACGCCCACCCGACGCAAACCCGCTCAAAACCGACATGGCCCGTCAGCCATTCATCATAGCCCGGCCACAGCCCCTCTTTGCTTTCCAAATACCTCCGCCGGAGGCATCCGCCATCGGCCATATCCGAATAATCGGGAAAGGTGCACCGCCCCCGGCCCCGGGGCCAGTTCTTCGCGTCGAAATACTCCGCGCGCCAGGCACGGCCCGGTGCCCCGTCACTCGATACTGCGGCGCAGAAGCGCGATCAGACCCCAGAAAAGCAAGATCGGCAACACGATGCTTTGCAACACGAACACCCCGATCAGGATCAGCGTCGCCTCGAACAGCGCCGTGGCCTCGCTGCGGAACACGCCGGCCGCCTGCGTATAGGCCTGCAGGGTTTCCCCGGCCGAGGACACGCTGTCGAAGAAGCGCCCGAAGAACCGCCCCCCGGTCTCTTCGGTGATCTGGTCGGGGTCGGGCGTGTCTTGTCCGATCAGAACCTGTGCCTCTTCGGCGACCCCGTTCAGCACGGCATAGGCCGCCTGCTGCGGCGTGGCGGTCATGCGGTCGCCAAGGTCGAGCCCCAGAACGATGACCAGCGGCAGGACCAGCGCCACCGCGCCGCCTAGGCGCACGGCCCGCCGCGCCAGACCGGCGATGCCGCCCGGCAGGTTCGGCCAGACAAGCCCCGCCGCCATCACCAGCAATCCGCCCCCCAGAACGAAGGCCCCGAGCACGGCAACCGGGTTCAGCCCGACGGTCGCCACGGCCGCCCCGACCGCCACCGCGAAGACCACGTCGGCCACGCGTTCCACCGTGTCGTCCACCGGTTCCAGAACCTTCAGCGGCTGCACAGTCGCCTGCGCGCCCACCGAGGCGCCGACCTCGATCTCCTGCGCTGCCGACAGGGCCGCGTTGATGACCCGCAGCGACACGTAGACCCCGGTCATCGAGGCCGCGATCTGCTGAACAGAGCTTTCTGCCCAGCGCACCGCCGGGTTGATCTGGGTGATGCCCGCAAGAAAGGCCAGCCCGGCGGCCAGAAGATAGCCCGCAAGCTGCAGGCGATGGCGCGCGGCGGCGCTCAATGCATCCCCGGCACGACCAGGTCCGGCGGACGGTGGCCGTCATCGAAAGTCTTGATGTTGATCAGCACCTTCTCGCCCATCTCCACGCGCCCCTCGCGCGTGGCCGAGCCCATATGCGGCAGCAGCACGACATTGTGCAACTCGCGCAGGCGCGGGTTCACCTCGCGGCCGCGTTCGAACACGTCCAGCCCCGCGCCCGCGATCTCGCCTGCCCGCAGCATCCGCGTCAGCGCGTTTTCATCGATGACCTCGCCGCGCGAGGTGTTCACGATCACCGCGTCGGGTTTCATCAGCTTCAGCCGCCGTGCATTCATCAGGTGAAAGGTCGAGGGCGTGTGCGGGCAGTTCACGCTGATCACGTCCATCCGTGCGATCATCTGGTCGAGACTGTCCCAATAGGTGGCGCCGAGCCGTGTTTCGATCTCGGCATGGACGGGACGGCGGTTGTGGTAATGGACCTGCATGCCGAAGGCCGCCGCGCGCGCGGCCACCGCTTGCCCGATGCGCCCCATGCCCAGGATACCCAGTCGCTTGCCGCCCACGCGCCCGCCCATGAAGGCGGTGGGGGCCCATCCGTCCCAGGTGCCCGCCTGCATCACCGACATGCCTTCGGGCACGCGGCGGATGACCGACAGGATCAGCGCCATCACCATGTCGGCGGTATCATCGGTCATCACGCCCGGTGTGTTCGACACCAGGATGCCCCTCTGCCGCGCGGTGGAGACGTCGATATGGTCGACGCCCGCGCCGTAATTGGCGATCAGCTTCAGCTTGTCGCCCGCCTGGCCCAACATGCCCGCGTCGATCTTGTCGGTGATACAGGGCACCAGAACATCGGCGCGCTGCATGGCCGCGACAAGGTCCGGCTTGGACATCGGCGTGTCGTCCTTGCGCAGTTCGACATCGAACAGGTCGGCCATCCGCGCCTCCACGGTTTCGGGCAACCGTCGCGTCACGACAACACTCAAACGCCCATCTGACATCACGGGCCTCCCTTCGCTGGCTTTGCGCCCTTTCCCGTGACACTCTCTGATCGCGCGCAGCGGTGCAAGGCAAGGCGCCGCTGACGCGACAAAAACAACGACAAAGACCGCGGCACAGAATGACCCGGTCGAGGCAGAGAGCGCGCATGACCCGAACCGGTGTTCTGACCGTCATTTTTCTGTTGGCCTTCATCGGGTTGCCGGATGAGGCTGTTTCCCAATCGGCCGCCGAGGCCAGCGTCGCCGACAGTGTCGGCCCGGTGACGGGGTTCCCGCTGCCGCGGTTCGTGTCGATGAAGGCCGATGAGGCGCGGGCGCGGCGCGGCCCGTCTGTGCATCACCGGATCGACTGGGTCTACACACGGCAGGGGATGCCGATGATGGTTGTTGCCGAACATGGCCATTGGCGCCGCGTGGTCGACCGCGACGGGGCGGGCGGCTGGATGCATTACACGCTGTTGTCGGGCGAACGCACGGCCATCGTCGAGGCCGACCGCCTGCCGCTTTACCAGCGCCCCGACACGGCCAGCCCGGTGCGGGCCGAGGCCGAGGCGGGGGTGATCGGGCGCTTGCGCGAATGCACGCCCGACTGGTGCCTGATGGAGGTTGGCGGGTATCGCGGATGGGTCGAGGCGCGGGCGCTCTGGGGGCTGATGCCGGGCGAAAGCTTCGACTGAGGGGGCGTTAACGCCTCCGCGAACGGGCCGGAAACAGGCGCGTCATCCCATGCCACACCCCGTGCACAGCCCGTACACACCCCGTGCATACGCGATGGGCGCAGGGTGTGGCCGGGAAACGTGGTTAACCCGTGCGTTTTCGTTAGAGGGGATGGCGGGACAAGTCCCGCCCTACGGTGTGGAATGAGCGGGCCTTGACCCGCCTCAGGCGACCTTGTCGAGCCCCCGCCCCTTGAGCAGCGCCCCGACCCCCGGCATCCGGCCCCGGAAGGCGGTGTAGAGGGTGTCGGCCTCCCGGCTGCCGCCGGCGGACAGGATATGGGTTTCGAGCTTTTCGGCCAGACCCGCATCGAAAGCATCCCCGGCTTCCTCGAAGGCGGCGAAGGCGTCGGCATCCATCACCTCGGACCACATGTAGCTGTAATAGCCGGCCGAATACCCGTCGCCCGCGAAAACATGGGCGAAATGGGGCGTGGCGTGGCGCATCCCGATGGCCCGCGGCATGCCGATCCGCGCCAGCGTGTCCGCCTCGGCCGCCAGCGGATCTGCGGGGGCGGGGCCGTCGTGGAAATCCAGATCGACGAGCGCCGAGGCCACGTATTCCACCGTCTGGAACCCCATGTCGTAGGTCTGCGCCGCCAGCAGCCGGTCGAGCATGTCCTTTGGCATCGCCTCGCCCGTTTCCACATGGCGGGCGTGGGTTTCCAGCACTTGCGGAACCTCCAGCCAGTGTTCGTATAGCTGGCTGGGCAGTTCCACGAAATCGCGGGCGACAGAGGTGCCGGAGATCGACGGATAGGTCACGTCGCTGAGCATCTGGTGCAGCGCGTGGCCGAATTCATGAAACAGCGTCCGCGCATCGTCATAGGACAGAAGCGCGGGATCGGATTTGGCGAAGTTGCAGATGTTGAGAACGATGGGCCGCACCTCGCCGCCCAGTTTCTGCTGGCTGCGCATCGCCGAACACCATGCGCCGGAGCGTTTGGAGGAACGGGCGAAATAATCGCCGATGAAAATGGCCATGTGGCGGCCACCCCTCGTCACTTCCCAGGCGCGGGCGTCGGGATGGTAAAGCGGGATGACGAGCGGTTCGAATTCCAGCCCGAACAGGCGATGCGCGCAGTCGAAGGCCGCCGCGATCATCGCGTCGAGGCCGAGATAGGGTTTCAGCGCCGCCTCATCGAGATCGTGTTCGGCCTTGCGGCGTTTTTCGGAATAATACCGCCAGTCCCATGGTTCCAGTTCGCCGTTGATGCCGTCCGCCTGCATCATGTCGGTCAGCACCTGCGCGTCAGCCTCGGCCTTTGCGCGGGCGGGTTGCCAGACATTCATCAAAAGGTCGCGGACGGCGTCGGGGGTGCCGGCCATTTCGGTTTCCAGCTTGAAGGCGGCGAAACTGTCATAGCCCAGAAGCCTGGCGCGTTCTTCGCGCAAGCTTAACACCTCGGCCGCGATGGCGCGGTTGTCGGTCTCACCGCCATTGGCGCCGCGCGCGGTCCAGGCGCGATAGGCCTTTTCACGCAGGTCGCGGCGCGGGGAATATTGCAGAAAGGGCACGATCAGGGACCTCGACAGGGTGATCACCGGGCCGCCCGCGTTTTTTTCCGCCCCCGCCGCGCGGGCGGATGCGACCAGGAAATCGGGCAGGCCTTCAAGGCCGCCCTCCTCCAGCACCATGAACCAGTCGCGTTCATCGGCCAGAAGGTTCTGCGTGAAGGAGGTGCCGAGCACGGCGAGGCGGCTTTTCACCTGCGTCAGCCGATCACGCGCGGGGCCCTGCAGCGCGGCGCCTGCGCGGGTGAAGCGGCGATGGGTGAGGTAAAGGACGCGGTGGTGTTCCGCGGTCAGGTTCAGGGTCTCGCGGTTCTGCCAGAGCGTGTCGATACGGGCGAAGAGTTTCGTGTTGTTGACGATTTCCGAGGCATAGGCCGAAAGTTTCGGGGCATAGTCGCGCTGCACCGCTTCGCGCGCGTCGGTCGCATCGGCGGAGGCGAGGTTATAGAACACGCCCGCCACCTTATCGAGCAGGGCATCCGCGCTTTCCAGCGCCTCGATGGTGTTTTCGAAACTGGGTGCCTCGGGTGCGTCCGCGATCGCCTCGACCGCGCGCAGGCCCGCCTTCAGCGCCGCATCGAGGGCGGGCGCGAAATGGTCATCCTCGATCTCGTCAAAGGGCGGCAGGCCGAAGGGGCCGGTCCAGTCGGACAGAAGCGGGTTGGTGTCGGGGGACGCGGTGGGGGATGCGTTGGGGGGCATGGGCAGATCTCCTTGCCCCGCAAGATAGGGGGCCGCCACGGTGGCGGCGACCCCCATTCGGCAAAGCGTTATTCGACGGTGATCGTGATGTAATCGCTGACCACGGCCGGGGCGTGCGGCACATGGGCGGCATCGCCGAGGACCAGCTGCATCGTGTGCTGGCCCGGGGGCAGGTCGAGCGACACCTCGGTCTGGCCGCCGCCGAAATGCAGGTGGTTTTCATCGCTGGGCACCGGCACGATCAGTTCCCGGTCGCCCAGATCGCTTTCGCCGAAGGGCGCGCGGTTGAGCAGCAGGTGATGATGGCCGGTGGCCTCCTGGTCGTGACCGGCCGGCGCGATGCCCATGCCCGACAGGCCGAACTGGATCAGAACCGGGCTGGAGACCGTGGCGCCGTCGTCGACGGAGATGAAATAGACCTCGGCGCCTTCGGGCGACGGCAGGTTCTGGGCGAAGGCCGGGCTGGCGAGCAGCAGCGCGGCGAGTGCGAGTTTCTTCATTCTGGACCCTCCCAAGTCACTGTGGTGCGACAGAAGGTAGCGCCGGACCGCGCACGGCCCCGTAGATTTTCCGTGATCGGTTCAGGCGCAGCAGCCCACGGCGCGGCAATCACCGAGGCCTGCGGCCAGCGCCTCGGCCACCGGTCGGCATTGCGCCTGCGCCGGGGCGAGGGTCAGGAGGGCCGCGCCGTCGACGGGTGCGACCGCAGCCAGGTGATAGCGCCGCAGGCCCGCATTGCCGGTATTGGCGTCGATGGAAAGCGGCAGGTCGGCAAGGTCGGGCAGGGCCGCCGTCGCCCTGGCCAGGATACCGGTGAGCGTGCCCGCCGACATCGGGCGGCCCGTGCCGCTGTCGAGCATCTGGATAGCGGCCTCGGTATAGGTCAGCCGCCGCCCGCCGCAATCGAGGCTGTCGATACGGGCGCGGGCGATTTCGGTCAGGTGGAACCCGGCGCCGAGCCTTGTGCCACCGGCATCGACGACGACCGGCGCGTCGGGCGGGATCGGGGCGAGGGCTGCGGCGAGCGTCTTGACGGTGGCCTGGGGGGCGGTCATGGTCATCTCCATCAATTCAATATATCAAGAGTTGTTGAAACGTGAATGAGAGTCAAGCCCTCGCGGCCTTTTCCGCCCTGACCGATCCGACGCGGCTAGCGATCCTGCGGCACCTGGTGACGAAAGGCGCCGAGGGGGCCAGCGCCGGTGAGATCGGCGTGGCGGTCACGGCGACCCCGTCGCGGGCGGCGTTTCACCTGTCGACCCTGAAACAGGCGGGGTTGCTGACCTCCGAGAAAGTGTCGCGCAACGTGATCTACCGGGTGGATTTCGCGCGGATGGGGGCGCTGGTCGCCTACCTGGTGGAGGATTGCTGCGCGGGCGATGCGCGGGTGAAATCCTGCTGTGCGGGCCTGTTCGGCTGACCGGGTTCAGATATCCCCGCAGACCGTGCAATCGGCGCGGCGGGCGACGCGGACGTTCCGGGTTTCGGCGTGCAGCGCATCGTAGATCAGCATCCGCCCCCGCAGGCCCTGCCCCGCCCCGGTGATGTGCTTGATCGTCTCCACCGCCATCATCGTGCCGATCACCCCCGGCAGGGCCCCGATCACGCCGGTCTGCGAACAGGTCGCGGCCATGTCGGGCGAGGGTGCCTTGGGAAAGAGGCAGGCGAAACAGGGCGCGCCATCGGCCGGATCGTAGATCGTGACCTGCCCTTCCCATGCCGAGATCGCCCCGGCGATGACCGGGCGGCCCGTGGCGGTCGCGGCGCGGCCCACCATCGCGCGGGCCTGGTAGGTGTCGGTGCCATCAAGGATCAGGTCATAATCATTGAACAGGGTCTCGGCGATCTCGGGGGTCAACGCCCGGTGATAGGGGCGGAGATCGACATGGGGGTTGAGCGCCTTCACGGCCTGCTGGGCCGAGAACACCTTGGGCATGCCCTGGTTGTCATCGGTGTGGATGACCTGCCGGTGCAGATTGGACAGCGCGACGGTGTCGGGGTCGATGATGCCCAGACGTCCGACCCCGGCCCCTGCGAGATAGAGAAGCACCGGGGAGCCGATGCCGCCCGCGCCGACGACCAGCACCCGCGCCTCTTTCAGGGCGCGCTGCCCGCCGCCGCCGATATCGGGGAGCGTGATCTGGCGGGCGTAGCGTTCCAGTTCCTCGTCCGAGAAGGGGCCGGTGGGTTGGACCGGCGCGTTTTCGGCGCGGGCGGTTTCGATCGCTTCGGCGCGGCGTTTGAGTTGCTGCCAGCCGAGCCGGTAGAGCAGGCCCAGCACCACCCCCCCGGCGATCATCAGCCAGAGCGCCGGGGACCCGCCGGTCGCCTCGCGTAGGGGGTGGCCGTCGGGCAGGATGATCTGCAGCGCCAGGACGATGACGAAAAGCAGGCCCAGCATGTAGAACCGTGCCGCATGGGGCACCCGCATCAGCGCGCCGATGCCCCAGAGAACGGCGGCAAGGAAGGCCACGAACAGCATCAGCCGACCCCGGTGGACCCGAAGCCGCCCGACCCGCGCGCGGTATCGGACAGCGAGGTCACGACCTCGAACCGGGCCTGCACCACCGGGGCGATGATCGCCTGCGCGATCCGGTCGCCATGGGCGATGGGGAACGGGTCAGCGCCGAAATTGATCAGCAGAACGCCCAGCGGCCCGCGGTAATCGGCGTCGATCGTGCCGGGCGTGTTGGGCAGGGTGATGCCGTGTTTCAGCGCAAGGCCGGAACGCGGCCTGACCTGCATTTCATACCCGTCGGGGATGGCGATGCAGAGGCCCGTGGGCAGGATGTGGCGCGACATCGGTTGCATCACCAGACCCGTGGCGCGGGTCTCGGGCGGGAAATTGGCCCGCAGGTCCGCCCCCGCCGCACCTGCCGTGGCATAATCGGGCAAGGGGATATCCGGGTCGGCCCAGTCTTCCCGCATGATGTGAACCGTGATCGTCATGGGGCGCATCTATCGCGGCGTCCGCGCGCGTCCAACGTCATGCGCCGCGCTGCGCCAATGCGTCCGCGATGCGGGCGGCGAGCCGGGTGGCGACCTGAGCCTTGGGCAGGCGCGGCCAGGTCTCGGCCCCGTCTTCGGTGATCAGCATCACCGCGTTTTCCGTGCCGCCCATGATACCCGTTTCGGGGGAGACATCATTGGCAACGATCCAGTCACAGCCCTTGCGCGCGCGTTTTTCGGTGGCGTGACGGGCGACATCATCGGTTTCGGCGGCGAAGCCCACGACGAGCCGGGGGCGGCCTGCCTTCATCTGCGCCACCCCGGCCAGGATGTCGGGGTTTTCTGCGAAGTCCAGAACGGGCAGGCCGTCCCTTGATTTCTTCAGCTTCGAGCCATGCGCCTTGTCCATCCGCCAGTCGGCGACGGCGGCGGCGAAGATGGCGGCATCGGCCGGCAGGGCGGATGTGACCGCGTCCTGCATCTGCATGGCCGTTTCGACCGCGACCACCTGCACGCCTGCGGGCGGCGGCACGGTGGCGGGGCCGGTGACGAAAACAACCTCGGCCCCGAGATCGCGCAAGGCGGCGGCCAGCGCCGTGCCCTGCGCGCCCGAGGACCGGTTGGCGATATAGCGCACCGGGTCGATGGGTTCATGGGTGGGGCCGGAGGTGACGATGACGCGCCGCCCCGTCAGCGGGCCATGCCCGAGGGCCGCGTCGATGGCGGCCACGATATCCGGCACCTCGGCCATGCGGCCCGGGCCGAATTCACCACAGGCCATTTCACCATCATCGGGGCCGACGACCAGCACGCCGTCGCCCCTGAGCGTGGCGAGGTTCCTTTGCGTGGCCGGGTGGGTCCACATCCGGACATTCATCGCGGGCGCGATCAGCACGCGTTTGTCGGTGGCCATCAGAAGGGTGGAGGCGAGGTCATTGGCGTGGCCGCCCGCCATCTTGGCCATGAGATCCGCCGTCGCCGGGGCCACGACGACAAGGTCTGCGGCGCGGCTGAGCTCGATATGGCCCATCTCGGCCTCATCCGTCAGGTCGAAGAGATCGCGATAGACCTTTTGCGCCGCCAGCGCCGAGGCCGAGAGCGGGGTGACGAATTCCTCGGCCGCGCGGGTCAGCACCGGCGTCACCGACGCGCCCTGTTCGCGCAACCGGCGGATCAGGTCGAGCGATTTGAACGCCGCGATGCCGCCCGCGATGATCAGCAGGATTTTCCGGTTTGCCAGCGCCATGCCGCCCTCAATGCAAATGCCGCGCAGACCCTAGGGACTGCGCGGCACCGGGGCAATCGGTATCGCGGGTCAGCGCAGGGTCGCCAGACCCTGAAGCGACGCGCCGGACATCAGGTCAGAGGCCGCAAAGCCGCCTTCGGGGCTGGCCACCAGAAGGGTGATGGCGAAGAGCCCGGCCAGAAGCGCCAGCGGCGCGTGGAGCATCACAGAGCGAGGAATGACCGAACCTCCTTCGACTGTGCTTCGAGCGACTTGCGCATCTTGCCGAAGGCCGCGGCCTCAAGCTGGCGGACGCGTTCCTTGCTCAGGCCCAGTTCGTTGCCAAGGCTTTCCAGCGTGCGGGGTTCTTCGCGCAGCTTGCGTTCACGCACGATGAAGCGTTCGCGTTCATTGAGCTGCTGCATCGAGGCGATCAGCCATTCGCGCAATTGCTCGGTGTCATGGGCGTGTTCGACGGTTTCGGCGGCCTGTTCGCTGTCATCTTCCAGCGTGTCGATCCATTCGCGGCCTTCATCCTCGACCGACTGGGTGGCGTTGAGCGAATAGTCGGACCCGGCAAGCCGGCCTTCCATCATCTCGACATCATGCAGCGGCACGCCGACCTCGGTGGCGATCATCTGGCGCAGCTGGTGCTTGTCGAGTGTTTCGCCATTGGCCATCGCCTCGCGTTCTAGCCGCGCCTGCACCCGGCGCATGTTGAAGAACAGCGATTTCTGGCTGGAGGTCGACCCTGTTCGCACCATCGACCAGTTGCGCATCACGTAATCCTGGATCGAGGCCTTGATCCACCAGACCGCGTAGGTCGAGAACCGCACGCCGCGATCGGGGTCGAACTTGTCGGCGGCCTTCATCAGGCCAAGGCCCGCTTCCTGGATCAGGTCGTTCATTGGGGCGCCGTAGCGCTTGAACTTGGCCGCCATCGAGATCGCCAGTCGCATGTAGGCGGTGATGAGGCGGTGCAGCGCTTCCTCGTCGCGCTGGTCGCGCCAGGCATAGGCCAGTTTCAGCTCGGTCTCCGCGTCCAGAAGTTCAGCGCGCATCGCGCGCCGTGACAGCGAATGTTCTCCACCCATATCAAGCGCCATAACGAACCCCCTGTTCGGTCTGATTGGTGTTCCAGCAAGCAGTTTTGTAAGGGATACGCAGCGAAACACCGTCCGGTTCACTTTTAGGGAAAGAAAATTGCCCCTGCCCAAGCTGACCTTCGTGATCGGGGCCGCCGCCTCGGGCAAATCCGCCTATGCCGAGGCGCTGGTCCGGGCCTCGGGGCTTGCCCGGACCTATATCGCCACGGCCGAGGCCTTCGACGACGAGATGGCCGCCAAGATCGCCGCGCACCGGGCCGCGCGGGCGGCGCATGGATGGCAGACGCAGGAGGCGCCGCTGGATGTGACGGGGGCGCTTGTCCGGACCGGGCCGGGGCACGCGGTGCTGCTGGATTGCCTGACGCTGTGGCTGTCGAACCTGATGCTGGCCGAGCGCGATGCGCTGGCCGAGGTGGACCTGATGCTGGACCGTGTGGCCGGTCTTGCCACCCCCGTCGTGATCGTCAGCAACGAGGTGGGCGCGGGCGTGGTGCCCGATACGTCGCTCGGCCGCGCGTTTCGCGGGGTGCAGGGCCGCGCCAACCAGGCCGTGGCGGCCCGGGCCGATTGCGTGGTGCAGGTGACGGTGGGTCTGCCGCAGGCTTTGAAGGGCCCCCTGCCCGGGCTCGCGCAATGACGCGCGTTTACTGGGTGCGCCACGGCCCGACCCACCAGACCGCCTTTACCGGGTGGCGCGATGTGCCCGCCGACCTGTCGGATACCGCCGCCCTCGCCCGGCTGGACGCCTTCCTGCCCGGGGACGCGGTGGTGATCTCGTCCGACCTGCTGCGCGCGGTGACGACGGCGGACGCGATCCTGGGCGCGCGCGACCGCCTGCCCCATGACCCCGGCCTGCGCGAGTTCGATTTCGGCGCCTGGGACGGGCTGCATTTTTCCGAAGTGGCCGACCGCGACCCAGATCTCAGCCGCCGGTTCTGGGAAGACCCGGGCGATGTCGCGCCGCCGGGCGGCGAAAGCTGGAATGCCGTCGCCGCGCGGGTCGGCGCCGCGATCGACCGGGCGCGGCAGGCCACGGGCGGCCGCCCCCTGATCGCCGTCGCCCATTTCGGCGCGATCCTGGCGCATCTGAGCGCGGCGGGGGCAATGACGGCCCATGATGCGCTTGGCCACAGGATCGACACCCTGTCGGTAACGGAGGTGCTGCCGGACGGCACCGGCTGGCGGATCGGGCGGATCAATCACAAGCCTTGATCGGGCAGATCAGCAGCATTGCGTTGACGCCGCACCGGGCGCGCCGCAGGGTCGGGGCCATGACTTACACGCTTTTGATCGGACAACAGTCCTATTCCAGCTGGTCGCTCAGGGCCTGGCTGTCCTGCGCGCCCTTCGGCATCCCGGTGACGCTTGAAAAGATCGAGATCTACGGGCCGAGCTTTCACGCGGAGGTCACAGCCTTTGGCGGCAACCGCACGGTGCCGGTGATGCGCACGCCCGAAGGCGGGATCCTGGCCGACAGCCTGGCGATTGCCTGGCACCTGACCGAGGCGTTCCCGGACCGGGGCCTGTTGCCCGCGGACCCGGTCGAGCGGGCCGAGGCGATGAGCATCATCTGCGAAATGCATGACGGGTTCGCCGACCTGCGCGGCAATTGCCAGGTGAACCTGCGCAATGCCTGGGCGGGGTTCAGGCCCTCCGATGCGGTGCTGGCGGATGTCGCGCGCATCGAAACGATCTGGGCCCGGGCGCTGGACCGGTCCGGCGGCCCGTTCCTTTACGGCGATTTCACGCTGGCCGATGCGTTCTATGCGCCCGTCGCCACCCGGCTTTTGACCTATGTCCTGCCGATGTCGGACACGGCGCAAGGGTATGCCCGGGCCATCGTGACACAGCCCGATTTCGTGACCTGGCGCAATGAGGGGATGAAGGAAACGCAGGAAATCGCCCGCTACGACAAGGCGCCGCTGGAACGCATCCCCTTTCCCACCTTCGATTGACCCCGGCCCGCGATTAACCGCGCCGGGCCCGCGTTAACATTTCGACAACCACCCGCGCCCTAGGCTGCGGGCCATGTTCGATCTGGCCCGCTCCGAGTCGCTGTCGCGCATCCACACCGTGGCCTTCGAAGGGCTCCAGGCCCGCCGGGTCGAGGTGCAATGCGCCGTCGTAGCGGGCCTGCCGGGCTTTGCCATCGTGGGCCTGCCCGACAAGGCGGTGACCGAGGCCAAGGAACGGGTGCGCACGGCCCTGCAGTCGATGGCGATCGCATTGCCGTCGAAGCGGATCACGGTGAACCTGTCGCCCGCCGACCTGCCCAAGGAAGGGTCGCATTTCGACCTGCCCATCGCGCTGGCGCTGCTGGCCGCGCTCGACATCGTGCCGCGCGAGAGGGTGGAAACGGCGATGGCGCTGGGCGAGCTGTCGCTTGACGGGGCGCTGGTGCCGGTGATCGGGGCGCTGCCCACCGCGCTGGCCGCCGGGGAGGATGGACGCGTCCTGCTGTGCCCGGCGGGATGCGGGGCCGAGGCGGCCTGGGTCGGCGCGACCCCGGTCTTCGCCGCCGACACGCTGGACGGCCTGATCGCGCACCTGACCGACCGGCGCCCGCTGGCCCCCGCCACCCCCGGCGAAGTGGTCGAGGCGCGCGGCACGACCTGCCTGTCGGAGGTACGGGGCCAGGAACGCGCCAAGCGCGCCCTTGAGATCGCGGCCGCCGGGCGGCACCATTTGCTGATGGTCGGCAGCCCCGGATCGGGCAAATCCATGCTGGCCGCGCGCCTGCCGGGCCTGATGCCGCCGCTGGGCGCGGAAGAGGCGCTGGAAACCTCGATGATCCATTCGCTGGCGGGCCTGCTGAAGGACGGGGGGATTTCGCGCACCCGGCCCTATCGCGCGCCGCACCATACCGCCTCGATGGCGGCCATCGTCGGCGGCGGGCGCGGCGCGAAACCGGGCGAGATCAGCCTTGCCCATAACGGCGTGCTGTTCATGGACGAGTTTCCCGAATACCCGCGCATGGTTCTGGAAACCCTGCGCCAGCCCATCGAGACCGGCGATGTGGTGGTGGCGCGCGCCAATGCCCATGTCACCTATCCCTGCCGGTTCCTGCTGATCGCCGCGGCCAACCCGTGCCGATGCGGTCATCTTTACGATGCCGGCGAAGCCTGCCGCCGGGCGCCGATCTGCGGCGAGGAATACATGGGCAAGATATCGGGGCCGCTGATGGACCGGTTCGACCTGAGGCTGGAGGTGCCGCCGGTGGCCTATGCCGATCTGGACCTGCCCGCCAGCGGCGAAACCAGCGCCGCCATCGCCGCGCGCGTCGCGGCCGCACGGCAGGTGCAGGCCGACCGGTTTGCCAGGCTGAAGGCCAAGGCGCGGGTCAATGCCGATGCCGACGGCGCCCTCCTGGATGAGATCGCGACGCCGGATGCGTCGGGAAAGGACCTGCTGTCCCGGGCGGCGGACCGGATTCGCCTGACCGCGCGGGGCTATCACCGCATCCTCAGGCTGGCACGCACGATTGCCGACCTGGACGGGGCCGACAGCATCAGCCAGCCCCATATCGCCGAGGCGCTTGGCTATCGCCTGATCGGGGCGGGGTCAGCCGGCTAGGCGCGCCTCGACCGCCTCCCAGATTTTGACGGCGACATTGATGCCGTCGAAGCGTTCAAGCTCCTGAATGCCGGTGGGAGAGGTCAGGTTGATCTCGGTGAGGTGGTCCCCGATCACGTCGATACCCACGAAGACCTGCCCCATCTCGCGCAGCCTTGGCCCGATGGCGGCGCAGATTTCGCGGTCGCGATCGGTCAGCGCCGATTTCTCGGGCCGCCCGCCCACATGCATGTTCGACCGGGTTTCGCCCTTGGCCGGGACACGGTTGATCGCGCCGACCGGGTCACCATCGACCAGGATCACCCGCTTGTCGCCCCTTGCCACGGCGGGCAGGAATTTCTGCGCGATCAGGGGTTCGCGGTTGATCGCCGCGAAGAGTTCATGAAGCGAATTGAGATTGCGGTCCTCGGGGCCCAGCCGGAACACCCCGGCACCGCCATTGCCGTAAAGCGGCTTGAGGATGATGTCGCCATGGGCGGCCTTGAAGGATTTCAGCACGTCGAGGTCGCGGGCGATCGTCGTCG
Source organism: Paracoccaceae bacterium (assembly GCA_024742455.1). Classification (GTDB taxonomy): domain Bacteria; phylum Pseudomonadota; class Alphaproteobacteria; order Rhodobacterales; family Rhodobacteraceae; genus JANSYL01. The sequence goes on along the minus strand of JANSYL010000003.1, from coordinate 145,996 downwards.
GGGGCATGAGGTCGGGAAAATCGAGGACCAGCAGTTTCTCGGGCGCATTGCGGACCCAGAACGGATCATTCACGACCAGTGTCCGCCCCTTGAGCCGGTCGAGCAGATGGGTGGTGGTGATATATCCCATGTCGAAGGGCGGGTCCTGGCGCAGCCAGACGACATCGACATCGGCGAGGTCCAGATCGGCCACGGGGCCGAGCGTGGCGTGATCGCCCCGGACCCGCTGCACCTTCAATGGCGCGGCCGACGCCATGATCCGGCCCTCGCGGTAGGACAGGTGATCGGGTGTGTAGAAAAACAGCTCATGGCCCCGGGCCTGCGCCTCTTCGGCGAGGCGAAAGCTGCTGTCGGCATCGATATCGACGGACCCGATCGGGTCCATTTGAAAGGCAACCTTCATCGCACGCTCCCTGCCCCTTGCCCGGTCCCATCCGGGCCGGTTCTATCTGGACCGCAGGGCGCGTGGGCGCAATGGGGCCGTCAGCCGGCGAGCGCGTTTTCGACGACGTCGATCCGGCCTGCCCCGTCCACCAGGGCCACGTCGAAGCGCATCGGTGTCAGGGACTGACGCGGGAAGAACCCGAGGCAATCCTCGGCGCTTTTGAGAAGGCGGGCGATCTGGCGGGGCGACAGGCGCATCGCGGCCATCGCGCAGGTTGCCGATTTCTTCACCTCGACGAAGACGAGGTTTTCCCCGTCGGACAGGACCAGGTCGATCTCGCCGCCGCGCCCGCGCCAGCGGCGGCAGACCAGCCGGTGCCCGCGCGCCAGGTAATCGGCAAGCACCTGTTCCTCGGCGGCCTTTCCGGCCAGATAGGATGTCAGACCACTCATTCTTCCGCCTTCTTCAGGTCCAGCGCACGCTGATACATGTCGCGCCGGGGCAGCCCCAATTCTGTCGCCACGGCGGCACTGGCCGCCTTGACCGGCTGATCGGCCAGGGCCGCGCGCAAGGCGGCATCGACCACGTCCTGATCGGTGGCCGCCGCGGCCCCCTGCCCGACCACAAGCACGATTTCCCCGCGCGGCGGATCGGTGGCGACGGCATCGCGGAGGTCTGACAGGGGGCCACGGCGCACCTCTTCGAAGCGTTTGGTCAGTTCCCGGCAGAGCGCCGCCGGGCGGTCTGCGTCCCATGCCTGGCAGAGTTCTTCTAACAAACGGTGAATCCGTTTCGGGCTTTCGAACATCACCAGCGTCGCCGGGGTGTCGGCCAGCTCCGCCAGCCAGCGCTGCCGCGCACCGCCCTTGGGCGGCGGAAAGCCCGCGAAAAGGAACCGGTCGGTCGGCAGGCCCGACAGGCTGAGCGCGGTCAGGACGGCGCTCGGCCCGGGCGCCGCGGTCACCGGATGCGCCCCGGCCAGGGCCGCGCGCACAAGCTGGTAGCCGGGGTCGGCGATCAGCGGCGTGCCCGCGTCCGAGACATAGGCCACCGATCTGCCCTCTGCCAGCGCCGCCATCACCCGGGGCCGGGCCTGGGGGCCGTTCTGGTCGTGATAGGCGATCAGCGGCCGGCCGGCGAGCGCGATGCCGTGGATTTCCATGAGGCGGCGTGCGCTGCGCGTATCCTCGGCGGCCAGGACATCGGCGGCGGCAAGGATATCGAGCGCCCTCAGCGTGATGTCGCGGGCCGATCCGATCGGGGTGGCCACGAGGTAAAGGCCCGGGGCCAGCCTGTTGGGCGGGTCCTCGCTCATCGGTCGGGTTTCGCCCATCGGATCATGATGTCACCGCCATCGTTTACTTGCCGTGTGCTGCCTCATAGCCTAAGCGCAACGCGCAGCACCTGTTGCCCTGGGAGGACCGTGCCAAATGATTTCTCTTTCGCGCCTGATCCGCAAGCCGGTCGCGGCCCTGAAGCTGGTCGTCCTTGCCGGGCTTCTTGCCGCCTGCCAACCGATGGGCGGGGGGCTGATGGGCGGAGGCCCCAATGTCGGGCGCGGCGCCGTCGAGGTGGCGATGCTGCTGCCGGTCAGTTCCGGGCAGGGCGGCGACGCGGTGATCGCGCGCAACCTCGAGAACGCCGCGCGGCTGGCCGCGGCCGACCTGGGGGGAACCGCCGTCAACATCACGGTCTATGACACCGCCGGGCAGGCCGCACAGGCGGCCACCGTCGCCCGCCAGGCCGTGTCCGAGGGGGCCGATGTCATCATCGGCCCGCTGCGGTCGGATGCGGCGGCTGCCGTGGGCGTGGCCGTGGCCAATTCCAACATCGCGGTTTTGTCCTTCTCGAACAATACCGAGATCGCGGGCGGCAATGTCTTCGTGCTCGGCCATACGTTCCAGAACACCGCCGACCGGGTGATCGGCTTCGCCGCCGCCCGCGGGCAGAACAATATCGTCATCACGCATGCCGATACGCTGGCAGGACAGGTGGCGCGGGACGCCATCCGCAGGGCCGCCGCCAATTCGGGCGCGACCATCGCGGGCACCGTGCCTTACGAATTCTCGCAGACCGGCGTCATCAACGTGGTGCCGCAGGTGGTCGAGATCGTCCGCGAAAGCGGCGCGACAGGGATGATGCTGACCTCGGACTCGGCCGGGGCGCTGCCCTTCTTCGCGCAGCTTCTGCCCGAGAACGGGCTCGACCCGTCCGAGATCCAGATGATGGGGCTGACCCGGTGGGACACGCCGCCCCAGACACTGCAATTCGCAGGCCTGCAGGGGGGCTGGTTCGCCGTGCCCGACCCGTCGGCCGTGGCCGATTTCAATGCCCGCTACACGGCCGCCTACGGGGCCGGGCCGCATATCCTGGCAGCGCTTGGCTATGACGCGATCCGGGCCGTGGGCGAAACGGCGGCGGCCAGCGGCCGGCTGGGCGGTACCGATTTCGTGGCTTCTGCTGGCTTCAACGGGGCGAACGGTGTATTCCGCCTGCTGAACGATGGCACCAACCAGCGGGCGATGGCCATCGCACAAGTGATCGACAATCAGGTGGCCGTGATTGACCCCGCCCCAAGACGCCTCGGCGGTGCCGGTCTCTAACCGGAACCCCCGCCTTCCCCCCGTACCGTCCGAGCCCGGCACGCTGATCGTGCCGGCCACGGCGATTTTCGATGCGGACCGGGTGCGCGCCGAGATCGACGCCGCCGTGGCCGAGGCCGGGGATGCGGGCGCGATCCGGTCTGCGGCGGTGCGCATCCTTGCGCGCGCGCAGGAGGCCGGGCGCAACGCCATCGCCGAGGGGATCGAGACCACACCCCTGACCGCGCGCCGGATCACCCGCGCCTACAGCCACCTGACCGATGCCCTGGTGCGCGAGGTGCTGTATGTCGCCACCACGCATCTGCACCCCAACCCCCTGCCCAGCACCACCGAGCGGGTCGCGGTGATGGCGGTGGGCGGCTACGGGCGGGGCGAGATGGCGCCCTATTCCGATGTCGACCTGTTATTCGTGACCGGCTGGAAAATCCCGCCCGCCATCGAGACGGTGATCGAGTCGAGCCTGTACATGCTGTGGGACCTGCGGCTGAAGGTCGGCCATGCCAGCCGCACGGTGAAGGAATGCCTGCGGCTTGGAAAACAGGATTTCACGATCCGCACCACGCTGCTGGAAACCCGGCTGATCTGGGGCGATGCCGATATCGCCGAGGACCTGCACGAAGCCCTTCAGGGCCAGCTTTTCGCAGGCACCACCGCCGAGTTCATCGAGGCCAAGCTGGAAGAACGCGACAGCCGCCACCGCAAGCAGGGCGGCCAGCGCTACATGCTGGAGCCCAACGTCAAGGAAGGCAAGGGCGGGCTGAGGGACCTTCAGACGCTGTACTGGATCGCGAAATACGAACACGGCGTGTCGGATGCGGCGGACCTGGTGGATGTGGGCCTGTTCCGGCCCGAGGAGTTCCAGGCCTTCGATGAGGCCGAGCGGTTCCTGTGGGCGGTGCGGTGCCAGTTGCACCTGATCGCCGGGCGCACGCAGGACAGCCTGACCTTCGACAACCAGGTCGCGATCGCCGAGCGGTTCGGCTATGCCGACCATTCCGGGCGGCGCGCGGTCGAGCATTTCATGCAGGACTATTTCCGCCACGCCACGCAGGTGGGCAACCTGACCCGGATCTTCCTGACCGGGCTGGAGGCGCGGCACGTCAAGCAGGAGCCCGGCATCCTTGGGTTCCTGCGCGGGCGCGGCCGGAAAAGGGACGTGCGCGCGGGCTATGAGGTGCGGCAGGGGCGGCTGGCCATCGCCGATCCTGCCAGTTTTTTCACCGATCAGCTGAACATGCTGCGCCTGTTCGAGGAAGCGCTGCGCACCGGCTACCTGATCCATCCCGATGCGATGCGCGCCGTTTCGGCCCGGCTGGACCATATCGACGATGCCATGCGCCGCGATCCCGAGGCGGTGCAGATCTTTCTTGATCTGATGCTGAAACACGGCAACCCGGAACGTGCGCTGAGGCGGATGAACGAGCTGGGCGTGCTGGCGGCGTTTCTGCCGGAGTTCGGCGAGATCGTCGCGATGATGCAGTTCAACATGTATCACAGCTACACGGTGGACGAGCACACGATCCAGGTAATCTCGACCCTCGCCCAGATCGAGCGCGAGGAGCTGATCGAGGAACTGCCCGTCGCCAGCCGCATCCTGAAGAACGGGCTTAACCGCAAGGTGCTTTATGTGGCCTGCCTGCTGCATGATATCGGCAAGGGGCGGAAGGAAGACCATTCGATCATCGGTGCGCGGATCGCGCGCACGGTCTGCCCGCGCCTCGGGCTGACGCCCGCGGAATGCGAAACCGTGGAATGGCTGGTGCGCTATCACCTGCTGATGTCGGACATGGCGCAGAAGCGCGATATCTCGGACCCGCGCACGGTGCGCGATTTCGCCAAGGCGGTGAAGACGCGGGAACGGCTGGACCTGCTGACGGTGCTGACGGTCTGCGACATCCGGGGCGTGGGGCCGGGCGTCTGGAACAACTGGAAGGCCACGCTGTTGCGGGGGCTTTACCGGGCGACGTCGACCGCGCTGGAGACGGGGCTTGAAGATCTCAACCGCGACAAGCTGGAAAGCGAGGCCAAGCGCGCCCTGCGCGAGGCGCTGTCGGATTGGCCGGCCGCAGCCCTGAAGACCGAGCTTGACCGTCATTATGGGCCCTATTGGCAGGGTCTGGACCTGGCCAGCCAGGTCACCTTTGCCACGATGCTGCGCGATCTGGACGAAGACGAGATCCGCATCGACACCACGCTGGATGCCGACCGGGACGGCACGCGGATCTGTTTCGCGCTGGCCGATCATCCCGGCATCTTCAGCCGGCTTGCCGGGGCGCTGAGCCTGGTGGGGGCGGACGTGGTCGATGCGCGCACCTATACGTCGAAGGACGGGTTCGCCACCGCCGTGTTCTGGGTGCAGGACGGCGACGGCCACCCTTTCGAGGCGGCCCGCCTGCCCCGGCTGAAAGGCATGATCGCCAAGACGCTGAAGGGCGAGGTCGTGGCCTCGGTCGCGCTGAAGGACCGCGACAAGATCAAGAAACGCGAGCGCCCATTTGACGTGGCGACCAACATCACCTTCGACAATGAAGGGTCCGAGATCTACACGATCATCGAGGTCGACACCCGTGACCGGCCCGGCCTGCTCTATGATCTGACCAAGACGCTGGCGGCGGCGAATGTCTATATCGCCAGCGCGGTGATCGCGACCTATGGCGCGCAGGTGGTCGACACCTTCTATGTCAAGGACATGTTCGGCCTGAAGCTGCAGACGCGGGCCCGGCAGGAAGGGCTGGAAAAGAAACTGCGCGACGCCATCGCGCGGGTCGCCGAACGGGCGGGCGCGTGACGTGAAAGGCGCGGTGCGCCCGATCCGGCTGGCGACCGGGTTCCTGACGGTGGGGGTCTGGACGCTGGGCAGCCGCATCCTCGGCTTTGTGCGCGACATCATGATTGCCGCCTTCATCGGCGTCGGCCCGGTGTCCGAGGCGTTTTTCGTGGCCTTCAGCCTGCCCAACATGTTCCGCCGGTTCTTCGGCGAGGGGGCGTTCAACACCGCCTTCGTGCCGATGTTTTCCAAGAAGCTGGAGGGCGGAGAGGACCCGGCGGGCTTTGCGCGCGACGCGTTTTCGGGGCTGGCCGGCGTGCTGATCGTGCTGACCCTGATCGCGCAGCTGGCGATGCCCGGGCTGATCCTGGCCATGGCCAGCGGGTTTCTGGGCGATGTGCGGTTCGATCTGGCGGTCGATTTCGGGCGGGTCCTGTTCGGCTATATCCTGCTGATCTCGCTGGCTGCGCTGTTGTCGGGGCTGCTGAACGCGACGGGGCGTTTCGCCGCCGCCGCCGCCGCGCCGATCCTTTTGAACGTCATCCTGATCTCGGTGTTGCTGCTGGCAGAATCCGGTGTGCTGGCCGACCGGTCCTTCCTGCCCGTCCCGGCCGGGGCCGAGGGGCTGAGAGGCCTGCATCACGGGGAACTTCTGGTCTGGGGCGTGGTGGCCGCGGGCGTTGCGCAATGCGCGCTGGTCTGGTGGGCGGCGGCGCGGGCGGGGTTCCGGCTGGTGCCCCGGATGCCGCGCCTGACGCCCGACATGAAGCGGCTGCTGAAGATCATGGTGCCCGCGATGCTGGCGGGGGGGGTCGTGCAGATCAACCTGCTGGTGGGCCGGCAGGTGGCCAGTTTCTTCGAGGGCGCGATCGTCTGGCTGAGCTTTGCCGACAGGCTTTACCAGTTGCCGCTGGGCGTCGTGGGCATCGCCATCGGCATCGTGTTGCTGCCCGACCTGTCGCGCCGGTTGCGCGCGGGCGATGTGGCGGGGGGACAGGCCGCGTTCAGCCGCGCTGGGGAATTGTCGCTGGCCCTGACAGTGCCCGCCGCGGTGGCGCTCTGCGTGATCCCGGTGCCGATCGTGTCGGTCCTGTTCGAACGGGGGGCCTTTACTGCCGATGACACCGCCGCGACCGCGCTGGCGCTGGCGGCCTATGGGGTGGGCCTGCCCGCCTTCGTGCTGCAGAAGGTGCTGCAGCCGCTGTATTTCGCGCGCGAAGATACCCGGTCTCCGTTCCGCTTCGCGCTTGTGGCGATGGTGGTGAACGCGGTGGCGGCGATCGGGCTGGCGATGGCCATCGGCTTCATCGGCGCGGCCATCGGCACCACGCTGGCCGGGTGGGCCATGGTCATCCTGCTGATGCGCGGGCGGCGCGGCATGGGTGAGGCCGCGGCCTTCGACACGCGGTTCCAGCGCCGTATCCTGCGCATCCTGGCCGCCGCCGCCATCATGGGGGTCTTCTGCTGGATCGCGGCGTTGCTGCTTGGGCCCTTCCTGGGGATGGACGGGTGGCGCTACCCGGCACTTGTCGTGCTGGTCGTTGGCGCGATGGGCGTCTATTTCGCCGCGGGCCAATGGATCGGCGCGTTCCGGTTTCACGAATTGCGCGCGGCCCTCCGGCGCGGATGACCCTTCAGCGGGTGCGCAGCTTGTCCATGACCCGTTGCCAGCCCCCCGGGCTGACCACGAAGGACATCAGGAACCCCGCCACGAAGCCGCTGAGTTCGGCCACGACATTGCTGAATTCACCATTGATCAGGCCGAACAGGATCTGGATCGCCAGAAGCGCACCGATCAGGCCGAAGGCGCGGTATTGATTGGCTCCCTGCCGCCCGAGGTCGGTCCAGAGAATGAAGGTGAAGGCCCCGATCAGCCCGTAGACGCCGGGATATCCCCCGATCAGGGGGAAGGGGCTGTCGAGGATCAGCAGGAAACCAAAGGCGCCTGCCACGCTCGACACTACGAAGACCGACAGGAAGGCCAGCGGCGAAAACACCCGGCTGACCATGTTGCCGATGGCCAGGATGAAGACGATCACGAAAGCCGCGTGGATGAACCCGCCATGGATCAGCGGGTAGGTGAACAGCCGGATCACCTGTTCGGGCGGGAACACCCGGTTTGCCCACATGAAGGCCGCGACATCCTCGAACACGGCGTAATCCTGGATCGCGGCCAGCCGCCAGCCGACCCCGCCCTGCCCCCCGAAGAGGCCGAGGGTCGCAGCCTGGAACATCAGTTCGAGCCCGCCGATGATCACCGACAGGGCCACCACCACGGGCGGCAGGGCATGGAAGGGAGAGGCGGAATTGCTGGTCATCGCGCGGGTCCGTTCGGTTGACGCCGGTTGGGGGCATGGGTAAGCGAGGCACCGGCGATTGGCCAGAGGGCCCGCGCCCGTATGAGGCACCCGAGACATGGCAGACCCCACCTTCACCCCCCGCGTCTTTTCCGGCATCCAGCCCTCGGGCGGGCTGACGCTTGGCAATTACCTCGGCATGATCAAACCTGCCGTGGGCATGCAGAATTCGGGCGATTTCGAGACGCTTTACTGCATGGTCGACCTACACGCGATCACCGCGCGGCTGGTGCCGCCATCCGAGTTGATTCACAACACGCGCGAGGTCGCGGCGGGGTTCATCGCCTCGGGCATCGACCCGGCGAAATCCATGCTGTTCAACCAGTCCCAGGTGCCCGAACACGCGCAACTTGCATGGATTTTCAACTGCGTGGCGCGCATGGGCTGGATGGGCCGGATGACCCAGTGGAAGGACAAGGCCGGCAAGAACGCCGAGGCCGCGAGCCTTGGCCTGTTCGCCTATCCCACGCTGATGGCCGCCGATATCCTGATCTATCACGCCACGCATGTGCCGGTGGGCGAGGACCAAAAACAGCATCTGGAGCTGACCCGCGACATCGCGGCGAAGTTCAACCATGATTACGGGATCGAGTTCTTCCCGCTGACCGAACCGGTGATCGGCGGTGCCGCGCCGCGGGTGATGAACCTGCAGGACGGGTCGAAGAAGATGTCGAAATCGGACCCGTCCGACAAGACGCGCATCAACATGACCGATGATGCCGACACGATCGCGAAAAAGATCCGCAAGGCAAAGACCGACCCGGACCCGTTGCCCGATGCCGTGGCGGGGCTGGAGGGGCGGCCCGATGCGCGAAACCTGGTCAATATCTACGCCGCACTGGCCGAGACCACGCAGCAGGCGGTGCTGGACGAACATGCCGGTGCGCTGTTCGGCCATTTCAAAATGGCGCTGGCCGATCTGGCGGTATCGAAACTGGCCCCCATCGCGGGCGAGATGCAGCGCCTGATGGCCGACCCGGCAGAGATCGACCGCATCCTCGGCGACGGCGCCCAACGCGCGCGCGCGCTGAGCGCGCCGATCCTCGACCAGACCTACGACATCATCGGGATGCTGCGCAGCTGACACCGCCCCGGCGCCGACCCCTTGCCAGCTTGCACCGGCTGGGGCAGGTTTGTTGCAGGGGAAACGGTTTCCGTGCCCCTGCAGGACACCATGCTTTGGGAGGCGCGTGGTCATGACATCCGACACCGCTGAACCGACACGACCGGCAGCGCCGCGCCCGGCGATGCCACGGGTCAACACCGTGACCGCCGCGGACATACGGGCATCGCTGAAAGCCGGGTTCGCCGATTTTCGTGCGCGCCCGGTGATGAGCGGGTTTTTCGGCCTGTTCTACGCGGTGTTCGGCATCCTTTTCCTGTGGTGCCTGATCGCTCTGGGCCAGGTCTGGATGGTCATTCCAGCCGTGGTCGCCTTTCCACTGGTCGCGCCCTTCGCGGCGGCGGGCCTTTACGAGATGTCGCGACGGTTGCAGACCGGCGATAGCTTCGGACGGCGTGACATCCTGACGGTGATGGCCCGGCAGCGCGGCCGCGAGATGGGGTGGATGGCCTTCGTTACCCTGTTCGTGTTCTGGGTCTGGATGTACCAGGTGCGGCTGTGGCTTGCGATCATCCTTCAGGATGCATCGTTTTCCGACCTCAACGGGTTCTTGGAGACGGTGTTCTTCACACCCGAGGGGTGGACATTCCTTCTGGTCGGCACTGTGGCGGGCGCGGTGCTGTCGGCCGCGCTGTTCACCGTGACGGTGGTCGCCATGCCCCTGCTGCTGGACCGGGAGGTGGATTTCGTGACCGCGATGCTGACATCGGTGCGTGTCGTCGCGGAAAACCCGTTGGTCATGCTGACCTGGGCCGCGATCATCTCGGTCACCATGGTGGTGTCGCTGGTGCCGGCCTTCCTGGGCCTGATCTTCACCCTGCCGATCCTGGGGCACACGACCTGGCACCTGTATCAACGGGCGGTCGCGCCGGAGGGCGCGTAGCGCGGCACGCCGACGGCTAGAGCATGCGTTTGAGCAACCCGTCCTTCTTGATCAGCTGGTGCCGCAGGACCAGGCCGACATGGCCAAGGATGGCCAGCAGCAGCACCCACCCCGCCCCGATATGCGCCCATTTGGCGATGTCGCGCAGGGTGTCGTCCTTGGGCAGAGGGCGCGGCATTTCCCAGACGCCGAACAGGTTCACGCCATAATCGCCCCACATCACGTAGAGCCAGCCCGTGACCGGCATGATGAGCATGGCGAGGTAGAACACCTGCTCCACCCGGTGGATGAAGCCCTGCTCACGTTTTGACAGCGTCGGCGCCCAGGGCGGAAGCTGCCCGAGCTGGCGGTTGAGGATGCGCAGGATGGCGATGGCCAGCGCCACCAGCCCAAGCGATTTGTGCCAGTTGTAGTAATCGTTCGTGCCGATGCCCGCGAAGCTGGAATTGAAGCCGATGGCTGTCATGATGTTGCCGCCGATGAACTGCGCGGCAAACAGGATCACGATCGCCCAATGAAAGAATTTCGTCAGGGTGCCGTAGCCCTGCGCGGAATTGGTGAGTGCCATGCCGTCCTGTCCCGTATGTCCCGGGATCACTGTGGCCGGTTGGCGGGCGATAGACCAGTGACGAGTTGCGTCGCCCCTGACCCTCGACAGGGTCGGGGCACACCGCGATCATAAATGCCGAAACGACGGCAGGCGTCAGGTCAAAGCTGACGCTCGACCATCATCTTCTTGATCTCGGCGATGGCTTTCGCCGGGTTCAGACCCTTGGGGCAGGTCTTGGCGCAGTTCATGATCGTGTGGCAGCGGTAGAGCTTGAACGGGTCTTCGAGGTCGTCCAGCCGTTCGCCCGTCGCCTCGTCGCGGCTGTCGATGATCCAGCGGTAGGCATGGAGCAACGCGGCGGGTCCAAGATACCGGTCGCCGTTCCACCAGTAGGACGGGCAGGAGGTCGAACAGGACGCGCACATCACGCATTCATATAGACCGTCGAGTTTCTTGCGGTCCTCGATGGACTGGCGCCATTCCTTTTCGGGGCGCTGCGTCTTGGTTTCCAGCCAGGGCATGATCGAGGCATGCTGTGCATAGAAATGCGTCAGGTCCGGGATCAGGTCCTTGACCACGGGCATATGCGGCAGCGGGTAGATCTTGACGATCTTGCCCGGCACTTCGTCGATGCCGTGGATACAGGCCAGCGTGTTGATGCCGCCGATATTCATCGCGCAGGACCCGCAGATGCCCTCGCGGCAGGACCGGCGGAAGGTCAGCGTCGGGTCGATCTCGTTCTTGATCTTGATCAGCGCGTCCAGAACCATCGGCCCGCAGGTATCCAGATCGACCCAGTAGGTATCAACGCGCGGGTTTTCCCCGTCATCGGGGTTCCAGCGGTAGATCTGGAACTGCTTGAGGTTGGTCGCACCCTCGGGCCTGGGCCAGGTTTTCCCGGTCCGCACGCGAGAGTTTTTCGGAAGGGCAAGTTCAACCATGGGGACGGTATCCTAGCTCGTTGGAACGGGACCATGCGGTCGGGAACGGGGGACGGGCGCGCATTATCGCACCTCTTGCAGGCTGCGCCCGGTCAGGTCGGCGAAACAGGTGGCATACACCTCATCCGGGTTGCGGCCCGCCAGGTAATCTGCGCTGACGCTGATGCTGATGCCGCCGGTGAACCCGCCTGTGCCGCCACCCAGCCCGATCCGGCCCTGGGGTGCTGCGGCGGCGCGGGCGCGGTCGGAACAGATCGCATCGGCACGCGCATCGCTGACGGGGCCACGGTCGCAGGCTGCGACCACGGACAGGCAGACCAGCGCGCCGACACGCAAAGCGGACGCGGGATATGCCGCACCGGCCCTCAATACACCCGCGCCTTGGGCTTGATCTTGTCGAGGTCGATCCCGCCTTCGTTGTGGCCCAGAAGCGGGTTCAGATGGACGGGGCGATAGCTGAGATCGGTTCTGGTGCCATCGACCGTCGCCAGCGTGTGCTTGCGCCAGTCGGCATCGTTGCGATCGGGGTAATCCTCATGCGCATGGGCACCGCGGCTTTCCTTGCGCGCCTCGGCGCTGACGATGGTGGCCAGCGCGTTGGGCATGAGGTTGGTCAGCTCAAGCGTTTCCATCAGGTCGGAATTCCAGATCAGCGACCGGTCGGTGACCTTGATGTCATCCATCTTGGCTGCGACGCCTTCCATCTTGACCACGCCTTCGGCCAGCGTCTTGTCGGTGCGGAAGACGGCGGCGTCAGCCTGCATCGTCTTCTGCATCTCGAGACGCAGTTCGGCAGTCGAGGTGTCGCCATCGGCATGGCGGATCTGGTCGAAGCGGCTAAGCGCGGCATCGAGCGAGGCAGCCGGTGCATCCGGCACGGCCGAGTTCGGGTCGACGACCTGGCCCGCGCGGATCGCGGCGGCGCGGCCGAAGACCACGAGATCGATGAGCGAGTTCGAGCCAAGGCGGTTCGCGCCGTGCACGCTGGCGCAGCCCGCCTCGCCCACGGCCATCAGCCCGGGGACCACGCGGTCGGGGTCGTCCTTGGTGGGGTTCAGCACCTCGCCCCAGTAATTCGTGGGGATGCCGCCCATGTTGTAATGCACCGTCGGCAGAACCGGGATCGGTTCCTTGGTTACATCGACACCGGCGAAGATGCGCGCCGATTCCGAGATGCCGGGCAGGCGTTCGGCCAGGGTTTCCGGCGGCAGGTGGTTGAGGTGCAGGTGGATATGGTCCCCTTCGGGCCCCACGCCGCGCCCTTCACGAATTTCCATGGTCATGCAGCGGCTGACCACGTCGCGCGATGCGAGGTCCTTGTAGGTGGGCGCGTAGCGTTCCATGAACCGCTCGCCCTCGGAATTGGTCAGGTAGCCGCCCTCGCCCCGGGCGCCTTCGGTGATCAGGCAGCCCGAGCCGTAAATGCCGGTCGGGTGGAACTGCACGAATTCCATGTCCTGCAGCGGCAGGCCCTGGCGCGCGACCATGCCACCGCCATCGCCGGTGCAGGTATGGGCCGAGGTGGCCGAAAAATAGGCGCGGCCATAACCACCGGTGGCCAGAACGACCATCTTGGCATGGAAGACATGCAGCGTGCCGTCATCCAGTTTCCACGCCACGACGCCGACGCATTCGCCCGAATCGTTCATCAGGAGGTCGGTGGCGAAATATTCGATGTAGAATTCGGCGTTGTTCTTCAGCGACTGGCCGTAAAGCGTGTGCAGGATCGCGTGGCCGGTGCGGTCGGCGGCAGCGCAGGTGCGCTGCACCGGGGGGCCTTCACCGAATTCGGTGGTGTGGCCGCCGAAGGGCCGCTGGTAGATCTTACCATCCTCGGTCCGGCTGAAGGGCACACCGTAATGTTCCAGCTCGTAGACCGCCTTGGGCGCTTCGCGCGCGAGGTATTCCATCGCATCCGTGTCGCCCAGCCAGTCCGACCCTTTCACGGTGTCATACATATGCCAGTGCCAGTGGTCCGGACCCATGTTGCTGAGCGAGGCAGCGATCCCCCCCTGCGCGGCCACGGTATGCGACCGGGTCGGGAACACCTTGGTCACGCAGGCCGTTTTCAGCCCCTGTTCGGCCATGCCCAGCGTGGCGCGCAGGCCCGAGCCACCGGCCCCCACGACGACGACGTCATAGGAATGGTGCGTGATATCATAGGCGGCAGTCGCGAGCGTATCTTTCATAACGTCTTCCGTCTGTTACAGCGCGATCTGAGCCAGGGCCACCAGCCCCGCAGCGGCCAGGCCGTAGCTCAGGATCGTCATGACGATGATGGCGATCTTGCGGGTCAACCCGCTGACATAGTCCTCGATCAGGGTCGTGACACCCAGTTTGAAGTGGTGAAATGTCACGACAAGCATGGCCGCCGCGATCAGCGCCGGGATCGGGCGCGACAGGCGGTCGACCACCACCGCGTGGGGTTCACCAAGAAGCGGTGCGAAGGTCAGAAGGAACAGCGGCACGAGGATCAGCAGCGCGACCGAGGTCACGGTCATCTGCCAGAAATGTTCGGTGCCGGTCCGGGCCGAACCCAGCCCCTCGACACGTTTGCGGTCGGTTACGAAAGCCATGTCGTCGTCCCTTACACTATGACCAGAAGGGTCAGGACGGTCATAACGACCGACCCCAGGATGATGGCCCATCCGAGCCGGTCGGCGGTCGCCACTTCCAGCGCGCGGCCCGTGTCCCAGATCAGGTGCCGCACCCCGCCCAGCGTGTGATACCAGAGCGCCCAGAGCGACCCGACCATCACCAGATCGCCGATGACCGAGGTCAGGATGGCGTCGACGGTGGCGAAATAGGCCGCGCCGCTGGCCGCGGCGATCAGCCACCAGACCAGCAGGAACGCCCCGACCAGAAGCGCGTTGCCGGTGATCCGGTTCAGGATCGAGGTCACCGAATTGAGCTGCAGTCGGTAGATCGAGATATGCGGGGAAAGGGGGCGGTCACCCCGGTTCACATCGGCCATGGCGGACACCTTCAGGTTGTGCTGCGGCGGTCTGTTTCTGTCGCGGACGCATCATCCATATAGCGTTTTTCCCCGGTGTCACCTGCAACAGACTGACGCGAGGGGGCAAGTCTTGGGGCGTAACGCCGCAGAACGGGCTTTCGTGATCACAGTTTTTCAAGCTGTGATCACGAAACAGGGCTACACCGGCATCGCCGCCCAGTAGTCGAGATCAAGCAGGACATGCGGCAGATACCGGCCATCGGCGTCCTTCAGCGCGCCTGCCTGCCCGGCCTCGGTGACGGCGACCAGCCGCAGCCGCATCGCGCCGACCCCGGATGCGGCGGTGTCGGCCTTGTCCAGCACCTCGGTCCAGGCGCGCACGGTCTGGCCCGAAAAGGCCGGGTTGGCATGGGCGCCTGCATTGATGCCGAGGATCATCTGCGCATTGGCCAGCCCGTTGAAGCTGAGCGCGCGGGCGAGGCTGATGATGTGTCCGCCATAGATCAGCCGCTGGCCATCGTCGCGGAAGGTGGCGTCGAAATGCACCTTGGCGGTGTTCTGCCAGAGCCGCGTGGCCAGCATATGCTCGGCCTCTTCCAGCGTGACGCCATCGACATGGTCGATCACTTCGCCGACCGCGTAATCGGCCATCCGGTGCGGCTCACCGGCCTGGGTGAAATCGTAATGGGTGAAATCGAGGCCCTCGGGCAGGATCAGGGTGGCCGGGTCGACCACATCCGCCAGCTCGGGGATCACGGTCTCGGGCGCGGGCGCCTCGGGGTCGCGTTTGCGCACCATCACCCAGCGGACGTAATCGAGCACCACCGTGCCGTGCTGGTTCACGCCCTCGGTCCGCACATAGACGACACCGGATTTGCCGTTGGAGTTCTGTTTCAGCCCGATCACCTCGGACCGGGACCTGAGCGTGTCACCGGGATAGACCGGCTGATGGAACCGCCCTTCGGCATAGCCAAGGTTGGCGACGGCGTTCAGCGATACGTCCGGCACCGTTTTGCCGAACACGGTGTGAAAGGTGATCAGATCATCGACCGGGCTGGCGGGCAGGCCGCACCGTTGCGCGAACTGATCCGAGGAATAGAGCGCATGCCGCGCAGGGTAGAGCGCGTGATAGAGCGCCCGTTCCCCGCCAGACAGGGTGCGCGGCACGGCATGCTCGATCACCTGGCCGAGGCTGTAATCCTCGAAGAAATTGCCGGCATTGGTCTTTGCCGCCATCACTGCGCCCCCAGTTTCATGTCCGGGGTGTAGTCGCCCGAAATCTCTTTCGTGACTGCCTGCCCGCAGCGCATGACCCCGCGCTTGGCGTCAAAGGCATAGGTGGGCGGGCCGTGCAGAACCCACCCCGCAGCCAGTGCGGCGGACACCTTGTGGCAGAAGGCGGACGTGTCGTCCTCGGTCAGAAACCGGTAAAGCGTGGTCATGCCGGGAACGGGTAGACACCCAGCCAGTTATGGACCCAAGCCACCGCGCCATAGGCAACGGCGCCCGCCGCGAAAGCGATCGCGTCATTCCTGACCGAGGCATTGGCGGGCCGGTCCCATGTGGGTTCGGCCTTGTTGATCAGGATGACCGACACCACCGCCCAGGCCAGAAGCCCGGCAAACAGGATGATCGAGGCCAGATCCCCGTTCACCAGCAGATGCGCGATGGCCCAGGTTTTCACCGCGGTCAGTTGCTTGTGCCGGATACGCGCCGACATGGTGCCGGGGATGGTGCTGAGCGCGAAGAACCAGAAGGCGATCAGGATCAGCAGGTTGGCCAGATGGGTCAGGAAGGCGGGCGGGGTCCAGACCAGCACGAAACCCGCGCTGCGATAGCCCAGAACCATAAGCACGATGGCCGCGACCAGCAGAATGGCGACCAGCCCCTTGCCCGGCTCGCCCAGTTTGGCGCGCGGGCCGGGGGCCAGACGCTTGAACCAATGGGCGCCCGCGAACAGCGCGACACCCGCGATCAGAATGACATAGCCCATCAGGCAGCTCCCTTCGCAATGGCATCGGCCCTGGCGAGCGTCTTGCGCGCCGTGGCCACATGCAGGTTTTCCACGATCTTTCCGTCAACGACCGCGACGCCCTGCCCTTTGGCCTCCGCCGCCTCGAAGGCCGCGATCTGGCGGCGGGCGAGGTCGATCTCGGCCTCGGACGGGGCGAAGGCGGCATTGGCGATCTCGACCTGGGCGGGATGGATCAGCGTTTTGCCGTCGAAGCCGAAATCGCGCCCCTCGGCGCATTCGGCGGCGAGCCCGTCCTCATCCTTGAAGGCATTATAGACGCCATCAACGCAGACGATGCCCGCCGCGCGCGCGGCCAGCAGGCAGTGTTGCAGCGCGGTGAGCATCGCGGCGCGGGTCCGGCTGCCCAGTTCCTTGGCCAGGTCATTGGTGCCCATCACGAACCCCGCCATGCGCGGCGCGCGCGCGATTGCGGCGGCGTTCAGGATGCCCTCGGCCGTTTCCATCATCGCCCAGATGGTCGTGTGGGCGGCGGCGGGCACCGCATCCAGCATCTGGGCAACCGCTGCAATGTCCGCGGGTCCGTTGACCTTGGGCAGCAGCACCGCCTCGGGCCCGATGGCGGCAATCGCCTGCAGGTCGGCGCGGCCCCATTCGGTGTCCATCCCGTTGACGCGCACGATCTGCGCCCGGTTGCCATAGCCCCCCGCGCCGAGTGTCGCGGCCAGCATGTTGCGTGCGGCAGGTTTTTCCTCGGGCGTGACCGCGTCTTCGAGATCGAAGATGATCGCGTCCACGGGCAGGGTTTTCGCCTTCTCCAGCGCCCGCTCCTTGGAGCCGGGAATGTAGAGGACGGACCGATAGGGCCGGGGGGCTGACTCCATCGCGGGTCTCCGGGTGCTTGTTGTCACCGCGCAAGGACCACATCGCGCAAGGCGCTTCAAGCCGTGCCTTCGACGCGGCATCATCGCTCGCCCATAGGTTGGGGCCATCCGCCGCGCTGCGCGCTCTTGCCAAGTTGCCCGGTCCACGGCTACCCCTCGCGCCATTCACAACGAGGGACCAAGGACCGAAACTCATGGCCAGACCCAAGATCGCGCTGATCGGCGCAGGACAGATCGGGGGCACGCTTGCCCATCTTGCCGCGCTGAAAGAACTGGGGGACGTGATCCTGTTCGATATCGCCGAGGGCACGCCGCAGGGCAAGGCGCTCGATATCGCGGAATCGGGCCCGTCCGAGAAATTCGATGCCAAGCTCAAGGGCACCAACGATTACGCCGATATCGCGGGCGCCGATGTCTGCATCGTCACCGCCGGTGTGCCACGCAAACCCGGCATGTCGCGCGACGACCTTCTGGGTATCAACCTGAAGGTGATGAAATCGGTGGGCGAAGGCATTCGCGACCACGCGCCGAACGCCTTTGTCATCTGCATCACCAACCCGCTGGATGCGATGGTCTGGGCGCTGCAGCAATTCTCGGGCCTGCCCGCCGAAAAGGTGTGCGGGATGGCAGGCGTGCTCGACAGCGCGCGGTTCCGGCATTTCCTGGCCGAGGAATTCGACGTTTCCATGAATGATGTCACGGCTTTCGTTCTGGGTGGCCATGGCGACACGATGGTGCCCTCGGTGCGGTATTCGACGGTCGCGGGTATCCCGCTGCCCGACCTCGTGAAGATGGGCTGGACCACGCAGGACAAGCTGGACGCGATCGTCCAGCGCACCCGCGACGGTGGCGCCGAGATCGTCGGCCTTCTGAAAACCGGGTCGGCCTATTACGCACCCGCCACCTCGGCCATCGAGATGGCGGAGGCCTATCTGAAGGACCAGAAACGGGTTCTGCCCTGCGCGGCCTATTGTGACGGGGTGTTCGGGCTGAAGGACATCTATGTCGGCGTCCCCACGGTGATCGGCGCGGGCGGCATCGAACGCATCGTCGAGATTTCGCTGACTAAGGAAGAACAGGCGATGTTCGACAATTCGGTGGCCGCGGTTAAGGGACTGGTCGATGCCTGCAAGGCGATCGATGACAGCCTGACCTGATCAAGGCCGGATCGATGTTCCAGCGGGCGGCCGAGGGGCCGCCCGTTTTCTTTCTGCACCCGAATCATTTGGATACAGTGGCATACCGTCCCGGCACCAAAACGTGATCACACGTTTTTCTAGTGTGATCACAAATGTCGGATTTTACCGCTAACCTGCGCCTCTGCGGCACAATGCCGATTTATTGCGCGCTTGGGTTGTGCTTTGGCCTCCGGAACCACCACAACCAAGACGGGACAGTTTCATGAACATTCATGAATACCAAGCAAAGGCGCTTTTGCGGGATTACGGCGCACCAGTCAGCGACGGACGCGTGGTGATGAAGGCCGAAGAGGCGAAAACCGCGGCCGGTGCGCTGGACGGGCCGCTTTGGGTGGTGAAGGCGCAGATCCACGCCGGCGGACGCGGCAAGGGCAGCTTCAAGGAGACGGATGCCGGCGAGAAGGGCGGTGTGCGCCTGGCCAAATCGGTCGAGGAAGCCGCCGAGGAAGCAAAGAAGATGCTGGGCCGCACACTGGTGACCCACCAGACGGGTCCGGCGGGCAAGCAGGTCAACCGCATCTATATCGAGGACGGCTCGGGCATCGAGCGCGAGCTTTACCTTGCGCTGCTGGTTGACCGCGTCACCAGCCGCATCTCGTTCGTTTGTTCGACCGAAGGCGGCATGGACATCGAGGAAGTCGCCGCCGAGACGCCCGAGAAGATCCTGTCTTTCTCCGTCGACCCGGCCACCGGGTATCAACCCTATCACGGGCGCCGCATCGCCTTTTCGCTGGGCCTTGAGGGCAAGCAGGTCAAGGAATGCGTGGCGCTGATGGGTCTTCTTTACAAAGCCTTCGTCGAGAAGGACATGGAGATGCTGGAGATCAACCCGCTGATCGTGACCGATGAAGGGTCGCTCAAGGTGCTGGATGCCAAACTGGGTTTTGACGGCAACGCCGTCTACCGCCACCCCGATATCGCCGCCCTGCGCGACGAGACCGAGGAAGACCCCAAGGAACTGGCCGCCTCGAAATTCGACCTGAACTACATCGCGCTGGATGGCGAGATCGGCTGCATGGTCAACGGCGCAGGCCTTGCCATGGCCACGATGGACATCATCAAGCTTTACGGCTCGGAACCCGCGAACTTCCTCGATGTGGGCGGCGGGGCCACCAAGGAAAAGGTGACCGAGGCCTTCAAGATCATCACGAGCGATCCGAACGTCAAAGGCATCCTGGTGAACATCTTCGGGGGCATCATGCGCTGCGACATCATCGCCGAGGGCGTGATCGCGGCGGTGAAGGAGGTGGGCCTTCAGGTCCCTCTCGTCGTCCGGCTGGAAGGCACGAATGTCGAAAAGGGCAAGGAAATCATCGCGGGCTCGGGCCTGAACGTGATCGCGGCCGATGACCTGAAGGACGGCGCCGAGAAGATCGTGGCGGCGGTGAAGGGCTGACCGCGATGCAGGACGATTGGGAGGATCGGATTGTCACCGACGCCGAGCTGAGAACCGGCAAGGACAGGTTCTGGGCCGCCCTGAACCTGTGCGGTGTCGCCATCCTGTTCATGCTTGCCGCCGGAATGGCGCGAGCGGACGATACCGGCGCGCCGGTGCAGCATGACGGGGTCGCACAACAGGCCGAGCAACAGGCCCGATAGCAATGTCGCCCGCAACGCCCCATTCCGCCCCACCGACCCCGGACCTCATGGCCCCGGGCTGGCGGCGCGCGGCGGCGGAACGGGCACCGGTCATGATGGCCATCTACGTGCTGGCCATTTTCCTGCTCTGGGTTCTGCAGCCCACCTCGCTGGCCGTGGACGAGACCGAACAGATGATCGCGACGCAAGTCTGGTCTTGGGGCTATGGCCCGCAACTGCCGCTTTACACGTGGTTGCAGATTCTTGTGTTCGAGGTCACCGGCCCCGGTAAACTTGGCCTTGCCGTGCTCAAATACACCCTGCTTCTGGCGATTTATCTCGGGATGTGGGTGCTGGCGCGGCGATTGGGCCTTGGCCCGTGGGGCGCAGCCATCGCCATGGCGGGCATGCTGGCCCTGCCGACCCTTATCTGGTCAGCCCAACGCGACCTGACCCACACGGCGCTGATGGCCACCCTTTGTGTCTGGGCAATGGTGGCCGCCATCCACGCGATCCAGTCCGGGCGCATGCTGTCCTATCTGGGGTTCGGCGTGGTGCTTGCGGCCGGGATGTTGTCAAAGTGGAATTTCGCGTTTCTGGCGGCGGGCATGTTCGCAGCGGCGTTGCTGCTGCGGCAGGGCCGTTTGACCGGGTTCGCCGCGTCCCTAATCGTGATGCTGACCCTGCTCAGCGCCCCCGCGATCTGGGCGATCAACAACCCGAATATCGTGTTGAGCAGCACCCACCGTTTCGCGATCGACGCGGGCCCGGGGGGGGCTGCTGCAGGTGCGGCGCTGTTGTCCCTTGGCGAGGGCGTTGTGACCGAGCTTTTGATCCTTACTCTGCTCTGCCTCTGGGCTTTCGGCAGTTTCCTCTGGACCGCCCGCGCCTTGCCACCGCAGCCTACCGAGCGTTTTCTGGCCCTTTCCGTTGGCTTGACGGCAGCTGCGTCGCTGTTGGGCGTTTTCGCCTCCGGCACGCAGGAGGTAAATCCCCGCTGGCTTTTGCCGGTCACGCTTTTCCTGCCCTTGCTGATCGCCTTGCGGGTTGAACCGCGCCTGACTCAGCGTCGGGGCACGCGGTTTCTGAGCGGCATCGCGGGATTGGCTGTCGTCTTCGGCATCGCGGCCCCGCAGGCGATCCTTTGGGCCAGTCCGGAACCGCCGAGCCGTCTTATGCCCTATGCTGAAGCGGCAGCGCCGTTGCGCGCACGCGCGCCGGAAGCTGTGTTCGTGGCAAACCATATTGTCGGCGGAAGTCTTCGCGCCGTCGCACCGGATGTCGGCGTTGTGCCGTCGCATATGTTCATCGACGCCGATCTGCCCATACCGGAGGTCGTCGTCTGGACGGCGACCGAGCCGCAGCCGACACCGCCCGAAGACCTATCGAACGCCTTCACCGCGCAGACCGGCAACCGCATTGATCCCGGCCGCATCACGGAAAGCGTTGTGCCCTACCCGGGCCCATATGCCGACCACCATTTCTATCTTTACTTCGCGGAGGTCATGGAATGACCGCGCATCCCGAAACGACATATCAGCCAGAAGGAGAGGCTTAAAGTGGCAGTCCTCGTCGACGAAAATACCAAGGTGATCTGCCAGGGCTTTACCGGCAGCCAGGGCACCTTCCACTCGGAACAGGCCATCGCCTATGGCACCAAGATGGTCGGCGGCGTGACGCCCGGCAAAGGCGGGACCACGCATCTGGACCTGCCGGTGTTCAATTCCTGCCACGAGGCCGTCGCCAAGACCGGTGCCAATGCGTCCGTGATCTACGTGCCGCCGCCCTTTGCAGCCGACTCGATCCTGGAAGCGATCGATGCCGAAATCCCGCTGGTCTGCTGCATCACCGAGGGCATTCCGGTGCTGGACATGATGAAGGTCAAGCGCGCGCTGGAAGGCTCCGACACCATCCTGATCGGGCCGAACTGCCCGGGCGTCATCACGCCGGATGCCTGCAAGATCGGTATCATGCCCGGCCATATCCACAAGCGCGGGTCCGTGGGCGTCGTCAGCCGGTCGGGCACCCTGACCTATGAGGCGGTGAAACAGACCTCGGATGTGGGTCTGGGTCAGTCGACCTGCGTGGGCATCGGCGGCGACCCGATCAAGGGCACCGAACATATCGACGTGCTGGAATGGTTCCTGGCCGATGACGAAACCACCGCGATCATCATGATCGGCGAAATCGGCGGCTCGGCCGAGGAAGAGGCGGCGCAGTTCCTGGCCGACGAGAAAAAGCGCGGCCGCTGGAAACCCACCGCGGGCTTCATCGCGGGCCGCACCGCCCCTCCGGGCCGGCGCATGGGCCATGCCGGCGCAATCGTCGCGGGCGGCAAGGGCGGCGCCGAGGACAAGATCGAAGCCATGCAAGCCGCAGGCATCGTCGTGGCCGACAGCCCGGCGGGCCTGGGTGAGGCCGTGCTGAAGGCCATCGGGTAAATGACACCCGGGCGTGCGATAGCGACCGGATTGCGGCAGAGCTTCACGCTCTCCGGTCGCGCGATGCGCGCCGAGTTCTGGTGGTTTTTCGCCTTGCACAGCATCGGGCCCGTGCTTCTGATCCTGCTGGCCTTCCTGTTCGGCGCGCGCGCCCTGCTGCTGGCGGCGGGTGTGCTGTTTCTGGTGACGATGCCCGGGGTCCTTGCGGCCATTGTCCGGCGCCGTCACGATGTCGGGCGGTCCGGCGTTCTGACGGCCGTGACCTATCTGGCCTGCATCGTGGCGATGGTGCTGGCAATCGCGGCCCTGATCGACACCGCGATCACCTTCGCAACCGACCAATCCGTCACCGGGGCGGCGCTGGACGAGGTCGATCTCGATGACGAAGACGCAACCGCCGTGCTGGTCTTTTCGTCTCCGATGCTGGCGACGACAGCAATCATGGACCTGGTCGTCGGTGGCGCGATCGTCGGGGCGCTCGGCCTTGCCCTCTTGTCGATCCTCGGCCTGCCCGTCGCGATCCTGCTTGGCCTCGTCGCGCTCGCCCTGATCCGTCCGTCCCAATCCGGCCCGAACGCATACGGTCCCAACCCGCATGAGGTAACGACATGACCGACCAAAGCCCCAACGACCAGTTCCACGCCTCCTCCTTCATGCAGGGCCACAACGCGGCCTATCTGGAACAGCTTTATGCCCAGTACGCGCAGGACCCGAACGCGGTCGACCAGGCGTGGCGGGATTTCTTTGCCTCGCTCGGGGATGCTCCGGCGGATGCGCAGGCCGAGGCGCAGGGCCCGTCCTGGGCGCGTGCCGACTGGCCGCCGATGCCCGCCGACGAGATGACGGGGGCCCTGACCGGCGAATGGTCGACCCCGTCCGACCTGGAGGCCAGGGCGGCGGCGAAAAAGATCAAGGACACCGCCAAGGACAAGGGCGTCGAGCTGACCGACGCACAGGTCCAGCGTGCTGTGCTCGATTCGATCCGGGCGCTGATGCTGATCCGTGCCTACCGGATCCGGGGGCACCTGGTGGCCGACCTGGACCCGCTGGGCATGCGCGACCAGACCCCGCATCCCGAGCTTGACCCGAAATCCTACGGCTTCACCGAGGCCGACATGGACCGGCCCATCTTCATCGACAACGTCCTGGGCCTGCAGATGGCCTCGATCCGGCAGATCGTCGAGATCGTCAAACGCACCTATTGCGGCACCTTCGCGCTGCAATACATGCACATCTCGAACCCTGACGAAGCCGCCTGGCTGAAGGAACGGATCGAAGGCTACGGCAAGGAAATCGCCTTCACCAAGGAAGGGCGCAAGGCGATCCTGAACAAGCTGGTCGAGGCCGAGGGGTTCGAGAAATTCCTGCACGTCAAATATACTGGCACCAAGCGTTTCGGGCTGGATGGCGGCGAGGCGCTGATCCCCGCGATGGAACAGATCATCAAGCGCGGCGGCAGTCTGGGCGTCCGCGAGGTGGTGGTCGGCATGCCCCACCGGGGCCGCCTGTCGGTTCTGGCCAACGTGATGGGCAAACCCTTCCGCGCGATCTTCAACGAGTTTCAGGGCGGGTCCTTCAAGCCCGAGGATGTCGATGGCTCGGGCGATGTGAAATACCATCTGGGGGCGTCCAGCGACCGGGAGTTCGACGGAAATTCCGTTCACCTGTCCCTGACCGCGAACCCATCCCACCTGGAGGCGGTGAACCCCGTCGTGCTGGGCAAGGTGCGCGCGAAACAGGACCAGATGGGCGATGCCGATCGCAAACAGGTCGTGGCGGTTCTGCTGCATGGCGATGCGGCCTTTGCGGGCCAGGGCGTCGTGGCGGAAGGGTTCGGCCTGTCGGGGCTGCGCGGGCACCGCACCGGCGGCACGATCCATTTCGTGGTGAACAACCAGATCGGGTTCACCACCGCGCCGCATTTCAGCCGGTCGTCCCCCTACCCCACCGATATCGCGCTGATGGTCGAGGCACCGATTTTCCACGTCAACGGCGATGACCCCGAGGCGGTGGTCCATGCCGCCAAGGTCGCCATCGAGTTCCGCCAGATGTTCGGCAAGGACGTGGTCATCGACATGTTCTGCTATCGCCGCTTCGGCCACAACGAGGGGGATGAACCGATGTTCACCAACCCCCTGATGTACAAGAAGATCAAGACGCAGAAGACGACGCTGCAGCTTTATACCGAACGCCTTGTGCGCGACGGCCTGATCCCCGAGGGCGAGATCGAGGATGCCAAGGCCGCCTTCCAGGCCAAGCTGAACGACGAGTTCGAGGCGGGCAAGGAATACAAGCCCAACAAGGCCGACTGGCTGGACGGGCGGTGGTCGCACCTGAACCGCCAGGGCGAGGAATACCAGCGCGGCGAAACCGCGATCAAACCCGAAACCATGGCCGAGATCGGCGCCGCCCTGACCCGGGCACCCGAGGGCTTTGCCCTGCACCGCACCGTGGGCCGCCTGCTGGAATCGAAGCAGCAGATGTTCGACAGCGGGCAGGGGTTCGACTGGGCCACCGCCGAGGCGCTGGCCTTCGGCAGCCTGCTGACCGAAGGCTACCCGGTGCGCCTGTCGGGCCAGGATTCGACGCGCGGCACCTTCAGCCAGCGCCATTCCGGTCTGATCGACCAGGAAACCGAGGACCGGTATTACCCCCTGAACCACATCCGCGAGGGGCAGGCGAAATACGAGGTCATCGATTCGATGCTGTCGGAATACGCGGTCCTGGGCTTCGAATACGGCTATTCGCTGTCGGAACCCAATGCGCTGGTCGCGTGGGAGGCCCAGTTCGGCGATTTCGCCAACGGGGCGCAGATCATGTTCGACCAGTTCATCAGTTCAGGCGAACGCAAATGGCTGCGGATGTCGGGCCTTGTGATGCTGCTGCCGCACGGGTTCGAAGGCCAGGGGCCGGAACATTCCTCGGCCCGGCTGGAACGGTTCCTGCAGATGTGTGCCGAGGACAACTGGATCGTGGCCAATTGCACGACCCCGGCCAACTATTTCCACATCCTGCGCCGCCAGATCCACCGCAGCTATCGCAAGCCCCTGGTGCTGATGACGCCGAAATCGCTGTTGCGCCACAAGCTGGCAATCAGCTCGGCCGAGGATTTCACCACCGGGTCCAGCTTTCACCGGGTGCTTTGGGATGATGCCGAAAAGGGCAATTCCGACACGAAACTTGTGGCCGACAACAAGATCAGGCGCGTCGTGATTTCCTCGGGCAAGGTCTATTACGACCTGCTGGAAGAACGCGATGCGCGCGGGATCAAGGATATCTACCTGCTCAGGCTGGAACAGTTCTATCCCTTCCCGGCGCTGTCGCTGATGAAGGAACTGGAACGCTTCAAGGGCGCCGAAGTGATCTGGTGCCAGGAAGAACCCAAGAACCAGGGCGGCTGGACCTTCGTCGAACCCAATATCGAATGGGTGCTCGGCCGTTTGGGCGCCAAGCACGCCCGGCCCCGTTACGTCGGGCGTACGGCCTCGGCCTCGCCCGCCACGGGCCTTGCCTCGATGCACAAATCACAACAAACCGCGCTCGTGAACGAAGCGCTGACGATGGAAGGGTAACACCATGTCGGTCGAAGTCCGCGTCCCCACCCTAGGCGAAAGCGTCACCGAAGCGACGGTGGCCACCTGGTTCAAGAAACCCGGCGATGCCGTCGCCGTCGACGAAATGCTGTGCGAACTGGAAACCGACAAGGTGACAGTCGAGGTGCCCTCGCCGGCCGCTGGAACGCTTGGCGAGATTATCGCCGCCGAGGGCGAGACTGTGGGTGTCGATGCGCTGCTGGCGATGGTGGCCGATGGACAGGGCGCGGGTGCCGCCCCTGCCCCGGCAGCCGCACCCGCCGCACCCGCCGACAGTGGCGGCGGCAAGACCGTCGATGTCATGGTGCCGACGCTTGGCGAAAGCGTGACCGAGGCGACCGTGTCGACCTGGTTCAAGAAGGTGGGCGATACCGTCGCGCAGGACGAAATGCTGTGCGAGCTGGAAACCGATAAGGTGTCGGTCGAGGTGCCTGCCCCTGCCGCTGGCGTGTTGTCGGAGATCCTGGCGCCCGAGGGCACGACCGTCGATGCCTCGGCCAGGCTCGCCGTGATCGGCGGCAGCGCGGGCGCTGCGTCTTCCGCCCCGGCGGCGGCCCCGGCCCCTGCCGCCTCGGCCCCGGCGACGGGTGGAAAGGACGTCGCCAACGCCCCCTCGGCAGAAAAACTGATGGCCGAAAAGGGCCTTAGCCCCGACCAGATCCAAGGCACCGGCCGCGACGGACGGATCATGAAGGAAGACGTGCTGCGCGGCCCCGCTTCCCCTGCCGCACAGGCCCCTGCCCCGGCCCCCGCGCAAGCCCCCCGCGCCCCTGTCGCCGCCGAGGATGCCGCGCGCGAGGAACGGGTCAAGATGACCCGCCTGCGCCAGACCATCGCCCGCCGCCTGAAGGACGCGCAGAACACCGCCGCTATGCTGACCACCTATAACGAGGTGGACATGACCGAGGTGATGGCGCTGAGAAACCAGTACAAGGACGAGTTCGAGAAGAAACACGGCGTGCGTCTGGGCTTCATGTCCTTCTTCACCAAGGCTTGCGTGCATGCCCTGAAGGAAGTGCCCGAGGTGAACGCCGAGATCGACGGCACCGACGTGGTCTACAAGAACTTCGTCCATATGGGCATCGCCGCCGGCACGCCGCAGGGCCTCGTGGTGCCGGTGCTGCGCGACGTGGACCGCAAGAGCTTTGCCGAGATCGAGAAGGAGATCGGCGAGAAAGGCCGCCGCGCCCGTGACGGCAAACTGTCGATGGCCGAGATGCAGGGCGGCACCTTCACCATCTCGAACGGCGGCGTCTACGGCTCGCTGATGTCCTCGCCCATCCTGAACCCTCCGCAATCGGGCATCCTTGGCATGCACAAGATCCAGGACCGCCCGATGGTGGTGAACGGCCAGATCGTGATCCGCCCGATGATGTACCTGGCGCTGAGCTACGACCACCGGATCGTCGACGGCAAAGGCGCGGTGACGTTCCTGGTGCGCGTGAAAGACGCGCTGGAGGACCCGCGGCGGTTGCTGATAGATTTGTAGAATGGCCACCCACATCCTCTGGCAGGCCGATGTCGCCGATTTCGACGCCTGGCATGCGGTGTTCGACCGAGATGCCCCGGCGCGGAAGGCGGCCGGCCTGAAGACATTGCATGTCTGGCAGGACGCGGACGTGGCCAACCATGCCTTCGTCCTGTTTCAGGTGCTGGACCTGGACAGGGCCAAGGCATTCTTCGGGTCCGAGGAACTGGCCATGCATCTGGAACGCGACGGCATCGCCCATATCGCCACAAAGATGCTGAAACCCGCCTGAGCAGCGCAACGGCAGCGTTGAACTCTCGACCCGGTTCGGCGATGGGTGAGGCGGATCGTTTCTGCCTCGCCCAAGTGGACCAGACACCCATGACCCCCGAACTCCTCACCCTCGCCCTCGCCTTCCTTCTGCAGATCGTTCAGTTCGCGCTGATGTCGGTCCCCGCCAACCGTGAGCTTGGGCCGGGCAAGACCGCCTCGCCCCGCGACCGGTCGCGGCTGGGCGGCAGTCTCGAGGATCAGCTGTCGGAAAAAACCGCCCGCCTCTACCGGGCGCTCAACAATCACTTCGAGGGGCTGATCCTGTTCACCATCGCAGTCGTGGTGGTGGAACTGAGCGTCACCAATTCCGCCTTCACCGCCGCCTGCGGCTGGACCTACCTTGCCGCCCGCATCCTTTATGTGCCCGCCTATGCCTATGGATGGGTGCCCTGGCGGTCGGTGTTCTTCGGCATCGGTTTTTTCGCCACGCTGTTCATGGTGATCGCCGCGCTGATCCACGGTTTGTGATCACAGACCCGAACTGCGACACCGCCGCGCGCTGAAACCCGCGAAGATTTCCGCCATACCACAGGCTGAGGTTGTGCATGCCCGATGCGCACCAAAACACCAAAGACGTGCGAAAGGACCCTCCATGGCCAGCTATGATGTCATCGTGATCGGCTCAGGCCCCGGCGGTTATGTCTGCGCCATCCGCTGCGCGCAACTGGGCTTGAAGACGGCCTGCGTCGAAGGGCGCGACACGCTGGGCGGCACCTGCCTGAACATCGGCTGCATCCCGTCCAAGGCACTGCTGCATGCCAGCCACCAGCTGCACGAGGCCGAGCATAACTTCGCCAAGATGGGGCTGAAGGGGAAATCCCCCTCGGTCGACTGGACCCAGATGCTGGCCTACAAGGACGATGTCATCGGCCAGAACACCAAGGGCATCGAATTTCTGTTCAAGAAGAACAAGATCGACTGGCTCAAGGGATGGGGGTCGATCCCCGAAGCGGGCCGCGTCAAGGTCGGCGACAACGTGCACGAGGCCAAGCATATCATCATCGCCACGGGCTCCGAACCTTCGGCGCTGCCGGGGATCGAGATCGACGAGAAGGTCGTCGTGACCTCCGAAGGCGCGCTGAGCCTGCCGAAAATCCCGAAAAAGATGGTGGTGATCGGCGCGGGCGTGATCGGGCTGGAACTGGGGTCGGTCTATGCCCGCCTCGGGGCCGAGATTCACGTCATCGAGTTCCTCGACCATATCACGCCCGGCATGGACGCCGAAGTGTCGAAACAGTTCCAGAAACTGCTGACGAAACAGGGGCTGAACTTCACCCTGGGCGCGGCGGTGCAGAAAGTCCAGGCGACGAAGACCAAGGCCAAGGTCACCTACAAGCTGCGCAAGGATGACAGCGAGGCGACGGTGGATGCCGATGTCGTTCTGGTCGCGACGGGGCGCAAACCCTACACCGATGGCCTGGGCCTGGCCGAGCTGGGTGTCGAGATGACCGAGCGCGGCCAGATCAGGACCGACAGCCACTGGTCCACCAATGTCAAAGGCATCCACGCCATCGGCGACTGTATCTCGGGCCCGATGCTGGCCCACAAGGCCGAGGACGAAGGCATGGCGGTGGCCGAGGTCGTCGCGGGCAAGCATGGCCATGTCAATTACGGCGTGATCCCCGGCGTCATCTACACCCATCCCGAGGTCGCCAGTGTCGGCGAAACCGAAGAGACGCTGAAGGACAAGGGCCACGCCTACAAGGTCGGCAAGTTCTCCTTCATGGGCAATGGACGGGCCAAGGCCAATTTCGCCGCCGACGGGTTCGTGAAGATCCTCGCCGACAAGGCCACCGACCGGATCCTCGGCGCCCATATCATCGGGCCGATGGCGGGTGACCTGATCCACGAGATCTGCGTGGCGATGGAATTCGGGGCAAGCGCGCAGGACCTGGCGCTGACCTGCCACGCCCACCCGACCTATTCCGAAGCCGTGCGCGAGGCGGCGCTGGCCTGCGGGGACGGACCGATCCACAGCTAGGCAGGTCGGGCTCCGCAAGTCGCGGGCTTGAAACGTCCACTGGACGTTTCATCGGCTGCGCCGCACCGCCCGCGACCCTGCCATGCCCACCCGACCTATTCCGAAGCCGTGCGCGAGGCGGCGCTGGCCTGCGGGGACGGACCGATCCACAGCTGACCGAACGAAAGCGGAAGGGGCCGGTCGGAAATGGCCACTGGCCCGCCCC
The DNA here is from genome assembly GCA_024742455.1 of Paracoccaceae bacterium. GTDB lineage: Bacteria > Pseudomonadota > Alphaproteobacteria > Rhodobacterales > Rhodobacteraceae > JANSYL01. The sequence goes on along the minus strand of JANSYL010000003.1, from coordinate 115,777 downwards.
TCTTTGCTTCGGAAATACCTCCCCGCAACGGCGGCCCTTACGCGTCTGGCCCGCCGGAAAGGTGCCCGGAAATCTGCAGATTTCCGCCCCGTTTTTCGCGAGAGAAACGCCCCCCTACCCCGCCAGCAGGCGCAGCCCTTGCGTCACATCCCCGCGCACGGCCAGGCGCAGCCCCGGCTCATCGCCCGCGTTCAGCGCCGCGAGGATCAGCTTGTGATTGCGCGGCACTTCCGTCCGGTTCAGCCGCCCGTAAAGCGCCCGCATCGTCGGGCCCATCTGCAGCCAGACGGTTTCGGCCAAGGCCAGCATCGCGGGCGCCTGGGCGCGCAGGTAGAGCGTGCGGTGAAATTCCAGGTTGCGGCGGATATAGGCCACGGGATCGCGCCGGGCGATCGCCTGGGCGATCGAGGCATTGATCGCCTCCATCCGTTCGATCAGTGCGGGATGGGCGCGCGGCATCGCGCGGGCGGCCAGTTCGGGTTCCAGAAGCGCGCGGATCGAGGCCAGTTCCTCGATCCGTTCATTTGACAATTCCGGTGTCGACACCCGGCCCGAGGCCGATAGCAACAGCGCCCCCTCGCTGACCAGCCGCCGCACCGCCTCGCGCGCGGGGGTCATCGACACGCCGAATTCCGCGCCCAGGCCGCGCAGCGTCATCGCCTGGCCCGGCGGCACCTCGCCATGCATGATCCGGGTTCTCAGCGTGCGATAGAGCCGGTCATGGGCGGCCTGCGGCGGCGCCTCGTTCGGGCGCGGGGCAATCAGCATGACGCGAAATCCCAGGCCAGAAGCGCCGCCCCCTCGCGTTTCAGCCATCGCCTGTGGGTGTCGTAGTCGGGGCAAAGCCGCGCGCAGACCGCCCAGAACCGGTCGGAATGGTTCATTTCGGCCAGATGCGCGACCTCGTGGGCGGCGACGTAGTCCAGCACCGGGTGCGGCGCCATCACCAGCCGCCAGGAAAACATCAGATCGCCTTTCGACGAACAACTGCCCCATCGGGTGCGCGGGTCGCGCAGGCTCAGCCGCCCCGGCACCCGGCCCAGCCTGTCGGCATGGCGCGCCACGGCGGCCGCCAGTTCGGCATGGGCCCGCGTTTTCAGCAGGGCCTTGATCCGCACGCCTTCCCGCGCCCCGGGCGGCACCGTGATCGTGCCCTCCTCGATCCGGGCTGTGCGCCCCGTGCCCGCGACCACCATGTGCCCCTGCCCCAGAACCGGCACCACCGCCCCGATCCGGGCCGCCCGCATCTCGGGCGCGCGGTCGAGATGGCGCCTGAGCCAGCCTTCCCGATCCCGCAAGAATTCCAGCGCCTCGGACTCGGGCGCCCAGAGCGGCAGACTCAGCGACACCCGCCCATCGCTACGCGACACCCGCAGCGAATACCGCTTGGCCCGCGCGGACCGGCGCAATACGACCTCCACCGGCGGGTCTCCGGGCAGAACATGGGTTGACGCGGAGCGATTTTCGACCAATTGCAGTCTCCCGAGCGGGCGGAACGACTGGCATGGGAAAGGCTTTGACAGGTCCCAATCCCTGTGGCAGACGACCGCGAATTTCTGGATAGCGATGATTGAAGGGGGTGTCATGCCCAAAGAGGAATGGGGCGTCAAACGCGTCTGCCCTACGACCGGCAAACGGTTTTACGACCTGGGCCGCAACCCGATCGTCAGCCCCTACACGGGCGAGGTCGTGGTGCTGGACACCGGCAAGGGCGGCCGCAGCATGGTGGCCGACAAATCCGAGGCCAAGAAGCCCAAGGATGTCGAGACCGACGATGACGATCTGGTCCTCGAAGACGACATCGAGGATGATGACGCCGATGTCGAGATCGAGGATGACGACGTTCTCGACGACGATGATGACAGCGACACTGTCGCGCTCGACGACCTCGCCGATGTCGCCGGGGATGACGACGACGACAGTTGACCGGTTGGGCGGCGCGCACGGGATTTTCCGCTTGAACCCGCGCGCGCCCTCCCTTATGCGCGTCGCGTTGATGGGGCCTTAGCTCAGCTGGGAGAGCGCCTGCATGGCATGCAGGAGGTCAGCGGTTCGATCCCGCTAGGCTCCACCAAATCCTCTCACCGCTGCATCGCCTGAAGTTCTTGATGCTCGATCGTGCCGTTGCCATTGGCATCGACCCGGGAAAAGGCGGTTGCGTAAGCCGCCCTTTGCTGGATCGTTGAAGCACGGCCCAACCCGTCTTCGGCATTCAGATCGATGAAGGTCGTGAATTAGGCCAGGGTCAGCCAACCGCTGCCATCCGCATCGGCGGCCGCGAAATTCTCGGCATAAAGCTCCTGCTGTGCCATTGCGGCGGTCCCCGCGAGACACAGGGCCGCCGCCCACATCACGGTGAGGTGGGCGGTCGTTTTCTCGGTGGTCGTCATTGTCGTCTCCTGTTGGACTGGTCGGCCCGCAGAACGCGGAACCGCCCTTGCCACGCAGAAGATCGCGGAGTCCGTCGCCCGATCCGGGCTGACGTGGGGTCACGCCGGAACCGGGCCCGGTTCAGAAATCGAAGATGTCGTCCAGAAACGAGCCCGACCGCTTTTTGCGCGGGCGGTCGTAATCGTCCATCGGCGCGGCGCGGCCCTGCGGGGCGGCGGGCACCGAGCGTTCGATGATCTTGTCCAGTTCACCCCGGTCCAGCCAGACACCGCGGCATTGCGGGCAATAGTCGATCTCGACCCCCTGGCGGTCAGTCATCACAAGTGTTGTTCCGTCTACGGGGCATTGCATGGCACACTCTCCTGTTGTCTCGGCTTTCAGATGTGGCGCGCGGGGCGCAGCGCAAGATGGATAGGAAAAGCCTATTCCCTGGTGTCCGTCACGGCTTCGATCTCGGTGGCCAGACGCGCGGCCCAGTCACCGATGATCGGGATAAATTCCACCTGGCTTAGCCCCCAGACGATCAGTGACAGCAACACAGTCGCGCCGATCACCGTCCCCAGGCCCACGGCCATGCCGGTGGCGAACCGGAACAGCAACACCCGCGGCACCGACTGATACAGCACCACCAGACGATGCGCCCGCAGATGCGCCAGTTCTTCGCGCAGCTGCCGGACCTCGGCCGCCAGTTCGTCCCTGCCACCGCCCTGTTCCGCCATGCCGTTTCCCTTCCTGCCTGCACGCCACCCTAACACGGGCCGGGCACAGGCGCGGCCCCGGTTTTACTGAAGAAATGCGCGCCCGGCCTGATAGACCGCCGCCGTGACGGCATTGGCGAGGTTGAGGGACCTGATATGCGGGCTGGCCATCGGCATATGCAGCACGCGGTCCTCATACCCCGCGGTCACCTCGGGTTGCAGGCCTTTTGTCTCGCGCCCGAACACCAGATAGGCGTCGCGCGGATAGGTGGCGTCATAAAAACTGTCGCGCCCCCAGTCTTCGAAGAAAAACAGCTGGTCGCGCCGGGGCGTGCGGGCGGCCAGAAAACCGGGCCAGTCGGGGTATTCGGCCAGACGGACATGGTTCCAGTAATCCAGCCCCGCCCGGCGGACCGATTTCTCGCTCAGCTCGAAACCCAGAGGATGGATCAGGATCAGTTCGAGGTCGAGCGCCACGCAGGTCCGCCCGATGGTTCCGGTATTGCCCGGAATCTCGGGGGTCACGAGCACGACTTTGAAATCCACCGGGCGCGCGCCCGGGTCAGACATTCGGCTTGCCTTCCAGCCCCAGAAGCGACCGCATCCCGGTCCACAAGGCGGGCAGACGGGGCGGCCTTGCCAGATGTGCCTCGACCTCGTGGCGCATGTCACCGGTCAGGCGCGAGGCCGCGAAATTCCGCGCCCAGTCGAGGATCGCGTCGCGGTCATCCGGGCGCAGCCGGATCGCGCTGCCCACCAGCCCGATGATCGTGCCCGAGGGCGAATACCATTCATCCTGGATCGCGCGGATCTGTTCGGGCAGCAGCCTGCCGAAGCCCCGGATCAGCCCGCTTTCGGAAAAGCGCAGCAGGAGCTGGCCCATTTCATAGCGGCTGTAGCCGATCAGCGGCGGAAAGGTGTCGAAAAAGATCGGGCCGTCATCGTCGACGGCGAAATTGCGGATCGACGGGTGATAGCCGATGCGTTCGGGCCGGTTCGAAACGGCCAGCCAGAAAAACGCGATCGACGTCGCCGCCTTGTCGAGCAGGCGCAGCGCCTCGTCGATCTCGGCGGTCTCGATCTGCGGGCGCAGCAGGCTGTCCTCGGGCAGCGCATCCTGCACGATGACCGGTTGCAGGTATCCCGTCTGATGCAGGATCAGGAACTGCGTTTTCGGCAGCCGCACCCCGGCCTTGGTCAGACAATCGACATAGGCGTCGTGCCGGCGCGACAACAGCTCCAGCAGTTCGGGGTCGCGCCCGCCCCGGTAGGTCTTGATGACGCTGTCCTTCAGCGGGCCGTCCGCGGGGCGGAACGGGGCACAGAAATAGCCCAGTTTGCTGACCGGCTCACCCCGTTCGGCAAGCGCGGCACGCACGGCACCTGCAAGTTCACTCATACGTGTTTACCTATCGTCCAGCCCGTCGCGTGCGACAGGCGCGCCTCCCCTTTGGAAAGCGGCAGTTCTTCGAGGGCGGAGCCCATCGAGTCGTTCCAGCGGTTGAGATATCCGAACAGCGCCACGACGGCCATAATCTCGACGATGGCTTCGTCGGACCAATGCGCCTTCAACCGGGCGCCGATCTCGGGCGTCACCCCGTTCGGCACCCCGGCGGCGGCGCGGGCAAAGGCAAGCGCGGCTTTCTCTGCCTCGGTGAAATGGGCGCTCGGCTCGAAATCGAACACATCGCTTAGCCTCTCTTCGGAGGCGTTGAACCGTTCCGAGGCCAGGATCATGTGCGCCTGACAGTAAAGGCAGCCCGAGGCATGGCTGGTGGCATAGCCGAGCAGCCGTTTGAACTCGGGCGTGACCGATCCGTAGTCGGTCATCACGGCGATGTTCAGGTCGGTGAAGGCGCGGGCGATGGCGGGACGATGCGCCATGGTGCGCACCGAGTTCGGGATCACGCCGAGCGGTCCCTTGAAGAACTGCACGTGATCGCGCAGCTCGGTCTCCATCCGGTCTTCTTCCAATGGCGGTACCAATGCCATCTCGGTGTCTCTTCCAATCATTGTCAGCAGCCACCGTAATTGCCCCGAGCCACCGCCGGGCGCAACCGGTCTTTGGTGCTATTCGCGCTGCCGGACCGTCCCCTGCGGCGACAATTGCCATGCCGGACGTTACGTCACGCTGCTAGGGTGACTGGCATGGAAAACCCCGCCTCCCCGATCCGTCCCACCGATGACGAGGCCCGTGTCCTGGCCCGCGACCTGATCGCCGGGGCGCGGTTCGCCGCGCTGGCGGTCACGGCGCCGGAAACCGGCACGCCGATGGTCACGCGTATCGCGCTGGTCCCGGGCCCCGACGGCGTGCCCGTGACCATCATCTCGACCCTGTCACAGCATACCGCCGCGCTTGCTGCGGCGCCGGAATGTTCGCTTCTGATCGGTGAACCGGGGCCCAAAGGTGACCCGCTGACCCATCCGCGCCTGACCTATCAGGCCCGCGCCGAACCCGGCGACAAGGCGGCGCTGCGCGACCATTACCTGGCGCTCTACCCAAAGGCGCAGCTTTACTACGACTTTACCGATTTTCAGCTTTGGTCCTTCCGGCCGCTGGCGGGGTATCTGAACGGCGGCTTCGGCAAGGCGTTTCACCTGACCCCCGGCGACATGCTGCCCTAGGCTGTGATATTCGGGACTCACCCTCAACCATCCCGCCAGATTGGCCTTCGGGCTGCGCGATGTTTCATGCCAGAGTGCTCGCATGACCGCCATCGACCCTGATCTTGTCGGCGTTTGGATCGTGCCGGGCGAACACAGGACCTACGAGGTGATGGGCGACGGCAGCTATCACATCGCCGATCCCGAGGAACCGCTGCAGTTCGAACAGGGCGGCGAGGTGATGATCTGGGGCCCGCGTCGCCATGTCAGGCTGGAAGGGTCAGGCACGACGCCGGTGGGCCGCTGGCGCGAGGACGCATCGGGCGACGAATGGGTGTTCCAGGGCGATGCCAGCTATAGCGTTACCGGCGGTGGGCAGACCGATATCGGCATCTGGTCCCTGCGCAGCAACGGCGCCGCGCTGTGGACGCGCGAGTTGAACGCCCAGCTGGCGGCCAATGGCGCCGAGATCACCTTTCACCCCATCGCGGGCGGCAGCGTGACCTTCGGCTATACCGTCAAGGACGGGGTATGGGTGTTGCTGGACCGCCAGACCTGGGCGGAACTGGCGCGCTATGTCAGCCCCGCCCGGGCGGGCCGGACAGGCTGAGCCACGCGCCCTACCAATGCAGCGTGCCGGCCGCGCCCTTGATGCGCCCGGTCAGGTTGGGCGTGACCCATCCGCCGTAGAAATCGCCGGGCTGCGGCGTAACCCGCACCCCGCCGACCCAGGCCTCATCCACCGCCGTGGCATAGAACGCGACGTGATCGGCGATCTCGGCGAAGCGCGCCGTGGGGGTGCGATACCGCCACGCCCCCTGCGGCGCACGCTGCCCCCGCACCTCGATATCGAAATAGCTGGCCTGCCCTTTCCATTCGCACAGCGACCGGCGCGATACCGGCCTCAGCGCCGCCATGTCGATATCTGCAGGCGGCAGGTAATAGGTGGGCGCATGGTGGGTTTCCAGCACCCGCCAGCCTGCCCGCGTTTCGGCCAGCACCGCCCCCGCGAAAATGACCTTCAGCGTCAGATCCACCCGTTCCAGCGTTGGGGGGCGGGGGTAATCCTGCACGTTCTCGGTGGGCAGTTCGGTCATCATTCCTCTCCCTCGGTCTGGTTCAGACCTAGGTGGCGATGCGCGCAGAAAAACCCCCGGCAACAGCCGGGGGTGGATGGGTGCGCGGCGATGGCCCGGGGCGTCAGTTGTCGCCCTTCACCGTCAGATGCACCGTGCCCGAAACCGGCGTTTCCCAGTGCAACTGGACCGTCTGCTGGTCACCGCCCTGTTTCGACCGTGCATAGGGGGTGATGAATTGCGTGACGCTGAACTGGTTTTTCAGCGGCCCGTCGGGCACCGCCGCCGTCACCGCCAGCGCCGCCGTGCCGAAGGGCAACCGGTCGGTCAGGTCGACCGACCAGACCTGGCTGGCCGAGTTTTCATCATGCCTGACCACGACCGGGTTGGCGGTCTGCTTGACCACCCCCTGATAGGTGTTGCCCGTCCACAGCAGGTCGCGCGTGCGGTCATTGTCCAGCGTCGCATGGGTCGTATCCACCCCGTCGACCGCTTCGATGGGCGGGCCGTTGGTTTCCTTGAACAGGTTGTCGCAGACCGACATGCCGTTGATGTAATGGCCCACGCCATAGGGTTTGATGACGATGAAATTCGTCCATGGCGCGGCGCCCGAGGCAAAGAAGATATTGCCGTTGACCGTCAGGCCGTGAAAGCTGAACTCGGACGAGAAATCGGGGTCGGCGTCGTATTCATTGCCCCACTCAAGGTAGCAATTGTCGACATAATTTCCGTCAAAGGTCGTCTTTGCGTTCTGCGTCGTGAACACGATCCCCGCCGTGCGCGGACCGTTGGTCACGCTGTCGCCCTGGAAGAAATGGTTGCCCGCGATGATGTTGCCCGTGCCGCCCACGATACCGAAATGCAGAAACTTCACCGCCCGGTTGTCGCGCACCTTCACGTCGGAACAATGGGTGTTGAAGGCGATGGTGGTGCGCTCGGTTGCGTCAAGCTGCTGTTCGTTGGACAGAAACTGGCAGCGGTCGATCTGCATGCCCTGGCAGCCTTCGCCGGGAGAGGTGATGCCGCGATCCTTGGGCCCGGTGAAGAAACAGTCCTGAATCTGGAACACCAGCCCGTCGAGCGGGATCATCAGGCCCGAGGCGATACCGGCGCAGATGAACTCGATATCCGAGATGATGAACCGTTGCAGGTTCTGGAAGCCGCTGAAATCAAGAATGTATTTGAACCGGCGAAAGGTGTAGGTCTGGCTGGTGGGCGCCCCCCAGAACGGGTTCGACAGCGTCAGCTTGCCCTGCGCCTCGTTCTTGCCGACGACATAGATCTCGCGCCCGACGCCGGTGGCGCCGGTGACCAGCGACCCGATCGCGATATCGGCCACGTTCGACACATTGCTCAGCTCGCGCGGGTTCGATGCGGTCCAGGTGGCGCTGCGGGTGGTGACGTCGTCATCCCAGGCAGGCCCGGCATCGGCGGTCAGCTGCCCGTTCCGGATCATCCGGCGGATGGCATAGGTATTCTTGTTGCCCACGGCGGCCTGCACGTCGATCGGACCATCCAGCAGGACGCGGCGGCCACACAGGTCGAATCCTTCATGGTCGGACTGGTTGAACAGCGCCTGAAGACCTTTTTTCAGGCCCAGCTGGTCGTCGCCGAAGGCCTCGGCATAGCCTTTCAGATCGAAATTCCTGTTCAGTGACAGGCGCGCGCCATCGGGCATCGAAAGCTGTCCCTCGAACCTGATGGGGCTGTTGATCGCAAGGGTCGAGGCGATCAGGTAGGTGCCCGCGGGCACGAGGATTTCGCGCCCGGCCGCGGCGGCATCGGCGGCGACGAAGGCGTCGCGGTCATCGGTGGTGCCGTCGCCCAGGGCGCCGAAATCGCGCACATCGACCCAGTCCATCATCTTGCGATGGAAGACCGAGGTGACGTCCTCGACCGTCAGGTTCTCGATGCGCACCTGCCCCCCGTTCGGGCCGGTCAGATCCAGGCCCAGATACCCGTAGCTGGCCGTGGGTCCCCAGGGCATGTCGACCCCGGTGCGCGACCCCGTGCCGATGATCGCGGTTAATGTGACGATGTCGCCATAGGCGGTGACGCTGGTTTCGGGCCCGGTCTGGACCGCATCCGCGACATTCTGATCGGCGGCATCGCCTGCCCAGGCCGCGATGCGCAGATCGGGCAGGTTGCCCGACAGCACCTTCACCCGCGCGGTGACCCGCAGGTAAAGCCCGGGAATGATCGGTGTCTGGCCCATGTGGCGCAGCCGGGTGGTGGCATCGGTTTTCACGATTTCGAGGCATGTGCCGAAATCGGGGTCGGCAGCCACGAGCGCGGCATTGGCCGCGGTCGCCCATGTGTCGCTGCCGGGCAGCCCGTCCTGGCGCGACCAGACCTCGAGCCCCTCGGCAAATGCGGGCGGCATCAGCACAAGCCCGTCGGTGACCACCTGGTTCATATTCGACCCCTTTCCGCGCGGCGCAGACCGCGTGATGACGGACCGCGCAAAAGGGGCGGCAAGGGCGCCCGGCGCACGGACCCCTCGATTGTTGCACTATGTCAGGAATGACCCGGCGCAATTCGCCCGCCGGTGATGACCGTGTTCTAAGACAGGATCGTTAAAGCCGGGTTAACCGCCGCACCGCGCCTCCGCCTCAGGCGCCCACGCCCGGGGCCTGAAGGATCTGCACGCCGTTGATCCGCCACCCGTTTTCGGTTTCGATCATCGCGTATCCCAGAACATGGGCCGTGCCCGCCTGATCGATCACCTCGACCCGCTGCACCACGACACCGCCAAATTCCTGCAGGTCGATGAATTCCACCGAGCCGGGATTCCAGACCATCGGATAGCCCTGCTGCACCATCCGGCCGAAGTTTTCGGGGCTCCCGAACAGGCGCTGGATATTGGGGCTGGCAAAGGTCCAGGCCGTGTTCACGTCGTTGGCGACGAAGGCATTGAACTGCCCGGAAATCGTCGCTTCGATATCGGGGTTGGGGGCCAGTTGTTCCTGCGCAGCGGCGGGGGCGGCAAGACACAGGGCAAGGGTCAGGCAAAGGGCACGCAGCATGTCCGGTCTCCTTTTCGCGTCACGCCCCATGACCTAGCGCTGACGGGGCGCGGATCACGCCGCCAGCTTGCCCGCCAGACCGTCAGCGATCAGGGCGCGGGTCTCTTCAAGCCCGTAAAGCGCGATGAACCCGCCGAAACGCGGGCCCTGCGTGGCCCCCAGAAGCACCTCGTAAAGGCCTGAGAACCAGGCGCGCAGCGGGTCGAAGCCGTGGGTCTTGCCTACCGCGAAGACGATGGATTGCAGGAATTCCTCATCTGTCCAGTCGACCTCGGGCAGCGGGTCATCCTTGCCCTCCTGCGCGTTCTTGCGCGCGATCACATCAAGCGCGCGGTCGGCATCGCCAAGGCAGGCCGAAAGCTCCTCCATCGCGGCACGTTCCTGATCGGTGGGGGCGCGGAACCTTTTGTGCGGCGCAACGAAATCCTCGTAGTATTTCAGTGCGAAACCGGCTGCGGCATCCAGATCGGGATGAGTGTCCGGCGCGGCCTCGGGCGCGTAGCGCCGGATGAAACCCCAAAGCGCGTCCTTGTCCTTGGCATGGGCGACCGAGGCGAGATTCAGAAGCATCGCGAAACTGACCACCATGTTCGACTTCGGCACGTCGCCCGCGTGGATATGGAACACCGGGTTCGCGGCGCGCTGGTCGGCATCCTGCCCTGCATAGGCGCGCAATTGCTGGTGGTATTCGTCCACCGCCTTGGGAATCACGTCGAAATGCAGCCGCTTTGCCGTCTTGGGTTTCTGATACATGAAATACGACAGGCTTTCGGTCGCCGCATAGGACAGCCATTCGTCGATCGAGATGCCGTTGCCCGACGACTTGGAAATCTTCTGCCCCTGGTCATCGAGGAACAGTTCATAGGAGAAATGCTCGGGCGGGCGGGCGCCCAGCGTCCGGCAGATCGCATCATAGATCTTTTCGTTTGTGGCATGTTCCTTGCCATACATCTCGAAATCGACGCCCAGCGCGGCCCAGCGCGCGCCGAAATCGGGCTTCCACTGCAGCTTCACATGCCCGCCCGTCACCGGCAGCGTCCATTCGCGCCCGGCCTCGTCATCGAAGGTGACCGTGCCGTCCTTGGCATCGACATGCTTCATCGGCACGTATTGCACGCGGCCCGTTTCGGGGTGGATCGGCAGGAAGATCGAATAGGTCTGCTGGCGTTCCTCGCGCAAGCTCTTCAGCATGATCTTCATCAGGTCGTCATAGCGTTCGGCGCAGCGCAGCAGGATTTCGTCGAAATGGCCGTCGCGGTAGAAACTGCGGGCCGAGATGAAATCATACTGAAACCCGAACGTGTCCAGGAACCGTTGCAGCATCGCGTTGTTATGGTCGCCGAAACTGTCATGGGTGCCGAACGGGTCGGGCACCGAGGTCAGCGGTTTCTGCAGATGTTCGGCCAGCATCTCCTGATTGGGGACATTGCCGGGCACCTTCCGCATCCCGTCCAGATCGTCGGAAAAACAGATCAGCCGCGTGGGAATGTCCGAGATCACCTCGAAGGCGCGGCGCACCATCGTGGTGCGCAACACCTCGCCGAAGGTGCCGATATGGGGCAGACCGGAGGGGCCATAGCCCGTTTCGAACAGCACATATCCCTTTTCGGGCGCGCCGCTTTCATACCGTTTCAGAAGCCGCCGCGCCTCTTCGAAGGGCCAGGCTTTCGAAGTCATGGCAGCGGCGCGGAAATCACTCATGGCAGGGCCCCTGGGGTTGCGGCGTTCTGAACATGCCGCACCTATTGCTCCGCTGCGGGGGCGTCAATAAATACTGCGGATGCAGAAAGGACCCCCGACATGACCGATCGCATCCCGCTGGAACCCGAAGACGCGCTGGTGGCCGTGATGGTCGGGGTGTCGGTGTCGGATGAGGATATCCGCACCTCGGAACTGGTCGAGATCGAACAGATCGTCAATCACCTGCCGGTCTTCGCCGATTACGATGTCGACCGGATCAGGGTCGTGGCCAACACGGTCTTCGACATGTTCGAGGTCGAGGACGGGCTGGATGCGCTGTTCGGGCTGGTGCGCCAGGCGCTGCCCGAGAAATTGCACGAAACCGCCTATGCCATCGCCTGCGACGTGGCGGCGGCGGACGGGATGCTGGCGCAGACCGAGCTGCGGTTTCTCGAGGAACTGCGCTACGCGCTCGACATCGACCGGCTGCACGCCGCCGCGATCGAACGCGGCGCAAGGGCACGGCACACCACGCTCTGACACCGGGGGCCGGCCCTGATGCGTGGCACGGTGCCCCGGGCGTCAGCCTTCGCTTTCTTCCTCGGCCTCGACTTCCGCCTCGGTCCCGGTTTCAGCTTCGGTCTCGACCGCCTCCTCGACGGTCGCGCCCCGGTCCCCCAGCGCGTTCTCGCGCGCCTGGTCGAGGTCGATGTAGAAAACCCCCACGACAGCCGCCCCGATCACGAGCAGCACGATGATCGCGCCTCCGATATTGGACATGGTCTCGCTCCTCCCTGATTGAGCCGCGGCGAGGGTAGCATTTTTTCGTCGCGCCGGGAATTGTCCTGCGCAGCCGTCGCTTGATTTGGATTAAGGTCGGCCGGGCCCCGGGGCCTATTCTGCGGACAGATCCACACCGCGTCCTGTCCGAGGCCCGATCATCATGCCCAGAGACGACACCGCATCGCCAACGCCCAAACCCGCGCAAACCGCACCCGACCGGCGGCATCCCCACGAACCCCTGGACCGGGCCGCGCGCGCGGCGGTGGCACGTCTGTCGGGCGGGGTATCGCCCTTTGCGCTGGTCGAAACCTGGTCGGATTGGGCACTGCACCTGGCCCGCGCCCCGGGGCGGCAGCTGGAACTGATGGAACGGGCCCGCGACAACGCGGTCAAGCTGGCCGGTCACGCCACCGAAACCGCACTTGGCGCCGCGGCCGATGCCCCGTTCAAACCCGGGCCCCACGATCACCGGTTCACCCATCCTGGCTGGTCCGGCTGGCCCTTTGCCCCGTGGCAACAGGCCTTTCTGGCCACGCAGGACTGGTGGGATTTCGCCACCGATCCGTTGCGCGGCGTCCGCACCCGCGACGCTGAACGCGCAAAGTTCCAGATACGGCAGGCGCTGGATCTGGTCTCGCCCGCGAATTTCCCCTGGCTGAACCCCGAGATTCTGGAGGCGACGCAGAAGGCCCGGGGGCGCAACCTGCTGGACGGGGCACGCCACCTTGCCACCGACATCGTGCACACCGTCACGCAAGTCACCCAACCCGCGCCCCAGGGGTATCGCCCGGGCGAAAACCTTGCCGTGACGCCCGGCAAGGTGGTGTTCCGGAACCATCTGTTCGAACTGATCCAGTATGCCCCCACCACCGACGCCGTGCAGGCGGAACCGGTGCTTTTCGTGCCGGCATGGATCATGAAATACTACATCCTCGATCTGTCCGCCGAAAACTCGATGGTGGCCTGGCTGCGCGAACAGGGGTTCACCGTGTTCATGATCTCCTGGACCAACCCGACCGAGAACATGCGCGAGCTGTCGCTGGACGATTACCGGGTATCGGGCATCATGGCCGCGCTCGATGCGGTGCGGGCCATCGTTCCGGGGCAGAAGGTGCATGCCAACGGCTACTGCCTCGGCGGCACGCTGTTGTCGATCGCGGCGGCGACGATGGCGCGCGATGGCGATGACCGGCTCGCCTCGGTCACGCTGATGGCCGCACAGACCGATTTCGCGGAAGCCGGTGAATTGCTGCTCTTCGTCGACGAAAGCCAGGTCGCCTTCGTCGAGGACCTTATGTGGCAGCAGGGCTATCTGGACCGGCCGCAGATGACGCGGACCTTCCTGTCGATCCGGGCCGAGGACCTGATTTATTCGCGCGCCGTGCGGCGGTATTTCCTGGGCCACGAGGATCTGCCATCCGACCTGACGGTGTGGAACAACGACACCACCCGGATGCCCGCCCGGATGCATGCCGAATACCTGCGCGGCCTGTTCCTGGAAAACCGGCTGACGGCGGGGCGGTTCGCGGTCGACGGTCGGGTCGTGGTGCTGCGCGATATCGAGGTGCCGATGTTCGTCATCGGCACCGAACAGGACCACATCGCGCCGTGGCGGTCGGTCTACAAGACCAAGCTTTTCACCAATTGCGATCTGCGCTTCGTGCTGACTTCGGCGGGCCACAATGGCGGCATCCTCAGCGAACCGGGCCACAGGCACCGCCATTACCGGATCGGCCACCGGGCGCGCGGCGCCCATTACATGGATCCCGATACCTGGCTTGCCGATCACGAGATGCGGGACGGGTCATGGTGGCCGGAATGGGCCGCGTGGCTGACAGGGCACAGTTCCGGCCCGGTCGCCCCGCCCGGGATCGGCGCAGCCGGGGCCGGGTATCCGCCGCTGTGTGACGCGCCGGGACAATACATCCACCAGAACTGACGGACGGGTCAGACGTCGTAAAGCGTGGCCCAGCGTTGGGCCAGTTGCTGATGCAGGCGCCGCGCGGCCCGGGCATAGGCGCGCCCGCCCGGCGGGCGTTCGCGCTCGGCCTCGGTCAGCGCGGCGCGGCGCGGGACATCGGCACAGAACACGCTGAAGGCCAGATCGCGCCCGCCTGCAGTGCGGATATAGCCCGCCAGCGTAGACACGAAATTCAGCGTGCCGGTCTTGGCGCGGATCTCGACCGGATGGCCGGGGATGGTGGCGCCCTCGGCATCGGTGACAGGGATCAGTTTCATCAGGTCGCGCAGCTGCCCGTTGGGCCCGGCCGTCACCAGCGCATGGGTCATGTCCTGCGGGCGGATGCGGCTTTGGTCGCTGAGCCCCGAATGATCGACGAAATCGGCCTGCCGCGCGCCCAGCCGGTCAGCCATCCATGCGCTCATCTCATCGGCAGAGGCGGCCAGCGTGACGGGCCGGACACCCCCCGCCTGCGTGGCATGCAGGCCCACCACCTCGGCGGTCAGGTTGGTCGACCAGCGCATCATGCCGCGCAGGATGTCGTCCAGCGGTTCGCTGACATGTTCAGCCAGAAGCACCGCGCCATCGGGCGCACGTTCTGCAAACTCAACACTGTCCAGGCGCAGCCCGAAACTGCGCGACAGGTTCTGGAACACCTCTGCCAGGTAGGCCTCGGGGCGGCGCACCGGCAGCCAGCGCGCCCCGCCATTGCCCAGGGCACCGCGCGCCACCGTCCATTGATCGCGCCCGTCAACCTGATCATAGGTATAGACCGGCACTGCGCGTTCGGCGATCTGCATCTGGGCCATGCGCACCGGCGGGCGCCGCGTCTCGCTACGGGCATCCATGGTCACGGCGTAATCGTCGGCCTGCCGCGTCCATTCGAAATGCACGCGGTTGAAATTAAGGTTCAGCCCCGAGATCGCGGGATTGTAGCCGACATGATCGGGCTGGCTCGGGTCGATCTCGAAGAAATGCGGCAGCGCCCCGTCGGCCACCATCAGCCGCCCCGTCACCTCGCGCAGCCCGATATCGCGCACCCCCTGCGCCAGCCCGGCCAGCGCATCGGTGTCGAACAGCGGATCGCCCGCCCCCACCAGCCACAAATCGCCATCCAGCCGTCCATCCAGCACCGGCCCATCGGCCAGCACCTGCGTGCGAAACCGGAACCAGGGGCCCAGCCGGTCCAGCCCGTAGGCACAGGTGATCGCCTTGGTGACGCTGGCGGGCGGCAGCGGGAACAGCGGGTGAAGGGTTTCGAGCATCTGCCCGCTGGCCGCGTCGGCGACGGCAAATCCCACCCGTCCGCCGATGGACGCGGCGTCGATCAGGTCGGCGGCCGAGGGAACCGTGCGCAAGGCCAGCGCCGAGGGACGCGGGAACGGACGCAGCGACACCCCGGGCGCGGCAGCGAGGCCGGGGGTTGCGGCGCTGACGAGGGCGCCGGCCAGAAAACCGCGTCTCGTAACCATCAGAATCGATTTTCCCTTGCTTAAGAAATCGTTAACCGATCGCGCGGCAATCGCTCAAGGGGTGTGTCCGGGCACAGACTGTGGCCGGGCGATCACAAATCGCGGCGCGCCCCGTCCCAATCGCCCCGCGCGCGGATCTCGGATGACGACAGATCGACCATCGGCACGTTCAGGAAACACCAGGCGGGCGGGGCGGTATGGGCCAGCCGATGCGCCGCCGCGGCCGGCAGCTTGTGGGCGCGAAACACCTGCGCGGCCTTCGCGGTGCGCGCCGAAATCCGCTGGCCCGGCCGGGCGAAGACCGCCACCGGAACGCTGCGCAGGATCTGGTCCCAACGCTGCCAGCGGTGAAACTGCGCAAGGTTGTCGGCCCCCATGATCCAGACGAAGCGGACACCGGGGTAAAGCGCCCGCAGCCGCGCCAGCGTTGCGGCGGTATAGCGGGTGCCCAGTCGCGCCTCGATATCGGTGATCTCGATACGGGGGTGGACAACCAGCGACCGCGCCGCCGCGATCCGACGGTCCAGCGGCGCGGGCCCCGTGGCCTTCAGCGGGTTGCCGGGGCTGACCAGCCACCACAGCCGGTCGAGATGCAGCCGTTTTACCGCCTCGCGGCTGACATGGACATGACCCGCATGGGGCGGGTCGAAGGACCCGCCGAAAAGGCCCACCGTCATGCCGGGCAGGGCAAAGGGAAAATCGCTTCGCATCAGCGGCAGCGATAGCGGCTCATGCGGCCGGGCGGAAGCCTTGATCCCCCGATGATCCGCCGGTCATTCCCCGGTGCGCAGGCGATTGCCCCGCGCGCCCGGGCTTTGTAAACCGGCCCGCAACCCAAGCACACGAGGAACGGGCGCGGATCATGGCCAGCTATCAGTATGTCTACCACATGGACGGGGTGTCGAAGACCTATCCGGGCGGCAAGAAGTGTTTCGAAAACATCCGGCTCAGCTTTCTGCCCGGCGTCAAGATCGGGGTCGTCGGCGTCAACGGCGCGGGCAAATCCACCCTGATGCGGATCATGGCCGGGATCGACACCGATTTCACCGGCGAGGCCTGGGCCGCCGAAGGGGCCCGGGTGGGATATCTTCCGCAGGAGCCGCAGCTGGATGAAACGCTGACCGTGCGCGACAATGTCATGCTTGGCGTGGCCGAAAAGAAGGCCAAGCTCGACCGGTTCAACGAACTGGCTATGAATTATTCCGACGAGACGGCCGAGGAAATGGCCGCGCTGCAGGACGAAATCGACAGCAACAACCTGTGGGACCTCGACAGCCAGATCGACGTCGCGATGGAGGCGCTGCGCTGCCCCCCCGATGACGCGATGCCCGAAAACCTGTCAGGGGGCGAACGGCGCCGCGTGGCATTGTGCAAGCTTCTGCTGGAAGCGCCCGACATGCTGCTTCTGGACGAACCGACCAACCACCTGGACGCCGAAACCATCGCCTGGCTGCAGCAGCACCTGATCGATTACAAGGGCACGATCCTGATCGTCACCCATGACCGGTATTTCCTGGATGACATCACCGGCTGGATCCTCGAATTGGACCGTGGCCGGGGAATCCCCTACGAAGGCAATTATTCCGCCTGGCTGGAACAGAAGGCCAAGCGGCTGGAACAGGAAGCGCGCGAGGACAAGTCGCGCCAGAAAACCCTGGAACGCGAACTGGAATGGATCCGCGCCGGCGCGAAGGCCCGGCAGGCCAAGCAGAAGGCCCGGATCAACGCCTATGAGGAACTGGCCGGCCAGTCCGAGCGTGAGAAAATCACCCGCGCGCAGATCGTCATCCCCAACGGCCCGCGCCTGGGCGCCAAGGTGATCGAGGTCGAAGGGCTGAAGAAGGGCTATGGCGACAAGCTTTTGATCGAGGACCTGAGTTTCGCCCTGCCCCCCGGCGGCATCGTCGGCGTGATCGGCCCGAACGGCGCGGGGAAATCGACCCTGTTCCGGATGCTGACCGGACAGGAACAGCCCGATGGCGGCACGCTGGAAATGGGCGACACGGTGAAACTGTCCTACGTGGACCAGTCGCGCGATGCGCTGGATGCCAACGCCACGGTGTGGGAGGAAATCTCGGGCGGGGCCGAGATCATCGAACTGGGCGACGCCCAGATGAACTCCCGCGCCTATTGCTCGGCCTTCAACTTCAAGGGCGGCGACCAGCAGAAAAAGGTGGGCCTGCTGTCGGGCGGCGAACGTAACCGGGTGCATATGGCGAAGCTTTTGAAATCCGGCGGCAATGTCCTTCTGCTCGATGAACCTACCAACGATCTGGACGTCGAAACGCTGCGCGCGCTGGAAGACGCGCTGGAGGATTTCGCAGGCTGCGCCGTGATCATCAGCCACGACCGGTTCTTCCTCGACCGCCTTTGCACCCATATCCTGGCCTTCGAGGGCGAGGCGCATGTGGAGTGGTTCGAGGGCAATTTCGAGGATTACGAGGAAGACAAGAAACGGCGGCTGGGGCCGGATGCGCTGGAGCCGAAGCGGGTGAAGTACAAGAAGTTTGTGCGGTAGGGTCACATTTTGTCGGGCTAGCGCCCGCAGACCGGGCCTGGGCCCGGGAACCTTTGTCAGGCGATCCCGGGCCAAGGCCCGGTCTACGCGGCTTCGCCGAAATTGCCCTTGATATGGTCGCCGCTCCAATCCGCCGGGAGGCGGCCCAAGCGGATATCCCGGTGGATCGACGACGCCATCCAATCCGTCGGCCGGGCGACCAACCCGTGTTTTACCGGGTTCATCAGGCAATACGCGATATGCGCCTGCAGATCGCGGTCGGTGCGACAGTGATGTTCCCAAAACCGGGGCTGCCAAATGCCAAGTTCCCCCTTCCTCCGTAGGGCGGGGTTCACCCCGCCATTTGCCACGCCAACAGGGTCAGGCGGGACAAGTCCCGCCCTACGAGCATCGCGGCTGAAGCGCGACTTTATGCGGCCCCATCGTTGCGAGTAGTTCGGGTCATCGTCAGGCAGACGCCACACAGCGTGTACATGATCGGGCAGAACCACCCAGGCCAGGATTTCGAACGGACGGTCTCGCAGCGTCAGCGCCACGGAGGCTCGCAGGATATCCAGGTGGTCGATAAGGCTTGTTGCGCCGCGATCCGCGAGGCAGACAGTGAAGAAAACGGGGCGACCACGGGCCATCGGGCGGCGATATCTCGGCATGAACCGATCGTGCACAGGTCACGGTTAACAAACCCTTGAACAGGGATCGCGCGCTGCAAGCCCTTACCAAACCCCAGAAAACCCGCTTTTCAATTCCAAAACATATACTTACCCCGGATGTTCAACCCTGATCACCCCGGGTCGGGTCCACGATTATCCTTGCATTTCCGCCGAAAACGGTGCATGTGCGCCCCGCGACCGTTACCGCATCTCGACCAACTGTCTCCGTTACTCGGCCTCAGTCTCGATCTTGCTACCTGACTGACGCCACGCCGCCGCATCCCGCG
Organism: Paracoccaceae bacterium; assembly: GCA_024742455.1. Classification (GTDB taxonomy): domain Bacteria; phylum Pseudomonadota; class Alphaproteobacteria; order Rhodobacterales; family Rhodobacteraceae; genus JANSYL01. The sequence goes on along the minus strand of JANSYL010000003.1, from coordinate 96,632 downwards.
GGCGGACCCAATGAAGGAGACATCACGATGGCCAATGGCACCGTGAAATGGTTCAACACCACCAAAGGCTACGGCTTCATCGCGCCCGACAATGGCGGCAAGGATGTGTTCGTTCACATCTCGGCCCTGGAACGCTCGGGTCTGACCAGCCTCGACGACAACCAGAAGGTGACGTTCGAGCTGAAAGCCGGCCGTGACGGCCGCGAAAGCGCCGAAGACATCGCACTGGCCTGAGCCAGTCGGCGCGCGCCCGGATGCGGGCGCGCGCACCCGCTCAGAATCGCAGGTCGATGATGAGCAATACCGGGATTGCCATCGCCATCCAAAGGCAGAAGATCCGGGCCCATTTCCCAAATCTCATGAAACGCCGCATCTCGCCCGGTTTCGCCTGGGCCGCCTGTGGTTTCTTGCTTGTCTTCATCCCGCTCCTTTGTCCTGTGTCCCGGCAGCTAGCCGGGGGTGCGGGCGCGTCCAGTGCGACTATTCGGCAGCCTCCTGGTAGGTGTCGAGCGGCGGGCAGGTGCAGACCAGATGCCGGTCGCCATGGGCGTTGTCGACGCGGTTGACCGGCGGCCAGTACTTGTCGACGCGGAAGGCCCCGGGCGGGAAACAGCCCTGTTCGCGGGTATAGGCGCGGTCCCAGGGGCGGATCAGGTCCTCCATCGTGTGGGGGGCGTGGCGCAGGGGGCTGTGATCGACCGGCATCCGTCCATCCTCGACCTCGCGGATCTCGGAGCGGATCGCCAGCATGGCGTCGCAGAACCGGTCAAGCTCGGCCTTGGTCTCGGACTCGGTGGGTTCGACCATCAGCGTTCCGGCCACCGGCCATGACATGGTCGGCGCATGAAACCCGTTGTCCATCAGCCGCTTGGCGATGTCATCCACGGTCACGCCCGCCTCGGCGAAGGGGCGGGTGTCGAGAATGCATTCATGCGCGATGCGTCCCTGCCGCCCGCGGTAAAGGACCGGGTAGGCGTCTTTCAGCCGTTCGGCGATGTAATTGGCGTTCAGGATCGCGATCTTGGTGGCCTGGGTCAGGCCAGCCCCCCCCATGAGCCGCACATAGGCATAGCTGATCGGCAGGATCGATGCCGAGCCGAAGGGCGCGCCCGAGACCGGCCCCTCCAGCCCCCCGGTTTCGGGATGGCCGGGCAGGTAGGGCGCCAGATGCGCCTTGACCCCGATCGGGCCCATGCCCGGGCCGCCGCCGCCATGGGGGATGCAGAAGGTCTTGTGCAGGTTCAAATGGCTGACATCGGCGCCGATATCACCGGGTTTCGACAGGCCCACCATGGCGTTGAGATTGGCGCCGTCGAGATAGACCTGGCCACCGCGCCGGTGCGTGATCTCGCAGACCTCGCGCACGGTTTCCTCGAACACGCCATGGGTGGAGGGATAGGTGATCATGCAGGCGGCGAGCCTGTCGCCCGCGGCTTCCGCCTTGGCGCGGAAATCATTGACGTCGATATCGCCGTTCTCGGCCGCCTTCACGACCACCACCTTCATCCCCGCCATCTGGGCCGAAGCCGGGTTGGTGCCATGGGCACTGAGCGGGATCAGGCAGATGTCGCGGCCGTCATCGCCATTCGCGCGGTGATAGGCCGCGATGGTCAGCAGACCCGCATATTCGCCCTGCGCGCCGGAATTGGGCTGCATCGACATCGCGTCATAGCCGGTGATCCGGCAGAGCGCGGCGGTCAGGTCCTCCAGCATTTCGGCGTAGCCTTCGGCCTGGTCGGCAGGAGCGAAGGGGTGCAGCCCGCCGAATTCGGGCCAGGTCACCGGCATCATCTCGACCGCAGCGTTCAGCTTCATCGTGCAGGAGCCAAGCGGGATCATCGCACGGTCGAGCGCGAGGTCGCGGTCGCTGAGCCGGCGCATGTAGCGCATCATTTCCGACTCCGCCCGGTTCATGTGGAAGATCGGGTGGGTCAGGTAATCGGAGGTCCTGAGCAACGCCTCGGGGATCGCGGGCAGGCTGAGCGGCGTGGTCAGCAACACGCCGAAGGCGCGGCAGACCGCCTCCAGATGCGCCTCGGTCGTGGTTTCGTCGACGGAGATGCCGATCCGGTCATTGCCCACATCCCGCAGGTTGATGCCGCGCGCCACGGCGGCGGCCATGATACGGGACTGGTTGGTACCGACCGGCACAGTGATCGTGTCGAAGAAGGCCGACGCCTCGGGCACGAAGCCACCGGCGCGGAGCGAGGCGGCGAGCCGGACGGTTTTCAGATGCACATCCTGCGCGATGGCCTTGAGCCCCTTCGGCCCGTGGAAGACGGCGTAGAAACTGGCCATGACGGCCAGCAGCGCCTGCGCGGTGCAGACATTCGAAGTGGCCTTTTCGCGCCGGATATGCTGTTCGCGGGTCTGCAGCGACAGGCGATAGGCCGGGTGGCCATGAGCATCGACCGACACGCCGACCAGCCGCCCGGGCAGCGACCGCTTGTAGGCGTCACGACAGGCGATGAAGGCCGCGTGCGGACCGCCATAGCCGAGCGGCACGCCAAAGCGTTGGGCGGAACCCACGGCGATATCGGCGCCCATCGCGCCCGGTTCCCGGATCAGCGTCAGCGCCAACAGGTCCGTGCAGACGATGCTGATGGCATTTTCGGCATGGAGCGCGGCGATCAGGTCGGTGGGGTCGGACAGTCCGCCGAACGTGCCGGGCGTCTGGAAGATCGCGCCGAACACCTTCGTCGCCTCGAGCGTCGCAGGGTCGCCCACGATCACCTCGATCCCGAGCGGGTCAGCGCGGGTCTGCATCACCGCGATGTTCTGGGGGTGGCAGTTTTCATCGACGAAGAAGGCCGTCGCCTTCGATTTCGCAACCCGCTGTGCCATGACCATCGCCTCGGCACAGGCCGTCGCCTCGTCCAGCAAGGACGCGTTCGCCACCTCCAGCCCGGTCAGGTCGGCCACCATCGTCTGGAAGTTCAGAAGCGCCTCAAGCCGGCCCTGTGCGATTTCCGGCTGATAGGGGGTGTAGGCGGTGTACCAGGCCGGGTTTTCCAGCACGTTGCGCTGGATCGCGGGGGGCGTGTGGGTGTTATAGTATCCCTGACCGATCATCGAGACCATGGGTTTGTTCTTGGCCGCGATCTCGCGCATATGGGCCAGAAGCTCAGCCTCCGACATCGGTGCCCAATCCAGCACATCCGTTTGCCGGATCGAGGCCGGAACCGTTTCGTCGATCAAGGCATCCAGCGTGTCCGCGCCGACGACGCGCAGCATCTCGTCCATCTCGGCGGGCGAGGGTCCGATATGGCGGCGGTTGGCGAAATCGGTCGGGTCGTAATCGGTGGGCGTCCAGGGCATGTATGTCTCCGGGTCTATCGGGGCGAGAGGCGAATTTTCTTACGAAAATTCGCGCGCTACTCCCCGATATGGTCCTTGTATTCGTCTTCGGTCATGTACTCGTCGAGCGCTCCGGGGTCTTCGACCTTGATCTTGAAAAACCAGGCCGTGCCCAGCGGGTCTTCGTTGACCATGCCGGGCGTATCGGCCAGCGCATCGTTCACTTCGACGATCTCGCCATCGAGCGGGGCGACGATATCCGAGGCCGCCTTGACGCTTTCGATCACCACGATCTCGTCGCCCTTGGCCACCATCGTCTCGACCTCGGGCAATTCGATGAACACCACATCGCCCAGTTGCGTTGCGGCATGTTCGGTGATGCCCACGGTGACGATATCGCCGTCGGCCAGCACCCATTCGTGATCTTCGGTGTATTTCATGGGGACTTGTCCTGATCTCAGCGTTTGTAGGTGGGGCGGATAAAGGGCAGCGAGGCGATGCGGGCGGGCAGGCGTTTGCCGCGCACATCGCCGAAAAGGGGCGCATCTTCCGGGGTTTCGGCAGCGACCAGCGCCATCGCCACGGGCGCGCCCAGCGAGGGGCCGAACCCGCCGGACGTGACGGTGCCGGTCGGTGCGGTCGCGGTCTCACTTTCAAAAATCGCGACGCCGGCACGCATCGGCGCACGGGTTTGCGGCAGCAGGCCCACGCGCTTGCGCGGCGCGCCACGCGCGATCTGTTCCAGGATCACATCCGCGCCGGGAAAGCCGCCCGCGCGGTCGCCGCCCGCGCGGCGGGCCGTGCCGATAGCCCATATCAGGCCCGCCTCGACCGGGGTGGTGTCTTCGCCGAGGTCCTGGCCAAAAAGCGGCAGCCCCGCCTCCAGCCGCAGCGAGTCCCGCGCGCCCAAGCCTATTGGGGCGACCCGGTCGTTGGGCAGAAGGGCACGGGCGAAACCCTCGGCCCTGTCCACGGGCACTGAAATCTCGAACCCGTCCTCGCCGGTATAGCCCGAGCGCGACAGCCAGATCTCCGCCCCTGCCCAATCGGCGACGCGCACGTCCATGAAGCGCATTTCGGCGGCAATCGGCAGGATCGGGGCCAGCGCTGCCTCGGCCATCGGGCCTTGCAGCGCCAGAAGCGCGCGGTCGGTGACCGGTGTGACGCCATCGATACGGGCACGAAGATGGGCGATATCATGATCGGCTCGCGCGGCGTTCACGACAAGGAACAGATCGCCGTCGCGTCGCGCGATCATCAGGTCGTCGAGGATGCCCCCGGCGGCATTGGTGAACAGACCGTAGCGTTGCCGACCGGTGGCGAGTCCCAGGATATCGGCGGGCACCAGACCCTCGAGCGCCGTATCGGCATCCGGCGGCAACAGCACCTGGCCCATATGGCTGACATCGAACAGCCCCGCCTTTTCGCGGCACCAGAGATGTTCGGCCATCACGCCTGCGCTGTATTGCACCGGCATCGACCATCCCGCGAACGGCACGAATTTCGCACCCAGTTCGGCGTGCAGATCATGAAGCGGCAGCGTGCGGTCGTCGGCCATGCATCCCCTTATCCCGGGTTTCGGCCCGGCATCCCAAGCCCGTCCCTGCGGGACGGTTCCAGATGCCCCCTCTGTCCTTTCGCCTGAGATCGTTATCCCTTCGGCGGGCGCCTGCGCGCCACTCTCCAGAGTGTCTGATGTCACCAGGTCCTTTTGCCTGAGAGTTTACCGGGGCGGTTGCTCCTTCGGCCCGGGGGCACCCCCCGTGTCTCCCTAGCGACGTTGCGACTTTATCAAGCCGCCGCGCCTGATCAAGAGGGTTGCGCGTTTGCGGCGCTTGGGTCACCAGACGCGACATGCGCGATCCGTTCTTCTTCGGCTATGGCAGCCTCGTGAACCGGGGCACCCACCAGTTTCCCCACGCCACAAGGGCGGTGGCCCATGGATGGGGACGGGCATGGAAACATACGCGGCTGCGCGAAGTGGCATTCCTGACCGCGGTCGAGGCCCCGGGATCGTCGATCGAGGGGCTGATCGCCGCCGTGCCGGGTGCCGACTGGGCCGGGCTCGATGCCCGCGAATGGGCCTATGACCGGCTGCCCGTGGGCCGGGTGGACCACGATCATCCGGGCGCGCTGGACGTCCAGATCTATCGAACCAAGCCCGAACATACCGAGGACGGAACCCGCGCGCACCCGATCCTTCTCAGCTATCTCGACACGGTGGTGCAGGGATATCTCCGCGAATTCGGCACCCACGGTGCCGAACGGTTCTTTGCCACCACCGCTGGATGGGACACCCCCATTCTCGATGACCGGGCCGCGCCCCGCTATCCAAGGGTGCAGGTGCTTGATGCCGCCGAGCGGGATTTCGTCGATGCGCAGTTGCGCAATGTCGGGGCGGCGCGCTTTGCGGCCTAACGGCGATGGTGCAACAGGGTCAGGCGGCGCGCCTCGGGCTGGAACGGTTCCACAGGGGCTGCCCGTTCGGATCGGGCGATCACCCGCATGGCAAGCCAGGCCGATCCCATCCCGAAGACAAGGCCGCCGACCGCCTGGCCCAAAAGAACGCCCGCCGGGCCGAAGAGATGCGCGAAAATCAGGATCGGAAGGATCGTGCCGATCGTGTGCCGCCCCCAGTTGACGAGGGTGGAATAGAACGGGTGGCCCAGGTTGTTGAAGGTGGCGTTCGACACGAAGATCATGCCGTTGAAAAACCATGCAAGCGCCAGCGGCCCGCAGAACAGGAAGAGCAGGTCACGGGTGATCCCCTCGGCCTGGAACAGCGCCGCGATCGGGCTGCGCAGAAAGAACAGGGCCGCGCTGATCCCGACGACGACCATGGCCGTGAACAGCAGCGCCTCGAGGTAGGCACGCCGCACCCGTGCGCGGTTTCCCGCGCCGAAATTCTGCCCGATGATCGGGCCGACGGCGCCCGATAGAGCGAAGATCACCGCGAAGGAGACCGGGATCAGGCGGGCCACGATGGCCATGCCGGCGACAGCCTCCTCGCCGTATTCCGCCATCGCGCGGGTGACATAGGCTTGCCCCAAGGGTGTCGCGAGCTGAGTCATGATGGCGGGCAGCGCCAGCCCAAGCACGGGGCGGAAATCCAGCCGCAGATCGGGCAGGTTCGGGCGGCAGAGCCCGCCGTGGTGGCGCAGGATCGGCCAGATCGCGGCCACCGCCATCGCCAGCCGCGCCACGACCGAGGCCAGCGCCGCCCCGGTCAGTTCGAGGTCGAGCCCGAAGATCAGGATCGGGTCCAGAACGGCATTGACCACCCCGCCCCAGATCGTTGCCATCATCGCCCGCCGCGCCGCGCCATGGGCCCGCAGGATCGCACCGGCGACCATGCCGACAAGCAAAACCGGCATGGTGGGAATGATGATCCGCAAATACCCCACGGCCAGGTCCGCCGTCGCCTCGCTTGCCCCCAGAAGCCGCACGAGCACAGGCAGGTTCACCCAGACCACGACGCTGAACACGATCCCGAAGAGCACCCCGAAAATGAGCGTATTGGTCGCCCGCCGCCGCGCCAGACCCTCATCGCCTTCGCCGAGGGCGCGCGCCACCAGCGCCCCGCCTGCAATCGCCATGCCAATCCCGAAAGAGGTCGTGAAAAACAGGATCGCGCCGGCATAGCCCACGGCGGCAGCCAGTTCTTCCTTCCCGAGCATCGAGATGAAGATCATGTCGATGAAATCGACCAGGAACACCGCCATCAGCCCGACCGACGAGGTCAGCGACATCACCGTGATGTGCCGGAACAGCGACCCGGTCAGGAAAACAGCGCGTGGCTCAGCCATGGCGACAGGCGTGACACGGGGCGCGTGGCAAGGCCAGCACGAACCGTCCCTGCCCTCTTTGCTTTGCCAAATACCGCAGGGGCGGGTCGCCATCCGTGGCGCCACTGGTTCAAGCCCAGATGGCGACGGCCGAGGCAGTGCCCCCGAAAGGGGCGGGCGGGGCCCGCCCGGCCCCTAAAGCTTCGGCTTGACCTGCAGCAGGCGCATCACATCAGCCATCTCGGGCCCGCGTTCCCGCCCCGTCACCGCCTTTCTGAGCGGCATGAACAGCGTCTTGCCCTTGCGGCCCGTCGCGTCCTTCACGGCCGTGGTCCATTCGGCCCAGGTCGTGTCGGAATAGGGGGGATCGGGCAGCAGCGCGAAGGCCTCGGCGATGAAATCCCGATCCTCTTCGGCGACCAGCGGCGTGGCCCCGTCGCGGAACAGGGCCCACCAATCGGCCACCTCGGCGCGCCTGGAGATATTGGCACGGGCGACTGCCCATACGGGTTCGGCCAGATCGTCGGGCACGCCTGCGGCACGCAGGTCGTCCATGACGGCTGTGGCTGGCATGTCCTGCAACACGCGCGCCGACAACGCGCCCAGATCGGCCACATCGAATTTTGTGGGTGCCGAGCCGAAATGGGACAGGTCGAACCCCTCGGACAGTTCATCGAGGTCTGCGGCCACCTCTACGGGTTGCGAGGACCCGATCCGCGCCATGTGGCGGAGCAGGGCCATCGGCTCGACCCCCGCCGCGCGCAGGTCGCGCAAGCTGAGCGTACCGAGCCGCTTCGACAGCGCCTCTCCCTCCGGCCCCGTCAGAAGCGAATGATGCGCGAAAGCGGGCGCTTCGTGGTTCAGTGCCGCCATGATCTGGATCTGCGTCGCGGTATTTGTCACGTGGTCCGAACCGCGCACCACATGGGTGATCCCCATATCGGTGTCGTCGACGACGGAGGCCAGCGTGTAAAGCACCTGCCCGTCGGCCCGGATCAGCACCGGGTCCGAGACGCTGGCCGCATCGATCGACAGGTCACCCAGGATGCCATCGGTCCATTCGATGCGCGCATGATCCAGCTTGAAGCGCCAGACGCCCGCGCCCCGCTCGGCCCTGAGCGCCGCCTTTTCATCCTCGCTTAACTTCAACGCGGCGCGGTCATAGACCGGCGGCTGACCCATGTTCAGCTGCTTCTTGCGCTTGAGGTCCAGCTCGGTCGGCGTCTCCCACGCCTCGTAGAACCGGCCCGCTGCGCGCAGGGCATCGGCGGCTTCGGCGTACCGGTCGAGCCGGCCGGACTGTTTTTCGACCCGGTCCCAGGTGATGCCAAGCCATTCCAGATCCTCCTGGATCGCGTCGGCATATTCGGGGCGTGACCGTTCCGGGTCGGTGTCGTCGAGGCGCAGGATGAACGTGCCGCCAGCCTTGCGCGCGATCAGGTGGTTGAACAGCGCCGTGCGCAGGTTGCCGACATGCAGATATCCCGTGGGCGAGGGGGCGAAACGGGTTGTAACGGTCATCGGCGGCCTCCGGATCAAGCGGGGACGCTCTTTCACGCCCGCCCGGAATTGTCCATATCGGGGCGATGCGCTTTGACGATCTGACCGCCCCCGACCTTGCCGCCTTCGAGGCGATGGCCGAGCATGTGATCGACGCCCTGCCCGAGGTGTACCGGGACGCGGCGCGGCAGGTGGTGCTGCGGATCGAGGATTTCCCGACCGATACGATCATGCACGAGATGGAGATCGAGGACGCCTATGACATCACGGGGCTTTATGACGGCATCCCGCTGACAGAGAAATCGGTGATGGATCAGCCGATGGGGCCGGACACGATCTGGCTGTTCCGCCGGGCGATCCTGGATGAATGGGCCGACCGGGGCAACGTGACGCTGGGTGCGCTGGTGGCCAATGTGCTGGTCCATGAACTGGCGCATCATTTCGGCTGGTCGGACGCCGACATCGCCCGCATCGACCGGTGGTGGGAGTGAACGGCGGTTCCGCCAGCGGCGGGCTGTCCGTTTGGTCCGGAGGCCGCCCTACGACCGGCTGGCGAGAACCGTTCCCTTCGCCCCTCGCCCAACACGCGACTCACAGGGCTGTGACCCCCAAGGACCCACGGCCGTGCTAGAGCGTGCCGGACACACACATCCTGGAAGGACGTCACATGTTTACCCGCCGCCAATCCCTGACAGCCGCCGCCGCGCTTCCGCTGGCCACCGCCCTGCCCGCCCGGGCCGAAGCGCCGATGCTCGGGCCCGCGGCCTCGGATATCCGCCGCTTCACGCTGGGGGATTTCGAGGTCACGACCCTGTTGTCGGCCAGCGTCCGGCGCGACGACGTCCGTGGCATCTTCGGCACCAATGTCGATGACGATACCTTCAATGCCGTCAGCGCCCGGAATGTCCTCGACCCGGGCGCGGGCACGTTCTTCTTCACCCCGACCATCGTGAACACGGGTGCGGAACTCGTGCTGTTCGACACCGGTCTGAGCCCGGAGGCGATCACCGGTGCCCTGGCGCGCGCGGGATACACCCCCGAGCAGGTCGATACCGTGGTTCTGACCCATATGCATGGCGACCATATCGGCGGCATGGCGACGGATGGCACGCCGACCTTCCCGAATGCAGGTTATGTCACAGCCTCGACGGAGTACGATTTCTGGGCCGGGGCCGAGAATGGCGGATTCGAGGCCAATGTGCGCCCCTTTGCCGAGCGGTTCCGGTTTATCGAAGATGGCGAGGACGTGGTCACCGGCCTGACGGCGATGGCCGCCCACGGCCACACCCCCGGCCACACCGTCTATCACATCGAAAGCAACGGCCAGCGCGTGCTGCTGTTCGCCGATCTGGCCAATCACCCGGTCTGGTCGCTGGCCAACCCGGACTGGCACGTGCGGTTCGACAATGACGCCGAGGCGGCGGCCATCTCGCGCCGCCGCGTGCTGGACATGATCGCCGCCGACCGCATCCCGGCCATCGGCTATCACATGCCCTTCCCCGCCATCGGCTATGTCGCCGCCGAGGGCGACGGGTTCCGGTGGTTCCCCGAAAGCGGGCAATTGCGCGGCTAGGTCGGCGTCAAGGGAAAGGTCCGCGCGAGGTCGGCAAGACCCGCGCGGATCAGATCCTGCAGCGCAGCCATGTCGATATCGGCCAGCTTGTTCACATAAACACAGGCCGCCCCGGTCTTGTGCTTGCCGAGCCGGTTCAGGATCGCCCCGTGATCCTGGTAGCCCGGCATGATGTATAGCGACAGGTTCGCCTTCCTCGGGCTGAACCCGGTGGCAAGGAAGTCGCCCTCGCGCCCGCTGTCGTAGCGGTAGTGATAGCTGCCATAGCCGAGGATGGACCCGTTCCAAAGGCGGGGCTGCCAGCCGGTGATATCGCGGAACAGCACGTCGAGGGCGCGCGCATCGGCGCGGCGCGTCGGGTGCGCTACCGCGTCAAGAAAAGTTTCGACCTCGGCGGTCGCGTCCGTCGGATCAGCGCCTGCCATGCCGTCAGTATAGCAGATGGCGACATGAAGTGAGAGGGCCCGCTGCTCAGCGGAACGGCGCGCCGTGGCACCAGACGGTCAGCGACTGGCGTTCGCCTGCCGTTACCGGCGTGACGCGGTGCAGAACGAAGGCGGGAAACAGCGTCGCCGATCCGCGCGCGCGGTCGGCCGCCACGATCCCCGCGCCCGGCATCAGTTCCAGATCACCGCCGGTATAGGCGTCGGCGTCGGACAGCTGCACCACGATGGTCAGCTTGCGCCGTTCCGCCAGCCGCCCCTCGCCGATGTCGGAATGCCAGTCGAAATGACCCTGACGGTCGGCGCCGTATCGGGCGACCTGGGGGCTTTCGGCGAAATCGGTGATGTCGAAATCGAAGACGTCGCGGTTGGCCGTGCGCACCAGGTCGATCATCCGGTCGATGACCCAGTCCGCGCCCTCGACGTCGTCGAGCCAGACCAGATCGGCGCGGCGCAGGTTATGGTCGCGCGCCTGGCGCACCAGTCCCGCATCCCGGGTCGGGGCGTCATTGATGCAGGACAGAAGCCGCGCGCAATCGGCATCGGACAGCGCATGGGGCACCCGGTGGATGGCGATCATCTTGGGCCTTCTCCAGCAATCACGCCCGCGCCGGGGTGTATCGCCCCGACCGTGCGCTGATCGCAGATGCGGCCGGGCCGCGGCCCAGTCAAGATGGATCAGACGCGGCCGCCTGAGCCCATTTTGTCCAGGAACGCCTCGGCACTGTCCAGGGTGGCCGCGCGCTTCTCCTCCGACATCCGCATCCAGGTGCGATACATCTGTGCCATCCGGGGGTTCTTGCCGAACCGGTCGCGGTGGCGATGCAGGAAAGCCCAGTAGAGGTAATTGAAAGGGCAGGCCTTTTCGCCCGTCTTCTGGCCGATCTCGTAGCGGCAGCCCTTGCAGTAATCCGACATCTTGTTGATGTAGTTGCCGCCCGAGACATAAGGCTTGGAGCCGACGATGCCGCCATCGGCGAACTGGCTCATCCCGATGACGTTCGGGGCTTCGACCCATTCATAGGCGTCGGCATAGACGGCCAGATACCATTCATGGACCTCTGCCGGGTCGATCCCCGCCAGAAGGGCGAAATTGCCGGTCACCATCAGGCGCTGGATATGGTGGGCATAGGCCTCGTCCCGGGTCTGTTCGACGGCCTTGGCGATGCAGCGCATGTCGGTTTCGGCGTCCCAGTAGAAGCCGGGAAGCGCGCGGCTGTGCTCCAGTGTGTTGCGGCGCGTGTACTCCGGGCCTTCGCGGAAATAGATGCCGCGCATGTATTCGCGCCAGCCGATGATCTGGCGGATGAACCCTTCGACGGCGTTCAGCGGCGCGTCGCCGCTGGCATAGGCGTCGGCGGCGGCGTCGCAGACCTCGCGCCACCCCAGAAGGCCCGCGTTCAGATACATCGAGATGACGGCGTGGTAGAGGAACTTGTTCTCCGCCAGCATGGCGTCCTGGTAATCGCCGAAATTCGGCAGGGCTTTCCGGATGAAATGCGTCAGTGCGCGGCGGGCCTGTTCCCGGTCGGTGGCGAACCAGAACGGGTGCAGGGTGCCGAAATTGTTGTCAAAACGGCGATCGACCAGGTCCAGCACCTCCACGACCGTGTCGTCGGGGGTGAACTGCATGGGTCCGCCGAAGGTGATGGCATCAGGGGCCGGTTTTCGGTTGTCATGGTCGTAGTTCCACTTGCCGCCTTCCGGCTTGTCCCCGTCCATCAAGAGGCCGGTTTTGCGGCGCATTTCGCGGTAGAAATACTCCATCCTGAGCTCTTTGCGGCCTTCGGCCCAAACGTCGAATTCGGCGTGAGAACACAGGAAGCGGTCATCGGGGAATTGGTGAACAGGGATCGGCGCGTCCTCCAGCGCCGAGATCAGCCGCCACTCACCGGGTTCGGTGGCCAGCACCTCGGTCGCGCCGACCTCCTCGGCGCGACGAAGCAGTTCGCCCGGGATCGAGCCCGAATTGTCGGAATCGTCGAGGCGGGTGTAGCGGACAGTCCAACCATCGCTTTCGAGGCTGGCCGCGAATTTGCGCATCGCGGCGAACAGGAAGGCAATCTTTTTCGGGTGATGCGGAACATAGGACGCCTCATCCGACACTTCGGCCATCACCACCACGTCGCGGGCCTTGTCGGCCTCGCGCAGCGCGGCGATGTCGGGGCTCAGCTGGTCGCCCAGGACCAGGACGAGGCGGGTCACCACGCGATTTCCTGCCCTGCATAGTCGAAAAACCCGCCGGTCTGGACGGGGGTCAGCCGTTCCATCACGTCGAGCAGGTTCTTCGCCGCCTCCTCGGGCGCGGTTTTGCCATGTTTCGGATCGTATCGGGCGGTGAAGGGCGTGGCGACGGTGCCGGGGTGAAGCGCGGCGACCACCGCATCGCGGTGGGTGCGCGACAGTTCGACTGCCGCGCCATGCACGATCTGGTTCAGCGCCGCCTTGGAGGCGCGGTAGGAATACCAGCCGCCCATGCGGTTATCGCCGATCGATCCCACCCGGGCCGTCAGAACCCCCGTCACCGACCGGCCCCGTTTCGGCAGAAGCCGCGGCAGATGGCTGAGCACATGGGCGACGCCGATGGTGTTGACGGCAAAGACCTGTGCCATGGCCTGCGGGTCGATCGCGGCAATCTGTTTTTCGGGCGCGCCGCCGTCGGGGGCGAGGATGCCAACGGAGACGAACACCGTCTGGAACGGCCCGTCGAGCGCGCCCATCAGCCGGTTCACCGACACCGGGTCGGTCACGTCCAGACCGTCGTCACGCCGCGACAGCGTGGTGACGTTGCCACCCCGTCCACGCATTTCTTCCGCCACGGCGCGGCCGATCCCGCCCGAGGCCCCGATCACCAAAGCATCTATCATGACCGGGGCAGCTAAGTCCGGCGCTCAATCGGTCAATCCTGTTGACCCGATAAGGGGTTTTCAACCGGGACCGGATCGGACATGATTCAAAACATGACGAAGCAGCCGCATATCCCCGCGCCCCCGGTCCCCGTGCCCGGTCTTCTGCTTGGTCGCCTTCTCCTTAGCCGCCTCTGAGCGTGCCATTCGGCGCGACCGCTCAGGGGAGGGACAGCGCCGGAGACATCGCAGATCAGCTAGGGACAGACTGAAATGACCACCGACACCACCCGTGTCTACATCTTCGACACGACCCTGCGCGACGGCGAACAGAGCCCGGGCGCAACCATGAGCCATGAGGAAAAGCTGGAAATCGCGGGCCTGCTCGACGACATGGGCGTCGATATCATCGAGGCCGGGTTCCCGATCGCCAGCGAGGGGGATTTCGCCGCCGTTTCCGAGATCGCGAAGAATTCGAAGAATGCCGTGATCTGCGGCCTTGCACGGGCGAATGTCAAAGACATCGACCGCTGTTGGGAGGCAGTGAAACACGCCGCGCAGCCGCGCATCCATACCTTCATCGGCACATCGCCGCAGCATCGGGCGATCCCGAACCTGACGATGGACGAGATGGCCGACCGCATCCACGACACGGTCACCCATGCCCGCAACCTGTGCGACAACGTGCAATGGTCGCCGATGGATGCCACGCGGACCGAATGGGATTACCTGAAACGCGTGGTCGAGATCGCAATCAAGGCGGGCGCCAGCACCATCAACATCCCCGATACCGTGGGGTATACCGCCCCGGTCGAAAGCGCCGAGTTGATCCGGCGCCTGATCGCGGAATGCGAGGGCGGCGAAGACGTGATCTTTGCCACCCATTGCCACAACGATCTGGGCATGGCGACCGCCAACAGCCTGGCCGCCGTAGCAGGTGGCGCGCGCCAGATCGAATGCACGATCAACGGGCTTGGCGAACGTGCGGGCAATACCGCGCTGGAAGAGGTGGTGATGGCGATGAAGGTCCGCGGGGACATCATGCCCTTCAGCACCGGCATCGACACCACCAAGATCATGCATATCAGCCGCCGGGTCGCGACCGTGTCGGGCTTCGGTGTTCAGCCCAACAAGGCCATCGTGGGCAAGAACGCCTTTGCCCATGAAAGCGGTATCCATCAGGACGGGATGCTGAAATCGGCCGACACGTTCGAGATCATGCGCCCCGAGGATGTGGGCCTGACCGAAACCAATATCGTGATGGGCAAGCATTCGGGCCGCGCCGCGCTGCGGTCCAAGCTGAAAAACCTCGGCTTCGAGTTGGGGGACAACCAGTTGAACGACCTGTTCGTGCGCTACAAGGCGCTGGCCGACCGCAAGAAAGAGGTGTTCGACGACGACCTGATCGCGCTGGTCACCGATGCGGGCTCGGATGGCGACGGGCATCTGGAGGTGAAGTTTCTGCGCGTGATCTGCGGAACGGAGGCGCCGCAATCGGCCGACCTGACCCTGCGCGTGGGCGATGCGGATCACCAGGCGACGGCCCAGGGCGATGGCCCGGTGGACGCGGCCTTCAACGCGGTTAATGCGCTGTTCCCCAACAAGGCGCAATTGCAGCTCTACCAGGTCAGCGCCGTGACCGAAGGGATGGATGCGCAGGCCACCGTAACCGTCCGCATCGAGGAAGACGGGCGCATCGCGACCGGCCAATCGGCCGATACCGACACGGTGGTCGCCAGTCTCAAGGCCTATGTCAACGCGCTCAACCGCCTGATCGTGCGGCGTGAAAAGACCGGCTCGGACGCCAAGGAAGTGAGCTACAAGGATGTCGGGTAATGCCATGCTAACGGACTATGGCGGGCCAAGACCTTGGTGAACCGGCGCGGGTTCGTTCTTTCGTCATGCGGTGCAGCTTTGGCATCGCTTGCCGCTTTGGCTGGGCCGGGCGCCGCGTTGGCGCAAGGCCTGCCGCGCCGGGTTCGGCTGGATGAAGACAGGCTTGGCGATGCGTTCGAATTCCAGCAGGACCCGGTCTGGTGTTGGGCCGCCTGCATCCAGTTGGCATTGCGGTATTGCGGGTTCGACATCACGCAGCAGGAAATCGTGCAGCGCACCTTCGGCACCGTCATCCCGTCGACCGCAGGGTGGGTGCAGATCACGCAGAACCTCAACTATGTCGGACCCGATGCGACAGGCACGCCTCATGTCGTGTCGGCCAGCGCGTTTTCCGGCAGCCCAAGCGGCGAGGTGATCGTCAACCACCTCGAGGAGGACAAGCCCATCATCCTCGCCTATAACAACCCCGGCACGTTCATCGGCCATGCTGTCGTGGTAACCGGCATCGGCTACCGGGTGCTGGCGAACCGGATCGTCATCGACGAGCTGTTTCTGCGCGATCCATTCCCCTACACCGAACAGCATGTCGCAAATAACGGCCGTCGGCATATTCCAAATGTGATCACGGCCACCAATATGTGGTTGGTCGATGCCTCGCCGCTGCCTGGCTAGACGGCAGGGCGGAATGGTGCTGACGGGCGGGGGCGGGCCTTTACCTTGCCCTGTCCTCACGCCTATAACGCGATGGTTAAAGGGCGTGGCGGGCGTGAAAAAGCGCGAGGCCGCGCCCTTTTGGACTGCGGGGCACGGCGCCTCGGACCGGGGAGCGAGGACTGATGTTTTCGTCTGACATGGCTATCGACCTGGGGACGGCGAACACCCTGGTTTACGTCAAGGGACGCGGGATCGTCCTGAACGAGCCGTCGGTGGTCGCCTATTCGCTAAAGGACGGGGTCAAGAAGGCGCTGGCCTTCGGCGAGGATGCAAAGCTGATGCTTGGCCGGACGCCGGGGTCGATCGAGGCCATCCGTCCGATGCGCGACGGCGTGATCGCCGATTTCGACGTCGCCGAGGAGATGATCAAACATTTCATCCGAAAGGTCCACAAACGCGCCACCTTCACCAAGCCCAAGGTCATCGTCTGCGTGCCCCATGGCGCCACCCCGGTGGAAAAGCGCGCGATCCGGCAATCGGTGCTGAGCGCGGGGGCACGCAAGGCAGGGCTGATCGCAGAACCCATCGCCGCCGCCATCGGCGCGGGCATGCCGATCACCGACCCGACAGGGTCGATGGTCGTCGATATCGGCGGCGGCACCACCGAGGTCGCCGTGCTGAGCCTTGCCGACATCGTTTATGCACGCTCGGTCAGGGTGGGCGGCGACCGGATGGACGAGGCGCTGATTTCCTATCTGCGCCGCCAGCATAACCTGTTGATCGGGGCCTCCACCGCCGAACGGATGAAGACCTCGATCGGGACGGCACGGATGCCCGATGACGGGCGCGGGGCCTCGATGCGCATTCGCGGGCGGGACCTGTTGAACGGGGTGCCCAAGGAAACCGAGATTACCCAGGCCCAGGTGGCCGAGGCCCTGGCAGAGCCGGTGCAGCAGATCTGCGAGGCGGTGCTGGGCGCGCTGGAAGCCACGCCACCCGACCTGGCCGCCGATATCGTCGACCGGGGCGTTATGCTGACGGGTGGCGGCGCCTTGCTGGGAGATCTGGACCTGGCATTGCGCGAACAGACCGGCCTTGCCATATCGGTAGCCGATGAAAGCCTGAATTGCGTCGCGCTCGGCACCGGCAAGGCGCTGGAATACGAGAACCTGCTGCGCCACGCCATCGACTACGAAAGCTAAGGCCCGATCCCAAGCAAAGACCGGAGCGTCACGGCGTCATGGCAAGGGACAACACCACGCAAGCCCATACAAGGCCCGTCCGCCGGTTGCTGCTGACGGTTCTCATCCTGTGCCTGATCGCACTGGTCTTCGTCTGGCGCATCGACAACCCCCGCGTCGAACGGCTGCGCGCCGCCATCGTCGACCGGGTGGTGCCGAACCTGGAATGGGTGATGGCGCCCCTGACCGGTCTTGCCCGCATGGCCGACGATTTCCAGAGCTACGCCCGCCTTTACGAACAGAACCAGGAATTGCGGCGGGAGCTGCAGCAGATGCGCGCCTGGCGCGAGGCGGCGCTGCAGCTGGAACAGGAAAACGCCCGCCTGCTCAGCCTGAACCAGGTCCAGCTGAACACCGAACTGACCTTCGTGACCGGCATCGTGCAATCGGATGCCGGGTCGCCGTTCCGCCGATCGGTGGTGCTGAACGTGGGAGGGCGTGACGGTATCCTCGACGGCTGGGCCACGATGGACGGGCTTGGCGTGGTCGGGCGCATTTCGGGCGTCGGCGAACGCACCTCGCGCGTTCTGCTGCTGACCGACGCCAACAGCCGTATCCCGGTCACCATCCAGCCCTCGGGGCAGCAGGCGCTTCTGTCGGGCGACAACTCCAGCGCACCGGTGCTGGACTTCATCGAAGACCCCGACACCATCAGCGCCGGGGACCGGATCGTGACCTCGGGCGATGGCGGCGTTTTCCCGCCCGACCTGTTGGTGGGCAGCGTGGTCGAAATGCCCGATGGACGGCACCGCGCACGACTGGCCGCCGACCTGTCGCGGCTGCAGTTCCTGCGGGTGATGCGCAGCCATCCGGGCACGGCGCTGGATGGCAACAGCGATATCATCGGCCCGCCCTGGCCGCCGCCGGAAGGTTTCGTGATGTCGCCCGATGCGGTCCCGGTGCAACGCCCCACGCGCCCGGCGGTAGCAGAGGCCGGACCCGGCGAGGGGGAACCGTGACACCGCCGCTGCAGATCTGGACCTACCGGGGGCTGTTCCTGCTGATCGCGGCGACCGCCGTGACGATCAAGCTCTTGCCCATCGACATCGAGGGCAGCGCCCTGCCCGGGCCCGACCTGATCATGGCCCTGACATTCGCCTGGCTGATGCGCCACCCTGCGCTGGTGCCGCTCGCGCTGATTGCGGTGGTGGTTCTGCTGGCCGATTTCCTGCTGCAACGCCCGCCGGGCCTGTGGACGGCGCTGGTGGTGCTGGTCACCGAAGCGATCCGTCGGCGCCGGTTGACGATGGTGGAGGTGCCGTTCCTGACGGAATGGGCGGCGTTTGCCGCGATCATGCTGGGGCTCTTGCTGCTCAACCGCATCGCGCTGTGGCTGCTGGTCGTCGATCTTGCACCACTCGGGCCGGTGCTGTTGCACGGGTTTGTGACCGTGCTGATCTATCCGGCGGTCGCCGCCCTCTCGCATTACGTGCTGAGGGTGCCTAAACTGGCACCGGGAGAGATGGAGCTCGACTGACCCAATGCGCCGCACGCCCAAGGAACTTGAAGACAGCGTTCGCCAGATCGGGCGGCGCAGCCTGATCGTGGGCGGACTGTTCGTGGGCACCGGCGCGGTGCTGGCGGCGCGGATGCGATACCTGCAGGTCGAGCGAGCCGATGATTTCCGGATGCTGGCAGAGGAAAACCGGATCAATATCCGGCTGCTGCCACCTGCCCGCGGCCTGATTTTCGACCGCAATGGCGTTCTTCTGGCTGGCAACGAGCAGAACTACCGCATCACGCTGGTGCGCGAGGATGCGGGCGATGTCGACGCGGTGATCGAGGAATTGCGACAGATCATCCATCTCGACCTCGTTATGCTGGACCGCGCCCGGGCCGAGATCGACCGTCGCCCCCCCTTCGTGCCGGTAACCATTGCCGACCGGCTGACCTGGGCCGAGGTCAGTGCTGTGGGCGTCAACGCGCCCGCCCTGCCCGGCGTCCACCCCGAGGTGGGGCTGAGCCGGGTCTACCCGATGGGGGCCGATTTCGCCCATGTGGTGGGCTATGTTGGCCCGGTTTCGGATTACTACCTGCAGCAGACCGGCGACACCGATCCGGTTCTGCAGATCCCTGACTTCCAGGTCGGGCGGAACAATATCGAGGCACGTCTCGAACATGTCCTGCGCGGCCAGGCGGGCACCCGGCGGGTCGAGGTCAACGCCAGCGGGCGCGTAATGCGCGAACTGGGCCGTGACCCGGCGGTGGCGGGCGCCGATGTGCAACTGACCGTCGATGCCGGATTGCAGAATTACGTCGAGGCGCGGCTGTCGGGCGAAAGCGCGGGCGCCGTGGTGATGGATTGCCTGTCGGGCGAGGTGCTGGCCCTCGCCTCGGCGCCCACCTTCGACCCCAACCTGTTTGTGCGCGGAATCTCGAACACCGAATGGGACAACCTGAACACCGATCCCTACCGGCCGTTGGCCAACAAGGCCACGCAGGGGCTTTACCCGCCCGGGTCCACCTACAAGATGGTGGTGGCGCTCGCCGCGCTCGAGGCGGGCGTGATCGACCCCGAAGAAATCGTATCCTGCACCGGGTCGGTCGAGGTGGGCGACCGGCGGTTCCATTGCTGGCGGCGCGGCGGACATGGCCGGATGAACCTGGTCGAAAGCCTCAGCCAATCCTGTGACGTGTTCTATTACGAGATCGCACAGCGCGTCGGCATCGAGGCAATATCGGCGATGGCGCGGCGGCTTGGCTGCGGGGTGCGCCATGCCCTGCCGATGTCGGGCGTCACCGAGGGGCTGGCCCCGACGATGGAATGGAAGATGCGCAGCCGCGGCCAGCAATGGGTGGTGGGCGACACGCTGAACGCCTCGATCGGGCAGGGCTTCGTGCTGTCCTCGCCGCTGCACCTGGCGGTCATGACGGCGCGGCTGGCGACCGGGCGCGCAGTCGACCCCGCGCTGGTGCGCTCCATCGACGGGGTGAACCAGCTGCCCGGTCCCGCCCCCAGTCTCGGGCTCGACCCCGCGTGGCTGGCGCTGATGCATCAGGGCATGTGGCGTGCCAATAATGACCGGCGCGGCACGGCCTTCGGCAGCCGCGTCGAGGTCGACACCCATGTGCAGGCCGGCAAGACCGGCACCAGCCAGGTGCGAAACATCTCGGCCGCTGAACGCGCCTCGGGGGTGATCCGCAACGAGGATCTGCCATGGGAGCGGCGCGACCACGCATTGTTCGTGGGCTTCGCGCCCTTCGATGCACCGCGCTACGCGGTATCGGTCGTGGTGGAGCATGGCGGCGGCGGCGCCGCCGTGGCCGCCCCCATCGGCCGCGATATCCTGTTGCGCGCGCAGACCGGGGCCGTGCCCGACCCGCAATACTATCCTGCCAACCAGCGCCGTGAGATCGAGGACCTGCACCGCCGTCTTCCGCTGCTGGCCGAACCGCCGCAGCCGATGGGCCGGGTGCCCGGGGACACGCGGGCATGAGTTACCTGGAATACAACACGCGCGCCGTGCCGACGGGGCTGAGCAAGCTTCTGTATTTCAACTGGCCGCTGATCCTGTTGGTGAGCACGGTGGCCGCGATCGGGTTCCTGATGCTCTATTCCATCGCCGGCGGGTCCTTCGACCCCTGGGCCGGGACCCAGATGGAACGCTTTGCGCTGGGGTTCGTGGTGATGATCATAGTGGCGCTGGTGCCGATCTGGTTCTGGCGCAACATGTCTGTGCTGGCCTATGCCGGATCGATCCTGCTGCTGCTTTACGTCGAATTCTTCGGCGCGGTCGGCATGGGCGCGCAACGCTGGATCGACCTGGGATTCATGCGGCTTCAGCCGTCGGAACTGGCCAAGATCACGCTGGTTATGGTGCTGGCAGCCTATTACGACTGGCTCGACCTGTCCAAGACCTCGCGGCCGCTCTACGTGCTGGCGCCGCTGATCCTGATCGCGATCCCGGCCTACCTGACGGTGCGCCAACCCGATCTGGGAACCGCGATGCTTCTGGTGATGGGGGGCGGCGCGGTCGTGTTCGTGGCAGGTGTCCACTGGGCCTATTTCGTGGCGGTGATCGGGTCGGCGGTGGCGGCGGTGGCAGCGGTGATCGTGTCGCGCGGGACGCCGTGGCAGATCCTGCAGGATTACCAGTATCGACGGATCGACACCTTCCTAGACCCTAGCAGCGACCCGCTGGGCGCGGGCTACCATATCACGCAAAGCCAGATCGCGCTGGGCTCGGGGGGCTGGACCGGACGCGGCTTCATGGAAGGCACACAAAGCCGGCTGAATTTCCTGCCCGAGAAACACACCGATTTCATCTTCACCGCGCTGGCCGAGGAATTCGGCTTCATCGGCGCCGCCTCGCTTCTGGCGCTTTACCTGCTGATCCTCGTATTCTGCATCGTGACCGCCATCGCCACGCGCGACCGCTACGCATCCCTTCTGGTGATCGGCGTGGCGGCGGCCTTCTTCCTCTATTTCGCCGTCAACATGGCGATGGTCATGGGCCTGGCGCCCGTCGTCGGCGTGCCGCTGCCGCTGGTCAGCTACGGCGGATCGGCAATGCTGGTCTTGATGGGGGCCTTCGGTCTGGTGCAATCGGCCCACATCCACCGGCCCCGCTGACCCGGCCAAGCCGACGCCGCCACCGACCAGAGGACATCCATGCCCAACATCCTGTTCGCCGCCCGCTCCGAACGGTGGGATCAATATGAAACGCCCCTGCGCCAGGCCCTGTCCGACGTGGGGTTGGGGGACGCCCTGCTGACGACCGAGGCCGCGCCCGAGACCGTCGATTACATCGTCTATGCCCCCAACAGCGAAGTGCAGGATTTCACGCCCTACACGCGGCTCAAGGCGGTCCTGAACCTGTGGGCCGGGGTCGAGGACGTGGTCGGCAACCCGACGCTGAACGTGCCGCTGGCGCGGATGGTCGATGAGGGTCTGACCGACGGGATGGTCGAATGGGTGACGGGCCATGTGCTGCGCCATCACCTGGGGATGGACACCCATATCCACGGCCAGGACGGGGTATGGCGCGCAGGCTCGGCCCCGCCGCTGGCGCGGGACAGGACGGTGGCGATCCTGGGTCTCGGCACGCTGGGCAGCGCCTGCGCGCGCGCGCTTGCCACGCTGAACTTCCGCGTGCTCGGATGGTCACGGAGCGCAAAAGATGTGGACGGGGTCCAGACGTTCCACGGGTCCGAGGGGTTGAAGGATGTCCTGCACCGTGCCGAGATCGTCGTGCTGCTGTTGCCCGACACGCCGGCAACCGAGAACACGCTGGATGCCGAGGCACTCGCCCTCATGCCGACCGGGGCGGTGATCATCAACCCGGGCCGCGGGCCGCTGATCGATGATGATGCGCTGTTGTCCGCACTGGATGCGGGTCAGATCGGGCATGCCACGCTGGACGTGTTCCGGACCGAACCCCTTCCGCCCGAACACCCGTTCTGGGCGCATCCCAGGGTGACCGTCACCCCCCATATCGCGTCGGAAACGCGTGCACCGTCGGCCGCACGGGTGATCGCGGAAAACATCCGGCGCGGCGAGGCCGGAGAGCCGTTCCTGCACCTGGTCGACCGCAGCCTCGGGTATTGACGAGCGCGCGGCCCGTCGCGCGGTCAGCGCAGTTTCGGCGGCTTTGCCGGATCGCTGCCCGGCGCCTCTGCCACCGGGACGACCTTGGGCGGCTCGGGCAGATCGAAACGCAACCCGGCGCGGGCCAGTCGTGCCGCCGCCGGATCGGAGGCGCGGAAGAACGCCACGTCGAGCACGCCAGCCTCGACCCCCGAAAAGGTCAGCGCGTCCGACACCGTGCGCGCCAGCGCGGGTTCGGCGCCGGGGACCGGGTCAATGAAACCGATCATGTGGCCCTTGCGTCCGCCTGCATAAATCACACCGACAAGATAGGCGATCCGCGCCAGCCCTTGCGTCGCCGCCAAGCGCATGTCGAGCGCGGTCAGTAGCGGCTCGGGCAGTCCGGCGGGCGCACCGAAGGATTCCGCGCGTTCCTCGATCTCGTCGGGGCGGGCAGCCAGCGTATCGGCCAGCCAGGTAACCGACGCCGCCTCGATCAGGATCGCGGATGGCGCAACACCCAGATTGACGCCCAACCCGATCCCCTGCCCTGCCAGCATATCGGCCAGCGCACGCCCCGACAGTGCCGCATAGGGCGCCGGACCCTCGGCAAAGGCGGTCAGCCGGTCCTCGCGGTCGAAAACGAGCGCAAATTGCGCCCCATCGACCGGGAAGATGCGGGGTTTGATGGTCTCACCCGGAGGCTCTTCTTCGAGCAGCAGGAACAGCTCGGATGCGGCCAGACGGTCGTAGAAGGTCAGCCGCGCGGTGTCGTCGTCGGGCGCAGTCTCCATCGCGGCATGGGCCTGATCCAGCGGTGTCATTCCAGAACCTCCCTCACCCGGGCGCGCAGCACCGGCAAAAGCTCGGCCTCGAACCAGGGGTTTTTCTTCAGCCACGCGGTATTGCGCCAGGACGGGTGCGGCAAGGGGAAGACACCGGGCGCGTGGTCGCGCCAGGCGCGCACCCGGTCGGTGACGCCCAGCCGCCTGCCGAGATGCCAGGATTGTGCGTAGGCGCCGATCAGCAGGGTCAGGGGCACGTCGCCCAATCCCGCGAGTATGCGGGATCGCCAGGTCTCGGCGCAGATTTTCGGCGGCGGCAGGTCCGCCCCCTTGGCGTCATACCCCGGGAAGCAGAACGCCATCGGCACGATGGCCACGCGCGAGCGGTCATAGAAGACATCCTCGTCCACCCCCAGCCATGCGCGCAGCCGGTCACCGGAGGGATCGGTGAAGGGTTTGCCTGACCGGTGCACGCGCATCCCCGGAGCCTGTCCGGCGATCAGGATACGGGCACCCGGCGCGAACCATGTGACCGGGTTCGGTGCATGGGCCGTTTCGGTCGCCGCGAACCGGTCGGCACACAGACGACAGGCGCGTATGTCCGGGATCAGGGCATCGGGCATGGGACGAGAGCTAACGGATGCGGCGTGAAAGACCAGAGGCTGGACATCAGTTCATCAATTCTATAATTGTAGAAATATGAAATCGACTCGCCTCCCCATTCCCGAACTGACTCGTGCCGCGACCGCGTTCGCCGCGCTCGGGTCCGAACATCGGCTGGCCATCCTGCGCCGTCTTGTGCGCGCCGGGCAAACCGGGCTTCCCATCGGGCAATTGGGCGAGGATGTGGGCGTATCGGGCTCCGTCCTGACGCACCATGTCAGGCAACTTGTCTCGGCCGGGCTGGTAGAGCAGCGCCGCGACGGGCGGCGCATCCTTTGCTCCATCGTGCATCCTGAGGTCGAGGCCCTGTCGCATTTCCTGATCGCAGAATGCTGCGCCGATCATGGCGGGCACACCTCACCGGACAAACCTGATGGCTGATCTCACGCAATCCCCCCGCCCCATCGCCGCCGTATGGGACCGTATCGACAAGGTGCTTCTGACGGGCATCGTGATCGTTGCTGTCCTTGCCGTTTTCGACCGGCTCGCCGTTGTGCCGAGCCTGGCCGAGATGCTGGACAGTTTCATCGGCACCCTGCCCTTCATCCTGTTCGCCGTCGCCGCCATCGGCATGATGAAGGCCACCGGGTCCGAGCGCCTGCTGGACGGCGTGTTTCAGGGCCGCGAGATGCGGATGATCGTGTTCGGCGCGCTGGCGGGCGGGCTGTCGCCCTTCTGTTCCTGCCAGGTGATTCCGTTTATTGCCGCGCTTCTGGTGGCCGGGGCGCCGGTGTCTGCGGTGATGGCCTTCTGGTTGTCGTCGCCCCTGATGGACCCGGCGATGTTCTCGATCACGGCGGGCGGCCTGGGGTTCGACTTCGCGCTGATGAAAACCGTCTCGGCCGTGGCGCTTGGTGTTCTCGGAGGGGTGGTCGTCAAGATGCTAGGGGCCGCGTCGATCATGGCCGACCCGCTGCGTGAGCGGCCCAATTCCGGCGGCTGCTGCGGCGCCAAGAAGCTGACCTTGAACTGGACCTTCTGGCACGAGGCGCCACGCCGCAGAATTTTTGGTGAGGTGGCGCTCGAAAACCTCGTCTTTCTCGGCAAGTGGCTGCTGTTCGCCTATCTGCTCCAGGCGCTTCTGATCCGCTACGTTCCGGCCGACCTGATTGCGCAGGTGATCGGGGGCAGCGGGATCGGCCCGGTCGTCCTGGGCGCGCTTGTCGGGGCCCCTGCCTATCTGAACGGCTATGCGGCGGTGCCGCTAATGGCAGGGCTGCTGGAACAGGGCATGGCCCCCGGCGCGGCGATGTCCTTTGTCATCGCGGGCGGGGTCAGTTCCATCCCCGCGGCCGTCGCGGTCTGGGCCTTGGTCAAACCGCGCATCTTCGCGGTCTACCTGGCGCTGGGCCTCGGGGGGGCGGTGATAGCGGGCCTGGCATGGGGGATGATCGCCTGACGGCCCGTCCGGACACAACCTGCCGCGCCGGCAGAGCCCAGAGGCGGCGAATCACCTAGCGTCAACGACATAATCCTGCCCCATTACAGGATTATGTCGTATATCAAGCGCGGCGCATGAGACCGTGTGGAAGGCAGGAAAGACTGAGTGGGCGGGCCACCGAACCATGCTTGAGTTCGTGAACGTATCGAAGTCCTTTTGGACTGGGGAACGTCGTAAGGTGATCCTCGACCAGGCGTCCTTCCGCATCGACCTGGGCTATTCCCTCGGCATTCTCGCGCCCAACGGCACCGGCAAGACGACGCTGGTGCGGATGATGGCGGGGCTGGAACAGCCCGATGAGGGGCGCATCTATCGCAACGCCCGCATCTCGTTTCCCCTGGGCTTCATGGGCGGGGTGGTGAACCGCCTGAACGCGGCCGAAAACGCCCGCTACATCGCGCAGCTTTACGGCCTCGACCCCGATTATGTCGAAGCTTTCTGCCGCTGGGTCTGCGGGATCGAGGAATATTTCGACATGCCGATCGGCACCTATTCCACAGGGATGCGGGCAAGGTTCAGCTTCTCCCTGCTTCTCGCACTGGAATTTGATATATACCTGATCGATGAAGGCATGCCGGCGTCCACCGATGCCGAGTTCAACCGCAAGGCGGGTTCGATTTTGGCCGAGCGCCTGAAGAACGCAACCGTTGTGATCGTTTCGCACCAGGCGGCGACACTGGAGAAATTCGCACGCCGCGCCGCTGTTTTGCGCGATGGCAGGTTGTACGAGTTCGACACGCTCGAAGAGGCAAAGCAGCTTTATGACTACGAAACCTAAGGCCCGGAAATTCCGCATCAAACGCAGCGATGCGGTGGCGCCCACGGGCGAAACCCGCCGGGCGGCGGCGATGGAGGGTGCGCGCCCGCAGCGCCCGACGACGCCGCCCGAAGACCTGCTTGCCGCACCGACCCGCCCCGAGGACGGATTTGGCGACCGCACCTTTCCGGGTGCCGCCACGCACCGACCCGAGGCCGAGGCGGCGGCCGAGGCCAATGTCGAACAGGAACTGGCCGCGATCCGGGCCGAGGGGCTGACCGGGCGGCAATTGCGCATGGCCCGGCGCACGGCGCAGAAACACGGGCTGCAGCCCAGTTCCGATTTCGACGCGGTCCGCCTGTTGCGCAATCGCGGGATCGAACCCTTCGACCAGGCCGGGATGCTGGAACTGGTGGTCAATGACGCGGGCAAGGCCGCTGGGGCCGCCGGTGTGCCCGCCCGGCAGGTGCAAAGCGGCGTGCCTGCGCAGCCGCGCCCGGCCCCGCCGCCGCCTGCAGCGCCGAAACCGCAGCCTGCCCTGACCGCTGACGAACGCGCCGCCGAGATCATGAAGGTGCAGCGCGACATCGCCCGCCGCCGCCGCCGCCGGCTGGTGCTGCTGGCGGCGCGGCTGGCAGTGTTCGTCTTCCTGCCGACCTTCATCGTGGGCTTTTACTATTACCGCGTGGCAACACCTCTCTATGCAACCCATACCGAATTCATCATCCAGAAGGCCGATTCCGGCGCCGCATCCGGCGGCGGTGGTCTGGGCGGGCTGTTGGGCGGGTCCAGTTTCGCCACCGTGCAGGAAAGCATCACGGTGCAGAGCTTCCTGGAAAGCCGTGAGGCGATGCTCAGGCTCGACCAGGACCTGGGGTTCAGGTCGCATTTCTCCTCGCCCGAGATCGACCCGCTGGTGCGGCTCGAGCCGGAGGCGTCGGTGGAGGATGTCTATGCCACCTACCGCCAGCAACTGACCATCGGCTACGACCCGACAGAAGGCGTCGTGCGTCTGGAAATGCTGGCCGCCGACCCGCAGGTCAGTCAGGCATTTTCCGAGGCGCTTCTGACCTATGCCGAGGAACGCGTTGACCAGATGAGCCAAAGGCTGCGCGAAGACCAGATGGCCGGCGCGCGCGACAGTTTCGAAGATGCCGAACGCCGGGTCGTCGAGGCCCAGCAGCGCGTGCTGGCCCTGCAGGAGCGCCGGGGCGTTCTGTCGGCCGAAGCCGAGGTCAGCGCGGTCTTCGGCCAGATCAACACCTTCGAGCTGGAACTGCAGAATGAACGGCTGCGCCTTGATGAACTTCTTTCGGTCGCGCGGCCCAATGAAACCCGCGTCGAGGTTGCCGAGCGCAACATCGCCCGGCTCGAGGCTTTGATCGAGGAACTGCGCTCGGGCCTTGTCGATACGCAGGGCGGGGATGCGTCGCTGGCGCAGGTGCAATCGGAACTGATCGTGGCCCAGGCCGACCTGGAAACCCGGCAGATGATGCTGGCACAGG
Source organism: Paracoccaceae bacterium (assembly GCA_024742455.1). Lineage (GTDB taxonomy): Bacteria > Pseudomonadota > Alphaproteobacteria > Rhodobacterales > Rhodobacteraceae > JANSYL01. The sequence continues at coordinate 68,779 of JANSYL010000003.1, read as the reverse complement.
CGTTGCAACAGATGGAGGCCGCCCGCGTAGAGGCGAACCGGCAATCGCTGTACCTGTCGCTGGCCGTGTTCCCGATTGCCCCGGACGAAGCCGCCTATCCCAAGGCCTTCGAAAACACGCTCCTTGCGTTCCTGATCTTTTCTGGCATCTACCTGCTGATCTCGATGACCGTGTCGATCCTGAGGGAACAGGTCAGCTCGTAACCCGCATCCGCAAGGGGGCCGCTATGAAAACCGTCCGCGCCGGGTCCGTCGCATTCTCAAACGATGCGCCCCTGGTGGTGATCGCGGGCCCATGCCAGCTGGAAGGCCGCGATCACGCCCTCGGGATCGCATCCGCGATGGCCGAGGCCTGCATTGCCGCCGGGGCGGGTTATGTGTTCAAGGCCAGCTACGACAAGGCCAACCGCACCAGCGTGTCGGGCCAGCGCGGTATGGGCATGGAGGCCGGGCTGGAGGTTCTGGCCGCGGTAAAGGCCGAGATCGGCTGCCCGGTGCTGACTGATATCCACGCCCCCGATCAATGTGCGACAGTGGCCGAAGTCTGCGACATCCTGCAGATCCCCGCCTTTCTCAGCCGTCAGACCGACCTGTTGCTGGCGGCGGGTGAAACGGGCGCGGTGATCAATATCAAGAAGGGGCAGTTCCTTGCGCCCTGGGACATGCCCAATGTCGTGGCAAAGGTGGAATCGACGGACAACACCAGGATCCTTCTGACGGAACGGGGCGCCAGTTTCGGCTACAACACCCTGGTCGCCGACATGCGGTCGCTGCCGGAAATGGCCAGGACCGGCTATCCGGTGATCATGGACGCCACCCATTCGGTGCAGCAACCGGGTGGTCAGGGCGGATCATCGGGGGGGCAGCGCGAATTCGCGCCGGTCATGGCGCGGGCGGCGGTGTCGCTCGGCATCGCCGGGGTGTTCATCGAAACCCATCCCGACCCCGACCGCGCGCCGTCCGACGGGCCGAACATGATCCCGCTCGACCAGATGCCCGCGCTGGTGCAGAGCCTGATGGCCTTCGACGCTCTTGCCAAGGCCGACCCGATCCGCCTCTGACCGCCCTGCTTGTCAATTCCGCCCGGTCGGGTATGCGGGGGCGATCCGTGACCTGACGAGGGCCCGCCATGCGTGTGCTGATCCTGATCCTTGCTTTGCTGGTGCCGCTTGTCGCGCAGGCACAGAATGGTGACGGGCAGCCGGACGGCACCATCGCGGTGGAAAGCGACCGGGCGCAGGATTTCGCCACCCGCGACCGTATCATGGAGATCATCGGCCAGCTTGACGGCTATAGCGATGTGCGCGCCACCGTGCGCAACGGTATTGTCACCCTGCGTGGCGAGGTTCTGGAGGCCGAACGGATCACGGCGCTGACCGATCTGGTCGCACGAGTCGACGGGGTCGTGGCCATCGAGAACGAGGTCGTGGAAACCACCGATGTCGTGGAACGGCTGAGCCCCGCGATCCAACGCATCCAGCACCGCGTCACCCAGTTCGTCGCCTTCACCCCTTTGATCGGCATCGCCCTGTTCGCCGGAGCCATCACCATCTGGATCGGCTTCTTCATCGCGCGCCGGAATTGGCCCTTCGACCGGCTGGCTCCCAACGCCTTTATCGCAGACATTTACCGCCAGGTCGTGCGATTGGTGTTCATCGTTCTGGGCCTTGTCCTCGCGCTGGACCTGCTGAACGCCACGGCGCTGCTCAGCACCATTCTGGGGGCAGCGGGAATCGCGGGCTTGGCGATCGGTTTCGCCGTCCGCGACACGGTGGAAAATTTCATATCGTCGATCATGCTGTCGATCCGGCAACCGTTCCGCCCCAAGGACCTGGTCGAGATCGACGGCGATCTCGGCCATGTCATCCGCCTGACCAGCCGGGCCACGATCCTGCTCAGCCTCGATGGGAACCATATCCGCATCCCCAATTCGACGGTCTTCAAATCGAAGATCGTGAACTACAGCCGCAATGACGAACGCCGGGTCGCCTTCACGCTCGGCATCGATCCAGGCGCCGATATCGCCGCCGCGCAGGACATCGTGTTGGCCGCGCTTGGCGAATTGCCGTTCCTGCTTGAAACGCCCGCCCCGGCGGTCTGGGTCGAAGGTGTGGGCGACAGCACCATCGACATCACGGCGGCGGGCTGGATCCTCCAGCACAAGACATCGATCACCATGGCCAAGGGCGAGGCGATCCGCGTTGTGAAAGCGCGGCTGGAAGAAGCCGGGATCGGCCTGCCCGAACCCACCTTCCGGCTGATCGGCACGGGCGTAGGCGCCGAGGATGTCAGGCGGGCGGTGCCGAAACCCGCAGCGCCCGCCGCGCCCACCACGCCCGTCGATGCCCACCAGGTCGCCGCCACCGAAACCCGGGCCCTCGAAGACATCATCGAGGCCGAGCGCGAGGGCACCGAGAACGAGGATCTGCTGCGCCGTGCAGCACCGCAGGAGTGACGGAGCGCAGGGCCGCCTTTTTTGCCCGGCGGGCCTTGATCCGGCCAAAGCCTCGGCGTAACTAGCGCGGCACGGTTGGGGTGTAGCCAAGCGGTAAGGCAGCGGTTTTTGGTACCGTGTACCGTAGGTTCGAATCCTACCACCCCAGCCAGTTTCCTTGATCCGACCGATGCCCGGTCGCCGGGCTGGCCTTGGCGGCGTTGTCGCAATAGGGTCGCGCGGGCCGCCTGCCCGCGAAGGACCCCCCCGCTGTGACCACCCCCGCCCCGCTTCGTTCGCGCCTGCGCCCCGCGCGGCTGCGCGCCGCCCTGCGGCTTCTGACGCCGGGGGTTCTGATGGCAGCGGTCGTGGCGATCACGGCGCAGTTTCTTGCCGAACATTACGCCACCCCGGCGATGCTTCTGGCGCTGCTGTTGGGGATCGCTCTGGGGTTTCTGGGCGAAGAGGGTCGCACCGTCCCCGGCATCCAGTTCGCCGCGCGTGATCTGTTGCGTCTTGGCGTGGCGCTGTTGGGGGTTCGGATTTCATTGTCGCTCATTGCCGGGCTCGGGGCAGACCTGATCGCGCTGATCGTGGGCGCGGTGGCGTTGACCATCGGCTTCGGGCTGCTGCTGTCCCGCTTCATGAAGCAGGATTGGCGGTTCGGGTTCCTGACCGCGGGGTCGGTGGCAATCTGCGGCGCCTCGGCCGCCGTTGCCATCGCCGCGATCCTGCCGCGCGATGCCCGCAGCGAGGAAAGACTGGCTTTCGCGGTGATGGGGGTCACGGTGCTGTCGACACTGGCGATGGTCGCCTACCCGATCATCGTGTCGGGCCTCGGGATGGACGATGTCGAGGCCGGGCTGTTCCTGGGCGGCACCATCCATGACGTCGCGCAGGTGGTCGGCGCGGGCTTCACCATCTCGGACCCGGCCGGCGAGGCGGCGACGCTGATCAAGCTGTTCCGGGTGGCGCTGCTGGCGCCTGTGGTGCTGATCGCGGCCTTGCTGATCCGCCGCTTCGCCGAAACGCCCCCTGACGGCCAGCGCCCGCCCCTCGTGCCGGGTTTCGTGATCGGCTTCCTTGCGCTGGCGACACTGGCCTCGGTCGGAGTGCTGCCCGCCGCGCTGGTGACCCTGCTGGGCGATGCATCGCGGTGGCTGCTCTTGATGGCGATCGCGGCGGTGGGGATGAAGACGAACCTCAAGCAGGTGCTGTCGCTCGGTGGTGCGGCCATGGCGCTTATGGTGCTTGAGACGGCCTTCATCGGCGGTCTCGTTCTGACCGGGCTGATGATCCTGCGCTGAGGCCTGCACGTGCCTCCGGCGGGGGGCGGGCGTGTCAGCGCGCGGGGTCAAAGGGTTGATCCCGCCCCCAGGCCGGGATTTGGCGCCGCGCCGCCGCGACCGCGCCAAGATCGATCTCCACGACGTCCACCGAAGGGTCGGCCCTGCCCATGTCGCACACCACATGCCCCCAAGGGTCAGCTATCATCGAATGACCCCACGTTTCGCGTCCATCGGAATGATGGCCTGACTGTGCCGCCGCCACGATGAAGGCACCGGTTTCGATGGCACGGGCGCGCAGCAGCACCTCCCAATGGGCGCGCCCCGTGGGCACGGTGAAGGCCGAGGGCACGAAGATCATGGTCACACCGCGCTGGGCATAATGGCGGAACAGATGGGGAAACCGCAGATCGTAACAGATCGTCAGCCCCCAATCGCCCCAGGGTGTCGGCAGGATGACGGCGCGGCGGCCGGGCGCGAAGCGTTTCGATTCCCCAATGGGCGCGCGACCTTCCAGCGCGACGTCGAACAGGTGGATCTTGTCATAGCTGGCCCGCAGCGCGCCATCGGGGCCGAACACGGCGGAATGGTTCAGGAACCGCCCATCCGGACCCAGAACCGGCGTCGACCCGGCATGCAGCCACAGCCCGTTTGCCGCCGCAGCTTCAGCGCAGGCGGCCAGATAGGGGTCGCGGTCCGCCTCTGTCACCTGGCGATTTGCCGTTTCGGGGTTGCGGTTCATCAGGCCCGCGACCTCGGGCAGGGCCAGAAGATCAGCCCCCTGCTCCGCCGCCTCTGCCGCGAATGCCTGCATCGTCGCGATGTTGTCGGCATGGGCATCGGCGGACCGCATCTGCCCCAGGGCGATGCGAAGGGTGGGCCGTTCGGGTTTCGTCATGGCCGGCTCAGGGTGCGAGCGACGGCATCCCGCCAGCCCCGGTAAAGCGCGCCGCGCGTCTCCTCCGCCATGCCGGGGGTGAAGGTCCGGTCCAGCGCCCACATCCCGGCAAAACCGCCCTGGTCGGGGTAGACCCCGGCGCGCATCCCCGCCAGCCACGCCACGCCCAGCGCCGTCGTTTCCTGCACCTTCGGCCGATCCACCGGCGCATCGAGGATGTCGGCCAGGAACTGCATCGTCCAGTCCGACGCCGTCATCCCGCCATCGACGCGCAGGCTGACCTGGTCCAGCGCCGCCGCATCCCCGCCCGACGCGGTCCAGTCAGCGCGCATCGCCTCGACCAGATCACGGGTCTGGTAGCCCACCGATTCCAGCGCCGCGCGCGCGAATTCCGCCGGGCCGGAATTGCGCACCAGCCCAAAAATCGCGCCGCGCGCATCGGGGTCCCAGTAGGGCGCGCCAAGCCCGGTGAAGGCAGGAACGAGGTAGAGGAGCTGTTCGGGATCGGCGGCTTCGGCCAAACCCTGCGTATCCGCCGCGCTGTCGATGATCCCCAGCCCGTCGCGCAGCCATTGCACCACCGCGCCTGCCACGAAGATCGACCCTTCCAGCGCATAGGTAGGCACCCCGTCAATGCGGTAGGCGATGGTGGTCAGCATCCGGTTGCCGCTGACGACGCGCTCGGCGCCGGTGTTCAGCAAGGCGAAACAGCCGGTGCCATAGGTCGATTTCAACATGCCGGGCTGGAAACAGGCCTGGCCCATCGCGGCGGCCTGCTGGTCACCCGCCACGCCCAGGATCGGGATGGCCGCGCCGAAAAGCGGCGCATCCGTCACCCCGAAATCGGCGGCACAATCATGCACCTCGGGCAGAATCGCCATCGGCACACCGAAAAGCGCGCACAGATCGGCGTCCCACTGCCCCGCGCCGATATCGTACAGCATCGTACGTGCGGCATTGGTTGCGTCGGTGACATGGGCCTGCCCGCCGGTCAGGCGCCAGATCAGGAAACTATCGATGGTGCCGAAGGCCAGTTTGCCCTCGTTCGCTTTGTCCCGCGCGCCGTCGACCTTGTCCAGCATCCAGCCGATCTTGGTGGCCGAGAAATACGGATCGAGCAAAAGACCGGTCTTTTCCTGCACCATCGCCTCATGCCCCGCCTCCTTGAGCGCGGCGCAGGTTCTGGCGGTCCGCCGGTCCTGCCAGACGATGGCCTTGTGGATCGGCGCGCCGGTGTCGCGGTCCCAGACCACCACGGTTTCGCGCTGGTTGGTGATGCCGATGGCGGCGATCTCGCTGGCGGACACTCCGGCCTTGCCAAGCGCCCCGCGCACGGTGTCCTGCACGGTTTGCCAGATCTCTTCGGCGTCATGTTCGACCCAGCCGGCATGCGGATAGTGCTGCTTGAATTCCTGCTGTCCCGTGGCGACCGGGGTCAGGTCGCCGTCGAACACGATGGCCCGGGTGGATGTCGTTCCCTGGTCGATGGCCAGCACGTAGGTCTTGTCGGGGGTCATGTCATGCGGCCTCCCTTTCCGCGCGCCCACCCTAACCCGTGCGAACGGGGCAGCAAGTCACTCGGCGGCGAACCGCCCCGCGACCTCGCGCATATGCGTGTCGATGGCGGCGATCTGGTCGGCTGTCAGGCGCAGGCCCAGTTTCGACCGCCGCCAGACGACATCCTCGGCACTGCGCGCATATTCCTTTTCCATCAGCCAACGCAGCTCTGCCTCGGTCAGTGTCGCGCCGAAATCACGGCCGAGGTCGGTGGCGGCCCTGGCATTGCCCAGGATATGCGCGGCATCGGTGCCGTAGGCCCGGATCAGGCGGCGCGCCCAGGGCTCCGTGACAAAGGGATAGGCAAAGCGCAGATCGGCGATCAGCCCCTCGACCCCGTTTACCGCGAAATCACCGCCCGGCAGGGGGGCACCGGCCGTCCAGGGGGAACCAGGGTTGCGCAGATGGGGGGCAAGTCTCGCCAGCGCGTCTTCGGCCAGCTTGCGGTATGTGGTGATCTTTCCACCGAACACGTTCAACAGGACGGCCCCCTTGTCATCGAGGGACAGCACGTAATCGCGCGTCGCGGCGGTGGCCGACTGCGCGCCGTCGTCGTAGAGCGGGCGGACACCGGAGAAGGTCCAGACGATATCGTCCGGCGTCACGTCGTTCGCGAAATAGCGGTTGGCAAAGTCCAGCAGGTAATCGCGTTCGGCAGGCGTGCAGGTGGCCGCGCGGGGGTCACCGTCATGGTCGGCATCTGTGGTGCCGATCAGGGTAAATTCACCCTCGTAGGGAATGGCGAAGATGATCCGGCCATCGGGGCCTTGCAGGAAATAGGCTTTGTCATGGTCGAAAAGCTTGCGGGTCACGATATGGCTGCCGCGCACCAGCCGCACGCTTTCGCTGCTGTTCTGGCGGGCGACATTGCGGATGATATCGGCCACCCAGGGGCCCCCGGCATTGACCAGCACGCGCGCCTCGACCGTGCGCAGGGTGCCTCCGACCTCCAGCGTGATCTGCCACAGATCGCCCGTGCGGCGCGCTTCGGTCACCCGGGTGCGGGTCAGGATATCGGCTCCATGCGCCTCGGCATCGCGGGCGTTCAGCACGACAAGCCGCGAATCCTCGACCCAGCAATCGGAATATTCGAAGGCGGTGGTGAACCCGTCCTTCAGCGGCACGCCTTCGGGCGCAAGGGCGAGGTTCACGCGGGACGTGCCGGGCAGGATGTGCCGCCCGCCCAGCGTGTCGTAAAGGTAGAGCCCGAACCGGATCAGCCAGGCCGGACGCCGCCCGCGCATCCAAGGCATAAGCGCCGCCAAAAGCCGCGAGGTCGGCGTTTCGGCATCAAACCTCATCTCACGCGAGATCGGCAGCACGAACCGCATCGGCCAGGCGATATGCGGCATCGCGCGGAGCAACACCTCTCGTTCCCTGAGCGCATGGCGGACGAGGCGGAACTCGAAAAACTCCAGATATCGCAACCCGCCGTGAAACAGTTTGGTGGAAGCTGACGAGGTCGCACCGCCCAAATCGCCCATCTCGGCCAGACCTACGCGCAGGCCCCGGCCCGCCGCATCCCGCGCGATGCCCGCGCCGTTGATGCCGCCGCCGATGACGAAGATGTCGTAGGGTGCTGCCACGAGGCTGCCTCCTTGGAGTCCGGTCGGGGTCAGGGCTGTCACGCCCCCCGGCCCATGTCAAATTTCGTCAGTTGTCGCGGGCGCGCGCGATCAGGGTCTCCACGTCCGGCCCCAAAGCCTCGACGATCAGGGCGACGCCCGCGGCGCTCGGGTGAATGCCGTCGGGCTGCATCAGGGTGGCAAAGGCCGTCGCGGGGTCATCCGCCGCCGCATCGGTCAGGGGCGCGAGGAAATCGGCGACATAAAGCGCGTCATGGGTTTCGGCCAATTCCGGGTACATCGCGTTGAAGGCCGCCTGCCAGTCCGGGCCGTAATTGCCGGGCGCGGTCAGGCCGACCAGCAAAACCTCGACCCCGGCCTCGCCCGCCGCTGTCAGGATACCGTCCAGATTGCCCCGGCTGTTCTCCGGCGGCAAACCGCGCAGCAGGTCATTGCCGCCAAGCGCCACGATCATCGCGTCGACATCGGGCGTCAGGGTCCAGCCGACCCGCGCCAGCCCGCCCGCGGTCGTGTCACCGGAAACGCCCGCGTTGACCAGGGCCACGTCATGCCCCCGCGCCAGCAGCCAGCGTTCCAGTTGCGGAACGAAACCGTCTTCCTCGGCCAACCCGAAGCCTTGGGTCAGGCTGTCACCCAGGGCCGCGATCGTCACCTCCTGGGCCGCGGCGGGCGCCACCAGGGCCAGGACCACAGCCACCGCCTTGCCCATGCAGCCCAAGGCCCCATATGCCATGCGAAGACCTAAACCGAGGCGTTCAGATATGGCCCCTGCCAAAGACCACGTGCTGTCCCTGCGAAATGTCGATCTGTCGCTCGACGGAAACGCGGGCCGCGTCGATATTCTGCATGACGTCACGCTGCATATCGCGCGCGGGGAAACGGTGGGGCTGACGGGGCCGTCGGGATCGGGCAAATCTTCTCTCCTGATGCTGATGGGCGGGCTGGAACGTGCCACCGGCGGCGAGGTCAAGGCGCTGGACCAGGACCTGACGGCGATGAACGAAGACCAGCTTGCCCGGTTCCGCCGGGCACATATGGGGGTGGTGTTCCAATCCTTCCACCTGATCCCGACGATGACGGCGCTGGAAAATGTCGCAACGCCGCTGGAACTGGCGGGCGTGCCCGATGCCTTCGACCGGGCCGAGGCGGAGCTGGAGGCGGTTGGGCTGGCCCACCGCGCCGACCACTACCCAAGCCAGATGTCCGGCGGGGAACAACAGCGCGTGGCCCTGGCCTGCGCCGCAGCACCGCGGCCCGCGATTTTGCTGGCCGATGAGCCCACCGGCAACCTCGACGGGCCCAACGGGCAGGCGATCATGGACCTGCTTTTCGGGCTGCGAGACCGCCATGGTGCAACGCTGGTGCTGGTGACGCATGCGCCGGACCTGGCCGCCCGCTGTGACCGCAACATCCGCCTGCGCGACGGGCGGATCGAGCCGCAGAACCTGAAGGACGCGGCCGAATGACGACGCTGGCTCTGTCATGGCGCATTGCGCGGCGGGAGCTGCGCGGGGGACTGCGCAGTTTCCGCATCTTTCTCGCCTGTCTGGCGCTCGGCGTTGCCGCCATCGCCGCAGTTGGCAGCGTGCGCGAGGCCATCCAGGAGGGGCTGAGCCGCGAAGGCGCGATCATCCTCGGCGGCGATGCGCAGCTGTCCTTCACCTATCGCTTCGCGGATGACGACGAACGCGCCTTCATGGACCGGATCGCCACGACCGTGTCCGAGACGGTGGATTTCCGGTCGATGGTAGTGATCGACCGCGAGGACGGGACGGAACGCGGCCTGACACAGGTGCGCGGCGTCGATGCCCCCTATCCGATCTATGGCGAGGTTGAACTGGACCCCGCCATCACCCTGGCCGAGGCACTGGCCACGACCGACCTGCCCGGTGCGGTGATGGAGCCGTTGCTGATCGACCGGCTGGCGATGGAGGTGGGCGACCGGTTCCGCCTCGGCACGCAGGAATTCGAGTTGCGCGCCGCGCTTATCGAGGACCCGGACGGCGCGGCCGGGGGCTTCGGCCTCGGCCCGCGGACCATCGTGACGCTGGAGGCGCTGGAGGGTTCGGGCCTGCTTGCGCCCGGAACGCTGTTCGACAGCCAGTACCGGATGGCGCTGCCGCCGGGCACCGATCTGAACGCTCTGCGGTCCGAGGCCATCGACCGGTTCGAGGCAACTGGCGCGCGATGGCTGGACCGCCGCAACGGCGCGCCGGGCGTTCAGGAATTCGTCGACCGGATCGGGGCGTTCCTGGTTCTCGTGGGGCTGGCCGGACTTGCGGTGGGCGGCGTGGGCGTGTCGGCCGCCGTGCGCGCCTATCTCGACGGCAAGATCGACACCATCGCCACACTGAAGACGCTCGGCGCGGAATCGCGGGTGATCTTCACGGCCTATTTCCTGCAGATCGGGCTGCTGACCCTGCTCGGCGTGGCGCTCGGCCTCATGATCGGAGCCGCGCTGCCCCTGCTCTTCGCGCCGCTCATCGCCGCGCAACTGCCGGTGCCCATCGCCTTTTCGGTGTTTCCCCTGCCACTTGTCGAAGCAGCGCTTTACGGCCTGCTGACCGCGCTGATCTTCACGCTCTGGCCGCTGGCGCGCACGGAACAGGTCCGGGCCGCCGCGTTGTTCCGCGATGCCGCCGGTCCCGCGCTCGGGATGCCGCGCCCGGTCTATTTGATCGTGCTTGCAGGTCTCGCGGTCGCGCTGGTGGGCATCGCCGTGGCCTTGTCGGGAATTCCGCAACTGGCGCTTGGTGCGGCAGGGGGGATCGTTGGTTCGCTTCTTTTACTGGCACTTGCGGCGCGCGGTATCCGGTGGCTTGCGCGGCGGCTGGCCAGATCGCGCATCGTGCGCGGGCGCACGGCGCTGCGCACCGCACTCGGCGCCGTCGGCGGCCCGGGGTCCGAGGCGGCGAGCGTCGTCCTGTCCCTCGGCCTCGGCCTTGCCGTGCTCGCGTCGGTCGGCCAGATCGACAGCAACCTCCGCGCCGCCATTCAGCGCGACCTTCCCACCGTCGCGCCGTCCTTCTTTTTCGTCGATATCCAGCCGGACCAGCTGCAGCCCTTCCTGACCCGCGTTCAGGATGACCCCGCCGTCAGCCGGGTGGACACGGCGCCGATGCTCAGGGGCATCATCACCCGCATCAATGGGGACCGGGCGCAGGACGTGGCGGGCGACCACTGGGTCATCCAGGGCGACCGGGGCGTGACCTATATGCGCAGCGCGCCGCCCGCCGATGAGATCGTGGCAGGAGAATGGTGGCCCGATGACTACGATGGCCCGCCGCTCGTGGCCTTTGCCGCCGAAGAGGCGCTGGAGATCGGGCTTTCGGTCGGCGACGAGATCACCGTCAATATCCTCGGACGCGACATCACCGCGACCATCGCCGCCCTTCGCGAAGTGCGCTTCGAGAACGCGGGGATAGGTTTCATCCTGACGATGTCGGCCAACGCTCTGGAAGGGGCGCCGCACACCCATATCGCCACCGTCTACGCCGAGGAACAGGCCGAAGCCGCGATCCTGCGCGACGTGGCAGGTGATGCCCCGAACATCACCGCCATCCGCGTGCGTGATGCCCTCGACCAGGTCGCCGATGCCCTGCGCAGCCTTGCAGCGGCCACGTCCTACGGGGCGGCCGCCACGCTGATCACCGGCTTCATCGTGCTGATAGGCGCGGCGGCCGCGGGCGAACGGCGGCGCGTGTTCGAGGCGGCCGTGCTGAAAACCCTCGGCTCCACCCGGGGCCGCATCCTCGGCAGTTTCGCGATCCGGTCCGCGATGCTCGGGGCGGCGGCGGGGCTCGTGGCCATCGTTGCGGGCGGGCTTGGCGGATGGGGGGTGATGACCTTTGTGATGGAAACCTCCTATGTCTTCGAACCCGTCTCGGCACTGGCCATCGTGATCGGCGGCGCGCTTGCCACCCTGCTTGCCGGACTGGCCTTCGCGCTGCGTCCGCTTGCCGCGCGGCCTGCCCGCGTTCTGCGCGCCCGGGAATGAGACACCGCACCACGATTCCCGCTTGCCAAGCGCCGCGCGGCTGAGCACGAGGGGGCCATGCTCCGCAGTTTCAAACGTCGCAATGCCCTGTCAGGCCACCAAACGCCGACCGATGGTCCGCGACCCGAGGCGACCTGTTACGTCGTGGGTGACATTCACGGCCGCGCCGACCTTCTCGACGCAATGCTCGGCCTCATCGATGCGCATATCGGCGGCACCACACCAGACGACCCCCAACTCGTTTTTCTCGGCGACTATATTGACCACGGACCCGACAGCGCCGCCGTGCTCGACCGCCTGCAGGCGCTCAAGCGCGACTTTCCCAACAACGTGACCTGCCTGATGGGCAACCATGAACGGATGCTGCTCGATTTCCTCGACGATCCCGCCGTCCGCGGCCCGCGCTGGATGCGCAATGGCGGCGGCCCGGCAGTCGAAAGCATCCTGCCCACCGCGCGTGCGCCTGATGCCAGCGACCCTGCGGAACATTTCATCACGCTCTCGGCCGATATCCGCGACGGGTTGGGACGCGACACCCTTGCGTGGCTGCGGAGCCTTCCCCTCACCTGGTCATCGGGCAATCTCTGGGTCACCCATGCCGGCGCCGACCCTTTGCGCCCGATGCAGGACCAGTCGGCGCGGGTGTTGCTCTGGGGGCATCCGGAATTCGAAACCGCCGAACGCGGTGACGGGGTCTGGGTCGCCTACGGGCATATCGAACGCGACAGTCCCGGCATCACCGATGGGCGCATCGCGCTGGACACGGGCGCCTGGAACAGTGGACGACTGAGCGCGATCGCGGTGGCGCCCGACGGCACCCATACCTTCCTGCAGACCTGACAAGCCCTAGCGGTCGAGGTTTTCCTTGGCGCCCGGCTCGATCCGGGTCTTCCAAAGCGGCACGCCGACCTTGAAGGCCGCGCGCCCGATCATGTGGGCGGCCACGGGGGCCGTGACCAGCAGGAACAGGATCGCCACCACTGCCCGCGTGATCGTCGCGGTATCGGCGAAATAGACCGCGACTGCCGACAGGATCAGACCCGACCCCAATGTGCCCGCTTTGGTCGAGGCGTGCATCCGGATCAGCACATCGGGCAGGCGCAACACGCCAAGGCCTGCCACGAAACAGAAAAACCCGCCGAGCAGGACGAGAATGGCCATGATGATCTCAGCCATTGGACGTCTCCTCCGCCTTGGCATCCTCGCCGGCTGAAATGGCGCCCGGACCGTAGGTCGGGCGGCCGGACCGCACCCTGCGGCGTTCGACGAAGCGCGCCAGCGCCACGGTGGCAAGGAAGCCCACCAGCGCCAGCACGATGGCCACATCGATGAAGGCGGTGTCTTCGGAAAGGATGGCGTAGAGACCGCAGAAGCTGACGATCAGTACCGTCATCATGTCGAGCGCCACGATCCGGTCAGGCAGCGTCGGCCCAAGGATCAGCCGTGCAAAGGCAAATGCCACGCCCAGCATGACCAGAACGAAGGAAATCTCGATTGCGGTCGCCAAGAGGTCCATGCGTCTACTCCATCGCCTCGATCACCCATCTTTCCATCCCTTCCTTGATCGCACGCCGGATCTCGTCCGGGTCGTCGGCGAACATGGCATGGATGTAGAGCGTCTTTTCATCCTCGGTCACATCCAGGCTGAGCGTGCCCGGGGTCAGCGAGATCAGGTTGGTGACAAACAGGATCTGCATCTCACCCTTGGCATCCAGCGGGATCGACATGATCTTGGGGTTGGATTTGTGGGTGGGCGTCAGGACGTCCCAGACCACCTGGATCGAACTGACCAGCAGTTCATAGAGAAACAGGACAATCAGCTTCAGCCATTTCCAGACGCGCCGGAAATAAAGCTGCGACCCCGGGAAAAGGGGGCGCGTCAGGTAAAGGGCGAAGGACCCGAACAAAAAGCCCACCAGAAGCGCGCCGAGGGTGATCTCACCGGTCAGCGCCGCCCAGGCCACCGCCAGGATGATATTGAGCGTCAGGACGTTGATCATTCGGTGACCTCCCCTTCTGCCAGGCCATCGGCCTCAACCACCGGCATCGCATCCGGGCCCAGGACCGCCGTGACATAAGCGGTGGGGTCAAGCAACTGTTCGGCCGAACGGGTGGCGAAATCCACGAAGGGCTGCGGGAAGAACCCGATGATGCAGGTCAGGATGGCAAGCGCCGCGATGGGCGTCAGAAGCGCGCTGCGTTCCAGCCCGGTCATGTCCGACAGGCGCGGGGTCGCCCCCGCGGGGTGCGGTTTCCAGAACGCGTTGCCCCAGATTTTCGTCATCGAATAGATCGTCAGCAGCCCCACGACCAGCGCAACGGCCGCAACCCAGTAGACCTCGGCATCGAGCGAGGCCTTGACCAGCACGTATTTTGCCCAGAATCCGCTGAGCGGCGGAAAGCCCGCCAGCGAAAACGCCGGGATCAGGAACAACAGCCCCAGGAACGGCGCGTATGTGTAAAGCCCGCCGATCCGGTCAAGCTCTGTCGACCCCGCGATACGGCGGGCCACACCGGCCACCAGGAACAGGTTGGCCTTCACGATGATGTGGTGCACCAGATAGAAAACCGCACCGACGATGGCCAGCGGCGTGAAGAGCGCAAGACCCAGGATCATGTAGCCGATCTGGCTGATAATGTGGAAACTCAGGATGCGACGGAAATCGTTCATCGCCGCAGCGCCCAGAACACCCGTCACCATGGTGAATGCCGCGACCCACAGCAGAATCGTATGGGTGTAAGCGATGTCGGTCGTGAATATCAGCGTGAAGGTGCGGATCAGGGCATAGACCCCGACCTTGGTCAGAAGCCCCGCAAAGATCGCCGACACGCTGATCGCGGGCGTGTGGTAGGCTGCGGGCAGCCAGAAAAACAACGGGAAAACCGCAGCCTTCACCCCGAAGGCGATCATGAACATGATGGCGACAACGACCAGCAGGCCGGGGTTGTCGACGGTCTGCACTGCACCATGCAGGTCGGCCATGTTGAGCGTGCCGGTCATCCCGTAAAGCAGGCCCACCCCGCTGAGGAACATGATCGTCGAGATCAGGTTCAGCGTGACGTATTTGATCCCGCCATCAAGCTGCACCTTGCGCCCCCCCAGGATCAGCAGCCCGAAGGAGGCGATCAGCATCACCTCGAACCAGACATAGAGGTTGAAGATGTCGCCGGTCAGAAATGCGCCGCAGACCCCGGCCAGCAGAACCTGAAACAGGGCGTGGTAGCCCAGCTGTTCCTTGCGCGTGTCAATATCGGCCAGAGCATAGACCGCCACCGCCAACCCCGTGATCCCGGTGATGACCACCATCACAGCCGACAAAAGGTCGGCCACCAGCGTGATGCCGAAGGGGGCTGCCCATTCGCCCATCTGCGCAGCGACAACGCCCTTGTCCAGAACCTCGGCCATCAGGACACCGCTGGCGATCAGCAGGCCGGCAGAGCCGATCACCGAAATCCATCGACCCTCGGGCCCGGCGCGGAACAGGAAGGCCAGAACCGCGGTGGCGAAGGGGATGATGATGGGGCTGGCGAGAACCCAACTCATTTCTTGCTCTCCTCGGGCTCGGCAAGACGCATCTCGTCGGAATTGAGCGTGCCGAGGTTCTGATAGGTCCGGTAGACCAGCGTCAGGGCAAAGGCGAACAGGCCGAAGCCGATCACGATGGCGGTCAGCACCAGCGCCTGCGGCAGGGCATTCGCGACCACCCCCACGGGGGCATCCTGGCCATACGGGATCAGCGGCGGTGCCTCGGGCGTCAGGCGCCCGGCCACGAAAATCGTCAGGTTCGCCGCGTTCGAGATCAGGATCAGCCCGAACAGAAAGCGCAGCACGTTGCGCGCCAGCATCAGGTAGACCGAGGCCGCGACCAGTGCGCCGACCATGATGGACAGCAGAAGTTCCATCAAACCTCCTCCTCGAGCGCGAGCACCAGCGTCAGGATCGACCCGAAGACCACGAGGTAGACGCCGATATCGAAGACCAGCACCGACGAGATCGGGATGTAGTCCCCGCTTTCCCGGTCACCGATGAACCACCATTGCCCGGTGAAAAAGGCATCGTTGAAGAACACCGCGTAAACGCCCGAGGCCAGCGCCGTGCCGAGGCCCACCATCGCCACGTTCTGAGGTGGGAAATAGAGCGCCGCACGCGTGGCATCGGCACCCACCGCAATGGCGTAAAGGACGAAACCCGTGGCCCCGATCAGCCCGCCTATGAACCCGCCGCCCGGCAGGTTGTGCCCCCTGAGCAGCATGTAGACGGAAAACAGCAACAACAGCGCCGTCAGCAGCCGGGTTGCCGCCTTGAGGATGATGGAATCGATCATCGCCGCTCTTCCCCTTCAATTTCATCGCGGGGCGGGCCGTATTGGGTGCCCCTGAGCAGCGCATAGGCCGCCAGCGCCGCGATCACGACCACCGCGATCTCGCCGAAGGTGTCGAGCGCGCGGAAATCCACGAGGATCACGTTGACGATGTTGCGCCCGAAGGCTTCGGGCCAGCTGGCGATCTCGAAATAGTCGGTCAGGCGGCGGTCGAGGTCGGATTGCAGTACAGCGAAAAGAACCAGCGTGGTCAGGGTGCCGACCGTCAGCGCAAGCGCCGCGTGAAGCGGACGGCGGCCCCGGTCCTTGGTCAGCCCCAGATGCGGCAGTTTCAGCATCGCCACGGCGACCAGCACCACGACAAGCGTTTCGACCAGCAGCTGCGTGATTGCCACATCGGGCGCCGAGAACATGATAAAGATCAGCGCAACTCCGATCCCCACGACCCCCAGCGCGGCAACGGCGGCCATCCGGCTCTGCGTATAGGCAGTCAGCAGGGCACCGGCGGTGATGAAAATCAGCACCGCCCAGACCTTGAAGGACAACGCATCGTATTCGGCCCGCAGGTCGACAGAAATCTGCAGCGCATCCTTGAGGTAGATGGTCGCGCCGACCCCTACCGCGAAGGTCAGGAAGATGACAAAGATGTATTTCTGAAGAACGCCCGACTGCAAAAGGCGCGTCTGCCACCCCGCCAGCGCCTTCAGCCCGTCCAGCACCCGGTCCCAACCGGGGTCAAACTTGATCGGGTTGGCCTCGAACACCCGGCCCAGCCAGTCGCGCAGCGGGCGGTGGAAGGCATAAACGACCGCCCCGGCGGCGAAGGTGACGAGCGACAGCACGAAGGCGGCGTTCACCTCGCGGAAGAGATAGATATCCACCTCATACCCGTAATCGCCATAGACGGCCCAGGTGCCCGGGGCGATCAGCCACGCCTCGGCCGTGTCCGGGAACAGGCCGAAGCCCAATGAAAAGACGCCCAGGATCAGAGGGCAGATCCACATCGCCCAGGGCCCTTCATGGGCCGGGCGCGGGGTGTCGGCCAGAGGGCCGGTGAAAGGACGCAGCACGGAAATGCCCGCGGCGGCGAACATCAGGACAGAGGCGGCGAAGATGGTGCCCGTCACCCAGATCATAGCGGTGTCGAGTTCAAGGCCGGCCTTGTAGAGGAATTCCTTGCCGATGAACCCGAAAAGCGGCGGAATACCGGCCATCGAGATCGCGGCGATCGCCCCCCCGAGGAAAGTCAAGGGCATCTTGCGTCCAAGCCCGCGCAGCACCTCCGCCTCGCGCGTGCCGGTTTCGTGATCGACGATCCCGATCATGAGGAACAACGCGGCCTTGTAGAGCGAATGCACCACGAGGAAGATCATCATCGCCTTGATCGCATCCGCCGTGCCCACCCCTATGAACAGTGTAAGCGCGCCCAGTGCCATCAGCGTGGTGTAGGCCAGCACCTGCTTGATATCGGTCTGCCGGATCGCAAGGATCGACGCGAAGACGGTGGTGAACCCGCCAGCGATGATCAGCGTCCAGAACCAGACATCGGTTTCGCCCAAGGCCGGGTTCACGCGCGCCATCAGGTAGACGCCCGCCTTCACCATCGTCGCCGAATGCAGGTAGGCCGACACTGGCGTGGGCGCGGCCATCGCGTTGGGCAGCCAGAAATGGAACGGGAACTGTGCTGATTTGGTGAAGGCACCTGCAAGGAAGAGGATCAGGATCGGCAGGTAAAGCGGGTGTTCGCGGATCATGTCACCCTGAGCCAGGATCACGCTCAACTCGAACGAACCGGCCACATTGCCCAGCAGGATCATCCCAGCCAGAAGCGCCAGACCGCCGGTGCCGGTGACGAGCAGCGCCTGCAGCGCCGACCGCCGTGATTTCGCCTCGTCCGAGGTGAACCCGATCAGCAGGTAGGACGAGATCGTGGTAATCTCCCAGAACACGAACAGCGCGATCAGGTTGTCGGCCAGAACCAGCCCGAGCATGCCGATCATGAACATCATCAGATACAGCACGAAACGCGGGTATTCGGGATGCTCGCCCAGGTACTTCGTCGAATAGAGGGTCACCAGCGTGCCGATGCCCGAGATCAGCAGGGCGAATGTCAACGAAAGGCCGTCGATCAGCACCGACAGCCGGATATCCAGCGACGCGACCCAATCGAACCCGACGACAACGGGCGTGCCCGCCGCGATGACCGGGACGAATTGCAGAAAATAGGCAAACAGGGCCGCCGGAATCGCGACCGAAATCCACCCCGCCGGACCGCCATAGGTCCGGGGCACAGCCTCGCCTGAGCTTGCCACCCTCTTGTTCCCCCTGTTTTCGCTCCGGCGTATCTAGACCCACCGCCCGCAGATTTCCACACGTCTCGGACACAACCACCCCGACCATGCCCCCGTAATGACGCAGGTGCCGCTCCGGCGACACAGTCCTGCCCGCGGGACTGCGCCTGTCCCGTTGCCCGCCATGCCTGAAATAGAAACCGGGTGGTGCGGATCAGCTGACGGCAGGGGCCGATCCGCACCACCCGGAATGGCGACCTTGCAGGTCCGTGAGCGCTGGAAGGGACAACAACCAGCTCAGCAAGATCACCATCAACAGTCCGCGCGTGCCCACGTCCTGTCGATTGCATGCGCAATGATTAACTGAGTCGCTCTATAGGAAAAAGCAAAATGATCTTTTAAAAACGATTGGAAAAAACTATGACTGATCCATGACAGGACAGGTGCCCGCCATCACGTTGCGCCAGATGCGCTATCTGCTCGCGCTGGAGGAGACCCAGCATTTTCGCGAGGCCGCCGAGGCCTGCGGAATATCGCAGCCGTCGCTGTCGGTGCAGATCAAGACCCTTGAAGAGGCACTCGATCTCGTTCTCGTGGAGCGGGGGCGGGGACCGGTGCGCCTTACCCTGGCCGGGCGCGAAGTGGCGCGGCGGGCGCGCGATATCCTCGATGCCACACAGGGCATCTTCGATCTGTCGGTGATGCTGAAATCCGGGCTCGGCGGCACCATCCGGCTGGGCACCTCGGCAACGCTCGGCCCCTACCTCATGCCCCATGTCGTAGGGGAACTGCACCGGTCACACCCCGATCTCAGGCTTTATATCCGAGAGGCCGCACCGCGTGACCTCCTGCGCGAACTGGGCGACGGCATGCATGACCTGATCCTGACGCAGCTTCCGGTATCGGGTTCGGCGCTGACCGTGGCCCGGCTGTTCCGCGAACCGCTGTCCGTGGCCCTGCCCGCCGATCACCCGCTCAGCACGCGCGACGGGCTGGAGGCGTCTGACCTGACCGGCCAGACGATCCTGTCGCTGTCGCCGTCCTATACTTTGCATGACCAGATCACTGCTGTCTGCGCCGAAACCGGCGCCGAGATCTCGCGCGATTACGAAGGAACGTCGCTCGACGCGCTGCGCCAGATGGTGGCGATGAACATGGGGCTGACCTTCCTGCCAGCGCTCTACGTCGAATCCGAAATCGCCGGACGCGCGCAGGACGTGGTGGTCCGCCCCTATCGCGGGCGTCGGTTTTCGCGGTCCATCGGACTGGTGTGGCGCTCGGCGACTGGCGCGGCCAGCGGCTACGAACGCCTGGCCGAAGTGATCCGGGAGACCGCGGGGCGGTTTCCCCAACTCGTGATCGAGGGCTAGTCGATGGCCGCCGGGGCTGCATTGTTGACGGACGGGACCGTGCGGCGAAGACTGTACCGCATGACCGAGACCCTGACCCTCGCCGATATCGACGCCGTCGCGCGGGACTGCCTTGCGCGGGCGGGGATGCAGCGCGACCGGGCGGCTGCCGTCGCCCGCGACGTGACGGTGTCCGAGGCCATTGCCGACCGGTCGAACGGTCTTTGCGGACTGCTGCGCGACCTTCGGCTGATCCGCTATGGCCATCTCGACCCTTCCGCGACGCCGGTCGTGACCATCGTCAAGCCGGGCCTTCTGCATGTCGATGCCACGCATGGATTCGCCGCAACCGCAGTTTCTGCGGCCGTGTCCGACCTCACCATGGCGGCACGCCAGTTCGGTGTCGCCCGACTTGTGCTGACACGGTCCAGCGCGCCCGGCAGCATGGGGGGGACACTAGGCGATATCGCCGATGCCGGACTGTCCGCGCTTGTCGTCCCCAGAACCGGGGCGATGCGGCTGATCCGGCCTGGTGACGCGCTGCCCCGGACATACCCGGCGGAGGCTGACCGGGCCGAGCCGGCGGAGGCTGACCCCTCACCCTTTTCGGGGCGCCCTTACGACTGCGCGTGGCTGACGGTCAGCGATGCGCAGACCGATCTGCCGGATATGGCGGACGCCACAATCTGGAGCGGGGCCGCCGTGCCGACGGGCCTGACCCGGGTGTCGGTGCCATCGGACCTGCTCGCCGATTTGATCGGCGCCTGAGATGTCGGATCCGTTGCTCAAGGGGATCACGCTGCGCGGCCTGGAGGTGTTCGAATGCCTCGCGCGCACCGGAAGCGTCGCGGCAACCGCCGAACAGCTGCAGATGAGCGCGCCCGCCGTGTCCCAGCAGCTCAAGAACCTGTCGCAGGCGCTCGGAACCGAACTGGTCGACCACTCCCGCCGACCCATGACGCTGACCCCGGCGGGCCGGGTGTTTCTCGACCGTGCCGAGACGGCGCTGCAGGCGCTCAGGATCGGTCATCGGGATCTGACAACGCTGGACCTCAGCGACCTGTCAGCCCTGTCCCTCGGCGTGATCGAGGATTTCGAGAACGAGGTGACACCGCTTCTGGCCGCCCGTCTGGCCGAGACGATGCGCCAGTGTGCCTTCCGCCTGCAGACCGGGCCGAGCCACGACCTGCAGGCGCAGATCGCGCGCCGCGACCTCGACATCGCTATCTGCGCCGCAGCCGAAACCGCACCGTCCGGAACCAGGGCCTATCCGCTGCTAGAAGACCCCTACATCCTGACCGTGCCGCGGGGCACCGACATGTCGGGCGGGTTGGCCGGGCTGGCCGGGCTGGCGTTCCTGCGGCGCGATCCTGACCAGGTAATGGGGCAGCAGATCGAACGATACCTGTCCCGTGCCGGGCTCAGGCTGCCACAACGGTTCGAACTGGATTCCAACCAGTCGATCAGCGCGCTCGTGGCCAATGGCAGCGGCTGGACGATCACCACACCGCTAAGCCTTCTCAGGGCGGCGCGCTTTGCGGATGCGATCGACGCCCACCCGCTGCCAGGCGATCCGGTCGCGCGGCGGATCGTACTGTATGCCACCGACGATTGGACAGCCGACATACCCGACCAGATCGCAGTCGTCGCGCGCGCCCTGATCGAGGAACACTTCGCCCGGCCCGGCCTGTCGGCGATGCCCTGGCTCGGCGACAGCTTCCGGGTCCTCGACTGAGGATCGGAGGGCAAACGAAACGGGACGCTGCGGGTTCCTGGAGGGCCGCGCCAATCCATTCATCGCACCGCAAAACAGAAAATCGAAGGGATTCAGGACCAGGGCGACCGTGTGAGCGCGCGGCGCCTGTTTCCAACAGCAATCGGGCTTTGCAAATTAATTGACACTTTCTGCGCCGCCGCGTGATTTCGATTTACAAAAATTTCCTCCTGACGCTGCGCCATATTCTTGAAAGCCGCGCCGCCTGTCATGTTCCAGTCCCAGAGCGCATGGCCCGAGAGGAGCACGGACCGCGCGCCTGCGATCGGTGGAAGCGCAATGGTCAAGTGGGCGAACAGGCCCCACACATAATGCGCACCCGAGACGGTTGGGGGAGGCTGACCAGCATATCTGAGGTCCGATGGACCATGGGGCCGGGCGCATCTGTCCGGCACTTTCTGGAACGTGGCGCGTCCTGTCCAGGACGCCGACGTGCCGCTGGCAGAGGGAGACGATCATATGCCGAAGGATACCCAAGCGACCCCCGCCCTTCTGAAGGACGCGCATATCGACGCGGCCAAATACGAGGAAATGTATGCCGCGTCGATCGCCGACCCCGATACCTTCTGGGGCGATCACGGCCGGCGGCTCGACTGGATCAAGCCCTACACCAAGGTCAAGGACACGTCCTTTGCCCATGACGATGTGCATATCCGCTGGTACGAAGACGGCACGCTGAACGTCGCCGCCAACTGCATCGACCGGCATCTTGCAACGCGTGGCGACCAGACCGCTATCATCTTCGAACCCGATGAACCCGGCGACCACGCGCAGCACATTTCCTACAACCGGCTGCATGAAAAGGTCTGCACCTTCGCCAACGTCCTGAAGGAATGCGGCGTCGGCAAGGGCGACCGGGTCGTTCTCTACCTGCCGATGATCCCCGAGGCGGCCTATGCGATGCTGGCCTGCGCCCGGATCGGGGCGGTGCATTCGGTCGTGTTCGCGGGCTTCTCGCCAGATGCGCTGGCCGCCCGGATCAACGGTTCGGGCGCCAAGCTGGTGATTACAGCCGATGGCGCCCCGCGCGGCGGCCGGATCACGGAACTGAAGGACAACGTCAACAAGGCGCTGCTGCACAACGTGCTCGGCACAAAATGCCTTGTGGTCAAGCGCACCGGCCAGCAGGTCGCCTGGGTCGGCGGGCGCGACATCTGGTATGACGACATGGCCGAACGGGTCAGCGCCGATTGCCCCCCCGAAGAGATGAACGCCGAAGACCCGCTGTTCATACTTTATACTTCCGGCTCGACCGGACAACCCAAGGGCGTGGTGCATACCACCGGCGGGTATCTCGTCTACGCGTCGATGACCCACCAATACACCTTCGACTACCATGACGGCGATATCTTCTGGTGCACCGCGGATGTCGGCTGGGTGACCGGCCACAGCTACATCGTCTACGGCCCGCTGGCCAATGGCGCCACGACGCTGATGTTCGAAGGCGTGCCGACCTATCCCGACGCGGGCCGGTTCTGGGAAGTTTGCGAGAAACACAAGGTAAACCAATTCTACACCGCCCCCACCGCGATCCGCGCGCTGATGGGCAAGGGCACCAGTTTCATCGAGAAATACGACCTGTCCTCGCTGAAACTGCTCGGCACGGTGGGCGAGCCGATCAACCCGGAAGCGTGGAACTGGTACAACACGCATGTCGGCAAGGGGAAATGCCCCATCGTCGACACCTGGTGGCAGACCGAAACCGGCGGCCACATGATGACACCGCTGCCCGGTGCCCACAGTCTGAAACCGGGGGCCGCGCAGAAACCGTTCTTCGGGGTCAAGCCGCTGGTTCTGGACCCGACAAGTGGCGAGGTCATCGAAGGTGACGGGGTCGAGGGCGTTCTGGTCATCGCCGACAGCTGGCCGGGCCAGATGCGCACCGTCTATGGCGACCATGATCGCTTCGTGAAAACCTACTTCACTGATTACAAAGGGTATTATTTCTCGGGCGACGGCTGCCGCCGCGACGCTGACGGGGAATACTGGATCACCGGCCGGGTAGATGACGTCATCAACGTGTCGGGGCACCGCATGGGTACGGCCGAGGTGGAAAGCGCACTGGTGGCGCATGAAACCGTCAGCGAGGCCGCCGTCGTCGGTTACCCGCACCCGATCAAGGGTCAGGGCATCTATTGCTACGTCACCCTGATGAACGACGAGACGCCGTCGGACGAGCTGAAGAAAACGCTCAGCGACTGGGTCCGGACCGAAATCGGTCCCATCGCCAAGCCCGATGTCATCCAATGGGCACCCGGCCTGCCGAAAACACGCTCGGGCAAGATCATGCGCCGCATCCTGCGCAAGATCGCGGAAAACGATTTCGGTGCGCTCGGCGACACCTCGACGCTTGCCGACCCGTCCGTGGTCGACGAGTTGATCGCAAACCGGGCCAACCAGTGAGGTCGGCATGATGAAAGATCTCTCTCATCAAACCCGCCCGGTTAACCTGATCCTTCTCGGCCCCCCCGGGGCGGGCAAGGGCACGCAGGCCAAGATCCTGCAGGACCGGTTCGGCCTTGTGCAGCTTTCCACCGGCGACATGCTGCGCGGCGCGGTCGCCGCCGGAACCGCTGCGGGCAAAGCCGCCAAGGACGTGATGGACAGTGGCGGCCTTGTCTCCGATGACATCGTCCTGGCGATCCTGCGCGACCGCATGGCCGAGCCTGACTGCGCCGCCGGAGTGATCTTTGACGGGTTCCCCCGCACCATCGCGCAGGCCGAGGCGCTGGACGCGCTCCTGGCCGATACGGATGCCCAGCTGGATGCCGTTATCGAACTGGAGGTCGATGACAGCGCGCTGGTGCAACGCATCCTGAACCGCGCCGAACAAGCACGGGCGGCGGGCCAACCGGTCCGCGCCGATGACAACGCCGAAACACTGGGGCAGCGGCTTGCCGCCTATCACGCACAGACCGCGCCCCTGATCGATTACTACGCCGCCCGCGGCACCCTCACTAAGATCCCCGGCATGGGCGACATGGATGAGATCGCGGACGCGCTGGCCACCATCGTCAAACCCTTGACGACGGCCTGACGGAATTTGCCGGCGTCACCCGGGGAACGGGGGCGCCGGTGAATATTGCCCGGCGGACCAAACAGTGTCCGGCGGGCAAATCACACGAAGGGAGAGTTACAGAATGGCAGACAATTCTGGAAATAACGCGTACTGGTCTGCGAACCTTCGTCTGGTCACCATCTGCTTGGTGATCTGGGCGCTTTGTTCGTATGGCTTCGCGATCCTGCTTCGCCCGCTGATCAGCGGGATCGAAGTTGGGGGCACCGATCTGGGCTTCTGGTTTGCCCAGCAGGGATCGATCCTCGTCTTCTTGTTCCTGATCTTCTTCTACGCCTGGCGTATGAACAAGCTCGATAAAGAACATGGCGTGGACGAGTAAGGGACGGACCAAACCATGGATCAAACAACACTCAATATCATCGTCGTAGGGCTGTCGTTTGCGCTCTACTTCGGTATCGCGATCTGGGCCCGCGCGGGTTCCACATCTGAATTCTACGCCGCTGGCCGGGGGGTGAACCCCGTCGTCAACGGGATGGCGACCGCTGCTGACTGGATGTCGGCCGCGTCCTTCATCTCGATGGCCGGTCTCATCGCGTTCGTCGGCTACAACAACTCGCTCTTCCTGATGGGTTGGACCGGCGGCTACGTGCTGATGGCGATGCTTCTGGCGCCGTATCTGCGGAAATTCGGCAAATACACCGTGCCGGAATTCATCGGTGACCGGTACTACTCGAACACGGCACGGGTCGTGGGCGTCATCTGCCTTATCGTCATCTCGGTCACCTACGTTATCGGCCAGATGACCGGGGCAGGCGTTGCCTTCTCGCGCTTCCTCGAGGTCGAGATCACCACCGGTCTGTACATCGCGTCGGCGGTGGTTTTCGTCTACGCCGTTCTCGGCGGGATGAAGGGCATCACCTACACGCAGGTGGCACAGTACTGCGTTCTGATCATCGCCTACACCATCCCGGCTGTGTTCATCTCGCTGCAGCTGACCGGTAACCCGATCCCGGGTCTGGGCCTGTTCTCGAACATGTCCGAAGGTCTGCCGGGTGGCGTCGAAGCGGGCGTTCCGCTGCTGACCACGCTGGACGGTCTGCTGACCGATCTGGGCTTCAACGAGTACACGGCGACCACCAACCCCTGGCTGATGGCGCTCTACACCTTGTCGCTGATGATCGGTACCGCGGGTCTGCCGCACGTCATCATCCGCTTCTTCACCGTGCCGAAAGTGGCCGACGCCCGTTGGTCGGCCGGTTGGGCGCTGGTGTTCATCGCGCTTCTGTACCTCACCGCTCCGGCAGTGGGTGCCATGGCACGTCTGAACATCATCACCACCATGTGGCCCGAAGGGACGCAGGGCGAAGCGGTGCTTCAGGAAGACCTGCCTGACTGGTTCCAGACCTGGGAGGTCACCGGCCTTCTCGGTGTCGAGGACAAGAACGGCGACGGTCGCATCCAGTACACCGCCGGCGATGACAACGAGCTTGTCACATTCAACCGTGACATCCTCGTGCTGGCCAACCCCGAGATCGCAGGTCTGCCCGGCTGGGTGATCGCGCTGATCGCGGCGGGTGGTATCGCTGCGGCCCTGTCGACAGCGGCGGGTCTGCTGCTCGCCATCTCGTCGGCGATCAGTCACGATCTCATCAAGTCGGTGATCAATCCCAACATCACGGAGAAGGGCGAACTCCTAGCCGCCCGGATCTCAATGGCGGGGGCGATCGCATTGGCCACCTATCTGGGTCTCAACCCGCCCGGCTTCGCCGCGCAGGTGGTGGCCCTGGCCTTCGGTCTGGCGGCGGCAACGCTGTTCCCGGCCCTGATGATGGGTATCTTCTCCAAGCGGATGAACTCGGCCGGGGCAACCTGGGGCATGATCGCAGGTCTGGTTTCGACCTGTACCTATCTGTTCCTGTTCCTGGGCGTCTTCTTCATCCCGGGCACCAACGCCCTGACCCCGGACCAGTATCTGTTCGGCATCCCACCGACACATTTCGGTCCGATCGGCGCGCTGTTCAACTTCGTCGTGGCCTACGTGGTGTCCGGCATCACCGCCGCACCGCCGAAGGAGATCCAAGACCTGGTCGAAAGCGTCCGCATCCCGCGTGGTGCAGGCGCCGCGGTCAACAAGTGATCGTCTGAGACAAAACGCAGGGCCTGCGACACCGCAGGCCCTAGCAAAAATCCCGGCGCATCCCGATCCTACGGGGTGCGCCTTTTTCGTGGTGCGAAGGGACAGATCATGGCCGATATCGCCGCCATTCTGGCACAGACCCATCCCTATGACGCCCTGTCCGAGGCCGAGCGCGCCGATCTTGCAGGCCAGGTCACGGTCAGCGACTTTTCCGAACGCGACCCGATCTACCGCGTCGGCGATCGGCTCAAGGCGCTCTATCTCATTCTCGAAGGCCGCATCGACATCACCGACCAGGCGGGCGAGACGCTTTCGATCCTCGGGCCGAAGAACTCGTTCGGCGAACGCGGGCTGATGAAGGACGGCATCGCCTCGGTCAACGCGGTCGCCGCCACCGACAGCCGCCTCATCTCCATCCCCGCCGAGGTGTTCAGGAATCTCGTCAAGGATCACCCGCGCATCCTGCGGTTCTTCGACCGGACCCGGCCGGCCGCCGCCCGGCGCCAGGACATCACGACGATGGTGCTCAGCGATCTGATGACGCGCGATCCGCTGACCTGCGCACAGGACACGCCGCTGATCGAGGCCGCGCGCCGGATGCGGGACATCCATGTCTCCTGCATCATCGTGACGGATGCGGACGCGGTCACCGGCATCCTGACCACCGGCGACATCACCGCGCGCGCCGTGGCCGAAGGGCTGCCCACAGATACCCCGGTGGCCAGGGTGATGACGCGGGACCCGATCACGCTGCCCCCCTCGGCACTGGTGGCCGACGTCCTGCATTCGATGGTCGAAAACGGCTTTACCCATATGCCGGTCGTTGACGGGGGCAAGCTTGCCGGGATTCTCACGCAGACAGACCTGACGCGATTCCAGGCCACGTCGTCAGCCGCCCTGATCCAGGATATCGCGGCAGCGCCCGACCCGGACAAGCTGGCGACGATCACCGCCAAAATCCCCGAGCTCCTGGTGCAGCTCGTCAGTGCCCAGAACCCGCACCACGTGGTCACCCGCCTGATCACGGATATCGGCGATGCAACGACCCGCCGCCTGCTGGCACTGGCCGAACAGGAACTGGGGCCGCCGCCCGTGCCCTATCTCTGGCTCGCCTGCGGCAGCCAGGGCCGCCAGGAACAGACCGGGGTCAGCGACCAGGACAATTGCCTGATCCTCGACGATGCCGCGACGCCCCCCCATGACGAATATTTCGCCGCGCTGGCCAGGTTCGTCTCCGACGGGCTCGACAAGGCGGGGTATTTCTATTGCCCCGGCGACATGATGGCGACAAACATCAAATGGCGTCAGCCGCTGCGGGTCTGGCGCGAATATTTCGACGGCTGGATCGCCAAGCCCAATCCCGAGGCGCAGATGCTGGCCTCGGTCATGTTCGACCTTCGCCCCATCGGCGGCACGGAATCCCTTTTCGCCGATCTGCAGGAAAGCACACTGGCCAAGGCCGCCAAGAACTCGATCTTCGTGGCGCATATGGTGTCGAACTCGCTCAAACATACCCCGCCGCTGGGGCTGTTCCGCGGCTTCGCAACAGTGCGGTCCGGCGAACACAAGAACACCATCGATCTCAAGCATAACGGCGTGGTGCCCGTGGTCGACCTCGGACGCATCTACGCCCTGACCGGCCAGCTGACGCAGGCCAACACCCGCGCCCGCCTGCAGGCCGCCATCGAGGTCGGCGCGGTATCAGCGGGTGGCGGGCGCGACTTGCTAGATGCCTATGACATGATCGCGGAAACCCGGCTGGTCCATCAGGCCGACCAGATCAAGCGCGGCGAGAAGCCCGACAACTTCATGTCGCCCGCTGATCTCAGCGATTTTGAACGCAGCCACTTGCGCGATGCCTTCGTGGTGATCAAAACCATGCAATCCGCGGCGGGGTCCCGCGGCGGATATCTGAATTGATGACAGCGAGGGCTGAATGTTCTGGGCACTGATCACGGCGGTTTTCGCTGGTTTTTCCGGGGCCGGTATCGCACTGCTTTTGCGCCATCTCAGCGGCAAGCGGCTTCCCAAGGGGATCATTCCCGTCGGTGCGGGCCTCGGCATGATCGTGGCGACCATCGGCCTCGAATACGGCTGGTATGATGGCGTGCGGTCCACAATGGCCGAGGACCTGGTGGTGATTTCGGAACGCCAGCAACAGGCCTGGTACCAGCCCTGGACCTATGTCGAACCCTGGGTGCGCGGGTTCATCGGCTATTCGCCGTCCGAGACCGTGGAAACCGCGCCCGGATCGGGCATTCTGGTGGTGCAGATGCGCAGGCAGGAACGCTGGCAGCCGCAAATGGTGCTGCCCGCCCTTGTCGATTGCGACCGGGGCCGCCGGGCCGAGATTTTGCCCGAAACCGAATTCGACGCGGCGGGCCAGCCTGAAAACGTCATCTGGCGCGATGTCGGGGGGGACGACCCGATCATCGCCGCCGTCTGTCGGGGGGAGGCCATCGGCAGCTAACATCCCGGCGGATGTCCGGCGTTGCGCGACCGCCGGACCGCCGAACACGGGGCAAGGAGGAGGCCCCCGACCATGTTCAGCCATCTCAGTCTGCGCCTGCGAATATTCCTGTTCTTCGCCCTGCTGGCCGTTGGCGGCTCGGCCCTCGTGATCGCAGGGCTGACGCTGGGCTATGTGCGGCTGGGCGAGGATCACGCGCTCAGCTCCTTCGTCATCGCGGGGGTCGTTGCGGTTCTGGCGATCTTCGGCCTGTCGACCTGGGTCTGGGTGTTGTTCGACGAAAACGTGGCCCGCCCCGTCGAA
The DNA here is from genome assembly GCA_024742455.1 of Paracoccaceae bacterium. Classification (GTDB taxonomy): domain Bacteria; phylum Pseudomonadota; class Alphaproteobacteria; order Rhodobacterales; family Rhodobacteraceae; genus JANSYL01. The sequence continues at coordinate 39,357 of JANSYL010000003.1, read as the reverse complement.
CGCCTGGCCGCCGAAATGCGCGCCCGCGCCCATAGCGAGGTGGAGGCCGGCATCGATCAGCGGACTGCGCGATACCTGGGTGACCTGGCCCCCGCTGCCGCCGCTGTCGCGTCTAACCTGACCGAAACGCGCAACGCGATGGCGCTGGCCGTGGGCCGCGAAACCGCACGGCTGACCAGTGAAAAGACCCGGCTGGAAACCCTGCTGGCCGAGGTGCCCGATGGCGTGCTGTTCTGCACCCCATCCCATAGCATCGCACTTTACAACGGTCACGCGCGCGACATCCTCGGCGAAACCGAGGCGCTTGGCCTCGGGCGTCCCGTCACCGGGCTGTTGAGGATGGCACCCATCCGGCAGGCCTATGACCGGCTCGCCGAGTCGGGCCATGAGGAGGGCACGGATATCCTCGTGACCACCCGGTCGAACGCCCGCCTGCTCGAGGCGCGGATGCGGCTCTTGTGGCTCGAGGGGCAGGAAACCGACCGCCCAGGCTATGTTCTGCTGCTGCGCGATGTCGGCGACAGCCTGCGTATCCAGGCCGAACGATCACATCTGCTGACCCGTATGGTGGACGGCGTTGCCGCTGCCCTGCCCGACCTGCCCAAGGGCCACCCGCTGCACGCGCTCATGCAGGAGGTCACCGCGCGCAAGGCGGCGACCGACACGCTCTGGTGGCCGATGGAGGAACTGCGCGCAAGCGATCTTGCCGCCGGCCTCGTGGCGCGGCTCGGGCGCAAGGACGTGCCGCTCGACAGCGCGCTCGAGGACATGACGCTGCGCTGCGACGGTTTCGCAATCACACGGATGCTGGAACGCCTTACGCTGGATTGGTCGGGCCATGGCGGCCGGGCCTTCCGCCTGACCCAGGCCAGCATTGCCGCCGACATGGCGATCCTGAGCCTCGAGGCCGAGGGCGACAGCCCCGATGACGCCGCCGTGCGCAGCTGGCTGTCCGACCCCCTTTCGCCGGGCATTGCGGGCTTTGCAGGGTCGGACGTGCTTTTGTGTCATGGTACCGAAATACGGATCGAACCCGCGGGCCCCGGTCGCCATGCGCTGCGCTTTGCCCTGCCGCTTGCCATGCCGCGGACCGATACCAAGACCCGCACGGTGATGTATGATTTCGACCTTCTGAACGCCGCCCTGCCCGATGACCTGGCACAGGCGCCGCTGAAATCCCTCAGCTTCGTGATCTTCGATACCGAAACAACGGGCCTTAACCCCCAGGTCGACGAGGTGTGCCAGATCGCTGCCGTGCGGGTGGTCAATGGCAAGCTGGTGGCGCAGGAACGCTTCGACATGCTGGTGAACCCGGGCCGCAAGATCCCCGCCGCCTCGACCGAGGTGCATCATATCACCAACGAGATGGTCGCCGACGCCCCCGGTGTCGCCGAGGCGCTGGGCCGGTTTCACACCTTCGCCGACGGCTGCGTACTGGTGGCCCACAACGCGCCCTTCGACATGGCCTTTCTTCGGCGCCGCGAACGCGAGATCGGCAAACGCTTCGATCAGCCGATCCTCGACACCGTGCTGTGTTCGGCCATCCTTTACGGCCAGTCCGCCGAACATACGCTGGACGCGCTCTGCGCCCGGCTTGAAATCACGATCCCCGAGGCCGACCGCCACACCGCCATTGGGGATGCGCTCGGCACGGCCGAGGCGTTCCGCAAGATGATCCCGATGCTGTCAGCCACCGGCCAGCCCGATCTTGGCAGCCTGATCGCGGCCTTTGACCAGCACGCCCGCCTGATCGAACATCTGAACTGAGACGATCCGCAACCCACGGGGACCGCCATGGCGCGCCTGCCGCTCTACAAAGCCGCCGAAACCGAGATGATCCGCAGGATCAAGACCGGTGAGTGGGCCCCAGGCCTGCGCCTGCCGAACGAATTCGGGCTGGCCGATGAATTCGGTGTCAGCCAGGGCACGATGCGCCGGGCGCTGATGTCGCTGGAAGGCATGGGCATGCTCGACCGTAAACCGGGGCGCGGCACCGTGGTGGCCGACCCGCAGGCAGCCCCGGCGCGCCGCAGCGCACCGGGCTATCACCGGATCCTCGGCATCGACGGCACACCGGCCGTTTTCGAGGTCTTCCGCCCCCGCAACACCGAACGTCCGGCCACGCCGGAGGAGGCCGACCTGTTCGGCAGCGCGCGGGTTCATGAACTGGAACGCATCCTGAAGGCCGAGGGTGTGCGCGTCGGGCTCGATCTGGTCACCGTACCGGCCGGACAGGCGCCCGGTCTGCCCGAAACACTGCCCGTTGCGCTTGACCTGATCTGCGCGGAAATCGCCCTGCCGCTTGCGCGTATCGACGATCAGCTTGTCGCCGAGGTGACCAGCATGGGCGAGTCCGTGGCGCTCGCCGTCGACCGGCATACCGGGCTTCTGACGCTGACCCGCACCGCCCGTGACGCGGACGGCACCCCGGTCGCGCGTCAGGTCACGCGGCTGGTTACCGACCGGATCAGCTACACCGTCACGCTGTCCGAATAGCAAACGTCCCTGCAGCCCGGGCGGCGTCCGCACCGATTTCGCTACAGCGTGACCCGACGATCGGTTCCTCGGGAAAGGCGCTGGCCCTGTCCGGCAATTTGCCCTGCTGCGGTGCGGCTGCTAGCCTGACCGCACACAAGTGGGAACATGTCATGGGTCGATTGATTGCGTTACTGATTGCCGGGTTCACCTTCGTGATGTCCACGGCAACAGCGGGAAAAGCCGCACCTTGGGAATTCGTGCTCGAGAACAACTGTTCCCAGGAAGCGTGGTTCGCATTGCACTATCAGCACGGGTCAGCGGGGTGGCGGACCGAAGGCTGGCTTATCCTCGCGCCGGGCGAGAGATGGGCGAGCGGCCTGTTCACCGACAACAGGACCTTTTACTACAGCGCCTTCTCTGCTGGCAGCGTTTGGGTCGGAACCGATGCGTTTTTCTCGGTCGATGACATCCCCGTCGAATACGGGTTTCACGAAAGACGGATCGAAACCGATGGAGGAACCTGGACGGTCGGCATCCAATGCTCTGACCCTGCCGATCACCAGGTCCGCGTCTATACCTGCGATGACGACATCCAGGTCGCCCTGCGTTTCCGAAACATGGATGGCGAATGGCAAACGCGCGGGTTCTTCCGCCTGGAACCCAACCGCATGTACAGGCTTGCCCGCATGTCAGACCGCAGGTTTTTCCTGCACGCCAGCAGGCGGGATGGGTCGGGCCGCCTGGCCGCGAGCGGCGTGAGCGAAAGCCGGTTCGACGTTCGGGGCAGCACCGTCACCTTCCTTGAGGTGGATGTGGAACGCATGAACACGGTCTTCCCCGTTTACTGCTGACGTTGGCCGGGGGGCGGCGCGGCGCGCGGCATTTGCCCGGCGCCTTCAACGAAAAACCCCCGCCATCGGGCGGGGGTTTGCGTTTGGGTATGAACGCCGAAAGACTCAGTCGTCGTCTTTCTTGAGCGCGGCGCCCAGGATGTCGCCGAGCGACGCGCCCGAGTCGGACGAGCCGTACTGTTCCACGGCTTCCTTTTCTTCCGCGATCTCGCGCGCCTTGATCGACAGGCCCAGCTTGCGGGTCTTGCTGTCGACATTGGTGACGCGGACGTCGACCTTGTCGCCCACGCCGAAGCGTTCAGGGCGCTGTTCGGCACGGTCCCGCGACAGATCCGACCGGCGGATGAAGGATTTCATGCCCTCGTATTCCACCTCGATCCCGCCATCCTCGATCGCCGTCACCTCGACGGTGATGATCGAGCCGCGCTTCACGCCATCGACCGCTTCCGCGAACGGATCGCCGCCCAGCGCCTTGATCGATAGGCTGATGCGTTCCTTCTCGGTGTCGATCTCGGTCACGACCGCCTGGACGACGTCGCCCTTGCGGTAGTTGCCGATCACGTCCTCGCCCCGGCCTTCCCAGGTCAGGTCGGACAGGTGAACCATGCCGTCGATGTCGTTTTCGAGACCCACGAACAGACCGAACTCGGTGATGTTCTTGACCTCGCCCTCGACCTGCGTGCCGACCGGGAACTGTTCCTCGAACACTTCCCACGGGTTGCGCATGGTCTGTTTCAGGCCAAGCGACACACGCCGTTTGACGGTGTCGATCTCCAGCACCATCACCTCAACTTCCTGGCTGGTGGACACGATCTTGCCCGGATGGACGTTCTTTTTCGTCCAGGACATTTCCGAAACGTGCACCAGGCCTTCGACACCTGGCTCCAGTTCAACAAACGCACCGTAATCGGTGATGTTGGTGACGCGCCCGGTATGGACCGATTCCAGCGGGAACTTGGCTTCGACCGAATCCCACGGGTCATCCATCAGCTGCTTCATGCCGAGGCTGATGCGGTGGGTGTCCTTGTTGACCTTGATCACCTGCACCTTGACGGTTTCGCCGATGGTCAGAACCTCTTTGGGGTCGTTCACGCGGCGCCAGGCCATGTCGGTGACATGCAGCAGACCGTCGACACCGCCGAGGTCCACGAAGGCCCCGTATTCGGTGATGTTCTTGACGACACCGTCCACCACATCGCCCTCGTTCAGCTTGCCGATCACCTCGGCACGCTGTTCGGCGCGGGATTCTTCCAGGATCGCACGTCGCGAGACCACGATATTGCCGCGACGACGATCCATTTTCAGAACCTGGAACGGCTGCTTCAGACCCATCAGCGGGCCCGCATCGCGCACCGGGCGCACATCGACCTGGCTGCCGGGCAGGAAGGCCACGGCACCGCCCAGATCGACGGTGAAACCGCCCTTGACCCGGCCAAAGATCGCGCCTTCGACGCGTTCCTCTGCGGCATAAGCCTTTTCCAGACGATCCCAAGCGGCCTCGCGCCGCGCCATTTCATGGCTCAGCACGGCCTCGCCGCGGGCGTTCTCGACATTGCGAAGGTAAACCTCCACCTCGTCGCCCACGGCGATTTCGGGCGCTTCCCCGGGATTTGCGAATTCTTTCAGTTCGACGCGGCCTTCCATCTTGTAGCCCACATCGATGATGGCCTGGCCCGCTTCGATCGCGATCACCTTGCCTTTGACAACGCTGCCCTCGTCGGGTGTGTCAATTTCGAAGCTTTCATTCAGGAGCGCTTCAAACTCGTCCATCGTTGGTTTTGCCATGTGGCGTTTTCAATCCTTTGATCAATTTGCTGGCCGCGCGGTTGTCTCCGCCGGTCTGTATTTGCGCCCTGCCACTTCGTTACCTGAGGGCCGGGCAAGTGATGCCCTACCCCTTCATGACTTGAGGGCAGGACGGGTTCATGCCCACCGGGGTGAGCGGTTCCACCGACACATCCGACCCGGAAAACAAAGAGGGCCGGAGAACCCGACCCTGCTCGATCCCTTTGCCTCCGGCTTTTCCACCGTGTCGACCCGCGGGCGTATAGCGATCACGCGGCCCTAATGCAAGCCACCGCGCGGACCGCTCAAAGCTCCTCGCCCCGTTCCAGAAGCTCCTCCAGCAATTCCCGGTGCAGCTCGGCGCTGTCGCCCGCACCGAAACTCATGGACCCGCTGGCGTAGAACGTCCCGTAGGTCAGGGCCAGAACCACCGTTTGCGCCAACCCCGAGATAAGCTGTTCGGTTTCCAGTTCGCGCAAGGGGTGGATGTAGACAGACCACAGCCGGTCATTGGCAACCGCATATCGGGCGTCCAGCGCGGTGTCGAAATTGGCCTGCATCATCCGCATCAGGTCGGCCTCGGTCAGCCCCTCAGCACTGGCAATCGGCACCATCGCGCGCATCCTGTTGGCGGCCGGGTCCGACATGACCAGAACCGGCACATCGCCGATGGTCAGCCCGATACCCTGAGGCACCGGCGTCGCCTCCGGGTCCAGCGCCAGAAGGATCTCGATCATCCGGTCGAAACTCATCGGCGGCTCGGCGGGTCTGTCCTGCGCGGCAACAGGCCCCGCAGCACATGTCAGGGCGAAGGCGATCAGACGAAAACCGGACGAAAGCAGCGGCATGATATCGGCCTTTGCGAAAGCGGGATGGAAAAGGCTAGTCCACAGCAGCCGCTTTGCTCAAACCACGCCTGCGTGATCGCACCTCAGCCGCGTTTCGCAGCCACCTCGGCAAAGGCGCGGGCCACCGCCGCCGGGATGCTCAGCTCGGTCGTGTCGAGGGTCAGGGCATCCTCGGCGGCCACCATGGGCGACGTCGCCCGACCGGCATCGCGCGCATCGCGGGCCTTCACGTCGGCCAGCACCGTCGCATAATCGGTCTCGTGCCCGGCCGCCAGCAATTCGCTGAGCCGCCGTTCGGCGCGCACCTCGGCGCTGGCGGTGACGAAAAGTTTCACCTGCGCCTCGGGGCAGATCACCGTGCCGATGTCGCGCCCGTCCAGCACAGCACCGCCCGCACGATAGGCGAAGGCGCGCTGGAAATCCGTCATCGCTGCGCGCACTTCGGGGATCACAGCGACCTGCGACGCCGCGCGTGCGATCTCAGGTGTGCGCAGGGCGTCGGGGTCGCCAAGATCGTCCGCCCTCAGGGCCTGCGCGGCGGTGACGGGATCCTCGCCCGCCAGCATCCGCCGGCCGACCGCACGGTAAAGCAGCCCGGTATCCAGATGCGCAAACCCGAATTCGGCCGCGACCGCCCGCGCGATGGTGCCCTTGCCCGCCGCAGCAGGGCCGTCGATGGCCACGGTGAAGCTCATTCCATCACCTGCGTCGTCAGCACCGCATCATTGCCGGGGGCCTTCGGCAGATCGCCTTCGATCTCGTAATAGGCGCCCTTGTCTGCGCAAAAGATATGCCCGGCCAGCCGCACACCCGGATCACCGTCCAGCGTGCCTGCGAAGATCGACAGATGCGTGCCCGGCCCGTCCCAGAACAAGTTCGACCCGCAAATGCCGCAGAACCCCCGCCGCGCGCTGTCCGAGGACCGGTACCATGTCACGGCACCGGCAATCTCGACCGTGTCCCGCGGGGCCGAGGTCGCGGCCACGTGGTGACCGCTGGTCTTGCGACATTGGGTGCAATGGCAGGCCACGACCGGCCTCAGCGGCCCCGTCACCCGATAGGCTATTGCGCCGCAAAGGCATCCGCCGCCCGCGTTCACGGTGCCACCTCGGGGCCGGACCGGCCCGCTGCAAAACAGGGCAGCATCTCGCCCACATGGTAGTAATCGCCCTTGTCGGCATAGAAGATATGCCCGTCCATCCGCATCCCTGTATCCCCGTCGATGGCCCCTGCCGACAGGTAGGCCAGGCCGTCATGTTCCTCCCAGATCAGGTAGGACCCGCAACGTCCGCAGAACCCCCGACGGGCCGCTTCCGAGCTTTCGAACCAGGTAATGTCGCCGGTCACGGTCAAGGCCTGCCACGCCACCGGCACGGCCGCGCTGTGGTGGCCGGTGATCTTGCGGCACTGGGTGCAATGGCAGGCCGTCACGGCGCCCAAAGGGGCCATATCTCGATCCTGATATCGCCGCACAGGCAGGATGCTGTCACCATGTCGCCCCTCGCTATTGCGCGCGCTGACTATCCCGCCTGCGCCCCGCGCCTGCAATCCCGCTCAACGATTCTGCCGGACGATCTGCGCGCCCAGGTCGCGCATCAGCGGCTCGAAGATCGGGAAACTGGTGGCGATGGGTCCCGCGTCATCCACCGCCACGGGCTTCTCCGCGGCCATGCCAAGACACAGGAACGACATCGCTATCCGGTGATCCAGATGGGCCAGCGCGGTCCCGCCCCCCGGCACACCGCCTGGGCCCCGCCCGTCCACGATCCACCAGTCCGGGCCATCCTCGACCGTGACCCCATTGGCGCGCAACCCATCGGCCATCGCCGCGATCCGGTCGCTTTCCTTCACGCGCAACTCCGCCACGCCGCGCATCACGGTACGGCCTTGGGCATTGGCCGCGACCACCGACAGGATCGGGTATTCGTCGATCATGCTGGCCGCTCGCTCCGGCGGCACCTCGATCCCCTGCATTTCGGGCGAGAACCGCGCGCGCAGGTCCGCCACGGGCTCTCCCCCTGCCGCACGCAGATTCTCATAGGTCAGGTCGGCCCCCATCTCGCGCAATGTCTCGAACAACCCTGCCCGCGTCGGATTGAGCCCGATATTGGGCACCAGCACGTCCGAGCCTTCCACGATCAGGGCCGCGCAGACAGGGAAGGCGGCCGAGGACGGGTCGCGCGGCACCAGGATCTCCTGCGGCTGCAACTCGGGCTGGCCGGTCAGGGTGATGACGCGCCCCGCCTCCGTCACCTCGGTCGCGATCTCCGCCCCGAACCCCGCCAGCATCCGCTCAGTATGGTCGCGCGTTGCCTCCGCCTCGATCACCACGGTCTGCCCGGGCGCGTTCAACCCCGCCAGCAGCACCGCCGATTTCACCTGCGCCGAAGGCACCGGCACGGTGTAGCGCACCGGCACCGGGTCCGTCGCGCCCACCAGCGTCATCGGCAGCCGCCCGCCCGCGCGCCCGTAGGCGGCGGTGCCGAACTGGGCCAATGGGTCGGTGATCCGGGCCATCGGGCGTTTCACCAGGCTCGCATCCCCGGTGAAGGTCACCGTGATCCGGCAGGTCGCGACAGCACCCATGATCAGCCGCACGCCGGTGCCGGAATTGCCGCAATCGATCACCCGGTCAGGCTCGCCAAACCCGCCGACACCCACCCCGTGCACCGACCACTCGCCCGGTGCGTGCTGCGTAACCTCGGCGCCCAGCGACCGCATCGCGGCAGCCGTATCCAGCACATCCTGGCCTTCCAGCAATCCGGTGATCCGCGTTTCACCCACCGCCATCGCGCCCAGGATCAGGCTGCGATGGCTGATCGATTTGTCGCCCGGCACCTCGGCCACGCCGGAAAGCGGGCCACCCCGCCGCGCCTGCATCGGTATCGGTTCGCCATGCCCGGACATCGCCGCCTCCTCTGATCGTCCGGCAACCCTTAGACGGCGCCGAAGGGGGAATCCACCACCCCTTCTACTTGCCTGAAATACTTGGCAGGTTTGCAGGCCGCGCCTGCAAGCGGTCCGGCGCGGGCGCCAGCGGCGCCTAAGCCGGGGCGCCGCCCCCCTCGCGCCTGAATGTCAGGTAGTGCGGCACCCGCCCTTCACGCAGGGCCTTCAGCTCGTAGCGCGTCGATATCCAATCGTCCCAGGGCACGCGCCAATCTGCAGGCCCTTGCGCCGTCCAGACAAACCCCGCCTTCGGCACCTCCTGCAGGGTCTGGCGGACATAATCAGGAATATCGGTCGCCACCCGGAACTCGGCGCCCGGTGCCATGACCCGCGCAAGCGGCTGCAGATGCTCCGGCGTGACGAACCGGCGCCGGTGGTGGCGCGCCTTGGGCCAGGGATCGGGGTAAAGCAGAAACGCGCGCCTGAGCGAGGCATCTGGCAAGACATCGAACAGGTCGCGCACGTCGCCGGGATAGACCCGCAGGTTTTCCACTCCCGATGCCCGGATCTTGCCCAGAAGCATGGCAACCCCGTTGATGTAGGGTTCGCAGCCGATGATCCCGACATCCGGGTTCTCAGACGCCTGATGCACCATGTGCTCGCCGCCGCCGAACCCCACCTCCAGCCAGACCGGCCGCCCGCCGAACAGCGCGCCCAGGTCCAGCGGCACACGCTCCGGGTTCACCTCCCAATCCACCGGCCCGGGGCTCAGCCCCGCCAGATCCTCGGCCAGGAAACGCGCCTGGCTGTCCTTGAGGTGCTGGCCCTTGCGGCGGCCATAGAAGTTGCGGTGCGGGCGTTTCGACGTCATCGACCAGACGGGGACACTTCTGCGCCGCCCCGCTCCTTCATCTTTCCTCAAATATGGCCCTGCCGGGGCCCCTGCCCCGGCGCCGGTCGGCGCCGAAGGCGTCGAACCCAGTGTCGGTCGGTCAGACTGCGGCTTTCAGCGCATCGACCAGGTCGGTGCGCTCCCACGAGAACCCGCCATCCGCCTCGGGCGCGCGGCCGAAATGGCCATAAGCCGCCGTGCGCGAAAAGATCGGCTTGTTGAGGCCCAGGTGGGTGCGGATGCCGCGCGGCGTCAGGTCCATCACTTCGGCCAGCGCCTTCTCGATCTGCGCCTCCGGCACCTCGCCCGTGCCGTGGGTGTCGGCATAGATCGACAGCGGCCGCGCCACCCCGATCGCGTAGCTGAGCTGGATCGTGCAACGCGACGCCAGCCCCGAGGCCACGACATTCTTGGCCAGATACCGCGCGGCATAGGCCGCCGAACGGTCCACCTTGGTCGGATCCTTACCGGAGAATGCGCCGCCTCCATGGGGGGCCGCGCCGCCATAGGTGTCGACGATGATCTTGCGCCCGGTCAGACCCGCGTCACCGTCTGGGCCACCGATCACGAACTTACCGGTGGGGTTGACGTGCCAGACCGTGCCATCGGTGATCCATTCCGCCGGAAGGACCTCGCGGATGTAAGGCTCGACCACCGCGCGCACATCGTCCGAGGTCATGTCCGCGTCCAGGTGCTGCGTCGACAGCACGATCGAGGTCACCCCGACCGGTTTGCCGTCTTCATAGCGCAGCGTCAGCTGGCTTTTGGCGTCCGGCCCCAGCGTCGGTTCGGCGCCGGATTTGCGCACCTCGGCCAGCCGCTTCAGGATCTTGTGGGCATACTGGATCGGGGCGGGCATCAGCTCGGGCGTTTCATCGACGGCATAGCCGAACATGATGCCCTGGTCGCCCGCGCCTTCATCCTTGTTCTCGGAGGCGTTCACGCCCTGCGCGATATGGGCGGACTGCTCGTGCAGGAAATTCAGTACATGGCAGGTGTTCCAATGGAACTTCTCCTGCTCGTACCCGATATCCTTGATGCAATCGCGCGCGATCTGGCCGATGCGGCCCATGAAATTCTTCAGCCGTTCCTGGTCGCTCAGGCCGACCTCGCCGCCGATCACCACCAGGCCGCTGGTGGCGAAGGTTTCGCAGGCGACGCGCGCCTCAGGCTCTTCGGCAAGGAACGCGTCGAGAACGGCGTCCGAAATCCGGTCGCAGACCTTGTCGGGATGTCCCTCGGAGACGGACTCGGAGGTGAACAGGTAATTCTTGCGGGACATGAAAGTGCTCCATTGATGTCTTGGTCCCCGCGCCAGGAAGCCGTTGCAGGGCTGACGCGCCTTACGCGCTTAGATGCGCGGGCGCAATGGGCCACGCAGCCGAGCAAGACCGGCAAGGATCAGGGCCAGCAAGAGCACGCCGCCCAGAACCGGGCCATCGCCCAGCCGTGCATAGGCCGTCGCGGGCAGCGGCGGGGGCAGCGGCGCATCCAGATGCCCAGAAACACCCAGCGGCAATGCAGCCACGATCCCGCCCCGCGCGTCGATCACCGCCGAAATGCCGGTATTGGCCGCCCTAAGCACCGGCAGTCCCTGTTCGGCAGCCCGCATCCGGGCCAGGGCGAGGTGCTGATAAGGGCCTGAGAACTGCCCGAACCAGGCATCATTGGTGATATGGACCATCCAGTCGGGCCGGTCGACCTGGCGGATGTATTCGGGAAAGATCGCCTCGTAACAGATCATCGCAAAGCTGCGTCCGAGCGCACCGCCAAGATCCAGAACCACAGGCCCCGGTCCCGCGCGATAGCCCACCGGCAGTGCGGCCAGCCCGCGCAGCCCGATCCGCGACATCAGATCATCGAAAGGCAGATATTCCCCGAAAGGCACGAGGTGGTGCTTGTCATAAACGCTGTCGATCGCGCCGTCCGCGCCGAGCAGCACCAGGGTGTTCGCCGCCCGCGTGCCGTCGAAGCGCTGCGCCCCGATGATCAGCGGCGCCGCAGCCGCCTGGGCCAGCCGCGCACGCGCCGTCTCGGACCGGTCCAGCAGAACGGGCAGGCTGGTCTCGGGCCAGATCACGAGGTCGGGCGCAGGTCCCTCGGGGGCGGCGGCGGTCAGGGTCAGGCCTCGCTGGAAAAAAACCGGGATCATCTCCGGCAGCCATTTCTGGTCCTGCGGCGCATTGGGCTGGATCAGGCGCACCACCGGGGCATCACTGGACGCAACCGGTGCGACAGGGGTCCCGGGCAGAATGCCCGCCACCCCGAAACCGACGCTCAGAGCCGCGGCTCCGATCCAGGATCGCCGCGCGGCGAACCATGCCAGCCCCCCCGCGACCGCGAGGATGACGACGGTCAGACCATGCGGTCCCGTCCAGGCCGCCAGCGCCAGAAGATCGGACGCGATCAAGACATGGCCCGGATGCGCCCAGGGAAACCCGGTGAAGACCTGCGCCCTTGCGGCCTCGGCCAGCACCAGCAGCACCAGGGCAAGGGGCATCCGAACGGGCCCGGGCGGCGCGATCCGCGCCGCCAGCCCCCCGGCCAGCGCCCAGAACAGCGCCATACCCCCCGCCATCAGGGCCAGCGCAAAGGGGGCCATCCAGCCATGGGTCGCGGCATCGACGAAGAACGGCTCGACGATCCAGTGCAGGCTGACGGCAAAATATCCCGTGCCCGCCGCCCAGAACAGCCAGGCCCATTCGCGCACGCCCGTCCGGCGACCGGCGATCAGCAACAGGGCAGCCAGTCCAAGGGGCGTGATCGGCCACAGGTCGAACGGGGCGTGGCCAAGCGCGGCCACCGCGCCCGCAAGCGCCGCCGCCCCACACCGACCCAAGCGACCGCCCGGGGCCGCGCGCGCGTTCTCCGTCACGCCCGGCCCTTCTCCGGCACCCGGACGCGCAGCCGTTTGATCCGGCGCGGATCGGCATCGACGACCTCGAATTCCACGCCCGTCGGATGGGTGATCATCTCACCCCGCGCGGGCACCCGGCCCGACAGCAGGAACACCAGCCCCCCAAGGGTGTCGACCTCTTCCTCGTCATCCTCTTCCGTCAGCTTGAGACCAATCTCGGTCTCGAACGCGTCCAGCGGGGTGCGCGCCACGGCCAGGTAACTGCCCGGTTTCTCGGCGTTCCAAAGCGCGGCTTCCTCGACGTCGTGCTCGTCCTCGATCTCTCCGATGACCTGTTCGATCAGGTCCTCGATCGTGACCAACCCGTCGACCCCGCCATATTCGTCGATCACCAGCGCCATGTGAATCCGGTCGGCCTGCATCTTGGTCAGCAGAACCCCGATCGGCATCGAGGGCGGCGCGTAGAGCAGGGGCCGCAGCATCGCCGCGAGGTCAAAGGATTTCGACGCGCCGTTGAACCCGAAGCCAAGCGCCAGGTCTTTCAGGTGCACCAGGCCCACCGGGCTGTCCATCGTGCCGTCATAGACCGGCAGCCGGGTCAGGCCGCTGTCGCGGAAAACCGCAACAAGATCCTTCAGGTCGATATCGGCGGGCACCGCAACGATCTCGGCACGGGGCACGGCCACATCCTCGACCCGCATCCGGCGCAGGTTCGACATGCCGACGCCGGGCGTTGCATGGCCGTTGACCAGCTCGTCGGTTGAATCCGGGGGGTCGGAGGCTGCGTCGCCGCCAGACCCGAAGAGGCGGGAGAGAAGACCGGGCCGCGACGGCCCGGGATCATCATCGTCGTTCTGCGCGCCACGCGCTGCAGGAGACGACGGATCAGGATTTGAGCTCATGGCTCCTTTCCAAAATGCACCGGGCCTTACACGCCCGTTGCCTTAATATGGGTCAGCGATACCCAGTCTGGCAAGGACACGTGTCTCGATCCCTTCCATTAGGTCGCCATCGGCATCGGTTGCGTGATCGAATCCCAACAGATGCAACACGCCATGCACGATCAAATGCACCAGATGATCGTCAAAGGAGACACCCGCCGCCACCGCCTCACGCGTGATCACCCCATGGGCCAGCGCGATATCGCCGATCTCCAGCGGCGGGCCGACCGGATGGGGCGGCGGCAGATGCGGCATTTCCCCCGGGCTTGCGGCGGCGCGGTCCTCGGCGGGCCATGACAGGACATTGGTGGGTGTGGGTTTGCCGCGAAACGCCGCGTTCAGCTCCGCAATCCGGTCATCGCCTGCCGCCAGAAGGCTGACGGCAAATTGCCCCGGCTCAAGGCCGAGTTCCTCCAGCGTGGCGAAACATGCGGCCTCGGCGATCCGTTCGACCGCCGCTTCATCCCATGCCTCATCCTCGATGACCAAGTCCACAGTCATGCGTCAGGCGCGGCGCCGGCCCGGTGTTGCGAAAAGACGGGCGAATGCCTTCGACGGCATCAGGTCACCCGGCATCGGCGTCATAGGCCTCGATGATCCGGGCCACCATCGGGTGTCGTACCACGTCCTTGGCCGTGAAGTAGTTGAAACTGATCCCCTCGACCCCGCCGAGGATGCGTTCGGCGTCGATCAGCCCGCTCATCGCGCCGCGCGGCAGATCGACCTGGCTGCGGTCACCGGTGATCACCATTTTCGACCCCTGCCCCAGGCGGGTCAGAAACATCTTCATCTGCATCGTCGTGGCATTCTGCGCCTCGTCCAGCACGACATAGGCGTTCGACAGGGTGCGCCCCCGCATGAAGGCCAGCGGCGCGATCTCGATCGTTTTTTCCTCGATCAGCTTCGCCACCATCTTGCCCGGCAGGAAATCGTTCAGCGCATCGTAAAGCGGCTGCATGTAGGGGTCGACCTTGTCCTTCATGTCGCCGGGCAGAAATCCAAGCCGTTCGCCCGCCTCGACCGCAGGACGGCTCAGGATGATCTTGTCGACATGGCCGTTGATCATCTGGTTCACCGCCACCGCGACCGCAAGATAGGTCTTACCGGTGCCCGCAGGCCCGATCCCGAAGGCCAGTTCATGCTTGTAAAGCGCGCGGACATAATCCTGCTGAGCCTTGGTGCGGGGTTCGACGGTTTTCTTGCGCGTGCCGATTTCCAGCGCGCCGCCATCGAACATCTCGATCTGGTCGCCATCACGCGCGCCCGTGCCCTCGCCCGACCCGCGCAGCCGGACGGCGGCGTCGATATCACCGGGTTCCACCCCGCGACCGGCCTCGAGCCTTGCATAAAGCCCTTGCAGAACCTCGGCGGCTTCCTCGCGCGCATCGCCCACCACGGCAATCACGTTGCCCCGGCGCAGAAGATGGACGGACAGAAGGTGTTCGATCTGGGCCAGGTTGCGGTCAAATTCGCCGCACAGCTCGATCAGAAGACGGTTGTCGGGGAACTCCAGCAGCAGTTCGACCGGGGTGGCGCCCTCGGGGGCGACGCGGGGGGTGACCGTCAAATCACGCTCCAAGGTTAGGGTTGCTCCTGCCCTGATACTCGCAACCGAAACCCGATCACGCAACACTTGGGGGTGGGTGTCACGGAAATTTCTCTATTCTGTGGCGCGAAACGAAAACGGGCGGCCCCCGGGCCGCCCGTCATTTCCGTTGCCGCAACGATCAGCGCGGCACGCGGTCGGCAATACCCGGCGAGGTCGAGATATTGCCCACGATCGAATTCGGCGGCGCGATCTCGGTACAGACCGGCAGGCCCGAAACCGGGTCGCGGCGGCGCGACCAGTAGCCTTCGAGGCCATCGTCGATCATCCAGATGTGACAGCCATCGGGGTCGATGTAGATCCCCGCCTCGAGCTCGCTCAGGGGGCTGGCGTCGCGCCCCCGGTCGAAGGCGATGGCGCGCACCTCATTGGGGTCTCCCGTCGAGGGGCGCACCCCCTCGAACGTTTCCACGCAGCCCGACAGCAGCAAGGCCCCGCAGGCAAGCCCGCCGTATTTCAGATATCCGATCATCCCTGTCCCCCCGGTCAGCGGTAGCACACGATTTCAACGCGGCGGTTCTGTTGCATGTTGGCGGCCGAGGTGTTGGGCGCGACCGGGCGGCGTTCGCCATAGCCGATCTCGCGCGCGACACGGGCGCCCACGGACCGCGCCACGTTGGCCACGCTGGCCGCGCGACGCTGGCTGAGGCGCATGTTGTATTCGTCCGAGGCCCGGCTGTCGGTATGGCCGTAGATCGCGTAGGCGAACGCGCCGGCCGAACGGAAGAACTGTTCCAGCTGCGCCCGGCCCGAATGGGTCAGCCGGTGGCTGTCGGTGTGGAACAGCACGTCGTTGTTGGCAACGGCGCAGGTGTTCACATCGAGGCATACGGGCATCCCGTTATGCGGGTTCACCCGGCCTTCCATGTATCCTTCGATACCGCCATCGGCGACCCAGTGCAGGCAACCGTCCGGATCGACCCAAAGCCCGGGCTCGACCCGCCCGGTGACCTGCGCCTGCTGCGCCAGCGCCCCCGGCGCGGAAAGGACCAGCGCGCTGGCCGCAACGGCAATGCCGCCGATGGCGCGCGCGATCACGCGTGTCAGAATGGTGCTCACACCAACATCCCCCATCTTCATGCGCCTTTTTTCCGTAGCCTGGCAGGGCCACATCGGAAAACGCTTTGATTCCGGCACGGTAGCAGTTTGGCCTTCGAAAGGAAGCGGAATCTTGTCGCGTGTGTTTCCACGGCGGAAACAGCATCTTTGTCTGCAGGGTGATTCCCTTGCCATCGGGACCCATCCGCAGGTCCGGGTGGCGCCCGTTGCCGGCCCCCTGTTCGCAAGGCGGACCCGAAACCGGTCTGGGAGCGTTCATTGTTGCCAAACCGTGGACGATCCCGCGTCATCCTGTACCGCTGATGGTGATCCGGCTTGGGCGGCGCCGGGACCATGCTAGGCTGCAGGCTTCGGGCATGGCATTCCGCCATGCCCCCAAATCCTTTGGGGGAAGGATTTCAACAATGACACCATCGACCACTTTGACTTGCGCCGCGCTGGGTGCGGCGCTTTTGGCCCTGTCGGCCTCGTCCGCAATCGCCGACGGCCATGCCTATCGCCACGGCGCCGTGACCCATGTCGTGACCGTCAGCTGCTATCGCGGCCCCTGGAACGAGGTGATCTGGGACCGTCCGAACCCCGTCTTCGTCGACAGCCTGGTTCGTGCGGGGTACACCTATCCCGAAGCCCATGCCATCGCGGAACGGGTCTGCCGCGACCCCTCCGGCGTAGGTCAGTCGGGCAATCTGCGGGCAACGATGCAGGGCATCCTGCGCAGCTCGCCGCCGGGCAGCTGACCTCGGCGGCTGGCCCCGGTCAGCCGACCAGCCGGCCCGCCAGCGAATTCGGACGGCTTTCCACGATCTCGACCGGCGCGATCTCACCGATCAGATCAGCGGGCCCGTCGACATGTACGGCGTGCAGGTAATCGGATTTCCCGGTGATCTGCCCGTCCATCCGGCCCGGTTTCTCGAACAGGACCTTGACCGTCCGGCCCACCATCGCGTCCTGCGTTGCGCGCTGCTGCTCGGTCAACAGTGCCTGCAAGCGCTGCAACCGGTCATCGGCCTCGGCCGGGTCGACCATCGCACGCTCCGAGGCGGGCGTGCCGGGGCGGGCGGAATACTTGAAGGAATAGGCGGTGCCGTAGCCAACCTCGGCCACCAGGTCGAGCGTGGCCTGGAAATCCTCCTCGGTCTCGCCCGGAAAACCCACGATGAAATCGCCCGACAGCACCAGGTCGGGCCGCGCCGCGCGGATGCGCTCGATCAGCCGGACATAGCTTTCGGCGGTGTGCTTGCGGTTCATCGCCTTCAGGATGCGGTCTGATCCCGCCTGCACGGGCAGATGCAGGTAAGGCATCAGCTTGTCACAGGTGCCATGCGCCTCGATCAGGGCGTCATCCATGTCATTGGGATGCGAGGTGGTGAACCTGATCCGGTCCAGCCCGTCGATCTCGGCCATTTCCCAGATCAGCTGCGCCAGCCCCCACTCGGCCCCGTCCAGCCCCGAACCGTGATAGGCATTCACATTCTGGCCCAGAAGCGTGATCTCGCGGACCCCGCGTTCGACCAGTTCGCGCGCCTCGCGCAGCAGCCGATCGACCGGGCGGCTGACCTCAGCCCCGCGCGTATAAGGCACCACGCAGAAGGAACAGAACTTGTCACACCCCTCCTGCACCGTCAGGAACGCGGTGGGCCCGCGCTTGGGCAGGCGCGCCTTGGGCAGATGGGCGAACTTGTCTTCCTCGGGAAAATCGGTATCGAGTGCTTTCTCCCCGCGCCCCACCGCCTCCATCATCCTGGGCAGCCGGTGATAGGTCTGCGGCCCGACGACCAGGTCGACCATCGGCTGGCGGCGCATGATCTCTTCGCCCTCGGCCTGCGCGACGCACCCCGCCACCCCGATCTTCAGGTCCGGATTGGCCTCGCGCAAGGGCTTCAGCCGGCCAAGCTCGGAATAGACCTTTTCCGCCGCCTTCTCGCGGATATGGCAGGTGTTGAGCAGGATCATGTCCGCGTCTTCGGGTGCGGCCACCTGGTCATAGCCCGATGCGCCCAGGGCCTCGGCCATGCGCTCGCTGTCATAGACATTCATCTGACAGCCGTAGGTTTTCACGAACAGCTTCTTGCGCGCGGTCATCGGACGGGCCCCGTTGCGGTCATCCCCGGCACCTATCCCAAGGGGCGGACCCGTTCAACTCTGCACGGCCGGTTTGCATTCGGCCGTGCCGCGCGGCAATCTCGCCGCGAACCCGCCAGATGGAACCACCCCCCGTGGAATTTTCCAGTCTTTCGAAATTCCGCGCCGCCCGCGCCGACGCCTTCGACAAGGGTCCGGCGGCAATGGTGGTCGTCGAGGACCGGGTCGAGATCGCATCGACCCTGGCCCATCTGCACGGGCTGGGCTTTGCGCATGTCTTCGTCTTCGCCCCCGACGATATCACCATTCCTGACGCCCCCCCCGATGCGCGCGGCGCGCAGCATGTCATCCGGGGCCGTTCCCGCATGCCGGGCACCGCGCAACTGGCCGTCAACACGCTGATCGAGAAACGCCCGGGCGAATGGGTGCATTACTGCTATAACGGGGAATATCTGTTCTTCCCCTTCTGTGAGGATCGCAGCATCGGCGAGGTGACCACCTGGGTGATGGAGGAACGCCGCGCCTCGGTCCTGACCTATGTCATCGATCTTTACGCCACCGACCTGACCACACATCCCAATGCCGTCAGCCGCGATACCGCGATGCTGGACGCCTCCGGCTACTATGCCGAAGGACGCCCCGACCCCGATAACCACAATTACCCGCGTGAACGGCAACTGAATTTCTACGGCGGGCTGCGCTGGCGGTTCGAGGAACACGTGCCGCGCGCGAAACGCAGGATCGACCGTGTGGGCCTGTTCCAGGCGCAGCCGGGCCTGACGCTCAGGGACGATCACACCCTCAGCGATGAAGAGATGAACACCTATGCTTGCCCCTGGCACCATTCGCTGACGGCCGCGATCTGTTCGTTCCGGGTCGCCAAGGCGCTCCGGACCAACCCGGGCTCGCGCGACGAGATCGCCGATTTCCGCTGGCACAAATCGACGCCCTTCCAGTGGTCGTCGCTGCAACTGATGGAACTGGGCCTGATGGAACCGGGGCAGTGGTTCTGACCGCCTCATGATGCGCGCCCTGCCCGATGGGCCGATCCTTGCGATGATGATCGGCCAGACCGTGATCTGGGCCGCGATCTTTTACAGCTTTCCCGCGCTCGTTCTGCACTGGCAGGCGGATTTCGGGTGGTCTTCGGCGCAGGTCATGGCGGCGTTTTCGCTGGCGCTCGCGATCCAGGCGTTGTCGGCCCCCCGGCTCGGGCGGCTCATCGATGACGGTCTGGCCCCATGGAGCTTTCCCATCGGCGCCATTGTGTCGGCCGCCGCGCTGATGGTCCTTGCCACGCTGAACAGCCTGCCCGTCTTCTATGCCGTCTGGGCGGTGCTCGGCCTGATGATGGGGCTGACCCTCTATGATGCCTGTTTCGCGCTGGTGACCCGGGCGCGCGGTGCCGGGGCACGGGGTGCGATCACCGCGATCACGCTGATGGCGGGATTCGCCTCGACGCTGGCCTACCCGCTGACGGCCTTCGTCACTGATCTGGCCGGGTGGCGCGCGGCGGTCTGGGTGCTGGTCTGTCTGGTGTTGGTCGTGTACCTGCCCCTGGCGGTCTATGCCAGCCGCGCGCTCGAACGGCAGGCCCGGGCGGGCGACCCGGTGCAGATTTCGGCCGGGCAGGCCCTGAAACCAGCGGCCCCGACGGGCCGGTCCTTCTGGTTCCTGACCGGCGGCTTCGCTCTTTCCTCTCTGGGCGCCGCGATCGTTGTCACCCACCTCCTGCCGCTTCTCGCCGCATTGGGCGTCGTTGCCGCCGCCGCGATCGGGGCCGCCGCCCTGATCGGCCCGTCCCAGGTCGCGGGCCGCATCGTCATGACGCTGTTCGCCCGGCACATGCCCGCGCTGCGGCTGACCGTTCTTGCCCTTCTGGGCATGGCGGTGGCGGCAGGGTTGCTTGGGCTGGTCCCTGCGCTTGCGCTCGTGGTCTTCGCCTTCGCGGTCCTCCACGGCATGGCCTTCGGCGTGATCAGCATCCTGCGCCCGGTCTGCATCCGCGAGGTTCTGGGCCAGGCGAATTTCGGCGCGGTCCAGGGCGCCGTTGTCCGCCCTTCACTGGTTGCCTTCGCCATCGCCCCCTACCTCGCGGCCTGGATCGCCGACCTTGCGGGGTATGGCGCGGTGCTGGTCCTGTGTATCGTCGCGCAGCTTACCGGTGCGATCCTGATCGCCCGCGTCCCGAAACCGGTCCTGTGAACGCAAAAGGGCGGCCCAAAAGGACCGCCCCGCAGATCGAAGCCTTGACGGCTCAGCTTGCGCTGCCTTCGATCACCTGCGCATTGGCCGCCGCAATCTCGATCCGGCGCGGCTTCAGCGCCTCGGGAACTTCGCGCACAAGATCGATATGCAGCATGCCGTTCTCGCTCACGGCGCCGGTTACGCGCACATGATCGGCCAGGTGGAACCGTTTCTCGAACGCGCGTGTCGCGATGCCGCGATGCAGGAAGGTGCGGTCGGTGTCGTCCTTTTCCTTGCGCGCGGTCACGACCAGTTCCTGCTCGCGCTGCTCGACGCCAAGTTCGGCCTCGGAAAAGCCGGCAACGGCGATCGAGATGCGATAGGCATTCTCGTCGGTTTTTTCGATGTTGTAGGGCGGGTAGCTGGTGCCACCGGCGTCCTGGGTCAGAACCCGGTCGAACAGGTCGGCCACCCGGTCAAACCCGACGGTGGCGCGGTAGAGCGGTGCAAGATCATAAGCTCGCATGGTTATCCTCCTTTGAGCGATACCAGTATGGAACGGCCACCCTGGCGGGCAGGCATGGCCGGATTTGAATGCGCCGGTCCGTGATTGGCCCCGGCGCAGACGATATGTGGGAAGGGAAAAATCGGGGTTCAAGACCCCCGTTTCACGGCCGGACAAAGCGCGCGCCGATGTCGGACCGGCCGCTGTCGCCCACGGTCAGGCGGCGCACCCCTTGGGGCATGGGGGTGTCGACAACGGGAACGGACCCGGCCCGCGCCATCAGGTCCGCGATCAGGTCCTGTCCCGCCACGGCGACCGAAACCGGTCCGCCGTTCCATTCCGCCACCGCCGAGACGACCGCGATCACCTCTGCCCGGCCATCCTCGACCCTGAGGATCGGCGCGCCGGAACTGCCCGACACGACCGAACAGGACAGGATATGCACCCGCCCTTCTTCCGCGAGGATCTCACAGCCCTCCTCGATCGAGGCCACCGTCTCTCGGTCGCGGCCATAGGACACCACGGTCACCACGTCCCGCACCTGCCCCGCCGCACCCAGATCGAGCGGGGCGACCGTCTGTTCGGGGATCGGGCGGTCCAGTTCCAGCAGAGCCACGTCAAAGGCGATGGACCGGGACTGCGGACCGGTCACCGGGCCGGGATAATCCTCGGGAATGTGGCTGGCGCGGATCGAACGATAGGCCTCGGCCCGGCCATGGCGCAGGCTGGCCGAAAAGGTCAGATCGGCATCGGCAAGCCGCACACCCTCCGGATCGTACAGGCAATGGGCGGCGGTCAGCACCAGGTCGGGCGCGATCAGCGTGGCGCTGCAGAACGACACGGCACTGTCGAGCCGCCCCACCGCCTCCCAGGATCTTGCGTCATCGGCGGTGTCGAGGGCGCGCAACCCCTGCGCCGCAACCGGCGCGGCGGTCATCGTCAGCACGATCAGCCAGATGCCAAGGCGCATCCCCGATTCTCCCCTCAGGCCCCCGCAGATGGTGCTAGGCGCCTTTCTTGGCGAAACTTTGGCGCCCCGCGCGACATGAACGCCCCTTGCAGGCGGCGCGCACTCCCGGCAGGACAGGCGCATGGAATGGGTCAAGGTCCTGCATTTGCTATGCGTTCTTGGGTGGATGACGGGCATTTTCGCCGTCCCCCGGGCGATCATCTTCTGGAAACGCGAATGGGGCGCGACGGGCGAATTCGGCCCCACCGGCGACCTGACGATCCGCATCTACCGGTTTTCCCTCGGGCTCGGCGTCATCGCGATCCTCAGCGGCCTCTACCTCGGCTGGCTCTGGGGCTATCCGGCATGGGTCTGGGTGAAACTGGCGGTGGTTGCCGTGTTGGCCGCCCATTACGGCTGGACCGGGCGGCTGGTCCTGCGCGCCCGGCGGGGCGTTTTCACTGAAACCGACACCTGGCTGCGGGTGTTCAACGAGCTGAGCGTCCTGGGCGCCATCGGGGTGCTGATCATCGTGGTGTACAAACCGTGGTGACGCGCGGGAACGTGATCGCCGCACCGGGAAAACCACGCTAGCCTGCTACCATGCGGCTCGCGTTTCTCACCTGCCTTCTTCCCTTACCCGCCCTTGCCGATCCCGCCGATATCGTGGCTGTGACCGCGACCAGAACGGGCGAGGCGTGGCGCTTTGCGGTCACGCTGGCACATGCTGACACCGGATGGGATGACTACGCCGACGGATGGCGGGTCGAACTGCCCGATGGCACCGTTCTGGCGACCCGGACCCTGTTTCACCCGCATGTCGACGAACAGCCCTTCACCCGGTCCCTCGGCGGTGTCGAGATTCCCGAAGACGTCCACGAAGTCACGATCCGCGCGTCGACCAATGTTGAGGGATGGGCCGACACCACGCGAAGCGTTCCACTTCCGTAGGCCGGGCGTCACCCCGCCGCTACTGCCGCCCTTCCCTCATCCACGCCGCCAGCGCCAGCCCCGCCGCCAGCAGCAGGAACATCCAGGCCGAAATCAGCGGGGTCACAGTGACATCGGTGGTCAGATACGCCTCGCGCGTGGTCAGGCCGATCCAGCCGCGTCCGGCCGCGTTGCGCCCCTCTGCAACGCGGCGCAGGTCCGGCATCCCGTCTTCCAGACGCACCACGCCGCCCGACAAAGGCGCGGCCAGCGGCGCCAGACGGTCCGCCGAGGCAATCGTTTCCTCGAACTCGCGCGGGGCGGCGGGGCCCAAAGCGATCACCGCTTCCTCCTCGCCCTCGATCAGGCGGTACAGCCCCTGCTCGGCCCCTTCGATCTCGGTTGTGAACCGACCCGGCGCGGTCTCCTCAAGCTCGACCATCATTTCCGTGCCGTCGGGCCCGATCACCCTCAGCGGCCCGACCGCCTCGGCCAATGTCTGGCGGGTGGCGAAAATCGTCTGGCCATCGGCCTCGACGATCAGTGATTCTTCTTCCAGGTCCGGCTCGCCCATCATCCAATGAGCCAGCCGCCGCAGCATGGCCAGCTGTGGCCCGCCGCCTTCGAACCCGCGGTCCCAAAGCCAGGCATGGTCGGACGCCAGCAACGCCACGCGCCCCTCACCCACCCGGTCCAGCATCAAAAGCGGCGCGCCACCCGCCCCGGTCATCACCGTCTGCCCGGCCATCTCGGCCACTTCGATCTGGCGGAACCACCGCCCCCAGGGCGCGTCGCTGCCGGGCACCGGCACATGCTCGGCCATCAGGCCCGCGGTGACCGGATGGCGGGCGCCAAGCTCGGAAATCTGCGGGACGAACCCGTCCTCGATCACCCGCGCCGTGGGCTGGCCCGGCAGGATCGAGGACAGCGGCGTGCGGTAGAGCGAGGCGGCCGAGGCATAATCGGGCCCCGCCGCCAGCAGCAACGCGCCGCCGTCTTCCACGTAGCGGCGGATATTGTCGATATAGAGCATCGGCAGGATGCCGCGCCGCTGGTAGCGGTCAAAAATGATCAGGTCGAATTCGTCGACCGCTTCCATGAACAACTCGCGCGTCGGAAAGGCGATCAGCGACAGTTCCGTCACCGGCACCCCGTCCTGCTTGTTGGGCGGGCGCAGGATCGTGAAATGCACCAGATCGACCGAGGCGTCGGATTTCAGGAGGTTCCGCCAGGTGCGCTGGCCCGGATGCGGCTCCCCCGACACCAGCAGCACGCGCAACCGGTCACGGATACCGTTGATCGTCACGACAGCGGCGTTGTTGCGGTCGGTCAGTTCACCCTCGGCCCCCGGCACGGTGAACTGGATCACGTTGCGCCCCGCGCGGCTCAGCGTCACGGGCAATTCCAGCGTCTCGCCCACGGGAACGGTGAACCGTTCCCCCGGCTGCCCGTCGATGGCGATCTCGATCTCGGCCGACCCGCGCAGGCCCGGCGGCACCGCGCCCTGGTCGTCGATCCTGAGGGTCAGCCGAACCTCCTCGTCGATGATGGCAAAGGCCGGTGCAGTCTCGATCACCAGCCGCCGGTCCCAATCCGTCTCGCGCCCGGTCAGCAGCGCATGCAGCGGCGCGGGCAGGTCCGGCACGAGCTCGGCATCATGAAGCTGCCCGTCTGTCACTAGGATCGCGCCTGCGACCCGCGCGCGCGGCACTTCGGCCAACAGTTCTGTAAGGGCGCGCATCAGCTGCGTGCCGCCATTGTCGGGGGCATCGGCTACGCGGGTCAGCCGCATCTCCATTCCCAGGCCGGCGATCTCGTCTTCCAGCACCGCCAGCGCCGCCGCGGTCTGGTCGGGCCGGTCCGAAAGCCGCTGGCTGGCACTGTCATCGGCCACCACCAGAACGATATCGCTGAGGGGTTCGCGGTCTTCGGTCTGCAGCGACGGGTTCAGCAGCGCCGCCAGAAGCGCCATCGCGCCCAGCAGGCGAAAGGGCCAGCCCGACAGCCCCCGCCAGACCGACAGCGCGACGATCACCAGCGCGGCCCCGGCCAGCGCATAGATCACCAGCAACGGAAGAAGCGGATCGAACAGGACGGTTTGCGCCATCTTTACTGCCCCAATCGGTCAAGCAATGCAGGCACGTGGACCTGGTCGGATTTATAGTTGCCGGACAGCACATGCATCACGAGGTTGACGCCGAAACGCAGCGCGATCTCGCGCTGGCGGTCCCCGGCAAAGCCACGCCCGACCGGGAACAACGGGCGGCCGAATTCATCCTGCGCCCAGGCTGCTGCCCAGTCATTGCCGCCGATCAGAACCGGCGTGACCCCGTCATTGAGGTTGCGGAACGGCATTCCCTCGATCTGTTCGGCATCCGGCGGCGCGGCCTCGACCCAGACATCGCGGCTGATATGGCGGCCCGGGAAATCCTGCAAAAGGTAGAAGGTGCGCGTCAGAACGTGATCGGGCGGCACCGGCTCCAGCGGCGGGATATCCAGTGCGGCGGCCAGAGCGCGCAGCCGCCGCCCCTCGGGCGTGGCTGACCCGAACCCGCCCAGATGCGCATCGCGGGTGTCGAACACGATCATGCCGCCGCCGCGCATATAGGCGTTCAGCCGGGCATAGGCGGCGGCCGAGGGCAGCGGCTGGTCCGCCGTCACCGGCCAGTAGATCATCGGGAAAAACGCCAGTTCATCGGTTTCCAGGTCAACACCCAAAGGCGGCGCCGGCTCGACGGATGTGCGCTGGAACAGCGTGTTCGACAGGCCCTGAAGCCCTGCACGGCTCATCTCGTCGATCTCGTCGTCGCCGGTGATCACATAGGCCAGCGTCACCTCTTCGGTCGCCAGCAGGGCCAGCGCGTCATCGGTGGCCGCGTCCTGCGCTTCGGCCAGTCCCGGCGCAAGCGCCACCGCGGCCAGCACCGCCGCACCGCGGGCGATCCCGGACAGGCGGCCGGCAAGCCAAAGCGCGGCCAAGGCATCGAGAAGCAGCAAAACGAAGGCCCCGGCCAGGAACGCCGCCATGAGGTCCCGCGGCTCGGTCACGTCCAGCCCCTCGACAGGGATGTTCGCGGGCCAGCTGGCCGGTCCCAGCACGGTGTCTGCGGTGATCACGTTCCGGGCGATGCGCCGGTCCCCGCCCGCGTAAAGACCGGGCAACAGGTCGGGCGACAGCGGCGCCACCGCCAGATCCTCCCCCGCCACGCCGGGCCGGATGCCCGCGTCGCGCAGCGTACCGAACCCGTCCAGCACCTGTTCCGGGGTCCAGACCGTGCCTGCCAGATCCTCGGCCTCCGCGATGGCGGGGCGCGTGGACACGGCCAGCCGTTCCAGCATTTCCACGAACAGGCCCGACAGGGGCAGGCTCGACCATTCTGCATTGGCAGTGACATGGAACAGGATCACCGACCCCTGCCCAAGCCCCACCCGCGTCACCAGCGGGGTGCCATCGGTCAGCGAGGCGATAGTGCGCTCGGCCAGCGTCGGGTCGGGCTGCGCCATGACCTGCGCGCTGACCTCGACATCCTCCGGGATCGTCAGGCCGAAAAACGGGGATGTGTCATCGAATTCCCGCAACCGGCGCGTCTCACCCCACGACATTGCGCCGCCCACCGTGCGCCCGCCCGCCCGCAGGCGCACCGGCATCAGCGGCCCCGCCTCTTCCCGCGCCACGTCCGACGCGGCCAGGCGCGGCCCGGCAAAGCGCAACAGCAACCCGCCCCGTTCCACCCAGTCGACGACCTGCGCCTCTTCCTCGGGGCTGAGCGTGGCGATGTCGGCCAGCACCACGACATCGGGGCTGGCCAGCAACATGTCGCCCAGCGCGCCTTCGATCAGGTCGGCGGTCGGGGCAAGCGCCTGCCGCAGGTAATGCAGCGGCGACAACAGCGCCTGCGTCTCGTCCTCGGACTGCGCGGCGATCAATGCGACCTGGCGGCGTTGCAGCGCGTCATCGGTCAGCATCACGGCGCCCGCGCTGCGGATGCCGGATATCTCGAACCGGGTGATCCGGTTGCGCAGCTCGGCGGGCAGGTCGAACGCCGCCTCGGGCGGCTCAGCGTCCAGATCGACGCTCAGCCGCGCCAGGTCCCGTGGCAGGCCTGCAGGGTCAAGGCCGTGGGCGATCACATCGACCGTGGCCGGACCCGCGCCCGGGCCCGTGCCCGGACCTGCAAGGCGCAGGATCGGCAGGCGGATCTCCTCACCCTCGAACCCCGGAGGGCCGAGGGCCAGCACGTCGCGCCCGCTTTCGAAAACGGTCAGCGGTCCGAGATCGGAAAGCGCCCCTGCCAATGCGCGCCGCCCCTCCCGCGCCAGCCCGTCGCCGATCCAATAGGTTTCCAGCGGGCCGGTCAGACCCCCGGCCCATTCCGTCGCCGCCGTGTAATCGGGGGCGAAAGGCGCCGGGGCGATCGCGGGCAGTCGGGCGACCCAGGCACTGGCGGCCTGCAGCGGCAGATCGCCCGCAGGCAGGTCAGTCAGCTGAACGACAGCGGCAGGCCGCCCGGCGCGCCCCGCCTCCTCCAGCAGCGCCTCCACCCGGTCAATGCGCCCCGACCAGTCGCGCGCCGAAGCCCAGGAGGCATCCATCACCACCAGAAGCGGGCCGGTGCCCGCCCGGTCCTGCTGCGGGTTCAGAACAGGCCCTGCAAAGCCGATGATCGCCGCCGCCAGCGCCGCGATGCGCAACGCCAGCAGCCACCAAGGCGTCTTGTCGGTTTCGCTTTCGTCGTCTTTCAGACCGAGGAGCAGCGCCACACCGGGGAAACGCCGCCGGATCGGCGCGGGTGGCACGGCGCGCAGCAGCCACCACAGGATCGGAAGCGCGATCAGCCCGATCAGCAGCAGGGGCGTGACAAAGGCGAGCGACCCCATCATGCCCGTACCTTCTCGATGGCCTGGTAAATCCACAGCAGCGTCGCCTCGGCCGACCCGTCCGTGTGGTGGCAATGATACCGCCAGCCGGTACGCCGCGCCGCCTGCTGCAGCCTGTCCTTCCGCTCCGCCAGCCGCGCCAGATACTCCTCACGCAGCGATTTCGCCTTCAGCGTCTCAAACCGTACCGCGCCCGACATCGATTCGAACACCGTGCGCCCGTCATAGGGAAACGCTTCTTCGTCGGGGTCCAGCAGCTGGACGACCACGCCCTTCACATCCCGGTCGGCGGCACGGCCCAGAACCGTTTCGATAGGGGCCGGGTCGCCCAGGAAATCCGAGAAAAACACCGCGCGGCTGCCCATCGGCAGGGCCTTGGGCCGGGGCGCGCCGTAATCGGATTGCTCATGACCATCCATAAGTGCCGCCGCCATCCGCATCAGTTGCGCCTGCCCGCCGCGCGGCGGGTCGGTCATATGGGTCAGCCCCACCCGTTCGCCGCCCCGGATCGCAAGGATCGCCACCGCCATCGCCAGCGTCTGCGCCCGGCGCAGTTTCGAGGGACGCGACCGGTGGCCGGTGAATGTCATCGAGGCGCTGTCATCGACCCCGATCATCACCGATTGTGCCGCCTGCCATTCGGTCTGGCGCAGGAAATGCCCGTCCGACCGCCCCGACCGGCGCCAGTCGATGCTACGATAGGCATCACCCGCCTGTGCCGGGCGGTATTGCCAGAACTCGTCACCGGTGCCCGCGCGTTTGCGGCCATGCACGCCCAGCAGAACGGTGGCCGCCAGATGCTGCGCATCGGCCAGCAGCGGTGGCAGGCTTGCCGCCACCGCCTCCGAGCGGGACCTCAGCGTGTCCGGGGTATGAAGTGCGCTGTCGCTCAAGCCGCCAGACCCACCCGGGTCACGCGCTCGGTCACTTCATCGATCACCCGTTCCAGAACCGCGCCCTCGGCGCGGGCCGCAAAGCTCAGGGCCATCCGGTGACCCAGAACCGGGCGCGCCAGCGCCGCCACATCCTCGGGCGACGGGGCAAGCCTGCCGTCCAGCAGGGCGCGCGCGCGCACCGTCAGCATCAGCGCCTGCGCCGCGCGCGGGCCGGGGCCCCACGCGACGCTCTTGCGCACCACCTCGGGCGCCTCGTCGCCATCGGGCCGGCAGGCGCGCACCAAGTCCAGGATCAGCTCCACCACGGTCTCGCCCACGGGCATCTGCCGGACCACCCCCTGCGCGGCGATCAGGGCCGCACCGTCAAAGACCTGATGCGCCTTGGCGCTTTCGGTGCCGGTGGTGGCCAGAAGGATGCCGCGCTCGGTCTCGCGATCGGGGTAATCGACGTCGATCTTCACCAGGAACCGGTCCAGCTGCGCCTCGGGCAGGGGATAGGTGCCTTCCTGTTCGATCGGGTTCTGCGTGGCCAGCACATGGAACGGCGCGGGCAGCGGTTTGTGATCGCCCGCGATCGTGACCTCTTTTTCCTGCATTGCCTGCAGCAGTGCCGATTGCGTCCGGGGGCTGGCGCGGTTGATTTCGTCGGCCATCAGAAGCTGGCAGAAGATCGGCCCCTCGATGAACCGGAAACTGCGCGCGCCGTCCTGTCCCGTCTCCAGCACTTCGGACCCCAGGATATCGGCGGGCATCAGATCGGGGGTGAACTGGATACGGTTGGCGCTCAGCCCCATCACCGTCGACAGCGTGTCGACCAGCAGGGTCTTGCCCAGCCCCGGCAGCCCCATCAGCAACGCATGCCCCCCCGACAGCATCGCCGCCAGAGACAGGTCCACAACATCGGTCTGGCCGATGATCTTGGTGCCGATCGAGGTCTTCGCCTCGGCCAGCTTCGCGCCCAGCGCTTCGATCTCGGCGACCAGGGTGTCAGGGTTGGACATGGCAACGCTCCGCTGGAAATATATGTCTGAGTGATAGGACGTATCCCGAAGACCGGGAATGGCAAAACCCCGGCGGAGGAAAATCATCGTGAACGGCACCCCCGACACCCTGATGAAAGCGGCCCAGGACGCACAGAAGACCGGCAAATTGCCGC
The DNA here is from genome assembly GCA_024742455.1 of Paracoccaceae bacterium. GTDB lineage: Bacteria > Pseudomonadota > Alphaproteobacteria > Rhodobacterales > Rhodobacteraceae > JANSYL01. The sequence continues at coordinate 9,568 of JANSYL010000003.1, read as the reverse complement.
CGGTCCACCTGTGGAACCCGCCCTTCTGCGGCGATCTCGACATGGAGATCCGGCGCGATGGCACCTGGTTCTATGAAGGCACCCCCATCGGGCGACCCGCGATGGTGCGGCTCTTTTCGACAATCCTTAAACGCGAAGGCGACAAGTATTTCCTCGTCACCCCGGTCGAAAAGGTGGGGCTCAGGGTCGAGGACGCGCCCTTTGTCGCCCAGGATTTCGAGGTGACAGGAGACGGCCCCGGCCAGGTCATCACCTTCACCACCAATGTCGGCGACAGCGTTGCCGCAGGACCCGATGCGCCGATCCGGGTGGTCCGCGACGCCGATGGTGAACCCTCGCCCTATGTCATGGTGCGCTCAGGGCTCGAGGCGCTGATCGATCGAAAAAGCTTCTACCGGCTGGTCGATCTGGGCACGTCCCATGACGTCGATGGCACCGACTGGTTCGGGCTGTGGTCGTCGGGGACGTTCTTTCCGGTCATCCCGGCGGCCGAATTGCCCTGACCCTAGCCGCGCGCGCGCGCCGCGTCCGACCCTGCAAACCCGTCGACCATGTCGGCCATGCGCTGCATCTGCCGCGCGGCATCGGCGGTATCGCGCACAACGACATGGCGCTCGGACAGGTCGGCGACCCGCTCGGGGTGCCCGGTGATCTGGCCACTGACCATGATCTCGGCATCGGGGCGGACACGGGCAAGCGCGCGCATCAGCCGCTTGAGCGCGGCAAAGGAATGATCGCCGCTGCAGGACAGCCCGATCACCGGCCGGTCGTCGCGCGCCAGGCGCGAGATCAGTTCGTCATGGGTCTGCCCCAGCAGAAGGCTGACATCCCAGCCGCCACGGCGGAACAGGTCGGCAGCCATCATCACGCCCAGCGTGTGCAGTTCTCCGGGCACCGCCACGAAGACCGCGCCCTTGTCACCGGGCGCCATCCGCGTATCGCAAGGGCGCGGCATCCGGCGCAGCAGCGACTGGATGCGCGCCGTGGCCACCGTGACCTCGGTAAAGGGCAAACGGTCCGTGTCCCACCATTCGCCCAGGCGCCGTGCGGCCGGGGCCAGGTGGTCGAGACAGACATCCTCAACGCTCAACCCGGCTTCGAGCAGGTCATCGATGATGATCTGGGCCGAGAAATCATCCTCATCGCACAGCGCGTAGGCCAGCGCGGTGGCCATCGGGTCACCCAGCGCCTCGGCGGTGGCGTCGGACACGGCGTCCGCAGCCCGTTCCTGGCACAGCCGTTGCAACGCGCGCGCCGCGAGATCGGCACAATCCTCGGCAGAGGTGGGACGGCGGGGACTGTTCATCGGCGTTCGTGTCGTCATGGGTCCGGTCTCTCCTCGTCCCGCGTCCGCGCCAGGGCGTTGGGGCCCGCGCGTTCGGTATACTTCGGTGGACTGTAACCCAAACAATCTGTCAATCAAGGTTTACATTTCGGGGTGTGCGCAATTTACACGGAATCCCCTGCCTGCTTGACCCTGTGGCCCATTGCGCCAGTATCACTGCGTCCCGTGAACAAGCTCAGGTGCGCCATGATCCCCGCCCGTTTCGCCCCGATTCTCTTTGGCCTGATTCTGTCCGGCCTGATGTCCTGCATCGTGTCCGGCATCGCGACCCTGCGTGCCGTTGGCGCGGTCGATGGGGTGATCGGCGCGTGGATGCTGGCCTGGGCGACGTCCTGGGCGGTGGCCTTCCCGGTGGTCCTGGTGGTGGCCCCGGTCACGCGGCAGCTGGTGGCCGCCCTGACGCGGCCCGACTGATTCCGCGCAACCAAGCCCCGCTTAGTGCGGCACGTCCCAGGCCTCGCCCGGGTCGCGCGTCAGAACCTCGGCGACAAGCGGGTTGGGAAACCGGCGTTCCAGCGTCACCGCATAAAACGGCTCGGCCATGCCATCCAGTTGCGCGGCCTCCACCAGGTCGCCTGCCGCCAGTTCCTCCTGCACGACGATCGGCGGGATCACGGCCAGCCCGACATCGGCGCGTGTCAGCAGCCTGAGCATCGCCATGTCATCGGCCTCCGCCGCGATCTGCGGGCTGACATCCAGCCGCGCGGCAAGCGCATCGAAGGCCGCGCGCAACGCGGTGTCCTCGGTCGGAAGCAATAGCGGCTCCTGGGCCAGCAGGGCGGCAAGGTCACGCCCCTGTCCCACCCGCGCCGGACGGCCCACCAGGCTGACCGTCTGTTCGGCCAACCGGTGTACCAGGTAGGGGCTGGCCGCGTCGCGCGCCGGCGGCAGGTTGGTCAGCACGATATCGAGCGACATGCCCCGCAGCCCGCGCAGCAATTCCCGCTGCGATCCCGACCGCAGCACGACCTCCACCGTCTCCCGCCCCAGAAGCGGGCGCAGGAACGCCATCTGGAAATTCCGCGACAGGGTCGCCAGCGCGCCCACCCTCAGCGCCCGGCGCCCGCCGCCGGTTTCCTTCAGCGTCGCGGTCAGATCCTCGGCGGCGCGAAAGATCGCTTCGGCATGATCCAGCGCGATCCGCCCCGCCTCGGTCAGCACCAGACCGCGCCCGCGCCGTTCGAACAGGTCATGGCCCAGCGCCGCCTCCAGCGCCTTGACCTGCGCCGACATCGCCGATTGCGACAGGTTCAGCGCCCGCGCGGCCCCGGTCAGGGTACCATCGCGGGCCACGGCGCGGAACAGGCGCAGGTGATGCAGGTTCAGTGTCGCCATCTTCGATCAGATAGAACGGTTGGATGGAATATATGTAATTTTCTATGGGAACGGCAATCGGTATCCCGCCCCAACCGCTAACGAAGGAGCGTGCACGATGACCCTGCCCCTGACCCTGTTCGCACCGATCCTCGCGGCCCTGGCCGCGCTGGCCTTCCTGTCGAACCCCGGTGCCCGGCCGGGTAACCTGCCGCGCCTGTCGGAATGGGCGGCGCTCGCCGCGCTGGCGGCGGCGCTCGGCGGGGTCGTCCAGCTGATCCTCGGCGGGCCCGTCGGCGTGGCGCTTCTGGGCGGCCCTGCCCTGATCGCGCTCCAGCTTGACGCGATCAGCGCAACGATGACCCTTCTTGTGGCCTTCATCGGCTGGGTCGTGCTGCGCTACTCGCGCACCTATCTCGATGGCGACCCGCGGGAAGGTGCGTTTCACGGACTGATGCTGGCGACGCTGGCACTGGTCCTGCTGCTGGTCCAGTCGGCCAGCCTCCTGCCCCTGATCGCGGGTTTTGCCGCCATCGGCCTTGTGCTGAAGCGGCTGCTCCTGCATTACAGCGACCGGGCCGAGGCGCAGCGCGCCGCGACCAAATTCGCCTGGGCCTGGCACAGCGGCGATGTCGCCCTGATACTCGGCGCGGTCTGCCTCTGGGTGGCCTATGGCACAGCCGATCTGTCCGACGCCTCGGCGCTGGTGGCCGCCGGTGTCCCTCTCATCGCCCATATCGGGATCGGTTTCGTGGTGCTGGCCGCAGCCCTCAAGACCGCGACCTTCCCCGTTCATGGCTGGCTGACCGAGGTGATGGAGGCCCCCACGCCTGTTTCGGCCCTGCTGCATGCGGGCATCATCAACGCCGGCGGCGTGCTGCTCATCCGCATGGCAGACCTCGTACAGCCGATCCCGGGCGCGATGGGGGCGCTGGTCCTGCTGGGCGGGTTCACCGCGCTTTTCGGGGCGGTGGTGATGCTGACCCAAAGTGCGGTCAAAACCGCACTTGCCTGGTCGACCGTGGCGCAGATGGGCTTCATGCTCCTGCAATGCGGCCTCGGCCTCTGGCCACTGGCGCTCCTGCATATCGTGGCGCATTCGATGTACAAGGCACATGCCTTCCTCGCCTCGGGGGGTGCGGTGCAGGCGGTGCTGAACGTCCGCCGCCCCGGCCCTGTGGCCGTGCCCGACCTGGGCGCGGTGGCCAAGGCCTTTGCCATCGCCGTCACGCTTTACGCGCTGGTCGCGGGCGCCTTCATCGCGGGCTTCGGGGCGAAATCGCCCCAGGCGCTGGCGCTGGGCGCGATGCTGATTTTCGGGGTCGCCTATCTGGTGGCGCAGGGCCTGGCCGATGCCGCCCCCGTGGCGCTGACCCGGCGCACCGCCATCGCCTCTGCCGCCACCGCCATAGCATATTTCACCTTCCAGCTGGGCGCCGATGCGATCTGGGGCGCGGCGCTGCCGCCGGTGCCCGTGGCCGGCCCCTTCGAATGGGCGCTGATCGTGCTGGCGGTGATCTCCTTCGGGATGGTCGCGGTGGCACAGACCCTGTTCCCGCTCTGGGCCCACCACCCGGCTGCCGCCGGTTTCCGGGTCCATATCGCCAACGGCCTCTACCTCAACGCCGTGCTCGATCGCCTGATCGGCGGCTTCAACACCAAACCCACCGCAAAGCACGACGCATAACATGGAGGCGCAACAGATGTTCATGAAGCACAGCGATATCGCCCCGGCCCACATGGCCGACATCCTGCGCGCCGCCGAGGCCGCGACCCGCGCGATCCCGCCCGCCTTCCCGCTGGATGCCACCGTCGCGGTCAACCCGTTCCTCGGCCAGACCGGCACCGATCTGGCAAGAGCGGCGGCCCGGCTCGACCGCGCCGCGGGCGTGCGGCTGACCCTCGCGCGGGCCGATTACGCCAGCGCCATCGCCGAGGGCCGGATCACCGATGCCGACCTGAAGGCCGCGCTCGACGCCAGCACCGCCAAGGCCAAACCGGCCAGCCTTGCCAAGCTGAAAGCCGCGCTCGACACGGCCGCGCCCGCCCCGCAGGCGCTGCCGACCGTCGCCGAACTGGCCGCCAGCGAAACCGGCACCGACTGGCCGTCGGTCTTCATGAAAACCTTCGGCCTCTGGGCCGCCGGTCATTTCGACCGGGGTCAGGCGCTCTGGTCGCCCACCCCGGGCCGCAGCGCCTATGCCGCGTGGCGTGACTGGGCGATCCATGACCTGACGCCGGAAATCGCCGGGCTGTCCGGGTTCTGCGCCCATGTCGCCGACGCCCCCGACACGCCCGAACGCGCCATCCTGCGCGCCGCCGACCGGCTGGGCATCACGGGCGCCTCCGCCGAAAGCACCTTCCACCGCCTGCTGATGGAGCTTGGCGGCTGGGCGCAGCATGCGCGCTGGATGCTCTGGCAGGCCGAAATGGCGGGCGAAACCGACGCCACCACTGCCGAATTGCTGGCGATCCGGCTGGTCTGGGAAGAGGCGATCCTCGACCATCTTCCGCAGCTGTCCGAGGCATGGCAGACCGTGCTGGACACCCATGCAGCCCCTGCCGACCCCAGTGCCGACCACATTGCCGATGCCATCCTGCAGGAAGCCGCCGAACGCGCCTTTCAGCGGTCCCTGTCCGAGGATTTGACCGGGGCCGCCCCGGCAACGGGCCGGCCGAAACTGCAGGCCGCCTTCTGCATCGACGTAAGGTCCGAGGTCTATCGCCGCGCGCTCGAAAGCCTCGATGCAGGCATCGCCACCATCGGGTTCGCAGGCTTTTTCGGCCTTCCCCTCGCCCATACCGCGCAAGGCTCCGACGTGGTCGAATCGCGGCTGCCGGTGCTGCTGAACCCGGGCCTTGAAACCTCCGCCCATGGCACGCCCGAGGATGACATGGACCTGCGCATCACGGCACGGGCCAACCGGGCCTGGGGCCGGTTCCGGCAGGCTGCCGTGTCCTCCTTCGCCTTCGTCGAGGCGGCGGGCCCGATCTATGGCGCAAAACTGGTCAAGGACGCGCTCGGAAAGGTCAAACCGGCCGGATCCAAGGCCGCACCCCGCCTCGACACGCCGCTCGACGCCAAGGCCAAGGCCGATACCGCCGCCGCCGTGCTGACCGCGATGGGCCTGACCAAGGGGCACGCACCGGTGGTCCTGCTGCTCGGCCACGGCGCGCAGGTTACCAACAACCCCCATGAAAGCGCCTATCACTGCGGCGCTTGTGGCGGGCATACCGGCGAGGTGTCGGCCCGGGTTCTGGCCGATCTCCTCAACGATGCCGAGGCCCGCGCCGGGCTGGCCGAAAGGGGGATCGAGGTTCCGGCGGACACGGTCTTCGTCGCTGGTCTGCACGACACCACCACCGACCAGATCACGCTTTACAGCGACAGCCCGAAACTGGCCCCTGTCCGGCGCTGGCTCGACGAGGCGGCGGGGCTGACCCGGGCCGAACGCGCCACCCGCATCCCCGGCGCCTCGGCTGAGGCGCTGCCGGGCCGGGCCCGCAACTGGGCCGAAGTGCGCCCGGAATGGGGCCTTGCCGGCTGCGCGGCCTTCATCGCCGCGCCGCGCGCCGCCACCGCGCATGTCGATCTCGGGGGCCGCGCCTTCCTGCATTCCTACGATTGGAAGGCCGATGACAGGTTCGGCACGCTGGAACTGATCATCACGGCCCCGGTCGTCGTGGCCAGCTGGATCAGCCTGCAATATTACGGCTCCTCCGTCGCGCCCGAGGCTTTCGGCGGCGGCAACAAGCTGATCCATAATGTCGTGGGCGGTCTTGGCGTGGTCGAGGGCAATGGCGGCATCCTGCGCCCCGGACTGCCCTGGCAGGCGATCCATGATGGTGACGCGCTGGTCCATGAACCCTTGCGTCTCAGCGTGTTGATCGAGGCCCCGACCGAGGCCATCGACGGCGTGCTGGAGGCCCATCCCGGCGTCCGCGACCTGTTCGACAATCGCTGGCTGCACCTCTTCGCCCTGAAGGACGGCAAGGTGGCACAACGCTATCGCCCGGGCCTTATGTGGGAAGCCGCCTGAACTGCGCATGTCGGGGGGTCTGGTAGCGGAGGAGGGACTTGAACCCCCGACACGCGGATTATGATTTCACAGCATGAAAATAAGATGTTTTAAAACAGTGACTTAAGTGCTTGTTTTTGTGGTGTGCTACAGAGTGCGCTACGATCCTGACGCATTGTTTTCACTTATTCACGCAACAGCTTGGCGAAACGCTGTGTTGAACACAGTAAACTGCAACACAGTGTTTGAACACAGTGTTCCGAACAGTGTGCGGAACACAGATTGCGGAAACATTGGTTTCGCACCGCTTAGTCAACCAGTTCACCCACACCATGAAACACGTAAACCACGTTACCCAGCGCCTTGACGGGCAGCTTGATCAAGTCTGCGCTATACCCTGTTAATCGCTCAGTGATTGACCTCCAATCCGCGCTTGACCTTTCGCGCCACATCTTCATCCAACAGCGCCTTGGCCTCGATTTGCCCCAAATCCGCCAACGCTGTGCGCATCATGGGCTGGATTTCCTCGGGCAGTAAGGCCTCCAGCTTGTTGGTGATTGCTACATAGTTCTGCAGCAGCTCGCGCAGCATGATCGCTGGTGCCACCTGTTCGCCATGCTCAAAATCCACCAAGTGCCATTTGTCGCGCTCTACGCGCTCAAGAATGCCCATCTCGACCAGCTTCTTCATCTTGCGTGTCACGGTGGCGCGGTTGAGCCCGGTGTAGGCCGACACTTCGTTGGTTGAGGTATAGAACCCGCGCTCACTCGCGATCTCGGCGATGGTGGCTTCGGTCAGCCCATCTCGTTCCACCAGCTGAAAAAGGTCACGGCGCGTGCGCATCACCACAGCGAAGCCTATCAGAGCGAGTTCTAGGTCGTTGCCCAGATGTCGGCGCAGGATCTTGAGAGCGCCGTAGGTGACCTTGGCCATGCCGAGGGCCAACAAGTTCATGATGCGAGGATCTGTTGTGAGCATTGCTTGGTGTCCTGTTCGTATGCTGGGTTCGCCGCCGACCCTGCATATAGGGTCGCCCATGCCCGCTGAACATGTTCACTTTGAACATGTTGAAATTGCGCAACTTTTTTTGTGTTCGAAACTTTGGCATGTGCTTGGCAAGCCAACGCAAAAGCTTTCGGAGTGACCAATGAGCGAGACCAAAAAAACCCCGCGCAACGTCCATGGTGCCCCCCACTTTGCAGTAGGGCCGATCAGCAGGCCCATGCGCCAACGTGCAGGCGCGCTGATGATGGGCACTGCCCTCACAGCCATCGTTGGGATGGGCTATGGGCGTCGGGCTTATGCGCAGGGAGTGACACCGTCCGGAGCGTTGTCGCAAACCAATGCTACGACCGTAGAAATCACCGGTCCCGGCACTTTCGAAACGCAGGACGGGTTTTCGGTTGCTCCGACAGACCCAAACGTCAACGGGATTACCATCACGACGCTGGCTGGCCCGACAAGTGATACGGAATTTACCGATGATTTTGCCAGCAGCATCACTGGATATTACGGCATATCCGCGGATCACAACAACGATGGGAGCCTTAGTATCACAATCGATGGGACCGTGAACGAGTTGGGTATAGATGGCAGCAACTTCGCTATAGGCAACGGCATCTACGTGAATGCAGACGACTCGACCGGGTCTGTGAAAATCACCGCTGCCGAGGTTTACGGCACCTTATATTGAACCGCGCCGGGTTTGCCGGAGGCTCCAACTCCTGAGTAGGATGGAGCATCATGAGCAAGACGACGAACAAGTTTTCCCCTGAAGTGCGCGAACGTGCTGTGCGGATGGTTTTCGACGGTGAAGGTCAGCACGGCTCTCGCTGGAAGGCGGTGATGTCGATTTCAGCCAAGATCGGCTGCGCGCCCATGCCGACCTCATTCCTGAGCACGTGAGGGCGAACGCACCGATCACACCACCCCCGCCGCCCAAGCGCCGCGGACGGCCGCCGAAAAACCTCAATGGAGTTGCCGATCACTGAACACGGCTGATCGCCGAAACCGCCGTAGTGGGGAATTTTACTTCGGCACTTCTGGGGAATTTTAAGTCGGCGTTGACAACTAGTATGTGATTGCGGGAATTCGCTGAACGAGCTAATCGATGAGACGCATCATCCTAAAGGCAGACAAGCCGACGCAAATTATTTTTTTGTCGTGTCCGTCAAGCTGGTGTAATTTCCCAGATGGCCTGAGAGCATGATCAGGCGGCCTTCGTGGTGATGCTGAGAATGGGGTCGAGTTCCTCCTTGTCGATCTGCGCGAAGGCCTCAACCATCATGTAGCGGCTCGAGGTCTGCCATTCATCGTTCTGTTAAAAGAGCGCTGCGCCGATCAGGCGCATGATGGAGGCTTCGTTCGGGAAGATGCCGACGACATCGGCCCGGCGCTTCACCTCCTTGTTCAGTCGCTCGATTGGGTTGGTGGAGGGCAACTTTGTCCGGTGCTGGCGCGGGAAGGCCATGTAGGCCAGCACGTCGTGCTCGCTGGCGTCCATGAGGTCGCCGAGCTTGGGCCATCGGGTGCGGAGCTGCTCCGCGACGTGCCGCCAGGTCTCGCCGGCATGCTTGCGGTCCGGTTGGTCAAAGGCCTGACGGATCGCCGCGGCAACGACCGTGTGCTGGCCCTTCGAGACATGAGCCAGAGCGTTGCGCATCCAGTGAACCCGGCAGCGCTGCCACGTCGCCTCGAAGACGCGGGCGATGGCGCCCTTCAGGCCCGTGTGGGCGTCGCTGATGACCAGCTGGGAGTGTCTGATCCTCTGTGTATCTGAGCGGGCCCATGCGGTTTTCAGATACGTTCAGGCGTCGAAGCGCCCGGCGAATATTATGGCCAGCTGATTGCGGGCGGCAACCCATTCCCGGACGGCGCGGCCGCCCTTTTC